>NZ_JPVN01000037.1 GCF_000772945.1 Ureibacillus manganicus DSM 26584
AACTTTGGGGTATAGCCAAGCGGTAAGGCAACGGATTTTGATTCCGTCATGCCCTGGTTCGAATCCAGGTACCCCAGCCATTTATTTTTAAAAAATTACAGCCGTAATTATGGCGGCTTAGCCAAGTGGTAAGGCACGGGTCTGCAACACCCTTATCACCGGTTCAAATCCGGTAGCCGCCTTTATCAATGAGAAATGTATTGAATAAAATATAAAAGGTAAAAAGCATTAATCCGAAAAAAGGATTAAATGCTTTTTTTGTATATATATTTATAGTGGAGAGCTATTTTAATAAATAAAGTAACCACTAAACCTGGATGGATAACGCCTATTCAAACAATTTGATTTTTATCCATCACTCTTCGATTATTCTAGTCCAGCTCTTATAGAAATAAGATGACAATGCATCCATTGCTATAAATACGTTAAATAACAAAACCTGTGGATAATATAATCCACAGGTTAAAGTTTAAAGCAATATGTTAAGACGAAATTTTAATATTGAATTATATGTGCAAACACTACAAACACGGCACCAATAACTAAAAGAATGGCAACTAATGGCCAGATAAATCTTACCCATTTGTCATACCCTATCCCCGCTGTTGCAAGGTAAGCCATTAATGTAGAACCAGTAGGGTAGATCAGATTTGTAAATCCATCACCTAAATGGAAGGATAAGACTGTTGTTTGTCTTGTAATTCCAACTAACTCACCTAAAGGAACCATTATAGGCATGGTAACAGATGCTTGTCCTGAACCAGAACTGATGAAGAAGTTGATAACACCTTGGAATAGGTAAATACTAATAACTTTTAAGAAGTCTGGTAGAATCATAATAATGCCAGCCATCCCATTTATCAATGAATCGATAATTTGGCCTTCTTTTAAAGCGACTGTAATCGCCATAGCAATCCCTACAATTAAAGCACCTAGTGTAACTGATTTAGCACCTTCTACGAATTCTTCGGCAATACGGGTTGAACTAAAACCTGCGAAAATTCCTGCAATAATTCCCATCGCTAGGAAAAGGGCAGCCATTTGCTCAAGATACCAATGCTTTGTAATAACTCCCCAAATTAATAAGCCAATCCCAGCCATAAAAGTAAGAATGATTAAGTAGTGTTTTACTTGTAATTTGGAAGGAGTATTTATAGTCTCCGTATTTTCTCTTTGTTTTTGTTCAAGATCGTATACTAAACTTTTTGTGGGGTCAGCTTTTACCTTTTTTGCATAACGAATAATATATAAACTTGAAACAATAATTAACACGACCATAATAATCGCTCTTAACCACATACCTGAAAAAGTAGGAAGTCCTGCTATCTGTTGAGCAACCCCAACGGTAAAGGGATTCATTAACCCGGCGATAAATCCACAGAAACACCCCATAAAGACAATGGCCATCCCTGTGATGGCATCGTATTTCATAGACCTTGCAAATGCAATCAGCAGCGGAACTAATCCGACTGCTTCGATTGTCATTCCAACTGTAGCACCGCAAATTGCAAAAATTAATAAAAGAAGGGGGATTATGAGAATATCCTTATTTCCTAATTTTGATGTTACGGCTCTTATCCCAGCGTCGAAAGCACCAGTTGATGTAATAATTCTGAAGGAACCACCAACTACGAATAAAAATAGAATAATGTCACTTGCTTCTTTTATCCCTGTTATGATTAAGCCTGGAATATCAATAATACCCACAGGATTTTGGGCAACTTTTTCATATGTACCTTCTACAACAAGTGTACGTCCAGTATTGGGGTCCTCTACCCGATCAAATTCACCTGCAGGAACAATATATGTTAATGCTACTGCTATCAAAATAATAAAAAACATGAGAGCAAATACATGTGGTACTTTAAATGAGTATTTACTCAATTTTTTCTTCTGTTTTTCTTCTGTCATTATCTCAGTTGTTTTCACACTTAAACCCCCGCTAAATTAAAATTTACTAAGTTTTCCTAGGGCATCAATTACGTGACAAGTACATTTAATGCCATTTAAAAAGTAATCAATACGAATATTCTCGTTAGGAGAATGATTTCTTTGATCGAAATTTGCATAAGGCATAATAATAGAAGGTACTTCTAAAATTTTCGTCCAAACATAATCAGGAAGGGAACTTCCAAGACTAGGTTGAATTAGTGGATCCTGTTGATAAGATTCTTTAACAGCACCTGCGACAATCTTAACTATTTCTAAATCAGCTGAAGTTCTTGACGGTTCCATAGAAGCAATATAGATTACCTCAATATTTGGATCATGTTTTTGGACATGCTTACAAATCTTATTAAAAATATCTTTAGGGTCTTGATCCACTACAAGGCGAATATCCATTTTCACTGTAGCTGTGGAAGGAATAATTGTCTTCATTCCTTCACCTGTATAACCACTTTGTAATCCGTTTATATTAAAAGTAGGTTCCATTGTTAATTGATGATAATAGGTTTCTGCGTCGATATCTAAACGGTCGTAGCCGATTTTTTCCCCAATATCCTTTCCATCAAAAGGTAGTTGTTTCATTAACTCTTTTTCTAGCTGTGAAGGGGGAAGAATGTGATCATAAAATCCTTCAATTAACACCCGTCCATCTTCATCACGCATTGAATTTAATAATTGGATTAGCTTCCAAGCTGGATTTGGTATGATGTTGCCTGTATTGCCTGAATGATTATCGAAGTCGGCGCCTTTAGCTCTAAGTTCAATATCAAGACAGCCTCTAGCCCCTAATAATAGAAGGGGAGCGCCGCTACTATGTGAAGAACCATCTGATGTATATACCAGATCAGCTTTTAGAAGTTCTTTATGCTCCTTCACAAATGATGCCAAATTTGGACTTCCTAGTTCTTCTTCACCTTCAAATAGGAACTTAATATTAATAGGTAGATCCCCGAACAATTCTAGATAAGTTCTCACACCTAGTAGCCCTGCCACCAGTTGTCCTTTGTTGTCTCCAGCACCTCGTCCAAAAATTCGGCCACCGCGAATAGTAGGTTCAAAAGGGGGAGACAGCCATTCATCATATGGCTCTACTGGTTGGACATCATAATGTCCATAAACGAGTAAAGTAAAGAATGTTTGATCTTTTATGATTTCACCGTAAACAACTGGATGACCGTCAGTTTTAATAATTCGTGTAGATATACCAAGTTCCATCATTATAGACTTCAGTAAATTAGCACATTCCAAAATACCTTCATTTTGTGTGCTTATACTCTTTTGTTTTAATAGAGTAAATAATTGTTCTATGTAAGTACCCTTATTGTTTAGTAGTATTTGATCTATTCCATCTAGAGGCATTAAAATCACCTATTCTTTTTTAAATTAAGCAAAACATCCGCTATTACTTTTACTCTCTAAAGTGCTAATGTATTAGTGTGATAGTATGTATACAATAATAAAACACTATAAATATATAATCAATGAATTTTTAGTGAAATGAGAAAGAAAAGGTCATCAAGATGACAAAGACGGCAATTGTTCAATATATTGGTTGGGAAAATGCCTTAAAAATGCTTTTAGTAGCACTATAGTAGAATAATAAAAAACTACTTAACGAACTAATCTCGTTAAGTAGTTTTTATTGAATATTACACCGTTTTATTCTTTAACCATTTTTCTTTAAAATCATTTGCAGGGAGTGGGGGACTGAAATAGTAACCTTGAGCGTAATCACAATCATTCTCTATTAAAAAATGATGTTCCTTTTGTCCTTCTACACCTTCAGCAATAACTTTCAAATTTAATTCTTTTGCAATGGCAATGATCGTTTTAATAATCGCTTTATTCTCATCATCATACATTCCTAATACAAAGGATTTATCAATTTTTAAAGAATCAAGTGGATACTTATTTAGATAGCTAAGCGAAGAATAGCCTGTACCGAAATCATCCATAGATAGATTAATGCCAAGTTCTTTTAAGGTATTAAGTTTTTCAACTAAGGAATCAGCGTACATGGCAATACTTTCTGTTATTTCTAATACGACAAGAGATGCATCAATATTTGCATTTTGTATAGCACGTTTTACAATCTCAACAAATGATATATCTAGTAACTGTTTTACAGATACATTAATGTTAATCACTAGTGACATATTAGTCCCTTTTTGCCATAAGGCAGCTTGTTTAAGTGCGTTATTTAATACCCATTGACCAATTGGAATAATCATACCAGTTTCTTCAGCAACTGAAATAAATTCATCAGGCGCAACTCTTCCAAGTGTTTTGTTGTTCCACCTTAAGAGACTTTCCATTCCAACAATATCATTTGTTTCTAAATTAATAATTGGCTGATAGAAAAGCTCAAATTCACATTGTTCGATGGCAGTTCTTAGTTGTTTTTCAATTATCATTCTTCTATAAAAATGTTGTTGCATTTCTAAGTTAAAGAGTTGATAGTTGTTTTTTCCTTTTTCTTTTACATAGTACATTGCAGTATCTGCATGTTTTATAAGTGTATTTGCATTATCACCGTGTTCAGGATAAATACTTATTCCGATACTAGGGGTGATAAAGTATTCACTTCCATCGATTAATACACCGCTTTTAAACAATTCCAACAAATCTTTGGCAACAGTTTCACTTTTTGCCGCATTATAATTGGGAAGAATTAAAGTAAATTCATCTCCCCCAAGACGATATATTGTTGAATCTAGATGTTTATTATTTAAAAATTCTTCAATACGTTTTGAAACTTCTATTAATAGTAAATCGCCAATATCATGACCAAGTGAGTCATTAATATATTTGAAACGGTCAATGTCTAGAAGCATAATCGCATTAATATCTGAATCACTATCCGAATTTTCGAGTAAGTTTATTAAATCTTCATTGAACTTTCTGCGATTTGGCAAACCTGTTAAAATATCGTGATTCGCTTGATAAGTAATTTCATCTTCATAATTCTTACGTTCTGTAATATTAGTCGAAACAGCAAGAATTGAGGGGCGATTATTCATGCAAATAGGGACTTTAGCAGTCTGAACCCATATTTTCTCACCAGATGCCGCTGTTAAAGTTTCCTCTCTTATAAATTGTATTTCAGGGAAATTTAAATCATCTTGGTCTAAAATAGAAAAATCATTGTTTACAGTTTGAGCTTGGTGTATTTCATCATCTGTTTTATCAATAATATCTTGAATTTTCAATTTCTTTAATTGTGCGAAAGATTCGTTAACCAATGTATAACGACCGTTATTATCTTGAGCGTATATATAGTTTGGATTTAAATTGATTACTTGAAATAGAAACTGCTTTTGTTCTTTTAACTTTCTATTGAAATTATTAATAATATCAAAATGCATTCGGCTTGAAAGAATTAGTATGGATAAAGAGAAGACCAACATTGAAATTGGACTTGCTAATAACCTTGCCGATGGGAACATATTCAAAGCACCTATTGCGTAACTAAATATAGAGAAAATATTAAAGTAGAATAAAAAAGAACGAGCGGTCTCATTATCTACATTTCTACTAACTAATAGACAAGAAGTTATACTTACGATAAATAATGCAATATTGGTATAGAAAATCCACGATAGTTCCCCATATACAGGGAAATAAAAAATACTTTGACCAATTTCTAAAAGTACAAGATCACGGATTCCGTATTCGCTCCATGAAGATAAGTATACAAGAAAGGAAATCACATAGAGTATTAGAACTACATTCCGGTTTACCAATAGACGCCATTTCTTTTTCAGTTCACTAGCAGACATTTCTTGTGCAATGATATATCCTAAATGGAATAACATCGGTGTTATCATAATCGATCCAAAACGAAACAGTCTATAAAAGAAATAAATGGTTTCTTTTTCAAACAAACTAACAGAGTATAAAAAAGTAATGTCTAAATGCCAAATCGAAACCATTACTAGAAATAGAAAGATGATTTTGGATAATTTATTTGCCTTAAATAATACTAATAAGGTAATACCAACAGTAATAGGTATAAAAGATAAAATAAGTAAAAAGAGCGAAAACATTACTTCGCCTCCAAACTATTTGTTAGTAATAGGCAAGCATTATTTCCACTACTTCCATGAGTTGTGATACAAACAGATTCAACATCTTGATATCTCGTTTCGAGTACAATTGGTACGTCTTCAAATCCTACACCATTTGTTTTTATAGTAGGGGGGATAAACCCATATTCCATCGACAAAAGCGATGATATGATTTGAATTGCTCCCATCGCGCCAAAGGAATGTCCAAGCATACCTTTAATTGAGGAGATAGGTACTTCTGAACCAAATGTTTCTGTTAAGATAAAACGTTCTATCTGATCATTTGCTTTTAAACCTAGAGCCTGACTGTTTATATATGTAGGTTTAGTATCCTGTAAAGAATCTTGAAAAACTTCCAGCATATGCTTACCTGTAATATCTGATTTTAATAAAGATTGACCTTCATTTCTTGAGACAACCCGCTCAATCACACCATAAATTTTTTGTCCACGTTCAATTGCATTTTGTTTTCGTTCGAGTACGAGTAATCCTGCACCTTCGGATAATACAAAACCACTATGTTCACTTGAAAAAGGAACTCCAGCCTTTTCAATAACAGATTCTGTTGAAAGAGATCTAATTTTATTGAAACCATTCATAGTCCACTGACCTAATGGAGCTTCTGTACCTCCTACAATACAAGCGTCAATATCTCCACTTTCGAGTAATAGTTTACCTATTGATACTGCGTCAAGACTAGCAGTGCACCCAGTTGAAATTGTGAAAGATGGCCCACATGAACCTATTAGTTCAGAGACTGAATTAGAGACTGTATGTGAGTCAGCGAATGCAACGCCGTGGAGTGGAGTCGTTTTAAGATCAAAAAATTGAGAAGAATACTGTTCTATCTCTAGTATTGCACCAGCGGCCGTCCCAATTATGACGCCAATTCGATGTGGCTTATAATAATGTAGATTTGACATGGTAGCAGCGTCTAATGCTGCAGCAACAGCCATTCTAGTAAAACGGGGATAACGTTTATAATTTTTTCCGTTTATTTCAATAAAGTAGTCTTCGATAACTCCCGCTACGATGCTAGTCTTTGGCAGAGTATTATTATGAATAATACTCTGTGTACATTTACCATTTCTTAATACATCTAGAAGGTTAGTTTTATTATGTACACCAGGCGCTTTAATGCCATAACCTGTGATTACTATTTCGCCCAATTTAATCACCTTCACGTTCTATGGTTTTATAGTATTTTGATGTTTATAGCATTTTCCCATTATATACTACTCAATTCCATAAAGTCTATATGTTAATAGGTCTTAAGTATAATAGATTGAAATGTTTGAAAATTATGAAATAATGCCAAAAGAACTAATACTAGAGTTGAATAAACTATTTGTGTAGTGGAGTTTGTTTTGACTTTTTAGAAGTTGATAGGGGGCTAAATAAAATAAAAACCTCGGAAAGAGTTCCGGGGTTATTCTTTGGTTCATATTTTTCAATTAATTTTTATGGACTACCTTAACTCGTCCAATTTGACCATCGGCTAGTATAACTTTAATACCATGGGGATGGGTACCCGATTTTGTAAGGATATCTTTTACAATGCCTCTTGTAAGATTACCAGTTTTTTGATCCTTTTTTAATACGATGTCCACAGTAATGCCTGGGATTATATTATTGCGATTTTGGCCGTCCATTTTATACGCCCATTTTTCTACGAGTATTCATTGTTTTTTTAGTTTGCTGGCTTTTCATTTTTTTAGCTGAAAGGTCGACATTTGTTTTTCCTTTGCCATTAGAAGATTGGCTTTTCTTCGCTTCAAGCTGCTGCTTCACGATCTCTTGCAGGCTCTTTTTTGTGTTTTCGGACTGTTGGTTTTCCGTCATTCTATAATTCCTCCTTTATGAAAATTCTGGTTAATCAAGTATAATCTATTTTTACTAATTGTGAAAGAATATTACAGCTCAAGAAAGAAGTATTTTAAACAAAAAATAAAAGCCCGGAAATAAATCCGGGCTAATCTCACTACATTTCCTGCTCCATGACACACAGCCTCCGCTTCGCATAAATGCTTTAGCTTATTCTGTTATTCGGTACACCTTTTATGAGTTAACGATCAATCGCACTCATCGGGTTAACCCTCCTTGTCATCGAACTTGAAGTGAAATCTTTAATAGTATAGCTAGTTGAGGATTTTTTATACACAACTTTCTCATTTCATGATATATTTTTAAAGCTGAGACAAAACAATAAAAAATCAATTTTTAATTGTTTTTATGGTTGTGCAATTATAGGATATACTTTTAATGACCTATAATGTGAACGTAAATAGGGAATTATAAATGAATAGACGCTTTATTGGGGGTTTAATATGAATTATAAAATTATCAACAAACAAATTTTTGAACAAGCACAAGTCCGTTCAGTTTCGGATGTTCAATTTACTGAAGAAGATGTTCAAAACGGTGTAAAGTTAGCTGTTTCTAAAAAAGATGAAACCCTTGCATTGTATTTAATCGATGTCGATGGTCAGAAAAAATTCGACGTTCGTTGGGACGACTCATCTGAAGTTTTTAGCGGCTGGCATTCTGCATGGGATAATTTCACTTGGTGCTTAAATACAGTAGATCAAGAAAAAAAATAATAATTTCCATAAAACACCCCAATGGCACAAATGCTATTGGGGTAATTTTTTATCTATTAGGCAGAGAAAATTCTCGCACTTATGGTTACAACTACAGATGTATTTAATGTGAAAATAAAATAACTAACAAAGTCGATTTCTCTGTGTTTAAATGGATATCGACTTTTTTCCTGCTTAATACATATTAGTAGAATGGATAAAATATGATTTTTCCCAAGGGCCCAAATAATACCAATTTTCAGTATACTCAAATTAGGAGTACAGCTATAATAGACTAAAAAAGGAAGTGAACTCAAATGCTCATAAAATCCATTACCTATTGGTGGCCAGTGCTTGTCGCAATAGCTTACATTCCTTTAATGGCATTGGTGGGGTTTGAATATAAAGTGAAGTTGAGTTTTGCCCTGACAAGTATCTTCACAGGGTTCACATTTTTTGTTGCTACCTTTTTTAATTTAGTCGCCATTCATATAATGTTATGTGTTCTGTTCTGGGTATTATCATTTGCGGTTTATTTTCAAAGAAGTAAAATATTTTAATATTAGAAAAGGCACAAGAGTGGTGAGTGGAAAATAAAAAAATCAATTCCTCGCAATTGATAAAGGAACCAATCTTTAATAAAAATACTTTAGAACTAATCTACCCAGCTAAACCACCTTGCATGGCCATCAGCAGGCTCCATCACTCTTTTTTCATTAACAATTCCATCCACTAAAAAATCTTGGTGCAAATTCGCATCAAACAAATTGTTATAGCAGTGATATAAAGGGCGGTCCTTACTAATTGTCTTTAGCTTTGTGATTAATTCTTCACGTTTATCTCTAGGAATCTGATTTGCCACATGTGTATGGAAGACTACAATTTGCTCATCTTCAGAAATAGAAGCGCATAGATCCTCTAATTTTTCAATCGCATCCCCACGAACAAACTGAATTTCCAAATTATTTACTACTTGAGCTGCTTCTACTAGCATCTTACGTCTGTCATGATGTTCTGGCCAAATTAATGCTTGTAACCATTTTAATTCTTTTCCTATTTTTAAATTTATAGGATTTAAGTCAGCACCAATCCTCGTTTTCACAACAGGTGGTGTGTGAATTGAATTAGGCAGAGGATTACCTAAATTTGTAGACGTAATCGTAAGAAGATTAGGGGTGTTCCTTACCCAAATCTCATCATTATATAAGTAATTATACTGATCTACTCCGAGCTGCAAACCTGCACTTGTCCCAATCTCTAATAATGCAAGAGGTTTTCCTTGCTCCTCATAAATTTCCGTGAAGATGGGGTACATATAAGCACAACGGCGAACTTCATTTGTTTGGACAAGCCTTGTTCGAAACAGCATCATTAATAGCTTATGATTTTTTAAAACAAATTGTTTGAAAGGTAAAAGTGAATTTTCAACTGGTAGCGGTGTTTTTGTAAAAGTAGGGTAATAAGATCTTAATTCATCATCTTGCCCCATTAATAAATAATGCACACTAGCAAACAACATGTTTGGAACTGGTTGACCAGCCGGTACTTGTGCAGCTACATTCTGTAATACGATGTCTTGTGCAATTTGTGTAGAAAGATATTCATACAGTGGGCTTGAATCTTCACATTCCTTTGCGAATTGTAAAAATCTACTAGATAAATCTTGTTTCATATCATCATCTCCCGAGAATTTGTTGTACTTTCTTACAAGCACAGGTAAAAATGAAATGACTTACTTTTAGGAATTGTATTAGATGGGGATTCGTAGATGATTGGTGGAAAAATTGTTTGAAAGGTTAAAAAAGGAGTCAGCCAACCGACGTACTGACTACTCCTTAATCTGCATATTTAATTTCTACTTCGTTTTCAATTAAACGATTCCTAATGGACATTTCTGCTTTACTAGTAACTAAACCAGCTAACAATACTTCAATTTCCTTAGAATCATTCATTTTTAAAAATAAGCTTCTAAATTCAGCTGAGTCGACAACGATAACAGCCTCTTCAACTTCACTCCAACTGTATTGTTTTTTGTCAAAGACGCTACCAACTTCAATATATTCTCGGTCGAAATATTGATACTGATTAGTCCCTGTATAAAACAAGAATAAAAAAATGCAAGTAGTAATGATTGTAAAAGTAATTTTTAGCGATTTTTTATAGATAAAATAGATACATGTCATTAGAACACTAGTAAGAACAAATGCAATTAAATAGTATCTGAAACCTATAGGTAACGGGACATAAGTGATACGAGAACTAAATTGATAAGTTGTAACTGTTAAGATCACGGGTGTCAAAATTGCTATTAAAGGACCGAATATTAGCATTATCACCGCAATTACAATCCAAGCAGGTTGACGACTGTTCTTTGCTCTTAACACGCTCATAAATAGCACCCCTCCTTAAAGGGTATTTTAAAAGGATTTTACTATAATATACCATAAATTAAAGTAAATGCCACCACAGGATTTTAAACCAAAATAACAGAACTACATCACGCTCAAATAACATAATCTAACTTTTCACCATATCTACCACAGTTACAGCGATAAAATATGTAATAGTCGAAATCAATGCACCTTTCCATCCGAACAACAGAAGTGCTAACAGGAATATAAAAATATTAATGACAAATATAGCTTCACCGACTGATAAACGAGTTCGACTAGATATTAACAGTGCTAACACATCTGTCCCGTCTAAAACGCCACCGTTTCGTATAACAATCCCAATCCCCATTCCGAGCAAGATACCACCGATGATTAAAATTAATATTGTATTCCCCTCTAAAAAAGGAGTCTTCCGTTCTAGCAGACCAGTCGAAATGGTTAATGCAACAATTCCAAAAGTCGCTGAAAAGGCGAAACGCTTTCCTAAAAATTTTAAGCCCAAAAGTAAAAAAGGAATATTTAATAGAAACAATAATGTACTTAATGGAAATCCACCAATACTAGAAAGCATCATGGAAACTCCAGTTATGCCTCCATCAATCAATCCATGTGGAATTAATATGACCTCAAGACTAACAGCAGCCATCATTGCTCCAATGAATATCCATGGTATTTTAAAAGCTAGTTCAATAAAGTAATCTTTGTAAGGTCTAAGTGTTTTCAAATAATAAATGCTCCTTTTAAAAAAATTGAGGTGCAAGTTGATGCTGAGCTTGTGGAATTAAACTTTTCCCATATTATTCTTATGTGAAGAAAGGAAATATGATGAACATAGTGGAAATAAAAACAATGGACAAGATTCAACATACATATTTATTTAGATAAATGGATAGAAAGAAACTGATAAGGGTGGAGAGAATTCATGCAAATTAGAATATTAACTGAATCAGATGCAAGAAATTACCAAATTTTAAGATTAGAAGCTCTACAAACAAATCCTGAGAGCTATAGTTCAACTTATGAAAAAGAAATCCAGTATACGACGGACATGGTAAAAGAACGAATTCGTCCGGATCAGGAGAAGTTTGTATTAGGTGCATTTGATGAGGGATCTTTAGTTGGAGTAGCACGATATGTGCGTGAAGCTGGTAGTAAGATGAAACACAGGGCTAATATTTATGGAATGTATGTATCACCTGTAATGCGCGGTCGTGGAGTCGCAAAAGCGTTACTACTAGAGATCATTAATCGTGCGAAGAAAGAAGATGGGGTAGAGCAGATCCATTTGCAGGTCGTTTCAACGAACGTAAGTGCAAAAAAACTCTATCAATCTCTCGGATTTGAAACTTATGGCGTCGAACCAAATGCGCTTAAAAGTAATAATCAATATTATGACGAAGACTTTATGGTTTTATTTTTAAACTAACAGGGTATGTAGATGTTAAAGGTAATTATTAGCAATACCAGAAATGATTAAGCAGTTGTACTTAAAGGTGAGGGGGGTAAATATGAATATCCTATCTAATAAGTGGGTAAACAAAATATTTCTACTAGTTTGTTGGTTTCTCTTACTTGTCTACACTGTACTTTTTATGGCCTGGGGAGGTTTTTTAATGTTACAGCTTCTTCTAGATATAAACATACATCCATAATTTCATTTCTTTGTAATCAGTATCATAGATTCTATGTAAATCTTTGACTTAAGTGAGGGGGAGACAGAATGGTAGAAAGCTGTTTTATTTGTGATAAACACTCGGGTAAGATTCAAACAGCAGGTACCGTCATATACCAAAATGAGTACATTTATGTGGGGCACATCGATAGTAATGGCGAGCCGAATTACCTGGGACATTTGATGATTGATTTGAAACGGCACGTACCAACTCTAGGGGATATGAATTTTGAGGAAGCAAGTACCTTTGGGGTGACAATGGCAAAAATCAGTAAAGCTTTGAAGGAATCCGAAAATGCTGAACATATTTATGCAGTTGTATCAGGTAACTCAGTTCCACACGTTCATATGCATATTATTCCACGCTATCCAAATACGCCGAAGGAATATTGGGCACCGTTCGCAGTTTATGATGCACCGAACGCAAAAATGGGTGATGAAAGTGAAGTTGTCTCACTTTGCGAACGACTTAAATCTTACTTAGAGACGAATCCACATGAATAATTGGGTTGAATATCGTTGGGTAGGTAGCGAGAAACATTATGTTGATGAGATTGATGCTCAACCGATAGGTCATATTGTACTAGGGCGGTTTGGTGGAAACTCTACAACAAACAGAAAGGTGAAAAATGAAGATGGTTGCTTAGTTTGGGTAAATGCGGACTTGAACGCCGAATTCGCTGTTCTTTTAGATGCCCACAAAACAGCAGAAAGTGCGGAGTTAGTAGTTGAGATTATTCATTCCCTTCAATCAGACATCAAGCACGCCTTGACTTTACCAACTCGCGAAGCGTTTAGAAACCTTCAAAACTTATTTTTGACAACTTTTGAAAGCCAATCATTTCGAAAAGCGTGCCAAATGGTTGAAGGTGAGACAGCCTGCTTAATTGTCGCAAGGAAGGACAAATATTTGTGGTGGTTTTCTATTGGCGACTGTATTCTTCATGTACATCACCCAGAACTTGTTGCGCTTAACGAATTCCAACAAAATCATCGTAGTTTTTATGAGTGGATCGGAAAAGTGAACACGTTCGATTTAGAAGTACCATGTTACAGCACTGGGACAAAAGAGCTGAGAAAAGGTAAAAATCACATCTTTGTAACAACGGACGGACTTGTTGAATGCCCAAATGTAAATTTTGATAACCCAGCTGAGATTTTCCAAGCATTTCAGAATGCAACGATTTTAGAGGGTGTCTTCTATTTATTAAATGAAATACGGAAAAACGGTGTGCTAGATAGCACGACTATTCTATCTTGGATTGTGGAAGTAGTGGAAGAAGGTATGCAGCCAAGTGATCGGGATTCGAAAGCTTTATAGAGGTTAGTAAAAGTTACCGCGATTCCAAAATATGTTCGTTCTTCGGAAAACGTGCGTTTCTAAGGTAATACGAGCGAATTTCGCAAACTTATGTGCGAAAACACTGCCAATACGTGCGATTTCAATATTACGGAAAAATAGTTAGTGGGAGAAGAGTTCAAGATGGAGATATTAAACAACTATATACGTGCAACAAATTCACATGACTTTAAGGAAGTTCAAAAATTACTTCATCCTGAGGCAGTCTATTTCTTTAGCAACCAAACTTGTAAAGGCCTAAATGAAATCCAACAATACTTTGAAAATGCTTGGAATACAATAAAAGATGAAAACTATGAAGCTCATGATGTAACGTGGCTCTTTAATAGTAGTCATTCTGCGACTTGTATCTATACATTCTTTTATGAGGGATATGTCGATGGTAAGTATGCTAGTGGAAAAGGACGAGCGACGAATGTATTTACTAAAGAAGCCGATCAATGGCTATTAATCCATGAACATTTAAGTCCAATACCAACTTTCTAGAAAGGATTTGAACCAATGACTGTTGTTGTAAATAAAGAATTGGCTCTAAAAATAGAACAAGCAGAAATTGACATGCTATCCTCTAGACTTAAGGCAATACAAAACATAGAAGGCAATCCAATGGGCGTTGAAATTCAAACCTTTGGATCTGCTACAGCCTTCTTGTCTCAAAACATCCCAGGACCATCTTTTAATACAATAAAAGGGTTAAGAGCAGGTGATGAACAATACCTTGAGCAAATATTAGAGTTTTATCAGCAAAAAAAAATTCCTGTACAATTTGAATTAACCCCAGCGCACACATCGAAAGAATTGCTTACATATCTATCTAAGTTAGGATTTTACCAAATAGACTTTCATACTACTCTTTACAAACAACTAATCGATGAACCCTTTGAGGAAACAACTAACATTACAATCCGAAAACTAAATGAAAATGAATTTGACCTATTTGGAAAAATTTATACAAAAGGTTTCCAAATGCCAGAGTTTTTATCAAGTGGGGTGGCACAGAACAATAGAATTCTTTATTCCATTCCAGGGTGGACGTTTTACCTAGCCTTAATCGATGAACGTCCAGCAGGAATTGGAGTTCTGTTTTCAAAGAATCAGGTAGCTACACTTGCAGCAGCAGCTACACTACCATTTGAAAGAAACCTTGGAGTTCAAAGTGCTCTAATAAAAGAGCGTATGTTGGATGCCTCTCGAAAAGAGAACAAGCTAATAGTTGGACAAGCAAAATTCGGTTCCATTAGTCAAAATAACATGGAAAAATCGGGTATGAAGATTGCTTATACAAAAGCGATTTGGGTGAAGGGGTAATAGAAAACGTTTATACTTAGATAAAAAGCTTCGTTTGTAACAGGAAGGGATTTTGAAATGTTTTTTTATCTAATTGCAATAGTTGTAATCGCCTTCGATCAACTAACGAAAATTTGGATTCGCATGAACGTTGCAATTGGTGAATCCTTTCAACTGTGGAACAGCCCAATTATTATCACCCACTATGAAAATAGCGGTGCTGCTTTTAGTTCTTTTCAAGGGTATGGCAGGTGGTTTGTTCCAGTAGCGATTTTTGTAGTAGCATTCTTAATTTATTACCGGAAGAAAGAAGGTAAGAGGGTACTACTGGATGTAGGCGCGGGTTTCCTGGCTGGGGGAGCAATTGGAAATGCCATCGATCGAGTCCTGTTTAACCAAGTGACTGACTTTATCACATTTGGATATAGTAATGGAATACTTAATCTAGCAGACTATAGCTTAAATATTGGAATGGTTTTGCTGATCGCAGACACGGTAAATACTGAGCTTATCCAAAAGAAGAAAAGGAAATTAAATTTAGGGGGAAATCCGTTGAATCAAGCATTACTTGTAATTGACGCACAAACGGCTATTATCGATGGAGATGGAAATGTTGAAACAGGCGTTTTTGAGAAAGAAAGATTAATAAACAATATTAATAAAGTTGTTCAAAATGCTATTGATGGAAAAATTCCAGTTGTTTTCATACGTGATACGGATGTTGCAGGTGGCGAAGGGGGAGGTTTTGAAGTACACCCTAATATAAACGTACCTCAAGAAGCAGTCGTTTTTAATAAAGCCGCAACAAATTCATTTTACGGAACACCTTTACTGGAGCATCTAAAAGAGCTAAAGATTGAGCATGTTGTAATCATGGGATGTAAGACAGAATACTGCATTGATACTGCTGTAAGAGCAGCAACTGTAAATGGCTTTGATGTGACACTTGTTGGTGATGGCCATTCTACGTCAGACTCAAGTAATCTAACTGCACAGCAAATCATTCAACACCATAATCGTGTTCTCCATGGTCATGATAACGTGGATTACTTTTCACTCGTTAGAAATTCAGATGACGATTTGTTTCAGCCCATTCACAATAATTATCGATAATAAAAGGACACCTCTAAATGTTTATAATTAGAGGTGTCTTCCACATGTATATGAGAAAACTCAAGGATTTGGCGAATTTTCCTTACCAGGTTTCTTTCTGATTACAAACACAGATAAAACAATATTACAAACTATAAAAAATAGTACCAAACCGATAAATAGCAGATTAACCACAACATTATCACGTAAAAATGCAAAAACATCGCTATTGATTAGTATAACAAAAACCGTAAAGTAATAAATCAAAATGCCATTGAAGATAAGTGCTGCAATATTAAAAACTAAAAGGATGATCTTCCATATTTTAAAATGGCGAATCTCCTTTTTAATAATAAATAACAGATTTAAAATATATAAAACGAATGTGGAAATAAATACGGATGGTAGAAACAACATCATCATCACTCCTTATTATAGGATTCATTCATTTTATCACATATGATTTTCTTAGAAAAACTCTGGCATTTAATATGCCTAAAAAAAAGGAGGTTCCCATTGATGATACAGACTTTGCATATTTTAAACGGTCAATCGATGTATGACCATTTCAAGCAATCAGGGTTTTTAAATGGTGAAACAATGATACCTTTCAATGAGGCAATGTGTTTTGGGGATGCCACTGAAGAAATATTCTCTGTGGAATTTAATAATAAGCGCGCGGAAGTACATCATGTAAACCTTCAACAATACACGGACATTACGTTAAAGCCTCTAGAACTGCTATTGAGCAAACAATACAAAAATCTCGAGCTTTGGTTTGATACAGATATGTTCTGCCAAATCAACATTTTGACGATTCTTGCTTTGCTAGATCAATACAATCATGAAGGTGCAATAACGCTTCATATTGTGGATGACAATTTTGCTCCTATAGAAAAATACACACTGTTTGCAAATGGCTACGCATCACTCTACAACCAAGTATTAATAAATAAAATTATGCCAGCAGAAATCACTCCGCCTTTATTGAAAAGAGGAGTTGAACTTTATTTCTCCTATTTAAATCCTGAAGGCAATCTTCAAGAATATATTCACAATCATCCATACAAATCTGAAAAGGAGCTTGTCCGGAATCTACTAGAAAACTTCAGAGAATATGGGCTGGGAGATACGCAATATCTTGAATTAATTCGTCAACTTAGGAACGAATAAAGGTTCACTTGAGTAATCTCGAGTGAACCCTTTTTTTATCTTGAATTAGGTTCTATTAATAGGGGGGCTCATGAAATTCTAATAACAATGAGATATTTTCTAATAATCACTTCGAATTTTCTAATAACTCATCAAATTTTTCTAATAACTTACGCAGGTTATCTAGTTTTCTGAAGAAATTCTAATAACTTTATATATTTTCTAATAACCAACGCAATTTTCTAATATCAAGATTCACAAAGGCTCTAATTCAAAGAAATCTCTACAAACTCGTTCTACCACCATAACTATGCCGATGTGGAGTGACTCCATCAACCGTCGTAAATCCACTAAATTCATGATAATGTCCACCATTGGGAAGGCGTATAGCAGGGCCGGTCACCCCACGAATTTGATGTCTATGTCTGTCATCAACAGATGTAAATGTAAAGTATCGATGTGTGTGTTGAACTCCACTTGGCGAAGGTTCGGTAGTTCCGGCATATTTATGATTATGACCAACATCAAATGAAGTAGTGCCCCTCAATTCATGACTATGCCCTTGAACTGGCATTCCATCCCACTGAGTAATATAAAGCTGATGAGAATGCATAGGTTCTGAATCCTCAGAATGGTACATGAATCCAGAAATAGGAATTTCCAATAGCCAATCTCCTTTTTCTTTTTTCTATTGTATGTAAATTAGGCGAAAGTGGGCACAAAAGTAAAATTAAGCAATTATTCATACGAATTAAAGGAATTCTGAAAAAAAAGTAGTATCTAAAATTAAGAGTAGATTGTATATTATGCACAATTCTAAGCTAATCAAAAAGTAATTCTTAAATTCGAAAAAGTTAATAGTAGATATATAGGAGGGGGATATAATTGGACATCAACACGCTATCAATCAATAAACAAAGTTGGGAAGAAGTAGCTCACCGTTTTTATGGTAGAAATCCACTACCTGAATACGGACCCTTTGCGCCAAGTGAGGATGATTTAAATTTATTTGGTGATATAACAAATTTAAAATATTAGAGATTGGGTGCGGAAGTGGGCACTCATTAAAATACTTGGAACAAAGAAATGCTTGTGAATTGTGGGGATTAGACTTAACAAGTAAACAACTTGAAGCTGCGAGGGCACTACTAAGCGGTTCCAAAAAGCATGTGCGGTTATATGAATCACCAATGGAAGAAAACCCAGGCATCCCATCAGGTTATTTTAATATCGTATTTTCCATTTTTGCTATAGGCTGGACCACGGATCTAGAAAAAACATTAAAAAATATAAACCAATATTTACAATTAGGTGGTAGCTTCATCTTTAGTTGGGAACATCCGTTGTATAGTCGTGTAAAGAATATAAACGGAACTTTAACATTCAATAAATCCTACCATGAAGAAGGACCGTACGAGCACGAAGCATGGAGCCACACAGCAATTATGCAGCAATTTAAACTTAGTACTTACATTAATGCATTAATAAATAATGGGTTCAAAGTAGAACGAGTAATAGAGGAAGTTTCACTAACTGAACTTGATGAACAGAAGCATTCCAATCGTTGGTATAACTACGAAAAAGTGCAATATTTACCTACAACTCTAATAATTAAAAGTACTAAGATTGATAACTTATGAGAGTTAACGTCTTATCTTGAAGTAAGAGCGAAAGTTTAATCATATACTAGTCTCTAATTTGTAATCCATTTCAAGGAGGTATGCATTTGAGCATTGGTAACGAGTATTTGAAAATTGTCATTAAGAGATTAAAAAGCTTAAAAGATCTTGGAGATAAAACAATCGAACAATTATCTGATCAGGAGATTCATTGGACTTATAATGAAGAATCCAACAGCGTGGCAATTATCGTCAAGCACATGAGCGGTAATATGGTTTCTAGATGGACCGAATTTCTAACTTCTGACGGCGAAAAGGATTATCGAAATCGTGATGATGAATTTGTAGACGATATCACTTCAAAGTACGATTTACTCATTGTTTGGGAAAGAGGTTGGAAAACTCTATTGAGCGCATTATCGAACTTGAAGGAAGATGATTTATTAAAACAAATTACAATTCGTGGAGAACAGCATTCGGTGATTGACGCAATTGAAAGGCAAGTAGCTCATTATGCATACCATGTTGGGCAAATTGTTTACTTAGGGAAACAAATGAAAAATGACTTTTGGCAAAATTTAAGTATCCCAAAAGGTAAATCACAAACCTATTTAAAAGAGATGATTGAAAAACAACAAAATCCATAACAGTTTAGAATAAAAAATAAAGATAGAAAAATTGAAATTTAAAAAACTCCACGTTTGACCAGTGCCTCTCTTATGAACACACATAAAGTAATAGTGTGATAAGGGGGTGAGAAATTATGTCATACGGATGCGGTAGACAACAATACGATTATTGCAATGATAACAATGTAGCTGGTGCTTATGATCAAGGTAACGGTAACAACAAAGAATTCGTATTAATCGTTGTGCTATTCATTTTATTAATTATTGTTGGTGCTCACTTCATGAAAAAAGATTGCTAATCCTCTTTAGAACTGAGTAATGAAATTTATTCAATTACTAACGATGCAGAATTCGTTTAAACATTTTTAGAATAGTAGTGCCATGTATATTCCCCTCTCGAAAATAACGGTTCATATATTATTAAAGACACCTAAAAATTAGGTGTCTTTCTTCATTTGTGTTTCCAAACCTTTAAGTATGTGAAACGAATGAAATTCAAATATATTTGCAAACTAATTATTATTAAAAACTTATAAATAATTTGTGGAACATGCTATAATGAGGAACTTAAGAGGTTTTAACGGATGCAAAAGACAGCCTCCGCTTAAGCGAAAGATGGGAGGGTAAGTGAATGAATAAAAGATGGACAATTGATGAGATTAAAAAATTTGTTGAGAACAATTCTGAAAGTAAGTTACTAACAACGGAATACCGCGGATTCTCACAAAAGTTATTGTTTGAATGTGCATGTGGTAATAACTTTGAAAAGACATTTAAAAAGTTTAAAGATAATAACCAGCGTAAATGTGAGGTTTGCCAACCACCAAAAACATCGCGCTAATTTTAAGCATCAACTGAGTGTCGAACTCTTTCAAAATAAAAGAGTTGACGCTTTTTTTCATAAATAAAAAAAAATGGACAAGTTAATGAATAAAATTAAATAGACAAACATATAATTATCATGTACAATGAAATAAATAAGTTCCTCTATTGGAAAGCATCTTGAATTCACCTATTACAAAGAGTAATCGTGTTTGTTCGGTACTTTTTGTAATATGTGAATTTTTTTATTTTAAAAAGCTTATATATTAATTTTAATTTAATGGAGGTCATTTAAATGACACAAGGTACAGTAAAATGGTTTAACGCAGAAAAAGGTTTCGGTTTCATCGAAGTTGAAGGTGGATCTGACGTATTCGCTCACTTCTCAGCAATCCAAGGCGACGGTTTCAAATCTTTAGACGAAGGTCAAAAAGTTGAATTCGAAGTTGAACAAGGTCAACGTGGACCACAAGCTACAAACATCGTTAAACTTTAATTTTTCGTTGTAATTAGCAAATATACTAGAGGAATCCTTATAATAGGATTCCTCTTTTATGTGCGACGGGCAGTTGCACCATGTGCAATAACAGCACAGGAT
>NZ_JPVN01000022.1 GCF_000772945.1 Ureibacillus manganicus DSM 26584
CAGACGAAACAATTGAATACGCAAAATTAAATGCTGGTGTAGTGCAGCCATCAAAAACGACTATTAACCCATATTATCTAGGTTTGAAAATCTTTGAAGATATTGAAAGACGATATGACAACCCAACAGAAGAAATGCGTAAATTGGGGATTAAACCAGGCTCTGGCCGAGAAAAAATCTATGAAGTCAGAGAAATTGAATCGGATATATCTTTTATCCGTAACTATTTAACGAAAGAGCTAGTTGAACAAGAAGATATGTACTTGTTTGAGAAAAAAGGACTTGAATATCGAATTAGTGATAAAGATTATGAAAATGTTAGAGATCAATTAGTTTCAATGCGAGTAAATGGTGGCTTCCCTTATATCGTAGTTGAAAATGGTGATTATTTGAGAAACGGGGAGCTCTATTTAAAACATGGATATGAAGGAATGGAGCTAGATTCACGTTATTTAGAACAGGTTCTGCAGTATATTTATCGATTATGGGGTCGTCCAGTACATGTAGAAACAATTGTAGAAGAAAAGCCAATTTTATATACCTACGATGGTAAGAAAAACTCTAAGAGGTTTATGTAATATATAGTAACACTCAATGATAAAAACCCGTGAAGTTTATTAAGTTCACGGGTTTTTTAAAATGCAAATGCTAATAAGGTTTAGAATTACGTGCTCTATTGATAACATCATCAATTACTTTCTTTCCATCTTTTGCTCCGAGTGGGCGCGGATTGAATTCCTCAGCAAATTCTTCTTTATTATTTCGTGCTTGTTTTGCTTTTTCTTGTAGACCTTCTCTCAATCGGCGACCATATTCTTCATCTGCCTGTTCAGCGAGGGCAATCATTTTATCTTGGATTTCTTGTGGACATATACTTAAATCATTGACTAAGTTATTAATCAATTCATCTTTTTCCCATTGCTCGAAGTTACGATATGTTTCACCGGCTTGTTTTGTATTGTCATTACGTTCGATTGATTCTCGTACAAGTTCCCCCTGAATCATTGGTGTATATTCTTTTCCCACTTGCTTCGCTTCTTTTAAACCACCCATACTTGAAGGTTCGTAGTTCACATGTAAATTTTGGCCAGGAGCTTTGTCGTTGTAATAACGTAACTGACCACCTTCTTGGTTTGTAGCTACTCGTTTTTTGGCAGCATTTATTGGGAGTTGCAGATAATTCGCGCCTACTCGATAACGTTGTGTATCAGAGTAGGAAAATGTTCTACCTTGTAACATTTTGTCATCAGAAAAATCGAGTCCATCGACAAGTACGCCTGTACCAAATGCAACTTGTTCAACTTCGTTATGGAAGTTTTCTGGGTTTTTATTTAATACCATCCGCCCAACAGGTAGCCATGGAAATTTGTCGTTCGGCCAAAGTTTCGTATCATCAAGAGGGTCAAAGTCTAGCTCAGGATGAGGGCCATCCTCCATAATTTGTACGAACAATTCCCATTCTGGATAGTCGCCTTGCTCAATTGATTCATATAAATCCTGTGTTGCATGGTTAAAATTTTTCCCTTGGATTTCCTCGGCTTCCTTTACCGTTAAGTTTTTAATGCCTTGTTTTGGTTCCCAATGGTATTTTACAAGAACTGCTTTTCCTTCGTTGTTAACCATTTTATATGTGTTAACTCCTGAACCTTGCATCATACGATAGTTTGCAGGTATTCCCCAAGGTGAATAGACAAGGGTTACCATATGGAAGGATTCAGGTGAATTTGCGCAAAAATCAAAGAAACGTCTCGCATCTTGAATGTTTGTAACAGGATCAGGTCTGAAAGCATGAATCATATCAGGAAACTTCATAGCATCACGGATAAAGAAGATTTTTAAATTGTTTCCTACTAAGTCCCAGTTTCCATCTTCTGTATAAAATTTCACTGCAAACCCTCGTGGATCACGTACTGTTTCTGGCGAATGTAAACCATGAACAACTGTAGAAAAACGAACGAAGACAGGGGTTTTCTTACCTTTTTCTTGAAAAAGCTTGGCACGTGTATATTTGGAAGCCGGGTCATCTCCAATTGTTCCATAGGCTTCAAAGTAACCATGTGCACCAGCACCTCGAGCATGTACGATACGTTCAGGAACTTTCTCCCTGTCAAAGTGGCTAATTTTTTCAATAAAATCATAGTTCTCTAGAGTTGCAGGCCCACTATTCCCAACGGTGCGTATATTTTGGTTATTTGTAATGGGGTGTCCCTGACGATTTGTTAACGTATCGTCATTTTCAATATTTGTTTGGTACTTATCTTGATTTGATGGATCGTTAGTCATTTAAACCCTCCTCAATAATGAAGTTATCTTCATGAAAATAATGTCCTAATGCAACATAGATTAATCATTTAACTATTTTTTTGTCGTAGGAGCTAACTAAAGGGCGATTTACTAATGGAGAGAGTTGCTCATAAAGTGGAGCAGGACAGGGAGTTGCTCATAAGAGGGCAAAAGTTGCCCATAACAGGGTGGAAGTTGCTCATAACGGGGTGGAAGTTTCTCATAAGATGGCCAAAGTCGCTCATATCTGGTGAAAATTTGCTCATAAAGAGAGGAAAGTTGCTCATATCGTGGCCAAAGTTGCTCACAAAGTGGAGCGGGACAGGGAGTTGCTCATAAGAGGGCAAAAGTTGCTCATATCGGGTGAAAAGTTGCCCATAAAGAGCCCAAAGTCGCTCATAATAACCCCAGAGCCGCCAATTAGGGGGGATTCGCTCAATTCCGGGGAAAAGCCGCTCAATCCAAGTTTAGAGTCGCTCAATTCCGAGGGAAAGTCGCTCAATTCAAGCGGAAAGCCGCTCAATCCGAGAAAGCCGCTCAATTCCGCGGGAAAGTCGCTCAATCCAAGCGGAAAGCCGCTCAATTCCGCCCCGAAAGCGCTCAATCCCGGGGGAAAGCGCTCAATCCGGGAAAGTCGCTCAATCCAAGCGGAAAGCCGCTCAATTCCGAAAGAAAACCGCTCAATCCCGCACCAAAGTGGCACAATCTCATCCCCACAGCCAACAAAAAAAGCGCCTTGTCGCAAGGCGCATTCTCTAGATTGCAATGATTATTGGCAATATCATTGGTTTTTTATTAGTTTGTTCAAATACAAAGTTGCCAACTTCTTTTTTAATAGCCCGTCGCATTCCTTGTACGTTCGCATCATTAAATGGATCGATTGTTCTTTTTACCACTTCATTAATATTGCTTAGCAATTCTTCTGAATTCTTTGCATAAACAAATCCACGTGAAATGCTATCTGGGTCACTAATACGATCCCCATTATCCTTACTAATCGACACAACAATTACAAGCATACCTTCTTCGGATAATTGTTTACGATCGCGCAGGACGATATCAAACACCTCGTCGTCCCCTGCATTATCGACATATGTGTCTCCAGCAGGTACACTACGTGTTTGCCTTGCTTCACCGTGCTGGAAATCTACTACGTCCCCATTTTTAATAATAAATGTATGACCTTCTTCAACCCCAACTGCCTCAGCCAACTTCTGGTGAATATGGAGCATACGATATTCACCATGGATTGGAATAAAATACTTTGGTTTCATCAAGGTAAGCATAAGTTTTAAATCTTCCTGATAGCCATGTCCTGAAACATGCATGCCTGTAATTTTTGCGGAACCATAAATCACATTAGCTCCTAATTGAAATAGATTATCAACAATTTTGGAAACGTCTTTTTCATTTCCAGGGATTGGCGATGCGGCAAAAATGACTGTATCACCTGGGTAGACTTTCACATCTCGGTTGCTATTTGTGGATAATCGGGATAAAGCTGCAAGAGGCTCTCCCTGACTTCCTGTACATAAAATAGTTAATCTTTCAGGCGGAAGGTGTCTAACATCTCTTGCGTCTACTAGCATCCAATCAGGTACATCTAAATATCCTCTTGCTCGTGCAACACCAATAACATTTACCATACTCCGACCAAGTAACGCCAATTTTCGATTTGTTTTTTTACAAGCTTCAACAATTTGCTGCACACGATTCACATTCGATGCAAATGTCGAAATAATAATCTTTCCTGTTGCACCAAAGAATGCTTCTTCAATGTGTCTACCAACTTCACTCTCAGAAGGTGTAAGTCCAGGTCTTTCTGCATTAGTACTTTCGGAAATTAAAGCTAATATTCCTTCTTCACCGATTTTCGCCATTTTATGAATATCAGAATATTGGTCATTAACTGGAGTCAAATCAAATTTAAAATCCCCTGTATGAACAACTTTTCCTTCAGGAGTATCAAATACTATTCCCAAACAGTCAGGAATACTATGGCTTGTTCTAAAGAAACTAACTTTTATATTACCAAAGTCTAAATTGGAAGTTTCATTAATCTCAACTAATGTGGATTCACGTAGTAATTTATGTTCTCTTAGTTTTAGTTCTATTAACCCAAGGGTAAATCGAGTGGCATAGATAGGGATATTTAGCTTCTTTAAAAGGTACGGAATCCCACCGATATGATCTTCATGTCCATGAGTAACAACTAACCCACGAATTTTGTGATGATTTTGCTGTAGATAGGTTACATCGGGAATGATTAAGTCAATCCCAAGTAAGGCTTCACCTGCAAACTTCGCTCCACAATCAATGATAATAAGGTCATCGCCGTATTCCAGAACGTACATATTTTTACCTATTTCATTAATTCCACCTAAAGCAAAAATTGATAATGTATTTTGTTTTTCAGACAATGTAACTCCCTCTTTTCACCAACACTTGTTCTTTACTACTCTTATTTTGATTTCATAACACTGATTAGTATATCTATTTACAAAATGTCCTATACGAGTGATTTCTATGGATTTTCAACTAACGGATATCTAACTTTATTTTTTTTCTATTAATTTTCGAAAAATAAGTATGAAAGTCTATTAACTCGAATAGAATTTTATAAGTTTACTATTTGGAAAATATATAGTAGAGGAATGAAATATTATGCAAAAGTTCTTGATTAGCTGGATACTCTTACTAGGGATGGCCTTTTTTATATTAGCTTTTTTCTTGGAATCGTTATTAATGGTTGGTTCTTATTTATTTATCGCGTTACTTATGTTTTTCTGGGGTTATATTGAGTTAAAAAAAGAAATTGATAAGAGAATTGAAAAAGACATTGAAGATACTAAGCAATTATTAGAAGAAATTCCACATACTAAATTAACACTTTCAGAGGATTTACTATGCAGTTTACTAATCGATGAAAATACACATACATTTTATGTAGCCAACAGAGAGGATACAGATGATGAATTTACATTCAAGTCATATCCATTTTCAAAATTATTAGAAGTAGCAATTTTAGAGGATGGAAACGTTAAATATCTTTTCCCGAGGCAAGGAATTCTAGGCGGTACAATCAATGAAGAAGGGCAAGCCATTATTAATGTAATTGATCCTGAAGAAATGGAATATGAGGATGTTGATGATGAGACCATTAGAAAACTAACTTTAAAGCTCGTGCTGGACGATTTCTCAAATCATACATTTGAATATACTTTTTTTGAAAAAGAAGATCCCATTGAAAAAGATAGTGACGACTATAAGGATTCAATAAAAGAATGTACAAACTGGTATCATATGATCAGTTTAGCCATTAATCAATATAAGAACGAAAAAAGATTAGTTGGACAATGGTAATATCAATATATACTCTGAAAAAACATTAACACTATTTAGCCTAACTCCATATTTATATAAGTGGAGGAGGGTTTTGCGGTGATATCAACAGAAACGTTAACCATTCAAGGGCATATTTTTAATGCTGTGACCGTTTATTTACCAAAGACAACATTATTAACAATTTCAAATGACATTGGGTATATTATGTGCGGTGCTTTGGATGTTGGATTGTTGAACGAGAGACTTGCGGATCGTAAAATTGTCGCTGGGCGAGCAGTTGGTGTAAAAACAATCGATGAATTGCTAAAAGCTCCCCTTGAATCAGTTACCTTTGAAGCAGAAAAGTATGGAATAGTAAAAGGCATGATTGGTGAAGAAGCTTTACTAAAAATGATTTAACTAAATATATTTTAGTGACGTATTTGTTTTGAAAAACAAGTATGTCACTTTTTTTGCGGATAAAAAAGTATAAGTTTTTAAGGTAATCCGCATAAGAAAAGACATCATCTCGACCTATTTGGGTCGAGATGTGTTTTCTAATTTTAAAAATAATATAATCAAAATGCGAATATGCTAGAAATTTGATAAAATGAATGACAATATGACTGATTGGAGAATTAGATTGTGAAAACATTTAAGAAAGTTTATGTAGAGATTATTAGTGTATGTAATCTTGCTTGTAGTTTCTGTCCCCCTACGAATCGTACAAAGGGAATTATAAAAGTAGAGGATTTTAATAGAATTTTAGATCAACTTAAACCACATACAAAATATATATATTTGCATGTAAAGGGAGAGCCGTTAATGCATCCCCGAATTGATCAATTGCTTGACGCAGCACACGAAAAAGGGTTTAAAGTGAACATTACTACGAATGGAACTCTTATAAAGAAAAATCGTGAAAAACTTTTAGGTAAACCTGCATTAAGACAAATTAATTTCTCTTTACATAGTTTCGATGGACATGAAGGTTCAGAAAATCGTGAAAAGTATTTAGGTGATATTCTCGAGTTTGTTCGCAATGCAAAAGACCATGGAATAATTATCTCCTATCGTTTATGGAACCTACAACGAGGCCAATCTACTGAAATTGCTAAAAGAAGAAATAGAGAGACGTTAGATATTATAGAAAAAGAATATAATCTTGATTATAGAATTGAAGAAAAAGTTGTACCAGGTGGCGGAGTGAAAATTGCTCATAATATTTATTTAAATCAAGACCATGAATTTAGATGGCCAAGCCTTTTTGCGCCAGAAGATGAGGGGAAAGGATTCTGTCACGCACTAAGAAGTCATGCAGCAATATTAGTAGATGGAACAGTAGTACCATGCTGTCTTGATGGGGATGGGATTATTAAACTCGGAAATGTGAACGATCAATCATTTAATGAGATTGTAGAAGGTGAACGGGCTAATCGAATTGTCGAAGGCTTTTCTAATCGAGTAGCAGTTGAAGAATTATGTAGAAAATGTGGCTTCCGTCAGAAGTTTGGAATGTAGTGGAATATCTACATTATAATAGCTAAGTTGTCGAAAAATACTCGTGAATTAACAATGACTTTACATTTGTATAGTATGATGTGAAAAAGTGACTAATCATGGGGTGAATCCTTAGATGGTAAAGTTGAAATTTACATTAATGATCTTCGTTTTATGTACATTTTTAGTAGGATGTAACATTAACAAAGAGGAATTAACCATAGGGATGATCCCTGTGAAAGAAAAAGAAACGATGCTAAATGATTTTGAACATATTAGACTTTATTTAGAAGAACAACTAGAAGTTCCTGTGAATGTCATTGTGACTGAAGATTATGCGAGACTTGTAGAAGAAATGGAAAATAAAACAGTCGATATTGGATGGTATGGTGCTTTTTCCTACATTGCTGCAGATAGTTTTTTAGATTTAACACCACTAGTTCTACAGGAAAGAAAAGCAGAAGGATTATACTATCAATCTTTGATCATAACACCACAAGATTCTAATATTCATACAATTGAAGATTTAAAAGGAACTACCTTTGCATTTGTCGATTCCGGTTCAACATCAGGATTTGTCCTTCCTTTCGCATTATTTAAAAGTAAAGATATTGAAATAGAAAACTTTTTCAGTGAAATACATTATTCAGGCACTCACCAACAAGTACCTACAGATTTAGTAAATGGTAAAGCAGATGCAGGTGCAATTAGTAGCATCCAATTAGAAAAATTGATAAGTAAAGGCGATATTGACGGTAATGATTTTCGAATAATATGGAAATCAGAAGATATTCCTGGATCACTTTATGTTGCTAGAAGTGCTGTTAGTGAAGAAATGCAAGAGAAATTTATCAATGCTATGGTGGCAATACATCAAGAACAGCCAGATTCGTTAGAAAAATTTGATGGCTCAATTAATAGATTTATTGAAGTTGATAATGATATTTATCATTCAATAAGAAATATTGCAACGATTTTAGGAAAAGACTACATGATGGAATTTTTCTTAAAAAGATAATGAGTAAACTTGAGGATGAGTGGCCGGTTTGAGAACAAAAAGTATTAAACTTTGGGCAATATTATTAATATTGTTTATGTGTATAACCACTATGACACTATTTGGTTTTATTGCATCACAAAGCTTAAAGAAAAATATCGAATTGCAATATAAACAGGAATCACAATCTGTTTTAAATCGTACAGTAACTTCTTTTGAAAGTTCATTTAATGCTGTTGAAAAGTTTTTAGAGCAGATCGAGCAAACATTTATCATGCAACCGAAAATGACTACTGAAGAATTAGGGTTGTTATTTAATACATATCAAAATATTATGCCATCTAATAGTTCACTAATTTACGGACATATTAATGGGCATCTTTATACAGGAAATAATTTAGTAGTACCTAATGACTTCTCACCAATTAAACGGGAGTGGTATAAGAAGGCAATAGTCAACAAAGAAGGGATTAACTGGACTGAGCCATACTTAGATTACTTCAATCAGAATATCGTCATCACTGCATCGCAATATGTAAATGGTCAAAATCATGATGGGGTTATAGGCATAGATTTTAAATTAAATGAATTAAGTAAAATCATTAGCAATTCAATGATTGGTGAAGACGGCTTTGTCTTGTTGTTAAATCAAAATGGGACGGTCATTGCCAATGGAGATAATTATCTAATTGGTGAAACGTTATTTGATGAACAATATAATTTACTAATCGAAGAAAGTAGAAAAAGTTATGTTTCATATTCAATTGATGAACAACAGTATTTACTTCATTCTTACCAATTAAGACAAAATGGAATGAACATCGTTACTGCTATTAGTAAAGATGAATTAGATGCAAAGCTAATCCAAAACTTATTTCCTATATTAGTCGCAGGAGTTATTTGTATATTAATATTTAGCATTATCGGTTATGGAATTACATTACTTTGGACAAGACCATTAAAAAAATTGGGAATTCTTATGAATCATGTTGAAAATGGAAACTATCAAGTCCGTGCAAATGTAAAGAGCTACCAAGAAGTAACCCGTTTAGCTAAAGGTTTTAATAGTATGATTCGAGCGATTAAAAAACGGGATAGAGAACTCATTTTTTCAAACAGTGAATTAAAGCGTACAGAGGAACAATTACGTAGTAAGTATGATGAGTTAAAAGAATCGCAAAGAGTCCTAAAACTAAGTGAAGAAAAGGTTGCACATCTTGCTTCTCATGATTCTTTAACAGGTCTACTAAATCGTAGAAGGTTAAATGAAGAATTAAATAAATCAATAATAAATTATAAAGATTGTCCAATTGCTGTTATTTTTATTGATTTAGATAATTTTAAGATGATAAATGATACATTAGGGCATTCCTTCGGGGATCAACTAATCATCAAAGTGGCAGAGATGTTAAAAAATATTTCTCCTCCCTACAAACAAGTTGCACGTATTAGTGGTGATGAATTTATATTAATCATTCACGATGTAGAATCAGAAAAACAAGCAGGGGAAATTGCTAAAGAAATAGTCGAATTATTTGATACAGGCATAGCTATTGATTCGAAAATATTAAATGTGACGGCTAGTATCGGTGTAGCATTATATCCTAAGCATGCTTTAACAGCGGAGGACTTATTGAAGACCGCTGATATGGCAATGTATCGTGCAAAAGGATCCGGCAAGAATGGTTATCGATTATTTGATGAAAGTATTCAACAAGAGATTGAAGAAAAAACGGTAATCGAATCAGGGATACGTAATAGTCTTGAAACAAATGGATTGGAATTACATTTCCAACCATTGTACAGTACGAATCATAACAAAATTACAAGTATTGAAGCTTTATTGCGTGTGAAATCACCTGATTTAATGAAATTTGGAATCCAAAAAATCATTCAAATAGCTGAGGTAACAGGACAAATTATTGAAATAGATAATTGGGTTCTAGAAAATGCATGCAGAGCAATAATACGCATCAATAAGCAGCTATTAGATCCTGTAAAAATCTCTGTTAACATCTCACCTGTTCATATAATGCAACAGGATTTTGTCGAGAATGTTCGAGGTATTGTTGAAAACACTGGAATACCACCGGAATGGCTACAACTAGAAATTACAGAAACCTCTTTAATGAAATCTTTTGAAACAAACTTAAAAAAATTAGAACTGCTAAAACAGCTTGGAATATCAATTCATCTAGATGATTTTGGTACAGGTTATTCCTCATTAAGCTATTTAAATAGTTTACCTATTGATCGGGTGAAAATTGATAAAAGTTTCGTAGATATGATGTTAAAGTCAGAAAAAGAACGAAGAATTATCGAAACAATCATCAGTTTAGCACATAATATTGGATTGCAAGTTGTTGCAGAGGGCGTAGAGTATAAAGAACAACTTGAGATGCTAATAAAATATAACTGTGAGCTTGTCCAAGGGTATTACATTAGTAAACCATTAAACTATGAGCAAATAGCTGTAAGATTATTAGAAGAAGATGTGACTAGTATTAACTAGTTGCATCTTTTTTTATACTGAAATTTTTACGTTCCTCGTAATTAGGCTAGTTGTCATACCCACAAATAAAATCGTTACAATTGACAGGAGTAATGTCGAAGTTGAGATTAAAAGCCCACCTAATAAAACAACCAAAGCATCAATGAAAAAAATAATAACCCCTACGTTAATTCCTGTTTTATCGCAAATGAATTGTGCGATCAAGTCAGTTCCACCAGTGCTTGTCTTAAATTTGAGCATCAGCCCGATGCCTAGCCCAACTAATATTCCCCCTAATATAGAGCTAAACATAGGGTCAATTCGAACGTACTGCTGAAGTGGTCTAAAGAGGTCTATAAAGAATGAAGATATAATCATTCCATGCAAACTATTGTAAAAGTAATCGCGATAGAAAAACCAAGCAACCATAAAAATTGGAATACTTAAGCAAATAATCATAAGTCCCGCTTTTAAGTTCCATAAATAGTTTAGTATAAGACCAATTCCAATAATCCCTCCATCTAAGATTTTATAGGGAACTAGAAAGAAATTAATACCTAAAGCAATAAGGATACTACAAATAATAATGATAAATGCTTTATTAAAAAAATACATACATTTCCTCCAAAGAGTGGACATGTATGTATCTTATGAAATGAATTAAAATTTAATGAGCTTAATCTATTTGAGAATTTGATAACTTATAATACCTCAATTAACCTTACGCATGGATAGAAACAGCTGTACCGTTAGGAATGATTCCTGCAAGTTCTTCTACATCATGATTTTGCATGCGAATACATCCCCTTGACACTGCCTTCCCAATTGAACTTGGATCATTTGTTCCGTGAATTCCGTAATGCTCTTTCGAAAGACTCATCCACATCGTACCAAAGGGCCCACCAGGGTTTGGTGCACGATTGATTACGACATAGTTTCCAATAGGTGTTTGATAAAGCATACGACCTACAGCAATTGGATAGGTTTTTTGCAATACATTATTTCTATATAAACTTAGTCTTCTATTATTTATCGAAACTTCAATTCTATAAGGAATAGAACTTGGGTCAGGTAAACCAGGAATATCAATTCGCTGACCTACGTAAATTAAATCTGGGTTGATTGTAGGATTTGCACCAATTAAAAGGGCAATTGGTAAACGATAATCTCGTGAAATTTGTAGAAGTGTCTCTCCAGGTAGTACTGTGTGATACACCGAAATCACTCCATTCAATTTAAGTATTCTCTACATCTTATGTCGAAATATGAAATCGTTTCGAATGGAAGTGGAATAATTAATTTACAAAATAACTAAAATATTACAAAAAAAGCGTTGAAAACTAATACCGTTAGTTATATTATAAAACTAACGGTATTAGTTTTTGGGGAAGAACAATAATTCATTTTAAGGGGCTAACATAATGAGGATTTCAAAGTATGGCAATCTTTATCAATTAACACTATTACCAAGATTATTTCCGGTGAATTGTTATGTTTATGAGGAAGAAAATGAATTAACTCTAATCGATGCAGGAATGCCAGCGAGCTTTAAAGGAATTGTACAATTAGTCGAACGTATCAAGAAGCCATTAACGAATATTATTTTAACCCATGCTCACGGGGATCATGTTGGTTCATTGGACCAGTTAAAACAACACTTCCCTAATGTAGCTGTGTCTATATCTCAACGCGACAGCAGACTACTAGCAGGGGATTTAACTTTAGATGCAGAAGAACCGAATACACCTATTAAAGGCGGATTTGATAAAAATTTGAAAACAATACCAGATAGGTTATTAAATGAAGGGGATCGAATTGGTTCTTTTGAAGTCATCTCTACTCCAGGTCATACTCCAGGTTCTATCTCTCTATTTAATACGACTAATCGACAACTGATAGTGGGCGATGCAATGCAAACAAAGGGGAAAGTAGCAGTTGTTGGTCAACTAGTACCAACGTTTCCATTTCCTACTTTTGGTACTTGGAATAAGGAACTTGCTCTTTATAGTGTTAAAAAAATATATGAATTACAACCGTCACTTGTAGCTGTTGGACATGGGAAAGTGTTAGAGTACCCAAAAGATTTGGTAAAACAAGCAATTCAAGATGCAGAAAAGAAATTAGTTAATGTATAAGGAATGATGTAAAGTGCCTAGAGTAGGATTAGATATAAATAAAATTATTGAAACAGCAGTAGAAATAGCTGATCAAGAGGGAATAGAAGCAGTTACTCTTGCAACACTTGCAAGAAAATTATCTGTAAAATCTCCTTCACTATTCAATCATATTAAAGGTTTAGCAAGTTTAAAAAGGGAAATGTCATTATATGGTTTAAGACTACTACTAGAAAAGTTAAAAAATTCTATTGAAGGTAAACAACAAGATGAAGCGCTTTATGCAATGGCATATGCTTATGTAGCATTTACGCGTGAGCATCCTGGTTTGTATGAAGTAACTATACAAGCACCTGAAGTAATTGATGGGGAACTAAAAAAAGCAGGCGATGATATTGTTGAACTTATCATATATGTTTTAAAAGATTATAACTTAGATTATGAAAAAATGATTCACACGATCCGTGGATTAAGAAGTATATTGCATGGATTTTCATCACTTGAACAAAGTGGAGCATTCGCCTTGTCCGTTAATGTGGAGGAAAGTTTCAAATATATAATTAAAAACTTCATAAAAGCAATCCATCGTGTAGATAGAAAGTAGTCTTCTAATAAGTTCACAGGAAATGAGTTTGAGCACTAAATGTGTTCAAACTCTTTTAAATTCCTGGTGGAGCATAAATATAACTATAAATTTTCACTTTATCATTTCTCGGGAAATAATGTCGAACTGAAAATTAAAAAGTCGACTCAAAAAATGAGCTGGCTTTTTAGTTTTAGGTTTTAGTGAGGTTTAAATGAGTTAAGTATCATTTAAAAAAGTTTTTGGTATACTTGTGCAAAATTACTAAGGGTTCTTAAACTATTTGAAATATTCAATAATAGTTGATGTATACTAATATATGAAGATTCAATTATACTAATAAAATAGTTTTTTATAAGTTGGAGGAAGTTATGCAAAAATATATTGGCGAAGTCATGTTAATCATTACCGCAATTATATGGGGAAGTGGATTTGTATTTTCTGCTGTATCTTTAGAGTATTTTACCCCTTATCAAATACTTGCTTTTCGGTTCACTATAGGATTGATCATATTAAGTGCCATTTTTTATAAACGGTTAAAGAAAATAAAAAAATCTACATTAATAAGAGGTCTTGTGTTAGGGATATTACTGTATCTTGCTTTCTTACTTCAAACAGTAGGATTGCAATATACGACACCTTCTAAAAATGCATTTATTACTGCAGTGAATGTTGTTATCGTACCTTTCATTGCTTTCTTTGCATATCGAAGAAAGATAGACAAATTTGAGCTAACTGGTGCTTTTCTTGCAATCATTGGTATTGCTTTCTTATCACTGCAATTTACGGCTGAGGTAAATATAGGAGATTTGTTAACTTTAGCTTGTGCATTTGCGTTTGCGTATCAAATATTTTATACAGCAAAATACGTTAAAGATGAAGATCCTATCTTGCTTACAGTTGTTCAAATGGGTGTTGCAGCTATATTAGCATGGATTGCCTTATTAATAAAAGGAGATACAAACTTCTCGTTTGAAATGGAAGGAGTTTTATCTATTTTATACTTAGGTATCTTCTCTACAACACTAGCATACTGTTTCCAAACTATTGCACAAAAGTATACTTCCGAAACAAAAGCCGCAATCATTTTATCGACTGAGGCATTCTGGGGTATGGTATTCTCAATTATCTTGCTAAGCGAAGTTATCACGGCAAGAATGATTGTTGGTGCAGTGCTCATATTATTAGCAATCTTAATATCTGAAACAAAACTATCATTTTTCAAAAAGAAGGATTTACTAGATAATAATCTATTCCAAAACAAATAAACTCGTTGGCAAAGTATCTAAAAAATCATTTTTTTAGATACTTTTTTAATTCATTTAATTAAAATTCAAAATTATCTTGATATCGAAATAAATTACGCATATAATCCAATTAAACATAGTAATATACTGTGTAATAGTACATTGTTTTCCAAACTATAAATGAAATAAATAAAAATTGCATAAGTCTAGAGTTGAAGGGGATGGATAAAGTGGCGAATCCAGTTGAAATTGACCAAAAAGGGAAATTCAATCGACAAACAAATCGTTTTACAAATGTATTCGGAGATCAACCTGGGGAATTACCTGTTGAAGCTGACCGTTACCGTTTAATATGGTCTGAAATTTGTCCTTGGGCACACCGTACAGTCATAGTAAGAAGTTTACTAGGTTTAGAGGATGTCATTAGTTTAGGGACAGTAGCACCAATGCGTCCTGCAGTACCGCGTGTTGACTGGGATTTCTCATTAGATGAGGGTGGGGTAGATCCGGTTCTTGGTATTCAATATTTAAGTGAAATATATACAAATACAGATCCCGAATTCTCAGGTAGACCTACAGTACCAGCACTGGTAGATGTGAAAGAAGGGAAGGTCGTAAATAACGATTACTTCCGACTAACAAACTATTTTGAAATCGATTGGGCTCCGTTTCATAAAGAAAATGCCCCAAATCTATATCCAGAAGATTTACGCGATGAAATTGACTACTTAAGCGAAGTAATCTTCCATGATATAAATAATGGCGTTTACAAATGTGGGTTTGCTCGTTCACAAGAAGCATATGAAGAAGCTTACGATGTGTTGTTTAATCGACTTGATGAGTTGGAAGAAAGATTAGCTACAAAACGTTTCTTGTTTGGCGACTATATAACGGATGCAGATGTTCGTTTATACACAACTTTAGTTAGATTCGATGTTGCCTATTACGCTGCTTTTAAAACAAACCGTAATCGAATTGTCGATTTCCCAAATCTATGGGGTTATTTAAGAGATTTATATCAAACACCAGGATTTGGTGATACGACAAATTTCCACGCGATTAAATTGCATTATCATCTATCGAATCATATCGCAAGTGATGATCAAAAAAGCTTTAATATATTACCTAAAGGACCCGATACTTCGATTTTCATTACTACGCATAATCGGGAGAACATAAGTGGTAAAAAAGAAAAGTTCCTTATTTAAGGGGGATTGAAAAATGATAATCCGAGACGCTTTACCAAGCGAATACACAATAATACAGGAATTACGCTTACAAGCATATGAAGAACATGCATCAAAAATTCCTGAGGGGCATTGGAATGTATTAAAACAACAAATAGTAACTGATGATCAAAATTCAGAAATCGATATTATGGTTGCTGAAATCGATGGAGAGATTGTTGGTTCTGTAGTGTTATTCCCAGCAAAAGTACAAGGTTACCAAGGCCTTGTTGCGGATGAACTAGAATATCCTGAGCTTAGGAAGCTTGCAGTTTCTAGCAAGGTAAGAGGCAAAGGTATTGCAAAAGCTTTAGTAAATGAATGTATCAAACGTTCAAAAGAGAAAGGCTATAAAGCTATGGGATTACATACATCAGACTTTATGGAAACAGCCGTAAATTTGTATGAACAAATGGGTTTTGTAAGAGTACCCGAAAATGACTTTATTCCTCTTGATGACGGAATAGTTGTAAAGGCATTCCAAATTAGTTTTTAGGTTAGATAAATAATACCATTAGTAAAGAGGTCTAATTAAAGGCCTCTTTTTTTAATAGATTAACTTAATACTGTTAGCCGATTTCTTCAGTTATATTTTCGTGAATTTTACAAATTTAATGTACTTCAATGTAATATAATTAACTTATATAACCAGGGATTGGGAGGGGAAGAAATGAGCTTAGTTGAAGTAAAAGGTTTAACGAAAAAGTTTGGAAAATATAAGGCTTTAGATAATGTTCATATGGAAATCAATGAAGGGGAAATTTACGGTTTTATTGGCCCAAATGGAGCAGGAAAATCTACTACAATCCGAATACTATTAGGAATGCTTAAAGCTACAAGTGGAGAAGTGAAAATCTTTGGAAATGACGCATGGGAAGATGCAGTAGAAATACATAAATATCTTGCATATGTTCCAGGAGAGGCGAATCTATGGCCAAATTTAACTGGGGGAGAAGTTATTGATATCTTCCTAAAAATGCGTGGAAATGGAAGTAAAAATAAACGTGATGAATTAATTGAACGATTTAACTTAGACCCTACAAAAAAATGTAGAGCCTACTCTAAGGGGAATCGTCAAAAAATCGCATTGATCTCTGCTTTTGCCTCTGACGCACAATTATATATATTAGATGAACCAACTTCTGGTCTTGACCCACTTATGGAACGAACTTTTCAAGAGTGTGTTCTTGAAGTGAAAAATGAAGGGAAGAGTGTACTTCTTTCAAGTCATATTCTCTCCGAAGTGGAAAAACTATGTGATACAATCTCCATTATTCGTGAAGGTAAAGTCATTGAGACAGGTACTTTGAATGAGATGCGGCATTTAACACGTACAAATTTGCATGTACAAACAAAGCAACCTTTGCCCTCCATTCAGCATATGAAAGGTGTACATCATGTGGATAATCATAGTGATGGAGTTTCTATCCAAATAGATTCGGAAGAATTAGGAACAATTATTAAATTTATAAGTGATTTTGGTATTCTAAAATTAGAAAGCACACCTCCGACCCTAGAAGATTTATTTTTACGTCATTATGAAAATTCTAATTCTGTTGCTTCTACTGGAGGCAGAGGAATATGAATGTACAAATGTTGAAAGGTACTAGTCAGTTAATAAAAATTATTTCTAGACAACATCGTTTTCAAATAATTGCATGGTTAATGGGAATAGTGTTCGTGTCACTAGCAGTAGCTTCTAGTTATCAATCAGTTTACCAAAATGAAAGTGACAAACAGGGATTTGCTCTTACGATGCAAAATCCTGCGATGGTTGCAATGTTAGGACCAGGATATGAAGCAGATGAATATTTACTTACTATAGGTACTCAATTTGCTCATGAAATGTTACTGTTCACTCTACTTGCTATTGCGATAATGAACATTTTACTTGTGGGAAGTAGTACAAGAACAGATGAAGAAACAGGTAGAACTGAAGTACTTCGTTCCCTACCAATTGGAAGACTTTCATATCTAGCAGCTAGTATAATTGTTGTAGGTTGCGTGAATCTGATCATTGCATTAATAACTGGTATCGGCCTTCATCTACTAAATATAGAGGGAAATACATTAGAAAGTTCCATTTTATATGGAGCGATTTTAGGCTTAGGAGGATTCGTATTTGCAGCCATTACATCCTTATTCGCGCAAATTACTGATTCTTCAAGAGGAACAAAAGGGTTAGCTTTCGGGACTTTAGTTATAGCTTATTTTATAAGAGCTGTTGGCGACGTAGTAGATGAGAAAATATCTTTTTTTTCGCCACTTGGCTGGTTACTTAGAACAGATGTTTTTATAAACAATTATTGGTGGCCAATTGTTATATCTTCTATTTTTTCTATTGTCTTAATTATCATCACTTTCTATTTAAATTCAATTAGAGATTTAAATTCAGGTTTTTTACCGACACGAAAAGGCAGAACGAATGCTTCCTCCATGATCAAATCAATATTAGGACTTGTGTATCACTTACAAAGAATAAAGATTATTGCTTGGGGTATTGGTATTTTTGCACTTGGTGCAGCGTTTGGTGCGGTAATGGGTGATATGGAAAAGTACTTTTCTGACAATGAGTTTGTTCAAATGATGTTAGCCCAAATGGGAGACTTTTCGATAACGGATCAATTTATTTCGATGCTAATGGGGATCATGTCATTAATCTCTGTTATTCCAGTAATAATGACTATTCTAAAGTTAAAAAGTGAAGAAAACCACTATCGGACAGAGCATTTTTATAGTCGAGCCATATCAAGAAATAGGGTATTAGGAAGCTTTACGGTTTTAGCAATCATTGAAAGTATTATATATTTAATGTTATTAGCCCTAGGGTTATGGTTGGCTGCAAATACAATGATGGAAAATCCAATTTCATTTGCAACAATAATGCAATCTGCGTTAGTCTACTTACCAGCTATGTTCTTTATGATAGGTGTTACGGTATTTTTAGTCGGATTTGCTCCAAAATTTACAAGTGTTATTTGGCTATATTTTGCATTTTGTTATGTAGCTGTATATGTAGGTGGGTTGTTAAATTTCCCAGAGTGGATCATGTATTTATCTGCCTTTGAGTTAATCCCCAAAGTACCTGGAGAAGAAGTGGATATTCAATCATTATTCTTATTATTAGTTCTATTTATAGTATTTCTTTTTATCGGATTTAAGGGATATAACAAACGAGATATCGCGGGATAAACAATTAAAATACTTATAGATAAATAGAAAGAGGCATCGAAAAATTCGATGCCTCACTTTATTACATTGCTTCGTAATAATACATATCTGATATTAGATAATAACCGTACTCATCGATGACTACATAATATTCTGCAACTTCTGAATACGTTTCATATTCACCGTTTGCATCATATAAATCGTATTCTTCATTAGTAGTTACGATTGCATAACCTTCTTCTTCAAAAATTTCAATTCCTGTTATTTCAGTAGATAAATAATCGAACGTATAACCGGAGCCATAGTATTCACCAATTTGCCTTTCGATTTCTAAGTAAGCATTACTTTCTGGTGAAATCATGTCTTCAACCCAGTAGAAGTCACCGTCATTAATGGACCATTCATAGTATTCAAAGTAATCATTAATAAAGTTTGTTAATGTAGTTTCGTCAAAATAATAACCGTAAGTATCTAGGTAATTATCATAATCTACATATTCATCTGTTCCTTCACCATAATACTGTTCATACCATTTCCAGAAATCTGAATAATCTTCTCCAAGATCATTAACGTTTGTTTCGTAACCTGCATAAACATCTACTGAAACGACTTCACTTGCCGACATTGGATTTTTAATCCAATTATCGAAATACTCTTTAACTGTGTAAACTGGGATAGCAAAGGCAAAAGACTGATAGTTTAGGTAAACGATGGAATTGATACCTATTACATTTCCGTTTGTAGCATCAAATAATGGTCCTCCGCTACTTCCTTGGTCAATTTGAGCATCAATTTGATACAATTCATCGTATACAAAATTATAACCATCAATAGACATTTCTCTATCTGTACCCGTTAAATAACCGATAGAAGCTGAATTTTCGAATCCTTGAGGGCTACCAATGGCGATTACTTCAATACCAATGTCTGAAGGCTTATTTTCAATAGAAAGTGGTTCTGTCCTTGCGTATTCTTCGCTCTGAATAAGTGCAATATCTAAAGTGTCAGAAATACCTATAACTTTCCCTGGTGATTCTTGGCCTGCACTATTTCTTACAAGAACATCTGAAAAGCCTGCTACAACGTGGGCATTTGTTACAATATAGCCACCATCAGCATAAAGGAAACCTGAACCATGACCATCTTGAGTTATAATTGTAAACACTTTTGGTAAAGATTCCTTAATAATTTGTGTTTTTTCTTTTTGTTCAACGACTTCTTTTACTTTTTCTTCTTTTGTATCTTTCCCGTTTTTGTCATCATTTTTCTCGGGGTCTTCATTTCCATTCACATTGTTATTTTGATTGTTATTACCTTGCACAGTCTGACCAATCTGATTGTTATTGTTTAGTGGAGTCGCATTATTTTGACCGTTAAAGTAAGTAAATAAACCATAGCTTACCGCAAGGATCACAACAAGCAATACCGCCACACCAGAAATAATCCAAACTTTCGTGTTCTTTTTTGGTGGTTTTGGATTAGAACGTTGCGGACTATTTGATTGAAAATGACTATTAACCGGTTGTTGGAACTGACCATTACCCTGGAATCCTGGACCACCTGGTTGCTGGAATTGATCATTTCCGGGTTGCTGGTATCGTTGTTGGTTATTATACTGTTGGAATTGAGTTCCACCTGGTTGCTGGAATGGCTCGTTACCGGGCTGATTTAATTGTCCGTCAAAAGGTCTTTGGAATTCTTGGTTCCCTTGTCGCTGGAACGAATCTCCACTTGGTTGCTGATAGTTTTGGTTACCAGTTTGTTCGTAATGTTGCGTATTTGGTTCTCGATAATTAGGATATGAATGTTCATCATGTGTTTGTGAAGATTCTCCACCAGGCTGATGACCCATAGGATTGTTTAACATTGAGTGCCCACAATTCCCACAAAACTTAGAGCTTTTTTCGTTACTTTCACCACAATTTGGACAAAACATTACCCCACCTCCTAAATAATAAATTTATAAATAAATTAAAGACTAATAAAACAATTTTACTATTAAAACGATAACAATGTCTTCCAGACTTTTAGAGGTAGAAATGGTTTTCAGTTTTTTATAGTGATTGTTACATAAATACTATACATGATGGATGAAAAACGAGAAATAACAAATTTTCAAAAATTTTGAAAATAATAATTGATTTACCCTAATTGAAGAACTTGATTGAAAGGAGATTTACGTAAGAACAGATAGGCTCATATGATGAGAACGGAAAATGTAGAATGGGGTATCAAAAACGTATGGTATGAATAATTACAAATGCGGTAGTAATGCATTATATGGTGAATACTCCATTGTAACGACAGGTCGAATAATTTTTTTTTGGAAGAACTAGTATGGACTATTTTAAGAAGGAACCAGCGATGGCAAAACCAGAGTTTTATTGATTTATTTTGATATAAAATGTAAATAATTTTTAATATTTATAAGGAAAAATACTACAATACTTTTTTATACAATTGATGTAAAAAAAGAAACATAATAATTACTCATAATTACTTCGATTTTTGGAATGATAATGACGTAACCAATTTGGAGGTGTTGATAATGGAAAACAATAAAAATCGTACGGTTACAGGTACTGATATTAATGAGGTAAAACAACTTAATGCTGGTGGAAGTCCTTCTAATGGATCGTTTGGGGCATTTTCTTCAAGCACTGATCCACAAAAAGTGAGAGAAGAAATTGCTCAAGAAGCAGGTCCTTTTACATCTGGCCAAGCAGCTGCAAATCAGTCAAGCCAATCATATGGCAGCCAATCTACATTTGGTAAAACTGCGTCTGGCACTGATATTCAAAAGGTGAGAGAAGAAATTGCACAAGAAGCAGGTCCTTTTGGAACTCAAGCTTCTCGTCAATCAAGTCAATTCTCTGGAAACAAAACAGTGGCCGGAACTGATATTGACGAAGTAAAACGTCAAAATGCACAATCAAACCAAAACAAAAACTTCAATCAATAAGTAAAAATAAAACGCCTCTTTAGTAGGGGCGTTTTATATTATGTACTCAATAATATATTTCAAACTGCTTATAAATGTGAATTATTTTAATACATCGTGAACAACGTAACGTTCACCATTGATTTCACTAATTAAATTTATTGCAACTTTTGCACCGTCACCAGCAGTAATAATTGTATGTACACTTTTTATTCTAAATTAGTGCCCGATTATACTTTTAAAAAGATATAATAATAGAACTATAGCAATAAATAGGATAACTGGAAATGCATAATTAATTTTACAAATAACACACTAATGGTAAAGGAGTGGTTGTTATGAATAAAGATTCAATTCCAGAATCCAAAAAAGTTTTTATGGATTTACCCTTTAAAGATAAACCTGATATGGTCGATTCCGAAAATATAAGTCTTTTCGATCTACATGAAGATATGCAAACCGTCGATGCAATTGCAGTCCACGAGTTAAATAAAAGAGTAAAAACTGAGGGTGACGAATTGTTAGAAGAAGTTTGGAGAAAAGAATCCCCAGATGAGAAAAAACATTCATAGATTTACATAATACCCTGAAGTTGATTCAGGGTATTTTTAATTTATCGTTGTAGCTAATATTTAATATAAATTTAATATGATAATTTCCTTACGCTAGCTAAAATGAATTAGTTGGCGTTTTCGTTTTTAAAAGTGCTTAGTATATGAGAATATAATTGTATGTATACTTAATAACATAGAAAATATGTGCTAAACTTTTTTCATAATAAATTTTACTAAAAGTGAGCTGAGATGAATGGATCAACCATTTTTACCAATATTACTAGGTTCTGATATGAACGCATATGGAATGGCCCGTGCCTTTTATGAGGCATATGGCATAAAACCACTTGTGTTAGGGCGTTCGCACTTAACAGCAACACAAGATAGCAGTATTCTACATTTTAAAGAAATTGCAAATTTAAATGAGCAAGAGACATTTGTTCCTGCTATGGAGGAAGTAGCAAAGCAATATAATGATAAAAAATTACTTCTGCTCGCTTGTGGCGATGACTATGCGAAACTCATTATTAAAAATAAGCCACAATTACAAAAATACTTTACTGTTCCTTATATAGATGAAACTTTAATGGATCAGATTCTATTGAAGGAAAACTTCTATAAAATGTGTGAGAAGTATAACTTTAAATATCCTGGTACAACAACTGTAACCGCTGATAATTATGAAAACTTCATACCACCATTTGAATATCCAATTATATTAAAAGCTTCAAACTCTGTTGAATATTGGGCATGTTCATTCCCAGGGAAAAAGAAAGTGTTTGTTGCTCACGACGAAGATGAAAAAACGGCAATTCTAAAGGCTATTTATGCTTCTACTTATCAGGACACAATGATTGTACAAGAATTTATCCCTGGTGATGACTCTTACATGCGTGTTTTAAACGCTTATGTGGGTAAAGACGGTAAAGTGAAACTAATGTGTCTAGGAAATCCAATCTTAGAGGAACATTCACCTGAAGGAATTGGAAGTTATGCTGCCATTATTACGACATTTGATGAAAAGTTAATGGACAAAGTACGTTTCTTCCTAGAGGATATAGGTTACACAGGATTTGCAAACTTTGATATGAAATATGATGCTCGTGACGGTGAATATAAACTATTTGAAATTAATTTACGTAATGGTCGTTCAAGCTATTATGTAACTGCTGCTGGTTATAATTTAATGAAATATGTAGCAGATGACCATATGTTAAATATTCCTCAAGAATTAACGTATGGGGACAATAAGCACTTATGGACAATCATTCCAAATGGCGTTTTATTTAAATATGCATCAAACCAAAAATTAAAAATTGAAGCAAAAAAATTGATTCATGAAGGAAAATGGACAAATTCATTATTCTTCAAAGAAGATATGAACCCAAAACGTTGGGCAAAATTGACATTAAATAATTTAAATTATTATCGTAAATATAAAAAATACTTTAATAAAAAAGGTTTGGCTGAATAAATGAAAAAAATATTAGGTATTATCGGTGGTGTCGGTCCACTAGCAACTATGTTTCTTGGCGAAATGATTGTTCGCCGAACGAATGCATCTAAAGATCAGGAACATGTACACACAATCATTGATAATGATACAACAATACCTGATAGAACAGCGTATATTCTTAATCAGTCGGAGGATAACCCGATTCCATTCTTAATTCGAGATGCAAAAAAATTGGCTAGCGTTGGTGCAGATGTAATTTGCATTCCTTGTAACACAGCCCATACATTTTATGATGATTTACAAGGTGCATCTCCTGTACCTGTCATACACATGATTCGTGAAACTGCTAAACGCGCTTCAATTTTAGGAGCAAATCGAGTGGGAATACTTGCGACAGATGGTACCATTGCTGCAGGTGTGTATCAGAATGCCTTACTGGAAGTGGGAATTAAACCAATCATACCAGATGAGAGTACTCAAAAAGCAGTAATGTCCATGATTTATGATTACGTAAAAGCTGGTAAAAGTGTGACGTATGAACAATGGATGAAAATTGAACAAGCTATGTGTGATCTAGAGTGTGATAATATTATTTTAGGTTGTACAGAACTTTCAATTATCAATAAAGAATTAAGCCTAAATAAACAACGATATATTGATTCTTTAATTGTATTGGCTGAAAGTGCTATTGTTTATTGTGGTTATGAATTAATCGACAACAACATAACTTCTAAAAACTACTTATAAAAAAATCTTTCCTAAAAAAGGAAAAACTCTACGAATATAGTTACTAATCATATTATAAATCCTCGATTAGGGTACACTCTAATCGAGGATTTTTTGCTGTTTCACGTTAATATTAACTAAAATATGGTACACTAAACGCAAGATGTAAAGGTGGGAAAGACATGTCAGTAATTAGCTTATTAAATGAGACATTACAAAGTAAATGGAAATTTGAAACAACAATGAAAGTGCAAGATGAAATGATTCCTGCAATGTTAAAAGGAAAAGACATTGTAGCAGAATCACCAACTGGTTCAGGTAAGACTCTTGCATATGTTTTACCAATTTTAAATAAAGTAAATGGTAGCAAAAAGCAAACCCAAGCTCTAATTGTTGCCCCTTCCCAAGAACTTGCAATGCAAATTGTAGAGGTAATAAGGGAGTGGATAACTGGTACAGATATAACTGTACAACAATTAATTGGCGGGGCAAATTCAGCTCGTCAAATCGAGAAATTAAAGAAAAAACCAACGATTGTTGTAGGTACACCTGGACGCTTAAATGAGCTAGCTAGAGCAAATAAGTTAAAATTAAAAGAAATTGAAACAATCGTCTTAGACGAATGCGACCAGCTATTGAGCCGCGACTATCGTGTAGTGGTGAAATCCTTTATAGAAGGTTCTGCGTTTGGCCGTCAAGTAGTTGTCGTATCTGCTACCATCACAGATGAAATTAAACTTGTTGCAAGTCGTATGATGTTTGAACCAATTACTATAAACATTAAACCTGAAGATATGGTGAAGGTTGGGAAAGTGGTCCATTCCTTCATAAAAGTAGATGAGCGTGATAAAACAGAAATGCTAAGAAAATTGGCAAACGTTGAAGGATTAAGAGGGCTTGCATTTAGTAATAATGTGGACCAAGTCATTATGAAGGAATCGAAGCTAAAATATCATGACGCAAAAGTTGTTACTTTGCATGCGGATATGAAGAAAGATGAAAGAAAAAGAGCACTAGACGCGTTTCGTAAAGGGGATGCAAGAATCCTAATTGCTACGGATTTAGCAGCACGTGGATTGGATATAGAAGGTCTTACACATGTTATCCACGTAGATGTTCCGCATACAATTGAGCAATATACACATCGTTCAGGTCGTACAGGGCGTGCAGGAGCTGATGGTGAAGTATTAACTTTACTAACATATAAAGATGAAAAAACGTACAAAAAACTAACAAGAGAATTAGATGTAAAGGCCATTCAAAAAGTTTGGAATAAAGGCGAAATAGTAGAGGGTAATTCCAAAACGGTTACAAAGAGAGGTTAAGTCCATGGAGTTTCAAGAAAAGCTAGAACAATATGCTGAATTAGCTGTTAAAATAGGCGTTAATATTCAAAAAGGACAATATTTATTAATTAATACTTCTACGGAGGCTCTTGAATTTGCTCGTATGGTCGTTAAAAAAGCCTACGAAGCAGGAGCTGGAAGAGTTCATGTACAATTAACAGATTCTTTTATGACACGTAAATTTTATGAAAATGGTGCTGAAGAAGAATTTAGTCAATACCCAAAGTGGATTGTCGCTCAGCGTGAAGAACTGATTGAAAAAAAAGGTGCATTACTCTGGATTGATGATGAGGACCCGGATTTACTTTCAGGTATACCTGTATCACGAATTTCAGCAAATCAAAAAGCAGCAGGATCAGCTTTAGTCAATTATCGTAAAGCTGTAATGAACGATGACATTGCCTGGTCAATAATTGCAGTGCCATCTCCAAAATGGGCTGCGAAGGTCTTCCCTAATTTACCGCAAACAGAACAGGTATCAGCTTTATGGGAAGCAATTTTTAAAACAGTTCGTATTGGTGAAGGTAGCGCGGTAGAAAAATGGCAAGAACATATTAAACACTTAGATGAAAGAGCATTAAAATTAAACGAAAAGAAATTTGCGAAACTTCACTATAAGGCACCTGGAACTGATTTAACAATTGAACTTCCACAAAAACATATTTGGGTTTCAGGAAGCAGTAAGACACCAAATGGAACGATATTTATCGCTAATATGCCAACGGAAGAAGTATTTACACTACCATCAAAATACGGTGTAAATGGTTACGTAAGTAATACAAAACCATTAGCATATCAAGGAAATATTATTGACCAATTCAAGCTAACTTTTGAAAATGGTAAAATTGTGAAAGCAGAAGCCGAAGTAGGAAATGAACTTTTACAAGAGTTAGTTACTGCAGATGTAAACTCATGTTATCTTGGAGAAGTTGCTTTAGTTCCGCATGAATCACCAATTTCTACATCAGGAATTTTATATTACAATACACTATTCGACGAAAATGCATCAAACCACTTAGCAATTGGAGAGGCTTATCCTACTTGTTACGAAGGTGGACGTGATCTAAGCGAAAGTGACTTTGATTCATTAGGTATTAACAAATCCATAACGCACGAAGACTTCATGATTGGTAGTGCACATATGGATATTGATGGAATACTTTCTGATGGAACAACTGTCCCTATATTCCGTAACGGGAATTGGGCATTCTAAAATAATGGATAAAACTGCCGAAGTTGAATGCTTTGGCAGTTTTTTTATTTTCTAATAAACAAGAGTTTATAGATTTTTTTTTACTGTATTATTATCTAGCTGGAAATTAACATGTGGAAATGGTAAGATTTTTACAAGAAATACGTACGAACATTTGTGCGTAATTTATGGTGTTATTATATAGAAAATGATAGAATAACAATACGATATTAATAGGGGGTAATATATTGAAAATCTTTCATACCGCGGATTGGCATTTAGGGAAACTTGTTCAAGGCGTTTACATGACAGAAGACCAAGAATACGTATTAAACCAGTTCTTGCAAGCCATTGATGAAGAACAGCCAGATGTAGTGATAATTGCAGGGGATTTATATGATCGAGCAGTACCTCCAGTAGAAGCAGTAAATTTATTAGATTCGACATTAGCTGAAATAGTTTTAAAGAAAAAAATTCCCGTATTAAGTATTGCGGGAAACCATGATAGTCCAACACGGGTTGGATTTGGGCAGCAGATGCTTAAAGGGAGTGGTTTATTTATCGTAGGGGAACAAAGTGCGAAAATAGAGCCAATTATATTAAATGATGAGCATGGCGAAGTTCATTTTTATTTAATTCCTTTTAGTGAGCCTTCCACAGTGAAACATATCTTTGGTGAAGATTCAATTTCCAACTACAATGATGCTATGAAAAAAGTGGTGGAAGTCATTGAAGATAAAATGGACAAGTCTAAGCGACATGTTTTTATAGGACATGCCTTTGTTACACCGCATGGCGAAATGGAGGACAATACTAGTGAGTCAGAACGGCCTCTATCAATTGGGGGTTCTGAATATGTAAGTGCAGAAATTTTCAAACCGTTTCATTATACAGCTTTAGGCCATTTGCACAAGGCGCATTATGTGTTAAATGAAACAATTCGTTATTCTGGTTCGCTATTAAAATATTCATCATCAGAAGCAAACCACGAAAAGGGATTTCTAATTGTTAATCTAGATGCTGAAGGTCAAGTATCAGTGGAAAAAAGACCATTCAAACCAAGACGAGATTTAAGAATAATTGAAGGCTCCATTCAAGAAATATTAAAGCACGAAGTATGTGAGGATTATGTTTTTGTTCGACTAACGGACTTGACTCCAGTAATTGGAACTATGGAACAAATTCGTACGGTCTATCCAAACGCAATGCACGTTGAACGTAAAGCGCTTCAACAACAGTTTGTCGCCCAAGAGGGACAAGTGGTACGACGAGAACAGATGGATGATGTGAGTCTATTTAAGGCTTTTTATCAAGAAATCCTAGGCGATACACCATCTGACATTCAAGTAATGCTTCTTCAAGAAGTGTTAGATGAAATGCTATCTGAAGAACGAGAAACAAAAGTGATGGTGATGAATAAATGAAGCCTATTAAGCTAACAATGCGCGCTTTCGGACCATATAAAAATGAAGAAACAATTGATTTCTCGAAATTACATGAAAATCGTCTTTTTGTAATATCAGGTGCTACAGGAGCTGGAAAAACTACAATCTTTGATGGTATTTGTTTTGCGTTGTATGGTTTGGCAAGTGGTTCAGATCGTAAAGACACCAATATGCTCCGAAGTGACTTTGCAGATGATGATGTGCATACAGCTGTTGAATTTGTTTTTGAACTTCACGATAGAAAGTACCGTGTATTAAGACAAATACCACATATAAAAAAGGGTAGAAAAGGTGCGACAGGTGAAAAGTATGAGTTATTTGAAGTTGTTAATGGTAACGAAGAAGTTCCAGCAGTAGAACGACAAAAAGTTACGGATATTAACAGAAAACTCGAGGAGATTATTGGGCTAACGTATGATCAATTCAGTCAAATAATCATGCTGCCGCAGGGAGAATTTCGAAAATTATTAACCTCAAAAACAGAAAATAAAGAAGAAATTTTACGTAAAATTTTCAAAACAGACCGTTATGGTGAAATTGCACTCAAATTAGAAACGAAAAAGCAACAGGCAGAACAAAAGCTAAATGAAGCTAGAGTTTTAAAAAATAGCTATATTAGCCAACTTTCAGGAGCTCTACCAACACGTGAATCTAACCTATTTACGTTATTAGATAAGAACTCGAACATCTATCAAATTCAAGATGCACTTAAAGAGGAATTGGATTTCTATCAACAAAAAATTGAAGATGATCGTAAACTATACGAAGATACCTATCTTCTTCATAAAGAAAAGTATGAACTCTATCTTGCGACGAAATCATTAAATGAGCGTATAGACGTTTTTCAACATAAAATCACTAAATTGCAAGCTCTTGAAACGCAAAAAACATTCTATGAAAACTTGAAAATAGAGTATGACGTAGCTATTCTTGCAAGTAAAATTGACCCGCTCTATAAACAAGTAATTACAATAGATAGGGAATGTCAATCGAAACAAAAAAAATTAATAGAAGTAAACGAGCTACTAAATTCTTCTAAAGAAAAATTAGAACAAACAAAAGCACTCTATGAAGAAGAAAAACAAAAACAAGGCATTCGTGAAGAATCAATCAAAAAAGTAATGGATTTAGAAAAATTACTACCAATATTTGAATCTATTGAGAAGCAAATGATTTTCGTTGACCGATTAAGTAAAGATCTAGAAATTACGAAAGCGGAAGTTACAAAGTCGACTAACCAACTTAATGACAAAAAGACTCAACGCCAAACGGTTAATCAAACAATTGAACAACTTGAAGCAAAATTAGAAAACAACCAGTCTGTGCAAGCAGAACAGGCTCATTTAAAGGAAATTGTACAAGCATTTAATCGTTACGAACAAATTCAATCTCAATTGAATGAATTAAATGATGAATATACATTAGCGTTACAAAAATATGAAGAAGCAAAACGTATTTACGACCTCGAGGAAATGAAATGGTTAACTAACCAAGCCGCGACATTGGCTAAAAAATTAGTACCAGGTGAACCTTGTCCAGTTTGTGGAAGTACGGATCATCAGTTGTCAAAACAAGAGTTAACAGAGATGGTTGATGAAAAAGAGTTAAACCTTTTAAAACAATTACTTAGTGTAAAGGAACAACAAAAATATGAAATTCTAGCTAATATTAAAGCGATAAATGGTCAATTAGAATCTATAAGCAATGATCTTCTAATACAGAATGTAATAATTGAGGATAAAGATTTATATCGAACGAAATATCATAATATCAGTGAATTAGTAGCAACTTTACACAAAGATAACGAGCGATTGATTGAACAACGAAAGCAATATAAGAAAATTGTAGTTGAAGAACAAGAGTTAGAGCTGCAACGAAACGAAATTGAAAAACATCTTCATCAAAAGAGCAGTCAATTATTAGAACAAACAACGATACTAGAACAGCAAAAATTATCTATACCTACAGAAATCAAAAATCTCAATGAGTTGCACATTGCTTTAAACGATGCAAAAAATTCAAAATCGATGTTACTAAACGAATGGGAAAAAGCACAAAGGGATTTCCAAGAAGCTAAAACTGAACTAGCAAAAAATGATGAAACATTCCATTTAATTTCACAACAGGTTCAAGAGCTTAGTACAAAATTTGGTAAAACGAAAGAAGAATTCCAAGCTGCACTACAACATGCTGGTTTCCAGAGTACTGAGCAATTCCAATTAGCAAAAAGAACAGATTCAGAACAACGACAGCTGTATGAACAATACATGAATTTCACAAAAGAATTGCACTCACTATTGACTCAAGTAAATGAGGAAAAAGAACAACTAAAAGATAAAGTAAAAACCGATTTACGACAAGCAGAAGAACAGTTAGATTTATTAAAAAGAGACTATGAAAGAGCATTTCAGCATCTGAATGAGTCGAAGAACTATTCTGATCTTTGTTTAGATTACAAAGATAAATTAGAAAGAACAGCAGATAATATTGTTCAACTCGAGGAAACGTCTAGTCAAATTGTAGACTTATACAATGTATTGCGCGGCCATAATACAAAGAAAATATCTTTCGAACGTTATGTGCAAATGGGTTATTTAGAACAAATTACAGAAGCTGCTAACATTCGTTTGAAAAACTTGTCAAATGGACAGTTCTATTTACAATGTTCAGATCGTCAAGAATCTCACGGACGTCAAAGTGGGTTAAGTTTAGATGTATATGATACTTATACTGGCCAGTCACGTGATGTGAAGTCACTATCTGGTGGAGAAAAATTTAATGCTTCCCTTTGCTTAGCGCTAGGAATGGCAGATGTCATTCAAAGCTACCAAGGAAATGTAAAAATTGATACGATGTTTATCGATGAAGGGTTTGGATCACTAGACGAGGAGTCATTAATGAAAGCTATTGATACTCTTATTGATTTACAAAAGTCTGGAAGAATGATTGGTATTATTTCACACGTTGCTGAACTTAAGGCTGCAATACCTGCAATCCTTCAAGTTGAGAAATTGAAAGAAGGATATAGCAGAACATCGATTACCATTAAATAGTTAAAAATAAAACGAGTCCTCAAATTTGGGACTCGTTTTTTCTGCTATGTTTGAAAAATTATCGGTATACTCTCACAGCTTGTACGAGATTCCAGATAACAATAGCAATTGATAATACAAAATAAACGGACATCCAAATCATAAAGTTCGAATAAAAAGAAGCGTCATATACTGTACCATTAAATGTAAATAAGCTTATTAATGCAATAAAAGAAATCACTACCCCAATGACGGTGGGTATTAAGTGAGAAATAGATGCACGTTTTGCATGATACTTAACTTCTGTTTCTTTGGAAACAAAAAATAATATGACAGGAAGAATAAATGGTGCAAAAAAAATACTTAAATAACTAACTGCAGATAATGTTTTTGGGTTAAACATAAGATCCCTCCATGGAAGATAAGATACAATTCCACATATTTGTTAAGATGGTAATGTTTTATAATAATTATTGTTATCTATTTAGATTTCTATTCGTATATAAAGAAATATGGATTTATTTTTACGAGGAAATTATTTTCAAAGTTCAGTTTCTAAAGAGAATAAACGGGATTGCCTAATTTGATTTGTACAGTTGTGGTATATTATATAAATAGATTGTAGAAGGAAGGAATTTTTTCATGATAGTTAAAACGCAAGAAGAATTAGATGCTCTTAAAAAAATAGGTCGTATTTGTGCTGACATTCGAGATGCGATGAAAGCAGCTACTAAACCGGGTGTAACGACAAAGGAACTCGATGAGATTGCTGGGCGCATGTTTGAGGAAGCTGGAGCAATTTCAGGACCGAAAGGCCAATATGACTTCCCAGGATTTACATGTATTAGTGTGAATCATGAAGTAGCACATGGTATTCCCGGTGATCGTGTAATTAATGAGGGTGACATGGTAAATATTGATGTATCAGGATCCTTCGATGGCTATTTCGCAGATACTGGAATATCATTCGTAGTTGGTGAAGGCTATGAAAAACAAGAAAAACTTTGTGAAGTAGCAAAGTCTGCCTTTGATCGTGCAATGACAAAAGTTAAAGCAGGATCAAAATTAAACCAAATTGGTAAGGCTGTAGAACGTGAAGCAAAGGATCATGGTTTACACGTCATTATGAACTTGACTGGACATGGTGTAGGAAAAGCCCTTCATGAAGCACCTGATCATGTATTAAATTATTATGATGCTTGGGATACTACAATTTTAAAGGAAGGAATGGTATTAGCGGTTGAGCCATTCATTTCTGAAAAAGCCGAGCATATTGTAGAAGCTGGTGATGGTTGGACATTTATAACACCTGACAAATCATTAGTGGCACAAATCGAACATACAATCATTGTTACAAAAGATAAACCAATTATTATTACAATATAGTCATTTTTTTCTCTAACAAAAAAATCCTGTATTCTCTCAAATTATTTTGAGGAAACAGGATTTTTTTTCATAAACAAAATTCCAACCACTATTACTCCACTTAAGAACAGAGCGGCTGTTGTAACAAATAATTCGTCAAAACCATTTTCAAATGCAATTCCAACATAACACCATATAAAGACACTCGGAGATGCAACATCATGGTGATGGTAGCGGAAATGTAGGATGGTTGCTGTCCCAATCGTCATTACGAAGACACACCATAGAGCATTGCTTAAACCAAAACCGGACCATTGGATATGTACTAAGACATAGCAACAACTTAATATCAATAAAAAAAGTGTCCAACTGAAATAAACCGCTATAGGATTACGTAGTTGAATGGACAACTTTTCTAATGGGAAGGTCAAGTATAAAACCAATAAAGCTATAAATTGAAAAGAAAGTAGAATCGTCGATAGAAAGAACTGTTCATAATGCCAACTAAAAGTTGAAATCAATTGAAGTAAGGATATTGTTACGAAAAGTATTGATTGTTTCTGATTTATTACCTTTTTAGACTTTTGTAAGTTGAAACATTTCAGTACCCATAGGGATAGATAACCGTAGATAAAAATCCAAATGATAAAGACGTAATTCGAAGGTGCGAATAAAACTGGTAAGTGATTAATAATATCAATTGTAGAATGCCCATTTAATTGAAACCAAAATGCATTTATTGTATAGGGGGCTACTACGATAATTGACAGTAATATAGTAACTAATCGAACCACAATGCTTTCACTCCTTTCTATAAAATTATATACATAAGATATATCATTCAACAACAGTTTCCAATAACAGACAAATTTTTGTAAAATATAAAAGGAAATACACGCAGGAGTGATGAATTTGAATAGAATAGAAGACATTGATTTAACAAATAACTTAGATAAAAAAGAGTACAAAAAAAAATTAAAGCATCTACAATATGAGTTGTTAAATATACAGCAATATTTATTAAAAAATAAAATTGGATTGATTCTAGTTTTTGAAGGAATGGACGCTGCGGGAAAAGGTGGTGCGATAAAAAGGCTAACACAAAAACTTGATCCACGTGGATTAATTGTTCACCCCATATCAGCTCCTCAGCCTCATGAAAAGCGATACCACTACTTACATAGATTTTGGAGAAAACTCCCCCAACATGGCCAAATTGGTATTTTTGACCGTTCTTGGTATGGTAGAGTGTTGGTAGAGAGGATTGAAGGTTTTGCAACTGAAGATGAATGGCAACGTGCATACGATGAATTGAATGCATTTGAAAAAGCACTTACAGACGAACATTACATACTGTTAAAGTTCTGGATCCATATCGATAAAGACGAGCAATGGAAACGATTCATTGAACGACAACAGGATCCTTATAAACAGTGGAAATTGACAGATGAGGATTGGAGAAATCGCGAGAAATTTGATGACTATATGTTAGTAGCGAATGAAGCGTTTCAAAAGACGGATACACACTTTGCTCCGTGGGTTTTAGTGCCAGGAAATAACAAAAACTATGCTCGTATTAAAGTGATACAGGAAACAATAAACTGGGTGAAACAAGAACTAAGTCGCAGGGGACTTTCAATTAACGATAATAATGAAAATAAAGATTTGCAAATTTAGTTACAGTGATGATAATTATAAACTTCAAACAGTGAACATTCTTTTTAATCCTACACTCATTGTTATTGGGAACGGATAAAACACTTTAAAGTAATCTGACCAAAGTATAAAATATGTAAAACAAAACCACTAAAAAGGAAAGGCAAGGATAAGGTGGAGCATGGTGAGAAAGTTTCTTAATTTACTTCAGAAAAAAGGTGATCAAGTGGTAAAAATTGAGGGGGAACGACTGTTTTTAAGGACGTTTGTAGAATCGGATGCTAGAAGTCTTTCAGATCTTTTAACAGATAATAAGTATTTTTGGTCACAATATGAACCTTTACACGAAGAGTATTTTTATACTGAAGATGCACAGTTTAGAAAAATACTAGAAAGTATGCAGTTAATGCGTGTTAATAGGGAATATTCATTTGGAATTTATACGAAAGGTCGACAACAGCTCATTGGACATATTTCTTTGTACGCTATTAAAAAACTCCCTTATTCAAGTGCATTTATAGGCTATTCGATAGATGAACGTTTTACGAAAAAAGGAATTGCCTCAGAAGCTGTAAATCATCTTGTACGTTTCGCATTTAATGAATTAAATTTACATCGAATAGAAGCTTATGTATCACCAAAAAATATAGGTTCAATTAAAGTGCTAGAACGTGCAAACTTTGAACGGGAAGGGTTATTAAGAAAGCTACTGTTTATCAATGGAGTTTGGGAAGATCATTATATGTATTCCATTTTAAAAGAGGATTATAAAAGGTTTTAAAAATGTGAAAACGACTAAACAAGGACTAACCAACAAAAATAAAAGTGGGGTACAGTCCTTTATTTTTTTAAAAAAGAGAAACTGAATCGAAGTATCGATTCGGGATTAGAGTGGATTTACGGGCTCTCAAGGACAAAAAAGGCAAAAAACAGTAGGAAACGTCCCTGAGAAGGGCTCTCAAGGACAAAAAAGGCAAAAAACAGTTGGAAATGTCCCTGAGAAGGAATCTCAAGGACAAAAAAGGCAAAAATCAGTTGGAAATGTCCCTGAGAAGGGCTCTCAAGGAAAACTTTTCCGATAACCCTATTGTTATTGATCTTCGGCTAAATTTTCTTCACCATCTGAAAGTAAGTCAAGTTTTCCAGTACCAGGATCCATCACCAAACCATGTACCGGAACACTTTTAGGCATTAGTGGATGATTTCGAATAATGTCTACACTTTTTAACACACTTGTACTTACATCTCCAAACCCTCTTAGCCATTCCACTAAGTCCATTCCTGTATAATTTACTATATTGATAATGTCTTTATTTACACCACGTTCAATCATCTTGTTAATCATTTGTCCTGGTTCAATGGCACTCATTCCGCAATCATAGTGCCCAATAACATATACCTCGTCAGCTTTTAACTCATAAACAGCTACAAGTATACTACGCATTACTGCTCCAAATGGATGGCTGACTTGCGCACCAGCACTTTTAACGATTTTTACATCTCCATTTTTCATGTTCATTGCTTTTGGTAATAATTCCACTAATCTTGTGTCCATGCAAGTTAAAATAACAATTTTTTTATTAGGAAATTTAGAAGTAACAAATGGTTCATATTGTTTGAATTTAACGAAAGACTCGTTGAAATCTAAGATTTCTTTTAAAGATGACATTCAATACAATCCTTTACTATTAGTTTTTTTTCGGACAAGTTTTTAGTTTTCAACTAGCCCTTTTAGAAAAGACAATTGTTTTTTTATACTATACCAAAAAATAATAAAAAAAGTCGACAAATACAGTTACATGACTGTTGTCGACTTTTCAAGTTATTAGTATTTTTCTGTTGGTTTTGGATCAATTACTACTGATGAATGTGAATTTAATCCTACACGTAAATAGTGGATGAACATTGCCATACTAATCATTAAAACTGTAAAGAATCCTGCTACTGTTGAAATAAATAAGCCCATAATTAAACCCCTTTCTATAAACCAAGTAGTTTAAAGATATTATACTATATAATGTATTGAAATTGTTAGGGAAACGAGAAAAATCTATTGCCAATATGATGCACTTGAGTCGAAATTTTGACAATGAGAAAATTGGAAAATAGTAATTTAAAGATAGTATTCTATGTTAATTCTATGATTAAGTTCATAATTTCGTCGAAAAATATATTATTTCCCCTTATACTTAAATGAAGAATGTTAATAAAATCATAAAAATGTCGAAATAAAAGATAGGTGAGTAATTGGAGGTAAACATATGGATATTTCGTCTTTAATAGGACTTATACTTGCATTCATTGCACTAATTGCTGGTATGTTCTTCAAAGGTGTTGGGCCCGACGTATTAATAAACCCTGCCGCATTATTAATAATCATTGTTGGAACAATAGCTGCAGTAACAATCGCATTCCCAATGAAGGAGTTAAAACGTGTTCCAAAGCTATTTGGAATTTTATTTAAAGAAAGAAAATTAACAAGTGACTTGGAAATTATTAGAATGTTTTCAAGTTGGGCTGATCTTGCGCGACGTGAGGGATTATTAGCTCTTGAAAGTAAAGCTGCAGATATAGAAGACCAATTCTTGAAAAACGGTTTATCTTTAGCTATTGACGGTCAAAACGCTGATTATATTCGTGATGTATTAACAGAAGAAGTAGAAGCGATGGAAGATCGCCATGCATCAGGTGCTGGGATTTTTACTCAAGCTGGTACATATGCCCCTACTTTAGGGGTACTCGGAGCAGTAGTAGGTTTAATCGCTGCTTTAAAGGAAATGGAAGATGTTGACAAATTAGGTGCTGCAATTTCCGCTGCCTTCGTTGCTACTTTACTTGGTATTTTTACTGGATATGTTTTATGGCATCCTTTTGCCAATAAATTAAAACGTAAATCTGCTGAGGAAGCAAGACAAAAAAGAATGATGATTGAAGGGGTGTTATCTGTTCTAGAAGGTGAAGCACCTCGAGTCATTGAACAAAAATTAGCTTCTTATTTAACAATGGAAGAACGTAGAAAAATAACGGCTGAAAGCGGGGCGAACGGCCTTGGCAAAGAAGAGTAAACGTCGTAAAAAGCACGAAGACCATATGGACGAATCGTGGCTAGTTCCCTACGCAGATATATTAACCTTATTATTAGCTTTGTTTATAGTTCTTTTTGCATCTAGTACGGTTGACCAAGATAAAATGTTGCAAATGTCACAAGTTTTTAATGGGATATTTGATAGCGGTACTGGATTTTTGGACGAAAATGCGGTCATTGAACAGGGAGATATTGTTAAGACTTTAACGAATGAACAAAAAGCATATTTAGAAGAACAAGAAGCTCTTAAAGAAATACAAGGCGAAGTGGATAATCTAATAGCAGTAAATGAGTTAGAAAATACTTTTGTAACATCTATGACAGACGAAGGATTACTCATTACAATACGTGATAATGTATTATTTGATCCAGGAAAGGCTGATATAAAGCCACAGTATATACCTATAGCTGAAGAATTATCTCAAATTCTTCAAATGGATTCACCGCGTCATATTGTCATATCTGGTCATACAGACAATGTGCCTCAAAGAGGTGGGCAATTTAGCTCGAACTGGGAATTATCGGTTATGCGCGCTGTTAGCTTACTGGAAATCATTGTTGAACGTAATACAAGTCTAAACCCGAGATATTTTAGTGCAAAGGGTTATGGCGAGTATAGTCCTGTTGCTTCAAATGACACAGCAGAAGGAAGATCACAAAATAGACGTGTCGATGTACTAATTCGGCAATTAGTAAATGAAGACGGAACGACAAATAATATAGAATAATTTGATGACAAAATCTCAAGCTAAAAAAAGTAAATGGGATTTTGTCATTTTTTCTTTATTTTTATTAAACAATTGTTTATAATGTTGAACAGATGTTTAACTTCATTCAGTTATTAAGTCCCCACATTAATAAGTGGAGCAAACAAATTTAAAAAAGTAAGTCCATCTATGAGGATTCAAATCCGACTGAATGAAGTAAAGCCTCTGACGGAAGCTAAAGAATTATATACTAGTTACTTTTATATGCTGGTTAAATACTGAGCTTAAATACGTCAAGGCGATTTGAATTATATGGAGGGCTGTATGTTGACGGAAAAAGAAATCCAAGTCCTAGAAATGATTAAAAAGAATCCTTATTTGTCCCAACAAGATATGGCAGCACAATTGAACATCTCTCGGCCAACATTAGCCAATATTATATCTGGTTTAATGAAAAAAGGGGAAATTGTTGGACGTGCTTACATCTTGCCAGAAAAGGACGTCATTATTGTAATTGGCGGGGCAAATGTGGATCGTAAGTTTCACTTAAATGAGGCAGTGCAATTAGGAACATCAAATCCTGCTACTACCTCAATCAGTGTGGGTGGAGTAGCGAGAAATGTTGCGGAAAACCTAGGAAGACTAAGTCACTCAGTGAAATTAATCACATTAATGGGAAAAGATCAGGATGCAACTTTTATAGAGGAAACAAGCGGTGCTTATATTGACTTTGAATTAGTTGATCACCTGGAAGAAGAAAAAACAGGATCGTATTCGGCGATATTAGATAATGAAGGTGAATTAGTATTAGGGCTTGCCAATATGTCTATATATAATTTACTCTCGCCAAATGTACTAAGAAAACATGAAATTATCTTACTAAATTCAAGATGTATAATTGTAGATTTAAACTGTCCTAAAGAGACAGTAGAATACTTACGCGATTTAGCAATTAGTAGGAATATACTATTTACCATCGTCCCAGTATCTTCTTCAAAAATGAAAAATATGCCAAATACTTTAAATGGAGTTTCTTTTTTCATATGTAATTTAGATGAAGCGGAAACGTATTTAAATAATCGATTCGAAGATATGAATGATTTTATGAACGCAGCCCAAAGATTACTTGAAATGGGTGCTGAAAATGTTGTTTTGACACTTGGTGATAAGGGTGTCATTGTTGGAAGTTCTTTAGGCATAAAACATATAGAAGCGACCAAAGTAAATGAAGTAAATGATGTAACAGGTGCAGGAGATGCATTTGTAGGTGCAATGATGCATGGTGTTTTAGTAGGGGAATTGTTTGAAGATGCTGTTCGATTAGGATTATACAATGCATCGAAAACAATCGAATCAGATTATACAGTAAGAACTGACTTATCAATCGAAGAGTTATCAAATTGGAGGAATTCATAATGGAAAAATATTTATCATACTCACAAGAAGTATTAGAAGCTAAGGAAAAAGGGCTACCAATCGTAGCGCTAGAATCTACTATCATTTCTCATGGAATGCCATACCCACAAAATGTTCAAACAGCACGCGAAGTTGAAGATATCGTACGTTCATACGGTGCAGTACCAGCAACGATTGCAATTATCGATGGGAAAATTAAAATCGGTTTAACAGACGAAGAACTTGAAATGTTTGGTAATGCAAAAGATGTAGCTAAAGCATCTAGAAGAGATTTAGGCTACTTAGTTGCTACTAAAAAATTAGGTGCAACAACTGTTGCTGCAACAATGATTGCAGCAGAATTAGCAGGAATTGAATTGTTTGTTACTGGGGGAATTGGTGGAGTTCACCGTGGTGCAGAAACGACAATGGACATTTCAGCGGACTTAGAAGAATTGGCACAAACAAATGTAGCTGTAGTATGTGCAGGTGCTAAATCAATCCTAGATTTGGGTTTAACTCTTGAGTATCTTGAAACAAAAGGTGTTCCTGTTATTGGATATGGTACAGATACATTACCGGCATTCTTCACAAGAGAAAGTGAATTTGGATTAAACTTAAGAGCGGACTCTCCAGAAGAAGTTGCAGACACAATGCGTGCAAAATGGAATCTTGGACTAAAAGGTGGATCTGTTATTGCAAATCCAATTCCAGAAAAAGATGCTATGGAACCATCATTTATAAATGGAATTATTGAAAATGCTTTAAAAGAAGCAGATGAAAAAGGAATTAAAGGAAAAGATGTTACTCCGTTCATGTTAGGCAAAGTAAAAGAATTAACTGAAGGTAAATCATTAGAAGCAAATATTGCTTTAGTTAAAAATAATGCAGTTATTGGATCACAAATCGCAGTGGCATTACAAAAAAATAAATAATTCATCTTAACTATTTCGATTAAAACTTAAAAAAAGAAGTTCTATTAAGGGAGTAAAATACTTCGTGTTGGCAAAAGCTAAGACAGGTTAGTATGTATCCCTTTTTAGAACTTCTTTTATTATTCATTTATTTTCTTAATGAACCTAATTCAGAAACAATAGCTTGCATTTCACTCGGACTAAACGAGTTGCGTTTCATTACCATTTCGTAGAGATAGTGTAGATCTTCATAATTATCTTCTTTAAATTGTTCAGATTTCATCGCATCTACATTAACCATACGGAGCTTTTCTTTAATTTGTTCAATCATGAACATTACATTTTCTTTCGTTGGGTTTGATAAATCCATTTTATAATCCGCCTTTCAATATTTACTTATTAATCATTTCATTTCAACTTAAAGGAGTCAATAATAAGATAACCAATATGGCCATTTACTTTTAAAAAAAAGAAACATTATTTAAAATGGAAATAGAAAGATTCAGACCTAAGAAAATCCAATCCCAATATATGGAGGTATTATTAATGAGTCAAAGTAAATTACTAAAATCGATGGTTGCTGGTGCTTTAGTTGGTGCAGCATTAAGTTTGTTAGATCGAACAACAAGAGAGCATACGGTGGACAATTTGAAAAAGGCGAAAGATACTGTTCAATATTATGCTACACATCGTGATGAACTACAACAAATGATTGAGCAAAAAATGGCACAAGTTCAAAAACTATTTGAAACAACACAAGACAATGTTAGTTTTATTAAAGATAAAATAGACGAAGTGAAAGAAATTCCAGTTGCAGTACAGGATATTATGGAAGAAACGAAAACAACTTTTACAAAACCAATTAACTAAATCCATTTAAGTAGTAGTGAAAGGAAGTGGGTTCGATGGTGAGTGAGGACAAAAGATTACCAAATAAAAAAGGTCTTAACTTAATCACATCTTTCCTATTTCCTGAAAAGTCTAAAGTAGATATAACAACATTCAAAGGATTAATCCAAGATTTATTATTACGTATGTATGCAGTTGATGTATCAGGTTTAGGAGCCCAATTAGCCTATTTCTTCTTACTATCGTTCTTTCCACTGTTAATTTTTTTAGTTGCTTTACTTCCGTTGTTAAATTTAAACCAAGAGCATGTTTTTGACTTTATGCAAAGTGTGGTACCTACAGAAGTATTTCTACTAACTCAAGGAACCCTTGTTGACATATTAACGAGTAATAATAATGGCGGAATATTATCGATAAGTATCTTAGGGACAGTGTGGTCAGCATCAAGAGGTGTAAATGCATTAATAAAAGCCTTGAATGAAGCTTATGATACAAAGCCTAAAAACAGTTTAATTGTCCGGGTATGGTCGATTATTTTTACAATCGCACTTGTTTCAATTTTATTACTAGCTTTAACTTTACCGATTCTAGGATTAAGATATGGTTTTCAATTATTTCATTACTTAGGTTTTGAAGAGTCTTTTATTACGATTTGGACATATGTCCAATGGATTCTTCCTCCTTTCCTTATCTTTATTGTACTTTTGTTAATTTACTGGATAATACCGAATACAGATCCAAGATTAAAAATAATAAGCGTCTTACCTGGTGCAATGTTTTCAACAATTTCATGGGTTGCATTAATTTATGCTTTTTCGTACTACATTAACAACTTTGGGAATATTTTTTCTACTTATGGTAGTATCGCTAGTGTTATTGTGCTGATGCTTTGGTTGTACTTTACTGGTATGATTTTAATTTTTGGTGGATTGGTGAATGCTACATTTCAAAGTCGAAGATTGGCAATGAAGCAAAAACATAGAGATAAATTGACGAACTAATAATATTTATGCAAGTAACGAATTCGTAATTCGCCATGAAAAAAGATTCGCGTTTTTTCGCGAATCTTTTTTTACCCATAAATTTTAGAATACACGCTCAGCGTATTGAGAAAGCTTTTCTAACGAAGATTTTTCAACATCTGCATGCAATGAATTACCGTGTGAATCCATTGTTACAACAGCTGTGAAACCGTCTACTGTTAAGTGCCACATAGCTTCAGGTATACCAAACTCTTGTAGATCGACACCATCTACAGATTTAATACAGTCAGCATAATATTGAGCTGCTCCACCAATTGCATTTAAGTAAACTCCGCCATGCTCTTGTAATGCTGCAAGCGTTTTTGGACCCATACCGCCTTTACCGATTACAGCGCGGATACCGAATTTTTTCATAATGTCGCCTTGGTAAGGCTCCTCACGAATAGAAGTTGTTGGGCCAGCTGCTTTTACAGTCCAATTACCATTTTCATCTTTAGCCATTACTGGACCACAGTGATAAATAATTTGACCATTTAAATCAACTGGAGCATCATGGCTCATTAAATGGTGGTGAATTGCGTCACGGCCAGTGTACATACGACCGCTAATTTTAACAACGTCTCCTACTTTTAACTCGCGGATTTGTTCTTCTGTAATAGGAGCTTTTAATTCTACTACTTTACTTTCGGAGTTACCTTCAGTTTTTGGCTCATCGCGGAAAGTTACTCTTTCACCATCTTGGTAATGCCATTTAATAATTTCCCCAGTTGTTGCATCAATATCAATAGCCATACGACGGTAAGCCCAACAGTTATACGCAACTGAAACGAAGAATGAAGCTGGAAGACGGTGACCTACACCAATTTTACAGCCAAGTAAAGTTGCTTCACCACCGAAGCCCATTGTACCAACACCAAATGTGTTAGCTTTTTCTACGATATATTCTTCAAGTTTAGCAAGGTCTTCTTTTGGATTTACATCGTCAACATGACGGAATAATTGATCTTTTGCAAGATCATATCCAGAAGAACGGTCTCCACCAACGCCTACACCGATGAAACCAGCTGAACATCCTTGTCCTTGTGCTTGCCAAACTGAGTGAAGAATACATTTACGAATCCCATCTAAGTCACGACCAGCACGACCAAGACCTTCTAATTCACAAGGTAAACTATACTGGATGTTTTTGTTTTCACAACCGCCACCCTTAAGGATAAGTTTTACCTCTATGTAATCGTTTTCCCATTGTTCAAATTTAATGACAGGGAAGTTTTCGCCTAAATTGTCTCCACTATTTTTACCTGTTAAGGAATCAACAGCGTTTGGACGTAATTTTGCATCTTTTGAAGCTTGTACGATTGCATTTTTGATTACTGCTTTAATTTCTAATTGGTTAACACCAACCGGAGTTTTTACTTTGAAAGTTGGTAAACCTGTGTCTTGACAAATTGGTGACACATTATCTTCTGCCATTACAATATTGTTTGTAATTGTTGCTAAACTCATTGCAGCACGAGTACCAGAATTTTCTGCTTCTTTTGCTTTTTTAATCGCACGACGAACGTCTGCTGGTAAGTTTGTTGATGTTTCACTCACTAAATCATAAAGACTTTTTTCTAAAGTCTGTAAATAAGAAGTCGCCACTTGTGACATTGATCTATAACCCCCATAAATTTAGATAAAATCGTATTCCACCTATCATTATACCCTTTTAAATCTATGAAAAAAAGACTCGTAACATTATATAAGAGGAAATAAAAAAACAGAATCAAATTTGATTCTGTTCGTATTGTTATTGGTCAAGTAGATTGGCACGATTATTAAAAACTTCAATTTTTTCTTCTACATCACTTATCATCTGAATTAATCGATCGATATCTTCAAGATCTGTTGTTTCAGGATCAATCGCTTCTAAAACTTCAAGAAATATTTGAAGACGTTCCTTTAAATAACTAAGTTGCTGATCTTTATCTGTAATGGATTTTGACATGAATTCACCTCATAATATTGGATAACCTCACAATTATAGCATGTACAAATGTGACAGAAGAATAAGTATTTTAAAAAAGTATTATGATTTCTGGAAATAATTATTAACAGAATATTTACAATATTCTAACTATGTGGTAAAGTAATTACAAGTATTACAAAGGAGATGATCAAAGAATAAATGCAAATGCTCACTCTAAATCGAAAAGGAGGGAGTTTAAACAGTTTTCGGCGATCATTTGGCCGAATTGTAGTTTAACTTTAAGATGGTGAATATAATGATGTAACCCTAGCAAATGGATTGATTCATTTCCATTGCTAGGGGTTTTTTGTGTTAGAATTTATACTTTAAAGTGAAATATCTTTATATATTGTCGAAATAATAAGGAATTCTGTAATTGTTGTGTTAACATATGTACGTAAAACATCAATGCTCGGAGGACAAGCATGCATACAGTAAAAAGAAATGAACGACGATGGTTTTTGACGTTGGTGATCATCGTATCCATTTCAGGATTCTCTCAAGGGATGTTACTACCCCTTATTTCAATAATATTTGAAACCGACGGAATATCTTCTACATTAAATGGATTAAATGCAACGGGTTTATACATAGGTACTCTATTAATCTCCCCTTTTGTTGAACAGCCATTACGAAAATTTGGATATAAGCCAATTATTATTGTTGGTGGAGCAATTGTATTTATTTCACTATTAATGTTTCCGCTATGGAAACATGTTTTGTTTTGGTTTATTTTAAGACTACTAATAGGGATTGGCGATCATTGTTTACATTTCGCTACACAAACATGGTTAACAAGCTCAGCGCCAGAAGGAAAATTAGGAAAGAGTATGGCCATCTATGGATTATCATTTGGTGTTGGATTTGCAATTGGTCCGTTAATGACACCACTTCTTCGCATTTCGGAATCTCTACCGTTTATTGTTTCATCGATTTTATGTTTATTTGCGTGGTCGCTCGTATTCTTTATTCATAATGAACATCCAGCTGTACTTAAAGGAGATGCGAAAGAATCCAATAGCTTCACGAGATATAAGTTGTCATTTAAATATGCCTGGATAGCATTTTTACCGCCATTTGCTTATGGTGTTCTTGAAACATCGCTTAACGCGTTATTTCCTGTGTATGCACTACGTTTAAATTTTGATGTAGTATTTGTTGCCTTCATCATATCGGCTTTCTCAATAGGCGGTATTATTACGCAAGTTCCAATAGGAATATTAGGTGACAAAATTGGAAGACGGAAAGTGTTGTTAATCTCCTTAATTACAGGAAGTTTAGTGTTTGGATTTGGAAGTTTATTGGAGTTTTCAGAGGTTCTTATTGGTCTTGTATTTTTAGTAAGTGGGATGTTTCTAGGTTCTATCTTCTCACTAGGGATTACTTATATGGCAGACCTTACACCGAAAGAATTACTGCCAACAGGAAACTTACTATGTGGTATATTCTTTAGTTTGGGAAGTTTAATCGGGCCATTTATAGGCGGCTTATATTTACAAGTAGTAGAAGGAATTAGTTTTTTAATATTCGTTTCTTTTATTTTGTTAGTCATTTTTATGATTTTGTTATTTTCAGGAAAGAAAATGAAACCACTACAGCGCAAAATATAAAAAGCTTTGCATGAGAGCCCTCATGCAAAGCTTTATTTGTACCAAAGTGCTTATGACAATCTGTTTCTATAGTCATCATAGCCAAAGCGACGCACTACTTTAACGCCCTCATCTTCGTTATACAAGCAAATGCTTGGTAAGTTGACACCATTAAACATATGGTTTTTCACCATTGTGTAGTGGGCCATATCAGTGAAGACAACTTTGTCCCCTGCTTTTAATGGTTGATCGAAAGAGTAATCCCCGATTACATCGCCAGCAAGGCAAGTCATTCCACCTAAACGATATGTATGTGCTTTATCGTTTGGTGTACTTGCACCGATAATTTGTGGGCGATATGGCATTTCTAGAACGTCTGGCATATGACATGTTGCAGAACTATCTAAAATCGCGATATCCATACCATTTTTCACAACATCTAGTACTGTTGTCACTAGGTAACCAGTATTTAAAGCAATCGCTTCACCTGGTTCTAAAATGACATGTACATCATATTTCTCTTTAATATAGTTAATTAAGTTAACTAACTTATCCACATCATAATCTGGGCGAGTAATATGGTGACCACCACCAAAGTTTACCCATTTCATTTGATGTAAATAAGGACCGTATTTTTCCTCAAAATGAGGCAAGATACGTTCTAATACATCAGAGTTTTGCTCACACATCGCATGGAAATGGATTCCTTCAACACCGTCTAATTCATTAGGACGGAACTGATCAAAAGGAATTCCTAAACGAGAGTTTAGTGCACATGGGTCATATAACTCTGTTTCAACTTCAGAATAGCCAGGGTTTACACGTAATCCGATAGAAACGTGTTTATCTAAGCTTTGTACTTTTTCTTTGTATTTGTTTAATTGATCAAATGAATTAAATACAATATGATCAACATATTTTAAATACTCATCAATTTCATGATCAGCATATGCTGGTGCATAGGCGTGCACTTCTTTTCCAAATTCTTCATATCCTAGACGAGCTTCAAAAAGAGAACTTGAAGTAATCCCTTTTAAGTATTGCCCAACCATCGGAAACGTTGAAAACATGGAAAAACCTTTTAAAGCAAGTAATATATCGCAACCAGTTCGATCTTGTACTGATTTTAAAATTTCTAAATTACGTTTCAGCAAGCGCTCATCAACTATATAACTAGGAGAAGGAACTTGTGTCCAATCGATTTGTTTCATTTACTTAGCCTCTTTTTCAAGTTCAAGGTCAATTAGTTCAGGATTAAAGCTTTCCTGCCATGGAAGACCCCATTTATTTAATGCTTCCATGAATGGATCTGGATCGAATTCTTCTACATTGTATACACCTGGTTTTTGCCATGTGCCATTCATTACAAGCATTGCACCAATCATAGCTGGAACACCTGTTGTATAAGAAATTGCTTGTGAACCAACTTCACGATAACATTCTTCGTGGTCACAAACGTTGTATACGTAGTAAGTTTTTTCTTCGCCATCTTTAATACCACGAGCAATAATACCGATATTTGTTTTTCCTTTTGTACGTGGTCCTAGAGATGCTGGATCTGGTAATACAGCTTTTAAGAATTGAAGTGGTTGAATCATTTTACCTTCAAATTCAATTGGTTCAATAGAAGTCATACCAACATTTTCAAGTACATTTAAGTGAGTGATATACTTTTGTGAGAATGTCATCCAGAAACGAATTTGTTTAATACCTGTGATGTTTTTTGCTAAAGATTCTAATTCTTCATGGTATAGAAGATACATATCTTTAGGTCCGATTTCAGGGAAGTTATAAACTTCTTTGTATTCTAAAGGCTCAGTTTCAACCCATTCGCCCTCTTTCCAGTAACGGCCATTCGCTGTAATTTCGCGAATGTTAATTTCTGGGTTGAAGTTAGTTGCAAAAGGATATCCGTGATCACCAGCATTAGCATCAAGAATGTCGATATAGTGAATTTCATCGAAGTAATGTTTTAATGCGTATGCCGAGAATACGCCTGTTACGCCTGGGTCGAATCCGCTACCAAGTAGTGCAGTAAGACCTGCTTTTTCGAATTTCTCTTTATATGCCCATTGCCATTTATATTCAAACTTAGCTGTTTCAGGTGGCTCGTAGTTAGCTGTATCTACATAGTGAACACCTGTTGCTAAACATGCATCCATAATCGTTAAGTCTTGATATGGTAAAGCAACGTTAATCACCACATCTGGTTTAAATCCATTGATTAATTCAACAAGTTCGTCCACATTATCCGCATCTACTTGTGCTGTATGGATAATTGTTTTACCGCCGTCTAACTTTTCTTTTAATGCGTCACACTTTGACTTCGTTCGACTAGCGATCATAATCTCCTCGAACACTTCTGAATTTTGTACACATTTGTGCACTACTACACTAGCAACACCGCCAGCACCAATAATCAATGCTTTACCCAATTCCTTATTACCTCCTTAATGAGATCTTCTATTATTATGTGCAAAACAAAATATGCACAATAAAACAGATTATACAGAATTATTTTTTTTGTATCAATGCCTATTCTTCAAATAATTACATGATTTGTAGAAGATTTTCTATTAATCGTCCTCTTTCTATTATCTCAACTCAATTATAGGTTAAACCAAATGGTTGAAATTATGTTTCGTTTGTTAATTTGTCATTGAAAGTGTTCGACAAATTTGTAATTATGTCCGAAAAAATTTGGGAACTGTCCTATAAATTAAAAAAAGTGTCCGATAAATTCGAAGAATTATCCAAAAGCAATAAAAAATGAAGCTATCAGGACTTTGTTCTAGTAAAAGTAGAACAAATTTGTTATAATAATTATATAACAGATTGGGATGAAGAAATGATTGGAGGACCTAAGTATGATGATTCAGATTGAACCTGATGCAGATGTACCTATTTATACACAACTAACGAATCAAATTATTGAGGGAATTGCTCGAGGAGTTATCAAGCCAGGGGATTCGTTGCCTTCTGTAAGGTCTTTTGCTGCAGATCTTGGTGTTAATATGCACACTGTTAATAAAAGTTATCACGAGCTTGAGAAAAAGGGAATTATTCAAATTGTACCAAAATCAGGTGCAGTTATTATAAAACATGATGGATATGATGATTCTATTTACCAAAAGTTAATGCAGGATATGAAACCAATAATTGCGGAGGCAATTGTTTTCGGGATGACAGAATATGAAATTCAACAATTAGTTAAAACAATAGTTGAAAATTTTAAAGAAAATTAATTAGAGGAGGACTTTTAATGGGGGCATCCTTAGTTTTGACGATAGTCATCATTTTATTTCTTACTATTGCGCAAACCTTTATACCTTACTTAGTAAAAAGGACTGTAATATTTGGAGTTACAATTCCAGAACAATATTTGCGTAATCAAAAGCTACTTCAATATAAAAAGCAATATTCATTATTTACATTTATTATTGGACTAATCCTATTAGCTACATTTGTAATATGGGTATTAAATAATAACTTAAGCGAAGAACAAATTGTAGTAATAGGAACATTTATAGAATTTGGCATTATCATTATTAGTTTATCTTTCTATTTTTATTTTCATGGAAAGATAAAACAGCTTAAGCACTCATCTAAATGGACGGAGAATTTAAAGCAAGTAAAGGTTACTGACTTATCAATTCGTTCTCAGGATGAAATGTTACCTTGGTATGTGCATATATTACCTATGATCATCACGGTAGGCTTAATTATCTATACAGTAATGAACTATGAATTACTTCCTGACAATATTCCGACGCATTGGGGCCCAACTGGTGAACCAGATGCTTTTACAGCAAAAACACCGTTCACGGCAATCCAAATGCCTGGAATGTTATTATTGATGCAATTTATGTTTATAGGAATCCATATTGCGACTAAAAAATCAGGCATTAAATTAAGTGCAACAAATGCGACAGCTTCTAAAAAGAGACAGCTTGGTATGCGCAAATATACTAGTTGGTTAATGTTCTTTGTAATATTTGCTGTAACAATCCTGTTCACATTTTTCCAATTAACAACGATTCACCCGAATTTGTTTGAAGGAACGTCAATGCAAATGATAATTCCATTTGGATTTTTAGCAATAATCTTAATCGCTACGATTATTTTTTCCATTAAAATCGGGCGTTCGGATAAAGAAAACGATCCTATTATAGAGGGCGACATTACAGACATTGATGAAGATCGTTATTGGAAAGGTGGCCTAGTATATTTCAATCGGAACGACCCATCTATTTTTGTAGAAAAACGTTTTGGTATTGGATACACTTTAAACTTTGCAAATCCTTTAGGTTATCTGATTATTTTACTTCCACTTCTAATTATCATATTGGTTCCGTTTTTCTTAAACTGATTAGGGGAGATTACCTTGAAATTTATACTAGACTTGCAGATTAAGTGAACAAAAATTCTCACTAATTGGTATAGCAGCAGAGGTTTTATATTGGGATATTTGAGAAAGTATTATTAAGTTTATGAGTTTAGTTATTCGGATTTATTAATAACCACAAGAAAAACAAACGTCCTACTTGTTAAAATAATAGCAAGTAGGACGTTTTATTTGTGCGCTCGGCATGGGCTTATAACTTGGTGGTGAAAGTCCACTACA
>NZ_JPVN01000038.1 GCF_000772945.1 Ureibacillus manganicus DSM 26584
TAGGAAGCCCAGCCATCCTATCGCATAGATGTTTTTTACTTGATGAGTTAAAAACTTTCTTGTGAATGGAATTCCTAAAGTCAACATACATAAAAAGTTTATACACTTATAATATACAAACAATTGTGTCTCTTTTGAGTTAATTCAAATCAAAAAGACATGGAATATTTCCATGCCTTTTGATTCTTTATAAAGTCTATTAGATAAAAGACTAAATCACTTTCCTTCTTTCCCTCCACTTTACAAAGATAAAATTACGCTAGTAATATTACTTACATAACATATCAAGTCTAAAATTACAGGGCTATTGTTACAAAGGTAAAATTACTGGTTTCAAATAACCCAGGTAAGTTTACACAAGTAACCTAAGAACCGAGATACCATCTTTTATTATATTGCCAAATTTAAAAACCCTTCAATGGCGATTTATCAGCCTTCTCCCCCTCGGTTTTTGGTTAGGTTGTCGATCGAAAACCTAACCAAAAACCGAGAAGAATATGAGTCTCTAGCCATAAAACCGAGAAAAGAAACCTTGATATAAAATAAAAAACTAGAGCCTATAAATAACAGTTCGCGTTGAAGAGGAGAAAAATACTAAATGCAATGTAAATAACACACCAATTAACATTCAATTTAACATTAAATTAGCAATGTAGATGGCAAGCAAAAACGCTCAGTAGTTTAATCTGAGCGTTTTTCGTATAAATTACTATTCTTCTTCAACTAACGCCCCCATTAGTAAAAAATATTTAAAGACTTTTTATAAATTTTGTTACATTCCCCATACAACAACTACCTTGTGGGTTATTTACCTCACAACCACAACGATTTTCTTTTACATTTTGTTTAATATGTTCCAATGGCTTTGAAGCAAGTCCATCTTCCACATATTGATTGATTTTTTCTCTAGTCCATTCAAAACAATAACAAATGGGTACAGTAAGAGAATCGTCTTTTTGAAAAACTGGAACTTTGATTTCAAATTTTGAGTATGTTTTTTGGTCTGTATCAAAGTACACTACATCACATTCCTCTGAATTACAGAAAAAGTGTACTAAATTAGGGTTTAAAGAATCTAATACTGATGGCTTTAACATGGCTTTCAACGTGATTATTTTTACTTTCTTACTTTTTTTCTTACATGATGGACAATTTTCAGAAACATTAGTTTCAGAAATCAGTTCCTTTGTATTGGTTGAACAACAGTCAGACATACGTTACACCTTCCAACTCAATTTAATAAATAAATTATAACATTTTAATTCAACTATTCTGCCTCGTTAGTTCAATTACTTCAACAAAAAAGACCGTTAATCCTCTTTGATCTACGCCCTCGTTAGTTAAGTGTAATTCTTCATACTTAGTAATTACAATCTACCGAATAAAATTCCCTCTCGATTATTGCAATTAGTATTACAACTTTTTACCTTTACTTAATATTCATTTCAAAATATTCTTAAAAATCCACAGTGACACATCCCCCCTGGGGGGTTATTATTGAATTGAAAGGAGGATATATTTATGAAATCTGACCATGAACATCAACATCACCATGAACACAAGCATCGCAAAAGCATTGTAAATCGATTAGCTAGAATTGAGGGGCATGTAAGAGCTGTAAAACAAATGGCTTTGGATGATCGGGATTGTCCAGATATTCTATTGCAAATTGCCGCTATCAGAAAAGCTTTAGATAATACTGCCAAATTAGTTTTAACTGATCATTTAGAGTCTTGTTTAGTGGATGCTGTACACGAAGGAAATGAAGAAAAAGTATTGCAAGATATTAAGAATTCACTTGATAGTTTTATTCGATAGGTATTAGTTCTATTTATTCTTACTGAAAGAAGGAACAAATTTTGGCTATTGGGGATACAATTCATCAAAAAACAACAAAACAAAAAGTGTTAATTATTCTTACATTAGCGATTCCAGCAATAATTGAAAATATACTTCAAACTCTTGTAGGTTTTGTGGATACGTTGTTCGTATCAAAACTTGGTTTAAACGAAGTAACTGCGGTTGGAGTTGCAAATACAATTATCGCTGTTTATATCGCTATTTTTCTAGCAATAGGTGTTGGGGCGTCTTCTCTTATTGCAAGAAGTGTTGGGGCTGGCGATTTGGAAAAAGCAAAAGCTGTTGCTAAACAATCTACATGGATTTCCATTGCCGTTGGATTATTATTCGGAATTATTTCATACTTTTTTGCAGAACCACTACTTAAAGTAATGGGTGCAGAACAACAAGTCATGGATCATGCTATTATTTACTTCCGTATTGTAGCAGTACCTTCCATCTTCATTTCACTAATGACTGTCTTTGGTAGCGTTCTAAGAGCAGCTGGTGATACAAAAACGCCAATGAAAGTAAGCTTATGGATTAATGTGATTCATATCGCACTCGATTATATTTTAATTTTTGGTATACTCGGGTTTACTGGATTAGGTGTAGCAGGTGCAGCTTTTGCAACAGTCCTTGTAAGGATAATTGGTACAATTGCACTCTATCGATATATCCAAAAATCAGATATTAGTTTTTCCCTCTTTAAAAATACCACTGAAGAAACAAAGCAATATATAAGTCCGTTATTAAAACTTGCAACTCCTACTGCAATCGAACGTTTGATTATGCGTTTAGGACAAGTTTTATACTTCGGACTAATTGTTCATATTGGGACTGAAACTTTCGCTGCTCATAGCATTGCAGGTAGTATAGAGTCATTTTCCTATATGCCTGGTTACGGATTAGCTATTGCAGCAACGACATTAGTAGGACAAAGTATTGGTGCGAATCAATTTAAAGATGCATATCAATACGGGATGTTAACAACTGGCATTGGGATTGTCATAATGTCGATAGGAGGTCTATTTTTATTTTTCCTTTCTCCTTGGTTTGCAAGCTGGTTTACCAATGAACAAACGGCAATTGATATGGTCGTGACAGCTCTTAGAATTGATGCGTTTGCTCAACCTGCGTTAGCCGTAGGACTGATTTTAGCTGGTGCTTTACAGGGGATGGGCGATACAAAAAGTCCTATGTATAGTACAGCTATTGGTATGTGGGTAATTCGAATTGTTGGTGTTTACATTTTAGGAATACATCTTGAGATGGGGATAGCTGGAGTTTGGTTATCCATCGCAATTGATTTATTTGTCAGAGCAATTTTCTTATTCTTTAAGTTTAATAGTCATTTCAAAAAAATAAATAATTAATTACCTGGGAAAAGTTAATAAAATTTTATGGAATCCACTATTATTCTTTTAGTGGATTTTTTTATGAAATTAAGTGTTGCAATTTAAGATAAGTTTGTTTATTATTCTACTAGTAAATAGTAATCATTACTATTTGGAAGGAGAAATAAATGAAAAAATATTTAATGTTACTAATGGTTCTTTGCTTTACCCTGTTAGCTGCATGCAGTAATTCAACCGTTCAGGAAAAAGAGTCAAATGAAAATGCACAAGGACAAACAAAATTAAAAGTATACACAACGGTATATCCATTAACTTATTTTACGGAACGTATTGGTGGAGAGTTTGTAGAAGTGTCATCTGTTTATCCTCCAGGTGCAAATGAGCATTCATTTGAGCCAACTCAACAAGATATGATTAAGCTAGCAGAATCAGACTTGCTATTTTACATCGGTTTTGGGCTAGAAGGTTTTGTTGAAAGTGCAAAAGAGACTTTAAAAAATGAAAATGTGGAGTTTGTGGCGACAACAGCCAATGTCCCTGAGGAAAAGCTGAATATTAGCACTGGCGATTCACATGATGAACACGCTGAGGAAGGTGAAGATGCGCACGCCGATGAAGAAGTGACGAGCGAATCCGAAGATGAACACGCAGAAGGTGGAGAAATCGATGCACATGTGTGGCTTTCTACATCTATTTCTGCTGATATTGCATTATCCATTAAAGATGCTCTAATAGAAAAAATGCCAGATCGGGCTGAAACATTTGAAGCTAATTATCAAACTTTAGTACAAGAATTAGAAACGTTAGATGACCAGTTTAAAGAGATGGTAGCTCAAGCTGACTCACGTACTTTCTTTGTTTCACATGCTGCTTTTGGTTATATTGCTGGGGAATATGGTTTGCAACAAGTATCGATTGCTGGACTGAACTCGCAAAATGAACCGTCGCAACAAGAATTAATGGAAGTGGTGGCGTTAGCAGAGGATTTAGGTATTAAATATATTTTATTCGAGCAAAATGTTTCGTCGAAATTAGCTGAAATCATCCAATCTGAAATTGGTGCTGAAGCGTTGACATTGCATAACCTCAGTGTTCTTACACAAGAAGATATTGCGAATAACGAAACATACTTCTCATTAATGGAACGAAATATTGAAACTTTAAGTAAAGCGTTGGAGAATAAATAATCTCCAAATTAAATAACTTAATATGATTAGATATGTATTAAAACTCGTTACAAATTGTAACGAGTTTTAATATTTTTATGTAAGATACTCTTCAAAATAATCCTTCAGTCCCGAGAGGAATGTTCCATCCACAATTTAAAAACATTTCTTCAACAAATCTGCCCCGTTAGTAAAAATTATTACTCAACGCTTCTACTATGTATTTTGCTCTTTTCAAAAGCATGGGAATAATAGAGAAAAATAAGAAGATTAATAGATTGCAAACAAGAGTTGCAGAACTGTCAAAAGTATTACAAACTATAAAACCTGTAATGGATATTACGACACGTTAATGACTAGACAAAATTATAGCTAGTGTTCGTAGATAGATATATTGAACACCCTCCCCGATTAGGATATAATTACCAAAAAGGGAGGGAATAAAATGGAATACTATACATCTATTTCAAAATCTAGCGATGAAGATAACTGTGTATCATTTAATTGTCCTCACTGTAATGAACGGTTCAAGTTAGAAGTGAATGAATTTGAAGAATTTGAGGGGGATAAGTTATATTGCCCAAGCTGCGGATTACATGGTGAGATTAGTGAGTTTTATTCTGACGATATGATGGAGGCAGCAGAAGTTGAAGCAATGAACATGGCTAAAGATTTGATTAATAATATGTTTAAAGGGTTAAGCAAAAAAAGCTCTAAAAATGTACGAATAAAAGCCACACCATTGAAAAAAGATACATCACCGACACTTTATGAAAAAGATGACCTAGAACTATTTAAAACAGACTGTTGCCAAAGGATTATTAAAATAAACCCTATCTCGTATTCCATTAAACCTTATTGTCCTTATTGCGGAGGTATTTCATAACTATGAATAAGATTATTGACCACAAAGCATTCAACATTACTTCATTAAAATTCAGAGATGTATCTTCTACTTTATTAAACTCCACAAATGATGTTGAAGCTGATAGAGCTTTAAAAAAATTTTTACATTTTATTAATAACGAGACTTTGATTTATGATTTTATTGCAAAACACAATACAACAACTTTTGATATGATTGAAATAACAAAAGCTAGAGGTTATCATGATAAATTTGATATACCGCTTGATGATAGCGAAGAAGTCGCTTTTATCTACCAACTTCTTCAATATGTTTGCGAAAACAACATTCGCTATTCATCTATTGCATTCGGATATGGAACGTCCAATAAATATAGAGATATGATTCGGGAATTTAATCGTGAAGTTACTCAAATCCTGTATAGTCGAATTAATAGGTATCTAAGGGAGCTGGAAATTGGGATGGGTTTAAATGAAAAACAAGGCGGCATTGTAATTAACCAGGGTTCGAACGGTCAATTAATTATGGCCAAGCACGGAAATGTTCAAGCTACTCAAAACAACACAACATCTAGCAACGAGGAATTATTAACTGTGATTCAATCGTTGATCACTGAATTAAAGACCAACCCTGTTGGTGACACTGCATTACAAGAAGATATCTTGGATGATTTACAAGATATTGCTGACGCTACACAAAATGGAGAGCAACCTAGAAAAAGTTTAATTCGTAGGGGTTTGGAAAAAATGAAACTAATTAATGAAGTGTCAAAGGAAGGATCTACACTTGCTCTTAATGCTCAACGCGTCATGACTTACTTAGATCAACTACAAATTCCGATGTAATACAGAAAGTCACTTGTTTTAATTTATAACTCGTTCAGTTCTGTGGTACAAACATTCGAAATAGAATTCAAATTAGTAAAATATTAACATGTAAATTAACACTGTAATCGACAGTATAATTAGCAATCATTTTAACAAAGTAAAAGGACTTAGATCTAAAGTAAACTAAGTCCTTTTACTATTATTTCAGTATTTGGATATTTAACATAAGTCCCCTTTAGTTCAAAGCTTTAACAAAAAGCATTAATTCCTTTTTGATTAATGCCTCTGTTACTATAAAACTAATTTTAAAAAATCCAATTTTCTAATGAGGTATTTTGAGAACTCAAAAAATTTCAATCTTCATAACACTATCTATTACTTTTTCCTAAGATAATTCTTTCAGAGCCTTCAAAAAATTAGAATAGGTGTATTTTCCAAATGATTGAACATCTCTTTTAAAGAAATGTATCTCCATATGTTCCTTAGCTTGATCCAAAGAACATTGTTTAGCGTTCATAACAAGCTTTAAATATGAAACAAAATACTCCTTCGATAATTTCCCGCCACTATTAACAATCACCATTATGCTCCACAACATGAAGATGAGCTTTGAGTAACTAAGTTAATACTACATACCCCAGTTTCAGGCAATTCAAGTTCTACCTTTTTTGATGCCTCAATATCACCTGCTAAATAGGCAACAACCGAACGAATTTGTTCATAACCTGTTGCCATTAGGAAAGTAGGCGCTCTGCCATAGCTCTTCATCCCAACAATATAGAAGTTTTTCTCAGGTTGTCTTAATATTTCTTCTCCGTGAGGACGAACTGTTCCACAACTATGAAGGTTTGGATCAATGAGTGGAGATAGTGCTTCTACACTTTCCGTTCCAGCATCAACACTTAATCTAATTTCACGTAGGTAAGAAAAGTCAGGTCTACTTCCAGTGTTCGTGATTATTTCATCAATTCCAGATAGTTTGTAATCAGAACCTTTATATTCACCCCTCAACTCAATACCATCATTCGTTTTATTTAATTGATGAATATTAAATGGTGTAATTACTTGAACTTGCCCAGCATCAACTAATTGATGAATTCTACGCCCCAATGCCCCTCTTGCTTCAAGCGCATCCTTTTCCTCACCACCATAGGCATTCTCAACTTTTTTCTTTCTCATTATCCAATAAATTTCTACATCGTTACCTAGTTCAGAAAGTTCTAATATTGTATTGATTGCTGAGTGTCCTCCCCCAACTACTGCAACTCTTTTACCAATGTATCTTTCGCGTTGACCTCCTTGAATATTTGGAATGCCGTAGAAAATATGATCCTGTAAATTTCGCTCTTCTGATGTCCAAATATTATCCGCATTGACAGGGTTAGGTTGTGACCATGTTCCAGTTGCATCAATAACTGCCTTTGCCTCAACTCTTTTTGTAATGCCTTGTTGTTCAATATATAGAACAAAAGATGTTTGATCACGACCTGAATCTTTCATCTTATCCAAACCCTTTTTGCTGATTGAGACGACTTTTGAGTTTAATTCAAGACGTTCTTGAATTTCAGGTAAATTTGCAAATGGTTCTAAATATAGTTCAACTAATTCCTTACCTGTTGGTAGCGTCTCAGCAGAAGGAGCTTCCCACCCATTTTTTGTTAATAGTTTTTTAGCAACTTTATCAATGTTATATTGCCAAGGTGAAAACAAACGGACATGGCTCCATTCATTAATATTACTTCCAACTTGTTTACCCGCTTCTAAAAGTATAAATTTTTGACCTCGCTCAACTAAGTGCGCAGCTGCTGCTAACCCTACTGGGCCAGCCCCAATAACAGCAATTGGTAATTCGTTTAAATCATTTTTCAAGCTTGTAGCTTCTTCAGTTTTAGCCCCACAACATTCTTGTAGGTTTAAAAATTCTAATTTATTTTCCATCATAGTAAAACCTCCATTTTATTAGTTATTGATTTATTTACTTGCAAATTGCAAGTATTGTTTAAAAATAAAAGCAAGATTGCTCTTGCCTAATATAACGGTGTACAACAAACTGAGGATTTTGACATCGCCTCGTTTAACAACTGAAGTGAACGAATGACAGTTTCTCTTTCAAATTCGTTCAAATGGGAAAATACTTCATCTAAATAGGCATTCATAGAATGATCAATACTAGTTGCCACGAATTTCCCTTGTGTTGTAAGACTTAATAACGAAACACGTTTATCTTGTGATGAAGGTGTTTTTTTTACTAATTCCATTTTTACCAATGTTTGAATTTGTCTACTGAACGTTGTTATATCCATTGCCAACGTTTCAGCGATCTGCTGCATGGACGGAGTATTTTGTTTATCAATTTCATAGAGTATATGACTTTGAACAGTTGAAATGTCAAACCCGCCAACTGAGCAGCAATTTTTATTTAGTAATCCAAATCTTCGTGTTAGTACATGAAAGATTTCACGTTTATTTTCCATCTTTCCACCTCTTAATAATATATATACTTTACTTACTTGCATAATGCAAGTTATTTTTAATGAATTTTTATTTTTAAAAGTTTAGATGCTCTCTCTTCTGACGTTCTCTCAAATATGATGGTAGCCATAAGAAAGCTAAAATAAGAAAAATCCCTGCTCCGCTTAAATAAATGTATGATAATCCATTATCCAAGCCTAGCAAAATAAAACTAATAAATGGCCCAATTGAAGCCCCTAAATCTTGAACTATCGAATACGTTGTAAGAAATGAAACAACATTTGTCTTTTTCGATGCATCCAAAGCAATTGCGTCCACAATAGTAGTTAGTGCAGTTGCTCCTATTAGTACAATAAAGATGATCATAATGAATAGAATTATTGGAACGTTACTTGATAACATACCAAAAGTGATACTAGTAATGATTAAAGAAAATAATAATAATGGTATCCTTCCCCTTTGCCCATCAGACCAATGTCCAAAGCGTTCTCCTAAAAAAGGTTCCCATACCCATCTAACAGATAAAATAACACCCGCTAAAAATGTAACGTTTAATAAAGTTCCAAATAAGTGAATTCTTTCTCCATGGTGATACTCAAGAATAGAACTTAAAGTGGATATGAGTACCCCTTGAAATAATAAGGTCATACAAAAGCCTGTAATGATAATCGTCAAGTTTCTTCTTGTAATATGATGTATTAATTTAGTTTTCTCATCGGTATTTTCAGAAGTATCCTTGTTCTCTGAAGATCCACTTTTCATATATAATAAGATTAAAGGAAGACCTGTCAGAGTCATACAACCAAATAGAATTGATACTATATCTAGACCGATAATCGGTACTAGAATTCCTCCTGCCAGCATCCCAACTAGACTACCTAAACGATAAATACCGTTGTACAATCCAATTGATTTCCCCCTAGTATTCTCTTCAGCATGAATTGCGACAACAGATAAACCACCAATTTTAAAGAATGACCAAGCAATTCCCCAAATTCCTCGTAATATAATCCAGGCAATAAAACCATTAAATAAACCATAACCTAAAGTGGTTAAACTGCCTAAAATAATTGCAATTATAAATCCAGTTTTAAGTGAGATCTTTTGATATAGCCATCCTATAATTGGATTGAAAGGTAATCGTATAAAACGATTAATCGATAGGAGAACACCTACTTGCCATATGGAGTTAAGTCCCGCTTCTTCCCAAAATATCGGCAAAGCAATGTACAACATTGAATCTCCAAAAAGACTGATCGCTGTAATCACAGCAACAATTACGATCACTTGGGAGTCATTTTTCTTTAATCTGGACATTGTTAAGCTCCCTTTTCAAATATGTAGATAATTACAAATATTAACTTATTTACTTGCGTTATGCAAGTAAATTTTACGATTCGATTTAATATCTGTAACAACAAACATTTTGTTAATACTCTGTATTTAACTATTTTAAAACAATTTCAGAGTGAGATTTCTTTATTTTTTATCTACACGATTTAATCAAATTACTTGAAAGGTACAACTTACTTGAAAAAAGGTTCAATAAAAAAGACATTAACCCTTATAGATTAATGCCCGTTGCTATCGATTGATATCTTGTCTAATCATTTAAGTGTGAAGTTGTCTCTAGCAACTAGTTGGTGTATAACCAATAAGAACTAGACCGATTTCGCCATTTTCTTCTTCTGCATGAATTGTTACGTCTGTTAATTGAGATTCGATACTTGAGTCAATTGCAATATTGATTCCTTCAATAGTTTGTACAGTATCCGTTTCTTGTGCTGCATCTAGTGCTACACTTAAATTCATCCCACAACACCCTTTTACACCGAAGAAGCGTAATGTTTTCACCTCAGCGTCTTCTAATACTTGGTTTAAATAGTTTTTTCCTTCTGAGCTAATTTTCATTTATATTGACTCCTTTTAGTTGATGTAAGCCAAACGTTCCAACTGGTGGCGTTTTTACCCATGGAATAGTTACGAATTGATTATTACTAATGGATTCCACTTCTTTTAGCCACTTTGTTTCAGCTTGTTGTTTTTGCACTAGTGTTGGACTTGTCGTATTAATAGATGTAAATGTTTGATTTACTACCCACCAATCAACCGACAAACCTGCTCGTTGTAAATCTTCTTCTAAACGAATCGCTTCAACTACTGGTGTTGCTTCAGGTAATGTTACAATCGCAACACTTGTATAACTTGCATCACGCAGTCTTGGCAAGAGGTTTGATACAGATACTGGGATGTCACCTTGAGAACGACTAATTTCACGATGATACGCTTCGGTTGCATCAAGTAAAAGTAAAGTGTGTCCAGTTGGTGCTGTATCAATGATAATTACTTCGTCTTGATGCTCTTCTACTACATTTGCAAAGGCTCTGAATACTGCAATTTCCTCTGTACAAGGAGATGCTAAGTCTTCTTTTACAAAGGCTAACCCTTCTTCGTTCATCGTTTCGCTTGCTTTGGCAAGAACTTCAGCCTCATAATATGCAACTTCCTCTTTCGGGTCAATACGACTAACCGTTACATTCTCCACTGCTTCTTCACCAAAAGTCCATTTTAAATGGGCTGCTGGGTCTGTTGTTGTTAGATGGACACGGATGCCTTCTTCTGCTAATCGAAGTGCAATATAAGAGGCAACCGTTGTTTTCCCAACGCCCCCTTTACCCATTGTAAATATGAGTTTCGGTTTACGTTGGATATAATCTGCAATCATTTCCTCGATTTCTGGAATTGTTGTACCTTCTTCTATTATCTTTTCGTGTTTTACTTCCGAATCTGTCATCCAAGCTTGCATACGTTCAATACTTGATAATGAGTAGGGTACAAACGGTAAGTAATATTTATTAAATGGTATTAACTCTTTCGGTATATTTTCTAAGCTTTTCGTTTGTCGTTGAATAAATGCTTGCTCGATTTCGTCATGTGACTCGCCTTGTAATAATCCATTGATTAGTACCATTTGATTTTTCATACCGATTTCATACAATTCATGAGAAGCACGTGCAGCTTCTTTTAATGGATTTGTTTCTGGACGTGTTACAAGCATTAATGTTGTTTGACTTGCATTTGTTAAACGTTCGACTGCCTCTTTATATATTTCACGTTGTGGTTCTAATCCTTTTAATGGCCCTAAGCAAGAAGTACCTGTCGTATTTTCATCTAAAAATGTCGACCATGCAGAAGGAAGTTGTAGTAGACGTAACGTATGACCAGTGGGAGCTGTATCAAAAACGATAATGTCAAATTGATCGATAATAGCAGTATTTGTTAAAAGAGTAGCAAATTCATTGAAGGCAGCGATTTCTACCGTACAAGCACCTGATAATTGTTCCTCCATATTTTGAAGTACAACGTCAGGAAGTTTTCCACGATACGGGCCGACCATTTGTTCTTTATAATTGCTTGCCGCTTGTTCAGGATCTAAATTAAGTGCATATAAATTATTAGTTCCATTTACTTTTGTCGGAGTATTATGCAATGTTTGACCGAAAATATCCTGCAAATTAGAGGCTGGATCTGTACTAATTAAAAGCACTTTTTTTCCTTCACTTGCCATTGTAATCGATAAACTACTTGCAACTGACGTTTTACCAACGCCCCCTTTACCAGTGAAAAATAGAAAAGGTGTTTCAGGAAAATGATCTCTCGTAAAGCGTTCCATGCTTATGCATCCCCTTTAAGCGATAGACGTACTTTTGGTTTCTTAACTAATTCCTCTTCAGATAGTCCAGACCATTCCACAAACTGAGCATTTGTTGGGTAATGCCCTTTACAGATTAATTTACCATCTACAAATGTTGCTGGTAATACATCCATGCCTCCACTTGTAAGCAATGCTTTTACCTCTTCATTTTCGACAAATCTATGTGGGTCGGAAGTTAAATTAAATCTTTCAGCCACTAATCCTGCATTTTTTAAATTGTTTATCACGAATGACAAGCGTAGTAGTTCAGGATTAAAAGAGGGTCCACATAGTCCTGTTGAACAGCACATCGCTTGTTCATAAATTTCGATTTTTTTCATTTTCTTAAGCCCCTTAGCTACAATTTTTATAACGAATGGATTTTAACCCTTATTTCCTTGTACTACTACATGCGTACAGTCTGTCTCACATTTACAAGTAGACATCGGTTCAATTTGTTCTAAAATACCCATCATAAGAGGTGTTTGTTCTTCTACTAATCTATAATGCTTCCAAGTTCCAACTTTTCGCTCAGTAATAATCCCTGCTTCTTTTAATTTACGAAGTTGTTGACTAACTGCTGGTTGGGAGATGCCAAGTACGTCAACAAAATCACAAACACAAACCTCACTATTTTTCAGGCAGGCAAGAAGCTTTATACGGTTTAAATCGGCAACAGCCTTCAATTGTTTTTCTAGTAATGAATTATCCATTTCAGCCATAAGCCTCCTTAATATTCATTTCTTTATATTGCAACTAAACATAAGTATTCACTTATATTATACTACGATTAAAATAATTAGTGAAATTTATTTCCAAGTTAGTTTCTTAATGTCCGATGTGTGTGGATATTTATTTTCTCCACTAAGCATTTGGAAAGATACGTTTTAAAGCGTCCTTCATTTGTGGTTTTACATTAATTTTTGGTCTAGCATTTTTTGCAATATCTTCAGCCTCTTCAATTGTTTCGGCTATTCCAAGAGTCAATAATGTTCCAACCGCGACAGTTCCTGTACGATTACTTCCTCCTTGGCAATGGAAGTAAACCTTTTTGCCTTCATTGAACGCATTTACAACCTTAGCAATTGATTCTTTAATCGATTCATCTTGCTGATCTGCATCATCCACAATTGGACTATGAACTCGATTATAATTAGAGTAATCATTTGTCGCTTCTGCTCTTAAATCATATATAATATCTACTTTTTCATTGGTCATTACATCCTCGATATCATCTGCCCCGCCAATGAAAATACGGTCTTTTATTAATTCATGATAATTTTTTTCTGACATGTTGTTAGCCTCCGATTATATTGTTTACTCCATCCATGCACTTACTCAAATTGACAAAATAAGCATTTACTTATTTAACAATTTTAAAGAATACCAAGAGGCAAAACCCCTTGGTATATTTAATAATTATTTGCCAGTTTCAGCAAATCGTTTTATTCTTTCGCCAACTTCTTCACGAACACGTTGGAAAACTGCCCATCTTTCTTCTTCTGTACCTTGGGCTTTGGCTGGATCATCAAAGCCCCAATGTTCACGTTTAACATGTGGAGGTGTAACTGGACATTTATCTGCTGCATCTCCACATAGTGTTACAACTAAATCAGCGTTATTTAACGTCTCCATATCAATAATGTCTGATGTTTGGTTAGAAATATCAATTCCAATTTCATTCATTGCCTTAACAGCATTTGGGTTTAATCCATGTGCTTCAATTCCTGCACTTTTTATCTCCCATTCATCAGAAGGTAATACATTTTTTGCCCATCCTTCTGCTATTTGGCTTCGACATGAGTTTCCTGTGCATAAAAAGTAGAGTGTTTTTTTCGTCATTTTGTTTATTCTCCTTTGATTTTTCAAAACTAATCAATTATTTTAGTATGTCAGTAAATTCTACGTAATATAAATAATCTAATAAATCTTCATAGTCAACTTCACAAGCCCAAGCTAATCGATGAATAAAGAACTTAGATGGTTCTGTTAAATTCTTTTCTGTTTTAGAAAGATAGTCATCATTCATATTTAATTTATTTGCTAAATCTTGAATGCTTAATCCTTTTTCTTCACGAAGTTGTTGAATGCGCGTTCCAAAATTTTCTTTTCGTTTAAGAATATTCATTCTTGTATTATTAGCATCAAAAGTAGCACCTGTGTCCCCTTGGATAAACTTTATTATAGTTGCTTCAATTTCATCTCTTACTCTTCTAAATTCATTAAGTACCTCTTCCTCGCTACCTCGTGCCTTAGCTGGATCATCAAATGACCAGTGATAATGACCTGCTCTTGGTAAAATAGCGGGACAAGCCTCTTGTGCATCCTTACATAATGTAAAAACAAAATCGACTTGAGTAAGTAATCTTGCACTCACCACGTCTGACGTTTGACTAGTAATATCAATACCTTTTTCTTTCATGACTTCAACTGCTAGTGGATGTAATCCTCTTGGTTCAATTCCTGCACTATAAATATCATACCCGCTTCCTAAATACTTCTTCGCAAACCCCTCTGCCATTTGACTTCTACAAGAATTCCCTATACATAAGAAATAAATTGATGACATGTGTAAACTCTCCTTAGAAAAGCAATAGTGTTAAGAATAAACCTAATAATGTAATAAATAAGATTGGTATAGTTAATACAATACCTGTTTTAAAATAAGTCCCCCATGAGATTTTTACACCTTTTTGAGAAAGGACGTGAAGCCAAACTAATGTTGCCAGCGAACCAATTGGTGTAATTTTTGGACCTAAATCCGATCCAATGACATTTGCATAGATTAACGCCTCTCTTACAATTCCTGTCGTGTTCGTTTCAGCGATTGCTAATGCGTCAATCATTACAGTTGGCATGTTATTCATAACAGAGGATAGAATTGCCGCAATAAAGCCCATTGCCATAGTAGCTGCAAATAATCCTTGTTCAGCAAAACTTTCAATCACACTAGCTAATGAATCCGTTAACCACGCATTTCCTAAACCATAAACAACAACGTACATTCCAATCGAGAAAAATACGATATTCCAAGGCGCCCCTTTAATAACAGCTTTCGTATTCACGACATGACTTCTTCTTGCCATAAGTAAAAAGAAGATAGCAATAATCCCAGCTACAATAGATACTGGAGTGTTAATAAATTCACTTGTAAAGTAACCAATTAATAGTAAGCCAAGGACATACCACGAAAGGTGGAACATTTTTAAATCTTTAATTGCTTCATGTGGATTTTTTAATTTAGTCAAGTCGTAATTTTTAGGAATACTTTTTCTAAAATAAATTAATAAAACCGTGATTGTAGCAACTAGTGAAAATAGGTTTGGAATAATCATTCTTGAAGCATATTCAACGAAGCCAATGCTAAAGAAATCTGCTGATACGATGTTTACTAAGTTACTGACGACGAATGGTAAAGACGTCGTATCTGCTATAAATCCACTCGCCATAATAAATGGGAAAATCATTGCTTCTTTAAAATTCAAATTTCGAACCATCGCTAATACAATCGGTGTTAAAATTAAAGCTGCACCATCGTTTGCAAATAATGCTGCAACGATTGCCCCTAAAATGCTTACATAGACAAACATTTTAATTCCATTACCTTTTGCTGCTCGGGCCATATGTAGTGCTGCCCATTCAAATAATCCAATTTCATCTAAAATTAATGAAATCAAAATGATTGCTACAAACGATAATGTTGCATTCCATGTGATCCCAATTACTTCAGAAATATCTTGAAAATTTACTACACCCACTAATAAAGCGAGTAGGGCTCCGCCACATGCCGTCCAGCCGATGTTTAAGCCCTTTGGCTGCCAAATGACGATAATAAGTGTTGCTAAAAAAATCACTGTTGCTAAAATTGCTGTTACCACTTAAATCACTCTCCCTTAATCACAAATAATACGTAGATATTGTTCTTGCAAATCTTGTAGATAGTAGTCTTGGTTAGGGAAAAGTAGAAATAAACTTTGAATTAAATGGATAATAATCACTATTTCTATTCAATGAATAAATAATCCAATGTCTCTCGTTCCACAAACAAATCCAGCATCTTTCAACTTGCGAACAAGTTGACTGATTGCAGATTGACTCATCAAATATTTCAACAAACTCACATACATAGTAATCATAAGTTTCCTCATTTTAATCATTGTTAAGCGTGTTTTGTCCCCTAATATTTTCAAGATTACTGCTGTTACATCAATTTTCAATACTGATTTTGTAACATAATTACCTTCTGTTGCAATGTAAATTCAATATATAACAATTTAATTATATAGTAATAAACTTATATATAAATTACAACAATTTAATTGTAAACATTTTATTAAGAAAAGGAGGTTTCAATTAATTACAATTTTCTTCCTCATCTAACCTACCCCGTTACTTTAAGGACAAAATTTCAATCTCTTCTAAATTTTAAACTATAATTCCAATTTTCTTTAAATGCATGCTCCACAATATGGCCCGATTGTTGTATAGCATTACTTGCTTTTTTTAACAAGAATTATTAGTAACTTATCGTCAATTACATATTTAAAACAGATATAACAAGAAAATAAAAAAGTAGTAGTAAAGATCACCTGTTTATTCTTTCGTCCGTTATTTGTCCGCAGAATTTTTTATATTGAACTTAATTAACTAAGATGAATAAAATAAACCTGGAAAGCCTTTAATTAATAGAAAAAACGACTCAATTGGTTTGAGTCGTTTTCTATTTGGTTTTCCGTTTCCTTATATATTAAGTATAGTTTTATAATTTTCCATTTTATTTTTAAAAGCAGTTTGTCCACCTTCTAAATGAACTAAAATATACTTCATAAGCATTTGATCGCTTAAATAGCCTTGTTTTATTACCCAACCGTTTCCACCATCAGAATCCATAACTATTACTTGTTCTGCATCAGCATTTGTTACAATGGTAGAATTATGCGTTACAACAATTACTTGTCTGAAATTCTTTATATTCCTTAAGCTTAAAACTAAGTTTTTATAAATATATTGATTATCTAAATTATCTTCGGGTTGATCAATTATTAATGGAGTATTATCATTGCTACATTTACCATATTCCATAATAAAAGTAAGTATAGCTACAACCTGTTGTCCAAGAGACAATTCTTCAATATTTTTAAAGAATACAGGGTTCTGAGTTAACGATTCTTTTGAATTAATATTAAAATGCAAAGTAAAATCATCTGCAATTTCAAAATACTTTCTTAAACAGCTTATAATATTTGTTGGATTAAATAAGATCCAATCTATTATTTTTGTATATATTTTAGCTATACTTCGTTTGTTTACGGGCTCATATTTTTCAATATCCCTAATTTTAGGCGTTTTCGGAACTAATGATTTCATGGGCAGAATATTTTCTAATTTTTCATAGTTTCTTTCAAGTATTGCTTGTATAAATTTAAGTAGCCCTATTCTTTCTACTATTATGTAAGAATAATTTTCAATATCCTCCCAAGTTAGTAAGGTATCCGCAACCTTTTTCTCTTTATCAACATTAAACCAAAATTCTTCTAAATAATATTCTATAAATTTTTCATTTGGAGAGTATATTATTTGAATCAAATTTGAATTTTTGTGATTGAAGTCTTCTATTTTTTCTTTTGCAAGTTGCTGATTCTCTTCACCTTTAATTAATAGTTCAGGTATAGTATTTATCAATAATTGTTTAAATATAGTTTGCTTTTTTGAGAGCAATTGAGTCAAAAATCTCTCATAATAATCCCTATTTATACCATAATACACTGTATCCTTTATAAACTGTCCAACTTCTCCATTATTAACTTTAGAAACGATATTATTAATAGAATAATGTTTTCTATAAACAGCATTTAGGATAAACTTCTTATCATTTTCACTTTTCACTTCAAAAAGAGTATAATTCTTATCATCTATCCAACGTACTTCGAATAATTGTGTCCAATGTGTGGGTAGTGGGATAGTAGAATTCTTTTTAAAACTGGAATCAAAAAAAGCTTTACCAAGAAAGAAACCCCTATCGTTCATGTCATAATTATTGTTAACTTGTGGTAAGAAACGAATTACATAATCAGTATTATTCAAAGTGAAAACAACGAAAATTTTTTCATGAACTGAAATAAATCGTAAATACTTTTCACTTTGTGCTTCCTGAGTCATAACAGTATCTAATATATTCAAAATTGTACTTTTACCAGTTCCTCGACCACCAATAATGCAGGTTAAATCTCTTGAAAAAGTAATTTTAAAGTTGTCTTTGTTAGTATCTGGCTTTTTATTAAGAAATCCCTTTTCCCCTGGATAAACTACTAGACCTTTTATATAGCTATTTGTTGTATTTGGATTTTCAGTATAAATACTAACTTTATAATCTTTAATGGCTTTTTTTAAGGCTGCAAAAGAGATTTCATTAAATTTGATCCATGTATTTCTTTTTCCTATATCATCAATACAATGAGCGTCGCTTTCATGTAGGATACAAAAATCCCCAATTGAACGTTTAGTAAATGAACTTATTTTTGAATTCCAATAATCGGATTGTATATTTGTAAGCCCTAATATTTTCAGATATTCACTTTCAAATAAGGTTTTATTATAAAAGCCTGTACCATTAAAATCAGATGAATTAATATGAGCAATATAACCGATTCCATTAGATTCAGAAATTGATTGAAGTATTGAGTAGCTGGTTTCAAATGTACCTTCACTTCTAGAAAGAATATGGTCATCAACAAACTTTTTTGCCACAGATGGATTTCTTTCATCAAAAATTGCAACAACATGATTACCGTCTGAACATGTTATTTCCAACCCCAACATGATTTTTATATGCTTACGCATTTTCTCTTTATGTTTTATTCTGTTTACAAAATATTCATTATTGGCATAAGCCAGCTTATCAAAACCAGCAGTAGTATTATGATCTGAGACCAGTACAACTTCTATTTTTTCAGAGTAGAGCTTATGAGCAATTAAAATGTAAGATAAATATTCTTTAAAATCCCCATATGGAGCTTTTTTCTCTTGTAAAATTTTTAAGTAAGTTTCGCCCTCAAAATCACCTTGATGCACTTTATTTAGTAACTCTTGATGGCCCTCTTTATTTAAGTATCCAATCATTAAAGCATACTCCAATATTGATTCAATACTCAATGTATCATAACTTTCACCAGCTATTAATCTATAATCATGTGAAGCGGGTGTATGTAAATGGATTTCGCATTTTTTTAAATCTCCATATGTATTTTTGCTTTCTCTAATCGTTTCATAAACATTTATAATGTCTCCATTAATCATTGTAAATAATCCGCCCCTACAATTACCTGTATTTAGTAAATTGAACATTAAATACACTATATATTGTAGCATCGTTTAACACGGGTGGCAAAATAAGGAATCTTTGAATTACTTGATAAGGTTAGCCGAAGAATTTATGAAATGGTATTGTAACAAACCACATAGTTCTTTATTCTTTCTCTTCATCAACCTAACCCGTTAGCCAATATAGCCTAGTTTTAATTGGCAAATATTAGCAAGAGTACCATCGAATTCAAAAATGATTGCTTTTACTACTTTCGTAAGTTTACTAGTGTAATTACCCCTGTACCGAACTGCAAATTAGCTATCCTATCCTTTTGCCGAACTGACTAATTTGCTTTCATTAATTTCCGTTTTGCCTTGTACCGTTAATGCCTTGTCACATATGGGACAAGCCCTTTTTTTCCCCAATCTTAGTTCGGTAAAGGGATAGTTGAGGGATCCCTCAACTATCCCTTTACCGA
>NZ_JPVN01000039.1 GCF_000772945.1 Ureibacillus manganicus DSM 26584
CCTGTGCTGTTATTGCACATGGTGCAACTGCCCGTCGCACACAAAAAAACGAATTTAACTAAATTCGTTTTTAGAATTCACTTTATAAAGTTGTTTTCGATCAAGTTTTCCAAGTGATGTATAGGGAAGTTCTTTGACGACTTCAATTTCCTTTGGAAGTTGGAATTTCGATAGTCTAGTACGTAGCCACAACTCGATTTCTTGATTAGTTATTAAGCTCACACTTTTTGGTTGAATAAATGCTTTCAGTCTTTGGCCAAATACTTCATCTTCAATACCAATCACTGCTGCATCTATTATTTCAGGGTGGCTCATCAATATATGCTCGACTTCAATAGGATACACATTCACTCCCCCAGAAATGATCATATCATCTATCCGACCACTTAAATAAAATAATCCATGTTCATCCTGATAGCCTAAATCGCCTGTTTGAATCCAACTCGTTTCCTTATTTGACATCGACCATTCATTTTTTATGCATAGTTGACCAACACCCCCTAACTTCACTTCATTCATATGACGATCTAATACTCTTAAATCCATCCCATTTATTTTTCGCCCTATTGTTGTTGAAGAATGCATTAAATCATAAGGAGTTGCGATGAAGTTTAAACCTGCTTCAGTGGAACCGTATAAATTGTATAATACTTTTCCCAGTGAATGGAGTGTATCATCAATTAATTTTTTAGGTAGCTTAGCCCCTCCGGAAGCAATACAACGTAATGACTTCAAATCTTTAGCATTCGTATCCAGCAGTCTCTGGAGCATTGTTGGAACAACAGTAATAACTTCAATACGATGTTCTTTGATTAAATAGCTAGCGGATTGTGCATTAAAGTTACGTCGAATAATGATTTGCTTACCTAGAGGAATGAATAGGAGTAAGATAGCAATCCCGTAGCCGTGATAGATCGGTGTGGCAATATAGGCTTTGTTATATTTTAAAATCTTTAATCGGGTAATTAGTGCAATAAAAGGATTTAAGTAATTAAATAGTGAAGGACTGTGTACAATTTCTTTTGATGAACCTGTAGTCCCACTCGTATGTAAAACAATTTTACCTCCAGACGCCCTTGGAAGTTTGTAATTTTCATCGCCTTTAAATAGTAAATGATTGTTTATAGCAGGTAATTCACTATGATAACTTAACACTTTAGGATTCAAGTTATTAGATTGATCCACAATGGAACCTAATTCAGAATCATAAATTAATAAATGAAAATGATGTTGTTGAATTAATTCATTAAACTTACTTTTACTAATTTCAGTATTAATAAAATATACATCCGCGCCAAGTCTAGAAACAGCAAAGATTGATTTTACAAGTGACGCATGATTTTTGCACATGATGGCAACTTTATTTCCACTTTGTATTCCTAGTTTCTCTTTAAGTGCTATTGCAAGTTTCGAAGATGAATCGAGCAATTGTTTATAGCTTAACGTTTCTTCCTCACTAACCAAAAAACTTTGATTAGAGTATTTTCTCGCCGCAAAGTTTAATAACGTCATCAAATTGACTCCGCACGTACTAAAAGAAGTTACTAAATAATAGAGACTGATTGGTGAAATACATTTAATCTTATAAAGTACATAAAGTAATCTAAAAATCTTCACCAAAACTCCACCTTATCTCTTTTTTGTGAAATTAATAAAGCTATTTAAAAAAATGGATACAAATTGACCAAAAATGAGCCACCATGGTTTCATTTTTTTCTTTTTTCTATACATTGCCTTGCAAATAATCTTTGCCGCACCTTGCTTAGACAGGGCTGGTTTATTTTGATATGCAGTCGTTGGTTGTATCATTGGTGTATTTACTAATGGGAAATAGACGGTTGTGGTTATGATTCCTTTTGCCTTTAACTCAGGTGCAACTGACCTTAGCCAAACATCAAATGCAGTTTTGGAAGCTTGATAGGCAGCAAAATAAGGAACCGGCGCTAGTAAAGCATTTATTGTTGAGACGTTAATAATCTGACCACCGTTTTTTTGAAGTTGTGGAATTATTGACAATAGCAACTGGACTGGTGCGTAATAGTTTATAGACATTGTTCTTGTAAAATCATGAAATCGATCGAGAGATTCATAGATTGAACGATTTATGGAAAGACCAGCATTACTAACGACAATATCTAAACCATCAGGTAACTTGTGAAGAAAGGCTAAAAACTCAAGGGTTTCGCTTTCATTTCTTAAATCAGCCTGAAAAATACTTACTTTGGTACAGTTCATCGCTTCGATTTCACTCTTTATATTTTCAAGCTTATCTCCCTGTCTAGCTACTAAAATCAAATGACAATTAATACTCGCAAGCTCGTATGCTAGTTGTTCTCCAATTCCTGAACTTGCACCTGTTATTAAGATTGACTTACCCTCAAGTTGCTTTTTAAGTCTCATTTTATTCATATAAGTAGATCCAAAAAAACAAAAATCGATTAAATATTTACTTTGCATAATTCACCTATTAATATTCTCACTTTTGTCGTGTCTTTTAGTCAAAACATAAATTAACGTAACGATTGTTGCTGTAACAACGATTGAGGTTACTATATTGAAAGGAGATCCTATAAACCCAAAGACCACCTCATTTTGAAGAACATTGACATTATCATATTCGTTTGGAAAATCTGATTCAAAATAATGTGATTTCAAATAAGCCCAACAGAAGATAATGAAGAAATACATTAAATGCATTATTATTGAGACTAATAATGATAGTTTGATAATTCTCATTAGAATTCCCCATTTCGTCCAATGAAGTTTCTACAATAATTTAATACTACCATTAATTAGGGGAAGAATACCGAAACTTATGTAAAAATGCGTAAACCCCTCATCCTTGGATTTACGCATTCCCTTTATCTACTTTTCTTTTTGCTTTTCTCTTTAATGAACTTTCGTGCGTTCTTTATGCCACCAACACCACTGAACATTTCATTGATTTTTTCTTTTTCAATTTTTTTTGAGTTTAAGCCATCATATTTTGCTTCTTTTTTCAGTTTGAGATAGCTTTCAAATCGTTCAGCTGATAACGTTCCTTCCTGAATTGCATTTTGCACTGCACACTTTGGCTCTTGGTTATGGGTGCAGTCATTAAAACGGCATTGAGTTGCAAGCTCATCGATATCTGCAAAGGACTTTGAAAAATCGGCACTAATAATTCCGAGCTCTTTCATCCCCGGAGTATCAATTACAACCCCTAAATCTGGAATAATGAACAATTCACGTCTTGTTGTTGTGTGTCTACCCTTATCATCGTTACGAATTCCATTTGTTTCAATAATACTTTGGCCAAGAAGGTGATTTGTCAGTGTGGATTTGCCCACACCAGATGATCCGATAAACGCCACGGTTTTACCATCTGAAATATATTTCTTTAATGATTCGAAGCCTTCTTCGGATGTACTAGTTGTTACTAGTACGTCTATACCAATAGCAATCGATTCAACCTCTTTAACCTTTTCCTCTAAATCCAAACATAAGTCCGATTTCGTAAGGACAATTACTGGTGAAGCCCCACTGTCCCAAGCAACTGATATATATCTTTCTAATCTTCGAAGATTAAAATCATTATTTAATGACATACAAATAAATAAAGTGTCTATGTTAGCAGCGACAACTTGTGTATCCGTTTTTCTTCCTGCTACTTTTCTTGAAAATACGCTTTTTCTTGTGAGAACATGGTGAATGATTCCATCCCCTTGTGAATTATCTAATCGATCCACCATTACAAAATCACCAACAGCAGGAAATTCTGATGTATCTGATACACTATGACGGAATTTCCCTGAAATTTGAGCTGCCATTTCGCCTTTTTCAGTAATAACTTTATATAAATTTTTATATTGTGATGATACTCGACCAATAAAAAGATTTTTTTATAGATTAGATTCTTGAACGAACTTTTCCGTAAGTCCTAAATTTTTCATTTTTATATTTTCCAATTGAATGCCTCCTAAAGTTTAAAAAATCCTTTGGGAGGTTTTTTAGCATAGTTTAACGTGCGCAAACCTCCCTAATTGTTACACTCTCTACATTTAACTTTTTATTCATAAAACAACAACTCCTTTCAATATGAACATTATATACTGTTTAGCGTACCAAATATAGGAAAAAATTAATCGAGTGAACTACAAATTTCGATGTAATGTCCATCTGGATCTGCCACATATGCTACGACTTGACCCCAAGGTTTTTCAATAGGTTCTACTAGAATTTGAACATCTTGTTTTCTCAAGTTTTCGATTGTTTCTTTCACATCTTCAACAACAAACCCAAGTTCGAATGTTTGAGATGTTTTGCTTTCAGCAATATTTAAGCCAGTAATTTCTTTTACGCTTTCTCTCGTATTAATCGATAAGATAGTTGAACCCGTTTCAAACTCAATATATGTTCCGTGTTCCCCACGTATTGGTAGTCCTAAAATTTCATTATAGAAATGTTTTGATTTTTCGTGATTTGAAACATATAAAATGACATATCTCAGTTTTAAGTTCATCGTTTGCACTCTCCGTTAATCAATATTTTTTTCCCATAATTCAATCCATCTGCCATCTGGATCAGAAATCCACAAGAATGTTCCAAAGTCGCTTTTTTCAACGTTTTTTATAAGTGGTACACCTAATTTGTTGAAATGTTCCATCCAAGCTTCAATATGGTCAACTTGAAAGTTAAGCATAACAGACTGTTCTTTTGGGAAATAATCACTTTCTTCTTTAAACAAGGAAAATATTGTTTCGTTATCGGAACTCGGGGTAATGATTGTCCCATTCCAATCATCCATTGAAAGATTTAATGTTTCTTTATACCATTGTTTCAATGCATCAATATTTTGGGTTCTCCAAAAAACTCCACCAAATCCTTTAATTTGCATCTAGTATACCTCCAATAATCTCTGACAAAGCATACGAATATTATTCCATAAATAAGGCGCTAATCCCTTTTTTAGGATTAACGTCATTTCATGTTTGTTATTCATATGTAATATTATTTAACACCTACTTTATGATAAAAAAAGCACCCTTTAAGGATGCTAATAAAACTTTTACTATTTAAATCTCAAATATGATCAATGCCGAAAAATAATCATTATATTCCTCATCATTATCAGTTATGAAATGTTGATACTTAACATCCACTAGCATTTCTTTTTTTATATTACGCAATACTTGATTAACACTTTCTGCAAACTGTTCCTCATCTGTATTTGTAATTAAAATACTCTTATACATTTTAATTCACCTCCACAATAATAATAGTTATAGAGGTGTTTATTTATGAAAAAAGTATTAAATAAAGCCGTCACATATAGTTATGACATTTACTATTAAAATTCATAATCCAACGTTTTCAAAAGAAAAACCCCCTGACTTTGATAGTCAGAAGGTAGTAAACACGTGGAAAAATTAAATTTGTTCTGTGCCTAATTTTATTTCAATTATTAAATTTATCCCGGTTTTATTCAAAAGTAATTTTATTTACTGTATCACGGTCTAATCGTTTCGTAACTTCTACAATTAGTTTTACTGTGTTTTCATAATCATCGCGATGTAAGATACCTGCATGTGAGTGAATGTATCTTGTTGCAATACTAATTGCTATACTTGGTACACCACTTCCTGTAATATGCATAGATCCAGCGTCTGTTCCACCGCCTGGAGTTGAGTCAAATTGGTATGGAATGTTAAGTTCTTCAGCAACATCGACTACTAGATCACGTAAGCCTTTATGACCTACCATTGAAGCATCATAAATAATAATTTGTGGACCATCGCCAACTTTTGAAGTTGATTCATTCGCTGTGATACCAGGTGTGTCACCAGCTACACCTACATCCACTGCAAAACCGATATCTGGTTGGATCTTAAATGTAGAAGTTTTAGCTCCACGTAACCCAACTTCTTCTTGAACATTTCCTACGCCGTAAACAACGTTAGGATGTTTTTCATCTTTTAACGCTTTCATTACATCAATTGCAATGGCACAACCGATACGGTTATCCCACGCTTTTGCAAGAAGCATTTTTTCATTTTTCATTACGTTGAATTCAAAGTATGGAGTGATCATGTCCCCAGGACGAATTCCCCATTCTTCAGCTTCTTGTTTTGAGCTTGCACCAACGTCGATGAAGATATCTTTCATTTCCATTACTTTTTTACGTGCTTCTGCTGGTAAGATGTGCGGAGGCTTTGATCCGAAAACCCCGATGATTTCATCACCTTTACGAGTAGTGATTGTTACTCGTTGTGAAAGCATTACGTGGCTCCACCAACCACCTACTGTTTGGAATTTAATGAACCCTTTATCATCAATTTGAGTTACCATAAATCCGATCTCATCTAAGTGACCAGCAATCATAACTTTTGGGCCGTTTGCATCTCCCACTTTTTTAGCGATTAAGCTACCTAAACCGTCCATTTCAATTTCATCTGCATAAGGTGCGATATATTTTTTCATCACTTCACGCGGTGCTCTCTCATTTCCCGCGATTCCATTTGCATCTGTTAGTTCTTTAAACATTGTTAATGTTTCGTCTAATTTCGCCATCTGTTGTCCTCCCAAAAAATAAAATAACTAATTAAGTATACTGCAAATTTTACTGTTAATACTCTGAACGTTATCGCTCATAATTTTTCTTTCTTCTTATATGCTGTAAAAAATCATTTGAAATGAAATTTCTAAATTATAAGCTAATACACTATAATATTGCCAAACCGTTCTATATTTGTCTACTTTTGGGCTATGCAAAAATGCTAAAAATTCTATTTTCTTTTATAAGTAAACGCTCAATCTTAGGTAGCTTTTAAAAGATAACTTTGAAATCCAAAATTTTTTACCAAAATTACTTTTAAAAGTGAAACTTATTTCCTTTATTAATCGTAAATGTAGTTACAAAGCATTTACAAGGGGGAACTTCTGTGGCTCTTATTATTCGAATAATCGTGATATTAGTAGTCATTTACATATTCTATAAAATTGTTCGCTATTTGACGGACCCAAAAAGAAAACTTGATGAAGCATATGAAAAAGGACAATATTATTTTTATGATGATGTTAAAAATGTCCGGAAAAACTTTTTCATTTCTTATAAAGGTGCACTTTTTGAGGGTGAAAAGTATTTAGGAACTACAGAAAATGCTTTCGAGGTCGTATCTATCTTTGTTTGGGTCCACGATACCGGAAAACTACAAGGCTTAGCAAAAGAGGATTTTTACAATTTAGAAAAAGAAATTTTATTAAATTATCCAAATGCAAAAATTAATTGGAAAAATCCGATTGAGCAGTTGATGAAAGAATAAATAATAGGCTGGATTGTCTGCCGTGCTTTGCAGAGCACTGTGGACAATCCTTTATTATTATCTATTGGCTGGCCTTATGAACGATTGTGTGTGCATATTTATAACTCGAATTGATAGGGGGACTTCATTACATTCATGAAGACCTTTTTGTAATTGTTTATAGCTTCAAAAGGTCTTCATCACCTCTATCAAGACCTTTTCTACAACTATTTCCAGTGCAAAAAGTCTTCATCACCCCTATCAAGACCTTTTCTGCAACCATTTCCACTCCAAAAGGTCTTCATCACATCTATCAAGACCTTTTCTACAACTATTTCCAGTGCAAAAGGTCTTCATCACCCCTATCAAGACCTTTTCTGCAACTATTTCCACTCCAAAAGGTCTTCATCACCTCTATCAAGACCTTTTCTGCAACTATTTCCACTCCAAAAGGTCTTCATCACCTCTATCAAGACCATTTCTGAGATTGATCATTCAGTTTTTTCAGTTCTTCATCAATTCTCTTTATATCTATTCTTTCATATAAAGGATGTATGTTTTTAATTTCTCTAGGCAAATCAAATTGTACTTTCCATTCGTTCACCTGTATATTTAACATCTTTTTAATTTCATCCGATGCAAAAGGTAAGAATGGTTGTAAAAGTTGTGCAAGATTTTGAATGATGAAAACACAAGTGGCTAATGTTTGATTACATTCCTCTGGATTCTCTTTCACTTGAATCCATGGCTTCTGCTCATCAAAGTAGCGGTTGGCGGATCGAATATATTCAAAAATACCTTCCAGCGCTTGTTTAAAATGACCTTGCTCTATTAAATTTCCAACCTCAATATAAATCTTTTCCGTATCAATTTGTATAGTCTCATCTATTTTTGATTGTGGAACAGTAGAATCAAACGATTTTTCTATAAACTTTAATGTTCTGTTAACAAAATTTCCGAAAGCACCGAGTAATTCTCCGTTATGACTATAAATAAATTCTCTCCAACTAAAATCCGTATCTCGATTTTCAGGTGCATTCACCGTTAGAAAATAACGAAGGGAATCTGGATGATATTCTTTTAAAATTTCCGGTACCCAAACTGCCCAGTTTTGACTTGTGGAAAGTTTCCTTTTTTCGAGGGTTAAATATTCGTTAGAAATAATATGGGTCGGCAGTGCTTTGGATTCTAAGGCAAATAAAATCGCCGGCCATATGACAGTATGAAAAGGAATATTATCCTTACCATGAACATAGTAAGAAATGGTTTCTTCATTCCACCAATTTTCAATAGACTCATTATGTTGCTTTGCCCACTCTAAACTTGCTGTTAAATAACCAGCTACCGCTTCAATCCATACATAAATCTTCTTCCCTTCAAAGCCTGCAACTGGTACATCGATTCCATTTGGTAAGTCTCTTGTTACAGCTCGATCTGGAAGACCCTCACTTAAATATCGCTTTGTCATCGAGATTGCATTAGTTCTCCACCTATTTTCCATCTCAGCCTTTGCAGTGTATTGTTCTAATTCTTTTTGAAATTTGCTAAATGAAAAATAAAAGTGTTCTGTTTCTCTTATTACGGGCTCAATTCCACATAGCTTGCATCGCTTATCTACTAGGTCAAGAGGGTCTAATATTGAGGAACAGTTATCACATTGGTCACCTCTAGCTTTTGCTCCACAATTTGGGCAGATTCCTTCAACAAACCGATCAGGTAAAAACTGCTGATCCTTCTCACAATAAGCTTGCTTAATTTTATTTTTGTATAGATATCTACTTTCTAATAAAGAAAGGAAGATTTTTTGTACTGATTGATGATGATGCTCTGCATCGGTTCGTGTATATAAATCGTATGTGAAACCTAATTTACTAAAACACTGGGCGAATTCTTGATGATACCTATCTGCAATCTCTTTTGTAGTTGTATTTTCTTGTTTAGCCCTTATGGAAATTGGTGTTCCATTGCAATCACTTCCAGATACGTATAAAACTTTTTCACCCTTTTGTCTAAAATAACGTGCTAAAATGTCTCCTGATAATAATGCGGCAATATGTCCTAAATGTAATGATCCATTTGCATACGGCCAAGCTCCTCCTATAATGACTGTCATTATAAAATCCTCCTTTGTTTAATTCAGTACTGTTCAAGCTTCTGTCATGTAAACTTACATTACGTGACAACTCGGTGTGCTTTTACGCCTCTACTGTCACGTCAATCTTCATTTCGTGACAACTCGGTGTGGTTTTTCACCTCTACTGTCACGTAAATTTTCCTTTCGTGACAACTCGGTGTAGTTTTACTCCTCTACTGTCACGTAAACTTTCCTTTCGTGACAACTCGGTGTGCTTTTACGCCTCTACTGTCACGTAAATCATCCTTTCGTGACAACTCGGTATACTTTTACGCCTCTACTGTCACGCAAACTTTCCTTTCGTGATAACTCGGTGTGCTTTTATGCCTCTACTGTCATGTAAATCTTCTTTTGTGACAACTCGGAGCGTTTTGCATCTCTATTTTCACGTAACCTCTTATTGGTGGGACAAAAATCTTGATATCTCTCAAAATAAAAAAAAGCCCTAATCGAATAAACGATTAGGACGAGATACCCGTGTTACCACCTAAATTTACAAATAGCTCACACTATTTGCCTTAATCAGTACGTGTTCATACTGTCGCTGTTGTAACGAGTGCCCCTCGTCGTAGCCTACAACATTTCTGTTTCGGTACGCAGCTCAAAGGTCATTTTCAATAAGGTTCGTTTGCTTCATTTCCACCGTCAGAAGCTCTCTATCAAACTACATCTCATTTACTTTTCCTTTTCAACGCTTTTAAAATGTTTCAAAAATTTTTGAATTATACATAATTTACTATATTTCGTTTCATTTGCAAAGTATTTATACATTAAATTGTTGATACATACTCACTAAAATAAATATATGAATGGCGGCTAGAAGTGGAAAACCAAATGCAAAGGAATTATGTTTTGTTTTGTGTTTATATATATACATTCCAAGAACTCCACCACAAGCACCGCCAAATATTGCAATTGTAAATAATGTTTTTTCAGATATTCGCCATTCATGCTTTTTCGCTCTGGATTTATCCATTCCCATAAGAACGAATAAAATAATTGACTCTACTAAAATAAAGGCTAATAACGCGTACCACATATGTACTTTGCCTCCTATATTGAAAAAGACTGATAGGTTTTGAGTCCTATCAGTCTTTTTGTTTGTTTAAATTATTTTGTGGCTGTCGCTAAGCTTTCGCCACAGAAATAATCATTTTTGCAAGCAAAATGATTATTTAGCAACTGCAGTTTTAGCAGCGTCTGCTAATTGTGCAAATGCAGCAGCATCGTTTACTGCTAAGTCAGCTAACATTTTACGGTTAACTTCGATACCAGCAACTTTTAAACCGTGCATTAAACGGCTGTAAGAAAGACCGTTGATGCGAGCAGCAGCATTGATACGAGTGATCCATAATTTACGGAAATCACGTTTCTTTTGACGACGGTCACGGTATGCATATTGACCTGATTTCATTACTGCTTGGTTAGCAACTTTATATAATGTATGTTTTGAACCAAAATAACCTTTAGCTAATTTTAAAACTTTTTTACGACGCTTGCGCGTTACTGTTCCGCCTTTTACGCGTGGCATACTAATTACCTCCTGAATTTCTTACGAATGTTTATTTAAATCACGAACGATATATTATCGAATTATTTCATGTAAGTTAATAGTTCTCTAATACGTTTGAAGTCACCTGAAGTCATTACTTTAGCTTTACGTAAGTGACGTTTTGCTTTTGTTGATTTGTTAGCGAATAAGTGGCTTCCGTAAGCACGGTCAAATTTTAATTTTCCTTTGCCCGTTTTTTTGAAACGCTTCGCAGCGCCACGGTGAGTTTTCATTTTTGGCATTTCGAATTTCCTCCTAAACTGTTTCGTATACTACTTTTTCTCGTTCTTCGGTTGAAGAACTAAGAACATGCTGCGTCCTTCCATCTTCGGTTTTTGTTCAACCGTAGCTACTTCAGCACATTCTTCAGCAAAACGATCTAAAACTCGTTGACCAATCTCTTTATGCGTAATAGCACGTCCTTTGAAACGAAGTGAACATTTAACTTTGTCACCTTTTTCAAGGAACTTAATCGCATTACGTAATTTAGTTTGGAAATCATGTTCATCAATAGTTGGACTTAAACGTACTTCCTTAATATTGATAACCTTTTGATTTTTACGAACTTCACGGTCTTTCTTTTGCTGTTCAAACTTAAACTTACCATAGTCCATAATACGTGCGACTGGTGGCTTAGCTTGAGGGGCCACAAGGACAAGATCCAAGTTTACACGAGCGGCAATTTCTAACGCTTCATTACGAGATTTAACACCTAGCTGATCACCATTATGATCGATTAGACGAAGTTCACGAGCGCGAATACCTTCGTTTACATACATGTCTTTGCTAATACGAATCCACCTCCAAGGTTGTGTCGGGAATACTTAGGTTTAGAGCAAAAACGCCCGGTTGAACGGTACACTTCCTAGGTATGTCCATAAAAAAAGGACGGACATATTAGAAGATGTCCGCCCGCTATATGTGCATACGCAATTATGCGTATATAATTCAACGTGTAATACCTGCTAACAGCAAATGCGTCATTCCAGGTGAGAAGCGGGCAGCCTCTACTTCAACCACAAACTGTATTCATAACCTAATCAATACTAACATTCCTATATAGAGTTGTCAACAAAAAAACTTAAATTAAATTATTTGCCGTTTACATGTCCAGTAATACTTCATATTTTATAGTAAATAACTCAACAAGAATAGAGGGAAAATTATGAACCAGAGACGAAATAATTTAGGCACTTGCTTTCCTGGATATCGATATTGTGGACCGTGGTGCTCTGGTCCAGGATCACCAACAAATGCTGTTGATCAATGTTGCCTTGAACATGATGAATGCTACCGAAAATATGGTCGCTCCAATTACTGCGATCAAAAGTTTCATCGATGTTTATCGCCATATTACAACTATCGAAATAAATTAGGGAGAGACGCTAGACTATTTTCTAAAGCAATCCAATTCCGCAACTTTTTATTTTAATGGAAAAGGGACGTCTCAAAGACGCCCCGTTTCCTATTTACTTATTCGCTTCAGCTACTAATTTAGTTAGGAAATCTTCAAATGAAACAGTTTCTGAATCTTGAGAACCGTAACGGCGTACGTTTACTGAATCTGCTTCCATTTCTTTATCCCCTAGTACTAGCATGTAAGGGATTTTTTTCATTTGTGCTTCACGGATTTTATAACCAAGTTTTTCTTCACGGTCATCCATTTCAACGCGAAGACCTGCAGCTTGAAGTTTTTCAACAACATTACGTGCATAGTCATAATGCACTTCATTTGAAACTGGAATAACTTCCACTTGAACTGGCGCTAACCAAGTTGGGAATGCACCTTTATATTCTTCAATTAAGAAGGCTACAAAGCGCTCCATTGTTGATACAACACCACGGTGGATTACAACTGGACGATGGTGTTTACCATCTTCACCAATATATGATAAGTCAAAGCGTTCTGGTAATAAGAAGTCAAGTTGAACTGTTGATAATGTTTCTTCTTTACCGATTGCTGTTTTTACTTGAACGTCTAATTTAGGACCGTAGAAAGCAGCTTCTCCTTCAGCTTCGAAATAATCTAATCCAAGATCATCCATCGCCTCTTTTAACATGCTTTGTGCTTTTTCCCACATTGCATCATCATCAAAATACTTTTCTGTGTCTTGTGGGTCACGGTAAGATAAGCGGAATTTATAATCATTTAAATCAAAATCTTTATATACATTTAATACTAATTCAACTACTCGTTTGAATTCTTCTTTAATTTGGTCTGGACGAACGAAGATATGTGCATCGTTTAAAGTCATCCCACGCACACGTTGTAAACCAGATAAACCACCAGAACTTTCATAACGGTGCATTGTTCCTAATTCACCAATACGAATTGGTAATTGACGGTAGGAATGCATAGATGATTTATAAACTTCCATGTGATGTGGACAGTTCATTGGACGTAATACTAATGTTTCGTTATCCATTTCCATTGGAGGGAACATATCTTCTTGGTAGTGTTCCCAGTGCCCAGAAGTTTCATATAATTTTTTAGATCCTAATACTGGTGTATAAACATGTTTGTAACCAAGTTTCACTTCTTTATCTACGATGTAGCGTTCGATAATACGACGGATTGTTGCTCCATTTGGTAACCATAGTGGTAATCCTTGACCTACAGTTTGCGATAAAGTAAATAATTCTAACTCTTTACCAATTTTACGGTGGTCACGTTCTTTTGCTTCTTCTAACATTTGAAGATGATGTTTTAAATCTTCTTTGTTAAAGAATGCAGTACCGTAAATACGTTGTAGCATTTTGTTGTCTGAGTTACCGCGCCAGTAAGCACCAGCAAGGCTTAGTAATTTGAATTCTTTTAACTTTCCAGTTGAAGGTACGTGAATACCACGACATAAGTCAAAGAAATCCCCTTGATAATAAATTGAAACTTGCTCATCAGCTGGAATTGCTTCAAGAAGTTCTAATTTATATTCATCCCCAACTTCTTCATAAATTTTTTGTGCTTCATCACGCGATACGTTTTTACGCTCGATTTCGATGTTTTCAGAAATGATTTTTTTCATTTCTTTTTCGATTTTAGGGAAATCATCTGCAGAAATTGGTTCTGGCGCGTCTACGTCATAGTAGAAACCACCTTCAATTACTGGTCCAATCCCTAACTTAATACCTGGGTATAAACGTTTTAAAGCTTGTGCTGTTAAGTGTGCTGTTGAGTGACGTAAAATCTCAAGTGCTTCATCTGATTCAGGAGTAATGATAGCAATTGTACCGTCTTCCTCAATTGGTGTTTTTAGATCGACTAATTCACCATTTAATTTACCAGCTAACGCTTTTTTACGGAGACCTGGGCTAATAGATGCAGCAACGTCTTCAGTTGTCGTTCCACGTGCAAATTCCTTTACTGCGCCATCTGGGAATGTAAGTTTAATAATCTCTGACATGTTTGTTCTCTCCTTTTTCCTTTTTAGAATTTGATCATTCGCACGTTTTTTTACGAATTTCGAACGTAATCCATAGAATATCGCACGTTAATTCATAAAATCCGCACATAAACATTTAATAAACGCACGTACTGTTACCAAGAGTTAAAATGAACACAAAAAAGCGCCATCCCTCATAAAAAGGGACGACGCGTTAGCTCGTGGTTCCACCCTTCTTCCTTCCGAAAATCTAGTTTTCAGACGAAGCTCTAGGTCGGTTAACGTACCGAATGACGTTAGCGGATTTTCCCCGCTAATGCTCCAAGGTAGTAAAGTGTGTGTCGTTACTAGGAAGCTTACAGCCATTGGCTTCCCTCTCTTAAAGTTCGTTTCACAAACTTGTTGTCCTCTTCAAAGCATTCTTATTAGATACTTAATATGAAAGTAGTATACGCTCGAATTGTCGGAAATGTCAACCAATAATAAAAAATTATTGACGTTTTCGATTTGTAACCAGTTCAAACGGATGTGTCATAGCCATTATTCTTTGGACAATTCTAGATCCTTTAATCGGATCTATATCCCCTTTGGAAATTCGACTATAAAATCTTTCTAATTCTTCATAATTTAAATTTGAAGAAACGAATATTGGTAAATGCTGGCTCATGCGATAATTTAAAATGGAAGACAGTACTTCATCGCGTGTCCATTCTGAATTGGATTCCGCACCTAAATCATCTAACATTAAAATTGGTACCTTCTTGATAAAGTCTACTTTTTCTTCATAGGTTCCATCATTTAAGCTTGTCTTTAATTCCCTGAAAAACTCTGGAACAAATAAAATCGCCGTTTGAATTTTTAGTTTAGTGAATTCATTGGCTAATGCACCTAAAATATAGGATTTACCTGTACCGTATAGTCCATGTAAGTATAAGCCTTTTCTAGGTAGATTATTCGTTTCTTTATATTCAGCGATAATATCACTAGCGTATTCTGCTATTTCTAAACGTGCTTTTGAATCCATATCCATATTAGCAATACTTGCATCTAAAATATCCGATGAAACATGGAAGCTTCGTAACATACGCTTTACTTCACGCTGCTCATCTTCAATCAGTTTTTGGTTACAAGGAACATAGTTAAGTTCCACTTTTCCATTTCTAACTGCAATTGTTGGAATAAACCCATTTAAGTAGTTCGTACATTGCCCAGTTCCTTGTGCCCCACAGCAAGTCCGTGATTGGTTAATAAATTCGTGAAATGTAGTTAAATTTTGTTGGACAAATTCTTCTGAAATATTCAAATTACTATCACTTAGTAGCTTTTGAATTTCTGGATGTTCCAATATTTCTTTTTTCATCTTCTCATATCTTTCTTGAAAAGATGGAATTTTTGCTACTCTTTTGAGCGCTTCACTTATTGGTTCGATTTTCCTCACCTACTTAATTGTTATTCCCTAGTTTTTCTAAAATGCGCTGACGTTCTTTTTCAAAATCGATTCCGTCTTCTTGCTCATTCTTAAACTGTTCTGGAGACTTATTCCGATCACCAAACCATTTAGGGATTGGCATCACTTGTTTAGCTCCATACGGATTTTGTTCTTTATCTTGCAATCTTTGCTTACGGCTTTCAACAGATTCTTTTGCGATTTCAAGTGCCTGACTCGTTGTTAGAACACTTCTATAACGCCAATCAGCTGCTATTGTTTCCGTAAATTTCGTAGGTAGTTTGCCATCATTCACTTCTAATACGTATTCGACTAGTACATTTACTACACCAACTGGTAGTTCGAAACGTTGTACTAAAGATTCAGCTAACCGTACATGCTGTCCATAAGGTTCTATGCCATTTGTTAAGTTCTTTAAAAACTGATAAGGAGTAACCGTATCGTATTTTGAATATTGAGGATCCAACTTACGACCTTTGTTTAAACTGTTTAGGTGATCATTTGTGATCGTTGGAATATAGCCAACCTTCTCACGCATTTGATTTGCCTGTTGTTGATTTTCTATATTGTTTTTCGCTTGTTCAACAGTTTGAATTTGTTTATTTCGCCAATCATTTGCAATCACATCTACATACTTTTTAGGTAATTGACCTGATTTTAAGGAATAAACATATTCGACTAACACATTTGCTACACCAACAGATAGTCCAAATTTTAAAACTAGGCTTTCAGCTAAACGTACATGTGAAGATAGAGGCTCCATTCCTTTATTTAAATACTTTAGGAATTCATATGGCGTAAGACTTGCATAGCCTTGCCATTCTTTTCGTACTGTTTCCACTTTGACAATGGACTCTGGAGTAATTTTCGGTATATACCCAAGTTTTTTATGCATTTCTTTTGCTTCATTTTGCTGTAGGACATAATCAACTGCCATTTGGGCTGTACTAATTCCTAATTGTCTCCAATTACTAGCAATTGTATCTACTAATCGTTTAGGGAATTGGCCATTATGAGTTGTTAATACATATTCAATTAAAACATTAACTACACCAACTGGTAAACCATAGACAATTACTAAATCTTCGGCAAGTTTAACAGTCATTGGAAATGGCTCGTTGCCATTATAGTAATTTTTTAAGAATTGGTATGGCGGAGTTAGTTCATAATATTTATATTCATCATCAAGATCGTCTGGATTTGAAACAAATTGCATGATAGTTTCTTTTGTAATACGAGCGTTAAATAATGTTTCTCTCTTAGTCTGTTTTTCATCCACTGTTTTTTGAATTTGCTCTAGCGCTTCTTCAGAAGTTTTTATATTTAACGTGCTCCAATTACTAGCAATCGTCTCAACAAATCTTTTACTTACTTTACCATCCGTTTGCTCAATGGCATATTCCATCAATACATTAACTACTGGTACAGGTAAACCATGGTATTTCACAAGGGAATCCGCCATTTTCATAATATAATTGAACGGTTCTTTCCCATCATTTAAGTAACGTAAAAACTCATAGACTGTATATGAATCATAGGGTGAGTTCTCTAACTCCTGGACATCAGTTAAATGCGGTGGTTTTTTATTATATTTATCGTGCTCTAATCTAGCAAAATCCATTGCTTGTTGAGCTGTTTGTATGTTTTTTCTATTCCAATGGTCCGCAATCGTTTCTACAAAGTTTTTAGGTAACTTTTTATCAGACTGCAACATTACATAATCGATTAATACATTAACTACGCCAGGGTTCATACCATGTTTAATAAATAAATTTTCTACTAATTCTCTTATAAATGAAGTAGGTTCTTTGCCGTTATTAAGATTTCGAATATGGTCAATTGGACTTGTTGTTTCATAATAATGAATTAGTTCTTGTTCTTTTGATGGTTTCTTCTCAGCCACTGGTGCTGGAGCATCAAAAGTCTTTTGTATATTAGGTAAATCTTTTGAAATTGTTAGTTGATAATACTCAAGTGCTGCTTTTTTTAAACGTTCATCAGTAATTTTTAAATCTTCATCTAAAGCTAGAATCACTACTTTTTGCATTTCTAACGGTGATAATTGATAGAGAAATGCAAGTTTAGCAATTGACTCTCGAACTTCAGGTGTGATTGCACTTGAGGGAACTAATTGCTCAGATAAACCTGAGAATAAAAGAGTAAAATCAAATTGATGATAATAGAAAGGAACATCCTGTCTTTTCGTTGGGATACTTTCCATTAACTCTTTTGGTACATTTGTATGTACTGGTTTATAAACATCAACGAAGGTTCTGGAAATTTCTTCAAATGATTCTAAATTCGTTTGTTTAACATATCGATTTTGTAGATTACGATATGCTTGCTCCCCAATCTTACTAAACAAAAACATCGATAATAATGGATCTTGGAAGAAACTTTGCGCATCTAACGGTCGAATCAGTTCGTAAACAAAGAAACGGCCATCCGCTGTATTTTTTCGATATGTTCTTAATAAGCCGATTGCCTCTAAGGAAATACGAGCTTCAAACACCTTTCCAATTGGCATATTAAGAACGTTCATTAAATGGTAATGATTAAATTTGCCATTTAAACCGTCTTCACCTTCAGCCCACAACGTATAGTAAAGACTGATAGCTTCTAATCCGGTTAATGGCTGATAAAATAGTGTGATTAGTTGACGCTCATGTGCCGATAAAAAATGAGGGATACTAATTTCAAAATGATCCGCTGGTTGCAATTCTTTAAACAAATGAACCATTTTACAATTCCCTCCTCAAATTTATTTCACATCAGTTTGTCGATGTAAGATTTCTTTTAATTCTTGTATAAAGACATTAATATCTTTAAATTGACGGTAGACTGAAGCAAAACGAACATAAGCAACTTCATCGACTTTAGCTAAATGATCCATAACCATTTCACCAACGGCATCTGAATGGACTTCAGAATTCCCAATTCGTCTTAAAGATTTTTCTATTTCAATTACAATTTCTTCAAGTCTTTGTAATGGAACTGGACGTTTTTCACATGCTCTTATAAGTCCGCGCAAAATCTTTTCTCTACTAAATTCTTCTCTTGACCCATCTTTTTTCACAACAATTAATGGTGTTTCTTCAATTCTTTCAAAAGTAGTAAAACGATAGCTGCAAGATTCACATTCTCTACGTCTACGAATTTCTTTATTGTCATCAACTGGTCTTGAATCTACTACTCGAGTACCGTTAAATTGACAAGCAGGACATCTCATAGTTTCTAACTCCTATTTCTCTAGTATCGTATTACTATTATAACAAATATTTTTCCTATGCGGATTTCTGATAATTTATATTTCTATTAGGTTTTTTTCGAGTTAATACTTACGTCCGAACTCTTTTGCAAAGGTTCATTATAAATGATTTTAGTAGAATTATATAGGATTAATTGATGGAAATTCGAATATCAACTTTATCTTAAGTAAAAAATCTTACTTATTTCGCAAACATTTAAGGGCTCAAAAGTATTTGTAAAACTATGCACCAAATAATAAAACAAAATCCTTTCGTGATCGAAATCGACATACGACTTATTTGAAATTATGTGTAAAGTGCACATAATTCTTAATATGTCGTATGTCAAATCTGGTAGCAAGAAGATTAAATATTTCAGAACAGGTAAATGTGTATTATTATTTAAAAAAATAGAGTAGGGTGACCATTTTCATGGCCACCCCCTCATCAAAC
>NZ_JPVN01000040.1 GCF_000772945.1 Ureibacillus manganicus DSM 26584
GAAAAAAGCGGGAATCTGTCCGCGAGACTGCTTCTCGAGGACAAAAAACTAGAAAAAAGCAGGAATCTGTCCACGAGGCCGCTTCTCAAGGACAAAAAACATGAAAAAAGCGAAAATCTATCCACCAAATTGCCTCTCGAAACCGCTTCGAAAATTCTCTATCGAATTTTCGGAATAAGTCCTGCCTTAAATCGGCTGTAAAAGGGCAAAATGAAGATTGAAAATATATAAAAATCAAACGTCAAAAAGGACGCGTCAGTTCACTTTTAGGGGGATTAAAAGTTATGAAATATTTTATAGCAATATTCGGTTCATTAATTGTTGCATTTGGCTTTAATTTTTTTCTTGTACCATATGCAATTTTAAGTGGTGGGATTAGTGGAATCGCTATCTTAATAGGGTTAGTAACCCCCTTTAATATCGGTTTAATGAATTTATTGCTTAATGTTCCTTTACTTATTTTAGGATATTTTAAACTAGGAAAAACCATCACAATAAATACGCTTATCGTTGTAATATCACTTTCATTTTTCTTATATGTGCTACCTATCGTTACTGTGACGGACAATATATTGTTATCCACAGTTTTTGGAGGAATTATTGGTGGCATTGGTGTAGGGTTAATACTCAAATTTTCTGGTACTTCCGGTGGTCTGGATATTATAGCGATTATCGTTTCCCGTTCAAGTAATTTTAGTGTGGGACTACTATTAACAGGCATGAATGGTATTGTAGTTCTAATTTCAGGAGCTTTCTTTAACTGGAATATTGCACTTTACACGTTGCTGTCCATTTATTTATCTGGCATAGTAATTGACCGAATTCATACGAATCACATTAAAGTCACGATGCAGATTGTTACGTCAAAGGGGGAAGCCATACGTAAGGATCTACTGAAGACCATTTACCGTGGAATTACGGTTACCGAGGGGTACGGTGGTTATACAAAAGAGAAGAAGGAAATTTTAATGATGGTTGTTACGCGATATGAAGTGTTACAAGTTAAGAAGATTGTACGAAATCATGATAAACATGCGTTTATTAATATTATGAGAACCGTAGAAGTAGATGGAGAATTTGCTAAAAACTAAGGTGGGAAGGGACATTCCCACCTTTTTATATGTTAAAAAATTTTAAAGATCCCAGCCTTTAGCTTTTCGATATGCATCTCTTTCCTCTGTACTTAAAACAATCGCAGTAGCTGGTCTTTTCACACCAGGAAGTAGTATTTCATCAAAAAAATCTTCTTTGTAAGATATATTCCATGGGTCTAGGCCATGATACGCTTCTGATAAAGATTTCAAAATATCATCAGAAAAACTTTTCGCACCAACGCCACCTTCACCGCTAAGGTGCCATGGCACTTCTTCTTTGTTTAAGGTTACTTCTTCGCTGCCTATGACCTCCCACTCATAAGAATCCAACGCATTGGCTGTAATAGTTACGACTGAAATCACTTTTGAATTAATGATCTCTGAAAGAATAAAATTGTCTGTTGTTCGCTTTTCAAAAAGGGAACATGTAGGCATACCTAGTCTTCCTCTAGCGCCATATGCTTTTGCCCATAGCACTTGGCCAAAAGTAAATGACCCGTCCTTTAGCTTGATTGAAAAAATATCTCCCACTTGCCATTTTTGTTTTTTAGGTCGCTTATGTTTAAGCAGGATATTTTGGACTCTTCGAACTTCTCCGTCAGAAATCGTTTTATGAATAATCTCATTTATCACTTTTGCAACTACAATGATGTCTTCTGCTTTTTTAGCACGAATTACTACTGCATCTGATTCAGTATTAAACTTAACCCTCTTTAAAACTTTCGACTCCACTGTTGACTTCAAGGCATCTTTAATTATGTTCTCTGCTTCTCGATTGGTTTCTAAATTAAAAGGATCTGCAAAATCTTCTGATATCCAAAAGTATGACAAACTAGCGTCGGGTAAATTGATTGGAACGATACCAAGTTGAACTTCTTCCATAGGTCTTTCCATATAAACACCTGTTTCTACTATGTGGTTTTATTTTATCTCTTTCCAAAAAGGGATAGAATAAAACAAAATAAATAGGGGCTGATTAATTGGTATGGCAATGCTTTGATGTTAGCGTTAATATTAAGTAATGACTAAATTTGTAAAAAGGGGGTACAACATGGAATTATGGGATGTATATGATATGAATCGAAATAAAACAGGTCGTACGTGGGTTCGAGGGGAGCCGCTTCAAGAAGGGAATTATCATTTGGTTGTTCACGTGTGTATTTTTAACTCTAAAGGGGAAATGCTCATCCAACAAAGGCAACCTTTCAAACAGGGATGGTCGAATATGTGGGATTTAACTGTTGGAGGAAGCGCAATTACAGGAGATTCCAGTCAAGATGCTGCGCGAAGAGAGTTAGAAGAAGAAATCGGCTTAACAATCGACTTTCAGGATGTGCGTCCTCATATAACGTTTCATTTTGAACGAGGCTTTGATGACATTTATTTGATAGAAAAAGAAGTGGATTTACATACGCTTACGCTGCAATATGAAGAAGTGCAGGCTGTAAAATGGGCGAGTAAAGAGGAAATACTGGCGATGATTAAAACAGGAGAATTTATTCCGTATTATGAAAGCTTGATTTATTTCCTATTTGATATCCGGAATGCCCGTAGGAGTATCCGAATGTAATAGCAGAAGGTGTCAGGTACAAGTCGTTTTTGTACTTGGCACCTTTTTTGAGTCGAAATTCGCACGAAACTAGCTTGAAGTCGCACGTAATCTGTTGAAAACGCAGGTAACGATTCGAAATTCGCAAGTAAATAGTAAAGCGCACGTAATTGTGCAAAATTCGCACGAAACTAGCTCTAAACCGCAAGTAACATGTTCAAACTTGCACGTAAAAATTATCAAGGGTTTTACAATTAGTATGTATCCATTAATTGAAACCATATTAATTCTAAAGAATTAAACAAAGGATGAATTTATGAAAAAGAAAATTCTCTTAGGATTGATATTATTCATTTGTCTATGTGTTGGACTCATATTTGCAATTTCAATGTCCCCAACTAAAAATTTAGATGAGGTTTCGATTAACACCACTAGAAAACCAGTGATCCTTATTACAATTGACTCACTGATGTTGGAACCACTACAAAAAGCCATTAAAGAAGGAAAAGCGCCTGCTTTCTCTTTTTTTATGAATCATGGACAATTGTATCCAGAAGTTATAAGTTCTTATCCTACAATGTCCGTCACCATTGATAGTACTTTGTTAACTGGAACCTATGCTGATCAGCACAAAATCCCTGGCTTAATTTGGTTTAAAGAAGATGAAGACCGAATAGTGAGCTATGGAAGTGGTCTTCGTGAGATTTGGAACAATGGGGTTAAAAATGTAGCAGCAGATAGTATTATTCATCTTAATGAATCGCATTTAAGTAAAGATGTTCAAACCATTCATGAAGATTTGGCGAATCATGGATTTTCATCTGCTTCGATTAATGGTTTATTGTACCGAGGTAGTGAAAAGCAGACATTAAATGTTCCTAAACTTATTTCAATGGCAAATCTTTTGCCAAGAGACATTGAGGTGAACGGACCAAAGCTACTTTCTCTTGGGAGCTTATCACAATATAATCCAAAGAATGATCAACATAAATTTATTTGGAATCGAATGGGCGTGAATAATCAGTTTACGGTTAACGAATTAACCTACTTAATAAAACAAAATAAATTGCCTCCATTCACATTAGCTTATTTACCAGATGCAGATAAGTTAGTGCACAAACATGGTCCCAATGATGTAGAGGGCATTGAGAAAGCTGATAAAGCACTTCAAGATCTTTTAAATAGCTACTCATCTTGGGAAGATGCTATTGACCAGGTAACTTGGATTGTGCATGGTGACAGTGCTCAATCACTAGTTAATAAAGATAAAAAAACAGCTTTAATTGATTTGAATGAACGTTTGAAAGGCTATTCCTTTTGGGAAGGTAATAACAAAAATGCACAATTAGCAATTGCGATCAATGAGCGAATGGCCTACATTTATGTGAATGATGAACAGGTGGAGAAATCAGAAATCATTCAGCTGTTAAAAGAGGATGAGCGAATTGGGTTTATCGCATGGAAAGACGAGAAAACAAACCATGTAGTTATTCCACAGAGTGATAAAGAATTTACATTTTCGCCAAATGGGAATTATGTAGATAAATATAATCAGTCATGGCAAGTGGATGGTGAGTTATCTCATTTAGATTTGTCCATGAATGAACAGGGGATCCTTACTTATAATGATTATCCTGATGCACTTGCAAGGCTACATGGTGCGCTGCATTCGCAGGAGGGGAGTGTCATTATTGTAGATGCGAAACCTTCATTTGAGTTTGTTGAGAAACATAGTAAAGACCATGCCGGAGGAGGAGCGCATGGTTCACTCCACGGGGTAGATTCGAATATGCCACTGATTGTTGTAGGGACAGATGAAACCCTTGAATATCAGCGTCTTGTCGAACTAAAAAATTATATTCTTCAACTAGTGGGGAACTCTTAAGTTTACGAGTCATCAAATAATTGAAAAAAATAACGAGCTACTAAAAAGTAGCTCGCTTTTTTTTCGGTATGGGACTAAAAATTAAACTTATATACCTTCTGCGGTCTTCCTTTACCATGTGTCCCTTTATCATTAGATGAAGATGCATAATTACATTCCTCAAGGCGCTTTAATATTCTGCTTGCTGTACGTACTGTAACAGATAGGTGAATACTTAATTCTTCAGCAGTTAAGGTCTCCATTTTAAGCTTGTAAATTAACCCGTAGATTTTTTGTAAATAGATTAATGAAATATTTGTATCATTTGCGATTTCTTCTATTCTATCATTATCTGAATAGTTTATTGATATAGAAGAATGGCCATCTAACGGCCCAAGTAGCTCATTTTCCTTTGTTAAAATATACGACTCCGTTTGTGAACCTGTACAATACGTTGAGGCTTTTTCAGCTTGAATTCTCGCGTCTTGTAATGTTTTACCTATACCCCATCCAATCTTCACTTTAAACGTAAGATTTTCTTTTAAAAACTCAGCTAAAGAACAGATTTCCTGATTATTTGTAATCGTTAAAAACTCACTATAATTTGTTATTAACTCATAATGGATGGCGTTTCTAGATGTTATTAACGAAGTTCCTCGTTCACGATTGAAATCTAAAATTGATTTGTATAGGGCGATTTGTCGATATTCAATTTCAGATGGGTCATTATGAGACATTGAAAATTCAAGGTATCCAGCTACAACCTGGTTATTCATTAAATCATCTAATTCAATGCCACTGACTAACTCTACTATCGTAGACTTCATACTATCCAAAGTAGGGGTGACAACAATTGGTGTAATGTGCTCATCCTCAAAATAAGTATATAAATTTGACAGACGTGTCAGTGAAAATCTTATCCTTTGTTCTTCCCATAACTTTGCGTGGGTTTCGTAAACAATTTTATAAGGATTTGGTTGTCCATAAACATCGATGCTATCACTAAGGATATAAGGAAAATCTTCCGGTCTAATAATCTCTTTTAAATTTAAATAATTATTTTCTTTATAAAGAAAGTCGATCATACAATGTTTTATGGAAAATTCAGGATAATTGTACGAGATTTCCGCTAATTTATAATAAAAATCCTGCACCGTTATATCAAAATATGAACATGGGATTTCTGTGAAATATTCGCTTAATTGTCGTTGAATATGTAGATAAGGGATTTGTGCACTAAATACAAAACCGTCCATATTTTTAATATTTTCGATAAAAAGTTTCTCCAAATGACTTAAGTCATCATATATAAAAAAGTGCAAATTAATATTATCAAATTCTAGTTTTTCGCATTTTTTCACCCAACGATACGAAAATTTAGTAGAAAAGACACATATATTGTACATTTAAAACGCTCCTAATTTACTATTGTGGTAATATTCTAAATATTATAATCTCAATTATAAGACATTGTAAAAATATGTCCAATAATAAACAAGGGGGAAATACAATTGTGAATAAACATCTAGATACTACTCAAAAAGAAAACAATGGTGGTGCTTTCAACAAGTTTCTAAACGTTGTTGAAAAGATTGGTAACAAATTACCTCACCCATTTATGTTATTTCTTTATCTTACACTAATCCTTGTTGCGATTTCATTTATATTAGGGTCAATGAACGCATCAGTAGTTCATCCTAATACAGGTGAAACAGTAACAGTTAATAATTTGCTTTCAAAAGAGGGCATTCGCTATATTTTAGGGAATACGTTATCCAACTTTACAGGTTTTGCACCACTAGGCTTAGTTTTAACAATGATGCTTGGGATTGGTTTGTCGGAGAAGGTTGGACTGTTTTCTGCATTAATGACTAAAGCAATTACGAAAACTCCAAAACGAATCGTATCATTTATGGTCGTGTTCATCGGTATTTTGGGAAATATTGCTTCTGACGCGGCGTTCGTTGTTATTCCACCGTTAGCAGCTTTAGTGTTCTTATCTTTAGGAAGGCATCCCCTTGCTGGTTTAGCAGCAGGTCTTGCTGGAGCTGGGATTGGTTTTACAGCAAATATATTAATTGCAGGTACAGATGCTTTACTGTCTGGGATTTCAACGGAAGTAATGAAAACAATTGATCCATCAATTATGGTATCTCCATTAGATAACTGGTTCTTTATGAGTGTTTCCACGTTTTTATTAGCATTTTTAGGTGCGTTTGTTACTGATAAAATCGTTGAACCACGTTTAGGTAAATACAACGGCGACAAAAAAGCGGATTTACATGACTTGTCACCTTTAGAAAACCGTGCATTACGTAATACAGGAATTGCTGCCCTACTGTATATGGCTGTAATTGTAACTCTATTATTAATTCCAAATTCACCATTACTAAATGATGATGGTACAATCTTACGTTCACCGTTCTTATCAGGAATTGTACCGCTTCTATTCGGACTTTTTGTAACAACAGGTATTACTTACGGAGTGTCAGTTAAAGAAATTAAAAGTGCTGCTGATGTTCCGAATATTATGGCCGAAGCAATCAAAGATTTATCAGGCTATATTGTCTTAATCTTTATCATCGGTCAATTTATTGGATACTTTAACTGGACAAACATTGCTACTTGGATGGCTGTAAATCTAGCATCTCTTTTAGAGGCTATTAATTTAACTAATGTTTTTGCCATCGTTCTATTTACACTACTCGTAGCAATTCTGAGTTTATTTATTATTAGTGGTTCTGCACTTTGGTCACTTGTTGCACCAATTTTCGTACCGACGTTTTATTTATTAGATTATCATCCTGCACTTGTGCAATTAGCATATCGTGTTGGTGAATCTTCTACGAACATGGTAACGCCATTAAACCCATATTTCGCGATTATTTTAGGTTTTGTGTTAATCTATAATAAAAAAGCGGGTATTGGAACGTTAATGTCGCTCATGATTCCTTACACAATTGTATTCTTAATTGCATGGATTCTATTAATGCTAGCGTTCGTATTCTTCAATATTCCAATCGGCCCAGGTGTACACTACTATTTAAACTAGGGAGATGTCTTTAATGGACTTTATTAAAATAGAAAGAGATTACTTGGAAGTTTTAACAGCGTGGAGAAGGGATTTTCACCAACATCCAGAACCGGGTTGGTTAGAGTTTCGTACTTCTGCAATTATCGCGGACAAGCTTGAAAATTGGGGATATGACGTTTTTGTAGGGAAAGAAATTATTAAAGGGATTTCCCTTGGTGTACCAAAGCAGGCACAAGCAAATGTTTTCTATAATAAAGCATTAGAAAGTAATATCCAGGCAAAATGGTTAGAAAAAATGGAAGCCGGAAAAACAGGGGTCATTGGGATTCTTGATACTGGTATTGAAGGACCTACGATTGCTTATCGTGTAGATATCGATGCATTGCCAATCTTAGAATCTGCAGCTGATCATCATGTGCCACAAAAGCTTGGTTTCCGTTCTCAAAATGAAGGGTTTATGCACGCTTGTGGTCACGATAGTCATGCAACGATTGGACTTGGCTTGGCAGAGCAATTGATGAAAAGAAAAGATCAGCTATGCGGGAAAATCGTTGTAATTTTCCAACCAGCTGAAGAAGGTGTAAGAGGAGGAAGTGCAATCGTATCTTCCCCTCTATTAGATAATATCGATTACTTATTTGCACTTCACATTGGCACAGGCATTCCTAAAGGAACATTTGTTGCTGGGGTAGATGGATTTTTAGCAACTTCTAAATATGATGTTACAATAAAAGGTGTAGCAGCTCATTCGGGTATTAATGCGGAAAAAGGCAAAAACGCACTATTAGCTAGTGCGCAAGCAGCTCTTGCATTACATAGTCTACCACCACATAGTGAAGGAATGTTCCGTGTGAATGTAGGGACGTTAGAAGCTGGTAACGGAAGAAATATTATTCCTTCATTAGCAAAAATGCAATTTGAAATTCGTGCTGAAAATACTGATATTAACGCTTTTTATGAAACAAAAGTGGAGCAAATTTTCAAAGGTATTGAAGCAATGTATGATGTACAAGTAGAATTAGAAAAAGTTGGCTATGCGATAAATGTTCCATCAGATCTTCAGTTAGCGAAGGTAATAAAAGAAGTTGCTAAATCTCAATTGTCTATCAATGAAGTAATTGAGTATAGAGACTTCAAATCAGGTTCTGAAGATGCAACATTTATAATGAAACATGTACAACAACAAGGTGGTCTAGCATGTTACTCGATTATTGGTACAGATTTAGCTGCTGGCCATCACCATGAAGAGTTTGATATCGAAGAAGATGATATGCTTTCGGCTCTAGAAATATGGCTAAATGTACCATTTAGTATCTATGAGGAGATGAAAGTCAATGAGTAGTCTACTAGAACAAGTAGAGAATGGTTATAAACGTTTTGAAAATGAAATTATTGAATTAGCAGATCGAATTTGGGACATTCCTGAAACGAGATTTAAAGAGTTTGAATCTGCAAAAATATTAACAACGTATTTTACTCAGCTTGGATTTGAAGTTGAAACTGGCATAGGTGGCATTGAAACAGCATTTGTTGCTAAGTATGGTAGTGAAGGTCCGGTAATTGGTATTTTAGGAGAGTACGATGCTCTTCCTGGATTAAGTCAAAAAGCGGGAAGCGATGTACGTGAACCACTTGTTAATGGTGGAAATGGACATGGATGTGGTCACAATCTTCTAGGAACAGCTGGAGTAGGGTCTGTTGTCCTATTAAAAGAGATGATTGATAAAGGTGAAGTTAAAGGACGAATCCATTACTATGGCTGTCCTGCTGAAGAAGGCGGTTCAGGGAAAACGTTTATGGTCCGTGAAGGTGTCTTCGAAGGAGTGGACGTTGCATTATCTTGGCATCCGAATTCATTTACGAGCGTATTTAATTTTTCTTCTCTAGCAAACTACCAAGTATATTTTGAGTTTGAAGGGATTGCTGCACATGCGGCGAACTCACCGCATTTAGGAAGAAGTGCATTAGATGCTGTTGAGTTAATGAACGTAGGTGTCAACTACTTACGCGAGCATATTCCGACTAGTGCAAGAGTGCATTATGCTGTGACTAATACTGGTGGGAAATCTCCGAATGTCGTGCAAGCTGATGCCGAGGTTTTATACTTAATTCGTTCTAATACAATTAAAGAAGTAGATGATATCTATAAGCGCATTGTAAAGATTGCTGAAGGCGCGGCATTGATGACTGAAACGAAAGTAAAAGTGAAGTTTGACAAAGCGTGTTCGAACTATATTCCAAACGATACGATCAATAAAATCATCTATGATAAGCTTCAACAAGTAGGGCTTCCTAATTATAATGAGGAAGAACTGGAATATGCGATGAAGATGAACAAAACGATTAGTTCATCTGAATATACAAGCGCATTAAAAGAAATCCAAATGATTTACCCTGATAGCCAGGTAGACGATATAGAACAAGAAGAAGTGACATTCTATCCTGAAGTTATACCTTATCAAAAGTCTACTCAAACGATGTCGGGTTCAACAGACGTGGCTGATGTAAGTTGGGTTGTACCAACTTCACAATTCTTCACAACGTGTTTTGTACTAGGTACACCACTTCATACTTGGCAGCTTGTATCGCAAGGGAAAACAGGACTTGCTCATAAAGGGATGATCTATGCTAGTAAAGTATTAGCTTTAACGGCAATCGAACTTCTGCAAAATCCTGAATTAATCGATCAAGCGAAAGCTGAATTACAAAAACAAACAAAAGGTAACTACGTGAATCCAATTCCAAGAGAAGTAGTACCAAATATGTACGGATAACTATTAAAAGAAGGTCGGTTAGGGAAACTGAGCGTTTTCCTGATCGGCTTTTTGTTTTGGTTGGAATTTGTGATGGATTTTGAGGATGGTTTCTAATAAAGTTATGATTTTTTCTAATAAGTGATGTAATTTTTCTAATAATGGATCGATATTTCCAATAACTAGCTTCGCGAGGGGAATTATTGGACTAGTTTCTAATAATGTATTGATTTTTTCTAATAAGTCCTGAGTTTCTTCTAATAACAGGTCAATATTTTCTAATAACTGCTGCGTAGGGAGTTGTTTTTAGGCTGATTTCTAATAAAGCCCTGAGTTTTTCTAATAACACGCGTGTTTTTTCTAATAACAGGTCAATATATTCTAATACTCCTTCACAGCTACCAGCTTATGATGAATTAAATGAGATTTTCATTCGAATCCCTCATAATGGAGGAAAAATACTCTGGGAAGTGACAATGTGAAATACGGTGAGATTGTAAGAGGGATATTCGAGAAGCGAATCAATCGATTTATTTCCGAAGTATACATAGATGGTGTAAAATTACAGGTTCATGTTAAAAATACAGGTAGGCTAAAAGAGTTGTTTCAGCAAGGTGCAAAGGTCTTGCTGGAGTGCTCAGACAATCCAAATCGAAAAACACAATTTTCAATCATAGCTGTGTTAAAAGACGGCGTTTGGGTAAATATTGATTCTCAAGCACCAAATGCTGTTGCGTTTGAAGCGATAAAAGAGGGAAGGATTGCTGAAATCGGGCAAGTAGACTTAGTAAAAAGGGAAGTAACTTTTGGGGCATCTCGCTTTGATCTCTATTTTGAACAAGGGGAACAAAAAGGATTTATTGAAGTAAAAGGTGTTACGCTTGAAATAGAAGGTGTCGCAATGTTTCCTGATGCACCGACTACAAGAGGGACAAAGCATGTGTTAGAATTGGCGAAGGCTGCCAAAGAAGGTTACCACTGCGCAATTCTGTTTTTGGTTCAATTAAAAGGCTGCCGAAAATTTGTTCCGAATAGAGAAATGGACCCTGTTTTTGCGGATGCGTTGCTAAAAGCAGAGGAATCGGGAGTGCAAATATTGGCTTATGATACGATGGTTACAGAAGATGGGATGGTACTGGATACTGTAGTGCCGGTGGAGTTAATTGAATAAGGACGAAAACGTAGGGAATAAAAAAATTCGTCCGTGAAGATGATATTAGAAAATCTCGAGGACAATAAATCTGCAAAAATCTAAAAAGCAGTCCTCGATGAGCGATCTCGAAGACAAAAAAACCGGAAAAACCGAAAAGTAGTCCTCGATAAGCAATCTCGAGGACTAAAAACTCGAAAAAACCGAAAAGTTGTCCTCGACAAGCATTCTCGAGGACAAAAAAACCGGAAAAACCGAAAAGTAGTCCTCGATAAGCAATCTCGAGGACTAAAAACTCGAAAAAACCGAAAAGTAGTCCTCGACAAGCATTCTCGAGGACAAAAAACCCGGAAAAACTGAAAAGTAGTCCTCGACAAGCAGTCTCGAGGACAAAAAATCTAAATAAACCGAAAAGCTGTCCTCGACAAGCGTACTCGAGGACAAAAAACCTGAAAAAATTGAAAAGCTGTCCTCGACAAGCGTTCTCGAGGACAAAAAACCTAGAAAAATCAAAAAGTAGTCCTCGACAAGCAACTAACATAAATTTAAATCGTGTGTACCAGACAGAAAAGAAGGGAACTAACAATATGTTAAAAAAACTAGCAAATAGAGTTTATTATATGCCTCATTATTCTGAAACCGACCGACCAGCATTAGGTCTTATTTGTGGGGATACTTACAATTTAATTGTTGATGCGGGAAATTCACCTGCTCACGCAAATGATTTTCTAAATTTAGCAAAACAGGTGGGTCAATCAAAACCACAGATGGTAGCCATTACTCATTGGCATTGGGATCATATTTTTGGAATTGATACAATGGGGTTGCCGACAATTAGTCATGAAGATACGAAAAAGAAGATTGATTATCTAAAAACACTTCAATGGGACGATGATTCTTTGGATGCTCGAGTTGCATCTGGGGAAGAAATCGAATTTTGTAGAGATATGATTAAACGAGAGCTTCCTACTCGCGATAATTTGGTTTTGAAATCACCAAACATTACATTTACAGATAAAATGGAGATTGACCTAGGCGGCATCACTTGTGTAATTGATCATGTTGGTGGGGTCCATGCAAAAGATTCGTCTATAATTTATATACCTGAAGAAAAAATCATGTTCCTAGCCGACTGCCTTTATCAAGACTTTTATAGCGGTGACTGGAGTTATGATCTACACCAATTCGAAATCTTAGTGGAGAAAATTAAACAATACGAAGTCAATACCTATGTTTTAGGACATCAAGATCCAAAAAGTCATGAAGAGATGTCACAGCTTATAAATGAAATTATTAGTATCGGTGAAATAGTAGGGGACGAAATGAATTTGGAAGAGGCAATCACAACATTTACTGATGTTCGAAAAACTACCCCTAGTGAAGAACAACGCGAGTTTATCGAAAACTTTATAAATGGTAATCAGAAGCGAATTGGTGCATAGCATGGAATGTCTGGCACCAGGAATGTAATAAAAAGAAGTCTTGCGAATTCGAAAGCAAGACTTCTTTTATTATTAATCGATTGTTAAAACCAATTTCCCATTGCCTACCCCTTTAGCTAACTGCTCAAAGGCATCCGATGCATGTTGTAGCGGTAGGGATGTGCCGATAATTGGGCGAAGGGCGCCACTTTCTAGCATACCAATGACGCCGTGGATGCTTTGTTCATATTCATCTTTTGGTGCGTTCCAAAGTGCTGTCGCTAAAATGTCGCATTCCTTTTGCATCGCAAGGCGAGGATTAATTTCGATGGAACCACGATTACCAATCACAACGATTGTCCCAAAACGGGCAACCATTTTTAAGTCAGTTTCTAAATTCACATTTGCTAAAAATTCAATGATAACGTCTGGACCATTTCCATCAGTTAGTGCAAGAACTTCTTCGATTGTAGACTCAGTAACATGATCAATCACAACATCTGCACCAGCTTGCTCAACCAAACTTTTTCCTTCTGGTTTACTTGCGGTTCCAATTACTTTCGCACCGTGAGATTTGGCCATTTGGACAGCTTGTAACCCAACGCCGCCACTAGCTCCGTGAATAAGTACCCATTGGCCAGGCTTTATACGAGCACGCTGAAATAGTGCGCGGTAAGCAGTCAATGCGGGCACTCCTAATGCAGCACCTTGTTCAAAAGAAACCTGTTCAGGTAGTGGGTGAACAAACGATGGATCGCATACTATTTTTTCCGCTAATGTGCCTGTACTTTTTCCTCGCGTTAAAGACGCAACAAATACACGATCCCCAACTTGTACATTTGTCACACCTTCGCCAACTGCTTCAACAATCCCAGCACCATCTAATCCTGGTGTATACGGTAATTGAGGAATGCTAAACGCATACGTACCTGTTAATGTGTATGTATCACTTGGATTCACACCAGCTGCATATAAGCGGACACATACCTCACCTTTTCCTGCTACGACATCCTCAACTTCTGTGTAAACTAACTGTTCAGGACCTCCGAACTGTGTAACTTGAATAGCTTTCATATTTCCATCCTCCTCTAAATGATTATTATTATAGGTTATGAATTAAAGAACTAAATTAGGCTTGATTTCATGCAAATCTATTTTGAAAGGGTTTCAAAAGTAATTAGTAACTCACTCAGTAATAGGTATTTGTTCCATCTATTGTAAGTTACTTCTAATAGATATAATTATAGTAAATCTGCTGGGTAGAATAAAGGGGTGGGGGTCTTTGGCGTTTAAAATATTTATTTTAATACTACTTCTTTTCGTAATAGGAAATTTCATTTACTTCTATAAATCACAAGCAAATTATAGTTTACATCTTCGAACATTAAGAAAAGGGCTTTATACATTATTTATAGGGGCTATAGGTATTGGGATATTAATCGATGAGGTGGATCTATCAAATTGGCAACTAATATTGACTTTAGCTTCTATCATTGTATTTATCGATATCGCGATTTTATTAACCCCTAGTATATTAAAGATTTTCAATACAGAATTTCAATATATGGATTACGTAGAAAATATAATTACTACAAATGATAAAAGAGAGAAAGCAACGATAGATCGAGTCAACTCAATGTCTGAATTGATTCAACTTGCAGGAGTAGATTTAATAGATCATCAAACGAATAAAAGAAGTGAAATCGAAGAATTAGACTCCTATCTGGAGCGCTATTCAGAACAATATGGATTCAAAATCCAAATTTATGAACTGAACTACTCACCAGTTCCATTGTCCGAGTTATCTTATAATGATAAAAGAGACTTAGATGAAGATGAACTCATATTATTGTCAGAACAGTTAGGATTTGTAAAAGGAATCGAAACGTGTTTAAATAAAATTGAAAAGCTAAACTCTTTTAATCTAGAAGAAAATAGACAACTTTATATTGAAGAATTGTCCAATTTAAAGATTGTTTCTCTATTAAATGAAGATAGTATGATTGTTCCAGTAGATATGGAAAAGAGGCAATTACTAATCGTATTAAAAAATAGTAAAGGTGAATTGCTAGAAGTCGATGCCGTTCATATTATCAATTTAATATACATTTTTTATATTTATAAAGAGGATGTAGTAAACAAAAGAATTTTTGTTCGAACTAAATAAGAGGAGGTTTATATGATGCTAATGATAACAATTCCAAAGCCTGAGACGAAGAAAAAGTCAAAAGTGACGGTTGAAAAAAGAAATTTAGTAAAAGCAAAAAGAGTAACCCAGTTATCGGAATGTTCTATGAGCCAATCTTCTAAAAAAATCAAAGATCTAAATGAAAAAGTAATGAAATATATAGCTAATCAGTAAAAAAGGGCAAGGTGACATAAACCTTGCTTTTTTGATTAAAAATTCCTTATTTTGTCTACATTAGTAGAAAGATGTAGACAGAAAAGAGGATTAGCGTTGGATAAGGAGAAAGCTTCAAAAAAGACGACTTCCAAAAAGGTTACTCGTTTTAAGGGTGAAACAAAGATGTCAAAAGAAAATGAAAAAGCCCTGAAAATGATTCGTTCGATGAAGGGGAAGTTTGGTTGATTGAAATGAATAATAGAGGGCCCTAACTTACGGTTATGGGACTGATTTTGGGGGTTTGGAAGTAGCCCGCAATTTAAGAATAGTATAGGTATACAAATGATGATGTTCTATCGTTTGTATACCTTTTTTAATTCTAGAATGCAAGTATATTTGTAGTATAATTTAGTTAATACAAAAGTACTAGAGGTGGGTCAAGTGGACGGTCAAATTCTAGCAAATAGTTTAGTTACTTTAAAAGGGACTGAGCTACGAATGGTGTACTCATTGCTGTTCAAAACAAATATTGGAGATTTATTGTCCTCCAAAACGAAGGATCTTTTTTCAAAAGAGAAGCAAGACCACTTTACGAAACATTTAGAAGATGAAGTGTCTAAGCTGGCAGGTCAGGATGATGCGGCTTTGCAAGTGGATTTATTTTTAGAATTAACGAAATTACTAAAGCTTCGTGGCACGAAATATACGTTAACAAAAGAAATTGAAGATCAATGCTCGGCGATTGTGGATGAAGTTTATGGACAATACCAGAAAAAAGATAAACAATTTAGGGCGTTTACTGAAGGCCAGAACTTGCATTCAACAAAGCTGCAGCAAATGATTCAGTTTCAAATGAGCAAAATGTTCAGCGAGCTTGATGGTAGTTTTCAAGATTTCACCATCGAAGACCAGACGAAATTTGCTTCGCAGGTGAACGATTACATTCAAAGTTTGCCAGAAGAAAAGCAAGCGAAGATTAAAGAAAAGCTTGGTATCAACGACTTATCGGATGAGATGGTTCGTGCGGCCATTGCAACAAGTGGGACGAGTATTGTGTTTGCTATTATCGTTGAAGTTAGTGGGTTTGCCTTTTACACAACAGCAACCTCACTTGTGGCCTCGTTTGCAGGATTGTTTGGCCTTACATTACCATTCGGATTTTATACTGGGTTAACTTCGACGATTGCTGTATTAGCGAGCCCATTTTTCATCATTCCACTTCTTTTAGGTGGAGGGGTGCTGCTCGTCAATCATCAAAATAATTCATTAAAGAAAAAGCTACTACCAATCATCGTGATGCAAATTGCGCTTCCTTATATGAGCGAGGGTGGCTATGATGTGGAGTTTGGGCCTTTTATTAAGGATTGGGAAAAACGTTATGACCACTATCAACAAGTGAAAGATGAAATAAAGGACATTGAAGCAGAGCAATTACAAGTTTCAAGGCAAATCAACGAACATAGAGCGCAAATTAATCATTTGAATAGCCAGATTGCAAATCAGTCTGTAAAACTAGTTGGGGAGAAACAGAAAATAAGAGCTGGAATAAAGAGAGCAGACCTAAACTTGGTTGTCGTTTCTCCTTCCTTTAATGGATGGAAAAATAAGTACTACCAAGCAGTTTCCGAAATTAGTCGGTTGAAAAATGAGAAACGCAATCGCCCAATAGAGACGGGATTTTTCAATAAAATCGGCTCCAAGTTTAAGGAAATGACACTTTCCTTTGATATTAGCGGAGCAGAAAAGAAGCTCGAAACGATTGTGGATGAAATGGTTTTGGAAGTGTTACATTCTAACGGTTGCTTTTTGCAAGCGGAGCGCGAACAATATGTAGCCATTGATCAGCAAATCCACGAACTGAAAACTGCGAAGCAAGAGGAAGAAGCCGGGAAGAAAGGGCAGGAAGCGATTCTAGCAGATTTAAAATCCGAACATCAGAGTTTTACACGGAAATTGAAACAGCTTGAGAAGGAGCATTACGGTTTAGCCGATATTTCAACTGGCAATGAGGTAGCGATATGCCAATAACAAATAAAAAGTTTTGGGATTACTGGAAAAAAGAAATGTATGAAGAAGCTCTTGCGTGTGCAGTAGAAGAGGAAAAGAAGCCGGTAAATCGATTGCAAACAATGCTTTTTGGCACCCCTGATCAGTTAAAGCAAACTGGTGCGATTACTGCGGTGAGTGTTGGTGAATTTCTGTATGATTATATGATGATCAATCCTACAGTTGTACAAGGACTCGATTTTGCAAGAACGGAGGATTTATCTTCATTATTTACATTAAGCCAATTTTCAAGCGGAATCGATACATCGGTGCTAACGGGTGATATGGCGCAACTTCAGGGGTATGTGGCGGAACAAATGATTGCAGCGGAACTCCAAGCGAAAGGGCACGATGTTGAGTTTCCGGAAACTTCAAATAATCCGGGGTGGGATATTTTAGTGGACGGTGAACCGTTCCAGGTGAAAAGCTTGGCGAGCCCTGATGGCGTACGAGAGCATTTGGAAACTTATCCCGATATTCCAGTCTACGTTAATGAAGAAATTGCACCTCATTTTGAAGGAAATCCAAATGTGTACGTTTCAAGTGTATCAAGAGAAGATGTATTGGAAGCAACAAGTTCGACCATTGAGCATGCGGGGGATTTGTTAGATTTAGAGATTCCTATTATTGCTACGGGTGTGAGCTCCATCTATAACATGAAACGAGTTTGGAAAGACGATGTCTCGGTTAACCAAGCGGTGTTCAATGTCGTAAGTGATACATCATCAAGAGTGGTGCTCGGTGCTTTGGGGCAAAAAGCTGGTGTAGTTGTGGGAGCGATGATTTTTGGCCCAGCAGGCGCAATAACTGGAGCCATGTTCGGTGCTTACGCAGGGGCGAGCCAGGGCGGGCGACTTTCTATGGGAATAAAAAGGGTTTTTTCGAAAAAGCAAGAAGATGAGCTGAACGCGGCTATGGTGGCTCTACTAGGTAAGGTGGTTCGAGTAATCGACGAGAAATTAAAGATTAAACAGGGGAAGGTCATTACCTTTGGGGATAATTTGATTGAATCAGACGCTAATCAAATTGTGAAAGTTGAATTTGAACATCGTTATGAAAATGATAGTAGGTATTTAATGAATAAAAAGGAAGAACTGCTTTCGCTCATTGATAGCATTCAAAAGGGGAAAGTGTACGTAATAGAGATTTTGCCGAGCGCCATGGCGACGATTGTCAAAAGCGGTGTCCATCCAATTCATTACCAAGAGGAGTTAAAGTTGGTGCAGCGTAGATCTGTGGCGTATGAGCGGAAGTTATAGGGTTTATCTGTTGTGGGTACGCGATACTCCTGGGAGAAGATCCATACGTGACGTCTGAAATGAGAAACCCTCAAGTGATGTTGCGTATGGCTAATTTATGTGACAGTGGTGGAGGTGAGATGACACTGCGAGTTGTCATGAAAAGAAGGTTTACGTGACAGTAGGGTCTAGAAAACATGGTGAGTTATCTCAATAAGCCTGCCATTAAGACAGTAGAGGCGTAAAAGTGGTGTGAGTTATCTCAATAAGCCTGCCATTAAGACAGTAGAGGTGTAAAAGTGGTGTGAGTTGTCTAAATAAGCCAGTAATTAAGACAGTAGAGGTGTAAAAGC
>NZ_JPVN01000041.1 GCF_000772945.1 Ureibacillus manganicus DSM 26584
CTTCCACCACCTAGATAGTTGCCATGCCTGGCACACATAAAAAAGACAAGGATTTCACTCCTCGTCTTTGTTCAAATGAATAGGATTAATTTTCAACTAGTTTTAAATACTCACAAATGGCATCTTCAACTTTAATAAACTCACTCAAAATAGCGTTTATATTTCGCTTACAAAAACATTGGGTCCCTAGCCTCTTTATTAACCATTTCTAACCTTTTATCGAATACAAATAAAATGTACTGATACTGAGCAAACCCCATGTACTACTTCCAGTTGATTCTTTTAAAGCCTTACATCTGCTGGAATTTTAGATAACTCCACCTTTTAAGATCTGCAACAAAATAAATTACACCATTTATTTCCAATATTATAGAAAGTCCTAAAAATGCTAATCACAGAACTACACATAGGTACTGTTTTAACTTGATTTTAATGTTGTATTCTCACATAAAAAAAGATAGGTTACCCTGTCTTTTTTTCTATATCTTTTCTAGCCATTCTTTATTAATAACAATTTCTACTTTTTGTTTTACCACTATTTGTGATACGGTTCACCTATGTAAAATAAAGATTATATTAATGGGAGACAGTAGTAAAGATGAATTTTAATTTCTAGAGAAGTGAATATTATGTGCTTTAAGCGGTTTATTTTAAAAGGCCATAAAAAGTCACTTAGGTCGGGGTGGAACCGACACTTCATATAATAATTAACTGTCTATTTGTGTTATTAATTTGTGTTTGTACCAGTCAACTGAACGGGTAACAATAAGGGATACCTCTTTTTTATGCACATATAAACCTAATTAGCAGAATCAAATGTTTCAGTATGTATTATTGCTTTTTCTTGATTTAGTACGAAGTAGTCTTATTTTAGACGATTTACCCACTAAAAACATTAAAAGAAGACCTTAATCGAATTTATTCTATTTTATTCTATTTTATTATTTTTTCTTCTTTCTATAGTTCCTTATTAGTAGTAGCCATTTTCTTCAGTAATTTATTGAAATAAATAACCACTTTTTCTTATGTATTTAATTATTCCTTTTATTTTTATCCAACTTATCAGCAATCTTATTGTTAACTTCCTCTATAATTCATCTACCTTTTTCTCTAAATAGTTAACAGAAAGGTCTTTCAATTTCTATAACTCTTCACTTTTCGTCCTCTTTGAAAGGGAAAATACTGAAGATAGAGAGCAAGATTAAGCCAATTACTGATAAGATAACCCCTTCCATAATTTCAACTTCCTTCAATTATTATTGATTACGTGTCATTATTAACGGTTATATTTGTTATTAATAATAATGTTTTAATAATAAACATTAATAATGAAACATAATCTCCACTAATTTGACTTAAACTCTCTTAGTGTATATCAATTTAATTCAACCTGCTTCAGATTAGAGTTGTACCCAATCTTCCTTTGTTTCAACAATTGTATAGACTTAATTTTTTAAGTAGCCTTGTTGCTTGCTCTAACATTAAAGCCGTAGCAGTAACTCTCTACAAGACCTTACATACTCACCTATGAGCCTTATAGACAACAATAAATAGAGAGCCAATAAAGAGACTTAGATACGCAGCCAACTCCCACTTATTGCTTGTCATTAATAAGTTTTCTCAAAAAAATATCGGCTTTCTTTTAAAAATATTACTCTATAAATTTGATTCAATATGTAATTTGTATTATAAATAGGGTGTTGGGTATTACAATTACAACCATAACAATTCATCATAATACTATCTATAATCAACCCACATACCTTAAGGAGGTTGATTCATATGAAAAAAGAAAAGAGAAATTTCGAGGAAAAATATAGTAATAACTGGCTTTGTATACTGACGGAAATTAAAGGACTAAAAAAAGTCCTGCTTTCGAAGACTACAGAAGAAGTTAGATTTTGGTTAGACGGTACATGGATCATTGGAAATGATACTGAATTTAGTAGGAATAACGATGATGTCTCGTTAGTACTTACAAAGGATGAACTTGAGTATATAAACCAAGATAATATCGATAATGTACTCTACAACATTTGTTATTTGATTAATCATGCTTTATGTGGTTTAGACGTTCATGAACATTTATTACATAGAAAAGAAACCGACTTAAAGAATTTTCTACAAGAAAATTTATATAAGAGCAAATACCGGTCATATAATTTTGTATATACATATGAAGATATTGATTTTAAATGTAAAATTGATTGGGAACTTTCTGGTCGTTATTTTACAGTGTCACTTGATGACGAAACACTTGGAGTTTCGGAAGGTATAGGTCGTATCATAAGTTATTTATTTGACCTTGCTGAGGAATTGCAGGATGAAGAACAAGCCTTTACACTTTTTTGTAGGGAAATTAGAAAATTGGAAGCATATTATTGTAATTCCACAAATAAATTTAGGTCTCAAACCACTACGCCTACAGAAGTGCTTATATTACAAGGTGAAATGACATCAGCCCCTATAATGGGGAATTACATAAAAGTGGCTGATATAATAGACTACTTTCAATTAAATATACCAATGCCAAATGAAGCAGTAAAAAATAAGTATTTAGATTATCACGATTTATTTGATACTACTCACGACCTTTGTGGATATTTGGATGTTGGAGACATCGAAAGTTATATTTATTGGTTTGTTGAAAATAATGATTTTTGAGTTTCTCTATTTCAGAGAAAGATGAGTATTTACACCACTACCTATAAAATACGATCGTTGAAATTTTTTGAAAGATAAATAAGTCATTTAGTCTTTATATCGTTTTTAACTATTAGTAATTATTAGATTAGTATTAAAATTAACCAAATAAAAGGAGGTGTCCCACAAGTTATTGAGGGCACCTCCTTTTATATAATTAAAAATGAATTCAACAAGTTATTCTAATTCAGTATCACATGCAATAAATCTAATTTGAAACATTTTGACATCAAATTTATTTTTATTAAGCAACCGTCCTTGTAAAGTAAGCGCCAAATTAACCATACCTTCTAATAATTGCCGTGTTTTGTAATAATCACAATAACATCAATTGCTCTAACATTTAAAACCATAGCAGTAACTCTCTACAAGACCTTTCATACTCACCTATGAGCCTTATAGACAACAATAAATAGAGAGCCAATAAAGAGACTTAGATACGCAGCCAACTCCCACTTATTGCTTGTCATACTAATTATTAAATTAATTCCATAAACCACGACAAACACCATACAAACCACTGAAATTAATCCAATAACTCTTAAAAACAAAAAGTCACTATTCTTCAATCAAAATCCCCCAGAATACTTTTTAAACGATATGCAAAACTTGCATACACAACTTCTAACTCAAGATCTGTTATAGTTTTTCTCTCTTCCTCCAATTCTTCGACTAGTTCTCTCAGTTCTTCAGGAAGAGTTTTCTTTTTTTCGAATACTATTTCAGTCACTCTCATATTCTCACCTACCTTCTTACCTAGTATTTTCTCTTAAAGGAGAAGCAATTAGGGTTAGTAATCCGTAACTACCTATCCTACACTAGAGTTAGACATTGACAATGCAAACCCTTGTTTTCATTCATATTTTTCTCGTTTTTTGAGAAAGAGGAAAAGGAAGAATATCTCTACTCTTCCCCTTTCTCACATTTGTTATTTGATTCTTTGGTGATTTTTTTGTACTTCTTGTGATAACAACTTGCCATAAAACTTCATTGAAAAATTAGCCGTTTTACCACTTAGTTGCTTTCCTGTATCTTGACAGTATGCATCTACAAATTCCAAAGTATCTGGATATTGAACCTGTTGCGAGTAAATCTGTTGTTGTAAATTATATTGCTGTTGCGTGTTTTGTTGTTGGAAAGAAGGATTGTAAGACTCCTGTATTACTTGTCTACTGTCTGCTGCTGAATGACTTCTCTTTTTTGGAACTACATCTAACCCCATGATTCCACAAGCATTTTTTATACTATCTTTATATGCTGATTTGAACAAATCTCCTGATTCTTGACCTTTTACGAAATCAGAATTTCCATAGCCTTCTGAAACCTTTTGCTCGAAAATATATAGTTCAGAGCGGATAACAACACTTGTATTAGTTAATTTTTCACTAACAACTTTTGCTTTCCAATTGTTAACACCTAGTTTTTCATTCAGAACTCTTATAACATCATCGGCCTTTTTAAATGGATACCCAGTACCACTCATTATCTTAACCTCAATACTGTTAATACCTTCCTCTAACTGTCTCCAAATCAACTCTAATTGTCCTCCATTTAATTCTTCATATTTTAATGACTTTTTAAACATATAGATCAAACTCCTTGTATTGTTTTCTTAGCGCGGCTGATTTTTAACAACTATATATGTGTGTGAACTAAACGGGTTATGTCAGCCCGTGAAAAATATTTATACTTTACAGTTAATTACTTGCAATAAGAATCCTTTGTTTTAAAGTTAAAAGTTACCACCCTATAAATTTGATTATTCAGATAGGATTAGTTATAATATAGTTATCTACTCAATACAGTAGAAACTTATTGACATATGATCAAACTTCCTTTATGAACATTAAAAAAGTGTGTGTGACGCTAACAAAAAGGAGAGACAAGTTAATGTACTTGTGTCTCCTTTTGTTTAAAACTCAACATTAAGATGGCATTTTAGTATAAAGCATTGGCATTATCTGCTGTAAAACTATATAAAAGTGGCACAAGGAAAAAAAGCTGGCATTGAAAAAAACACCTTAAACGATTGATATTAATACATTCTTAATATTTTTTGCCATTTTGCCACTAAGAATAAACTATTATTTACAATAAATAATATATATTTATAGGTTACAAGATGTGGCATTTTGGCAGAATTGGCTTTTGAAATAACACAACCCCTTGATAAGTAAAGATTTCTTAAGTTTTAGTATAAAAATATCTGCCAATAATTAGCTGTTTTCTTTGTTTTTAAGTGTGGATTTACCACACTAATTAATAGCGAAGTGGCATTTTAGCCAACAAGAAAGGGACTGAGTTGTACACCCGATCCCTTTCTTGTTGGTTATTTAACTAAAGTCATTTTGTTCTATTTACGTTGTCAAAGAATGAAAAGTGTTGTATTTCTTGTGTGTTTAATGTAATACCTTTTAGATATCCGCGTATATTCCGGACACGATGTTCAGTATTAATATCAAATTGCATTTCTAAAATTCGTTTAACTTGTTTTAATGATTTAGAAGATTGTTCAAGTTCTTGTTCGCAATAGGCAATATAGAATTTCATAAATTCGTCTTTATGAACATATCCTTTTTCTTCAAGAATACAGCATTTTTGAACGAATGAGATAACACTGTTGTTTTCTTCCTCATATTCTTGTAAGATTTCATTGATATTTTCAGGAATATCAAATTCAAAGTTATTATTTATCATTTCGTGTAATGCAGTAAAGGCCATTGTTGCAACATAATTTAAATCATTATTTTTAATATTATCTTCTAATGAACGGTCTTTGAATTTTACTTTTTTAGTAAACGGAACTAAGATTACACGCTCATAGAATGCAGATGACGCATCTTGTGTACTTATTGTTGGCAATGTGTTGGCAGCAAAAATGTACTTTGCAATTGGTACAAAAGAAAATGGTTGTCCAAATTTTCTTTGAGCAGTAATTCCATCTTTACCTGCTAATTGTTTTAATAACTCTATATTTGACACTGTTTCTGAAGATAATTCAGAGTTTATATTGACAACTTTTCCAAATAGATCAGCAGTTGCGTATTTATCTTGTGTAAATTCTTTCAACTCTCTGTGTAGCCGTGCTGATTCTGGAAGCAGAGCATTAATTGTTGTGTTAAAGAAAGTTGATTTACCAACATCTTTATCTCCGAAGAAGATAAAAAATCTTTTCTTCTGTGTAAAGAATAGAGACATACTATAACCTAGTATTTGCCAAACTAATTTTTGAACTCCTTTGTCTGGGAAAGTAAAGTTGTAGAAGTCATTAAAGTATTTAGATTTTGCATTTTTATCAAAGTTTGCATTGATTTGGATTGTAGTTTTTAACTCCATAGTATGAGGAAGTAACTTCATAGTTTTTAAATCTAATATACCGTTCTTAAAATTGACAAGGTAAGGGTTTTTATTTAAGTCCTTTGCCATTGCACTAACTGACCGAGTATTTGTCCACAATTCAGCAATATCTTTTATAGTATTTGTTCCAACTAAATCATCACCTAGTAGATCTAGTTCTTCTTGGATTATAATTTTTATTTCATTGTATGCCTTCTCAATGTAAACCCCATCTTCATAGAAGTATTTCATTTTAAAAACATCACACATCGGATACTTAACAACTAAGTATTTAGTAAACATATTTTTATTTAGTCTTCTTGTTGTCTTAACTATTTCGTCCTGCTCATTGTATGTATGTATTTCTTTAATGAATTTAGGTTTTAAGATTGGCTCACCTTTTGCATTGTCCCCTTTTTCTGTAAAGAACTCAGCAAGTTTTCTTTCCCTTTCTGCTACCTCTTTCTTTTTCGGTTCGAAAAGATAATCTTTTCCTCCTTCTATGGCTAACTCTTCCTCTGTCATACTTACGAGTTGAAGAACTCTTATGATATCTTCTGCTTCGATTACTCCAAGCAAACTTGCTTGGAGTCCCACTGTATTAGTAACACCTGATTTAAAGTTACTAATAGCACCCTTAATAATTTCTTGTTTTTCTACTGAAAACTTTCTTAATAATTCGTTCATATGTATCCCTCCCTTTCTGCCAAACGGCTATGGGGAAAGGATTATAATGTAATGTTGCTGATGTATTTCCTCCATAAAATATGAACATTTTAGAACGGTGTATGTGAAATCCGTTCGTGCTTTCATTCGTACAAATATCAATTTAAACAACAGATAGAAAATCCCTTTTTTATTTTTTAAAAATATTTTTCATTAGAAAGCTGAACTCGCCCCCTATTTCTCTAATTTATTAAGTAGGAGGTGTTGTTATGAAGATATTTCTTCTTAACTAAATTGAATGTTTGTAACTGAATTTACTTATTCATAATCAAGAATAAAATTGACACTGACTTAAAAAGTATTCTTACAAAATTACAGAAAACTATAAATGGTATCATATAAAAAGCGTTGTGTAAATAAATTAAGAGTTTTAAAATAATACATAGATAGACTAAATACATAATAATTACAGCACTACAAAGGGTTGAATTGAAAGGAGATTTGATTGTTATGTTAAAAATTAAAGAGGTTACTAAATTAAGAAAGTTATTAAAACAAGGTGGTGGAGGTCAGATCGTTGTTTGGTCTGATGGAAGCTGGGATACAGTAAGTTCAAGTTATATTGGAGAACGAAGTGGAGAACAACCTGTTAAAAAATTCTATACAACTTACCCATTAAGTACAAACGGGGTTAATCAGACAATCGAAGAAATTTTACAAATTTTAAATAAATAATCTTTTAAAAAAATACTATTTGTAAGAAGAAATGATACAAAGACAGATTAATAATAGTATTTAAAACAGAAAAAGACGGGCAGGAGTTCTCCTACTCGTCTTTTTCATTTCCTGTTTCTGTTGCTTTTCTTTCTAACATTTCTTTTCTCTTTTTCATATTGTCATCTTTCATTAATTTATACATTTTAGAATCCATTAAAAAAGTGAATTTTAGAAAGACCACATGCTGCTTTCCAACAATGAATTGCTCCGTCAACCGAATTTGATACAATCCATCATGTGCTTTAAAAAATCCCCTTTTTTGATCTACACAGGGTATAAAGTTATTACAAAACACAATTGATTGAATATTTTTAAAGTCTATAAAACAGTCTGTGTATATTATTAGATCGTGCATATCGTCATAGATACCAGTACCCTCCTCCTTTACTTCTATTCTCAACTCACTATTGAAAAAATCCCTATCTTCTGTTCTCGCTCGATAAATTGCTTCTTCGTCAAATTTTAACATTCTGTCAAACTCCTTTTAAACTATTTTTTAATTTTTTTGATAATCTACTGAAAACTTAACGTGCATCCACATCATCTTCCAATCTTTTCTTCTCTTTACTTAAAAATAAGCAAAAAGACCTATAATTATTAATAAAGGTTTTTTCATATGAGTTAATAACTTTATAGTATTAAGCAATTTACAAAAGACAGCCCGGCTAACAATTACTCAAGTTAGCAAGTATACACACAGGAAATGAAAGGGGCTGATTATGAAAAAAGAATTAACTATGAAAATCGTTCTTTGGACTCTACAAGAAGTTGTTGAGTTAGGAAATAGGCGTGAGAGAACTATGGCTATGAATATTCTTAGAAACACATATGGCCACACTCCAATGAGCCTTGCAGCGGTAGCAGGAAAGAAAATGAAAAGATTTAGATCCTTACTTAAAGAAAACATCGAACAATTATAAAAAAAAAGAGAGAGTAAGCCTATAAGTTAGGTTTGTTCTCTCTTTGTTTTGTCAATACTTCCCTTTACACTTAGTTTATAGAATAACTATATTGTTTTTTAAAACTTCTCTATTCTAAAATTAGGAGGAGGTGATAGTATGATAGTGAATGAATTACAAAATCAATTCTCAACGGTTAGCATTATACATACATTTCGGCACTGCATTAATCCTGCTTGATCAACGCCCCCGTTAGTTATTGCCAGATTCTTTCCTCTAATTTAAATTTGATAATTTTTCATATATATACTTCTCTCTCAGGGATAAATAAAAGTTGATAATATTGAAAATTAAATCTATTAATATGGTAAAATTATACTGTTGATATTTGAGGAGAGAGGGTTTTGTGTATTGGATAAAATAATCCTAAATATTAAAAAACTGTTTAAGGGGTGGCATGAACGGAAAATCGCTTTATTGTTGATTGGAACGGGTTCAGTAATAGCGATAGCTGGTTTTCCTAAAGAATGGTGGATGAATTTGCTTTTCCCCTTAATAAATTATGTGTTTCATACAAATATAGATATTCCAGATATAGTATCTATTGATTACTTATTATTGTTGATTGCTGTGCCAATTGGTATAGGATTAATGCTATTTGGTGTTTGGTTTTATTTCAAAACAAAGGAAATGGTAAAGAAACGAACTATGTTGCAAATTCGCCATTCTTCTATAGAATCTGTGGATTACTCCAAAGTTGATGTCGATTTATCGGATTACAACATCGAACCATATCCAATTCTTCAAACTGAAGAACTAAAGGTTATTTACTAAACAACATCCAAGCTACTATCCCTATGCCTGCAATAATCAGGATTATAATGATGGTCATTCCTAAAGAAGACTGCTCATTTTCAATACTGGATTGTTGGTTTTGATTTTCTGTATATTGATTATTTTCAACATCATCTTTTCCTACATCGGTTGGTGGGGTTTCATTTTCTGTTGTACTATTGGTTTGTTCTTCTTCAGATTGAGAAGTCTGATTCCTGCCTTCTGTCATTTCAGGTTCTGTGATTGTAAAAGAATATTGATTTTCAATAAGATGTCCGTCTGCTCCAACCACTTTCCAATGTACTTGATATGTACTTGGTTCAAGCGATTCTTCGAATATCGCTACAAGTACTTTATCATTTATTTCATTGGAAGAAGGTTTCAATTCATCTCCCGTGTTATTTACTAGTGTAAGCGAACTCCCGTTTTCAATTTTCGTATTAAACGAAAGCTCGATTCTGTTAATAGAATCATTCAGTTGTTCGCCCTCTGTGGGTGTTGAATTTTCTAAAACAGAATGGGCACTAACCAAACTTAATGGGATCAAACTAAATACCATAATTGCGATGAACGACATGAATATAGATTTTTTTATTTTAATCATCAAATTCTTCCTTTCATTTAAGAACCAATCTTCAGTCCATTTCTATTATTCTAAATGTCTTTTTTCTTTAAGATGCTTAACAATATATTCAGCATCGAATCCTACACCTTGCAGGATTGACGATCCACGACGGTGCTGCCAAGGTAAGCCAATAAAGTATAATCCCTTCACATTTGAAATACCACGATTATGAATTACTTTACCTCTATCATTTAATGCTTCTTTTATCTCTAACCAAGGAAAAATTAAATCAAATCCAGTAGCCCATATAATGTTATCAACCTTTAGGGTAGTTGAATCTTTAAAGGTTATTTCGTTTTGTATAATATTCATTACTCTTGGTATTACGAAGACTTTTTTTCTATCAATTGCATCTTTCAATTCATAGCCAAATATAGGATCTCCCTTTTTTTGAATTACTCTCCCTAGAAAGGAATTTGTACTCGCTTTTAATATTCCGAATTGATTGAACCACCAATACATGCTTTTTTTAAATAACACTAAAGGTAAAAAGGATAACTTTTTACTAATCGCTAAATACGTTTCCTTTTCTTTTGATAATTCTACTGCAATTTGAGCTCCGCTATTTCCTCCACCAACAACAAGAACGTTACCTTCTATTAACTGACTCGGGTTTTTATATTGAGAGGAATGAAGCTGGTTAATATCCTTGGATAATTCCTTCGAAAATGCTGGTATTCTAGGAGTTTGAAATGCTCCAGTTGCTGAAATAAGATTTTTCGAATGTATTACACCTTGATTCGTTTCTATGTAAAATATACCCTGCTTATGTTGTACCTTGATTACTTCAGTTTGTAACTGAATAGGTAGTTTAAATTCAGTTGCATATTCCTTTAAGTAACGAACTATTTCATTCTTTGTCGGGAAACCGTGAGCCTCTCCTTTGAGTGGTAGTCCTGGTAAAGCGTCATACATTCTTGGAGTGAATAGAACTAGAGAGTCATATCGGTTGTTCCAACTCTCGCCTACTTCTTTTCCTCTGTCTAAAATTATAAAGTTTCGATTTTGTTGTTTTAAATAGTAACCGACAGACAGACCTGCTTGTCCAGCTCCAATTACAATCGTGTCATACATAAATTTAGCTCCTTAATTTATATTAGACATGTTGAGAATTCTTTGATGTTAATTAAAGATTTAAGAGGGATAATTTATCCTATCCCTTTTAAATCTAAACTTATTCTTTTACTCTTAGTAATCGCAAACTATTTAGTGTTACAAGTAACGTTGCTCCCATATCTGCGAAGATCGCTATCCACAATGTAAGCCATCCAGGCATCACTAATACCAATGCTAATAATTTAATCGCTAAAGAAAAGGTAATATTTTGTTTAATGATGATTAGAGCCTTGCGACTTAATTTAATAGTGTAAGGTAACTTACTTAAATCATCTGACATTAACGCTATATCAGCTGTTTCGAGTGCCGTATCTGTACCTGCACCACCCATTGCAACCCCAACTGAAGCCGCTGCAAGTGCTGGTGCATCGTTTACACCATCCCCGACCATTGCGACACTTTGATGTTTTTCACGAAGTTTTTTAATAAAGTTTAATTTATCTTCTGGAAGTAAATCTGCTTGAATATCTGAAACACCGACTTGTTTTCCGATTGCTTTTGCGGTTCTCTCGTTATCACCTGTCAGCATTACTGTCTGGATTCCAATATGATTCAATTTATTAATAACTTCTTTTGATGTTTCTCTCATTTCATCTGCTACGGCGATCAATGAAAGTATTTCTTTCTCGGTCCCTAACACCATGACAGTTTTTCCTTCTGTTTGCATACGTGTAATATTTTCTTTGATGTTGCTTTCAATCGTTTTGTGCAATTCTTCAAACAGATTTGGACTTCCGACATAATACATTAGGTCATTTACTTTCGCTTTTACACCTTTACCTGTAATCGATTGGAAGTCTTCAACCGATATACCATTAATATTCAATCCATTTTCTTCTGCTTTTCTGATAATGGCAGAAGCAAGTGGATGTTGCGATCCTTTTTCAATCGCTGCCGTTATGATCATTAATTCATTTTCATTTCCGCCATATGTCACAACATCGGTTACAGCAGGAATACCTTTTGTTAATGTTCCAGTTTTATCAAACGCAATCGCTTTTAAGTGTCCTGCTTCTTCTAGATGGATACCACCTTTAATTAAGACACCATTTTTTGCTGCATTTCCGATTGCAGTAACAACGGCAACAGGCGTTGAAACAACTAATGCACAAGGACAACCAACGACTAATACTGCTAACCCTTGATAGATCCACTGGCTCCAATCTCCCCCGAATAATGGAGGGACGACCGCAATTAAAGACGCCAAAATTACAATGGCTGGTGTGTAGTATTTTGCAAATTTATCAACAAACGCTTGAGAAGGTGCTCGTTCTGCCTGTGCTTCTTCCACTAAATGAATGATTTTTGATAATGTTGTATCTTCTACTCGTTTTGTTACCTTAACTTCGAGCAATCCTTCTTCATTTAGTGTTCCAGCGAACACTTCATCATCAACTGTTTTTGTTACAGGAACGCTTTCCCCCGTAATTGCTGCCTGATTTAATGTGGACGTTCCTTTGATAACGATTCCGTCCATTGCTAATTTTTGACCAGGTTTTACGATCATAATGTCGTTAACTTGAATGTCGTCAACATGAATCATCATTTCTTCATTTCCACGGCGAATTAATGCTTCTTTTGGAGCGATATCCATCAATGATTCAATGGATTGACGAGCCTTATCCATTGAATAACGCTCTAATGCTTCACTGATCGCAAATAAAATAACAACGGTTGCCCCTTCGCCCCATTCACCAATGATGGCTGCTCCTATGATGGCGATGGTCATGAGCGTATTCATATCAAAATTTAATCTGCTTAAATTTTTAAGCCCTTTAATGAATAGCGAATAGCCACCAATTAAAATGGAGGCTGCATAACCGATTGTCGGAAGAATATGTCCTTCTCCGTATTGCTCCCCTAAAAACCAACTAATCACAAGCAAAACGGCTGAAATATAGACCTTAATATTCTCTTTTTGCTTCCAAAATGGTTCGCGTTCAACCTTTTGTTCTTTTTCATCCCGAATCTTTAAGTTCTCAAAAGATCCAGCCTTCTCTAATTCCTCAATCGTTGCATTTCCTTTGACGTACACTTTAGAGGCTCCAAAATTTACTTTTGCATCCTCGACCCCTGGCAATCCTTTCACGTTATTTTCAAAAATGGCTGCACAGTTCGTACAAGTAAATCCTTGCACACGATAGGCTTTCATTTCTTCTTCCGATAGTTTCACTTGTTTCTCAGACATTTGCTTTCACCTCTTTCTGATGTGCTAACGCAATAATAATTAACTGTTTGATATGTTCATCATCTAGGGAATAAAACGCTAATTTTCCTTCTTTTCGATACTTCACGATCCCTTGTTTATGAAGTGTTCGTAGGTGATGAGAAGCCGTTGCCACAGAAGAACCAATGATATTGGCAACATCACATACACATAACTCATCATCTTGGCATAAAGCATAGGAAATTTTTGCTCTATTTTCATCTGCAAATGCTTTAAACAGTTGGGCAACACTACCTATATCCTCTTTCTCTAATTCACCTTGTATTCGATTGACTTTTTCTTCATCATAACAATAAATTTCACACGAATCATTCTTACTCATTAATATCCCTCCTTTTCATTCAAATACTCATTTGAATATATTATACCTCTTTCCATTTATTATTCAAACATTTATTTGAATGATACAAAAAAAATAAAAAAAGAATTGGGATATCCCAATTCCAACTGTATATTCTTATTCAATTAAACTGCTCCTTACTTAAATAAGAAAGACAATTTCTCCTTAAGAAACGCCTCCGTTAGTTAAACAAGGATATTTTTTGTCTTCAATGAATATATGATTTTACATAAAAATTTACATAGAAAAGTGATATGCTGTTGTTATTGAACCGACAAAGCAGGAGACAGCAATATTGGTTGAACAGATGAATGTTAAACATGAGTAGAGGTTAATATGAAAGGTTATATGGGAGTTACTGAAAGGGCTTTGGAATAAAAAGGAGGGTTTAAAGTGGACGATATAAAACGTTGGAGGCTAAATTATATTAATTATGGTCTTAGAAAATCTGTAAAAAGATTTAATGAAGTGATGATAAGTAACGAAAGAAATAGTCTTTCAATTACCGTAGCATCAAGTGAAGTATTATTTTGGTTGAATACTGCTGATGAGTGGCACTGCAAAAATAGAAATCACCAATCGTCGTATAAAAATAAAAGAAAGAAGGAAACAGGTGGGCAGTATCTTTTAGGTCTAAAACACGCATATAATTCTCTGAAACATGAAATGACTTTTATGAAACTTATTCGACCGACAGAAGGAAAACCATTTCTTGAAGGAAGTGTGCTATATGTTGAAGATTATTCTAGCAATATAATTTGGTTAAACGCTGAGGGATTAATTGATAAAAGGAAAGAGGATAAATGGAATATAAAAAATTACAAACGTTATATACAAGGAAAAAGTGTCGTGCAAACTATTGAAGGAGCGACTATTTTCTTGGATAAACTATATGGAGAAGTACAGTATGAATATCACCAAAAGCTGGAGGTGGAAATGAATAACCCAACTAACGAAAGTCTTTAATTGAATAACAAAGTGTGCCAATACACCTTTCATATGGGGTGTTTTTTTTGTTTCTTTTTGACTGTATGAATTTGGTTAGTTTCTTACATAAAAAACCGTCAATGACGAACACTCTTACTCAATTAAAGCACCCCGTTAGCTATCCATGAAGTCATGCTTCACCACAGTAAATGTAAGAAAGTATCGTTCTTACATGGTAGTTTAAGTGAAGTAAATTACAAACTTCAAAAATAATTAGATTTCCTTAAAAGATTATAAACTATATTGTTTTGTTCAAGGTTTATTCTTGAACTTAATAAATACATTAACTCTTTCATTCCTTCATTAACACCAAAAAGCATATTGTATTCTTTAATTGAAAAGACAAAAGGGCTATTTTTTTCTACTGGAGCATATTGGTAAACATCTAAACTCGTAACTGGTGGTTTAACTATGAGTCGTTCTTTCAGTTGATAAATACTCACAGTGTATTTTAATTCCTTTTCTACATAATATTCAATTTCAGCGATTGGTTCCCCAGTCAAAATATTTTTGTTTTCACCTTCTAGGACGTAATAGCGACTATAAAAATTTGCCAATTCTGAAAAAGCAGGATCTGAATTTGAAAATGATAATAATTCTTCTTTCGTTTTGCCATCTTTGACAGTAATTGAATCTATATCGAGGCTAGTATTTAATATATATTTAAGAGCTTCAGACTCTTTGTTCGAAAGCCAGTTGGAATATATTATTCCCCCTAAAATAAGAATGATGATCAAGATTATCCATTTTCGCACTTAAAAAATCCTCCTTCTTTAAGTAACCTGCTCCTTTACTTCAATAAGAAAAGGCATTTCACCTTCTTAAAGAAACGCCTTCTTTAGATCAAAAGAATATTTAGCAACAATAGTGATAAATCGCCCCTGCATAGAAAAGCCCTCTATTATAATTTCTTCTTGATTGTTTCTTTTTCTTCAAAAATTCCCATCGATATACTTTATCTATTTTATCTAATCAACTATAAGTAAAAATATATAAATAGGCTATTAGATGTTATGTATGTTGGAATGAAAACTTCTCATTTTCATATTGTAGAGCGTTGTAATAAACTGTAAACTGTAAGTATATCCAAATATTTCAAAACTGTTTTATTAGCAATTAAAATCAATAGGGGTGAAATGAGGATGAATTTTAACGAGTTGTTCCAACTTTATAAACAACAGGATAGCGAAAGTACAGTTCGAAATTATACGAGCATAATAAAGAACTATATGGAATATATGGGTTCAGACTCTGACGCTGAAATCGGTTTAACTTCGAATAAAACAAAGAATTTCATTTTAAATGTTGGCGGAAATAAAACTAACCAAAAATATGAAGCAATACGGAACTTGTATAATTTCTATTATGATAAAGTAAAAAAAGTGATTGGCTCTGAGAGAATTCGTTTTCCAATCGAAAAGCGAGAACTGCCTGTTGAATTAAAAGGTAATACGAAGAAAAAACAAACAAGCTTTTTAAGTAAAAATTTTATGCTAAGTAAATTTCTTGATGATTCATATTATGAGCATTTGCATAATGAAAACATTTCTCTAATGGCAAAAGCAGCAATTGGTTTAACAATCGCAACAGGCTATCCTGGTGGTTTCATCAATCCATCTAGCAAAACGAAATCTAAAAAGGTTTTAAGTGTAAATGATGTCCAATTTATAGATGGAAAATGTAGAGTGCCTCATTATTATAAAGAAAACCATAACATTTATATTGATGGCAAAATTAAAGATATTTTAGTTGAATATATCAAAGTAAGAAATGCAGTAGAAATAACGAAATCTGGACAAGAAGATGATTTTATCGCTGAGCTAGAAAGTTTTTCACGATTTGATTTTGATGATAGAGTAGATGACAAAAAACCTTACGGGAAACATCAAATTATAAATTATGTTTTAAAATATATTTGTATGCAAAACGGGGAAGAACCGATAACAATTGATCATCTTCGATACAATGTCGTTTTTCATAGTTTAATTCAAAGTAAAGGGACATCACTAAATGAAATTATCGAATTATTCGGGATTGAAGAAAACTTTGTTGTTGAAGCGATTCACCACTATCATAATGAAACCTTTAAATCAGAGTTAAATAAGCCTGTTTATGTTATCAATTCAAAAGAACCAGAAGATGAACCTGTCCCCCCAACCACCTTATTAGAAAAATTAGTACGTGACCGAGATAAAAAAAAAGTCCATGAACTAAAGGAATTGTATGACTATAAATGTCAAATCTGCAATGAACAAATTACGTTAATCGATTCACTAAAATATTGTGAAGTTCACCACATTCGACCACTTGGCAACAATCATAATGGACCAGACGAAACGTACAATATGGTTGTCGTTTGTCCAAATCATCATACCTTATTTGATTTGGGAGTATTAACTATCGATCCAGAAGATTCTAAATCTATCCTGCATGTAGATGTTAATAACACTTTAAACCAGCAAGAGATTACTTTAAAACACACAATAGACGAACATAGTTTAAGGTATGCATACTCTAATATATTTTTAATTAATGAATTGTTGAAATAACAAAGTAATAGATAAAGTTATTTTTCCCTAAGGCAGACAAAATTGGCAATAATTTACCCAATCAAAAGACTTAGTTCATTAAGAAACTAAGTCTTTTTTAATATAATTTTTGTATCCTGGTACTCAACTAAAGCCCTCGTTAGTTCAATAAAAATTTATAATCATGGAAGAATATCAGACAAATCGATAAATTCTAGTTCAGTTTCTGCTTCTGCTTTCGAACGATAAACGGTAATTTTATCATAGGGTTTCATGTTGTCTTGCCATGTTCCTATATTACTCAGAAAATCTTCTACGTTTTCAGAAATTATAAAGCACTCTAAATCCCTATTGATATAACAAATTGGTGCGTCACTTTCCGTGTCACACTGTTGATAAACAATTCCGACAAATCCTCCTTTACTATCTTCTGCCATAATATCTACATGTGGAACCGTAAAAAACTCTAAATGTGGAATATCATCGTCAAAGATAAATTGAATATCATAATCGTTAGCGTATGTTTGATACTCTTCATTTCTATTATGAACCCCCATTGAATTAATGGTTGTTCCCGCTGATATAATCTCAGTATCTTCTAAATTAACAAATATGGCTCCAGAGAATGCCGTTCTATCTAGATAAATTTTTCGCATATAAACCTCCGTTTAATCTTATTTTAAAGTAAATGCTCATTACTCTTGTTATTTCTTATTCAACAAAACTGCCCCGTTAGTTTGAGTACATAATTTCACAATCTATAAATTTATTTTAGCATAAATTTTCCATCTCCCTTTCAAAAGAAAGAATTTCGTTTGATTTATGCGATCATTTAACACCAGTTTTGACATCGACTTTAACAAGACCACATAAATTTATGCGGTCTTGTTAATTATGTTGCGAATTGAGATATTAAAGACACCACTTAAAGGATTAAACATTGATACAACAGCAAAAAAAGAAGTGCGAATTAGTTTGCTAATTGCACTTCCAAAACCATTGTTATTTGCTATTTTCTCCACTTGTTCCGAACCCGTTAGTCTTTTATGCCTCCTTTTCTTTTTGCCTTTTAAATCAAAAAAAGAAGGTAGAGAAATTAATCTCTACCTTCTTTCATATACCTTACTAATAGTTATTCTTATAATAAGTTTATCTATTTGTGTAGGTGACGATGATACCGAAGGTGGGACTCGAACCCACACGCCTCGCGGCATCGCATTTTGAGTGCGACGTGTCTGCCATTCCACCACTTCGGCAAAATAAAAAAAGATAAAAAAAATCGGTTTAACCGATTAAGAACATTGGAGGCGGCTACCGGATTTGAACCGG
>NZ_JPVN01000066.1 GCF_000772945.1 Ureibacillus manganicus DSM 26584
AGCCTTCCAAGCTGATGTCGTGAGTTCGATTCTCATCACCCGCTCCATAGAAGTATGGGCCTATAGCTCAGCTGGTTAGAGCGCACGCCTGATAAGCGTGAGGTCGATGGTTCAAGTCCATTTAGGCCCACCATGAATATTCCGAAGTAGCTCAGTGGTAGAGCAATCGGCTGTTAACCGATTGGTCGTAGGTTCGAGTCCTACCTTCGGAGCCATATGGGGAAGTACTCAAGAGGCTGAAGAGGCGCCCCTGCTAAGGGTGTAGGTCGCTAACGCGGCGCGAGGGTTCAAATCCCTCCTTCTCCGCCATAAGGCCCGTTGGTCAAGTGGTTAAGACACCGCCCTTTCACGGCGGTAACACGGGTTCGAATCCCGTACGGGTCATTTTTTAAAGATTTTTATTATCTCTAAAAAAATATACTTGAAATTTAAGTGATTTATGGTAATATAAATCTTGTCCAAAATAAATAGTCTAGTGATAATGGCAAAGAGGTCACACCCGTTCCCATACCGAACACGGAAGTTAAGCTCTTTAGCGCCGATGGTAGTTGGGGGCTTCCCCCTGCAAGAGTAGGACATTGCTAGGCTTACCTGGAGGATTAGCTCAGCTGGGAGAGCACCTGCCTTACAAGCAGGG
>NZ_JPVN01000042.1 GCF_000772945.1 Ureibacillus manganicus DSM 26584
TAAAAGTGATTTAAAAAGTTAATTCTTTTTAAATCACTTTTTTTAATAGTTTAAAAGCAAACTTACTCATTAATTTATTTTCAAAAAATAATAATGGATTGTTAATGAAATTGTTCTATACTTTAAACTAAGTAAAAACGATTGGTGGTAGATCCATGAAAATATATGATTTACACTGTGATGTATTAAATAAGTTATCTAGATATGATGATATGGAATTTTTAAACGACGTACGCTTGGATTCAAACTTAAATGGATTAAACGCTGGTAATGTTAAGGTTCAAGTATTTGCTATTTTTGTTCATCCCAATGTACCCATTGAAGAACGGTTTAATCGTGCTTTACTTCAAGTAGAAGCTTTTAATAAATATGTTATTACGGCACCCGGTGTTGTTCATATTACTAATTGGAAGCAAATTCAAGAGCTTAAGGACGATGAAATTGGTGCAGTGTTAAGTCTTGAAGGTTGTGATTGTATAGGGACTGATTTACAGAAGTTAAATGTTCTAATCGAGGCTGGCGTAAAACTGGTAGGGTTAACATGGAATTATGAAAATGATGTTGCATATGGCACTTTGGAAGATCAAACTAAAGGGTTAAAATCATTTTGCAAAGAAGTCGTAAATTATTTAAATGAGCAAGATGTTATTCTGGATGTAGCGCATCTTAATGATGAAGGATTTTATGAATTGTTACCGCTTGCAAAACATTTAATAGCAAGTCACAGTAATTCACGAACTATTTGTGATAACCCTAGAAATTTAACAGATGATCAAGTAAAGTTACTTGTTGATAAGGGTGGGCGCATTCATGTTGTATTCTATCCACCTTTTATTAATAATAAAGAAGCGGCGTCTATTGACGAATTAATTGGGCATATTAAACATCTTGTAAACCTTGTTGGGGTTGAAAACGTTGGTTTTGGGTCAGATTTTGATGGAATTGATTATAAGGTAGATTTACTAACAGATGCATCACAATATCAAAATTTAATGAAAGAACTTCTTAAACATTTTACAGAAGAAGATGTTAAGATGATGAGCCATCAAGGTTTTGAAAAATATGTTTTTTCTATTAATGCTTGAGTTATCTCAAGCCTTTTTTATGTCTACTTTATAGTAAATTAGAAATTCTATAAACACAAATAATGATATGATAGAATAGATATTGTTAAAAAAGTGCGAGAAGTTTTATGAATTTTACATAGACTAATTATTAAGAAATTTTTCTCGAATTAATGATTTCAATTTTATTTTAAGAAGTCACCTAACCCTACCTTAAAAATGGTGATTAGAAATATGAGTTGTTTATTAATTCAGTAATATTTCAACTCTTTACTGAATGTAGTTTATAGCCTCTGGAGAATGCAACTAGGTGAGCCATACTAGGGTAAATTCTGGCCATACATGTATAGTTGCCACTAAAGATTGACTGTCGTAAGGCTCCGAGGCTTAAAGGCTTATTTGAATGGAGGAAATTAACATGGATCAGAAGTGGTTACAAACCACTGAAGCTGAAGTGGGCTCTAAAAGTGAAAGATTTCACTTTTATATAGAAACAATTGAAGTAAATCGGTTATCTGCGTTAGCATTTTTTGCAGCGGGTGAGAGTCAATTTAAAGGTAAAAGATTCTTTTGGCAAAATCGTGAGAAAACATTTACATTAGTTGGACTAGGATCTGCATATGTCATTGAAAATAATGAGAATGATAATCGTTTTGATCATGTTGAAAAGAAATGGATGGAGCTTACGAGAAATATCGTAAGAGAAGATACGGAACCACAACCCATTCTTTTCGGAGGGTTTACATTTGACCCACAAAATACAGAAAACGGAGAGTGGGATGATTTCCCTCAAAGCTATTTTACAGTGGCAACCTTCCAACTAGTTATACAAAATGATAAAGCGTATGTGAGTATTCATTTAATTACAGATCAAACAAATTCTTCTAAACAATTTGAAGAATTGAGAAAACAACGTGATCATTTAATTCATGCCGCACAAGTAAAAGAACTAAAAACATACGACAAGCCTGTTATGACAAGCTATATAGAACGTAATAAGGAACAATACTTAGAATCTGTACAAATGGTTGCAAATCTTATTCAAAATAAACAAGCAGAAAAAGTTGTAATTGCTAGGTCTTTACAAATGAAATTTGAAGATGAATTAACTTCACCACAAATTCTTTCACATGTAATTAATGAACAACCAGAAAGTTATCTATTTGGACTAGAACGAAATGGGTTACTATTTTTCGGGGCTTCTCCAGAGAGATTAGTCAAAGTGAATAATGGACATGCTTATTCTTCTTGTGTAGCAGGATCTGTAAAACGAGGAAAGACAGCAGAACAAGACCAGGTACTTGGACAAGATTTGTTAAATGATGCAAAAAACTTGGGAGAACATCAATATGTTGTAGATATGATTGCGGATACTTTTTCAAAAAATTGTATTCAACATAAAGTTGCAAAGAAACCTCGTTTATTAAAGATTAGAGATATACAACATCTATTTACACCTATTGAAGGTACATTACTGCCAAATAAATCGATTCTACAGTTAGTGAAGGACTTACATCCAACACCTGCCCTTGGTGGTGTACCTCGTCAGGATGCGTTAACAATTATAAGAAATGCGGAGTCAATGAACCGTGGATTATACGCCGCTCCACTTGGTTGGATAGATGCTGAAGGTAATGGGGAGTTTGCTGTAGCAATACGATCTGCCTCACTAGTGGACAATAAAGCGATCCTGTATGCTGGTGGGGGAATTGTTGCTGAATCTGAAGCAAATTCTGAATATGAAGAAACATTAGTAAAGTTTCGTCCAATGTTACGTGCCTTAGGAGGACAATTACATGAGTGAACGTGAAATATTAACGAATTATGTATATAAAATTGTTGCATCAATTATTCAAAACGGAGTTGAAGATGTAGTAATTAGTCCTGGTTCGCGTTCAACACCTTTAGCATATGCATTTGCTTCTACAAAAGACATCCAGGTTTATCGCCAGGTCGATGAACGTTCAGCAGCCTTTTTTGCATTAGGTCTTGCAAAAGCAAAACAAAAACCTGTTGTACTTCTTTGTACATCTGGTACTGCTGCAGCTAACTATTATCCTGCCATCGTAGAAGCTAAATATTCTAGAATACCGCTAATCGTAATTACTGCAGACCGTCCTCATGAACTTCGTGAAGTTGGTGCACCACAAGCCATCAATCAAATTAATCTGTACGGGGAACATGTCAAATGGTCAGCAGATTTTCCAATTCCAGATGATGCTAAGCAAACATTACCTTTTGTAGAGCGTCATATAGCTCGTGGTGTGAATATTGCTAAGTCTTCTCCATTAGGGCCAGTACACTTTAATATTCCATTTCGTGAACCTTTACTTATCGATTTTAATGAGCAATTACCACTTGCTACATTTAAAGGTAGTTTTATCGGAGAAATTACACCTACAGAAGAAACAAAAAAATTATTAATAAATATAATGAATGAAACAAATAAGGGATTAATTGTTGTTGGCGAATTGGCATTAGGAACCGATTTAAGGTATATTTGGGACTTTATTCGAAAAGTAAAGTGGCCTGTTCTAGTGGAAAGTTTATCGAATATGCGGGCGAAAATACCAGACGACTGCAAGCAATATATTATTACGACTTACGATGCACTTTTAAAAAGTGAGCCTTACAGAGAAAAGGTAGTTGCTGATACAATCATTCGGTTTGGAGCACAACCTGTATCTAAATTCTTAACAATATTCATAACTAATTCAATGCCAACAAATTATATTGTCATTGATGAAGATCCGATGTTCCGTGATTCAAGTTCTGTCTCTACACATCTGATAAATGCTTCTATTGGAAAATGGCTTAGCGAACTACAAATTGAGCTTGAAATCAATAATGACTATTTTTCTATATGGCGTGCAAATGAAGATATGGCTATAAAACATATTGCAAAGCATGTTGAGTCAGAAACAGATGAAGGTGCAGTGGTTCGTTCATTATTAGAACAATTACCAGATGGTAGTGATCTATTTGTAAGCAGTAGTATGCCAATTAGAGATATCGATACATTCTTAATTCCTACAGATCGAGACATTCAAATTTTTGCAAATCGTGGAGCAAATGGAATCGACGGTGTCATGTCCACTGCACTTGGCTTTAGTCATGGTCGCAGTGATAGACAATTATTTTTATTAATAGGTGATTTAGCATTTTTACATGATGTGAATGCTTTAATTGCTACAAGATATCAACCATGTAACATTACAGTCATTGTTTTAAACAATGATGGCGGTGGAATCTTCTCGTATTTATCTCAATCTACAATTAAAGAGTATTATGAAGATTTATTTGGCACGCCAACAGCTCTTCAATTTGAACAAGTAGCAATAATGTATGACATGGAATACATTCAAGTGAACAAACTGGTTGAAATGAAAGGTATTTTCAATAGCGAAAGAACTAACCCTCTCCGACTTATAGAAGTCTTTACGGATCGACAAGAAAATGTTGCAGCTCATCGGAGATTATGGCAACAGATTCATTCGGAGATGAAGCAGTAATGATGGTTTCCGCAAGAGGGGTCAATTATCATATAAAAGTATGGAATGAAGGAGCGCGTGAAGTCATTGTGTTGTTACATGGTTTCACTGGCAGTGTACGAACATGGGAAACAGTGGCATCCCTTTTACCTACAACGTTAAAAATTGTAACGGTTGATTTAGTAGGCCATGGAAAAACAGATGCACCAAATGATCCTTCATCATACTCAATGGAAGAACAGATTAAGGATTTAGAAAATCTATTTGAACAATTGCATTTAACTACATTTACTCTCGTTGGATATTCAATGGGTGGTCGGATTGCTCTATCATACGTTAGTGTTTATCCAAAACGAGTTAAATCATTAATTTTAGAAAGTACTTCTCCTGGCTTAAAAACTGAAGATGAAAGATTAACACGTAGACTTGCTGATGTAGCGCTCGCAGATAAGATTGAAAAAAACGGTATTGTCTCATTTGTTAATGCATGGGAAAATATCCCTTTGTTCGCATCGCAAAAAAAATTACCCTCAGATATTCAAAAAGCGGTTAGAGACGAACGATTAGCACAAAGAGAAATTGGTTTGGCAAACAGCTTGCGCGGAATGGGAACAGGTGTACAAAAATCATTATGGGATGAATTACATCAAATATCTATTCCTGTACAATTAATTACAGGGGAACTAGATGAGAAGTTCATTCAAATTGCTGAAGAAATGAAAACGCTATTACAAAATGCAAGTCATACTATTATTCCTGGAGTAGGACATGCAATTCACGTGGAAAATCCGACACAATTTGCTACAATAATAAAGGATGTCTATCAAATTAATTAGGGGGCTATTAAATGGCTAGAGAATGGACAACATTACATACTTATGATGAAATCAAGTATGAATTTTATAATGGTATTGCAAAAATTACAATTAACCGACCAGAAAAGCGTAATGCATTCACACCAAAAACTGTTTCTGAAATGATCGACGCGTTCTCACGTGCACGTGAAGATTCTAAAATTGGTGCGATTATTTTAACTGGTGAAGGTGACCTTGCATTCTGTTCAGGTGGAGATCAAAGTGTACGTGGACATGGTGGTTATGTTGGTGACGATCAAATTCCTCGACTAAATGTATTAGACTTACAACGTTTAATCCGTGTTATTCCAAAACCAGTTGTTGCGATGGTAGCTGGTTATGCAATCGGTGGTGGTCATGTATTACACGTAGTTTGTGACTTAACAATCGCTGCAGAAAATGCTCGTTTTGGACAAACTGGTCCACGTGTAGGATCATTTGACGCTGGATACGGTGCTGGTTATTTAGCGCGTATTATCGGTCATAAAAAAGCAAAAGAAATTTGGTTCTTATGCCGTCAATACGATGCACAGCAAGCGCTTGAAATGGGCTTAGTTAATACAGTTGTTCCATTAGAGCAATTAGAAGATGAAACAGTTCAATGGTGTGAAGAAATGCTTCAACTTTCTCCAACAGCATTACGTTTCTTAAAAGCATCATTTAATGCTGATACAGATGGTTTAGCTGGTTTACAACAACTTGCTGGAGACGCAACTTTACTTTATTACACAACAGACGAAGCAAAAGAAGGTCGCGATGCATTTAAAGAAAAACGCAAACCGGACTTCGACCAATTCCCGAAATTCCCTTGATATTAAAAATGGCTATTTAAAAGATAAGAGTTCAAACCTCTTATCTTTTTTTCATTTTTTTAAGATTTTTCTTTTATAGATACAATATTTTTACGAACAAATGAAATAGGAGTAAAATAGTTGTAGAAAGTGATTTTGGAGGAATGATGATTTATGTATCCTAATTGGATATTGCAACGTGCATATTTAACACCAAATAGAAGTGCCTTAACATTTGAAGGGGAGACTTGGAATTTTGAACAGATAAAAGAGATTTCAGTGCAGCGTGCATATCAGCTTTCCTCATTAGGTATTGAAGAAAATAGTCGAATTGCAATTATCGGAAGAAGTCGACCGAATTTAATTTTTATCATGTATGCTTGTATGCATTTAAAATGTGAAATGGTATTACTTAACCGAAAGTTAGCAAAGGATGAGCTTGCTTATCAAATTCAAGATGCTGAAGTAAAATATATAATCTGTGACGATGAAGACCAACATTTACTTCCTGAGAATATAAATATACTACTATTCTCAACAGTGGAAATGAGTTATGGGAACCCAATTGCAATTGATTTAGAATGGTCTCTAAATCAAACGACATCAATTATGTACACTTCTGGGACAACAGGATTTCCTAAAGGAGTACGACAAACAGTAGGGAATCATCAAGCAAGTGCATTAGCTTCCATTTTAAATATTGGCCTAGGTGAAGATGATGTTTGGCTTTGCGCGGTTCCACTATTTCATATAAGTGGCTTTTCAATTTTGATCAGATCTCTATTGTATGGAAATGAAGTGAAACTTTATGAAAAATTCGATGCGATGGGTGCTGTGGAAGACATATCATCAGGACGAGTTACACATATGTCGCTTGTAGCTGTTATGTTAGAGCGAATTTTAAATGGTTTAGAGGAAAATGGATTAATGGCCTCTCCAAAATTTAAAATCATTTTGGCAGGTGGTGGACCCTTTCCAAAAGATTACTTAGTAAGAGCAAAAAAAATAAACCTTCCCATTGCACAAACATATGGTATGACTGAGACTTCTTCACAAACTGCTACATTATCTAACGAAGATGCCATTCGAAAACTAGGTTCTGCTGGTAAACCACTATTTTTCAATCAAATTAAGATTGCGGATACGGACAAGCCATATGTAGAAGGTGAAATATTAATCCGTGGACCTCATGTAACTCCAGGCTATATTGGCCAATTCGCAAAAAAAAGCTCCACGATTGATGGTTGGTTACATACAGGAGATATTGGTTATTTAGATGATGAGGGTTATTTATTTGTTGTTGATCGTAGGTCAGATTTAATTATTTCAGGTGGAGAAAATGTTTACCCTGCTGAAATTGAAAATGTTTTAATGGCACATCATTGTATACGTGAAGCTGGCGTTTGTGGTATGGAAGATGAAACATGGGGACAAGTGCCGGTTGCTTTTGTTGTTTTGAAAAAAGAAACAACTAAAGAAGAAATCTTGGACTACTGTTTAGATCATTTAGCAAAATATAAAGTACCTAAAGAAATACACTTTGTTGAGCAACTACCTAGAAATGGTTCCAATAAATTAATGCGTAGAAAGTTAAAAGAGTTACTATAAAGTGAAACTTCCATCAGTAGTGATCTTTTTTACGACTGATGGTTAGTTGAACAAATCGGGGTGTTAGCGTCCGTTAACTCTCACCTATCATCTTGTTCTATCGAATCTTAAGGTGGGAGTGTTACGGACGGTTACACCGGGATAAAAAAATCCCTAAGCTTGGTTATTTCAAGCTTGGGGATTTTTTAGATTAAGGATTTAATGCTTCTTTGAATGTTTCAATATTTTTTTGCATTAGAGTAAAGTAGTTTTCATCATTCGCAACATCTTCTTCTGTCAACACACTTAAATTATGCAGTGTTAAGCTTTTAGCTCCAATTTCACTTTGAATTACAGAGGTTAAATTTGAAGAAACATTTTGTTCAAATAAGATATACTTGGCCTCAAGTTCTTCAGCTAAATCTACAATTTCAATTAGCTCTTTTTGTGAAGGCTCACTTTGAGAGTTAAGTCCTGCAATAGGTACTTGAATTAGGCCATATTGTCCGGCAATATAGCCAAACGAAGAATGAGAGATGAAAAATGATTTTGTCTTTGCATCAGCTACTAGATTTTTAAAGTCTTCATCCAAGGATTGTAGTTCACTGACTAATGTTTCATAATTTGCAGTAAAAGTAGCTTCTTGCTCAGGCATAGTGTTTACAAGTTCGTTTTTAATGGCAAGTGCTAATTCTTGACTCAACACTGGCGATAACCAAACATGTGGGTCAATGTCCCCATGATTGTGTTCATCATGTTCGTCTGCACCATGTTCATGTTCATCATGCTCGTCTCCATCGTGTTCATGGTCGTGTTCTAATGATTCTTCATAAGAATGTCCTTTTGAAATACGTAGCTTATCTTCTGGAATATGTTCACTTGTAGCTACAAACTTAACATTTTCATTTGCTAATGTGTTATTTGCTTTTTCAACGAAGCCTTCTAAACCAAGACCGATATAGAAAAATAAATCACTATCAGCTAGATTCATCATATCTTTTTGCGTTGGTTCAAAGCTATGTTCATTTGCACCGGTTGGGTAAATAGAAGTTACATTTACATACTCTCCTCCGATACGTTCAGCAAAATACGTTAAAGGATAGACTGTTGTATAAATATCAATTGTATTAGGATCATTTTGTTCTGACTTAGTTGACTCTGTACTAGAGCATGCAGTTATTAGAAGGGCAATAACTGTCAACGTAATCATTGAAAATAGTTTTTTCATGATTTGCTCACTCCATAAATAGTAATAATTACGATTTAAAAAATTTAACAAGGATTATCATAACGTATGATAGAAAAAAACACAATAAAAAAACCATCGAAAAATTATTTTTTTTTCGATGGCCACTCGTCTGGTACTGGATCAAAGCCACCCGGATGAAATGGTTGGCATTTTAATATTCTTTTAGTTGTCAGAAGAACACCTTTAATCGCCCCATGCTTTTTAAAAGCTTCCAGCCCATATTCGGAGCAGGTAGGATGAAAACGGCAACTTGGTGGTGTCATAGGTGAAATATATTTTCGATAAAATTGTATCAACCAGATAAAGGGATATTTCATTCGTTTTCCTTCTTTGGCTCATAATTATTTTGAAGTGGTTTTGGATCAACCGTTTGTTTAAACATACCTTTTTTTCTATTTCGAATAAACAATAATGCACCAATAATAATAATTAAATACATTACTGCAACTAATATAATAATAGCTAATGTTATATCCACAAATCTCACTCTCCAAATATCAATAAAACTATTATACCTTAAAATTCTGGATAGAACTTTAAACAAATTTTGAAGATTTTTGCAAACGGTTATATTTCAACGAACTAAGGTAATAATAATAGTTGAAACTTTACTAATAAATTATTGGAATATAATAATAATAATAATGAGGTGCGAATTATGTCAACCAATCGACTAAATACTCAACTAAATGAACTAGTAGCAACATGGTCTGTGCTTTACACAAAGCTTCATAATTATCATTGGTATGTAACTGGACCTAGCTTTTTCACGTTACATGAAAAGTTTGAAGAATTGTATAATGAGGTTACATTACATTTAGACGAAATTGCAGAACGTATATTAACAAAGGGTGGAAGACCAGTAGCAACATTAAAAGAACATTTGGAGCTGTCTCATGTACAAGAAGCAACTAGTACAGAAACAACAAAAGAAATGGTACAAACGATTATAGATGATTTTAAAGCAATTATGAAGCTCCTTAACGAGGCGATGAGCCAAGCTGCAGAAGATGGAGACGACCGCACAGAAGATATGTTAAATGCAATTTATCAAAGTTTAGAAAAACATAATTGGATGTTGAAATCATTTTTAGGTTAAAAAACGATTAAGAGGCTGGGACAAAAGATAACTTTCAACCAAGAGTCAGGTGAAAAGGTACAATCCATCATTCAATTTGGATTGTACCTTTTTGATATAGTGACGTTCGTTTCCGATGCATGCTTCGCTTTCCGCAGGGAAGCCATGAGCCTCCGTGAGCTAAAGCTCTCCGGGGTCTCATGACTGCTTCTACGTCCTGCAGGAGTCTTCGCATGCCTCTCCAACGAACGACTTTCTAATATAGCGTTAGCGGATTTTTATCATACTTAATTTATTTCCCAGCCTCTTCGAGTAATAAAATAATATTTCGGTAATTGCTTAAAAGAAACAACTAAAAGATCCTTTGTAATAGAATTAATTCTTTCCTAGTATAGTAATAAACTGCCCTCCTCATACTTATGTAAAAAGGAGTGGTTAGTATCGAAACCAACGTCTATGTATCGGTTGCAAATAATTCATTTAGCTATGTTCCGCTTAGTGCACCATGTGAATTTAAATTAAGTATGCCAGCTGAAAAGGCACGTGTATTTGAACAATTGTTTGGTCAAATTGACTCTATTGAATTTCAAAATATGGTTCGTGCCCATTTACCGTATTTACCTTACCACATGGATGAAACAAATCATGAAATCGATTATCGATTGATGAAGATTTATGCACTCATCCACGAATTTGGGGATGAGCATACGAAAAAATTTGTGGAACAATTACCATACTTCAACAATTGAGTGACAAAAATCCCTTTACTGACTTATTATTATTGAAAGGAGTTGAGTAAAGGGATGTTTACATTTATCGATGAAAATGGATGCCAAGTCGAATTGTCCTTTAAAGAAAATCAATTTTCTATTAAACCTAATCATGTGTTAGTGTTCGTTCAGTATGAGGGAAAATGGTTATGTGCCATTAACAAAAAACGTGGGGTTGAATTCCCAGGTGGAAAACTTGAACAAGGTGAAACATTGCAAGAAGCGGCAATAAGGGAGGTTTATGAAGAAACCTCTGTACATATATCTGATTTAAAATGGTTTGCGGATTACTTAGTCCATAGTGAAATACCATTTTGTAAAGCAGTTTTTACTGGTAAAGTTGAAAGAATTGATCCATTCGTCGAGGAGCATGAAACAATCGGAATGGTTTGGCTTACAACGGAAGAATTATTAAACCATTCAAAGTTAAGCTTTTATATGCGTGATGAAGGAATGAAAAAGATGTTGCAGGAAGTGAAACAACTTGAAAGACAATGGTAAGATTGAAACAATTCACAAATATCCATCTCCAAATCGAAATGTAGCTCTTTTTGAAATAAGTTATTGGTCCCAAGGGTTACTAGTAAAAGGGTTATTAGCAAAACCGGTAAAAGAAGGGAATTACGAAGCACTTTTATATTTAAGAGGTGGATTGCAATTTGTAGGCGCTGTAAGACCAGCTAGAGTTGCTCAGTTTGCTGCAAATGGTTTTATAGTATTTGCACCTTACTATCGCGGAAATCGTGGTGGACAAGGGCGAGATGAATTTGCAGGTGAAGATAGGTATGATGCAGTGTACGGAGTTGAAGTTCTTAAACAATTTAGTAATAAGGATACTGTACATGTATACGGATTTTCCCGTGGGGGGCTAATGGCATTATGGACAGCTATTTTGCGAGACGATGTTCAATCTGTAGTCGTCTGGGCAGGTGTATCAAATTTATCTTCAATGTATATTGAAAGAGTTGATATGAGAAGAACATTAAAACGAATTATTGGTGGACCTCCAACGAAATTGAAGGAATTATACGACGAAAGGACACCTTTATATCAAGTCGATAAAATCACGGCACCAGTCTTAATTATTCATGGTTTTGAGGACCAGAATGTTAGCATTGAGCAAACTTATTATTTAGAAAATGCGTTAAATGCAAAAACTAAAAAATACGAAACTTGGTATTATCCAAGTTTGGCACATCATTACCCTCCAAAAGAAAATCGGAAAACAGTTAAGGCGTTATGTGAATGGATGAAATCAAATGCTTTTCATTGACCTAGAAATAAATTGAACTCCCTTGAATCCACGGATAGTTTTAGGGGAAAAAAGAAAGACATCATCTTTGACCACAGTTGGCCGAAGTGATGTCTTTTCTAATATGATATATTTCAAGTAAAACCATTATGTCAAAGTCATTATACTAAGGGTGCACCATTTTTCGCAATTTCATCAGACACATTACCAAACTTTTTAAAGTTTTCTTTAAATAAGTCTGCTAAGAAAGATGCTTTTTGATCATATGCAGCTTTATCTGACCATGCATCACGAGGGTTTAATACTTCAGATGGTACGCCTTCAATGTTCGTTGGCATGTGTAAACCAAATACTGGATCTTGAATTGTTTCAACATCATTAAGTTTACCATCAATTGCAGCGCGAACCATTGTACGTGTATAAGAAAGTTTCATACGGTTACCAACACCGTATTCGCCGCCAGTCCATCCTGTATTCACTAAGAATACTTGAGCGCCATGCTCATCAATTTTCTCACCTAACATTTCAGCATAACGTGTTGCTGGTAAAGGTAAGAATGGTGATCCGAAGCATGTTGAGAATACTGGTTCTGGCTCTGTTACACCACGTTCTGTACCTGCTAATTTAGAAGTAAATCCGCTTAAGAAGTGGTACATTGCTTGCTCTTTTGTTAATTTACTGATTGGAGGTAATACACCAAATGCATCAGCAGTTAAGAAAACAATTGTTTTAGGGTGTCCCGCTACAGAAGGTGTTACGATATTCTCGATAAAGTGAATTGGATACGCTGCACGAGTGTTTTCAGTTAAAGAACCGTCATCATAGTCAGGTACACGAGTTTCTTCATCAACAACCACATTTTCTAAAACAGAACCGAAGCGAATAGCATTGTAGATTTCTGGTTCTTTTTCAGCTGAAAGGTTGATCGTTTTTGCATAACAACCGCCTTCAATATTAAATACACCATTGTCAGACCAACCGTGTTCATCGTCTCCGATTAATTTACGATTTGCATCCGCAGATAATGTTGTTTTACCTGTTCCAGAAAGACCAAAGAATAATGCTACGTCACCAGCCTCACCTACGTTTGCTGAACAGTGCATTGAAAGAATTTCTTGCTCTGGTAATAAGTAGTTCATAATACCGAAGATTGATTTTTTCATCTCACCAGCATATTCTGTACCACCGATTAATATTACTTTCTTTTCAAATGATACGATAATAAATGCTTCAGAATTTGTTCCATCTACAGCAGGATCTGCTTTAAATGTTGGAGCTGCAATAATTGTAAATTCTGCATTATGAGATGCTAATTCTTCTTCGTTTGGACGGATGAATAATTGATGACAGAAAAGATTATGCCAAGCAAATTCGTTTACAACTTGAATTGGAAGTTGTGATTCCTTGTCTGCTCCAGCAAAGCCTTTAAATACATAAAGCTCATCTTTTTCTTTTAGGAAATTCACAACCTTTACATAAAGGTTATCAAACACTTCAGCAGAAATTGTTTGGTTTACTTTGCCCCAGTCAATCTTGTCTTTTGTGCTTTCTTCTTCTACAATAAATTTATCTTTTGGAGAACGTCCAGTATATTTACCTGTTTTGGCTACAACTGCGCCATCAACTGTTAGTACTGCTTCATTTCGACTAGTCGCTTTTTCAACTAATTCTGGAACTGATAGCTGTATTTTTACATTTTCACCTTTTAATAATTCCTTCAGTTCGTTTGCAATTTCTACTGAATTCATCGATTAAATACCATCCTTTTTTCGTAATGTTCCCGTGTGTTTGGGAGGTTTATATAATTCAAAAATAGTATAACACATTGAATTGAATAATCTATACTAATCAAGAAAAAAATTGTTACATTTCAGATAATTAAAGTCTACAGAAAATTTATTTGACAAAAATCAATTATTTTCGTAGTATTTACACTTGAACGGATACTCTTATCCCGAGCTGGTGGAGGGTCAAGGCCCTGTGAAGCCCGGCAACCTGCATTTTACTATTTCTAATAGTAATAATAGCGATGGTGCCAACCTGATGCAAGGGAAATTTCCCTTGAACGATAAGAGTGAAAGGTATTTAAGTTGTAATTCCTTTTGCTCATGGTAAGTTTATGAGTAGGGAATTTTTTTTTGTGTAAAATAAAAACAACTATAATATTAAACAATACTTCCTATATTAACCCTTTCGTTTTCTCGTGTTAAAAAGCAACAAAAAGCTTGGAGTTTTTACAATTGGAAAAAACTTAACATGGGTAATGAGTACCGTATCAAATAAGAACTTATCGCTTCTTACTTAGGAGGACATAAATGACAAATCGTCGACTATTTACATCAGAGAGCGTAACAGAAGGGCATCCTGACAAAATTTGTGACCAAATTTCAGATGCAATTTTAGATGCTATTTTATCAGAAGATCCAAATGCACGTGTAGCGTGTGAAACAACTGTAACAACAGGCTTAGTTCTAGTTGCTGGTGAAATTACAACTTCTACATATGTAGATATACAAAGTGTTGTTCGTAATACAGTAGCTGGTATTGGGTATACACGTGGTAAGTATGGCTTTGATGCTGAGAATTTAGCAGTATTAACAGCTATTGGAGAACAATCACCTGATATTGCTCAAGGTGTTAACCAAGCACTTGAAGCACGTGAAGGTTCAATGACAGACGAAGATATCGAAGCAATTGGCGCTGGTGACCAAGGATTAATGTTCGGCTATGCATGTAACGAAACGCCAGAACTTATGCCTTTACCAATCAGTCTTGCTCACAAATTAGCACGTCGTCTGACTGAAGTGCGTAAAACAAATGAACTTACGTATTTACGCCCAGATGGAAAAACTCAAGTAACTGTAGAATATGATGAAAACAATCAACCGGTTCGTGTTGATACAATTGTTATTTCTACACAACACGATGAAGATGTAACATTAGAGCGAATTCAAGCAGATTTAAAAGAAAAAGTAATTTCTCAAGTAGTACCTACAGAACTAATTGATGAAAATACAAAATATTTCATTAACCCTACTGGTCGCTTCGTTATTGGCGGACCTAAAGGAGACGCAGGGTTAACTGGACGTAAAATAATTGTTGATACTTACGGTGGGTATGCACGCCATGGAGGAGGAGCATTCTCAGGTAAGGATCCTACAAAAGTAGACCGTTCTGCTGCTTATGCTGCTCGTTATGTTGCAAAAAATATCGTTGCATCAGGACTTGCTGATCGCGCGGAAGTTCAATTAGCTTATGCGATTGGTGTTGCAAGACCAGTTTCTATTTCTGTTGATACTTTTGGAACAGGAAAAGTAGAAGAAAACAAACTTGTAGAATGGGTTAGTGAGCTATTTGACTTACGCCCAGCTGGTATCATTAAAATGCTTGACTTACGTCGACCAATCTACAAACAAACAGCTGCCTATGGACACTTCGGTCGTAATGACTTAGATGTCCCATGGGAAAAAACAGATGTTGCTGAAGCTTTAAAAGATAAAGCAAATCTATACCTATAATATTAAATTTTAAAATAAACAGGTGGATACTTATCCACCTGTTTTGTGTTTCTATGCATTAATATTCTTCGAATGAAACCTCTAGTGACAATATTTTTTCATGAATTTTGTTATTCATTTCAATCGTTAGTGCTTTTGGCGCGACAAATTCAAAAAACGTTCCATCAATAAACTCAAAAATATATTTTTCATCATATTGGTCTGTAGGTATTTCGTGGATAACTTTATTTACCTTTGCCCATTCATATCTTTCTGACTCGCTAAATAGAGGATTGTATTCTATATATTCTTCATCAAGATAAATTGAATACTGTGTTCCTATAAGGTTGACATAGATGAAAAGTATTAAACCAATAATAGGGATAATAACTTTCATTACACGTTGTTTAATGAAATGGGAAACTAAAATTACGAGAAAAACAATGATGAATGACAAGGAGTACAAAATAAAGCTTTTTCCATATGAAATATGAGCTATATGATTATCATTATTAAAAAGAAACAGTGACATAATATCAGGTGTAACAAACACTAAAATTAGTGCGAAAAACATTCCAATAAGTGCGACAATCCAATTTGATTTTTTATTCTGGCTATATCCCATTATTTTCTCCCTTTTATTGTAAAGTTTATGACCTTATTAATATATTAAAGGAAGAAGTAGAATATTGCTGAAAATATTAGCAAATTAGAGGCTGGGGAGCTGAGATAAACAGAATGATAAAAGAGAGTAACCGCTATCTAAGAGATTGAAAAAAGGTCTTCATAAAGGTAATGAAGACCTTTTGCGTTCGAAAACAAGAGGGAAAAGGTCTTCATAAAG
>NZ_JPVN01000043.1 GCF_000772945.1 Ureibacillus manganicus DSM 26584
ATTTTCAGTCGTTTTACAGCGACTTCTCTACTTTATCATTCGACAACCATATTTGTCAATAGTTATTTTTAAAAAATATTTCAATCAAATAATCTCTGTCAAAATTTCAAGTTGTCTTAGCGACGAGATTTATCTTACTACAGAACTCACAAAAGTGTCAACACTTTTTAAAAATAAAAATTCGAGGTGTTTGAGAGCACCTCGAAACCTCTTTATAAGTCATACTCTGATTCCACTAAATGCTTATCTACTTTATAGTATCTATGTTGTATGGATTCGTTTTTGGATTTAATTGGCTCAACACCGATATATCCTTTGTCTATTAAGTATTCAATAAACACTTCTAAATCCCCAGAATAGTATTTAAGTTCCTTGTGTGTATGTAGTTCTTGTATAGTCCAGATTTCTTTTTCAAGCATCGTTTCTAATATATGTTGCGCTCCGTCATGTGTTCTTGAATTAATCATAAATTCAATTGCCAAGAATAATAGTTCTAGCTTTTTATCCAAGCTTTCTTTACTAAATAAAAGTTCCTCGTAAAGCTTATAAATTTCTGGTTGAATCTTTTTAACTTGAGACCACACTGTAACTTCAGGATATAAACCCTTCTCCAAAACAGATAATCTAGCTAAATGATGCAGGGACTCAGTAACATTTGAATAGGCATCCAGGAAATTCCCTTTATAGAAGAGTTCTTTACCTTCCAATACACGTCGAATCAGTTTAGAAAATTGGATTCCTGTTTTTATTTTACGACCGTACATAGGTTTTTCATGAAGTTTGGATCTTAAATTAACTAGGTACTCGTTTCGGTCGAACATGATTTTTCCGTTAAAAATCCAATCCACAACTTGCTTTTTGTTTCCGATGAATAACCACTTATTAAGAATTTCTTCTGTAATAACATGCATTACCATCTTTTGATCTTGGTAGATATAATGTTTTGTAAAAACGGGTACATTTGCATCTTTAACGACGATTAATAATACAGAATCAAAGGTATCTGTAATGTTCTCTATATTATCTATTTTTTTGACAATAATGACGCCTAATGTCTCTGGTTGACTTGCGCGTTCTTGATAAATGGGACGCAAGATATATTCCATAATAGTCCTCCTAAGTTCAATCAGTATCTATTCACTTCGACAATCATTTACTATATACCTTCTATAATATTTCAATCATTACTCTAGTTTCAATTTCTACTCTATAATGTTCTATGTTATAGTAGAATTTGAATTAGGAGGAAATCAACTATGGCGACTAAAAAATATAAAAATAAAATAAATAGAATTCGGACTTTTGCCCTTGCATTAATCTTTATTGGGTTTGTCATTATGTATGGTGCAATTTTCTTCCGTGAAAATCATCTACTAGTTATTATCTTTATGACATTAGGTTTACTAGCGATTATTGGTAGTACAGTAGTTTATGGTTTTATTGGTCTTCTATCTACAAGAGCTGTACAAGTTGTATGTCCGAACTGCGGAAAACATACAAAAGTACTTGGTCGCGTTGATATGTGTATGTATTGTAATGAACCATTAACACTTGACCCTGCACTTGTTGGGAAAGAATTTAATCAGGCATATAATAGTAAAAAAAGTCAACAATAAAAAACTAATCCTAGGATTAGTTTTTTTATATTCATTTTTACAGTAAGTAATTAAAAACCAAATAAAATAACCTAGCCATTTATGCTAGGTTAATTTGCTTATCACTTTCAGTTTCAATACAGTCTGGGCATGTACCGTATACTTCAAGGCGATGCAAGTGTACTTTGAAGCCAGTAACATGCGATGCAAAATGCTCCACCTCATCTAGACCTGGATAATGGAAGTCAACTATCTTACCACAACATTGACAAATCATATGATAGTGATCATTTGTAACAAAATCAAATCGACTCGCAGCATCTCCATAAGTTAACTCTTTAACTAAGCCTGCCTCACGGAATACACGTAGATTATTGTAAACCGTAGCAACACTCATATTAGGAAATTTACCTTCAAGTGATTTATATATTTCATCTGCTGTTGGATGATTCATTGAATCTATTAAATATTCTAAAATCGCATGACGTTGTGGAGTGATTCTTACACCAGTTGTCTTTAACGTGTCTAGTGCATCTTTCAAATGCATTTCAGACATCGCCATGCACCTCTTTTCTAAAAAATTCTTATTTAATAATTATTATAATTAGTGTACAGCCAAGACTGATTGAATGTCAATATTTCTAACCATTTAATAATTAATTTACTCTCATTTTCAAAAAATATTCATTATTTAAGAGAAATAAATACAAGAACTTTTCATTAATATCCACGTAAAATTTCCATTTTATTTTCTAAATTGTCATCTCCAGCCAACCATTTCCTTAAACTTGGCTTAAAAATATCTAAACTTCTTTCCACATAACGGGAAGAATGACTAGAGAAGTGTGGTGAAATCGTCACATTATCTAGTTGCCATAGCTTATTGTCTTTTGGTAATGGTTCTATTTCAAATACATCTAACACAGCATGTCTGATTAACTTATCTTCTAAAACTTTTACAAGTACATCTGTTGCAACAACATCCCCACGTCCAAAGTTAAGGAAAATCGTATCTTCCCTCATTTGTTTAAAGTGGTCGTATGTTAAGAGATGCCTAGTTTCTGGTGTGCTAGGCAGCATTGAAATAACAATCTCAGCTTTGGGTAAAACCGACATTAATTCATCTATTTTATATGTTTCATCTATAAAAGGAGTTTCTTCCCCACTTCGGTTGCAACCGATTGTATAAACCTCAAAGGCTTGAAGAAGTCTTCCGATTTCAGAACCAATTGCGCCAGGACCAATAATTAGTGCGGTGCTTCCATTCAACTCAGAAAGTTGAGCCTTTTTATTCCACTCACCTTTTTGTTGATTCTCATAAATGAATGGTAGAGCACGTTTTAACGATAATATATGTGCTAAAATTGATTCTGCCATTGGTTTTTTATGAATTCCTCGCACATTAGACACGAGAATTCCACACTCATGGATAGCTTTGTGGGGCATTTTTTCAATTCCTGCAGATGCTACAAAGATCCACTTTAAGTTGCTAGCCAATTCAATTCTTCTTTCATTTAAATCTTCGCCATAAGTAACTAATACATCGATATCTTTTAACTGACCTTCGTCTAATTTCGAATGAAATACAAATTCAATGTTAGGAAATTCTTCTATTAATGGTTCTTTTAAATCAGGTCTTGGCTCAAATGTAAAATAGATTTTCATTTACTACACCTCTCCACGAATGCTCTCAAGCACTTCTTCAATATGATTCTTCACTTTCACTTTTCGCCATTCTTTGAGTACAATACCATCTTCGTCTATTAAAAACGTTGAACGTTCAATTCCCATGAATTCACGTCCATACATTTTCTTCAAGACCCAAACACCGTATTCTTCAGAAACTTTATGGTCTTCATCTACCAACAATGAGAATGGTAAACCATATTTTTCTATGAACTTTGTATGTTGTGCAGATGAATCGGCACTTACTCCAAGAATTACAGCGTTCAATTCTTTAAATGTATCATGATGGTCACGAAAATCACACGCTTCTGTTGTACATCCTGGTGTCATATCTTTTGGATAAAAGTATAAAACCACCTTTTTCCCTAGAAAATCATTTAAGGAAATGTCTATTCCTTTTTCATTTACTAATGTAAATTCTGGAGCCTTTTCATTTACTAAAGTTTTCATCTCTATTAACCTCCCCTAAAAGTATCGTACATAACTCTTGATTTAGTTTCAATTTCTTTGCCACTTTTATGAAAATAAGGCTACAATGTTATTGAGATATCAATATTGGAGGATTTACGATGAATCATACTAAGTCAGAAGAAATATATAATGAAGCATTAGAACATATCGTAGGTGGAGTTAATAGTCCATCACGTTCTTATAAAGCTGTAGGTGGTGGTGCACCTGTAGTCATGGAAAGAGGAAAAGGAGCATATTTCTATGATGTTGACGGAAATCGTTACATTGATTACCTAGCTGCTTATGGTCCAATTATTACTGGTTTTGGTCATCCACACATTGCTCAGGCGATTTCTCACGCTGCAGAGACAGGTGTACTTTTTGGAACACCTACTCAGCACGAGGTCAATTTTGCAAAAATGTTAAAAGAAGCAATCCCTTCATTAGACAAAGTACGTTTTACGAATTCTGGTACAGAAGCAGTAATGACAACAGTACGGGTGGCACGCGCCTACACCGGGCGTACAAAAATCATTAAATTTGCAGGCTGTTATCATGGTCACTTTGACCAAGTATTAGTTGCTGCTGGTTCTGGCCCTGCTACATTAGGTTCTCCAGATTCTGCAGGCGTGCCAGTGGCTGTTGCAACTGAAGTAATTACAGTTCCATTTAACAATAAAGAAGAATTTCAGCTAGCAATGGAAAAATGGGGAGACGAAATTGCAGCTATTCTAATTGAACCAATCGTAGGGAATTTTGGGATGGTTATGCCAAACCCAGGATTTTTAGAATATGTCCATGACATTGCAAAAGAAAAAGGTGCAATAACAATCCACGATGAAGTAATTACTGCTTTCCGTTTCCACTATGGTGCTGCACAAGATCTCCTAGGATTAAAACCTGACTTAACAGCTATGGGGAAAATTATCGGTGGTGGTCTTCCAATTGGAGCCTATGGTGGTAAAAAAGAAATTATGGATACAGTTGCACCACTTGGACCTGCTTATCAAGCGGGAACAATGGCAGGAAACCCAGCGTCCATGTTAGCTGGAATTGCTTGTTTAGAAGTCTTAAAACAACCAGGTATATATGAAGAATTGGATCGTTTAGGTGGCATTTTAGAAAATGGACTATTAGAAGCTGCAAAAAAACACGGTGTTACAATTACAATTAACCGCATTAAAGGCGCATTATCCGTTTACTTTACAAATGAAAAGGTAGAAAACTATGAACAAGCTGAAAAGTCAGATGGGGAAATGTTTGGTCGCTTCTTTAAGTTAATGCTTGAAAAAGGAATTAACTTAGCTCCTTCAAAATATGAAGCATGGTTCTTAACGACAGAGCATAAAGAAGAAGATATAATTGAAACAATCGCCGCTGCTGAATATGCTTTTTCACAACTCGCTCTAAATAAATAAGGATTTTTTTTAAGTAGAAAGAGAGGGCTCTCATTTATGCAATTAGGTGCCCGCGTATTAAAAACGGGTGTAGCAATCGTATTTTCCCTTTTCTTAGCGGATTTACTAAGCTTACCTTCACCCGTTTTTGCAGGGATTGCTGCAATTTTTGCGATTCAACCATCGATTTATCGTTCCTATTTATCCATCATTGAACAAATTCAAGGGAACATTATTGGTGCTGCAATCGCAGTGTTATTTGGTTTATTGTTTGGACATCATATTGTAGCCATTGGTATTGCTGCAATTATAGTTATTGGCATTATGTTGAAATTGAAACTAGATAGTTCCTTGTCCCTTGCACTAGTAACAGTAGTGGCCATTATGGTTTATGAAGGTAATGACTTTTTAGCATTTAGTACGGTTCGTTTTGCAACTGTAATGGTCGGTGTACTTGCAGCGTTTATCGTCAATATGATTTTCTTACCACCGCGTTATGAAGTGAAATTGTTTAAAGCAATACACACATTACAAGATGATATTATTCGTTGGACACGTTTAGCTGTAAGAAATGCATCAGAACATAATTCAACAAAAACCGCAATTAGTAAAATCAACAATCGCTATTCAGACTTAGAAAAGATATATGAATTTTTTAAGGAAGAACGAAACTATATTAAGAGCAAACGATTTGTTCATGCTAGAAAACTTGTTGTCTATCGTCAAATGATGGTGACAACAAAAAAGAGTATGGAGCTACTATCTAGGGTGTACAAACATGAAAATGCAATAGGTAACTTGCCAGATTCATTTCGTATAATGTTTCTAGAACGATTAGATTTCCTGTTAACCTACCATGAGCAATTATTGCTAAAGTTTACAGGAAAGCTAAAACCTGAACATTCAAAATGGACAGTGAGTGAAGAACATTTAAACCGATCAACGGTAATGAAGCATATCATTGAACAAATCGTCCTTGATGATAGTACTCGTGAAGGAGAAGAAGATTTTTCTAGCTATCATTTGTTCTATACTTTTTCTAGGATTTTGGATTATGAAGAAAATTTAGAGCATCTCGATACACTAATCGTTTCTTTCCGAAGCTATCATAGTAAAGAGACGAATGAGGATTTGGAAGAACAGTTTTATTAGACAGAAATGAATTTTTAATATGGGGTAAAGCATCACAAGAGTAATTGTGGTGCTTTACTTTTTTTGATAAATAAAAGTAATGGTTCCATCTAGACAGAAATCCGAAAATTCCTTTAAAGTTGTCGAGATAGAAAAAAATGCCCAATTCCTTAACGGTATTTGAGCATTTTACACATATTAATCGAGCTTCTGGATTTGGAACAAGTCATAATAAACACCCTGTTTTTCCATTAGTACATCATGGGTACCTTCTTCAGCAACTTCTCCATGATCAATTACGAAGATTCTGTCTGCATGAGTAATTGTAGATAGGCGATGGGCAATCATAATAGTCGTTCGATTATGAGCCAAACGCTCTAACGATTCTTGAATTAAAGCTTCGCTTTCTAAATCTAGCGCAGAAGTTGCCTCATCTAATACTAATATTGGTGGATTTTTCAAAAATACTCGCGCAATTGCTACCCGCTGTTTTTGTCCTCCAGACAACTTCACACCGCGCTCTCCAACTTTCGTGTCGTAACCCTCCGGTAATGACATGATGAACTCATGCGCATTTGCTGCTTTCGCTGCTTCAATGACTTCATCGTCTGTTGCATCAGGTCTTCCCATTAGAATATTTTGCTTTACAGAATCGCTAAACAAAATATTATCTTGTAAAACAATACCTATTTGGGAGCGCAAAGATTGTAAGTTAATGTCCTTTACATTCATTCCGTCTATTTGTACCTCACCGCTTGTCACATCATAAAAGCGAGGAATTAGACTTACAATGGTTGACTTACCTCCACCACTCATACCGACAAATGCAGCTGTTTCCCCAGGTTTAATTTGGAAACTCATTTCATTTAAGATTGTATTTCCTTCACTGTCATATTTAAAATTTACATTTTTAAACTCAACTTGTCCCCTTACAGCAGGTAAGCTTTTAGCATTTAGTTTGCTTGTAACATCATATTTTTCATCCATTAACTCAAACATACGGTCCATCGAAGCAATGGATTGAGTTAAAGTAGTTGATGAATTCATAAGTCTTCTTAATGGTGCATATAAACGCTCAATATACCCCATGAAGGCAGCCACTGTACCAACAGTTAAATTTCCGTTTATTACTTCATAACCTGCCCAACCAATCACTAATAGAGGTGCGATATCAGTAATTGTATTGACTACTGCAAAAGATTTTGCATTCCAAACGGTATGTTCAAGTGAACGATCTAGAAATTCACCATTTTCTTTATCAAAAATCTTCTGTTCATGCTTCTCAAGTGCAAAGCTTTTAATAATGCTAATTCCACTGACCCGTTCATGTAAGTAACTTTGAACACTTGCCAATGCTTGTGAACGTTTTCTTGTTAAATCTCGTAGCTTTCCAAAGAAGTACTTTACACTAATTGCGAATAATGGCAATGAAACAATAGCAACGAGTGTTAACCCAATATCCATTGAAAGCATAATAGCAATTACAATTAGAATAGTTGCCATATCAAGCCACAGGTTCATCAAGCCAATCATTATGAAGTTTTTAGTTTGTTCAACATCATTTATTACTCGGGAAATAACTTCTCCTGCACGGGTGTTTGCATAATATTTTAAACTTAGCCTTTGAAGATGGCCGAATAATTCCTTACGAATATCAAATAAAACCTTATTTCCAACATGTTGGGCAAAATATTGACGGTAATATTCAATCGGGGGACGAATGATGAAAAATAATATGATTGTTCCACCTAACCAGTAAATTAGTTGTGTAATTTTTTCAGCAGAAGTTAAAGTTTCCTTTAAAATGATATCGTCAATTACGATTTTCGTTAGGAATGGAATAAATAAGGGGATGGCAAATTTTAATATCCCAATTATAATAGTTACAAAAATCTCCCATCGATAGGGTTTAACAAATCTCATATAACGTCTAATACTATCCAAGGTTTTGAATTCACTTCCTTTCATCTTGCTGCAAATTAACTATGTCATGCTTTTATGAATTCATTATTTACACGAATGAACATCGGTTGTTAAGTATCTCATAGCTTTAGAAAAGCCTATTGGCAATTTGACCAATAGGCACATTTGTTTAATCATTGGTTGATTGCATTTCTTTCATGAATTGATAACGATTTGTCCATACTTCGATAAAATCAGGTGCAAATGGACCTCTTCTTTGTTTAATCCAGCTAACAAGTTTTTGGACATTCCGTTTTAAAATTTTATCGATTACTTCTGGATAACCCATTTCTTTTTTATGTTGAGCGTACTCGTCCTCATCAAGTAATGTATAGGTCATGTCAGGAAAAACCTTAATATCAAGATCATAGTCTATATATTTTACTGCATTGTTATCAAACACATATGGAGAGCTCATATTACAGTAATAGTAAACACCATCTTCTCTTAACATGCAAATAATATTAAACCAGTGCTCTGCATGAAAATAACAGATTGATGGCTCCCTTGTTAACCATGTTCGGCCATCCGATTCAGTAACTAGCGTTCGCTCATTTGCACCAATAAATATATTCTTTGTTCCCTTTAACACCGTTGTTTCCTGCCAAACACGATGTATCTGTCCATTATGTTTATAGCTATGTATTTGTATCTTTTCTCCTTCTACCGGTATTGCCATCTATAAGCCCACCTTTATCTTTGCTATAAAATTTATATAATCTATAATCATTGCGCATTAGCGTATTTTAAGTGTATGTTGTACTTTCTTTTTACTCATACATAATACAAGAATTTTAATAGTTCTGCTCAATACCTATATTAAAAATCTAAAACAACTGCCGAACGCTATACCTCACTCAATTATAAAACTAACTTTTATAATCTGTTAACGAAAAAATATTGAATGAAGTTAAATGATATCCCAATTATATTATAGCAATCGATTACCAAAACTTGTAGCAAGAAGATTAGTCATTTATTAGAAAACTTGGCTAATCGCCAAGCCTTTGGGCGATTAGCCTTAGTTGCACTTATGCAGGTAAGAAAGTTTTATACTTTCTTATCTGCTAAAATTAGAAAAACACAACTCGACCCAAATAGGTCGAGTTGATGTCTTTTCTTATTCGGATTACCGATAAACTTATACTTTCCAATCCGCTAAAAAATTTTAGGTATAGACAATATCCCATTGTCTATACCTAAATTGTTTTCATGTAACCATTTTAAAACTTAGCGGTTATTGTTGTTATTGTTGTTGCGGTTGTTGTTGCGTTGGTTATTTTGTTGTTTTTGTTTGTTGTTTTGTTGAGCGAAATCTTGCTCTGCTGCAAACTCAGCATTGTTGTTATTGTTATTGTTATTGTTGTTGTTGCGGTTGTTGTTATTGTTTTTTGCCATCTCTGTTCACCTCCACATAAGATATTGTGGTCTTAAGGCATAGAGATTATTCGGATAAATAGCATTTAAATTATTTCAGAATATTCAAAACCTTTTGCATCGGTACTGACATTGGTAGTCGGGCTATTTCCTCAAGTGTAAAGAAGCCGATATTTTCTTTTTGTATGTCTACTTGATCCGCTTCAACTAAATAACATTCCATTTCCCACGTTAAATGAGAGAAGATATGTTTAAATTTTAGTAACTGTTCACCAATATCATCTTTAAAAGGTACTTCATAATTTGTTTTAAGTACTTCAAAAGTATTACACGAAGGACCTTTAGTAGTTTTCTCAATCATAGGAAATTGCCACATACTAGCAAGTAAACCTTCATCCGGTCTTTTTTCTAATAGGTATTTCCCTTCGTAGTTTTTTACAATAAAGACATCATATTGAATGGTTTTCGATTTTGTCTTTTTAGATTTTATCGGTAGTTCTTCTGGATGACCTTCTTCGAATGCTATACAATACTCCCTAACTGGACATAGTAAACACTTGGGTGAAGTAGGGGTGCAGATTTGTGCTCCTAAATCCATTAGCCCTTGATTAAATGCACCTGGGTCATTTTGGTCTATTAATTCTGTTACTGCTTCTTCGAATATTTTTTTCGTTTTTGATAGCGCAATATCTTCTTTAATATGTAAAACTCTACTTAATACTCTCATAACATTTCCATCAACTGCATGTTCAGGTTTGTTAAAAGCAATACTTAAAATTGCACCAGCTGTATAAGGTCCAACACCTTTTAACTTTGAAATATCATGACGGTTTGTTGGAACTTGTGCGTTATACTTTTCAACGACTTCCCGAACACCTGATTGTAAATTGCGCGCTCTTGAGTAGTACCCTAAACCTTCCCACATTTTTAATAATTCTTCTTGAGGAGCATATGCTAATGATTGGAGTGTCGGGTACTTTTCTAGAAAACGGTTGTAATATGGGATTACTGTATCGACTCGAGTTTGCTGTAACATTACTTCAGAAACCCAAATTTTGTATGGGTCATTTGTTCGTCTCCATGGTAAATCACGTTTTTCATTGTGATACCATTCCACAAGGTTTATAGAAAATTCATTTTTATATGGATATTTCACGACTTCCTCCTAGTTAAGATTTAATTTTTAGTAAATCGGGTATAATATTAATGAAGATAAATGGAAATTAATCCAATAATATTAAAAATCGTAACAGCAAATCTCCGACATAAGGAGTTGATAAAAATGGATTCTGGCACACATCTAGTAATGGGGGTTGCTTTAGGCGGACTAGCTCTTTCAGATCCTATTGTTGCTCAAAATTCTATGACATTTAGTGCGGTAATGGCAGGTACAATCATAGGTTCCCAAGCTCCTGATGTCGATACTGTATTAAAGTTAAGAAATAATGCTGTTTATATAAGACATCACAGAGGTATTACTCATTCAATACCAGCTGTTATTCTTTGGCCTTTAGCAATCACAGGATTCTTGTCACTTATTGTTCCAGGTGCAAATATATTCCACTTATGGCTATGGACATTTTTAGCTGTATTTTTACATGTTTTTGTAGATATTTTTAATGCGTATGGCACACAAGCTTTACGACCATTTTCAAAAAAATGGGTTGCTCTTGGCGTTATCAATACCTTTGACCCTATCATTTTCGGATTACATTGTATTGCAATTTTATTATGGACTTTTGGTGCAGATCCTGTAATTACATTTAGCATTTTGTATTTAATTATCGTTTTTTATTATATCTTAAGATTCGCAGTGCAGGCTGCGGTAAAAAATGCCGTCCGAAATACGATTCAAGATGAGGATTGTGTCATTGTGGCTCCAACTATGCGTTTCTTTTATTGGCGAGTTGCTGCAAAATCTAAAACTCATTACTATGTTGGACGAGCATACGGGCGTACTGTCAATATTCACGATAAAATTGAAATTCGGCCTATTCCGAATACTCCTTTAGTTGATAAAGCATTAAGTGATTCAAACTTAGCTGCTTTTGTTTCATTCTCCCCATTATATAACTGGGAGATTTCAGAACTACCAAGCGGCTTAACTGAAGTTCGGTTAATCGATCTACGATATCGAAGCAATGATCGTTATCCATTTGTTGCTGTTGCACATTTAGATGATGATTTGAACATTATTACATCATACACTGGATGGATTTTCAGCGAAGACAAATTACAAAGAAAGCTCCAAATCGGATCAAGCTAATTTGACAAGTAATATAGTAAAGAACAGCAAAACACAAGAATGTTCTCTTTTGAACATTCTTGTGTTTTTAGTTGTACGAACAAAAGTGTAATGCTGTTAGGTATTACACGTCTAGAGGTGAGACAATATAACTTCCTCTCTTAGAAAAGCCTCTTAATTTAATGTATCATCACTTTCATCTAACAGATGTGCATATTTCGGATTACGTCCAGCAAATTCATGTATCTTATCTCCGTAACTTTCAATCCACTGACGAATAATTCTTTCTGTATACTCTACACCACGGTAATCATATCCAGCTTTCGCGTAGGTTGTTTCAAAATCACTCCAAAGTAATTCCACCCATGTTCTTGCCTTCCCTGTTGATAAGTTCGGATTTTTATTTAATAGCTCTTGTGTTAAATTTTCTATTATAAAATTGGCATCCACATTATTTCCCTGCTTTCACTGGTAATAATAATGAAATCGGTAAAGCTTCTTCAAATTGCTCTCCACCAAGACGATATCCCCACGCAAAGCGACCTTTTAAATATTCGACTTTGAAAAACTCACCTGGTGACCCATCTAAGCGGTAAATTTCACCTTTTTCAATCGTGCTTGGATCGATTAAATAAGCTGTTGCCATGACTGCTTTTCTTTCGTATACTGCAAATTCATTTACAATGCCTAATTGTTCAGCTTTTCGAGCTTTTTCCCTTAATTTCGCGATTTCCTCACGAAGTTCTTGTTCTGTCATTTGCGCATAACTTTTTTCCATTAGGTTAGCTCTCCTTCTCATCAATAAATTGTTGAATCACATCTATGGGAAAGCCTTTTTGATATAAGGCTTGTTTCACTTTCATTCTTAGCTCATTTCCTTCAAACTTTGAAGAATATTTAGTCCATACTTTCTCCCCTTGAAGTCCAATGATTTGTTGCCATTCTTCATCTTCTCGCTCAAGGTCAATTTGGTCAAGTATTTCATTTATGATATCGAAAGAATATCCTTTACGAGATAAAAATTCTTGAATTTTTTGTTTAATTTGAATTGGCGTTTTTTTAGCATTTGATTTAGCTGTTTTTTCTGCCAAAGATAATGCAATCTTCAGTTGTTCTTCATATGTAAAAGTGTTTAGCACTTTCTCTTGAGTTTCTTTATCGATCCCTTTTTTTATCAAATCTTGTTTGATGGCTTTCGGACCTTTTTTAGCTGTTTTCTTTTTTGTTTCAAGAAGTGCTTTTGAATAGGTTTCATCATTTAAAAACCCTAATTTCTCAAGTTTAAGAATAGCTTCTAATGTTACAGCTTCACCAAACCCAGTATCCAATAATTTCTTTCGTACTTCAAATTCACTGCGCATTTGATAGCTTAAAAAATTCAATCCACGATTGAAGGCTTTTACAATTTCGTCTTCATATGTAATTTCATCAATATCAAACTGTTCGAGTACTTTACCTTTTGTTAAACCAAACTTAATAAGAGTCGATTCATCAACAGCAAATGCATATTTATCATTTAAAAAAATATTATATCGTTGGTCATTATTTTTTTGGCGAGTTATTTTAGAAATGACTTGCATAGAAACACTCCTTTAATAATAAGTATACATTGTTTTTCGTGATGTTTCATTTTACGAATAACTTTGTATTTTTTCCCACATCTATAGAAGTGCATAATGCAATTTTTTTAGCACAATCTAAAGCTGAAAAAAGGAGGCTAATTACATGAAGCAAAAAAGATACATTCCTTATATTCTGTTTTTAATAACAATTCTTGCGATTTCCTTCATATTACTTCCAACAAGTGCTTTGGCAAAAGAATATAGTTGGGGATTTAAAAAATCGACAAATGGCCAACCTGTTGATATTGGTGGTGAATTAGAGAATGTTGTTAAGAAATATGATGCCATTTATAAAGGAAAACCAGACAAAAAAGTTATCTATCTTACATTTGATAACGGTTTTGAAAATGGATATACAGAAAGTATTTTAGACACTTTAAAGAAAGAAAATGTACCCGCTACATTCTTTTTAACTGGTCATTATGTGAAAAGTGCAACTGATTTAGTGAAAAGAATGATAAATGATGGACACATTATCGGGAATCATTCTTATGGTCATCCGAATATGGCAAGATTGTCTGAAGAAAAAATGGTCGAAGAATGGAAAGACTTTGATAATATATTGAAAGAACTAACTGGAGTTGAACGAACACATTACGCTCGTCCTCCGGAAGGTATTTTCAGTGAGAAAGTTTTAGAAGTCGGCAATAAACATGGTTATCGCCATATGTTCTGGTCTATTGCATTTATGGATTGGGATCGAAATTCCACTAAGGGTGGAGACTATGCTTACAATGAACTAATGAAACAATTGCACCCAGGTGCAGTAATTTTAATGCATACGGTAGCTAAGCATAATGCGGAAGGTTTACCGAGGTTTATTCAAGAAGCAAAGAAACAGGGTTATACATTCGATTCTCTTGATAATCTTGTCTTAGATCATGCATTAGAAAGTAAAAAGAATTAAATTCAATAGAGTAGGGTGACCATTTTCATGGCCACCCCCTCATCAAACCGTA
>NZ_JPVN01000044.1 GCF_000772945.1 Ureibacillus manganicus DSM 26584
CAAGCGGTCTCGAGGACAGAAAATAGGAAAAATCAAAAATACAGTCCTCGACAGGCAGATCTGACAGGACTGATATATTAACATCTAAAACCGAGTCTCAGCTAAATCTAAATTTTCTTCAAATCCACAATTACTCCTGTACGAGCATCTGCTGCAAACTCGAAGGATTCCAGTTCGCCATCATGTACTCTTGAAATGCCACCTTTATAAACAGGGATTGTTGTAATACCATTATAAAAATCTTCTGTCTTCATATAGATCCATGAGCCATCAATGGATGACTCTCTTTTAAATTCTGATTTCACATTATTTAATACTTGATTCGCAGGAACAAATGGTGAAATTCTTTCAGATGTTTCTTTTATAATGATTGCAGCTGCAAGTCCAGTTGCAACACCTATTAAAAAATCACGTAGTTTCAAATGCCATCCTCCTTTACAATATTCCTAATTTTATCATTAATTTTACATTTCGTCTTGTTTGTTATTTGCATTTATTCAAAATCATATTAGGCAAAACAGATGGAAAACATGCATCAAATACTACATTAATTTTTATTTTTTTAACTTGGATACAGTAGTAATTATATGGAATATCTCACCAGATGTGCTAAAATAGAGAACAAGTTTACATATGGTAGGGAGTGTTCTTCGATTGAATAGTGAAACTTTAGAATTATTTAAAACATTAACGGAATTACCTGGAGCTCCTGGTAATGAACATGCAGTAAGAAAATTTATGCGTTCAGAATTAGAAAAATATTCAGATGAAGTTATTCAAGACCATTTAGGTGGTATTTTTGGTGTAAGAAAATCAGAAGATTCAAATGCTCCGAAAATATTAGTAGCAGGCCACATGGATGAAGTAGCATTTATGGTAACAAGTATTACTGAGAATGGGATGCTTCGATTCCAACCATTAGGCGGCTGGTCAAACCAAGTATTACAAGCCCAAAGAGTAACTGTTTATACAAAAAACCAAGAAATTCCAGGTGTAATCGCAAGTGTCCCGCCTCATTTATTAACAGAACAAGAACGTTCCAAACCAACAGATATTAAAAACTTGTTAATCGATATAGGTGCAGATAGTAAAGAACATGCAAAAGAATTAGGTATTCAACCAGGTCAATCGATCATTCCTGTTTGTCCGTTTACTCCAATGGCAAATCCGAAAAAAATTATGGCAAAATCTTGGGATAACAGATATGGCTGTGGACTTGCAATCGAATTATTAAAAGAATTAAAAGACGAAAAATTAGCAAATCATTTATATTCAGGTGCAAATGTTATGGAAGAAGTAGGGCTAAGAGGCGCACAAGTTTCTGCTAATATGATCCAACCAGATCTTTTCTTTGCACTAGATGCATCACCTGCAAATGATACTACAGGTGATAAAACACAATTTGGTCAACTTGGTAATGGCGCTCTTGTTCGTATTTTCGACCGTACAATGATCACACATCGTGGAATGCGTGAATTTGTACTTGATACTGCAGAGTCAAATAATATCCCTTACCAATTCTTCGTTTCAGCAGGGGGCGGTACTGATGCTGGTCGTGTACACATGTCAAATAGCGGTATACCGAGTGCTGTAATTGGAATATGTTCAAGGTATATTCATACAGCAGCATCAATTATTCATGTAGATGATTATGCAGCAGCAAAAGAACTACTTGTAAAACTAGTGAAATCAGTAGACCGCTCAACAGTTGATTCTATCCATTCAAATGTGTAAAGTAGAAGGTGCCATTTGGCATCTTTTTTTCATTTTTTATCGTCTAAATATATGTGTCTATTAATGTATAAATTTTGGAGATGAACATAATGCTAGTATCAATTGGAACAAAAAATAGAGCAAAGAATGCTGCTATTACAAATATAGTAAACAATTATTTTGAACAAGTTGAATACATACAGTTAAATGTACCTTCTAATGTATCCGAACAACCATACTCAGATGAAGAAACGAGACAAGGTGCAATTAATCGTGCATTAAATGCTTTACACACATCTGGAGCAGAATTGAATTTTGGTCTAGAGGGCGGGGTAAGAACGATTGAAGGTAACATGTATTGCTGTAACTGGGGAGCGCTTGCATTAAAAGACGGTACAGTCATTACTGCGGCTGGTGCATTATTTTTGTTACCTGAACAAATAGCAAATGAGATTCGTTCTGGGAAAGAACTTGGACCAGTTATGGATACTTATACAAACGAAAAAGGAATTCGACACAATAAAGGGGCAATCGGAGTCTTTACGGCTAATTTAGTAGATAGAACGGAAATGTTTGAGCATATTGTAAAGTTACTTATTGGTCAATACCAGTTTAAGAAAGAACACGAATAAATCTATAAAGTACTTTAATATAATTTTAGATACACTATGAACTTTAATCTTGAGCTTGAGAAAGTGAGGAAAAATAGTGAGAAAGTATTCGTTGCTAATGCTAACGACAATATTGCTACTCTTATTATTAGCTGGTTGTGGAAAACCAGTAGAAGAACAAATTGAGATGGGTATGGCGAATGTCGAGACAGCATTTAATGAAGGGCCGCTAGAAACAAATAGTGAAATCGGTAAAATTAAAGTATATATACCGACAGGATATACAATTGAGGAAAGTGAAGACGAATCAAATTACTTAGTTAAAAAAGACAATCATCAGTTTATCTTATTTGTGAATCCGAATGAACAAAAAAATAGTAGATTATTATATGATTTATTTAAGCAGAATCAAGCAAAAGAAATTGTTGAAGAAAAAACCTTTGAAATGAATGATACGTTTGGATTTGCTGCAATATTACAAAATGATGAAGAAAATTACGAATTAATTGTTAATAGCGGTGGAGTTAAAATATCGACGTTATCATCTGCAAAAAATATTGATATCATATTACAAGAAATGATGCAAATAGTTCAGTCTGTATCTTTCTAACTACATTGTGATATGATGATATTTGCGTAATGTACGTCATAAGAATTATGGCGTCATGGAGTTGTCTCACAGTTTGCAGGCGGGACAACTCTTAATTTTTTGTTAAAATTGGGGTGAGAAGTAAATTGAAATCACATGAACTAGTAAAAAAATTAACAGATCAATTAGGTGCTGATCAATTTAACTTTCATTTTGACAGTGAAAAAGACGACCTAAGAATTGAACATAAAACATTGAAACAAGGAATGACCATTCATCTATCGGATATTTTAGCAAAATATCATACGATTAAGGAGAAAGCAATTGAAGAGGTTGTTTACACAATAGAACAAACATTTGAAGCGATGAAGAAAGAAGTTAACGAAGGCATTTTTGAACTAGCCAATGTTTACCCAATAATTCGATCTACTTCATTCCCACTAAAATCTAATGAGGGATCTCCGTTTATAACAACAGAGCATACCGCAGAAACCCGTATATATTATGCGTTGGATTTAGGTAATACGTATCGAATCATTGATGAAAAAATAGTAGAAAAATTAAATGTAACTGAAACACAAATCCGTGAAGCGGCTCGTTTTTCAGTGAAAAAATTACCAACAACAACGAAAAAAGATGAGGTTGCTGGAAATATATTTTATTTTCTAAATGAAAACGATGGTTATGATGCAAGTCGTATTTTAAACGATACATTCTTAAAAGAAATGAGTACAAAAATTGAAGGGGATATGACGGTTTCAGTCCCGCACCAAGACGTACTAATTATCGGTGACATACGAAATGAAGTTGGGTATGATGTATTAGCACAAATGACGATGCATTTCTTTACGGTTGGCATGGTTCCAATAACTTCATTATCCTTTATCTATGAAGATGGAGAATTTGAGCCAATTTTTATACTAGCAAAAAACAAAGCAAATAAGGAGCAAGATGAAAAATGATTATTTCTTACAATAAACCTTTTGTAGGCGACGTTTTATTAGTACAACTAGCTACTGAACCTATTGTAAAAACGGAAGTAGAGCGTATTGGTGATTTTGCAATTCTAAAAGAAGAAGCGACAAAGGAAGTTAAAGCATTTAATTTATTTAATGCAAGTAAGTATTTAGAGATAGAGGCACAAGGTAATGTGGAAGTAACTCCAGAAATTATTGGAAAAATTGAAAAAGCAATGGCGGAAAATAAAGTGGATATTTCACTAGATGTAGACTTCTCACCAAAATTTGTCGTTGGATTTGTTGCAGAAAAAGAAAAACATCCAGATGCTGATAAATTAAGTGTTTGCAAAGTAAACGTTGGAGACGAAACACTACAAATTGTATGTGGTGCACCGAACGTGGAAGCAGGCCAAAAAGTGGTCGTAGCAAAAATTGGCGCAGTAATGCCATCGGGGTTAGTGATTAAACACTCGGAACTACGTGGTGTAGCTTCAGAAGGAATGCTTTGTTCAGCGAAAGAACTAGCAATTCCAAATGCACCAAGTGCAAAAGGAATTTTAGTTCTCGATGAAAATACAGAAGTTGGTTCACCATTTGTCACTCCTACTACTCTATAAACTAATAATTGCTAGAGATTATATCTCTAGCATTTTTTTTTATAATTTGTTCTAACATTGTTATCATATTGAAATATTAATATGTTATGCTTTGGCATAGATGGAAAATGGAACAATTGGCTATACAATTTTTTTATGAATTTAGTCATATTTGTCTATGAGTAATAATACATAAAAGTAAATTATAAACACTATTATTCAAATTATTATCATATAATAGAAACGTTAGGTACTAGAAGAGAGTGATATATTATGAGCTGGTTTAAAAAGAGATTTAATAGATTATTTAATGATGAAACCGAATATGTAGAAGAAGATGTTCAATACAATGACAATGACTTAATCCAAGAGTCACCTGATGAATCAAACAAGCAACGTTCTTTTCGTTTTCCAATGATTGCTGATGATGAATTGGATCACTTTAAACATGACAACAAACACATCAGTAATGACAAAATAAATAGAGCATACGAATCAGAGAACTACAATCATGTACAAAATAATAACCATAACCACGTACAAAGTAATATCGTATATGATGTAGAAGTATCTGGTATTCGAGAGTTATTAGAACAAAGAAGAAATGGCAAAGGGAAAAATGTAAGAAAGCATAGCGTGGAAAAAAAGCAGCCTATTAAACAAAAAACGTTATCAAATGATTATCAAAAAACGAGTAAACAAAAAAAAGAAATTGAAAAAGAAGAAACTCAAACAATTATCCGTAGTAGATTTGTGCCAACACAAGTTCCATCACCGGTTCATGGTTTTAAAAAGCCAAGTCCGATTAATCAATTGTTAGATAAAAAAATAGAACAAAAAAATGATTCTATCTCAAATTTGCAATCTATTAAAATAGCAAAAGAGGAATCAGAATTAGCTCAAATAGAAGTAGCAAGTACAGTTATTTCGGACAATGAATTGAATATGAGTACTATACAAACTAAGCCTGATCCATTTATTAGTAAGGATTTGTTAAACAATACAAATGAACATGAGTATGAGGATACAAACAGTCAGTTACTAGTCCAACAATTAGCAACTCAAGAGTTATTAATAAATGACACATTTGTCGAAAATAATGAAAATATTTTCGATGACGAAGCTCAAAATTTTGAATCATCCAATATAGACGATTTTACGGATGACATTTATGAAGACGAAGATATCTATGAAGAAGTTGTCGAGGATTTTAACATTGAATTGGATGCAGAGGAAGATATCGAGGATTTAAATACTGATTTCAACGAAGAATCAGAAGAAATTGATGATTTGGTAGGTGCTGATCCTGAAGAAGATTCTGAATCTGAGGAGTTCGTAGACAGTACAAATCATCAATTGTTTGATGAAAGCAATGCAAATGACTACAAGGATGAAATTTTGGGCGACACCTTGAATAAGGTAGAAGAAAAACAAAACATTCATAATGATGCCGACGAAAATAATAAAATATCATCGGGCAGTAAATTACCTTTTAATGTATTGATGCTAAAGTCAGATAAAGAAAAATTGAAATTGAAAGAAACACTCTTTTTTGGGACTGTTCCAACACCAATTCAACATAAAGCTAATCCAGTTAATCAGACACTTTCAGAGGAAAAAGAATTACCGCAGGAAGATGAAAAAGAGACATCTCCTGTTTACCAAGAGTATGAAAAGCCAACCTTTGATTTTTTAATACCACCTGAAGGAAAAACAGAGGACATTGAATGGATGGAATCCCAGGCTGACAATTTAGTAGAATCATTGTCACATTTCCAAGTAAGTGCTCAAGTAGAATCTATTGTTCAAGGTCCGGCTGTTACACAGTTTGAAATTACTGTTGGTCATGGAACCAAAGTAAGTAAAATAAAAAACTTGTCCGATGATTTAAAGCTTGCGTTAGCAGCAAAAGATATTCGAATTCAAGCGCCAATACCAGGGAAAAGTTCCATTGGAATCGAGATACCAAACCGAATTTCAAGAGCAGTTCGTCTATCTGAGGTTATTCGTACGGATACATTTACTAGTTCGGATTCACCTTTAGAAGCAGCTCTTGGTCTCGATTTGACAGGTAAACCTATTACTATTGATTTACGTAAAATGCCACATGGTTTAATCGCAGGTGCAACTGGTTCTGGTAAATCTGTATGTATTAATTCAATTTTAGTAAGTTTATTGTATAAAGCAGACCCTCATGAGTTGAAATTGATGTTAATAGATCCAAAAGTAGTTGAGCTAGCACCTTTTAATAATATTCCTCATTTAGTAAGCCCGGTTATTACTGATGTGAAAACAGCAACTGCTGCACTAAAATGGGCTGTGGAAGAAATGGAAAGACGCTATCAATTATTTGCTCATGTAGGAGTTCGTGATTTATCTAGATATAACAAACAAGCAGAAAAGAATGGCAATAAAAATAAATTGCCATATATTTTAATTGTTATTGATGAATTAGCTGATTTAATGATGATGGCACCTAGCGATGTTGAAGAATCCATTGCACGTATTGCTCAAAAAGCAAGAGCTTGTGGAATTCATCTAATAGTTGCTACACAAAGACCATCTGTAGATGTAATTACTGGTTTGATAAAATCAAATATCCCAACTCGTATTGCATTTGCGGTATCTTCTCAAATAGACTCAAGAACGATTTTAGACAGTCAAGGTGCAGAACGTTTATTAGGTCGGGGAGATATGCTGTACTTAGGTAATGGGATGAGTGCTCCGATTCGTATTCAAGGGACTTTTGTAACGGATGATGAAATTGAAGAAATTATTGATCACGTTCGAAGTCAAGGAGTACCTAATTATATGTTTGAACATGAAGAATTACTGAAGAAGGCAGAAATTGTTGAAGAATATGACGAACTTTTTGAAGAAGTTTGCCGTTTCGTTTATGAACAAGGGACAGCTTCAACATCTTCAATTCAACGTAATTATCAGATCGGTTATAATCGTGCTGCACGTATGATGGATCTGCTTGAGAAAAACGGTTTTATTTCTGAACAGCGGGGAAGTAAGCCAAGAGAAGTATTTATAACAGAATCTGATTTAAATTCAATGTTTAATTAATGAGAGGGATATAAGCCCCTCTCTATTTTTTCAAAAAGGGGAAAATGTGTTTAATAATTCTGGGGAATTACAGGTAAACTAAAGGTAGATGAATGTTTAATGTTTTACCAGTTTAGTGCTATAATGGTAAAGGTTTATTTTAAGCAATTAGAGGGGAAGCAGACTACAAAATCTTTATCCCCATGAAGTCTGCTAATTATTAAACATTTGCTAGTACCCCATACAAAGAAAGTTCACTTTATAGTAATGATTTTTGAAATTACTCGCATTTAATAAAAGTTCATCATAGGGGTCAAATTATTTAGTATCCCGGGAGGTTTTCAGTATGACATTTTATCATTTTACAGGTATTAAAGGTTCGGGAATGAGTTCATTAGCCCAAATATTATTTGACTCAGGTGAACAAGTACAAGGTTCGGATTTTCAAACCTATTATTTCACAGAAAAACCATTAAGAGATCGGCAAATAACAATTTTAGATTTTGATCCTAATAATATTAAGCCAGGGATGACCGTCATCCTAGGAAATGCTTATCCAGATGATCATCCGGAAATTGTTCGAGCAAAAGAATTGGGCCTTGAAGTTATTCGCTACCATAAGTTTTTAGGGGATTATATTAAAAAATACACGTCTATTGCTATTACAGGTGCACATGGAAAAACTTCTACAACAGGGTTAATGAGCCATGTGATCGGTGGATACATGCCAACCTCTTTTTTAATTGGTGATGGAACAGGTTCAGGTAAACACGATGCATCATTTTTTGTAATGGAGGCTTGTGAATATCGACGTCATTTTTTAGCATATCAGCCAGATTATGCAGTGATGACCAATATTGATTTTGACCATCCAGATTACTTTACGGACATAGAAGATGTTTATAATGCATTCCAACAATTGGCGTTACAAGTGAAAAAGGCGATCATTGCATGTGGTGATGATGATTATTTACAAAAAATCCAAGCAAAGGTCCCAGTTGTTTATTATGGTTTTGGGGCTCAAAATGATTTTGCAGCTAGAAACGTTATTAAAACAACAGAAGGAACTACATTCGAGGTTTATGTACGTAATGAATTCTACAGTACTTTTACGATTCCTTTATTTGGTGATCATAATGTATTAAATTCTTTATCAGTTATTGCGCTTTCACATTATGAAGAAATTCCTGCTGATTTAGTACAGGAAAGACTAACTACTTATTCTGGAGTAAAAAGACGGTTTACTGAAACGAAAATTGGTAACAATGTACTTGTAGATGACTATGCACATCACCCAACTGAAATTAGAGCAACGGTACAGTCTGCTCGTCAGAAATATCCAGATAAGAAACTTGTTGCAGTATTCCAACCGCATACATTTAGTCGAACAGAAGCATTTTTACAGGATTTTGCGGATAGTTTAAGTCAAGCTGATGCAATTTACTTATGCGATATTTTTAGTTCAGCTCGTGAAAAGAGTGGAAATTTAACAATAAATGATTTGAAAAATCTAATTGACGGTAGCGAAATCCTACAACAGGATTCTGTCACTGAGTTAAAAAAGTATGACAATGCAGTGTTCTTATTTATGGGTGCAGGAGATGTTCATAAGTTTCAAGAAGCATTTGAAGAAATATTAAAAATCTAGATTAAGGCCAAAGATACTTTGTACTTAAATTAGATGAAAAATGACAGCTTATCGAAAAAGGTAGGCTGTTTTTTCAAAAGTTTAAAGGTATTCATTCAATTTTGTCGAAATAATATACTTATAAGCTACAGGAGGTTTATAGCATGATCGTCATTTTATACATTGCAGCTTTAATTGCAGCAATTGCGTTTCTTATTTTGTGTATCAGTATAGGTAGAACTTTATTTTCACTAAAAAATATACTAAACAGTATTGCAGGAACTGCGGCTGGAATCGAAAAGCAAATGGAAGGGATCACGCGTGAAACAACTTCATTGCTTGAAAAAACAAATACTTTGGCTGATGATATTGCAGATAAATCCGAAAAATTAAATACAGTTGTAGATGCTGTTAAAAATATCGGAACTTCTGTAAATGGCTTAAATAATTCTATAAATAAAATCTCAACGACAATTTCAACAGAAGTTGAAAAAAATGAAGAAAAAATAGCTCAAGTTGTTCAATGGGGGAACGTTGCGATTGAATTAGCTGATAAGTGGAAACAACGTAAAACAACTAAGTAATAACATCAAAGGTCTGTTTCTACTATAAAATAATTTAAAGGGGTTGGGGAAAAATGACAACTGAAAAACCAAACTACAATGAAGTAAAAAATCATACGAATTTACCACTACAAAATAGCGTATCAATTGATCCAATTTACAGAGAGGAGACAATTAATATGAAAGATTTCATTATTGGCGCTCTTATTGGTGGTATGGTTGGAGCTGCGGCAGGCTTATTATTAGCACCAAAAACAGGAAGAGATTTACGAAATGATGTTGCTAGTCAAGCAATTACAATTCGTGATAAAGGCGTAGAATTCTCTAGTACAGCTAAAGAAAAAACAGTTCAACTTTCAAACCAATTAAAAGAGCAATCAGTCAACTTAGTCGATAAAGTAAAATCTAAAACAACAAAAGTTCCTACAGTATTTTATGATGGTACAGTATCTGCTGAAGGTGAAGAACCTATCGAATTACTTGAAAATGAAATTGAGGGCATTGAAATTTCTGATGCATCAAAACCTTCTTCAATCTAATAAAAAAGGGTTACATCCTGTGAGAAAGCTTTCTCACTAGGGTGTAACCCTTTTACTTACATTCCATTAATCTGTTAAAATGATTTCTAAAATATCGCCACCAAATATTTCAGTTTCAAAAGTTGCTGGAGTACCATTTCTTAGTATTGTAAATTGACCTTTAAAATGTGGTGGTAATTGCCAATTAGCATTACGGAAAACATCTTGGAAAATCCATTTTTGAGTGGATTCTTTTTGTTTAAATTGTATCGTTGCACCATTAAAAATGACTGAAGTTGATTGGTTCAAAGTTCCGTTTACATAAACCTCGTGATTAGTTCTTTTTAGTTGTAATTCTTCATTTTGAAACTTAACTAATATTTTTTCTTCTAATCTTACGTTTAAATGATCTGCAATGTTCTGTGCTGTTGGTAAGGCAGATTTTTCAATATACACTTCGTCACCATCGTAAAAAGGATAATTAAGTTTACCAGGTTTACCATTAATATAGAGCATTGAAGTGTATTCAGTTAAATACAATGGCTTTCCGTCCACATAAACAACAAAAGAATTTAATTGATTTATTAGTTCTTTATTATATAAATGTAGTAAATCTTCAATTGTATCTACAGTCTCAATAAGTAACTCATCTCGATCTTTAAGTACGACATCTAAATTAGTTTGAATCCCATTTAATAACACTTTTGGTTGAACTGTAAAGGGTTGACCTTGTATTATTATTTTTTTGACTAATGCATCGTCAATTATGTCTCGAACTTTAGCAGAAGCATCTTTCCCGTTTTGCCCTTCTTCTAGTATAATTTGATCTCCGTGTTTAATAATTGTTTTGGCAGTTGCAATTTCGTCATTTACAAAAATTGTTGCAAGACTTCCATGCTCTCCAGGTATAAAAATGACTTGTCCATTAACAGTGACACTCATCCCTATCCCGGGTTTCCCATAAAGCTGTTTTGCTTGTATATTCGCTGCTAGAAATGCATCAGTAACTGTCATATCCTTCATTTCAAAAAGACGAACAATTTGTTCATTTACTGTAACCGTCATATATTGAATGGGTGCTTTTTTTGCTGCAATGGCAATCCCTATTGGTGTAACAAGTTCTGGAGAATCAGAGATAGCTTTAGCTTTTGTTAAATTTTGAATTGCATCAAGTCCACGAACAGCGACTCTATTTTCAGGTAGATGTAAAACCTTACATAATTCCTTTGTAATATTTGGGGTTAGGCTACCTCCTCCAACTAACATAACTGCTTTTGGAGGTCGTTGATTATTTAGTCTTAAAATCTCGTTTCCGATTGATTGTGTAAGATGTTGAATGGATGGATGAATCGCTTGTAATACTTCATCTTGTAGAATTTCCTGGTCAAAACCTAAAATATCTTTAATAATGATTGTTGACTCTGTGTTTAGTTGGCGCTTCGTGTATTCAGCAACGGGGAAATCTAGTAAATAATGATCGCTTAAAGACTCAGTGATTTCATCCCCAGCTACAGGTACCATTCCATATGCTACAATTGTCCCATCGTTAGTAATGGCAATATCGGATGTGCCTGCTCCAATATCAACAAGTGCAACATTTAATCGACGCATACTTGGAGGGATTAAAACATTAATGGCTGCAATTGGTTCTAACGTCATCGCTTCCATTTCTAAGTCGGCCCTTTTTAATGCAGCGATTAATGATTCAACGACTACGCGTGGTAAAAATGTAGCGATAACTTCTACTGTTGCATCATTCCCACGTTGATCGACAAGGCTACCGATTTCTTCACCATCAAGTTTGTAATATAGTACAGAATATCCAACACAATAATAATGTTGTATCTCATTACCTTCACTTTGTTGTACTAATTGGGCTTGTGCTTGCTGAACAGCTTGCAATTCTAATCGGTTAATATCTTCTTCTGTAAAGATGGGACGATTTTTAATATTTATCGTCACACTAGCTTGTTCTGTTTTAAGGGCTCGACCTGCAGCAGCAACACTGACTTTCGTAAGTGGTCCGTGCGTTTGTTCTAACTCGTTTTTAATTGATTTAATAAGTTCTGCTACATAGAGCACATTATGTATTTGACCATCAACCATTGCTCTTTCTTTATGTTCTTTCATAAGAATATCAGCAACATGAAAATGGTTATTTTCTTCCTCTAAGATAATCCCAACAACGGATCTTGTACCAATATCTAATGCGAAAAGTTTTGAAGACATTGCAACCGCTTCCTTTTCTTATAGTTCACTAAACACTTTAGCGAGTTGAATCGCTAAATTAAAATGCGTGACAATTTAATATACTTTGATTATAATAATGTTATTATTTAAAAATGTATCATACATTTCATACTTCTGAAAGAGTTCGGTACAAGGGAGAGGAGAAAAGAAATTGAACGAACAAAATTTAGATGCACTTCGTAAGCAGATTGACGGACTGAATTTAGAGATTTTACGTTTAGTTAATGAACGAGCAGAGGTTGTAAATGAAATTGGAAAAATTAAAGGTAAACAAGGGGTAAACCGATACGATCCTCTTCGTGAACGTCATATGTTAGATTTGTTAAAAGAACATAATAAAGGCCCGTTAAATCAAATGACAGTCGATTTTATTTTTAAACAAATCTTCAAAACTGCATTAAAACAATTAGAGGCAGATAAAAAGAAAGAATTACTTGTTTCACGTAAGAAAAAGTCAGAAGATACTGTCATTGAAATTAATGGTGAAACAGTAGGAGCAGGTGGTCCATCGTTTATCTTCGGTCCATGTTCAGTAGAATCATATGAACAAACTGCGAAAGTTGCTGAGTCTATTAGTGCAAAAGGTCTTAAGTTCATTCGTGGTGGTGCATACAAACCACGTACTTCTCCATACGACTTCCAAGGATTAGGATTAGAAGGATTAAAAATCCTTAAACGCGTATCCCAAGAACACGGTTTAGCTGTAGTAACAGAAATCGTAACGCCAGCTCATATCGAAGAAGCATTAGATTATGTTGATGTTATTCAAATTGGTGCTCGTAATATGCAAAACTTTGAATTATTAAAAGCTGTTGGTGAAACAAATAAACCAGTTCTATTAAAACGCGGTTTAGCAGCAACAATTGACGAATTTATCCATGCAGCAGAATACATTATGTCTAAGGGCAATGAAAATATTATGTTATGTGAACGCGGAATTCGAACTTATGAAAAAGCAACACGTAATACGTTAGATATTTCTGCTGTTCCAATTTTAAAACAAGAAACACACTTACCAGTATTTGTTGACGTAACACATTCAACTGGTCGTCGTGATTTATTATTACCATGTGCAAAGGCTGCAATTGCAATAGGTGCAGATGGCGTAATGGCTGAAGTTCATCCAGATCCTTCAGTTGCATTATCTGATCAACAACAACAAATGGATATCCCAGAATTTGACCAATTTTATATAGAACTTCAAAAGTTCATGAAACAATACGAGTTTAAAGCATAAAAGAAATCTGACCGGTATTTACTGGTCGGATTTTTTATGTGCGACGGGCAGTTGCACCATGTGCAATAACAGCACAGGAT
>NZ_JPVN01000003.1 GCF_000772945.1 Ureibacillus manganicus DSM 26584
ATAGAGGCGTTCTACGGTACAAATGTGGATAAAAATTCGAAGGAAATGTTTCATAGATGCGTTCTACGGTACAAATGTGGATAAAAATTCGAAGGAAATGTCTCATAGAAGGGCTCTACGGTACAAATTCAGTTAAATATTCGAAAGAAATGTCTCATAGAAGGGCTCTACGGAACAAATCCAGTTAAAAATTCGAAAGAAATGTCTCATAGAAGGGTTCTACGGAACAAATCCAGATAAAAATTCGAAAGAAATGTCTCATAGGAGGGTTCTACGGAACAAATCCAGTTAAAAATTCGAAAGAAATGTCTCATAGGAGGGCTCTACGGTACAAATTCAGTTAAAAATTCGAAAGAAATGTCTCATAGAAGGGTTCTACGGAACAAATCCAGTTAAAAATTCGAAAGAAATGTCTCATAGAGGCGTTCTACGGTACAAATGTGGATAAAAATTCGAAGGAAATGTTTCATAGATGCGTTCTACGGTACAAATGTGGATAAAAATTCGAAGGAAATGTCTCATAGAAGGGCTCTACGGTACAAATTCAGTTAAATATTCGAAAGAAATGTCTCATAGAAGGGCTCTACGGTACAAATTCAGTTAAATATTCGAAAGAAATGTCTCATAGAAGGGCTCTACGGAACAAATCCAGTTAAAAATTCGAAAGAAATGTCTCATAGAAGGGTTCTACGGAACAAATCCAGATAAAAATTCGAAAGAAATGTCTCATAGGAGGGTTCTACGGAACAAATCCAGTTAAAAATTCGAAAGAAATGTCTCATAGGAGGGCTCTACGGTACAAATTCAGTTAAAAATTCGAAAGAAATGTCTCATAGAAGGGTTCTACGGAACAAATCCAGTTAAAAATTCGAAAGAAATGTCTCATAGAAGGGTTCTACGGAACAAATCCAGATAAAAATTCGAAAGAAATGTCTCATAGGAGGGTTCTACGGAACAAATCCAGATAAAAATTCGAAAGAAATGTCTCATAGGAGGGTTCTACGGAACAAATCCAAAGAAATTTCAAAAGAACTGTCACATAGATTCGCTCCACAGGACAAATCAAGATAATCTTTCGAATGCTGCCCTTTAATAGCTGCTCTATAGCACAATAAATACGAAATACTTAATAACCCCTGTAAAAAGCAAAGATAAATCCATTCTTAATAGTAAAATATGGTTCACTTAAGATTAAGTTAAGACTCCAATTGTAGTATAGAGATATAAATAAGCAAACACATAAAGGAGTCGTTACGATGAGTGCGGTTATAGAGATAAAAAATATCAAAAAAAGCTACGGAAATGTGAAGGCAGTCGATGACATTTCATTACAAGTAAAGCGTGGAGAGGTGCTTGGAATAATTGGGGCAAATGGCGCGGGTAAATCGACTACATTAGAAATCATGATGGGTCTACGTAAACCAGATGAAGGGACCGTTACAGTACTAGGCATGGATATCGCAAAAGAATCGGAGCAAATCAAACAAAAAATTGGCATTCAGCTCCAGCAAACAGCACTTTATGATCGTATTAAAGTAAAAGAAGCACTAGAGTTATTTAGTTCTTATTATGAGAAAAAGAGAGACATAAATGAAATTATTGAAGTACTGGGGCTAAGACCGTATCTTAACAAATTCGTGAAAAATCTATCAGGCGGTTGGCAACAACGTACATCTCTTGCACTTGCATTAATCAATGATCCAGACATTATTTTCTTAGACGAACCAACAACAGGATTAGATCCCCAAGCAAGACTTGAACTTTGGGGTTGCATAAATCGCTATCGAAAAGAAGGAAAAACAATTATTCTTTCCACTCATTATATGGATGAAGCTCAAAAGCATTGCGATCGCATTGCGATCATTAAAAAAGGAAAACTTATTTCTGTTGATGAGCCAAAGCGTTTAATTAGTACTTTAGAAAATGACGGTGCGACGTTAGAAGACGTTTATTTACAATATGCGGTAGGAAACTAAAGGAGGAAAACTATAATGCAATCAATTTTAACTCATACAAAAATGGAAATGAAATTATTCTTTAGAGAAACCCTTGCTTTATTATTTACATTTATCGTACCTGCTGTAAGTTTTGTCGTGTTTGCAATTATGTTTAAGGGAACTTCGTATAAAGGAGGATTAGATTATTTCCAGGCTTATATCCCGAGCATGATTGCCATTATTATTTTCACAACAGCTTTTTTCTCGATGGGACTTCAAGTTGTCATTGATAGGGAGAAGGGAGTATACAAACGACTGAAAGGTACTCCACTTAATCAACGCGCAATTTTTACTGCAACGATTATTAAAGGTTTCTTTGCGATTTATATAGGTGCAATTGAGATTCTCCTTATTGCAAAATTCGGTTTTTCAACAGATTTAACAGGCCATGCTTTACAGTTTTTCCTGGCGTTAACTTTTTGTTCCGTTACATTCTTTTCAATTGGATTTATCGTATCGAGTTTGGCTAAAAGAATGAATACTGCTTTAGGGATTGCATTAATTGCTATGTATCCTATGATGTTTCTATCAGGAGCAACTATTCCAATTGAGGCATTTCCGGAAATTTTACAAAACGTATCACATATCGTTCCTTTGACATATGTTGTTAATGTTTTAAGAGATGGCTGGAACGGTACATTATTTACTACTGATGCATTAGTCGATATAGCAATATTGGTAGGAATATTAATCATTTCCACAATCATAAGCATGAGATACTTTAAGTGGACGGATTAATACCCTAGTAAAAAGTAAATAAAAAAAGTGATCAGCACTGTTACTTGGCTTGATCACTTTTAAATTTATTTATTCTGCTTCGCTACCAGAAATCTCACTTGTTTTAACGTTCAAGCCAACATCTACCTTATCGCCTTCAACAGTTTCAACAAGGAACTTTTTGCCCTCTAATTCGCCTTTATCTACAGAGGCGTATCTTCTTGCAACTTCTTTATCAGTTTTAGTGTCATCTTGTTTAAGACTTACAACAATTTTAACTATGTCATCATCTATTTTTTGTAAAGCTTTGAAGTCCATACTATGATCGATATACTTAGGGTCATTTACTTGAACAAGTAATAAGTCCTTTGTTTCCCAGTCAACTGTGCTTTCATATCCAGAAGGAATTGTTTCTGATGTGTAAACCCAAATGCCACCTGTTGGTTGACGGTCTGGGCTTCCCCAGAACCAGTTTATATTTTGGAATGTAATCTCTGGATAAACGGGAGATGTTTCAACAGCTTCGATTAAATCAGAGTCATCATATGATTCTTCGTCATTTTCTTTGGAGCTTTCTTTGTTCTCTTTGTTGGATTCTTGATCGTTATCTTTTTCTTGTTCTGATGTAACCTCTGATTGCTTGTCATTTTGTGCTTCAGTTTCATTAGATGCACTGCATCCCACTAATAATAACATCAGAAGAAAGGCATAAAATAACGATGGTAAAAACTTAATTTTCAAAATAAAACCCTCCTAAATAATTGATGGTTCCAAGTGCCTTCGAACCAAAAAACGCTCCACCTTATCATAACTGTTCCATTCAATAGTAATAAATTGGTTAAAGGCATCAATTTTATTGAAAAAGTTATAGTGATAAATAACTAAACTTTTAAGGTGTTCACTCAAAAAAGCTATTGCTTATGAAATAAAACAATTAAGACACAATGGTACAATTGCACTGTTGAAAACATCTAGAGGAATTCCAAATTTTTCAAATGTTTTCAGAAAACTATTGCTTAGGATGAAAAAAAGCAATTATACTTAGGGAGATATTATTTAAAGAAGGAATGAGTAAATGGAAATCATAAAAGTAAGAGATTATGAAGAATTGAGCCAAAAAGCCTCTTCATACATCTTAAGTAAAGTAAAACAAATTGAATCTCCAGTATTAGGACTTGCAACTGGTTCAACACCAGAAGGATTATATAGTCAACTAGTGGATGAATATAAAAAGGGCAATATTTCATATAAAAACGTAACGACTTTCAATTTAGATGAATATACAAATATCGATTCAACTGATCCAAACAGTTATCATTTCTTTATGAATAAACATTTATTAGGTCATATTGATATACCTAAAACGCAGATCAATCTTCCAAATGGTAGTGTGCAAGATTTGGAGGCTGAGTGCCTTGAATATGATGAAAAAATTACTCGTGCAGGTAAAATTGATCTTCAAATATTAGGAATTGGTGTAAATGGACATATCGGATTTAATGAGCCAGGCACACCTTTTACGAGTAGAACGCATATTGTGACATTGGATGAATCTACACGTGAAGCGAACTCAAGATTTTTCTCTTCCATTGATGAAGTGCCAACGCATGCAATCACAATGGGGATTGGAACAATTATGGAGAGTAAGGAGATTTTATTGCTTGTATCAGGAGAGCAAAAAGCAGACACGTTAAATCGTTTGCTAAATGGTGAAGTAAGTGAAGATTTCCCTGCTTCAATTTTACACAATCACAGTAAAGTAACAGTTATTGCAGATGCTGCTGCTTGTAGTAAATTAGCTGAGTAAAATTAAAATAGAAAGCAAGCCAACTATTCATTTTGATGTGTAGTTGGCTTATTATTTTTGTGGACAGCGGTGGATAGATTAGGAAATACATAGCTGTAAACTCTTTGCTTAATAATGTTAAACCTTGTACGATAAAACTAACTAACCGAACGTGAAAATAGGTGATCACATGTTACCAGAAATAAAGCTCTCTGTCAGAAATCTAGTTGAATATGTATTTAGTAGTGGAAGTATTGATAATAAATTTCGAACAGCAACTACGATGACCGAAGGAACGAAAGCCCATAAAGCAATTCAAAGTACATATGAAGAAACAGATCAAAAAGAAGTTTTTCTAAAGACAGAAATCCGACATGAAGATATGAATTTTGTTATTGAAGGTCGTTGTGATGGGTTGCTTTTTCGAGGTGATGAAATCATTATCGACGAAATCAAGTCTACTTCAAGAGAACTAGCGAGTATCGAGGAGGATTCTATCCCAGTACACTGGGCTCAAGCGAAAGTGTATGCCTATATTTATGCTAATGATACAAACAGAGATTGTATGAGTGTTCAATTAACTTACATACACATAGTAACCGATGAACAAAAGAAGTTTCAAAAACGGTTTACATTTCATGAGCTTGAGCAATTTGTTCTTGAGTTAGTAAAAGGTTTTTATCCCTATGCACAATTAATGTACAAGCATAAAATACGTAGAGACAAGAGCATATCAGATTTACCATTTCCTTTTGAAACTTTCAGACAGGGGCAACGAAAGTTTGCAGGTGCAATTTATAAAACAATAACAGAAGAATCTAATCTTTTTGCAAATGCACCTACTGGAATAGGGAAAACAATTTCAAGCATTTATCCGACCATAAAAGCCCTTGGAGAAGGAAAGCTTGAACGAATGTTTTATTTAACTGCGAAAACAATTACGAGGCAAAACGCTGAGGAAGCTTTTTCGGAATTGAAGAATAAAGGATTAGTTTTTAGTGCAGTTACCATTACAGCAAAAGATAAAGTGTGCTTTAAAGAAAACACCCTCTGTCAAAAAGACTACTGTGAGTTTGCAAATGGTTACTACGACCGAATAAATGATGCAGTATTAGACATATTCTCCCATGAAACATTTATTAGCCGAGCAACAATTGAAGATTATGCGAGGAAGCATACGCTTTGCCCATTTGAATTTTCCTTAGATTTAGCTTTTGTAGCAGATGCAATAATATGTGACTATAATTATATTTTCGATCCGAAAGTATCTTTGAAACGCTTTTTTGATGAGCATAAAAGAAACTCAGTTTTATTAATCGACGAAGCGCATAATTTAGTGGACCGTGCTAGGGAAATGTATTCTGCGGAATTAACAAAAAAGCCTTTCCTTACATTGAAACGTGACTATAAAGGCTCTCAATTGTCCGTTTCTTCAAATAAAGTAAATAAATATTTTATTGAAATAAAGAAAAAATGTACAGAAGACGGACAGCTAGTTTTGAAAGAGTTGCAAGAGGATTTAGTTGAGCTGATAGATGAATTCGTAAAGTGCGCGGAAATAGAATTGCTGCAACCAGCAAAATTAGACGACCAACAATTGTTGTTAGATACCTATTATGCCGCAACTGCTTTTGTCCGAACATCAAAGATTTATGACGAACGATTCGTAACTTATGTAGAAGCTGATAATCAAGAGGTTCTACTTAAAATGTTTTGCCTAGATCCATCCTACCAATTACAGCAGATTCGAAAAAGGTTTCGCGCAACTATTTATTTTTCTGCTACACTATTGCCATTCCAGTACTTCATGGATATGCTTGGAGATTCAAAAGAGGATTATACACTAGCAATTCCTTCACCCTTTGCAAGGGAACAAACAGAAGTATTCATTCAACCAATATCTACACGATATAGAGCTAGAGAACATTCAAAAAAACAAATACTCGATATGCTTGCTAGGCTAGTAAATTCACGACAAGGAAACTACCTAATTTTCTTTCCATCCTATCAGTATATGAAAAGTGTGTATGAGGAATTTAGAACAGCTTTTCCAGATATCAAGACTATCATTCAAAATAACAGCATGGACGAGTTAGAACGAGAACAATTTTTAGAAGAATTTAAGGAAGATAACATTACTACATTAATAGGATTTGCCGTATTAGGTGGCATCTTCTCGGAAGGTGTGGACTTAAAAGGAAACAGATTAAACGGTGTAGTCGTTGTCGGGGTAGGCTTACCGCAACTATGTCTAGAACGGAATATTATAAAGGATTACTTTCATTCAACAGGGAAAAACGGATACGATTATGCATACACCTTCCCAGGGATGAACAAGGTACTTCAAGCAGGTGGCAGATTAATACGGTCTGAGACGGATACTGGTGTTATTGTTCTGGTAGATGATCGATTCCTAACACCAAAATATCAAAACCTTTTACCTGTGGAGTGGAAGGATTTTGAGATAGTTCAAAATTAAAAAAGGGAATGAGGTGCAATAAACCTCATTCCCTTTTTGGATCTTTGTTATTGCAGTTTCCCTCTTGCTAATACTGGAACAGTCTCCACTACCTCATCACCAGAAACGAGGTACGCAACGTCATATAGGTTACAAACTGGACAGATGTGGTTTGGAATAACTTCTACTTTATCGCCAATCTTTACTTCATTTCTAAACTTTTCATTGTAAATAATCGCATGCTCATCATACATTTGACTAATATGCACTTGATCGTAATGTTTCAATGTACCAACACCTGTTGTAGCACAAATTCCTTCACTACGGGACTGCATTGTTAGCCCCTTGGCACCAACATCTGTAATAACACGCTCGGAAGTAGGTTTACTAATTACAGTAGTTAGTACTGTCGCAGCACAGCGGTCGTATGTTCCAATAGCATTGCCTTGGGATACGTCCATAAGGATATAAGTACCTACACGTAACTCAGTAACGCCCGCCATTACGTCAAAACCAAACATGAAGGGAGGGGTAGACCCAATACTAACAGTTTCTAACTTACATCCTAAATCTTCTGCTAAACGTGCAAAATGAAGTGTGCGAGTTTGCGCGTAATTATAAAGTTCTCGGCAATGCTCAACGTCTTTTGCTTTGTACGTATTACCATCATGGGAGAAGATTCCTTTTAGGTTCACATGAGAGCAATTCAAAATGTATTTCACTAATTCGATATAATCATGTTCTTCGATAACACCCGAACGATTTTCACCAACTTCAATCTCAATTAGCACTTGTGCAGGTTTGTCGCTATCACTAAATACTTTTTCAATTACTTCGATTTGTTCAATATTGTCAACACCAAATGAAATATCAATCGTTTCAGCTAATTTCTTAATACGATTAAGTTTTATTTCTCCAACAACTTGGTTCGCAATGAAAATATCATTAAGCCCATTTTCAGCCATTACTTCTGCCTCGCCAACTTTTGCTACTGTAATTCCTTTGGCGCCAGCTTCGACTTGTAGCTTAGCAAGTGCAGGCATTTTATGTGTTTTCGTATGTGGACGTAGAGCTACATTATGTTTATCCGCAAAGGATTGCATAAATTGAATGTTATCCATCATAATATCTCGATTGATTATTAAACTTGGTGTATCTAAATCTTTCACTTTCATTTTCAATTTCTCCTTCATTAAATTAATCTATAAAAGGTCTAATAGATAAATCTATTAGTTACTCTTAATTCCTGCACCACAAAGTGGCAAAACTACTTTTTGATCTATTAATTCAGGGTATTTAGCTACATATTTTGAATATGCTGCGTAATTCACAGCAGAAGTGATTTCGACATAAAATCCTTTTAGTGCTAGTTCTTTTCTAGCTTGCATTGTTTCTTCATCGGTGATTGTAATAATGTCGCCATTTGTTTCGCGGACTGCTTTCAAAATTTCTGATCCTCTAGCAGGTGCTGCAATAGCAATACCTTCTGCTAAAGTGCCATTGTTTTCAACAGGCGATACTAAATTTTCTCCCTCTAAGAATGCTTTTTGAATTGGTGCACATGCAGTAGCCTGTACAGCAAGAATCTTCGGCATTTTATCGATTTGGCCATTATCTAATAGTTCTTTAAATGCTATGTAAGCGCCAATTAGCAACGTTCCATTACCTACTGGAATGATAAATGCCTCAGGTAATTTGCCATCCATTTGCTCATAAATTTCATAGACATATGTTTTTGTACCTTCCCAGAAAAGTGGATTGAAAATATGACTCGCATAAAAGACTTGCGTATCTTCAACCATAGCGATAGCAGCATTTGCAACGTCTTCTCTCGTTCCAGGAATTTTGTGAATGACAGCACCATGAGCTTCAATTTGTTTTATTTTTTTATCAGAAGTTGAATCAGCTACGAAAATATCACATTGGATTCCTGCTCGCGCTCCAAAAGCAGCAATGGCCGAGCCGGCGTTTCCGCTACTATCAGCTACTACTCGATCAATCCCAAGTTTTTTTGCCATAGCAATAAGGACAGCAGCACCACGGTCTTTGAATGAAAGAGTCGGCATATAGTATTCTGCTTTGGCGTAGAGATTTTCAGCAAGTTTAATAAGTGGTGTATCTCCTTCGCCCATAGTCACTTCCTGCCAAACGTCTGCTTCCTCAAGCGGTAATGTATCGATATATTTCCAAAGTGAATGATTTTTTGAAATCGACGTTTTAGAAAAATCGACCGGTTTTTTATCGAATTCTAAATTTAAAAGCCCACCACAATCACATTTCCATTTATGACTTTCTAAAGGGAATGTTGATTTACATTCAACACATATATAGTTCATGACCATCATTCCTTTTCATCTTTGTAAGCAATTGCTTCAAGTTCAATTTCAAATCCAAAATGTAATTCTTTTGTTGGAACAATCGAACGAGCAGGTTTATGATCACCGAAATATTGTTTGTATACTTCATTAACTGTGTCCCAATGGGAAATGTCAGAGATAAATAGAGTGACTTTCATTATATTCTCTTTTGAAGTTCCAGCAGCTTCTAAAACGGTGTCTAGATTTTCTAATACTTGTTTTGTTTGTGAAACTATATCTCCTTGGCATTTTTCGCCAGTAAAAGGGTTAACAGGAAGCTGACCAGAGATAAATACGAAGTTACCTTTTTCAGTCGCTGGGGAGTAATGGCCACCATTTGGCTTTGCACCCTCAATTGTAATGAATTCCATCTAACATTTCTCCTTAATATATAATTTGTTCTATGACTTGTATAAAAAAATATATGCACACTTCAAAAAAATAGGACAGGTGAGAGGACCTATCCTTTATGATTTTTTTCCTTTATTTCGTCAATATAACTATATACTGTGACTTTTGAAATGTTCAACTTTTCGGCGACTCGGTCGATTGTGCCACGAATGAGAAAGACCCCTTTTTGTTCCATAAATCGGATCATTTCAATCTTTTCCTCTCTTCTTAGCAAATCGACTGGTTTGTTGCCAATCGTCTTATCAATTAAATCATTTGCAATTTCATTGATATGGTCCATTTCGTTCGTATTTTCAAAGGGTAAAGTAGATTCAGATAATTTGTTAGGTACATGGGGAACTAGGCTACTAAGCCAATTAATATTTTCTGTAATTTTTGTTGTATCAATATTAATGCACAATGCCCCTTTTACCTTTTTATCATGATCTCGAATAAGTACTGTGGAAGATTTAATCAAGCGACCATCATCTGTATGAAAATAATAATTTGCTGAATAATCATTTGTGAAATTTTGTGAAAGCAATACGTCAGTGATTAAATGATTAAAACTCTGACCAACTTGTCTTCCCGTTACATGATTGTTAATAGTGTACACGACTGAATTCTGAGGAATCGTCAAATCGTGAATAACAACCTCAACATCTGAACCAAATGTTTTGGCAATAACATCAGCGACAGGAATGTACTGTTGTACGTTAGAATCCATAGATTTTTCCTTTCAGATAAGAAAATTTTATATAATTAATTTAATTATATAAAAAATTATACGAAATACAAATAAATTTTTATATAGCAATTAAAAAGACTCTATTCATAAATGTTGGGACCTACTGCATAGTATGTTTTAAACAATAGAGATTTTGTACTGGCAATAGTTAATCATCACCATTTAGTTACAGAAGAAATTAATATAAAAATTTATACATTAGAATCACACACTTATTCATCGCATTTAACCAAATGTTGAAGGGAGTGAGTGGACGAATAAAAATTGTATTAAAAAATCGTTAATTATAGGAAGTTAGTGTTTCGAGATTTATTATCTTGTATTTCAATGCATTTTTGGATAGCGAACTTATAAATTTGTGTTCTATTTTTACTTTAGGATGTTATTTTAATAAAATTGGGGGTTAAAGATGAAGAAGATTGGCTTGCTCTCGCAGATTTTAATAGCATTTGTCATTGCCATTATTTTAGGTGCCATTATTGGACCTAATATTGAGGTTGTTAAACCACTTGGTGATCTATTTTTAAGACTTATTAAATTTATCATTGTTCCTTTAGTTCTTGCTTCTCTAGTAATTGGTATAGCTGGCGCAGGTGACTTAAAGCAGATTGGTAGAATGGGTGGTGTCTCATTTACTTATTATCTCGGAACTACTGCAATTGCTGTAGTCATTGGACTAGTGCTAGCAAACATATTTAGACCAGGTGACGGAGTAAATATGACACTTTCAGGGGAAGCGGCTGAGCCTACAGCAGCTCCAAATGTAGTTCAGACGTTATTAAATATTATCCCAACAAACCCCATTGAATCCCTTGTAACAGCGAATATGCTTCAAATTATCTTCTTTGCGCTTTTCCTAGGTATTGCAATTTCTATGATTGGTGATAAAGCGAAACCTGTATATAATTTCTTTGAAGGTTTAGCAGAAATTATGTACAAGATTACTGGAATTGTTATGAAAGTTGCACCAATTGGGGTATTCGGTCTAATTGCACCAATCGTAGGACAGTATGGAATTTCAGTACTTCTTCCTCTTATCAAATTAATCTTAGTCGTTTATGCAGGATGTATTCTCCACGCATTAATAGTTTATTCAGGTTCAGTTAAACTATTTGCAAACTACAATCCACTTAAATTTTTCAAAGGTATTGCACCTGCGAGTTTAGTAGCTTTTAGTACTTCAAGTAGTTCTGGAACATTACCGATTACGATGAAAAGTACTGAAGAAAATCTAGGTGTTTCTAAAAAGGTAAGTAGCTTTGTCCTACCATTGGGAGCAACCATTAATATGGATGGAACGGCATTATACCAAGGGGTATGTGTATTGTTTGTAGCCCAATTTATGGGGATTGAATTATCTATTATGCAACAATTGATTATCGTATTAACAGCTACACTTGCATCAATCGGTACAGCTGGTGTTCCTGGAGCTGGATTAATAATGTTATCAATGGTTATAACAGCAGTAGGTCTCCCTTTAGAAGCGATAGCATTAGTTGCTGGAGTAGATCGAATTCTAGACATGATACGTACATCTGTGAATGTTACTGGTGATGCTTCGGCTGCAATTGTTGTGCAGGCAATAGAAGATAAACGGGATCTAAAAGCTTCAAGTTAATGAAAGCGCTTAAAGAGCGAAGTATATGAAATGTTAAAAAGGTTGTTGAATTGGGATACCTAATTCAACAACCTTTTTTATATACTTGAGTTATCTGTTATTAGGGTAAAAATCATTATAAGATATTTGTCTAGTAAAATGACCAAATCTTATAGATAACTATCTCGTAAACTTTACACTGATGAAAGAACCTAAGAAAATATTTATTCTAGTTTTTTATAAAAAATTAATCTATTAGTCTAAGCGATATCTTAACAATCTCATATCTTATAGTAGTCAATTATGAGAGGGGGGATTGTTAATGGGTTATCGCAAATGTAATTGTGGCAAAAAGTACAATTGGGAAGACTTTATGTCAACAAATGAGGAAACAAGTAATGAGACTTCAATGGCAGATTTAATGGTAGAAATGGCTGCGATATTAAGGCCATGTCAAAGTACTTGTGCAAAAATTTGTAGTGATTTACCAGGTCCTTTAAGAGGGGCTTGTATTCGTGATTGTATAAATCGCTGTGTTAGATAATATATTCAAGAAACGGGATAGATTTTTTTCTATCCTGTTTATTTTTGCATCCTCTTATTCTCTGTATTAATAGTTTCATTTACATTAATAACACTACCACTATTAAATAAAACGTCCTATATCCGTATATTAGTAAATATGTAATGATTTTATATATCTATTAATTAGTGTGGAATAGTTTTTTATTACATGAATATAAATGAAGTAAACCTAGTAACATGAAAAGGAGTTTTTATAGAATGGTAGTGAGTCTTGAAGTAGGCGAGAATTTCTTAGTTGAGAAAACACCAGCCAATTTATTTAAGGGATTAGAGGCAGTAGGTGGTCATTTAACAATTACAGATAAAAGGTTAATCTTTAAAGCTCATAAGTTGAACATACAAGGTGGAACGACGGAAATTTTATTTAGTGATATTGCTTCTATTGATAAAGCAAGTACTTTGAAAATAATACCAAACCGAATGATCGTGAAAATGAAAGATGGTAAAGAATATAAATTTGTCGTGTATAAGAGGGATAAATTGGTACAACTCATCACGGATCAACTGCAGTAAAAAAATAATAATATATAAATGGGTTCGGTTTGAAATTAGCCCTTTTACAAACCGAACCCAATCTTTTTTCTAACAATTAGTTATAGATCATTTTTCCATATCAATTGTCCATATCGTGTATCAATCCATATCAATTCACCAACACTACTAGCATCTAAAATCTTAGGTTGGTGTAAATATGATACTCAGATTCGGATATGTCTCTACTGCGCTTTCTTTATGGGAAGCATCTCCTTCTCGAACGTTAACCTTTACAAATTGGAAGAAACAAGACGAAGAAAGTAGGATGGAAAGATTATATTTTTTGACGGAGCAAAATTTAAAGAATACGCTACGAATTCTTCATTATAATATCGCACATGGGATCGAAGTTTATAGAATGTCATCTTCACTTGTCCCACTTGCTACCCATCCAGAGGTAATGTGGGATTTTACTACCCCATTTGCAAGTCTTTTTAAAGAGATAGGTGACTTGATACAACAACATCAATTAAGAGTAAGCTTTCATCCAAATCAATTTACATTGTTTACAAGCCCAAAGGAGCACATTACGAAGAATGCAATTATTGATATGACCTATCACTATAAGATGTTAGAAGCGATGGGTATAGAAAGTTCTGCGAATATGAATATTCATGTTGGTGGGACATACGGAGATAAAGCAAAAGCCATCGCTTCATTTAACGAAAACTTTGTGAAGCTTGATAAACATATTCGAATGCAAACAACACTTGAGAACGATGATAAAACTTATACTGCGGAAGAAACTTTGAAGATCTGTGAGCATCATGATGTTCCATTCGTTTTTGATTATCACCATCATTGGGCAAATTCTGGAGATGTAGATTTTGAAGAATTATTACCTCGAATATTTTCCACTTGGAAGCGTACAGGAAAAGTTCCAAAATTCCACTTATCCTCACCAAAATCAGAAAGCTTAATACGAGCACATGCAGATTATGTTGATTTAGATTTTGCTGTCCCTTTTATACAAGCGTTAAAGGATTATGGAGAATCAGCAGATATTATGATTGAGGCAAAAGCGAAAGACTACGCAGCTTTACAACTTGTAGAGGAGCTAGGGAAGATGCGCGGGTTTAAACGTGTTAATGGTGGTGCAATTGAAATATAAAGGTAAAGGTATAAATCCTCATAAATCAGAGGGGATATACCTTTTTTATTTTCTAGATAATAAGTAAGCAGATGAGTGTCTATTAAGTCCTTGAAAGTGTCTATTAATTATAATGAATTGTCTATTATTGGGACAAAGTTGTCTATTATCAGGACACCTGTCTATTATACGCACGAAAGTGTCTATTATCTCTAACTGAATTGTCTATTATCCGGATATAAATGTCTATTAACCAACCTTAGTTGTTCATTGGCCAAAAATATTGGGTAAAATAATGTAGATACAGCATATTATGTGGAGGTATTTAAATGAAAAGTGCAAGTCCTTATGTTTTTGTAGACAACTGTCTAGAAGTTATTGAATTTTATCGAAATATACTTGATGGATTAATTCAAAATGTTCAAGAGAGTGAAGATGGTAAATGTCTTCATGCTGAATTAGAAGTTGGAGCTAGCATTATTCATTTTTCAGATACTTTTGGTCAAACACAGCAAGGTGATAATGTTCGAATTTCTTTAGAATTCGATAGTGAAGAGGAAATTAGAAGGGTCTATCAATCACTCATTGTAGATGGGGAAATTACACATGAACTACAAGATACTCCTTGGGGTGCACTGCATGCAAACCTTGTCGATCAGTTTGGTATTGGTTGGCTATTAAGTTACCAAACATGATATGGTTAAAGTAAGAATTCGCAAGTGCGAGATAAAGGATATGAGTGACCATAATGAGTAAGTTTGAATGGAGAAAAGAATTAAAGGAGCTCTATTTACCTAAAAAACCGATGACAATTGAAGTTCCTGAAATGAAGTTTTTCACAATTGAAGGAAGTGGAAATCCAAATAGTGCTCCTTTTAAAGAACATGTAGAAATCCTATATGGATTGTCGTATGCCATACGAATGATGCCTAAAAAGGGAATGACTCCAGAGGGATATTTTGAATACACTGTTTTCCCTTTGGAAGGACATTGGGACTTAGATGAAGAAGGCAGGAAGCTAGACTATTTAAACAAAGACCACTTAGTCTATAAGTTAATGATTAGACAACCGGATTTTGTAACAGAGGATTTGTTTCAGTATGCATTAAATACTGTTAGACAAAAAAATCCATCTGCGAATTTAGATGCAGTTAAATTCGAGTCTATTACAGAAGGATTATGTGTCCAAGCAATGCATGTAGGTAGCTATGATGACGAGCCGAAAACTTTCGAGTTAATGGAAAGGTATTGTTCCGAAAATAATTTGCGAAGAGCAGAAAAAACACATAGAGAAATTTATATTTCTGATGCTAGAAAAACGCCACAGGAAAAATTAAAGACAGTACTGAGGTTTAAAGTTACAGAAGATAAGTGACATTAAAACAGAGATTTTTAATAAAGTAGCGACCTAACGAAAAGGTGTTAGGTCGCTTCTATTGTTTTCTATTGAATACTCTTTAATCTATTTTTACTAATAATCGCTTGGATCACAAAATATTCAATATCACCATCTAAAGCTTCCCAAACTGGTTTGAGCTTATCTGTATCTAGTTCAATCATTATGTCTAAAACCTTTTTCTCTATTTCTTCATCGAATATTTCATTCCAATTTATTTTATAACCTTCTTCAGAACTGCGAATGATATGGTTTTGAATGGTTACTTTAGAAAGATTTCTTTTTCCGGATATTTCGTCAATGCTAGTACCATCTATAAACATTTCATATGAAATCACATGACTTGGTTTATCATTTGTTTCTTTCGCCACTGTTTGCGTCATGTTTGTTTGTATAGATTTTTCAGGGACCGTTATTTCATTACCCGATACAAACTCTTTTATTTCATCAATAAATGCTTGCCCGTATTTTGCAAATTTACTTTGCCCTACTCCTTTAACTTGGAGCATGGAAGGTTCATCAATTGGGAAAAAGCGACACATTTCTTTTAATGTAGCATCTGAAAAAATAACAAAAGGCGGTACATTTTCTTTCTGAGCAAATTGTTTTCTCAGGCCTCGTAAAACTTCAAATAATTCTTCATTTTCTTCAACAGCACGAGCCTCTTTAACAGGTGTTTTACTCTTTTTCATCCAAACAGTCGTTTCACCTTTTAACACAGGAATGCTTTTTTCAGTTAATAATACAACTGGATATTTACCATCCGTTAATTGCATGTAATCTTCAGTTAGTAAGTAATTAATTGTATCAACAATTTCTTTTTCAGATTGGGAACGAAGTAAGCCATAAGTAGATAATTGGTCAAATCCGAGTTCTCGGATCCGTTTCTGATTGGAGCCTTTCAAAACTTGAGCAATTAATGTAGTACCGAACCGTTCACCCATTCGCTTGCAACAAGAAAAAATCATCTGAGCTTCTCGGGTAATTTCCACTTTTTCACGCGTATCTTTACAGCTACTACATTTTTTACATTTCATTTCTGTTTCGTTCGGGTCAAAATATTGAATGATATAGGATTGAAGACATTCTTCTGTATGGCAATACATAATCATTTGGTTCAGTTTATTATAATCCTGTTCGCGTATTTCTGGATCGAAAGTAGATTGTTCTATTAAAAACTTTTGTAACTGAATGTCCTGTTTAGAAAATAGTAGAATACATTCACTTTCATCACCGTCACGACCTGCGCGGCCTGCTTCCTGGTAGTAGGCTTCAAGATTCTTTGGTAAGTTGTAATGAAGAACAAATCGCACATTGGACTTATCGATTCCCATTCCGAAGGCATTTGTTGCTATCATAATTTGCTTTTCATCATAGACGAATTGTTCTTGTGCTTGTTTTCGCTCAAACTCTGAAAGCCCTGCATGATATTTTGCTACTGAAAAGCCTTGTAGTGATAAATAATTATATAGCCCATCTGTTTCTTTTCTACTTGAAGTATAAATGATTCCTGATTCCTTTGAATGCTCTTTTAAATAGGAAAGAATATAGTCTCGCTTATTGGCACCTTTGATAACATTGAAGCTTAAATTCTCACGAGCAAAGCCGTTTTTGAATGTATCTTGTTGACCTATATGTAATAGATTTCGAATCTCGTCTGCTACATTTTGTGTTGCTGTAGCAGTTAAGGCAACAATCATTGGTTGCTGATTTAATTTTTTTAAGGATGAAACGATGGACCTGTAACTTGGTCTAAAGTCGTGTCCCCATTGAGAGATACAGTGTGCTTCATCAAAAGCAATTAATGGAATTTGAATGGAATTTAATACATCAATAAAATAATCAGAATCAAAACGTTCAGGAGCAACATATACAAGTTTGTAGACACCGTGGCGTATATCATATAGACAATCTTGAAGTTCCTTTTGGGTTAATGAACTATTAATATATGTAGCTGGTATATCTGCGGCAGTAAGAGCATCAACTTGGTCTTTCATAAGAGATATGAGAGGGGAAATGACGATTGTCGTTCCTTGGAAAAGAAGTGCAGGTATTTGAAAACAGATTGATTTACCTCCGCCAGTTGGGAGAATTCCAAGCGTGTTCCGTTGATGTAATATATTATCGATTATTTCCGCTTGTCCACTTCGAAAATCAGTATAGCCGAAATATTGATTTAATAAGTTCTTTGCTTCATTGATCAAAGAAAAACCACCTCTTATTTACTATTGGTTTATAGTTAGTATAGAAGAGATATAGTACTTTTTCAATTGTATCTAATTCAATTAGAGATTGTAATATGGTTTGTCCGAATAAAATTAATAAGTACCATTACTTGTTATAATCAATTGTAATGAATGTTAGGGGGCTTTTATGATTAAAAAACTTTCTTCACATCAACATAAGCAGCCTTTCAAAGGGCCATTTACAATTACTCGTATTCAACCAGGTCGTATTTTGGGAGATGCGATTGACGATTTTGCTTTTGGTCCTTTGAGTATTATTGACCATGCTGTGATGAAAAAGGGATTAACGATAAAAATGCATGAACATGTGAACGATGAAATATTTAGCTATGTTTGGAAGGGAACTATGTATCACAGAGATTCAGCTGGTATTGAAAAGGCGGTGTCCCCTGGAAATTTGATGATGATGAATGCCGGCAAAAGTTTTTGACATGAAGAAAAGGTAAAACAAGATGAAGTTGAGATGCTTCAAATTTTTGTTCGACCTAGGGATACAAACCTTGAACCAATGATACAGTTTTATGAGAAGACTTCTTTGTCACACGGTTGGTATGTGGTGGTTGGCCCAGAAAATAGTGATGCGCCCCTTAAGGTAAGGCAAAATGTGTTTATACTAGATGCTCATCCCAAAAAGGGCGATCAGCTAAAGATACCTGATTATGACGGTATGCAACCATGTCAATGGCTGGTACAATTAGTGGGTTGTCGAAATAAGGAATAGTTTAAAAAGATGGTGGCTTGAATATTACAAATATGAATATAACCGGAATGATAGGCCCGTTTTATTAGACAACTTTTTTGAAAATGTAATGTACAGAAAGCTGTCTAAAAAAGCCTGTTATTAGACAGCTTTCGAAAAGTACTGTGTACTGTCGTGATTTATTATGGTTGTAAATATTTAGCGCCAGTCTCTCATATCCCTATTTATAATCACTGAAAACGTTCTAAAGAATAATTTAAAAATCTTACAATCTTTTTATCTTCCTTTATTTCAATACAATGGAGACCTAGATCTGCTGTAGGGAAGATCATACCACCCGTAATAGAATAGCCCAATAATATATTTAACAAGTGTGAAATAGTACCACCGTGACTCACAATTAATATTTGGTCGGAATCTTTATATTGCTCTAGTATTTCATAAATAGCTTCTTCTACACGGTGACGAAAGGCAAGTTCCGATTCACCTTCTTCAATTGCTTCTGTAAGTGGACGTCCATTTGGAGGCATTGGATACCTTTTTAATGCTTCTTCTCGTTTTAAACCAGCAAGGACGCCATTATTCCATTCAACCAATCTTTGATCATAAACTACTTGTGTACTAAGAGATTTAACAATATGTTCTGTTGTTTGTTTCGTTCTTGTCATAGTACTTGAAATAACAACATTTGGATTAAACTTGCTAGAAATGTACTGCGCCATTTTTTTAGCTTGTTTATGACCAGTCTCAGTCATTTCATAATCTGCTCGTCCTTCATGTACATTTAGGATGTCTGCCTCAGTTTGTCCATGTCTCAAAATTAATAGTAGCAAAAAAATACCTCCCCATTTCCCCAATTAGAAACTAATTTCCTATCGGTGTTGGTCGATTAGAATTTGGTTGCCATCTGGATCTTCAAGCGTGATATATTCAGGGCCTTCTGTTTCCGTATTTGCTTCTCTTGTTAGTGTAATCCCTTTTTCCAAAAGTTGTTTTTGTATCTCGCGGACATCTGTAAAAGGGTCAATGTTTTGAGCGTTTTGGTCCCACCCTGGGTTAAAAGTCAAAAGGTTCTTTTCAAACATTCCTTGGAAAAGGCCAATGACTGTGCTTCCATTTTTTAAAATCAGCCAATTATTTGCAATGTCTCCCCCAAGTGTTTCAAATCCTAATTTCTCGTAGAATGCTTTTGATGCATGAATATCCTTTACTGTTAAACTTACTGAAAATGCACCTAGTTCCATGCTATATTCCTCCATTTTAGTTAAGATCAAATCTTCAACAGTATTTCTAATATGAGTATAAATTAACAATTTTTGTTATACAACAGTTCTTTCTACTTGAATCGAGGATCTTTCTCCCAATAATATGTAAATATAATAGTGATTCTAAAGTTGGATTCTATTACAATGAGAATTGTAAAAAGTGTAAACGAAATGTTAATAGTCCGTTTCATTAATAGATAAACATAGTAAATTCAAACTGGAAAAGAAGGGATATGTATATATGAAAAAGAGAAATAAAATAATTATTTCTGTAGCATCAATTTTTGTTGTGCTTTTAGTAATTGTCTACTTTGCTGTAGGAAATTATTTTTATGAATATGCACTCGATGCAAACGATGACAAGGAATTTATGGACGACAATCCTCATTTAGAGGAAAGTATTGCAGTAAATGCACAAGTGGCTGAAGAAGCTGAGCTAGCAGATGCTAAGTTTAAGGAACAGTATCCATTAGAACCAATGACCATAGTTTCAAATGATAAACATAAATTAAAACTTGAAGCTGATTTATATGAAAATGAACAAGAGAGTAGCAAGTGGGCAATTGTTGTCCATGGGTATACAAGTAAAGCTGCGAAAATGACTCGCTATGTTCGTAACTTTCACGAGCAAGGGTATAATGTGCTAGCACCAGATCTTCGTGGGCATGGGGATAGTGAGGGAGATTATATTGGGATGGGTTGGCATGACCGCCTTGACTTACTCCAATGGATTGGTGAAGTGATCAAAAAAGATCCAAATGCAGAAATCGTGTTGTTTGGTGTATCGATGGGTGGGGCTACTGTTATGATGGCTTCAGGGGAAGAACTACCTTCGAATGTTAAAGTGATCGTAGAAGATTGTGGGTATTCATCTGTAAGTGAAGTATTTACATATCAATTAGACGATTTGTTTGGACTTCCAGAATTCCCAATTATAAATGCTGCTAGTACTGTTGCAAACTTCCGTGCAGGCTATGACTTATATGAGGCTTCAGCTGTGAAGCAGGTTGCAAAAAGTACAACACCAATGCTGTTTATTCATGGAGATGCAGATACATTTGTCCCTTATGAAATGTTAGATAAGGTATATGAAGCGGCAAATGTAGAGAAGGAAAAGTTAGTGATTGCAGAAGCAGGTCATGCAGATTCTGAGAAGGTTAATCCAGAACTTTATTGGAATACTGTATGGGGATTTGTTGATAAGTACATTCAATAGGAAGATTTTGCACCTATCTGTGAAGGCGGATAGGTGTTTTTTAGATTTGGCTCGTAGCTTACGGATTTGCTGCTTTAAGTATAAAATTTGTTCTATACAACATAGAACAGAGTTGTTATAATGTATCTAGAACAGATTTGTTCTAATTCCAATAGAACAGTTTTATTGAAATACAAATCAATCATCACAAGAAGTTGTTTAATTTAATAAATAATATGGAGTGAGAACGTATGGTATCCAAATATATTCATGTGAATGAGTTATACAAGTCGTTTGATCAGCAGGTAGTATTACAAAATGTAAATTTCCAGGTTAAAAAGGGAGAAATCATTGGGTTAATAGGTCCCAATGGTGCTGGTAAAACGACTTTTATTCGTATTTTGAATGGTGTAATAAAGGCGGATAGGGGCTCGATAGTGATTGCTGGGCTTGACCCTGTAAAAGATGGTGATGACATTCGAAAAAAGTCAGGTATTGTGACTGAAAGTGCAGGACTCTATCATCAAATGAGTGGCGAGGAAAATTTACGCTTTTTTAGTGATCTATATGGAGTGCAAAACAAAAATCGTATCATTGAATTGTTAATGTTATTTGATTTAATTGACCATAAAGATAAACAGGTTGGTAAATACAGCACAGGGATGAAAAAACGACTTGCACTAGCGAAAGCACTTCTTCATAAACCAGATATCCTTTTCTTAGATGAACCGACAAATGGCCTGGATCCAGATGGCATTAAGTTAGTTCTCTCCTATTTAAAAAAATATAATGAAGAAACCGGCACAACAATGATTATTTGTTCGCATGTACTACATCAATTAGAAACGGTTTGCCAATCATTTGCATTTATTGATCATGGAACGATAGTGGAACAGGGGACAGTACCAGAACTTGCACAGAAGTATATTGATGTTCTGAAGGTAGAAGTGGAAACTACTTTAAAACCAATTACACCTAAATATCAAGGTTATAACTATACAGTAGATGGAAATAAATTAATTTTTGAATTGCCATCAAAACAAGAAATCTCAAAGCTACTAAATGAAATTCTAAAGACAGATGAAGTGTTCTCTGTAACTACTCTAAATACTGATTTAGAATCAATTTACTTTAAAGTAAGGGAGAATGGTCATGATAAGTAAATCTATCATTCGAAAAGATATCATTGACATAACGAGAAGTAAAACGCTATTAACGACATTAATTATTATCCCTATCCTTTTTTCAGTTGTGTTTCCACTACTAATTGTTGGAAGTGCACTAATTTTTGATATAGAAAAAGTGACTGGTAATGATTTAAATATGATGTTAGACAAATTTGTAAGTGTGATGGATCCAGTGGTAGCGACCTATTCTGTGGAACAACAAATTGTTTATATTTTTATAAATTATCTACTTCCAACTTTCTTTTTACTTGTTCCAATTATCACAGCTATGACAGTCGCTGCAAACAGTTTTGTTGGTGAAAAGGAAAGAAGAACGTTAGAAAGCTTGTTGTTATCGCCTATTTCGATTAGAAATCTTTATTTAAGTAAAATAATAGCGTCAATTATTCCACCACTATTTGTTTCAATTATAAGTTTTGTAGTTTGTGGAGTGATTATTAATGCACTAGGATATCCTTTATTTAATACACTAATATTCCCTTCAACAAACTGGCTTGTTTTGATTAGCTGTCTGTCTCCAATGATTATTTTACTGGTTGTCCTTGTAAATATTTTAATTTCGTCGAAAGTTAAAACTTATCAAGAAGCTCAAAATATTGCGGGAGTTATTGTTCTTCCGATTGTTGCCTTAATCATTGGGCAAATCAGTGGTGTATTTCTGTTAGGTTTAGAATTGATTTTAATTATTTCTGCTGTATTACTAATTATTAATTTAATTATTTTGTTTAGAATTTCTAAACTAAATGACCGTTCTGCTTTATTTGAAAAACAAATTCATTAATCCTCAATGCCTATTCCTGTGACTTGGAATAGGCATTATTTTTTCAAAAAAATTCTCAAACAAAAAATTATTTTTACTAGAATAATATTTCATAATAAATAATAAATTTATGAGTAATGAATTAGTTAATATGTCATGGTACTAGTCTAAGTGAAATGGCAAAAGGCACATATAATACATACATTATTCATAAAGGAGGACATCTTTGAAAAGCTTTAAATTACTCTTTGTTTTCATTTTGTGCCTTGTATTTTTAACTGCTTGTCTACCAGGTGCAGGACCAGGTCCCGGTCCAGGCCCAGGTCCAGTTCCAGTTCCAGTTCCAGGCCCAGTAATTCCAGAAGAACCACAACATGCAGATGACGAATCAGTCTTTGGGGATTTTATCATTGAGAATGTTGGCTATGGTGTATTTGAGGGGAAAGAATATATATTTGGTGATGTAACAAATACTTCTACTAATAATACTTATGCTTGGGCGGAGGTTGAAATTGTTTTAGCTGATGATGACATGGACCATATACAATACGTTCATGTTAATACTGATCAACTAGGACCTGGCATGAGGTGGGAGTTTCTCGTTGCTTTACCAAACGTTAGCTTTAAATATTATTATATTCGTAATGTTTATGGATCTATTCAAGAGCAATTAAATAAGCTAAATGCCAAAAAGGACTTGGCGATAGTTGAACACACAGTCATTAATAATGGTACGAATTATCAAGTTGTAGGGACTGTTCAAAATATTACACAAAACCGATATGCATATGTTGATATACTTATTCATGTGTTTGATGAGGATAAGAATATTGTGGAACAATTACAGCCTTCAACAATTGATCTCGGTCCTAGTGGGATATGGAATTTTGAAGCTACCATTACTGCGCAAAATGCATCGAGCTATGAGATTATAGAAATTTACGGATATTAATTGAATGAGAAGATAAAAAACTTTCCTCCGATTCTTGGGGGTTTTTTATTTGGAAAAACTTCCACTTAATTTTACCAAAAAATGAATGATTCGTATGAAAAATGAATAGCATAAAATTAATGCTAATTTTTGGTGGACATGTTGTTTGCTACTTGGTCTTTTAGAACAATTGCATTACCCATGTCGAAGCTCTGAAATCTACGAAGTGGAGAGTCTTACAAACTATGAAATTTAGAAAAATTATAACGTTTTTAATAATTGTTATACTGCTATTATTAACGACGTTAATTTTTACTACATCAAAATATATAAATGAAAAATACGTTATTGATGAAATTCTCTATTATTTAATGAATGATATTGGTGGAATATCCGAGGGAATCGTTAAGTATTGGATAGGGGAAAATGTATTACCCTTTATTGTAATATTCTTGGTTATTGTAACACCACTCTTGGTATCATACTCTACTAGTAAAACTTTTAAAATTCGTATACGCAAAAAGAAAGTTCAATTTACTTTATTTCCACGTTCAAATAAATTCCGTATTACTTATTCATTGTTTATGTTAGCCCTATCCGCAGTTGTGGGTTTTTTCTTACTTGGAATTGATGAGTTTTTGAAAAGAACATTTGAAAATTCAATGTTTATAGAGGAGCATTATGTGGATGGAAGAAAAACGATGATACAATTTCCTGAAGCAAAACGTAATTTAATTCTCATTTATTTAGAGTCAATGGAAAATGCTTTAATAGATGAGAAAAATGGTGGGGGATGGCCATATAAGGTAATTCCTGAATTAGAAATCTTAGCACGGGATAATATAAATTTTTCTAACACAAATCAGATTGGTGGCGCCTATCCTATCAATAATACAGTTTGGACTGTTGCTGCAATGGTCGCAACTACATCAGGTTTACCACTTAAAATACCGATAGAAAGAAATAGTTATACTTCTTCTGAAAATTTTCTTAAAGGGGCTTATACATTAGGTGATGTGCTAAAAAAAGAGGGATATAACTTAAAGTTAATGGTAGGATCGGATGCGCAATTTGGTGGTCGTTTAAATTATTTCACAAATCATGGTGAATATGAAATCTATGATTATAACACCGCTATACAAGAAGGAAAAATGACAAAGGAAGATAAAGTGTGGTGGGGATTTGATGACAGTCATTTATTCACCTGGGCAAAAGATGAAATTTTAGAATTAGCAAATGAAAAAGAACCATTTAATTTTACTATTTTGACAGTAAATACACATTTTCCCGATGGTTACTTAGAAGAAAATGCAGAACGATTATATGATACACAATATGAAAATGTATATGCTCATTCCTCGAAACAAGTAGATGAATTTATTAGATGGTTAAAGCGACAAGACTTTTATGACAATACGACAGTTGTCCTAATTGGAGATCATTTAAGTATGCAAGACTCTGCTTACTACGAAGGAAAGTTAAATCCCGAATTTGTAAGAACAATTTACAATGCATTTTTGAATGTCCCTATTACACCTACAAAAGCAAACTATAGATTGTTTACATCACTTGATATGTATCCAACGATTCTTGCAAGTATTGGCGTTAGAATTGAAGGTGATCGCTTAGGACTTGGAACAAATCTATTTTCTAATAAGAGGACTTTAATTGAACAGTATGGCTTAAATTATGTTGATTTAGAGCTGAGTAAGAATTCACATTTTTATAATGAAGTGATATTAGATAACGATTATTTTGATTTAATTAAACAACGAAAAAAGGATTAAGGGGAAGCCATATTATTTTGGCTTCTTTTTTCGTGTCGAATGCTCAAGAGAAAGGAATGTTTGTAGGCGAAATTAATAGTTTCGTGTAACAATAGGTAGAATTTCATAGATAGGAAATAGGAACTTTTAAATATAGTTTAATAGAAATTATAAGAGTATAGTTAAGATAGAATGAGAACGAAATAGGTTCCTCATTTGAAAAAGGCAAATCTATCGAAAGGTAGAGACGCAAAGTCACAGATCTAAGGGAAACTAGGATGGCTGGTCTACCAAATGAAGAATCAAGAATTTGCTCAAAATATAGAGAGTAAGTTTTGAGATTCTTCCAAATTATAAAATGGAGGGATTTTTTATGAATAGTAAATTCAACAAAAATGTACGCAACGTTCTAGCAACAGGTTTCTTAATGGCAACATTTACATTCGGTACTGGACAAGCTTTTGCAAACGAGGATCCAACAAAAACCGATGCTGATGCTATAGAAGAAAATGTAATTGAAACTACTGAAACTACTGAAGCTGAAACAACTGAAACAGAGGCTACTGTCGAAAATCAAACAAATGAGGGCGAAGAAACTACTACACAAGAACAAACTGAGGAAGAAACAACTGATACTGAAAATGTAGAAGAAAGTACAACTCAAGAGCCCATTTCTATAATTGATTTCTTTAAAAAAGTACTGAATAATATTCAAGTTGCTATAGAAAACAATGATGCAATCGAGGCCATTGTATTAGCAAAAGATGCACAAGCTAAAATAGATGATGCAGAGGCTCTACTTAAAGCTGGCAATGAAGAAGAAGCTAGCAAATTACTCGAAGAGGCAATTGCACAACAAGAATTAGCGCTACAAAAATATGAAGATGCAACTTCAAATTTAGAAGATGATGCGAATGAAGAAGTTACTACCGAAGAAGAAGTTGAAGAAGAAACGACAAATGAATCGGAAGTAACTGGTGAAGTTGAAGAAAAAGTAACAGCTGAGTCAGTTCGTGCTGTACTAGAAGCAAAATTCTCATCTAACCTAAATGCACTTCAAGCTGCCCTAGATAAAGTTGGAAACCCTAAGGCAAAAGCTGCTTTAGCTAAAAACGTTGAAAAAGCAAAAGCACGTCTTGAAAAGAAAGTGAATAAAGAACTAGCAAAACTTGAGGCAAAAGGTTTATTCACTACTGAAGAAAAAGAAGAAGTTAAGAACGAACAAGATGTAACAACTGAGGAAACTGCTAAAGATAAAGAATCTGAGCCATTGGTGATAGTAACAGATGCTCCTAAAGCTGAACAAGAGGTAACTAGTGAAACGAAAACAGATAAAGTCGAAACAACAAAAGTAGTAGAAAAAGAAAAGGCAAAAGCTATTACAGAAACTAAAACACAACAAGAGGATCATTCTAAAAAAGAAGAAAAACAACTTGAAAAGGCTGAAAGAGAAGCTGCAAAGCAACAAGAAAAGGCTGAAAGAGAAGCAGTAAAGCAGCAAGAAAAGGCTGAACGTGAAGCTGTAAAACAACAAGAAAAAGCAGAGAAGTCAAAAGAAAAAGGCAATAATGGAAACGGCAATAACGGAAACGGAAACAATAAAGAATAATTATTTTAGAAAGTTAAGGGCTATGGCAAACATAGCTCTTTTTATTTTTGTAATACTGCCTTTCACTTACTAAAAATTGCATAGTTTTAAAAAGGTGAAATGTCGAAGGCTTCTAAAATACGAGCGAAATTCAAAGTAAATGGCAGTTATAATAAAAAAATTATGAAAACAATAAATTTCCATGAAACTTATTCGAATGTTGGAACGACAAATGGAATGCTTTGATAATTTAACCACAATTTAGGGGGATATTATGAAAAACGTAAAAAGATTATTAATCTTAACTACTATAACTGGATCACTATTAGTTGGCGGAATAGGTGCTTCTGCTGCAGCAACTTTTAAAGATGTGAAAGATGGATTTTGGGCTGATGATGAAATAAATTATTTAGTTGATGAAAAAATTACCGCTGGTTATCCAAATGGTAAATTTATGGTCAATAAACTGATTACAAAATCAGAAGTCGCAGTGATGTTAGCAAATGCATTAAATTTAAAACCGAGTAAAAATTCAAAAATTGAGTTTTCTGATGTGACGAAAAAACACGCTGCTTATAATGCTTTTGTTGCCGTTGTTGAAGCGGGTATTTTCCCAAAAGAAGCAAAGTTTAAACCAAACGATACGTTTACAAAAGCTGAAATGGCAGAAGTATTAGTTAATGCGTTTAAACTAAGTGGCGTTGGTACAGTGGAGCTAAAAGATGTATCAAAAAAATCCGAAAGCTATGAAGAAATTTCAGCATTAATAGAAAATGACATTGCTGCAATCGGGAAAAATAACAAATTTAGCCCAAATAAAAAAGTTTCAAGAGTAGAATTTGCAGTTTTCCTTGCAAGAGCATTGAATCCTGATTTCTTACCTACTCAGTACAACATTGCACAAAATATGAATCCAGTTATTAAATTATTTGATTTACTACTGAAAAATCCAAAAGAAATTCCTTCTTTATTTACATTAAAAAATGACTTTGGCTTTACTGATGTAAGCAATCAGATTATAAAACTTGAAGTAAGTGAGTTGAAAGAAGTAGCAAGATTAAATGGAACGACTGAATTTGTTGTCCGTTTAAATGTTGACTTAAAAGGAGACAAAGCTGGGTTATTGCAAGATGGCGAAAATGTTTTATACTTCTTAGTGCAAAAAAATGATTATATGGATTTTAGTATTGTTTCTGTAAGTAAAACACCACATATAAAAGGTGATGACTCAATTTTATTTACGAATGCTTCAGCACTTAAATTAATAAGTGACTCAAGGAAATCCTATTGGTATGTTGTCAGTGGTGGAGAGAGTAATGGCGAAATTCAAACATTTACTAAAGGTGGATTAGAATATCGATATATGTCAGAATCCCTAAATACAGAAAGTAAATTAAAAGCTTATTTAGGTCAAACGCATACACCTGAACAAGTTGAGAAATTGTTTAAGGATTTAGGCTTTATTACACACAACGGTAAATTAGCACAACCAAATGCAGATGGTGGAAGTATTTTAAACTTTGAAAAAGCTACTGTAAAACTAATTTCGAGTTCAACAACTGTGAAAAAATATGAATTAAAGGTGCCACTAGGAGATACAAAAGAAGTTCAAACAATGGTCAGTGAATTACGTTTTGTTGAAGGTAAAGGTTGGCGTGTTCATAGCTTAGTGGATGCAAGTCAATACGATATATCCAATGACACAGCACTTGTTTTATTTGGAGAATCCAATAAAGCATACTGGACAGCAGTAGCAGGTGGCGAAGGTGATGGTGAGATCCAAACATTTATGAAAGGTAATATGGAATATCGTTATATGTTGGAATCACTTAATACTGAAGAAAGATTAAGAACGTATTTGAGCCAATATTACACTCCAGAAAGAGTCAATCAATTGTATAAAGATTTAGGCTTCATTACACATAAGGGAAAATTAGCTCAACCTAATGCAGATGGTGGAAGTATCTTGAATTTTGCAAAAGCAAAGATTGCGTTAGTTTCAGATTCAGGTAAAGTGAAGAAATTTACATTAACAATCCCTCTAGGTGATACTGGTTCTGTTGAAACTATGCAAGGTGAACTGCATTTTGTAGAAAATGAAGGTTGGCGTGTGCATAGTTTAAAATAAGTGAATAATTTAAAGCCCCTTACAAGAATAGTATAGTTTCTTGAAGGGGCATTTTTATTATTACTATGTCCTGTTCGTCAATATTACTCCACCAATGACCGCTAGACCTCCAACTATTTGGGCGAGATATAACTGTTCTTCTAGAAATACTGTTGCAAAAAGCGTTGCAAACACTGGAATTAAATTTAAGAAAATTCCTGCGCGGTTTGCACCGATAGCCACAACTCCTTTGTTCCAGCATAAAAATGCAACAATTGAAGCAAATATTCCGACATAGAGTATGGCACCAATAGTTTTCACTGACCAGATAATGGGTGTATTTAAAGTAGCTAATTCAAATGCTGTGAAAGGTGCTATTATAAGGATACCAACTCCAATAGAAACTAGAAATGTTGAAAACCCTGGTAGTCTATCAGAGTACTGTTTTACAAGTAACGAATAAATACTCCAGCAGATTACTGCAACAATAACGATTAAATCCCCGATATTAAATGAAAAATTTATCAGATTCTCAAGTGACCCTTTCGTAAGAATGAATAGTACCCCTATTAATGAAATGGCTGTTCCAATAATTTGATTGCGGCTCACGTTTACTTTTAAAAATATAAAAGATAATATGTATAAAAAAATTGGAGTTAATGAATTCATCAATGAAGCGTTAATTGAGGTTGTATAGTAAACTCCTATATAAACTAATGCATTAAAACTAGCAACACCAGTAAGAGCAAATAAAATAACAATTTTCCAATGCTCTTTTATCTTTGGCCAATCTCGTTTTACATATTTAAAGGCAATTGGCAAAAAGATTAAAAATGCGAGACACCATCTTAAAAGCGATAATGTAAGTGGGGGAATTTCTCCAGTAACAGCTCGCCCAATAACAAAATTTCCTCCCCAAAGAAGTGTTGCAACAATTAATAATAAATGTGGTGGAAACCTCAATGAAAGAACCTCCTTTTTGCGAATATTATTTCAATTATAAATATTAAATTTAAAACTTCAATTCAATCTTCACTATTAAGAGGATTATGGGTTGAATGTAGAAATAAAAGAGAGTATCCCACAAGTGGAATACTCCCGTACATAACGACTGTCTGAGACAGAAAAACTATTAGTATTTTTTACTTTTGCTTTGGTTGGTTATTAGTCATCGGTAAAAATGTTACAGGTAATCGGTCATCGGTTTACCAATTCAGAAAATTAGGTATGCACGACAGGCATTTAGACAGTACGTTATGCCTCGGATTGGAGTCTCACCGCACCGAGAAATTGATTTTAGAAGTAATTTGAGTCATCGAATTCAATTTGAACCTGATAGTTTTTTGCATTGATAAGGTTCGATAATCGATGTGCTTCCTTTTCCAGTTCATTCGCTCTGATTCGATATTCTTCAGGATCGTATAGTGTTACTTGATAGAAAATAACATTATCCCCAGTACTATGATAAAGTCTTTCCTTTTCAGTTCTGCTCATATCTTTACAGAGGGAGCTTTCCGCCCGGAGTTGACTTGCAAGTTCGATTGCTTCCACAATTGGTAAATCTTCACCTTTAAAAATAATTGTATTATCGATGTTCGCACGATAGATTAATCTGTCCAATGTTCGTGAATCTTTTCTCACTCGGGCAAGCTCAGCTTCAACTTCTGATAGTACGCGACCATATGATTTTGGCGTTTGACCTTTCTCTACAATTGCTTTACTAACGGATTGAATTTCATTTGTTAGTTCAGAGATTTTTTTCGTTAATACACTTTTTAATTTTACACCTTCTGCAAGTGGTATTTTCTTCATCTTCATTCGCCCCCTTGTATGAAAATAGTAGGATCATTTACTGTTAGTAAGAATGGATTATAGTCACCACCGCTTACTTGGCAAAACATTTTCCCCGCAGCTTGAAGTAGTGCGTGACACTCATCATCAGCTAATGATGGTCTTAAATAGAATAGTTGAATTGCATTTGTCGTATCTTCTGTTACAGCAGTACGTTTAGAATCTACAAATGGACTACCAAACGCGCTTGTTTCGTCCTTCGAACATAGGATATTCTTTAAAGAGTTATAACGTCCATTTAATCCTTCATAACCTGTGTCATCATCACCAACAGTAATAATGACATCTCCTTCAATAGTAGAAAGATCGTAAATACCAATTGGATTCTCATATTGTAATGAAAAGAAATTATTTAAATCAACAGCGAGGTGAAACGGTTCTAAATAATTTTCTTTAGCAATTCTACGCATTAGACTTTCAGCAGAGTGACGGTATCTGTTTGGATCAGCTCCAAATGACTTCCAAACTTTTCTCCATTCAGCTATTCCAGGTCGTTCGGTGACAGGAGTTTCTTGTAGTTCTAAAAATAGGTTTTCTTGATATAATCTTGTGCGTCCTTTTATCATTTGAGGAGATTCTGATACAACAATTTTGGTATAATGGATAATGCCGATTTTAAATTGGGTGTTTACATCAAAAACTGATTGATCGATTGAAATTTTCAAATTGAGTCACCTACTCACATTTTTTATATATAGTAAAGTTTACCAAAGAAAGGAGCGGAATGCGAAGGTGAGCATCGAACAACTACAACTAGATTTAATTGATTATGCAAAATCGATTGGCGTCGATAAAATCGGGTTTACTTCCGCATCGCCGTTCAATGAATTAAAGAACCGTCTAAAGCGGCAACAAGAACTTGGCTACCAATCTGGATTTGAAGAATCAGACATAGACAAGCGTACAGAGCCTATTAAATTACTAGATGGAGCTGAAAGTATCATCGCGATTGCACTTGCATATCCATCCAAAATGGAAGATGCCCCTACTGGTAAAAAGGGAGCAAGACGTGGAATCTTTGCACGGGCTTCCTGGGGGATTGACTATCATGTTGCCCTTCGTGAACGATTGAAGTTATTGGAAGAATGGTTAGTAGAGCGCGTTCCAGGAGTTAAGTTTAAATCGATGGTTGATACAGGAGAACTTGTTGACCGAGCAGTTGCGGAGCGTGCGGGAATCGGTTGGAGTGGTAAGAATTGTTCTATAATTACTCCTGAATTTGGCTCGTATGTTTATTTGGGTGAAATGATTACTAACATTCCTTTTGCCCAAGACTCTCCAATAGAAAATGAATGTGGTGATTGCCGACTATGTTTAGACGTTTGTCCGACAGGTGCGCTAGTTGAGGCTGGACAATTAAATGCTAAGAGTTGTGTAGCATTTTTAACTCAAACAAAAGACTTTTTACCAGATGAATTCCGTGGGAAAATCGGCAATCGTGTGTATGGTTGTGATACTTGTCAAACGGTATGTCCGAAAAATAAAGGGAAGATCAACTGGATACATGATGAGTTTAAACCTGATCCAGAAATTGCAAAGCCTTTATTGCAACCGTTACTGCATATGTCAAATAAAGAATTTAAATCGAAATTTGGACACGTTTCAGGGAGTTGGCGAGGGAAAAAGCCAATTCAGCGTAACGCAATAATAGCTTTGGCACATTTTAAAGAGGAAGCTGCGGTACCTGATTTAATTAATATAATGAAAAAAGATGAGCGTCCTGTCATGAGAGGTACAGCTGCATGGGCTATCGGGAAAATTGGTGGGCCTTTAGCTGAAGATGCTCTTGTTGGTGCGAAAGACGTGGAGAAAGATGAGGAAGTTCTTAAAGAGATTGAGAAAGGGCTCATGTTAGTTATGGAACGATAAACGTTATATTTCTCTTTAAGAGTACTAGATAAGATTGTTTATTAAGGGAGCTTTTAATTTTGGGGACGAAATAAAACCGAAGTTACGTGCTGTTTTCCCGAAGTATTTCGCATTAATTCCGAAGTATTTCGTGATAATCCCGAAGTTTCAGTTTTCAGTGAAGTAATCCCGAAGTTACGTGCTATTTTCCCGAAGTAATTCGCATTAATTCCGAAATATTTTGTGTTAATCCCGAAGTTTCAGTTTTCAGTGAAGTAATCCCGAAGTTACGAGCTGTTTTCCCGAAGTAATTCGCATTAATTTCGAAGTATCGTGATAATCCCGAACTTTTCAGTTTTCAGTGAAGTAATTAAGAATTCTCTCATTTATTCAGTAACATATCGCCTTTATTCTATAAAGAAACAAGTTTAACTATTAAGGAAGTGTCGATTTTGCCATTGCATATTGTTTTATATCAACCAGAAATTCCAGCAAACACAGGTAATATAGCAAGAACTTGTGCTGGAACAAATACATCATTACATTTAATCCGCCCACTTGGATTTTCAACAGATGATAAAATGCTAAAACGTGCTGGGCTCGATTATTGGGAACATGTCAATGTGGTTTACCATGATTCATTAGAAGATTTTCTTGAATACTCAAAAGATGGCGATCTCTATTTAATCGAAACATATAGTGATGATCCATATACAACCCACGATTTCAGTGATCAAAACCAGGATATATACTTTATGTTCGGAAAAGAAACAACTGGGTTACCAAAGGACTTTGCGTACGAACGTCGGGATAAATGCTTAAGGATACCACAAAGTGAACATGTACGATCATTAAATTTATCGAATACGGCAGCAATCGTAATTTATGAAGCTTTACGACAACAAAATTATCCGGGGTTAAAATAATTAATAATAATAGGGTGAGTCTGAAAGAGTAATTCAGGCGCATCCTTTTTATATGTTGTTAAGGGGATTCTCTTAGACAAAAATAAGAGGGAAATTAAAAAACTGTTCTCGATAGGCGTTCTCGCGGACAAAAAAGTGAAGAAACCGAGAAACCTGTCCTCGACAGGCGATCTCGAGGACAAAAAAGTGAAGAAACCGAGAAAGCTGTCCTCGACAAACTGTATCGAGGACAAAAAAGTGAAGAAACCGAGAAACCTGTCCTCGACAGGCGTTCTCAAGGACAAAAAAATGAAGAAAATGAAAAACCTGTCCTCGATAAGTCGTTTCGAGAGCAAAAAGGGAGTGCTCAGGTCCAATATGTAAAAAAGGTGACGTCAAAAAATTGACGCCACCTTTACTATTTAAATTATTCCCCGTCAAAAGTAAACACAATTCGAATACCTGATGGATCTACAGTAGAGAATGCCTGACTGCCACCGAACTTCGGAGCACCAGCAAATTCTTCAACTACTGCACCAATTCCACGTAGGTTATTTTTAATTTTCTCTGCTTGCGCATCATTGTCTAACACAAGTGTGTAAGATTTTAATCCAACGCTATTTTCTGGAGCAGGGCGACCATTTGCACTATTCCATGTATTCATACCAATATGGTGGTGATATTTACCTGTTGAAAGGAAAAGCGCTTGGTTACCATAGCGTGTAACTACGTCAAATCCTAATGCCTCTGTATAGAATTTTTCGGAAGCAGCTAAATTAGAAACAGATAAATGGATGTGTCCCATAACTGTCCCTTGTGGTAGGCCATTCCAACCTCCATCAGCCTCAGCAAGAACTGAAGGGATGTTCACTTGTTCTGTTGTCATGTAAACTAAGTCGTTTTCCCAAATCCAAGTTTCTTCAGGGCGGTCAGTATATACTTCAATACCATTTCCATCTGGGTCGTTTAAATAAAGTGCTTCACTCACATGGTGATCTCCAGCACCAATACGAACATTAGCTTCTACAATATTTTGGATAAAATTCCCTAAATCTTTACGAGTAGGTAATAGAATAGCGAAATGATAAAGGCCTGTTTGCCCACCTTGTAAACCTTGTGCATTATCTACTTGTTCTAAAGACAAAATACTAGTAGCTCCATCAAATGTTAATACAGCCGTATTACCTGATTGTTCTAAAACATCAAATCCAATAACTTTCTTATAAAATTCAACAGATCTTTCTAAGTTCGAAACTTTAACTTGAACGTGTGAAACGTACATATTTGGTTTTTTATGAAAGTGTGTAGTCATGGCTTTTTAGCCCCCTTGTAAAAATATTAAATCCATTCACTTACTTTATGTAACTAAGTATATTTTAGTTACTTCAAGAAGTCAAGGATATAAATTTAATATTGATTTTGTAGGTTTTTATAGTGGTTTTCTTAAATCTATTCCGTAAAAAATAAAAGAACAACCATATAAAATATGGTTGCCCTTTTATTTGTAGATATGCGCCAAAACGATTATGTATGGCATTTGGACTTTAAAGATTAGTCTTCTTTATTGTAGTTACCTTCATGACCTGCAGTTAAGATTGCAGTTAAAATAGAAAGACAAATCATAATCATTAAAAAAGTATTCATGGAAGAATCCTCCTCATGTAAATAGACTATCACTATTAGTATAGACTAAATAAAATTTCTTTACTACACAAAATTTATGACGGATTTGGTTCGATTCATGGAAGTTGGGAATATTACTTTTGAGAGGAGTGATCAGATGGAAAACGAAAAAATGGAACCTAGTGGGCACATGACAAACAATATGGCAGATGTCATTTGGCTCGGAAAACAAATGGAAAGAATGCGTGAAGGTTCACAACTAGCTGAAGATATGCGATTTCCAGATCCAATTCAATTTGATGCAGTAGATAATGATAATGATGAAAAGTATAACAAAAATAACTAACCTAAAATTGGCCTCACTCGATTTTCATTTACGAGTAAGGCCAATCTATTTAAGCGTTTACTTGATAACCTTTAAGTTCCTCACGTAATTTTGCTTTTAAGAATTTACCAACTGATGTTTTCGGAATCTCATTTAAAAACACAATATCATCTGGTAACCACCACTTAGCAAACTGACCTTCAAGGGAAGCTAATAATTCTTCCTTTGTTACATTTTTGCCCTCTTTTAAAACAACACATGCAAGTGGTCGCTCTAACCATTTTTCATGTGGAATTGCGATAACTGCAGCTTCAAGAACTGCTTCGTGTGTCATTAGTGCATTTTCTAAATCAACAGAAGAAATCCATTCGCCACCACTTTTAATTAAATCTTTCGTACGATCTGTAATTTTAATGTAGCCTTCAGGTGTTACGACAGCTATATCGCCAGTATATAACCAACCATCACGGAACGCTTCAGTAGTACGCTCATCTTTGTAATACTCATGAGCAATCCAAGGACCGCGAATACGAAGCTCACCCATTGTTTTGCCGTCCCAAGGAACTTCGCCTTCATCATTCACCACTTCTGTATCAAGTAGGGAAACAGTTAGACCCTGTGTTGCGCGGATATTTAATTTATCTTCACGGGACCAATCTTCCATCGCAGAAGTATAGGTTGATAAGCTTACAATTGGAGTTGTTTCCGTCATTCCATAGCCGACGATAAATGGCACACCAAACTTATCTTCGAAGGTTTGAATTAATCCTTTTGGTGATGCAGAACCGCCACATACAAGAGCTCTTAACGATGATAAGTCACGAGGATTTTTTTCTTGTTCCACAGCAACACCCATCCAGATGGTTGGAACTCCTGCAGTTAACGTAACTTTCTCTTGTTCTATTAAATCTAGTAGTAACGGAGGATTAAACATCGGTCCAGGTAAAACTTGCGTTAATCCAAAATTGACCGCTGCAAATGGCATTCCCCAAGCATTTACGTGGAACATTGGGACAATTGGCATGATGACGTCAGTTTCACGTAGACCCAGACTATCTGCTAAACCAAGTGCCATACTATGAAGAACTAATCCTCTATGTGTATATACAACTCCCTTAGGCATACCTGTTGTTGCACTTGTATAGCACATTCCTGCTGGAGAATTTTCATCTAGATCAAGAGGGAACTCAAACTCATCTGAAGCTTCTTCCAATAATTTTTCATAGGAATACACATTTGGGAAACTAGATTCTGGAACTTCTTTATTATCTTGCATAACGATAATGTGTTTTACCGTTTTCAAAAATGGAATCGCTTTCTCAAATAAAGGGAATAAATCTCCATCAATTAATAAAATCTCATCTTCCGCATGATTAATGACATAAATAATATGCTCTGGACTTAAGCGAATATTAACCATATGCAATATCGCTCCAGCACATGGTACAGCAAAATATGCTTCAAGATGACGGTGGTGATTCCAAGCAAATGATGCAACTTTCGTCCCGCGTTTCATACCTAACTTTGTTAATGCATCTGCAAGTTTTCTTGTACGTTTTACATAATCTTTGTAAGGAATTCTGTGAATTGTTTCAGGGCTTGTACGTGAAATAATCATTTTTTCTGGGAAGTATCTCTCTGCACGCTTCAAAAAACTGGTTAACAATAACGGCGTATCCATCATAACGAACCATCCCCCTAAAATAAGATGAATTGTCAGTATCATGACAATTTAACTACTTACTTGTATATATTGAAGAAGTAGTTTAAATAGAACAAAATTGATAAGGAAAATAAAAAAATGAGGGATGTTTAATATTTTAAAAATAATACAATCACTGACAAATAAAATAAATCTGATTCTAAGAAGATAGTTTATTGAAATCGCAGAAATTGGGGATACGACATATGTAGAATTATGTGCAAATAGTTTAAACTTGCACATATATTTAGATATGTCGTATGTTGAAAAGTTACAAAATCAATTTCTTCAATATTTATTGCTAGGTTAATTTAATAGTTTTAAAACAGTGATAAATAGCAAAAAATTTTGATAAGTAGATTTAAATCGTATAATGAATTTAGTTTAGAAAAGGAGTGATTGCATGAACAAAATCCCAATGAAGACATTAGAAAATGGCGTGAAAATGCCTTACTTAGGTTTAGGAGTCTATAAAATGACTGACCATGAAGAAGCAATACACGCTATGACAAAGGCACTAGAAGTTGGTTATCGTGCAATAGATACTGCTGCGCTATATGGAAATGAAGAAGAAGTTGGTGAAGTCATTCGTGCATCGAGTATTCCTCGAGAAGAAATTTATATAACAACAAAAGTATGGAATTCAGATCAAGGCTATGACAACACATTAAGAGCGTTTGAAATTTCTCTTAAAAAACTAGGACTAGAGTATATTGATTTATATTTAACTCACTGGCCAGTGAAAGAAAAATTTGTGGAGACCTATCGTGCAATTGAAAGGCTATATGAAGAAAAGCTAATTCGAGTGCCAGGTGTCTCGAATCATCATCAGCATCACTTAGAAAAAATCTTTGTGAAAGCTAATGTAAAACCAATGGTGAACCAAATAGAGCTACATCCGTATCTGAGTCAAAAGCCTTTACTAAATTTCTGTCAAGATCAAACTATAGCAGTAACAGCATGGGGACCACTTGGTAGAGGGAAGATAATAGAAGATACAACAATTGAACAATTATCTGCGAAATATAATAAAACCGCTGCACAAATTATTTTACGTTGGCATTATCAAAATGATGTCATTACCATTCCAAAATCAGTGACACCAAGTCGTATCGAAGAAAATATGAACGTATTTGACTTTGAATTGACTCAGGAAGATATGCTAGCGATGGAAGGACTAAACAAAGATTTCAGAACTGGTCAGGATCCCGATCATTTTCAATTTGATTTCTAAATTTCCAAAGTGGTTAGTGGACTCAGTGCCTTAGTGAATTCGAAATTGATGTAAAAGGTAACAGAGAAGCGCTCTCAGTGCCCAAACGATTATGAACTTAATGAGAAAGGTAACAGAGAAGCGCTCTCAATGCCCCAACGAGCATGAAAATAATGAGAAAGGTAACAGAGAGGCGCTCTCAATGCCCCAACGAGCATGAAAATAATGAGAAAGGTAATAGAGATACTCTCTCAGTGCCCAAACGATTATAAACTTAATGAGAAAGGTAACAGAGAGACGCTCTTAGTGCCCCAAGGCAATAAGAAATATAGCGAAAGGTCACATAGAAAGGCTCTATGTGCCCCAAGGCAATAAAAAATATAGCAAAAGGTAACATAGAGAGGTCCTATGTGCCCCAAGGCAATAAAAAATAAAGCAAAAGGTAACATAGAGAGGCTCTATGTGCCCCAAGGCAATAAGAAATAAAGCGAAATGTAACATAGAGAGGTCCTATGTGACCAAAGGCAATAAAAAATAAAGCAAAAGGTAACATAGAAAGGCTCTATGTGCCCCAAGGCAATAAGAAATATAGCGAAAGGTCACATAGAAAGGCTCTATGTGCCCCAAGGCAATAAGAAATAAAGCAAAAGGTAACATAGAGAGGCTGTATTTGCCCTAAGACAATTAAAAATAAAGTAACGGGAACATTGGAGCTTTTATGTACCTACATTCCATTTTTAATAAAACTACTCAACTCTACAGTAAAACAAAGAGCATATTTAGTGAATTGCTCTTTGATCTTTCACAGTAAACACCTTATTTAAAAACGGATGTTCAAACTCCAATTGAATAGCATGCAGTTCATAATCGTCCTTAGCTGTTTTTCGTGCATTATACATCGTATCACCAACGATTGGGTGTCCTAAATGGGCCATGTGTACACGAATTTGGTGTGTGCGGCCAGTTTCTAAAACTAAGTGAACAATCGATGTGTATTTTAGTCTTTTAACAACTTCATAATGGGTAATTGCATGTTGCCCAGTTTTAGAAACGACACGACGTGTTGCATGATGTCTATCTTTTCCTATGGGTTCATTAATTGTCCCATGGTCTTGACGAACTATGCCTTGTACTTCTGCTTCATAGGTACGAATAATCGATTTTTCCTCAATCATTCGATCAAAAATTGACTTCGCAATGGGATGCTTTGCCACAAGTAACAAACCTTTTGTTCCACGATCTAAACGATGAACATGCTCAGCATAATCTCCACCATTCGCTTTTATATGGGCCAACACATGATTCATACATGTATCACGATCCCAAATATCATTTGGGTGTGTCGCCATCCCTTTAGGTTTAGATACAATAATGCAATGTTCATCTTCATATTGGATAGGGACTTCACATTTAGCTGTTGGTACATAACTTGAACTTGGAACTTCGAAAACAAACTTTAATAAAGTGCCTTCTTTTAATTTATCGTTCCATAAAACTGGCGTATCATCCTCGTACATAACTGCCTTTGCCATTCTTAGTTCATGAACTAACTTTTTCCCGAGTCTCCACTTCGTTCGTAGTAATTCCTCAACTGTTAAACCATCTTGTACTACTTCATATTGAAACATAGTTATCCTCCTTAGATAGACACAGTTCGATCAATTAATGATCAAAGCCTAAGAGCGCCACTTCCTGTGGCAACGGCTTCGAGCCAAACAGCAGCCAAAAAGGCGACTTGTCGTTGAGAACGCTATTTATCCCCGAAAACGCCACGTCCTGTGGCATCGGTGACATGACCAACATCCTGTTGGCCTCTGTGGCGTTGACTGCATGACCGACATCCTGTCGGCCCTCGTGTTGGCCTGAACTGATGTCTTTCTTATGCGGATTTCCGCAAAGTATATTATTTATGATCCGCAAATAAAGAATCGTGTTCAGTATGAACACGATTCCCTTATTTTATATTTATTGTTTCGCTTGTGCTAAAAATGCTTTAACCCCATCAATCTGTTGTGAATAGTCACCTTCAATACGTTGAACTTCTTTCCCTTCATTGAAGAAAATTAAAGTTGGTGTACTTGTTATGCCATATTCAGCCCAACCTGCTTGGTATTCTAAAATGTTTAATTGGTCGATATGAACACCAACTTCTTTAGCAGCTGGCATTAAATTTGGCGTAAAGTTCATACAGTGAACACATTCAGGACTAAATAGGTATGCTACCACAGGTTCACCAGAAGCAATTTTTTCTTGTAGTTCTTCCGGTTGAATAATATTTTGGTAATTTTCATTATCTAATAAATCAATTGTAGATTGTCTTAAGTTATCTGTACCGTAAGGATTATTTTCTAATTTACTTGAATTAGAAATGTTCGTTAAAATAATGACTGCAGCAAATAATACTACAATTACCGCACCAATAATACCTAGTTTTTTCAAATTATTTTTCCCCTTTCAACACTTTAAGCATATAAAAACTTGTTATAGCGATTAAAATAAATGCAGTTAACGCTAAGAATGGAATAGTAATAAATCCTAACCAGTTAATATACTGACCTGTACATGGAACTTGTCCACATGATGGTGCATTTGCGCTTAAAAAATCAATTTTTTGAATGCCATAATGATATAAAGAAATAAAACCACCAACTACGGAAAATACCGCAGTAGTTAAAGCTATTCTTGCATTTTTTTGTATGTATGCAATGGTTGTCATAAGGACAATTGGATACATTAAGATACGTTGATACCAGCAAAGTTCACATGGAGTATAACCACGCACTTCTGAAAAATAAAGAGATCCTAACGTTGCTACTAATGAAACGATCCATATAAATAGCAAACTATTCTCAAGCTTTTTCTTCATTTAATATCTCCCTAGCGAAAATATGTATTCGTATTTTTGATTATAGATTGTGTTAATAGATAAGTAAATTGTTTTGATTTCGAGGTAATCTTAAACTTTTGTAAGGTTCAGAACGATATACCAATATAAAGTATCCCAATTTTTTCTCTTAATTACAATATTACAATATTACAATTAGCTAGATTTTGACTATATTCAGACAAAAGTATGAGTAATCAAGAAATGAAAGAAACATGGTAGAGTGATATGATGAAAGAAAGACACATCTAAACTAGAGGTGTAAACAACTTATGAATGAACAAACCAATATAACATTGCTTAAAGAAATAGCAGAATTACTGAATGAAGAAACTGAAATGATCCCTATGTTAAAGGGTGCATTAAGTAAATTTCTACATGGGACAAACTTTGAAACTGGGTGGATTTTCTTTATAAACGAAAAAGGAAAATCCCAATTAGTAGCACATGAACAATTGTCAGAAGCTCTTTCCTATAACGACTGCCAATATTTAAAAAAAGGTGGATGCTGGTGTGTTTCTAAATTTAGAAATAAGCAGTTGAAAAAAGCATCTAATATTATTGAATGTCAAAGGATTGAAAGTGCTATAGAAGATCAAGTTGGGGATCATGCTGGAATTACACATCATGCCACAGTACCACTTCAATCAGGTGGCGAACGCTTCGGAATTCTTAATGTAGCAAAGCCAAATACAGTTAGTTATTCAGATGATGAACTGGAACTTCTCGAATCAGTTGCGTTTCAACTAGGGTCAGCTATTAAACGAATCTATTTAACAAAACAGGAACAAGAAATGGCGTTAGTGAAAGAACGTAATCGACTTGCAAGAGACCTTCATGATTCTGTCAATCAATTATTGTTTTCTGTGACTTTAACTTCTAGAGCTGGCATTGAAATGACCGAACAACAGGAACTAAAAAGTACATTCAGGGATATCCAACAATTAACCCAGGCAGCGTTAACAGAGATGCGTGCTTTAATTTGGCAGTTGCGACCTAAAGGATTGGAAAGTGGATTAATAGACGCCATTAAATCTTATGCAGAAATGTTAAATTTGTCGTTGGTTGTCAATGTTTCTGGGGTACTGCAATTCCCTTCGAGAGTAGAAGAAACATTATTCCGTGTTGCTCAGGAAGCACTAAACAATGTAAGAAAACATGCTGGCGTTAGAGAAGTAGAAATGTTTATCACAATTACAGCAACAGATATTTTGTTTGTGGTGAAAGATGAAGGTAGAGGGTTTGTTAATGATCCAGATATGAAGCTACCATCTATTGGGATGCAATCCATTAGAGATCGTGTTCAGGCCCTTAGTGGAACAGCAGATTGGGTAAGTGAAATTGGTAAAGGTACGGAGCTTTTAATTCGAATACCTTACTAGGAGGGATTTGAAAATGATTCGTGTATTAATCGCAGATGATCATCACGTCGTACGAAGAGGGTTAATCGTTTTTCTAAAAACACAAAAAGATATTGAAGTGGTTGGGGAAGCGAAGAATGGGTTAGAAGCAATCGAATTAGTAGAGAATCTACAACCCGACATTGTGTTAATGGACCTAGTTATGCCGGAAATGGATGGAATACAGGCTACAAAAAAAATAAAATCCAAATGGACAAATGTTGAAGTACTTATGCTTACAAGCTTTTCAGATAAAGACCATGTTCTTCCTGCTATAGAAGCAGGTGCAGCAGGATACCAATTAAAAGATATTGAACCTGATGATTTAGTAAATTCAATCCGAAAAATTATGCGTGGAGAAAGTATTATCCATCCAGTTGCAACAACTACATTACAAGAAAAAATTCGGGAAGATGAAAACTTACCTCACATGCAAAATCCTTTAACACCTAGAGAACAAGATGTCCTTGCTGAGTTAACAAAAGGAAAAAGTAATCGTGAAATCGCATCAACCCTATTTGTAACTGAAAAAACAGTGAAAACACACATATCAAATATTTTCAATAAATTACATGTTCAAGATCGAACTCAAGCAGCTCTTTATGCAGTGAAACATAATTTAACTGAAAGTAGTGAAGGTGGCGTCTGAAAAATTTTTTTGAGACGCCACCTTTGCGACGAGGATGGTGACAACTCGTTGTGACCACCGCAGGAGCACAATACTTAAATGGATACTAATCAGCAATATAAAAGGCTATCATGAAACAAATTTCATGATAGCCTTTTATATTGCTGATTATTAAAAATGATAATCATCTTCTACTGGATGTGGAAATTCGTGAGGTTCAATATGCACAACAACTGTACAGTATGGTTTGAACCGTTTAACGGTTGACTCTATGTTCTCTGTAATTTGATGGCTTTCCCACACATTTAAATAAGGATTGACTGTAACAGTTACCTCAATAAACATCATGTTTCCGTGAGTACGTCCTTTAAAGTCGATTAAATCGATGACACCATCTACATTGTGAATAAGAACAGACAATGTTTCCGATTCTTCAGTATCAAATGCGTCTGTTAATGTTTGAACTGCTTCCCAGAAAATTTCAATTCCAGTCTTAATAATAATGATCCCTACGATTAATGCTGTAATCGTATCTAGCAAAGTGAAGCCGAGAATGGCTCCAAAGATACCAATAGCAGTACCGATACTAACAAGTGCATCTGAACGATTATCGTATGCTGCCGCTTTAACCGCAGAGCTGCCGATTTTTTTTGCAAGACTTAAATTATATCGGTAAACAAAATACATAACTATTGCACTTCCAATAGCCACATAAGCAGTTAATGGAGAAGGTGTTTCGCGAATTGGATTCCATAAATTTGTAATTGAATCAACTAATACTTGTAAGCCGACAACCATCATGATGAAGGATGCTATTAATGAAGCGATTGTTTCTGCACGTAGATGACCATATTGATGGTTATCATCAGGGGGGCGTTGAGAAATACGTAAACCAATTAACACTGCTATGGAGGCAATGATATCCGTTGTGTTGTTAAGACCATCTGCCTTTAATGCATCAGATGAACCAAAATAGCCGATAATCAATTTTGCCGCACTAAGTATGATATATGTACCGATGGAGAGCCAAGCTCCTTTTTCCCCTGCACGTAAGTTTGTATATAGTTCCAAAAAGTTTCCTCCTCGCAAAACATCCAGACATTATAAAACGACCTTCCGTAGTACGGAAAGTCGTTTATATAATTATTCTTCGATCTTTTGTTTTAATTCATCAAGTTCCTCAGATTCTCCGTCTGTAGGTTCTTCTAGTTGAATGATTTCGATATAAAGAATGTGATGACCATCTAATTCTTTAATCTTAAATTCATAGCCATCAAATTCAAAACTGTCACCTTCAACAGCATCGAATCGCTTTGTTAAGAACCAACCTCCAAGTGTATCGATATCTTCTTCTTGGATATTAGTACCTAACATGTCATTTACTTCAACTAACAACATTTTTGCATCTATAATATAATGACCTTCACTAATTTCTTGAACTTCTGGAATTTCATCTTGGTCAAATTCGTCTTGAATATCACCGACGATTTCTTCGATAATGTCTTCAATAGTTACTAAACCTGAAGTACCACCATATTCGTCCATTAGAATAGCCATGTGAATTCGTTCTTGTTGTATTTTTAATAATAAATCACTAATTGGAACTGTTTCAAACACTCGAATGACCGGCTGCATATAATCGACAACAGGTTTATCCCCATTTGTAGGATTTTTAATGTATGCAGTTAATAAGTGCTTCAAGTTTACAAGTCCAATTACATGGTCTTTGTCACCATCAGTAACTGGGTATCGTGTATACTGTTCCACACCCATTACTTCAAAGACTTCTTTTACAGTTAAGTCTTTATCGAAGCTGATTATTTCAGTACGAGGCACCATAATTTCTTTTGCTGTTCGGTCTGCAAATTCAAAAATACTGTTAACGTATTCAAATTCTGAATGGTTAATCTCACCGCTTTTTAAACTATCTGCCATAATCATACGAAGTTCTTCTTCAGTATGTGCGTTTTCACTTTCAGTAACAGGTTTTAAACCAAATAATCTTGAAAGCCCGCGTGCAGATAAATTTAAGAAGTGAATAAATGGATACATCACTTTATAGAATGCTACTAGCAACCCTGAAAAGTTTAATGTAACCCATTCAGCTCGTTGAATTGCTAACGTTTTTGGTGCTAATTCACCAGCAACAACATGGATAAATGTTACAATTGAGAATGCGATAATGAAAGAAATAACAGAAACTGCTGTAGTTTCTATGTTTATCCCCATCATTTCAAATAATGGGTGTAACATTTTAGCTATTGTAGGTTCCCCTAACCAACCTAAACCTAATGAAGTGATTGTAATCCCAAGTTGACAAGCTGATAAATACTCGTCTAGATTATCAACTACTTTTTTAGCTCGAATTGCTTTTTTATTTCCTTCTTCTACTAATTGATCAATGCGTGTTGATCGCACTTTAACAATTGCAAACTCTGTTGCAACGAAAAATCCTGAAAAGATAATAAGGATAGCAAATGTTGCTAGCCTAATGGTCAGCTCTACTATGTCTCCGTCCAAATACGTCCTTTGTTCCTAACCCGAATGAGGGGAGCGAACAAAGAATACACCTCCTATAATAAAAAATTAGATAATAATTCAATCATAAAATATTTTCTTGAAAAATACAAATTATGAATGACTATTATTATTGAGTGGTAAAAATTACAGATTAAAAGATTTTCTTCAAAAAAAATGTTAACTGGTGAAATATACACATTGGAAATTTCGAATTCAATTTTCTATTAATTGATACTCAAGGTTATTAACCTCATATAAGTGATCAATCTAATTATAATGACAGTCTATGAAGTGCATTTAAAACAGCAAAAGAGTTCAAAAAAAATAAATATTTAGAAAATTGTTGACAAGAAAATTATGGGTATGCTACCATCTAGTGGTGATGTAAAAATCGAAAGGGAGGTAAGGATTATGAAAATGTTAATTCATTCAATTATTGATACAAATAAAAATTATAATCCAAGCTTCCGTATACTGTTTACTTGCTAATTTTTTGTTTTATTTTGCAAATACTCGGTACAGGTTTGGATACTTGTACCTTTTGGGCACTTATCCCTAAAAGGGATAAGTGTCTTTTTATTGCCTAAAAACGGAAGTTAATGACAAAATTAGTAAAAACAGTAGAGGGAAAGAGAGAAGGTGTAACAATGTTTAATGTTTTATTTAAATTAAAATGGTTTTTTAAAACCCAATGGAGAAGATACACTGTAGCGATTCTATTGTTAGTATTAGCGAGTGTACTTGAAATTTTACCTCCATATATATTGGGGATGGGGATCGATGATATTGCTTCAGATACAATGACTTCTGAAACTCTAAATACGTACGTCATCATACTAATTTGCATTATCGTAGGTGCTTATGTAATGAATTTTATATGGCAGTACCAATTATTCGGTGGTGCAATTAAATTAGAACAAATTTTACGAAGAAGACTTATGCATCAGTTTTTAAAAATGACACCAACGTTCTATGAAAAAAATAGAACTGGTGATTTAATGGCTCGTGCAACAAATGATTTGAACTCAGTTTCATTAACAGCTGGGTTTGGGATTATGACTTTAATTGATTCTACATTATATTTTGGTGCAATTATTTTAGCGATGGGATTCTTTATTTCTTGGAAATTAACATTGATTTCAATGATACCAATTCCAATTATCGCTATTTTAATGCAGGTTTTAGGGAAAAAAGTACATGAGCGCTACATGATAGCACAAGAATCATTTGGGGAATTGAATGATAGTGTTTTAGAATCTGTGGCAGGTGTACGTGTAGTTCGTGCATACGTTCAGGAAAAGAAAGACGAAGAACGATTCCACGGCATGAGTGAAGAAGTTTTTCAAAAATATATAAGAGTTGCAAAAATTAATGCATTATTCGGACCTATTACAAAAATTGGTACAGGGATTACTTATGTAATTACATTAGGATTTGGTGCAATTCTTGTTTCAAATGGTGAAATGTCAGTAGGCCAAATTGTATCATTTACCATCTATTTAGGGATGGCAACATGGCCAATCATTGCTATTGGAGAGTTAATTAACGTAATGCAACAAGGGAATGCATCATTAGACCGTGTTCAAGAAACATTAGACTATTCACCGGATATTCAAGATCCAGAACGACCAAATGAAATTTCGACAGTAACTTCAATTGGGTTTAATGATTTTACATTCCAATATCCTCTTTCCCACATTAAAAATTTACAACGTATTTCATTGCAACTTCAAAAAGGGCAGACCCTTGGAATTGTTGGGAAAACTGGGGCAGGTAAAACGACGTTTGTAAAGCAGTTGCTAAGAGAATATCCAATCGGGGACGGACAATTTAGGTTTGGTGATATTGATATATCAAAACTAACTAAGGAACAAGTTCTTGAATGGATTGGTTATGTTCCTCAGGATCATGTGTTGTTCTCTCGTACGATTCGAGAAAATATTTTATTTGGTAAAGAAGATGCTTCAGAAGAAGATATTCGCGAAGCAATTCGATTAGCTTATTTTGAGAAGGATTTAAAAAATCTACCATTAGGAATAGAAACACTAGTTGGTGAAAAAGGTGTTTCTTTATCGGGTGGTCAGAAACAGCGAGTTTCGATTGCAAGAGCTTTAATTAAAGACCCAGAGATATTAATTTTAGATGATTCCTTATCAGCTGTTGATGCGAAAACAGAAACAAGAATAATTGAAAATATTCAACAAGAGCGTAAGGGGAAAACAACAATTATTACAACGCATCGTCTATCTGCAATCCAACATGCAAATTGGATTATTGTATTAGATGATGGGGTCATTGTGGAAGAAGGGACGCATGAGGAACTCACTACGAAAGGTGGCTGGTATAAAGAACAATTCGATCGCCAGCAATTAGAGGGGGTGTCTTCTGAATGAGTACAGGAAGACGATTATTTCAATACACTAAGAAATTTAAGAAACCAATATTAATAGGTTTATTTTTATTAACTTTGTCAGTATTAACTGATTTATCAGGACCGTTAATTGCGAAGCATATTATTGATAACTATATGATTCCAGAATCTCTATTGTTTGAACCATTAGTAATCTTATTAATCATTTTTATAACTTTAGAGATATCAACAGCGGTTTTACGTTATTTTATGTACATTAATTTACAAATTGGTGCAAACCGTATTATACAGAAGCTGCGAATCGATGTTTTTGGGCATATTCAGAAAATGCCAATCAATTACTTCGATAATTTACCAGCAGGTAAAATTGTAGCTCGAGTAACAAATGATACAGAGGCGATTCGCAATTTATTTTCTCAAGTATTAGTGCAATTCGCCATGAGCACGATCTCAATATCGGGTGTTTATGTTGCATTATTTATACTAAATTGGAGAATGGCTTTAATTGCATTATTGGTAGTGCCAATTGTGTATACTTGGATGATTGCTTATCGCAAATATGCATCAAAATTTAACCATGTTGTCCGAACAAAAATTGCAGATATTAATGCGATGATTAATGAATCAATCAATGGTATGACAATTATTCAAGCGTTCAAACGGGAAGATCAAATGAAAAAAGAATTTGCTGAAATGAACAATGAACACTATGAATATCAACGTAAGTTATTATTTTTAGATTCAGGTACAGCTCATAATCTTGTGAATGTATTACGCTTAACTATCTTAACAATTTTTATCTTTTACTTTGGAACGCAGTCAATTACAACAACAGATATCATTACTGCAGGTACATTGTATGCATTTGTGGATTATACAACACGATTATTCAATCCAATTGTGAATATTGTAAATCAGTTCTCTCAAATGGAACGTTCCCTTGTGGCTGGTTCACGTGTATTTGAATTGTTAGACCAAAAAGGTGAAGACGTGAGTGAAAAATCCATTCCTCGTTATGAAGGAAACGTGACATTTGATAAAGTATCCTTTGCTTATAAAGATGATGAGTATGTACTAAAAAATATAAGCTTTGAAGCAAAAAAAGGTGAAACAGTTGCACTAGTTGGTCATACGGGCTCAGGGAAAAGTTCGATAATGAATTTATTGTTCCGATTCTATGATCCTCAAAAAGGAAAAATATTGATTGATGGAAAAGATGTAACAAAGACTCCACGTCAAACAATCCGTGAGCATATGGGTATTGTGTTGCAAGACCCGTATTTATTTACAGGTACAATTGCAACGAATGTTAGTTTAAATGATCCTCGTATCACGAGAGAGACGGTTGAAAAGGCACTTGAAGCGGTTGGTGGCGAACGAGTATTGAAAAACCTTGAAAACGGGATTGATGAACCTGTAATTGAAAAGGGAAGTACATTATCATCAGGTCAACGTCAGTTAATTTCCTTTGCAAGAGCGTTAGCCTTTGACCCAGCAATCTTAATACTGGATGAAGCAACTTCAAATATCGATACGGAAACAGAAGAGATAATCCAACATGCGATGGACGTTCTGAAAAAAGGACGAACAACATTTATCATAGCTCATCGATTATCTACTATTAAAAATGCAGATCAAATATTAGTGTTGGACCGTGGAGAAGTGGTTGAAAAAGGTACACACGAAGAATTAATTGCTCTTGGTGGTCGTTATGAAACAATGTATCGCTTACAATCTGGGGTTCATCAATAGGAAGCTTTTGATTGCCTAGGAAAAAGTTAACATACTAAAAAAAGTTGGTCCGATTTCTGTCGGGCCAACTTTTTCCATATTATTATTGATTTTTCGTATCAATACTCGTATAGTAATCTCATAATTTATGAATTTTTTTTGACAATTTATGAGGGAAAAAGAGATGAAGGCCTATGACCAGATGGCTACGCAGCTGGGTGTTAACAATTAATTCTTTCAATAGAAATATTAAAATGTTTATGCTAGCGAATGTACTTATTCAAATTGGAATGGGTATTTTTATGGTGATGTACAATTTATATATTCGAGGACTTGGATATTCCGAATCAGTAAACGGAAGTGTCATTGCTATTAATTCGCTTGCAACTGCATTAATGCTTATCCCTGCTGGCTTGTTGAGTGATAAATTTGGACGGAAAAAAATTCTAATCATTGGGACATTATTAACTTCGTTTGTTCTTTTTGGACGAAGTATAGTTACTGTTGAACAGCCAATATTAATGTTTGGATTTTTTGCAGGAATCGTTTGGGCATTAGCCCAAGTATCAGGTGTTCCATTTTTAGCTGAAAACTCTAAGCCAAACGAGAGAATGCATTTATTTAGCATACATTTTGCAATGGTCACTGTTGCAAATGTTATAGGAAACTTGGCTGGAGGATTTATTGCAGACGGCTTACAACATTTCCTTAATATTGGTATTGTTGAAAGTATCCGTATTTCGCTAATTTTTGGTGCTGTCATCTTTAGTATGGGGTTAATTCCGCTCTTTCAGTTGAAACCTGTACCTAAACCACAAAGTAACTGTCAGACAAAAGTTTTAGATTCAAATAGGTTGGCTTTAGCAGCAGAAGAAGAAGGTTTTAAAAAGAATTTTAAGATGATCGTTTTATTTGGATTATCAAGTTTAATGATTGGAACAGGTTCAGGCTTAGTTATTCCTTACTTGAATTTATACTTTGCCAACAGGTTTGGTGCTTCAAATTCGTATGTAGGGTTAATCATCGCATTAGGCTCAGCAATGACTGCTGTTGCTATGTTAATAGGTCCGATTTTAGTTAAAAAAGTCGGAAAAGTCCGAGCATTGGTAATTTTCCAATTCGTATCGATTCCGTTTTTATTTATTACTGGATTTACGAATTCATTACTTATAGCCTCTATAGGATTTTTGTTGCGTCAAGCGCTCATGAATGCTGGAAACCCGATAACAAGTGCGATTGCCATGGATGTCGTTCATGATAAATATAAAGGTCTTGCTAACTCAGTCAATCAAATGGTTTTCAATTTAGGTTGGGCGATGATGGGGTTACCTGCAGCTTGGCTCGTAACAACTTACGGTAATTATTGGGGCTATGCTTTCACATTTTCTATTACTGGATGTCTATATTTAGTAGCTTCAACGTATTTCTATATTATTTTTGGCAGGAAGTTTCGATTGAAGGAAGATTCGTAGATTCATACTCTAGTTAAAGTGGGGTAAAACAGTGGAATTGAATTTTAATGAGTTATTAAATGAAGAATTGACTATTAAAGAAATCCAAAATGCTATGAACAATGGTGAATTAACATCAAAAGAACTCGTAATGTACTATTTATATAGAATAGCAAAGTATGACCAGGATGGCCCTAAACTGAATTCTATACTAGAGATAAATCCAGATGCTATTTTTATAGCAGAGACTCTAGATCATGAAAGGAAACTAAATGGTCCAAGAGGTATACTGCACGGGATCCCTGTATTATTAAAAGATAACATAGAAACAAATGATTTTATGCATACGAGTGCAGGCAGCCTTGCACTTGCGAATTATAATAGTAGAGATGATGCATTTCTAGTTAAAAAGCTAAGAAAAGCCGGTGCAGTGATTCTTGGAAAGACAAATATGACTGAATTTGCAAATGGGATGTCTTCACAGATGTGGGCGGGTTATAGTTCAAGAGGTGGACAAGTACTAAACCCATACAGTGCCTCCTTTTTCGTCGGGGGGTCTAGTTCAGGCTCTGCTGTAGCTGTTGCGGCAAATCTTACTGTGTTATCAGTAGGTACAGAAACAGACGCTTCAATATTGAGCCCTGCAATAAATAATTCAGTAGTAGGTATTAAACCAACTGTCGGTTTAATAAGTAGAAGTGGTTTGATTCCTTTTACATATTCCCAAGATACTGCAGGTCCATTTGCAAGAAATGTTACTGATGCAGCAATTTTGTTAGGATCGATGGCTGGGGTTGATGAAGTGGATGTTGCTACTCATCGAAGTATCAATCGAACAGTTGAAGACTATTCGGTATTTTTAGATCCGAATGGTTTGAAAAATTCTAGAATAGGTGTATTTACCGATGTAAGTAATGAATTTAAAAGTTCAGATGAATTTGATGAAGATTTATATCAGAATGTTATTGAAACACTTAAAAGTGAAGGCGCAGAAGTAATCGAAGATATAGAAATTCCATCTATGAATAGAGAATGGAGCTATGGTGTATCTTTATATGAATTGAAACATAGTCTAGAAAATTTCCTTTCAGAGCTTCCTAACAATATGCCGGTTCATTCGATTAGCGAACTAATTGACTTTAATAAAAATAATAGTGAAGCTGCTTTAAAGTACGGCCAAGATAAATTAGAAAACAGAGCAAAATTATCTAATACATTGAGAGAACCTGAGTATATTTTGTCAAAACTAGAAGATATTTATTATGCACAGGAAAAAGGAATAGATGAAGTATTAAATAAATACAAACTAGATGCGATTTTACTCCCTTCCTATGTTGGCTCAACTATCTGTGCGAAAGCAGGATACCCTTCCATTGCTTTACCGGCTGGTTTTCGAAAAGATGGTAGACCATTTGGAATTACATTTGCTAGTGGGGCATTTAATGAAGGGATGTTAATAAAAATTGGATACGCGTTTGAACAAGTAACTCAACATAGAAAGAAACCAATACTCAAATAATAGATCGAAATTCTGCATGATAATTAAACGGAAGCATTGATTCTTCTTAATTGAAGATCGCAATGCTTCCGTTTTACTTTTTAAGATTATATTGTAATCACTCAATCATAAACATGATAAAGCATTAGTTCATGTACCTTTTTTTCAACTTCCACAATCTCACCCGGTATTTCCCCAATCCACTCAATGTTTCCATCTTTACTATACTCTGCTTTATAAGACTTTTGGTTATAGTAAAAAGAAACAATCCACCCCGGAATTTGTGTGTTCTCAAACATTGGCTTAAAACGAAAATGTGTAATCATATAGCTCCCCCTTTGAAACATTTTCCTAACTTCAATCGTACTAGAAGTAGTGGAAGAAGGCTATTATTATCTTGCGTAACCTTCCTTTGTTATAATGAGGAATAGTTTTAAAGGAAGTTAAGTTATTAAGCGAGCTCGAAAATCTTTGACGCAACTAACTATAGCGTTAATTTGATAAGAAGTGAGAGGTTTTATAATGGAAAATCCAATACTAACGATAATCTTTATGGCTGTAGTAGGAGCATTAATTGGTGGGTTTACTAATTTTATTGCGATTAAAATGCTTTTTCACCCGTATAATGCCATCTATATCGGATCATGGAAGCTTCCGTTTACACCTGGCTTAATCCCGAAACGTCGCGGGGAACTTGCAACACAATTAGGTGAAACGGTAACGAAATATTTACTAACTCCAGAAGTTTTTAGAAAGAAATTACTTTCTGATGATATCCGTGAATCTGTATTAAAATTTACCCAAACGAAGGTCGAAGAAGTTATATTTACAGACGAAAAAACAATCTTAGACTGGACAAAGTTTGTAGGGTTAAACAACTTGCCAAATACAATTGAAGGTAAAGTCAATGTAGTCATTGAAACTCAAGTTTTCAATGTAAGGAATACATTATCTTCGAAGTCAATAGAACAGATTTTACCGGAACAACTTCATGAAACAATTGAAAGAAAAATACCTGAACTTGCTTCCTATATTTTAGAAAAAGGGGAAGAATATTTTCAATCTCCAAAGGGCGAGGCAACTATTCGTAATATGATGGATGACTTCTTATCATCCAAAGGAACAATTGGTGGGATGCTTCAAATGTTCTTTGGTGACTCCAACGCAGTCGTAGGTAAACTACAAAGAGAATTGGTTAACATGTTGAAATCCCCAGGTACAAAAAATTTGTTAGTCAATTTGTTCGAGCAAGAATGGGATAAATTAAAACAACAGCCAATAATGAATTACTTGCAAGAAGTTGAATTCGAATCGATTATTGAAAAACTCCAAGCATATGCTAAAAAAGAGCTTGCCCTAGAGGAAAGATTAGACAAATCAATTAACTATTACTGGCCTCAGGGTAATGAGTATGTCAAAATGGAATTACTGCCAAAACTTTTAGACCAAGGATTTAATCTTGCGGAGAAGAAATTAGAAGATGTAGTAAATCGTTTAAATTTACAAGAAGTAGTAAGAGAACAAGTCGATTCATTTCCTCTTAAAAAATTGGAGGAATTGGTCGTTAGTGTTACAAATCGTGAGTTAAAGATGATTACAGTTCTAGGAGCCGTATTAGGTGGAGTCATTGGGATTGTGCAAGGCTTAATTGTTTTACTATTAAATTAATAGCTGTATTAATCGGCTAAAGAGAGTAGGAAAAAATTTTGATTAACATTTATGATGACATTAACAAATTAGAAAGTACATTACGTCAGACTCCTGAGTTTAAAACTTTAAAAGAGGCTGTTGAACTAGTACGCTCAGATGAAGAATCGAAAAAGCTATTCACAAATTTCCGTGATATTCAAATGAAGCTACAAGAAAAACAAATGAACGGTGAAGAATTGTTAGAAGACGAGTATATGTACTTACAAAAAACAGCACAACTTGCACAACAAAACCCAAAAATTTTAGCAATGCTAGAAGCTGAAATGGCTGTAAGTAAAATCATTGAAGAAATCAACCGCATTATCGTAAAACCAATCCAGTCTATGTACGATGGACTATAAGATGAAGGACCACACTTTTTAGGAAGTGTGGTTTTTTTCTTTGATTGATAGTGTGGTGCGAAATATACAAAATGATCGATACTGCCATAAAGGAGAGCGATAATGTCACAAAGTGAATCGATACGGTCACAAAGTAGGTCGATATATACAAAGTGATCGATACTGCCACAAAGTAGGTCGATTAAGATACAAAGTGGATCTATACTGCCACAAAGTAGAGCGATTAAGTCACAAAGTAGACCGATTTAAAAATCGAATGATGAACTATCCATTTGGGAAGTATTTCTTTCATCATTTGTCGCGAGACATGGTAAAATAGAAAAAGTGATTTTTGATCGACATGATCATTTGAAGAAAGAGAGTTAATATATGAAAACTATAAAAATAAATGAACAATTTAAAGAGGATTACATCCGAGTTTTAAATCATATAGCAAATTTGTTTTTTGAGGATTCTAAAATTGCCACTTCACATGATGAGGCAGATATGGTTATTCAATTTAATTATTCAATTGACGATAATTATACAATTCATACAGCAAGTGAATTAACTGTTGAAGGTCAAACATATAAAAGTAACTATTCTATTAACTACGCAACAGAAGGAACAGAAAAGGAACAAGGAATACGAATGAAACGTGCCCTTTCGCATGTTATGTTAGATGTACTTGAACAGTATACAGGCATGACACAAGAGTGGGGGATATTAACAGGTGTTCGCCCTACAAAACTGTACCACAACTATCGTAAACAAGGGTTAACAGATCAACAGATTGCAGAAATTTTAAAATCAGATTTCCGTATTTCAGATGCGAAAATTGAGCTTATGAAAGAAATTGTTGATCGCCAACTAAAAACAATCCCTGACCTAGATGGAATCGGTAAAGAAATTTCCATTTATATCGGTGTGCCGTTTTGTCCAACGAAATGTGCATATTGTACATTCCCTGCTTATGCTATTGGAGCGAATCGTAAGCATGGTCGTGTTGAATCCTTTATCGACGGACTACACATTGAAATTCGTGCGATGGGGAAATGGATAAAAGAAAATAATATGAACATTACATCGATTTATTGGGGTGGGGGAACTCCGACTTCCATTGAGGCTGAGGAAATGGATGCATTGTATAAAACAATGTTTGAATCCTTCCCAAATCCTGAAACGATTCGAGAAATTACTGTAGAAGCTGGTCGTCCAGATACAATTACTCCTGAAAAGATTGAAGTATTGAAAAAGTACGGAATTGACCGTATTTCTGTCAATCCACAATCGTATACAGATGAGACATTAAAGGCAATTGGTCGCCACCATACAGTTCAAGAAACGATTGATAAGTTCTGGCTATCACGTAATTCAGGTATGAACAACATCAATATGGATTTAATTATCGGACTGCCAAATGAAGGAATCGAAGAATTCCAACATTCATTAGACGAGTCGGCAAAAATGCAACCTGAATCGTTAACGGTTCATACATTATCTTTTAAACGTGCATCAGAAATGACAAGAAATAAAGATAAATACAAAGTGGCAGACCGCAATACAGTTTCTAAAATGATGGACATGGCAAGCAGTTGGACAAAAGAAAATGGCTATGTTCCATATTATTTATATAGACAAAAGAACATCTTAGGAAACTTAGAAAATGTAGGTTATTCAAAGCCTGGGGAAGAAAGTATTTATAACATTGTCATTATGGAAGAAGTGCAAACTATTTTAGGACTCGGTTGTGGTGCTTCTACGAAATTTGTTAATCCTGAAACAGGGAAAATAACACAATTCCACAATCCAAAAGATCCAGCGGCATACATTATGACATTTGAAGAAGCCATAGAGAAAAAAGTAGAAATGCTAGAGGATTTATATAATGTACAACTAAGTAAATAACAATAAGGGTGATTCAAAGTCTAAGCCTTTGGATCACCCTTTATTTTTATATGACTAATTCTTAATATATAAATCAAACACATGGCCAAAATCAGTATTGGAATATGAATCGCTCATATTCTTAAGCCATGTATTCGTAAACTCTGTAATAGATTTAAAGGATTCAGCAGGAGACTGTCCTTGACTGTAACCAGGCGAGGAAAGAGTTTTCTTTGCACTATCAAGGCTATCGAGCATATGATTTCTATATTTATCGTTATCTCTCATTATTTGTTCAATTGTAACGAGACTTTTGTATAAATCTTTAATCTTCTCGGCGTAGCTTTTATTAATATCGATTGAAAATGTAGTTTCACCAATAACAAATTTAATCTCAACATCTAGATCAATAGTTCCTGCCGTTTCAAGAGATACATGGTGAAGTGAATTGTATTTATAATCATATCGCTTTAATGTTCTTTTTTTACTAATCGCAGAATCACCATCAACGTGGATTAAGGCGTAGTTTGTAAAACAATATTCATCAGCCTTCGTTTTAATAATAAAATAAATCTTCTCACCTTTTTCGTATAAAACGTAATCATCTGATTCAGTTTTATCATAATCCTGAGGTTCAATTACTTTTCCGATATCGGATAGACCTAAAGCATCGGCTGCAAGTTTTTTAAACAAGTTTTAACCCCTTTTCACTTAAAAATTACTACAAGATTAATATACTTTTTTATCATCAATATATGACAATAAATTCGAAGCTAATTCATACTATTTATTATTCTGGTATGAACTATCTGAACCTATTAATCTATGCTAAACTAAGAATAATTATCCAAAGAAAGTGCTGGTGGTCACATGTCAATCAATACAATTATTTTTGATTTAGATGATACATTATTATGGGACAAGCAAAGTATACAAACCGCTTTCGATAAAACTTGTGAATATGCTGCCACGATACATAATGTAGAACCAAAGCAATTAGAACAAGCTGTACGTGTGGAAGCTCGGAAATTATATGAGTCTTACGAAACTTATGATTACACTGTGTTAATTGGTATCAATCCTTTTGAAGGTCTGTGGGGCACGTTTGATGATCCGACACCGGAGTTCCAAAAAATGAAGGAAATTATTCCGCAATATCAAAAAGAAGCATGGACAAACGGGTTAAAAGCTGTGGGAATTAATGACCCGGCGCTTGGTGTAGCACTTAGTGAACGATTTGTTGAAGAAAGAAAAAAATCCCCATATGTATATGAAGATACATATGCAGTACTTGATGAATTAAAAGGGAAATATCAACTTGTACTTTTAACTAATGGAGCACCGAGTTTACAAAATTTAAAATTGCAAATTACACCTGAAATTCGTGCCTATTTTGACCATGTAATTATTTCTGGAGATTTTGGAATAGGAAAACCCGATGCCAGTATTTTTGAGTTCGTAATGGATAAAGCAGGTATCACTGCTGAAGAAGGGATCATGGTTGGTGATAATTTAAATACGGATATTTTGGGATCCTCTCGCGTTGGTATGCGTAATGTGTGGATTAACCGTGAAAACAAAGAACAGAATCCTGAAATTCCAACGACTTATGAAGTGACGTCGTTGACAGAGTTTTTAAACTTAGTGAAAACCTTATAGTTTAAGTAGAAAAAACGTTGGAATGGTATGAAATTATTCATTATCATTCCAACGATAAATTAACTGTACAACACCGGAACTAAACGATCGCGTATTTACCAGTTGAAGGTATACTCTCTGCTGAATATTAGTAAACAATGGCTTACCTTCCCCTAAAATCACTGGATGAACAGATAATCTAAATTCATCAACAAGCCCCAAGTTGATAAAGGTAGTAATTAGGCTCGATCCTCCATATAGCCAAATGTCTTTACCAGGCTGCTTCTTTAATTTAGTAACTTCTTCCTTTATATCATTATTTATATATTTTACTTTTGACCCGATTTCTTTTTGCGTTTTGGAAAACACAATTTTCTCTTTTGAATGAACTAAATCCCACATTTCTTTTTCTGCCTCATCAGAAGTTTGTGGCAAAAATTCTCCCCACAAATCGTAACTTTTTCTGCCGTAAAGGATTGTATCAATTTGATTTAGAAATTTTGTGAAATCCATATCTGGCTCCATTATGCACCAGTCAACTTCTCCATTTTTCCCCTCAATAAAGCCATCTAAAGTGACCGCTAAATCTAATATGACTTTTCGTTTAGACATTTACTTCCACCTCTTTTTAGGAACGTTCGTTCTCTATATTGTACCAAAGGTTAAAAAAAATGGCGAATTCGAAATAACCGAATCGCCACTTAATTTATTCCTCTAAATAATCGTATTTTCTTGCATGGTCAACTTCCCGTTGAGAAAGTTGTTGTGTTAACTGATCAATTTCTGAAATATGGAAGGAACTGAGTTCGTCGTTTCTTGCCACTTCTTCAGGGTCATCATATAAATCCTCATATTCTTCAAAGTCCCCTTCGAAATCTGAAGGAGTCTCGGATGTCCCATATTTTGCAACAACTTGAAACGTATCCTCATAATCATGGATGTCATCTTTATCATCTCTACCTGAAAATGAATTATCAACAGGTGGTAAAATCACTTGTTCTTCAACAGGGCGATCTGTTGGAATGTTTTTTGCATCCGTATGTTCAATACAAAAAGCAGTATAGGGAAGTGCTTCTAGACGTTCATATGGAATATCTTGATGACAAACTTCACAAACTCCATATGTACCGCTATCCATTTTTTCTAATGCAGCATTAACTTTTGCTAGTTCATCTTCATCGTGAACTTTTAACGCCATATCTTTTTCACGTTCATATAACTCAGTTCCTAAATCAGCTGGATGATTATCAACGGTAGACAATTCATCAATTGAGTCACGAAGACTCCCGCGTTCTAAATATTCCTGGTCATCAGCCAAATCTTCCTTAGATAGAGATTTCTTTTGATCGAGTAACATCATTTTTAAGTTCGATAACTGATTTTCATTTAACAAAGCATCACGTCCTTTCTAACAAACATAGTATGGACGGAAAAAGGGAAGTTATTAGAAGGAGAATTTTAAAAATTACCGAGGAAAGTCGCTTAACCTATAGGGAAATTTGTTCAGTAGTTTGAGCAAGTGCTGAGGTTGCCCATAAGTGGCGAAAAGTCGCTCATAAAACAGTAGAAGTCGCTCAATTGGCACCAAAAGTCGCTCAATTCCATCCGATAGTCGCTCATAAATTGGAGTGGATGCTGGAGTCGCTCATAAGAGGCGAAAAGTCGCTCATAAAACAGTAATAGTCGCTCAAATCGCACCAAAAGTCGCTCAATTCCATCCGAAAGTCGCTCATAAATTGGAGTGGATGCTGGAGTCGCTCATAAGAGGCAAAAAGTCGCTCATAAAACAGTAGAAGTCGCTCAAATCGCACCAAAAGTCGCTCAATTCCATCCGAAAGTCGCTCATAAAATGGATTGGATGCTGGAGTCGCTCATAAAACAGTAGAAGTCGCTCAATTCGCACCTAAAGTCGCTCAATTCCATCCAAAAATCGCTCAAATCACTCCCGAAATCGCTCAAAAAAAGTCAAGTCCTTATTATTGTGTAAAATACTTTTACTCTGTTTTCAACCTATTTTTTTATGAGATTATTGGGTTTTGAATTTACATCCCTAACATTTTTTCGGCCTTAACTTCCGTGGGGTAATAACTTCATACTCAGTGAAGGCTGTCAAAGGCTCTTTTCACTTTGATAGCCTTTACTGGGTATGAAATACTCCCAGGAATGGAAGTTAAGTACGAAATTGACTCATAGTGATTTTCTATTGTTATATTTTGTTTCTTGATATTCCATTAGTACTGCTCCTACTAATCTAAAAGCTGACTGTGTATTAGGGAAAATACGCAATACAGTCTCTCTTCTTCGAACCTCTTGATTTAAGCGTTCAAGCGAGTTAGTACTTCGAATATGTTTACGGATTCTTTCAGGAAAATTCATATATTGAATGGTATCTTCGAAACCTTCTTCAAAGATCTCAAGTGCTTTTTCATATTTTGAGTGATCACAAAATTGTTCCATTAATTCATCCTTGAATTTGCGGATATCATCGATTGTTATAGCTTCAAAAACACGTTTAATCATTGTACGTATTTCAGTTGAATCCTTTTTAGGAAGTTTATCCATGATATTACGCTTAAAGTGCACATTGCATCTTTGCCAGGAAGTACCGATGAATTCACGGTGTATTGCTTTTTGTAACCCTTGATGAGCATCTGAAATAATTAGCTTGGGTGATTGTAGTCCACGAGCTTTAAGTTGTTGTAAAAAACGACTCCAACTTTCAAAACTCTCTACATGATCAACACTTAAGCCTAGTATTTCTCTTTTATTATCTTCTGTTATAGCAGTTGCAATATAAACAGCTTTAGAAACAACACTATGATGCTCGCGAACTTTAATATACATTGCATCAACAAAAACATAAGGGTAATAAGTGGTGTTTAGAGGCCTATTGGCCCAATCGTTAATAACTGGATCTAACTTAGATGTTAGTGAAGAAACAAAAGACTTTGAAACATGTTCCCCACATAATTGCTTTACGATATTCGTAACTTTTCTAGTGGAGACACCATTTACAACCATCTCTAACATAGAAATTACTAATGCTTGATCACAACGAGCATACTTTTCAAAGACTTTAGTTGAAAATTCTCCACTACGAGTTCTTGGAACCTTAAGTGTTAACTTTCCAATGCTCATTATTAGTTCACGTTCATAGTATCCATTACGATAATCACGGCGTTCGGCAGAACGCTCATAGGCAGCTACATTTAAGTATTCATCACGTTCTTTTTCCATGAATTCATTTAATACAAGAACAATTGCCGATTTAATAACAGTATCAATATTTGAATTCATAATAGAATCTTTTAAAACATCTAAATCTAGGTTAAACTGTAATTGAGTCATTTTATATCCTCTTTTCTAATGTGATCGTGGTTGAAAACATTGTATCAAAGAGGAACAAAAATGACTCTTTTCTTTTTACACAATTATACGGACTTAATCTCAAAAAAAGACCCCGGAAACTAATCCGAAGTCTTTCTCAAGTTAATTAAAGCGTGATTGCTTTTACTTCATCAATATTTTCAAGTTGTGCAACATAATCTAAATCTTCAGGTGTAACTTCATTATCAATAGTTAACATCATTACTGCTGTTCCACCTACTTGGTCACGTCCAACTTGCATTGTTGCAATGTTAATGTCTTTTTCAGCTAATTTTGTTGCAACACGTCCGATAGCACCTGGTTTGTCAGTGTTTTTAATGTATAGTAAATGTCCTTTTGGAATTACGTCAACTACATAGTTTTCAACTTTTACAATACGAGCACCAAGGCCGTTTAGTAATGTTCCTGCAACTGTGTGAACTTCATTTACAGTTTTAACCTCGACAGTAATTAAGTTCGTAAAGCCTTTTGCAGTCGTTGTTTTATGTTCATTGATTTTAATACCAACTCGTTCAGATAAATAACGAGCATTTACATCGTTTACATGGTCGCCATGATTTTTCTTCAACAAGCCTTTTAGACCGTTTGATGTTAACGGGCGAACATCGTAATTTGCAACTTCACCAGCATAAGAAATATTCACTTCTTTTATCGCTTCTTCTGTTACTTGTGATAAGAAATCACCAAGTTTTTCCGCTAACTCAAAGAACGGTTCCACTTGAGCAAGTAATTCTTTCGGAATAGAAGGCATGTTCACTGGATTCGTCACTGTTCCTGTTTTAAAGAATTTAATGATGTCGTTAGAAACGTCTACTGCAACAGATTCTTGAGCTTCAACTGTAGAAGCACCTAAGTGAGGTGTTGCAATAACTTGAGGTAAAGTTAATAGTTTGTTGTCAGTTGCAGGTTCCTCAACGAATACATCAAGTGCAGCACCAGCAACTTTACCACTTACGATTGCATCGTATAAATCGTCTTCGTTAATAATTCCACCACGTGCACAGTTGATGATACGTACTCCGTCTTTCATGATGGCAAACTTTTCTTTGTTAAGTAAGTTTTTCGTATCTGGTAAAAGTGGAGTATGTACTGTAATGAAATCTGCTGCCTCACAAATTTCTTCAACTGTAGCTTTTGTTACTCCAAGTTTTTGAGCACGTTCTTCTGTTAAGAATGGGTCATAGGCCATTATTTCCATACGCTGTCCTTTTGCGCGGTAAGCAACTTCAACACCGATACGGCCAAATCCAATAACACCTAATGTTTTATTTTTAAGTTCTACACCGACAAATGATTTACGATCCCAAACGCCATTTTTTAAAGAATTGTAAGCTTGTGGAATATGGCGAGCAAGAGACGTCATCATTGCAATTGAATGTTCAGCGGCAGAGTTTGTGTTCCCATCTGGTGCATTGACTACGATAATACCGTATTCAGTTGCAGCAGTTAAATCAATATTATCTACTCCAACCCCTGCACGGCCGATTAATTTTAAGTTTTTAGCAGCTTGAATAATTTCACGAGTTACTTTTGTTTGGCTACGAACTAATAACACATCTACATCTTCAATTTTTGAAATCAATTGTTCTTGAGTTAAGCCAGTTTCAACAATCACATTTAAATCTAGTTCCGTTTCTTGACGAAGTGGGAAGATCCCTTCTTCGCTTAGTGGATCTGCTATAAATACGTTAATTACTTTCGTTGCTGTTGTAGTTTTTGTTACCATGAGTATTCGCTCCTTTAAAGTGTTTTCCAAGTATTTACAAAAAATAAAAAGCCTTCCGTTCCTTACAAAATGTAAGGGACGAAAGGCTATAAATAACGACCTTACGTGGTACCACCCAAATTTGCTGTGCAACAATGGCACAGCCTTCGCATATACGTAACGTGTACGAACCGGAAAAGGCATACTCTAATTCAGCCATTCTATTCGGGAGTGGAACATTAACCGCAGAATTACTGATTCGCACCAACCATCAGCTCTCTAAAAATTCAGACGACTATGTATGTCTCCGTCTCTATATTTTTCGTAATTGATTTGAATACATCATAATACCGAATGTTCACCTTTGTCAACAGAATTTAACGAAAAAATTAATATTAAATAAGAAAACGGTTTCATATTCATGTAAAAAACGAACAATATATATATTTAATATTGTTAATGTTCGTAATACGAGTTATAAAATTAGGTTGTTGTTCCGTTCGGAATCGGATAAATGTCAAAAAAAACTGAATAATCAAGAAAAATTTGTACATGACCTAAAGTATTTTATTGAGCTCTAAATTTTTCAAAAGAGGGAATAGAAATCGAAAATCGAAATATACAAGAAGGGGGGATTAGTATGAAATATGACGTCATTATTGTTGGTGGTGGACTTGCAGGATTGACTGCTGCAGCGGAACTAATTGAAGCAAAGAAAAAAGTATTACTCCTGGATCAAGAACCTGCGAATTCAATTGGTGGACAAGCATTTTGGTCCTTTGGAGGGTTGTTTCTAGTTGATACACCGGAACAAAGGCGGCTCGGCATCAAGGATAGTAAAGAACTCGCTTGGCAAGATTGGATGGGAACTGCCGGATTTGATCGTCTCGAAGATGAAGATTATTGGGGCTATCAATGGGCGAAAGCTTATGTTGATTTTGCAGCGGGTGAAAAATATAGCTGGTTAAAATCTAAAGGGATAAAGTTTTTCCCAGTAGTAGGGTGGGCTGAAAGGGGAGGCTCACTTGCAGCGGGACATGGAAATTCTGTTCCTAGATTTCATATAGTTTGGGGAACAGGTCCTGGAATAGTTGAACCCTTTGCGAATAAGGTATTGGAAGCTGCTAAAACTGGTCTAATTGATTTTAAACCTAGACATCGAGTGGATGAGCTCATTATTGAAAAGGGTTCTATTGTTGGGGTGAGTGGAATAGTTTTAGAAGAAAGCGATAGCGAACGTGGTAAAGAATCTAATAGAAATGAAATTGCCGAGTTTGAATATAGAGCAAATGCTATTGTAGTAGCTAGCGGTGGGATTGGTGCCAATTTAGAGCTAGTCAAAAAAAATTGGCCATCTCGATTAGGGAAAGCACCTGACTTTATGGTTCAAGGTGTTCCATCTTATGTTGATGGACGAATGCTAGAAATTTCAGAGAGAAATGGTGCAAGGATTGTTAACCGTGATCGTATGTGGCATTACACAGAAGGTTTAAGGAACTGGGATCCGATTTGGAATAACCATGGAATACGTATTCTTCCTGGACCTTCTTCCCTTTGGCTTGATGCGGAAGGAAATCGTTTTGGTGCACCTAATTTTCCAGGATTCGATACACTCTCAACTTTGGAAGCGATATTAAAAACAGGATACGATTACTCGTGGTTTATCTTAACTGAGAAAATTCTTGAAAAGGAATTTGCATTATCTGGCTCTGAACAAAATTCCGATATTACAAATAAAAGTGTGAAAGATATTTTAAAGCGAATTCTACCTGGGCCACCTGCACCAGTAAAAGCATTTAAGGATAATGGCGTTGATTTTGTTGTAGCAGATAGTTTGAAAGAATTAGTTGATGGAATGAATAACCTTGTCGGCAATGAATTGTTAGATTTTATGAAAGTGAAAGAACAAATTCTTGCACGTGATCGTGAAATAGAAAATAAATTTACAAAAGATGCTCAAATCATGGCGATAAGAAGTGCACGCAATTATGTAGGCGATAAATTAATACGAGTCGCACCACCGCATAAACTATTAGAGGCGAAAAATGGACCGTTGATTGCTGTTAGACTAAATATTTTAACACGTAAAACATTAGGTGGACTTCAAACGAATTTGAATGGACAAGTATTAAACGATGAAGGTCTACCCATCAATGGGTTGTATGCTGCTGGTGAAGTAAGTGGATTTGGTGGGGGTGGTGTGCATGGCTACCGCTCACTAGAAGGCACTTTCCTTGGGGGCTGTTTATTTTCAGGAAGACAAGTAGGAAAATATTTAAGTAGTTTAAAGGATAATTCGACTATGATGTGAAATATAATGAATGGAGATTCATTTATTAACTATGGGGGTGGGGAATATGACGTATCAAACTATTAATTTAGAGATAGCTGATCGTGTGGCAACGCTTACATTAAATCGTCCACAAGCGATGAACTCAATGGACACACTCATGATGAGCGAGTTAGCTGATTGCTTTGAATCATTAACTTCAAACAATGATGTACAAGTATTGGTGATTAAGGGGAATGGTAGAGCTTTCTCTGCGGGTGGTGACATTAAAATGATGTTGCAATCAAATGAGGTAACAGATTTTAATGTTCTTATGGAGGAAGTTACTAGGCTTATATTAGCTTATTATCAATTGCCAATTATTACGATTGCTCAAGTACATGGCGCTGCGGCGGGATTAGGCTTTAGCCTTGCCCTTGCTAGTGATATTGTAATTGCGGAGGAAACTAGTAAATTAGCGATGAATTTCATAGGAATAGGGCTTGTACCAGATGGTGGTGGCCATTTCTTTATGAAAGAAAGATTAGGCGTACCGAAAGCAAAACAGGTAATTTGGGAAGGCAAATTGATGAACGGGCAAGAAGCATATGCACTTGGTTTAGTAGATCAAGTAGTACCAGCGGATAATGCTGAACTTGTTGTTAACCAATTTGCTAGGAAATTATTATCCTCACCAATTTCTGCAATGATCGAAACGAAACAACTCTATCATCAACAAAAAATTGATGAATTAATAGAAGTCTTGAAGCTAGAAGCGGATGCACAACTTCGGATGAGGAAAACTGAAGATCATCTTGAAGGGATTCAAGCTTTTGTCGAAAAACGAAAGCCTGAGTTTAAGGGGAGATAAAGGGAGTAGGGTCTTCATCGTGTTGATGAAGACCTTTTAATATGGGGATTGATCTAGAAAGGGTCATCATAGGGTTGATGAAGACCTTTTGAAAGGGAAATCAGCCCAGAAAAGGTCTTCATAAGGTCGATGAAGGACATTTGGCAGGTGAATCAGCGCGGAAAAGGTCATCATAGAGGTGATGAAGACCTTTTGATAAGGGAATAGATCCAGAAAAGGTCATCATAGAGGGGATGAAGACCTTTTGATAAGGGAATTGCCCCAGAAAAGGTCATCATAAGGGTGATGAAGACTTTTTGATAAGTGAATTGCCCCAGAAAAGGTCATCATAAGGGGGATGAAGACCTTTTGATAAGGGAATTGCCCCAGAAAAGGTCATCATAAGGGTGATGAAGACTTTTTGATAAGTGAATTGCCAAAGAAAAGGTCATCATAAGGGGGATGAAGACCTTTTGATAAGGGAATTGCCCCAGAAAAGGTCATCATAAGGGTGATGAAGACTTTTTGATAAGTGAATTGCCAAAGAAAAGGTCATCATAAGGGGGATGAAGACCTTTTGATAAGGGAATTGCCCCAGAAAAGGTCATCATAAGGGTGATGAAGACTTTTTGATAAGTGAATTGCCAAAGAAAAGGTCGTCATAGAATAGATGAACGATAATTGAAAGGTGAATCAATGCGTAATGCCAAAAAAAACGACCCAAGCGAGTAAAAGCGCCTGAGTCGTGATTTTTATACATGAAATAATAATAACTTACCTGACGAATTCACTAAACGATGAGTTTTTGCTGCTATCCCTTTTTCTTCAATACGTTTCTGACCTTCTACTTTAGCAACCTCGTCACTTTCAAAAGTCCAGACTTCATCAAATAATGTCTCACCAGATTTTTCAAAAGCAGTAAAACGATAATTTCCCATCCCAATCCCCACTTTCAATAACAAATCTCAATTAAGAAAAATAACATTATATTAATAAAAATCTTACATCAAATAGAAAAAAATGTGAATAGCATAAAATATATAATTTATATGAACTCATTAGAGTGTACATCTTTTTAGATATACTGGGCATCTACGGCAATCATAAAGGCATCACTACAGTTAAAGTTATATTACTCTAAAAGATTATAACTCATTTATTCCCATCGAAACTAACCGTAACAAATGATACAATATTGATTGAATGCAAGATTAATGTAAACATAAACTAATTGAAAGGGAGTGATTTCTTGGAAGGAATTACAAAGCTCCAGGCTGGGGAACAAGTAGACCAATATTTATTAATTAAACAAGCGACAAAAGGTGTTACAACTGTAGGAAAACCCTTTATGTCATTAGTTTTGCAAGATAAGAGCGGAGATATTGAAGCAAAATTATGGGATACAAATGAAGAACATGAGCAAATGTATAAGGCCGAGACAATTGTTCGTGTTGGTGGAGAAATTCATGACTACCGTGGAAAAAATCAACTTCGTATAAAGCAAATTCGAGTAGCTAAACAGGAAGAAGGAATAAGTATAAATGAACTAGTTCCTTCATCATCCACACCAAAAGAACAATTATTTGATGAACTAACTCAGTTTTTCTTTGAAATCAAAAATCCGAATATCTCTAGAATTACACGTCATATTATTAAAATACATCAACCTGAAATTTTAGTTTTCCCTGCAGCAACTAAAAATCATCATGATTATGCGTCTGGATTGCTAGATCATGTAGTTTCCATGTTACGTTTAGGAAAAGCTATTTGTGATTTATATCCAACATTAAACAGAGATTTAATATATGCTGGAATTATTTTACATGATATCGGGAAAGTGAAAGAACTTTCGGGTCCTGTAGCAACTACATATACAGTTGAGGGGAATTTGTTAGGTCATATTTCAATCATGGTAGACGAAATTGGACAGGCAGCTAAAGAATTAGAAATTGATGGAGAAGAGGTAACACTTTTAAAACATATTGTGTTATCCCATCATGGAAAAGAAGAATGGGGTAGTCCAAAAAAACCTATGATTCAAGAAGCAGAGATTTTACACTACATTGATAATATTGATGCTAAAATGAATATGCTTTCTAGAGCATTAGGTAAAACAAAACCAGGTGAGTTTACTGAAAGACTATTTGCATTAGATAATCGCGCCTTTTATAAGCCAACAATATAATATAAAAAGAGATGGAGGTTGTTTCCATCTCTTTTTTGTATCTATTTTCTGTTATTGATGTTTCTTTTGAAATTCAACCATAAAATCAGCAAGAGCTTTACATGCTTCAAATGGTACCGCGTTATATGTTGAAGCACGGCAACCACCCACTGAACGGTGACCGTTTAATCCTACAAAACCAGCTTCTTTAGCTTCAGCTAAAAATTGCTTTTCTAATTCTTCATCAGCAATACGGAAAGTAATGTTCATAAAAGAACGTGAATCTTCTGTTGCATGACCTTTGTAGAAACCTTTACTATTGTCGATTACATCATAAATGAGTCCTGCTTTTTCCACGTTATTTCTTTCAATAGCAGGAACGCCACCTTGATTTTCAATCCATTTTAAAACTTCACCTAACATGTAGATTCCAAATGTAGGAGGTGTGTTATATAAAGAATTAGCATCCGCATGTGTTGAGTATTTTAACATTGTTGGAATATTTGTATTTTCCTTTTCAAGTAAATCTTTACGAATAATCACTACTGTTACTCCAGATGGTCCAAGATTCTTTTGAGCACCTGCATAGATTAAAGCGAATTTGCTAATATCAACAGCTTTTGAAAAGATATCACTAGACATATCAACGATTAGAGGAACATCACCAGTATCGGGGAAATCTCTCCAAGCCGTACCGTAAATTGTATTATTAGATGTCAAATGTACATAAGCATCATCAGAATCAAATTTAATTTCGTTTGAAGTTGGAATGTTACGATATTGATTTTCTTTTGAGCTAGCAGAGATCACTGGTTCGCCAAATAGTTTTGCTTCTTTTAAAGCCTTTTCAGACCAAACGCCAGTTAATATGTAACTAGCTTTTTTACCTTCTTGTAAAAAATTCATAGGAACCATTGTAAATTGAAGGCTGGCTCCACCTTGTAAAAATAGTACCTCGTAGTTCTCAGGAATAGCGTAAAGCTTTTTCAAACGAGCAATCGCTTCGTTATGAACAGCTTCATAATCTTTACTCCGGTGACTCATTTCCATAATAGACATGCCTGTTCCGTTAAAATTAACTAATTCTTTTTGAGCCTTTTCAAGAACTTCTAGTGGTAATGCAGATGGTCCTGCATTGAAATTATAAGCACGGTTATTTGTTGTACCCATGTGAACACTCCTTGATTTTAGTAAATTCCTTTATGTTAATAGATAATAAACTCTTTTTTGAAAAATGGCAAAAGTCATTTTATTTTTTTAATTACTAAAAAAGTGCCCAGAATCTTTAAACTATCAACCATTTTAGAACATTATTATAAATAAACAAGTGGAAATGTGACAAAAATTTCATTATTAACTACAAAATAAAGCTAGTAAAGCTGTAAAAAAGCGATAAATTCCATAAATAAAGGTTTTTTATACAGAAATCGTTTATACTAAAATGTATTATGTTCAAAAGTATGGAGGTATTTTATTATGAATTTACCAAACTGTCCGAAATGTAATTCAGAATATACTTATGAGGATGGCTTACTATTGGTATGTCCAGAATGTGCACATGAATGGTCAGCAGATGAAAGCCAAAATGATGTAGATGAGCTAGTTGTAAAAGATGCGAATGGAAATCTTTTAGCTGATGGAGATACGGTAACGGTTATAAAAGACCTGAAAGTTAAGGGAAGTTCTCAAGCTCTTAAACAAGGAACGAAGGTAAAAGGTATTCGACTTGTAGACGGAGATCATAACATCGACTGTAAAATAGATGGTTTTGGTGCAATGCAACTAAAATCTGAGTTTGTTAAGAAAATATAATGACGAAAAAACGCGTAAACAAGATTTTCACTTGTTTACGCGTTATATATTATTTTTCTTCAGTAGTTTCTTCTTTTGCAGTTTCCGCTGGTAGGATATTAACTAAAGCGCCTTGTAAATCTGCGTCTTTAATATCTACATTAGCAGCACGTACTAATTCAACTAACTTTGCATTTGCTTTTTGACCAACGATAGATTGGCGAAGTTCAGCTTGTTTTTCTTCATAAGTTCCGTAACCTTCTACTTCACGTTTGTCAGTTACTTCAATAATATGATATCCAAACTCAGTTTTTACTGGTTCGCTAACTGTATTTAACTCAAGGGCATATGCCGCATCATTAAATTCTTTTACCATTTTACCAACAGAAAACCAACCAAGTTCTCCGCCGTTAGCTGCAGTTCCATCTGTACCATATTCAGCAGCTAGTGCTGCAAAATCTCCACCGTTTTTAATTTTATCGTATACTTCTTGTGCAGTTGCTTCATCTTCTACTAAGATATGTCGAGCATTTAACTCATATTTAGCTTGTTCATATGAAGCTTTTACTTCTTCTTCTGTTACAGTTTTATCCACTTCTTCAGTTAATTTTTTGCTAAGTAAACCAAGTTTGATCTCTTTTTTATAACTATCTTCAGTGTAACCGTACATACTTAAAATCGATTCATAAGAATCTCCGTAAGTTTCTTTAAATGCATCAAATTCTTTATTAATGTCATCTTCAGAAACTTCATAATTGTTTTCTAATACTTTTTTTACAACTACTTGTTCTAAAATTTGTGGTCCAGTTGTAGCTGATTTTAGTTCGTTGTAAAATTCATCTTTCGTTATATCACCAAAGGATGCAGAAACAACAACTTCATCTGTTGCTTCCTTATCACTGCAAGCTGCTAATAACAAAGAAGAAGCTAGTCCAATTGCTAATAATGATTTTTTCATGTGTATTTTTACTCCTCTAAATTCGAATTTTATGCAATAGATACTATAACATAAACGGTTAAAAAACAAAATGGTTCCATGTTGAATGCCCAAGATTAGTGACACTCCCCCGCATAATATAGACCTAGAAAGGAGGTGTTCATGAATGGGCAGTTCTTATAGCGGTGGTTACGGTAACGGTTCAGGATTTGCGCTATTGGTTGTTTTATTCATTCTATTAATTATTGTTGGTGCAGCGTTTATGTACTAATCGAATAAAACAACAGGTATGCAACCTAAAGAAAGAGCTAAAGGCCAAAGTCTTTAGCTCTTTTACGTATAATTAAAGTATAGGATTACATAGCTAATGAAACTTCAACATAAAAAGAAACTAGTAGAATTGTTATAAGTACATTAATTGTACGGAATATTTTTGGGTGTTTTTCTTCAGGAATTTCCTTTTGCATAACAAGTGCATATGTCATGCGATTTATTTGGAATAAATAAAATAATGAGAATAGCACTAATACTAAAATTAGCAAGTCTATTCCTCCCCTCTTTCACTTCATTTTAGCATATCAAAGGTTGATAACAGTTACAAGTTAGAGATTACTTGGAGGTACTAAAATTTCATAACCTTTTGGAGTCTCTTCGATAACTGCATTTTTAGGAGCCGGTAAAAGGTTTTTAACACATAATATGTCCATTAAACAAATACTGCTATGAAAAGCTAGTAAGATTGTTGAATAATGAGTATATTCTGGGACTGAATAAGCCACAAAAATCAATAGTGAATTGATGAGTAAAAAAGGTAGTAAAAGGACGAAAATATAATAATTTTTCGGGATCAAATCTTTTAATCGAATATTAATTACTGGAATAAACGTAAAGTCAAATTTAAGTTTTAATTGTACGTTTTTTCGATATTTAAATAGGCTAATGTAATGGACTAATTTATGAATAGGGTATAGGAACAGAAGTGCAATAAAAAACAACCAAACAAAATCATCAGTATACTGAACTGGATCTAAGTATCCAAAGCTAATATATGAGAAGGAAAATACAAGAACGAAGATGATAACCGACCAAAGAGTTAAACGTGTTGTTCCATACTCATGTTTTATGTTAAAAGTTTTCCAACAATGCATGCAAAGACATCCTTTATTCATAATCGTAAAGATTATTTTAAATCAAGTGTTAAGCTTATGCTACTTTTAAAAGCGAAAAATATGTAAATAAAAAATAAAAAAGAGTGCTTTTAAACACTCTCTAACTTTCTATTTAACAACCATTTCTTTTTCGTGAATTACATCGAACACTTCCTGATAGTTTTTGTAGGAACGTTCAAATATTTCCACAAAATCATCACCATAAATGTTACGAATTACTGCCATAACATCCAAAAATTCTGGGAATCTACCATACAACTCTTTTAATGGAAGTGAACCTTCTAAAATAGTATGAGGCGAATCTAAATAATGTCTGTTCATTTCGATAATAAGCTCTGATCCAGATTCTGTTAATTCAATGTAAGTGTTTCGTTTATCATCATCCCGTTTGGAAAACTTTAAATACCCTCGTTCCTCTAGCTTTTTTGAAAAGTTAAAAGCAGTGGATACATGCATAACTCCGAATCTAGCAACATCAGATATGGAAGCCCCTTTTAAATGATAAGAAATCCATAAGATATGATGTTCGTTAATGTTTAAGTCATATGGTTTTATCCACAGTTGCCAATCTTTTTCAACAGCTTTCCATAAAGCTTTGGATAAATGTCCAATTCTTTGACTATAAAGCATTGCCTCTTTTATTGAATACATTTCTTCAGACAAAAGAATCACCTTCTTCTTTCAAGTCGTTTTAAAATATTATAGCAATAAAAGAATAAAGTTTAAAGTTAGAAAAGTTAAATAATTGAAAATAGATTAAAAAATATTATAATAATGTAAATAATAATAGAATAATAATATTTTATTTCTATTAAATAGGTCCTTTTACTCATATAGATAAAAGTTAAAATATTTATTTTTTATTCAAATCGTTTAAATTATTCTCGATTTCGGCTATAGAATTCTGCAAATTATCCAATTCTTCTTTTAGTTTTGTTGCATCAGGCTCAATTTGCTGGTTGAATTTGGAAATGCTCATTTTTAAATCGGATATTATTTTTGGTATATTATTTTTAGCTTCATTCGTTAAATCCACTACAGAATCTTTTACAGAAAATACCTGTTGTTTAACTTCATCTAAATTTGCTTTTGTTGTTTTCGCATTTTTGGCGATAGTAGATCTGAATTGGTCTCCAGATTGAGGTGTTGTAAATATTGCTGTTGCCAATCCACCTACTAAACCAACTGTTACACCTAAAAAGAATGTTTTTGCTTTCATCTTCTTCCATCTCCTTATAATAGTAGTTTTTGTTATTATACTGAAAATTATGAATCCTAATAATTTTATCATATATGATTTTTACGTAAAAATAAAAAAAGCTATCCGAAATGGATAGCTTTTTATAATTTACTATTAAGCAGGTGTCACAGCTGTTTTGAATTTTGAACGTTTTAAAATGTTTGTGATGATTGGGTAGATAATAATAAATGCAACAGCATTCATTGCCACAGCCGGTAATACTACAATTGTATATAGTACATTAAAGGCTTCTGGCAGACCACCAAGTAATAAAGCTGATGAAAGGAATATAGCTCCAGAAAGAAGTGTTCCTAACCCAACAAGTACTACGCCTACACCAATGTTTTTAGCAAAATGTTTTAATGCTAGTACAACTACTAGAAAAACTAGACCAGTAATAGCTTTGTCGATAATATTTGGTACTAATCCTCCAGGAAATGTAGTAAATATACCTGATAAAACACCAGTTACTAATGATACAGTGAATGCTTCCTTAAACGTTGGGAATAAAAAGATTGCAATAAACATCATCGTTAGCATGAAGTCTGGCTTCATTCCATTACCATAGCCAGGAATAACAAAGTACAACACCGTACCTACACCGATTAGTAGTGCCATCAAAACAAGATTTTTCGTATTCAATTCTCATCTCTCCTCATTCTTTTCTAAGCTCTCTCATTTCCTAACGTGTTCTCATAACCGTTAGCGAAATATTACAATGATTTTATACTGATTAGATATATTTTGCAACCTAATTTAATAGAATAGTAATAGAAATTGAATTATAGATTTAGTTTTTCTCGAATTTGTTCTCCGAAAGATTTTAAGACTTCTTGAGTGAACTCGCTCTGTTTTGTTTCCCATTTAACTTTTAATCCATCTGTTTCATCATAACGAGGGATAAAGTGAAGGTGATAATGGAAAACCGTTTGTCCTGCAAAAGAGCCATTATTGTTAATTGTATTCATACCTTGTGGATTAAATGCAGATTTAATGGCATTTGCAATCTTAGGTGCAGCTGCGTATAAGTTTCTTGCAACTTCCTCTGGCATTTCAAATAGGTCTTTTACATGTTGTTTTGGAACTAATAATGTATGTCCTTTTGTTAAAGGTGCAACATCCATAAAAGCATACACATGATCATCTTCATAAATTTTTGTACTTGGAATGGAACCATCTACGATTTTACAAAAAATACAATCTGACATAAAAAACATCCTTTCATGACAAGTTTTGTATTCATTTTAGCATATTAAAACTGATTCCATTCACAATTTTTGCTAAACTGTAAATAAGAATAGGAGTGACGCGTAAATGGCAGTGTTAGAACTAATCAATGTAACTGGCGGATATACACGAAAACCAGTCATTAAAGATTTGAATTTTACAATTAGTCAAGGGGAACTTGTAGGATTAATTGGCCTAAACGGGGCAGGGAAAAGTACTACGATTAAACATATTATCGGTACACTAATCCCTCAACAAGGTGAAATTAAAATTAACGATATCACTTTAAAACAGGATATCGATAAGTATCGTTCCTCTTTTTCATACATTCCAGAAACACCTGTTTTATACGATGAATTGACGTTAAAAGAGCACCTTGAACTAACTGCCATGGCTTATGGAATTGATGAAAAAACGATGAAAGAAAGAGCAAGTCGATTACTCAGTGAGTTTCGAATGGAAAAAAGACTAAATTGGTTCCCTTCCCATTTTTCAAAAGGGATGAGACAGAAGGTAATGATAATGTGTGCCTTTTTAGTCAATCCACATCTTTATATTATAGATGAGCCATTTGTTGGGCTTGACCCACTTGGAATTCAATCTTTACTTGATCAAATGGATGAAAAGAAAAAGGAAGGCGCTTCTGTATTAATGTCGACGCATATTTTATCGACAGCAGAAAAACATTGTGATCGTATTATCTTACTTCACGATGGACGTGTACGTGCACAAGGAACAATGAACGATTTAAGACAAGCCTTTAATATGCCTAATGCGACCCTTGATGATTTATACATTGCCATGACAAAGGAGCAGGACAATGAATAATTTGTCACAAGTATGGTCGAAACGGTTTAATCATTATCTAACTGAAGTTCAAAAATATATGCGATTTGTGTTTACGGGGCATTTGGCAATTGTATTAGTCTTTGTCATAGGGGCAGTAGGTTATCAATATAGTGAATGGCTAACAGTAGTAGAATCAAGTTTTCCAGCAGAATGGTTAGTGGCAGGGATTGTTGGTTTTGTACTAAGTTTTAGTCGACCAACTACTTTGTTAAAAGAACCTGACCAAGTATATCTTTTGCCATTGGAAACAAAAATGGCTTTTTACTTTAAAAAAGTACTTCAATGGACTTTCTTTTCGCAAGCTGGGTTAGTAGCAGTTATTTATATCATCGGGATTCCGTTATTAAATGAAGTTACTGAACTTTCATCGACAAAGATCTGGTTAGGGTTATTTCTAGTAATCACGCTAAAACTTTTAAATGTACATGTTGAGTTCAATTTCAGATATGCATTAAGAGGGAAATGGGTTTTATTTGATCGGTTAATCCGGATTATTTTTTCAATTTTAGCTATTCAAACATTATTAACAGATAACTACTTATTAGCAGTTATTTTTGTTTTATTGTTGTTCTTCTACAATTTTATATGGAAGAAAAGTGAGAATGAGCAACCGATTCCATATGAGCATTTTGTTAAATTAGAGCAAAATCGAATGATGGCCTTTTATCGATTTGCGAATTACTTTACAGATGTCCCTCATCTAAGAGGCGGAATTCACAGAAGAGCATGGCTAAATTTTATATACACGCTAGTTCCATATACAAAAAACAATACGCAGGGCTATTTAGTATTCCGAACTTTTATAAGAACAGATGATCACTTTTATCTGTGGGTAAGACTGACAGCAATATCAGCGATTATTGCCGCCTTTGTGAATATACCAGCTGTAATTTTAATAGTAGCAGCGGCACTTTCATTTGCAACGACGATTCAATTGAAATATGCTCTATTGTCTTCAAAAGAATTTCGGATGGACTTGCTATTTCCAGTAGATTCAAACTTACGAACAAAGGCTGTTCAAAAGTTAATCCGCACAATGGTTTTCTTACAGGCTATTGTGATACTAATATGTTCTATTGGACAACCGTTATTCTATTTGCCGCCAATTGTCGTATTACTTATCAGTGAGCTTACTTATTATCTAACGAAAAACCCTGCTAAACATCTATATTAAATACACTAACCCAATCTTAGGGAATCCTTAAGGTTGGGTTTTTCTGTTTTATTTGGGATGGATATTGGAAGTGCCTAAAAATTTAAATAACCAATTCTTCTAGAAATAGTAGCAGCTTCATCTAGTAATAAATTTAAATAATATTTAATTTTCTCATCATTAAATCTACCCGATTGTCCTACAAGATTAATTGCGGCAATAACATTTCCTTTATAATTTTTTATAGGTACAGCAATAGAAGTAATTTGATCCCGAGATTCTCCCCTTGCAATTCCATATCCTAACGATTTAACTTTTTCAAGTTCCTTTAGTAGAACCTGTGGATCAGTGATTGTTTTATCAGTTACACGTTCAAGTGGTTTTTGTAATATGCGATTTAAAACATCCGGTTCACTATATGCTAATAACACTTTTCCCGTACCTGTACAATGAATATAATTGTGATGCCCAATATGGGACTTTATACCGTGAGAGGGTGAAAACTCAACTTTGTTTAGATATACAATATTCTCGTTTTCTAAAACTGCTAAGTGTGAGGTTTCGCCAGTTTTTTTAGTAAGTTCAATTAGACTATTATGAGATTCTTCATATATATCTAAATGGTGTAAGTAAATCGAATTTAGCTCAACAACTGATAGCCCTAATTCATATTTAGAAGAACTTCTAGCCTTTTTAACAAAGCCTTCAGTAGCAAGTGTCTGTAAAATTCGATGAACACTACTTTTGCTAATTCCTAATTCCCTCGATATTTCTAAAACACCTTTTTGATTATTCTCCATTGTAAAAGAACGTAGAATCCGTAGTGCATTTTTTACTGAGGATAATTCACTATTTTTCATCTTATCTTCCATTAAATCAACCTTTCTATTTTTAATCCCTTAATGAATTAAATTGTAGAACTCTATAAATTTATTATTTAAATAATAGTTTATTATAAATCACGCGTTAAAAACAATTCGGAAAAATTTGAATTTTAAATTAAAAATATTCACTTCGTCCCTCTATGTGGGAAAAACGCGTTGTATAACAATAGCTTTAATGTAAAATAAGCATAATAATTCAATTTATAGAATTTTCAAAATAATAAAAAGGAGGGCAACTATGGTCAATGAAATTTTGAAATCTAGTGATGAAGTAAGTACAAATCAATCACAAATAACAATAACCAATCTATACAAAACATTTGAACGAGACGGAAAAGAAAAAGAAGTATTACGAGATATCAACTTAAACTTTAAAAAAGGAGAGTTTATTTCCTTATTAGGACCAAGTGGTTGTGGAAAATCCACACTCTTAAAGTTAATTGGTGGTTTAATAACTAAATCTACTGGTTCAATTCAAATTGATAGCCAAGAAGTTAAAGATCCAATTTCAAAAGTGGGTTTTATGTTTCAGAAAGCTGTATTACTACCGTGGAGAACAGTAGAACAAAATCTTATATTGCCTATTGAATTGGCTAAAGGAAATATAGCTGAAGCAAAATTGAGAATTAAAGATTTGCTTTCTTTAGTTGGCCTCGAGGGGTATGAACATTACTATCCTAATGAACTATCCGGTGGAATGCAACAGCGTATATCATTGGCAAGGACTTTGATGACAAACCCTGATATTTTACTATTAGATGAACCTTTTGGTGCTCTGGATGAATTTACACGGGAAAATTTAAACTTTTCTTTAATGGATATAGCAGAAAAAAGCGGAAAGACAGTTGTTCTAGTTACACATAGTATTAGCGAAGCTGTTTTAATGTCAGATCGAATAATAGTTATGGGTATTAATCCCGGTCATATTTTAGAAGATATGAAGATTGATTTCCAAAAACCACGAACGGATAAAATCATTGCAACTGAAAAATACGCACAGTATATGTTGCATATACGTGACTTGTTAGGAGTTGGTAGATAATGAAAGCGATTACTACAAGTGAACAAGAGATTAAAATTCCAAAACCAAAGATTATAAGAATAGAATACTTGCTCTCCTTATTATTGCTAGTCTTTATTTTAGTTCTATGGGAAGTTTTATCTCGCTTCAAAATTGTACACGAGCTAATACTACCAGGGCCAATGGTTGTAATAGGCTCCATGTTTGAACTACTCGCTGCACCATTTTTTTACTCGAACTTAGGGGTAACTTTGTTCGAAACATTAGCCGGATTTGCTCTTGGATCTATTTTTTCGATTGTTTTAGCTTTAATTGTCGTATCAGTGCCAATTTTATATAAAGTATTAAATCCATTTATTATAATCCTTCAGGCAGTTCCTAAAGTTGCTTTAGCTCCAATCTTTGTAACATGGTTTGGATTTGGTCTGACTGCAAAGATTGTAATGGCTATTGCTATTTGTTTCTTCCCAACTTTCATCAATACAGTTGTTGGTTTAAAGTCCGTGGACGAAGATAGTAAGTTATTGTTTCAATCCATGGTTGCTAGTAAAAAAGATTTGTTTCTTAAACTGTCACTGCCGACTGCCCTACCGTACATCTTTGCTGGATTAAAAGCCTCTTTAACATTTGCTTTAATTGGTGCAATCGTTGGTGAGTTTATGGGTGCTGATAAAGGAATTGGAATGTTAATTAACACATTCAACTTCCAATTAGAAATGGATAAAGTGTATGCGTTGATTATTATTCTATCTATAATCGCTCTTTTACTCTATTTGTTCATTGAATGGTTAGATAAGAAAATCGTCTTCTGGACAGATAATAAATAAGTTATTTCAAGGTAAGAAAAAATTTAAAAAAATTAGAGCGGGGGAAATTAATATGAAAAAGTTTTTACTTTTGGTTTTTAGTGTTGTGTTTCTATTAGCTGCTTGTGGAAATTCTGGGGAATCAACTGGACAAGGTAGTACTAAATCAGGGGATCTAACTAAAATTCAAGTAATACTAGCAGCAGAAGGTACCCCTATGTACTATGCATACGTTGCAAAAGAAAAAGGATTTTTTGAAGCAGAAGGGTTAGATGTTGAATTAGTATCAGGTAAAGGTGGTAGTTATGTAGTACAACAAGTCGGTGCTGGGACAGTTAATATAGGAATCACTGCAGTATCTGCATTGGTTACCGCATGGGATAAAGCAATTGATATTCGATCTGTCTACCAAATCAATGTAACAAATTTATTCGATTTAATTGTAACTGAAGAGTCTGGAATTAAGAGCGTCGAAGAATTGAAAGGGAAAATTGTAGGTGTAACTGACTTAGGTGGTGGTGAGGTGCCGATGGTTAAATCAATCTTGGCACATGCGGGTCTTACTGCTGATACAGACGTTACATTACGTGCAATTGGTTCAGAGGCACCATCAATATTAGCAGCATTTGAAAAAGGAACGATTGATGCATATAGTGGTGGCGCACACGATTTAGTCAGTCTTTATGGTCAAGACAACTTCAAATCCACTTCTTTAATACCAGAAGAGTTTAAAACCCTTCCGTCTACAGGAATTATTGTGAATGGAAAGTACCTAGATTCTAATCCAGAGGTTGTAACTAAATTTGCAAGAGCTATCGCAAAAGCTACAGATTTCTCTATTAACAATTACGATCAAACCTTTGAAATCATGAAAAAGGTATTCCCTGAGCAATATATGGATGAAAAAATTGCAAATATGTTCCTTACAACATTTATCGGATTATCTACACCTATCGAACCTGAAAAAGGATATGGCTACATTTACGAGGACGCGTGGCAACTTATGGTTGATCAGTTTAAGGGAGACGTCATTAGTAATGACATCAATATAAAAGACTATTTAGACTCATCACTATTACAGGAGATTAATAACTTCAAAAATTAAAAATGTTTAACTTTATGATTTACAGGTTGGAAAGTTAAGGGGATGAACTGAAAGGTTAACTTTACAACCAATTTAAATAAATAATAAAAAACAAAGGGGATATGAAAATGAGTTTATATGATGTTGCTCAACTTGCACACGTGGAGCTTTATACACCGAAGCTTCAAGAATCAGTGGAGTTCTTTACAAAAATTTTAGGTTTACAAATTACAGAAGCGACAAACGATTCAGTTTATCTTCGTGCGTACGAGGATTTCTATCACCATTCTTTAAAATTAACAGCAGGTCCTGAAGCTGGTTTGGGACATGTCGCATGGCGTGCAAGCTCAAAAGAGGCGTTAGAACGTCGTGTGAAAGAGTTAGAAGCAAGCGGGCAAGGGAAAGGGTGGATTGATGGCGACTTAGGTCATGGACGTGCTTATCAATTTACAACACCAGATGGGCACCTTCATGAAATCCTCTGGGAAGTGGAATATTACCAAGCACCAGAAGATCAAAAAACTCTGTTGAAAAGCCGCCCACAAAAACGTCCAACACAAGGTATTCCAGCACGTCGCTTAGATCATGTGAACTTAATGGTTAGTGAAGTAACGCCAAACAAAGAGTTTATGGCAAATCAATTAGGCTTCAAACTTCGCGAGCGTATTACGATTAATGAAGAAGAAATTGGCGCATGGATGAGTGTTAGTCCACTGGTGCATGAAATAGCTTTAATGAAAGACCAAACAGGTCAAAAAGGTCGCTTCCATCATATTGCTTTTTGGTATGGCTACCCACAACATTTAATGGATGTTGCAGATTTATTAGTCGAAAACGGCATTAAAATTGAAGCTGGCCCTGGTAAACATGGTGTCAGCCAAGCTTACTTTATGTATATATTTGAGCCAGGCGGAAACCGTGTAGAGTTATTCGGCGATTCTGGTTACTTAATCTTTGATCCAGATTGGAAAACGATTACATGGACTGAAAAAGATTTACAAGAAGCAATTATTTGGTACGGCTCTCCACTTCCAGAAGAGTATTTCTTATATGGAACACCTGATCGCAAAGTAGGAGCATTAGTAAAATAGAATATTCTTTTAACTATTTTAAATAAGCCTCCCACATTCTGAGGTGAGGCTTTCCACCATTTTTCAACCTATAACAGCACCTAAAAAGGAGGTAGACATATGAATGAGGGAGCTATTGCGCAAGCGTTACTAGATTCATATAGTACCAAACAGCCCATCTCACCATTAACGACACTTTACCCGTTGATTTCGGTAGATGAAGCATATCGTATTCAGCTTGCACAAATTGAAAAGCGAATCGCAGATGGGGATGTAATTGTCGGTAAAAAAATAGGTTTAACAAGTAAAGTAATGCAGCAAATGTTTAATGTTTCAGAGCCGGATTATGGTCATATTTTAGCATCAATGGTATTAGCAGATGGTGATGAAATCTCAGTTGACCAAATGATCCAACCTAAAATTGAGTTTGAGATTGCATTTGTATTAAAAGAGGATGTACAAGGTACAAATGTTACTGAAGAACAAATAATTGCTGCTACAGATTATATTGTGCCAGCATTCGAAATTATCGATAGTCGAATTGAAGATTGGAAAATTCGATTTGAAGATACAGTTGCGGACAATGGCTCATCAGCTTATGCAATTTTAGGAGGTAAACCGACAAGCTTAGAGGATGTTGATTTAGAGACATTGGGCATGAACGTGTTGAAAAACGGTCACTTTATCGATCATGCTACAGGTGCGGCAGTAATGGGAAATCCAGTCCGTGCAGTAGTTTGGCTCGCAAATGCCCTTGGAAAATACAATATCGGACTTAAAAAAGGAGAGTTTGTATTATCTGGTGCATTGACAGCTGCTATAACAGTAAACCCGGGTGATACCTTTACTGCTGATTTTGCTCATCTAGGGACGATTCAAGTCACATTTAAGGAGGACTGCCAAGAATGAAAAAATTAAAAGTAGCGATTATCGGTTCGGGTAATATTGGTACCGACCTAATGTATAAGATTGAACGCTGTGAGCACTTAGAAATGAGCTTAATGGTCGGAATAGATCCTGATTCGGAGGGATTAAAACGAGCAAAATCACGAGGCTATTTAGCAATTGATAATGGTATTGAAGGTTTGTTAGAACACCACGAAAAGTTTGATATCGCATTCGATGCAACAACAGCGAAAGCGCACAAAGAGCATACAGAAAAAGTAGAAGCATTAGGAAAACGAATGATTGACTTAACACCTGCAGCTATTGGCCCGTTTGTCATACCAGCAGCAAATTTATCGGAACATTTAGATAAAGGGAATGTCAACATGGTAACTTGTGGTGGTCAGGCAACAATTCCAATCGTTCACGCCATTAATAGTGTTGTGCCACTTGAGTACGCAGAAATTGTAGCGACAGTTGCAAGTAAGTCAGCTGGTCCAGGAACACGAGCGAATATAGATGAATTTACTCGTACTACTGCGCGTGCGATTGAGAAAATTGGTGGTGCAAAAAAAGGTAAAGCAATCATCATTTTAAATCCTGCGGAACCTCCTATCATGATGCGCGATACGATAAATGTTTTAACGACGGAAGAAGGTAATAAAGAAGAAATTATTGAAGCAATTCAAAATGTTATTAAAAAGGTACAGGAGTATGTACCAGGCTACCATTTAAAAAGCGAACCAATTTTTGATGGTAAGCGTGTAAGTGTGACTGTCGAAGTTGAGGGTGCTGGTGATTTCTTCCCACCTTACTCAGGCAACTTAGACATAATGACGGCTGCAGCTGCAAAGGTAGCAGAGGAAATAGCAAAATCGTCAATTGTAACTGCATAAGGGAGGAGAATGGGTATGAAAAATAAGATAACAATGTTAGATGTTACTTTACGAGATGGTAGTCACTCAATGCGACATGCATTTACAGAACAACAAGTACGTGATGTAGCACGTGGTTTAGGAAAAGCGGGTGTTCCGTATTTTGAAGTATCACATGGAGACGGATTAGGTGGATCTTCATTACAATACGGCTTTTCTAAAGTAGATGAACTTAAATTAATTGCTGCTGCTCGTGAAGAAGCAGGAGACTCAAAAATCTCTGTTCTAATTTTACCGGGGATTGGAATACATGAAGATTTAGTAAATGCTGCAAATGCGGGTGCAAGTATGGCCCGTGTTGCAACACATATAACAGAAGCAGATGTAGCAAAACAACATATTGAGTTAAGTAGAAATTTAGGATTAGAGACTGTTGGATTTTTAATGATGGCACATATGGCACCAACCTCTGTATTAGTGGAGCAAGCAAAAAAATTCGAAAGCTATGGCGCTGAAATTGTCTATGTGACAGATTCTGCCGGGGCATTACTGCCACACGAAGTATCAGAAAAAGTGAGGGCATTACGTGAAAATGTAGGCTGTAAAGTGGGCTTCCATGCACATAACAACCTATCACTATCAATGGCAAACACAATTGCTGCTGTTGAGGCAGGTGCTCAGTTTGTGGATGGTAGCTTGCGTTGCTTGGGTGCTGGTAGTGGCAATACACAAACTGAAGTAATGGCCGCTGTATTTGATCGTTTAGGTTACAAAACAGGTGTGGATCTATTTAACATTATAGATGTAGCAAACGATGTGGTTGCTAAGTTTATGCCTCGACCACAGGAAATTACAGGATCAAGTCTTTTCATGGGTTATGCAGGTGTATATTCGAGTTTCTTACTATTTACACAAGAAGCCGCAGAACGATATGGCGTAGACGAACGTGAAATATTAATTCGTCTTGGAAAAATGAAAGCGGTAGGTGGCCAAGAAGATTTAATCGTTGAGGTAGCCCAACAAATTGCGAACGAACAGGCAGTAGCAAAATAAGGGAGGAACAGCGATGTTAAAGGTAGACGTGCAAGAAGAAATTTCAAACATACTGTTTCATGCAGAGAAAAATCGTACAGATATCAAAAAGTTCGTTGACCAATATCCAGAGCTTACGATTGATGTAGCCTATACAATACAGGAACGATTAATCGAAAAAAAATGTTTTGAAGAAAAGACAGAAATCTCAGGATGGAAACTTGGTTTAACAAGTAAAGCAAAACAAAGAATGATGGGGGTTCATGAACCTTCTTACGGTGTTTTGCTTCAAAATATGGAGTTACATCCAGGCGAACCAATCTCTATTGCTCCTTTTATCCATGCAAAAATTGAACCTGAAATTGCATTCGTGATGAAGAAAGACTTAGGAGGTCCTGTTGTAACAGTAGCAGATGTACTGGATGCAACAGATTATGTAATTGCGGCAATGGAGATTATTGATAGTCGTTATGAAAACTTTAATTTTACATTGCCAGATGTTATTGCGGATAATTCTTCTTCCTCAAGATATATTTTAGGGACGAAAAAGCATTCGGTAAAAGATATAGATTTAGAGCGAATGGGCTGTGTATTCAAAAAGAACGGCCAAGTTTGTGCTACGACAACGGCTGCCTCAATTATGGGAAATCCAGCACGTGCAATAACTTGGATGGCCAATAAATTAATCTCGCGAGGTAAAAAAGTTCAAGCAGGTGAAATTATTCTGAGTGGTGCTCTAACTGGGGCTGAAACACTTCAGAAAGATGATACATTTTTAGTACGTTTCGATGGATTAGACGGTTTTGAAGTTACTTTTACAGAATAGGAGGTTTCAAGCATGCCATTTTTACACGTAACAATTGTTGAGGGGCGTACTGAAGAAATGAAGGAAGATTTAATTTTAGAATTAACCAACACAGTGAATAGAGTGCTTGATGCTCCTCTTGAAAATATTCGTGTATGTATAAATGAAGTTCCTGCCTCTCATTGGGGAATCGCGGGTAAGTCTATAAAAAAACGTCGAGAAGAAGACGTAAAGAGGTGACGGCATGACAGAGACAATTACAAAAGTAAGAGAAGTAAAACTATTTATTAATGGAAAATATGTGGAATCCTCAGCAAATCAATTATTTGAAGTAAAGAACCCTGCAACACAAGAAGTAATCGCACATGTTCATGAAGCAACTGCTGACGATGTCGATCAAGCTGCTCGTGCTGCACGTGAAGCCTTTGAAAATGGTCCATGGCGTACAATGCCACTATCAGAGCGTTGCAATAAAATTCGCCGCATGGCAGAAATTATTATTGAACGTAAAGAAGAACTTGCACGCTTAGAAGCGCTGGATGTTGGAAAGCCATACACAGTAGCTCTTGAGCGCGAAATTCCACGCGCGGCTCATAACCTAAGTTTCTTTGCTGATTTTATGGAGCAGCAAGGTGGCGAAGTATATCCAATGGAAGATTACATCAACTATACCCGCTATGAACCAGTTGGGGTTGCAGGTCTAATTACTCCTTGGAACTTACCTCTTATGTTAACAACATGGAAACTGGGCCCATGTTTAGCGGCGGGAAATACTGCAATTATTAAGCCCGCAGAAGTAACACCATTAACAGTCTCATTACTTGGTGAAATTGCAAAAGAAGCGGGTATTCCAGATGGAGTAGTAAATGTTGTTCACGGATTCGGCGGTGGCTCTACAGGCGAATATATGACAACGCATCCTGAAATTGATTTGATTTCATTTACAGGTGAAACATCTACAGGAAAAGCAATTATGAAAAATGGTGCAGATACACTTAAAAAGGTTTCCTTTGAGCTAGGTGGTAAAGCAGCGAATATTATCTTTGAAGATGCTGACTTAAATAAGGCAATACCTGTATCCATACAAGCAGCTTTCATGAATTCTGGTCAAGTATGCTTAGCAGGGTCTCGAATTTTAGTGCAACGCACAATTTTAGATAAGTTTTTAGAACAATTCAAAGCTGCAGCCGCTGCACTTGTGGTAGGTGACCCTCAAAATCCAACGACAAATATGGGTCCAGTAGTAAGTAAAGAACATTATGAAAAGGTAACTAGTTATTTAGATATTGCTAGAGAAGAAAATTCTACATTAATTTACGGTGGGAAACGACCTGAATTACCGGATTATTTAAATACTGGTTACTATTTAGAACCAACAATTTATTTACAAGAAAACCCGAATGCTCGTATCTGTCAGGAAGAAATCTTTGGACCTATAGTAACAATTATTCCTTTTGATACTGAGGAAGAAGCACTTTCTATTGCAAATGCAACTGATTACGGATTGAATGGGATTGTTTGGACTGAAAATCTAACACGTGCTCATCGAATTTCACATAAAGTACGTGCAGGTACGATTTGGGTCAACTGTTGGTTTGTTCGAGATCTTCGTGCACCGTTTGGAGGCTTTAAGAAGAGTGGTGTAGGACGTGAAGGTGGCCACCATAGCCTAGAATTCTTTACTGAAGCAAAGAATATCTGTATTAATCTAAACTAAAAGATTACTAGGGATAATTGTTAACTTGATATGTTTTGAATCCCCCTATAAACAAAACGGGCTAGAGAGAACTTGTAAGAGTTTATACTTTAGCTCGTTTATTTTTGAAAGGAGAATAAGTCATGACGACAACTATTATGTCAAAGTTCATTAATATAAATGGTATTAAAACGCACTATCATGAAGAAGGTTCTGGTACCAAGAAAATTGTTTTAATACATGGATCTGGACCAGGTGTATCGGCATTTGCAAATTGGCGCTTAATCATTCCTCGTTTAAGTTTGACGAACCATGTATTCGCACCAGACATTATTGGCTTTGGTGAAACAGATAAACTGTCTGGTCATAAGTATACAGTCGATTTATGGGTAGATCATTTAATAGGTTTTATTGAAGCAATTTCAGATGAACCTGTATATTTAGTTGGTAACTCAATGGGAGGAGCATTAGCACTCCATGTTGCTTATAGAAAACCTGAAATTGTTGAAAAACTAATTTTAATGGGTAGTGTTGGTGTTAAATATCCAATTACGGAAGGTTTAGAACAAGTTTGGGGTTATGAACCGAGTATAGAATCCATGCGAAATTTAATTAAATTATTCTCATATGATGAAAAAGCTGCAAACAATGAAGAACTTGTTCGTTTACGTTATGAAGCAAGTATTAAGGAAGATATAAAAGAGGCATTTAAAGCAATGTTTCCAGAACCACGTCAAGAAAAGTTAGATGAACTAGCTCTATCAGACGAGCAAATTAGAAGAATCGAAGTTCCTACACTACTTTTCCACGGATTAAACGACAAAGTAATTCCCATTGAAAAAACAAGCTATCGTTTGATTGAGTTATTACCTCATGCAGAACTCCACGTATTCAATGAATGTGGACATTGGACTCAAATTGAAAAGACAGAACCATTTGTAAATAACATTTTAACTTTTATAAATTAAATTCTAAAGGGCCGGGACAGAACTAGCTTCAAAAAGAAAAAACAGTGGAAAGCTGAGCCGTTTCCACTGTTTTCACATTTAAGAGGAAGTAGGTGCCCAAGACTGTTTTTTATAATGTTGAAACTAAAATAAAACGAACATCGGTAAGAGTGTTATTCCACCAATAGTGATTTTTACTAGATTCAAACATCATAGAATCATTTTCTTGTAGTTCATATACTGTTCCTTCAATGGATACAGTTAGGATTCCAGTCAAAACATATATAAATTCATACCCAAGATGAGAAAATTCATTCCCTTGATTTTCTTTCGGTTTCAAAGTGACTAAAATTGGGTGGAAAGAAGCTCCTTTAATATTCTTCGACAAATCCTCATAAAAAAAGGGAAATTTACTTTGTGATGAAGCCTGCAAAGAATTTGGAAAAAAAATACTCGGATTTACATTTAGGGCATCGCTAATTTTTCTTAAAGATTCTAAAGTTACATTGCATTTATTTCGTTCTACTTGAGATAGGAAGCTAATAGAAACGTTAGTCTTATCTGAGAGAGTTTTTAATGTCATATTATGTTCTTTTCGTAGCTTTCGAAGTTGTTCACCAATTGTCATCTCATTTACACCTCAACATTTACTAAAAAAATTATACTCTAGCATACTTTAGTACAAAAGTGGAAATTGTTGTTGACCGAAAATTCCAAACAATGTAATAATTGATATAATAATTTAAGTGTCACTTCAATTTATTGCAATTGAGCTTATCCTTTATACGTTTATACCTGTATTTAAGTGTCACTTAAATTTAGTTAACAAGGGGGATTGTGTATGAGCAAAAATCAAATGAGAAGAGTTTGGATTGCTAGTTTAGTAGGAAGTTCGATTGAATGGTTTGACTATTTTCTTTACGGAACTGTAGCAGCGTTAGTATTTAACCAAGCATTCTTTGCTGCTGAGGATCCAACAGTGGGGTTAATGTTAGCTTATGCATCGTTTGCGTTAGCATTCTTTATTCGTCCATTAGGCGGGGTTATTTTCGGTTATGTTGGGGACCGAATCGGACGTAAGAAAACATTGGTTTTGACACTAACAATTATGGGAGTTGCAACTGTATTAATGGGGTTACTTCCAACTTATCAAGCGATCGGTGTAGCTGCACCAATTATTTTAATTGCATTACGGTTAGTACAAGGTCTAGGTATTGGTGGAGAATGGGGAGGTTCGGTTTTACTCGCTGTTGAATATGCACCAAAAGAAAAACGCGGATTTTATGGTGCCTTCCCTCAAATGGGTGTCACAATAGGAATGTTCCTTGGGTCAGGTGCACTAACATTTATAACTTCGGTTGTTTCCCCGCAAGCTTTTATTGATTGGGGATGGAGAATACCATTTATTGCAAGTGCATTTTTAGTTATATTTGGTCTTTGGATTCGTAAAGGAATTGATGAAACACCATCATTTAAAAGAGTACAAGAATCAGGTGAAACTGCAAGATTACCTTTTGTAGACATATTTAAAACACAATGGAAGGAAGTTTTAATTGCAGTAGGCGGTAAAGTTGTTGAAACAGCACCATTTTATATTTTTGCGACATTTATCGTTTCTTACGGAACAAAAAACTTAGGATTCACTAGTACGCAGGTCCTTGTTGTCGTAATGATTGCTACAATTGTCACGACAATCCTTATGCCATTTATGGGTGGATTATCAGATAAAATTGGACGTAAAAAAGTATATATGTTTGGAACAGTTGCTATGTTACTTTATGCCTTCCCGTACTTTTGGCTGTTGGAGCAAAGAACGTTTGCTACTCTTCTAATTGCAACGGTTCTAGGTCTGGGGATTATTTGGGCACCTATTACTGCAGTTTTAGGAACAATGTTCTCTGAAATTTTTGATGCAAAAGTGCGCTATACAGGTGTGTCATTAGGTTATCAGATCGGGGCTGCGGTAGCTGGTGGTACAGCACCATTAATCGCAACAGCATTACTTGTTCAATTTAACAATTCATACGTTCCAGTAGCGATCTATATTATGTTAACTTCAGTGATTTCTTTAATAGCAGTTTTGGCAGTAAAAGAAAGGAGCAATCAAGAACTAGACGAATTTTCAGATGTGGCGATTGAGAATCAAGTTGAACAGCGTGAAAAAACATCTGTAAATTAATTATAAGAAAATATGCAACAGGAGTGTGGCAATTGATCGTATTAAATCAAGAACAGATTATGAGTTTTTATAAAATAGAAGATGCTATCAAAGATGTTAAAGAAACATTAATCGCAAAAACTGTTGGAAAAGTTCAATCACCACACCGCACAGTTTTAGAATTTCCGGAAAATAGTGCGACTTCTCTATATATGCCAAGTAGTGATTTAGAAAATAATGTTGCCGCAGTTAAAGTAGTGACAATTTTTCCTGAAAACCCTGCAAAAGGATTGCCAACTACTCAAGGAATTATAGTTTTAACGAGTACTGAAAACGGAGAACATTTATCTGTTATGAATGCATCTTATTTAACTAGACTTCGGACAGGGGCAATGACGGCATTGGCTACTGATTCCCTTGCTAAAAAGGATTCATTTATACTAACTGTTGTTGGAACAGGTGGCATGGCCTTTGAGCAGACAATAGGCATCTTAGCGGTGCGTCCTATTGAAAAAATTATACTATTTAATAGAACTGAAGAAAGAGCGCTAAGTTTTTCTAAAAAGTTAAAAGACTATGGCGTAAATGCAGCAATTGAAATTGCAAACGATGTGAATGATGCTGTGAGCAAAGCTGATATTGTTTGTTGTGCGACAAAATCTAATACACCTGTATTTAATGGTGAATATTTAAAGGCTGGTACACATGTAGTTGGGGTCGGATCGTATTTACCACATATGCACGAAATTGACGAAACTACTATTAAACGGGCTTCAAAAATTGTTGTTGATGACCTACAAGGGGCTAAAGATGAAGCAGGTGAACTTATGGATGCGGCACAAAAAGGAATATGGTCTTTTGACGATGTTTATAGTGAATTAGAAATGTTAGTGAGTGGCAGTATTCACGGACGAGAAAATGATGAGGAGATTACGTTCTTTAAGTCGGTTGGAGCATCCTATTATGATTTAGCTGTAGCAAAGGGTGTTTATCAAAAAGCGATTAGTGATAACTATGGGTTAAATATAGAGGTTTAATAGTAGTTGTATTCTATAGGGTGTATTGGTGTGGTCTATGTACCAAATCGATTCGGATTTCGTTGTGAAAGGTAACATAGGAACGTCCTATGTGCCCGAACGTGGTGGAATTAGTACTGAAAGGTAACATAGAAGCGTTCTATGTGCCCGAACGTGGTGGAATTAGTACTTGAAGGTAACATAGAAGCGCTCTATGTGCCCGAACGTGGTGGAAATAGTGCTGAAAGGTAACATAGGAGTGCTCTATGTGCCCTTAAGTGCTGGAATTAGTTCCAAAAGGTAACATAGAAGTGCTCTATGTGCCCGAACGTGGAGGAATTAGTACTGAAAGGTAGCATAGGAGTGCTCTATGTGCCCTTAAGTGGTGGAATTAGTTCCAAAAGGTAACATAGAAGCGCTCATCATTGCTAACAAATTAGAGGATCATCTTGAAAGTCGATTCTTTCAAGATGATCCCCTTCTATTTCTTCTCGGGAACTTTCCCTGAATAAGTTGAAACATAGCTAGCTGCATTGAAAATATTTTGCTTTTGTACACCAGGTTCGAGTTGTGGTTTAGAATGTGCTTTAGTAAAGGCATTGGATTGTTTCCAATCGTCAAACGCTCGTTTGTTTTCCCATTGAGTCAACACAATATACGTTTCAGATTTAATCGGTCGTAACAAACGAAAAGCTACAAAGCCTGGCATTTTTTCAATGTCTTTCGAACGGCTTAAAAATCGCTGTTCAAATACAGGACGTCCTTCGTCAGAAACTGGGATGTTATTAAAAACGAAAAAACCTCTTTGCTCAATTTCATGTACTGAATCAATGACTTCAAATTTACGAGGGGAAGCAAAAACGGTCTTTCGTTCGGTTTCGTGTAAAAGTACTGTATTATCAGAACCATATAAAATAAACATGTTTTCTTTTTCATATTTTTTTAATATTTTCTCCATATAATCAGGCGTCCCTGAAGTTAAGTAAATGTACATAGAATAATTCCCCCTCATATCCATACTGTTAGTTTCATTTAATGCAAATGTGTGGTTTATTGTCAAAGAAAGTGATTGGAAAAGTCATAAGAGAAGAACAAATTTATGACAAATGTCAGATTAAACTATACAATATTATAGGAAAAGTTTATATTGGAAAACGGATAGCATTAGTAAAGTTTATTTATTTAGAATTAATACTAGGTCAAAAGTAACGAAAATGAAACTATCGAAAAATTTGAGGGGCAGGTTCTAATTGAATGAGAAATATTAATGATACATTACTGCGTGCTGCAAGAGGGGAAAGAACAGAGTATACGCCAGTATGGTACATGAGACAAGCAGGTCGATCACAACCGGAATATAGAGAAATCAAAGAAAAGTATTCTTTAGAAGAAATTACTCAACAACCTGAATTGTGTGCATATGTTACACGCTTACCTGTAGAAAATTATGATGTTGATGGAGCAATCCTATACAAGGACATTGTTACTCCACTCCCAGGCATAGGTGTAGATGTAAAGATTAAAGCAGGTGTAGGGCCTGTTATTTCAAATCCAATTCGTACTGTAAAAGATATTGAAAACTTAGGTGAATTTAATGCGAAAGCGCATACACCATTTGTATTAGAAACAATTAAATTGTTAACAGAAGAACAATTAAATGTTCCACTAATAGGTTTTGCGGGAGCACCATTCACATTAGCAAGCTACATGATTGAAGGGGGTCCTTCAAAAAATTATGCTAAAACAAAATCGTTAATGGTTTCTGAACCCGTTGCTTGGTTTGCATTAATGGACAAACTGGCTGATATGATTATTTCTGATATTTCTGCTCAAGTTGAAGCTGGTGCAAAAGCAGTTCAAATCTTTGATTCATGGGTAGGTGCGTTAAACGTTGATGATTATCGCATCTTTATCAAACCTGTAATGACAAGAATCTTCGCGGAACTTCAAAAAGAAAATGTACCATTAATTTTATTTGGAGTTGGTGCAAGTCATTTAGTTAAAGAATGGAATGACCTTGATGTTGATGTAGTAGGATTAGATTGGCGCTTACCAATCCGTCAAGCTAGAGAAAGAGGCGTTACAAAAGCAGTTCAAGGTAACCTTGATCCAACACTTCTTTTGGCAAATTGGTCTGTAATTGAACAACGTGCAAAAGATATTATCGACCAAGGGTTAGAAGTGCCAGGTCATATCTTTAACTTAGGTCATGGCGTATTCCCAGAAGTAGATCCTGCTGTATTAAAACGTTTAACTACATTTATTCATGACTATAGTAGAGAAAGAATTGCACAATTAGGGCAATAACAAATTAGAGGTGAAATCATGAAACCGATTCGTGGATTATTAGTAATGGCATATGGAACTCCATACAAAGAAGAAGATATTGAAAGATACTATACACATATTCGTCATGGCCGTAAACCATCTGAAGAACATTTAGAAGATCTAAAAAGTCGTTATAAAGCAATTGGAGGCATTTCACCTCTTGCAAAAATGACTCAAAAACAAGCAGAAACTCTGCGTGATCGTCTAAATGAACTACAGGACGAAGTAGAATATAAATTATTCATCGGTTTAAAACATATTGAACCATTCATTGAAGATGCGGTTGAAGCAATGGTAAACGAAGGAATTGAAGAAGCAGTGTCCATCGTTCTTGCACCACACTTTTCAACTTTCTCAATCAAAACGTACAACGGTCGTGCACAAGAAACGATTGATAAATTAGGCAGTTCATTAAAGTTAACATCCGTTGAAGCTTGGTACGATGAGCCGAAATTTATCGAGTATTGGAAAGATGCAGTCAATGCAGTATTTAATGAGATGAGCGATGAAGAACTTGAAAAAGCATGTTTAATCGTTTCAAATCACTCATTACCAGAAAAGATTAAACTAGCTGGTGATCCATACGAAGATCAGTTAATCGAAACGGCTCGTCTAATTCAAGAAGCAACAGGCGTTAAAAATGTTGAGGTAGGTTGGCAATCAGCTGGTCAAACGCCAGAGCCATGGTTAGGACCAGATGTTCAAGACCTTACTCGTGAACTTTATGAGAATAAGGGCTATCGTTCATTTGTCTATATTCCAGTAGGCTTTGTAACAGAACATTTAGAAGTTTTATATGATAATGATTATGAATGTAAAGTGGTATGTGATGAGTTAGGTGCAAATTATCACCGTCCTCCAATGCCAAATACACATCCATTGTTCATCGATGCAATGGTAGATGCAATCAATAAAAAGTTAGCTAACTAATTTTAGGAAGCGTGATGAGGGTGACTTTAGGTAGAAAAAAAGTTGCCGTTATAGGTGGTGGAATCACTGGCTTAACGGCAGCGTTTTATATGCAAAGAATGGCAGATGAGCACAATCTTCCTCTAGATATTATTTTAATAGAATCATCTTTGCGTTTAGGTGGAAAAATTCATACTTTAAGAAAAGATGGTTTTATCATTGAAAGAGGACCTGAATCATTTTTAGATCACTCAAATAGTGTACGAGAATTAGCTCGAGAGTTGGATATAGAAGATCAAATGGTATGTAACAATGAAGGTAAGACTTACGTAGCAGTTGGTAATAATTTATATCCAATTCCGACCAATTTTGTATTTGGTGGTCCGCTTGAAGTCTCCTCTTTCATCACATCTGGGATCATTTCACTTTCTGGGAAAATTCGAGCGGCAGGGGACCTGGTATTACCAAAAACTGATCAGGAAGATGAACCAATTGGGGATTTCTTCCGTCGTAGATTTGGAAAAGAAGTGGTAGAGAATCTTGTGGAACCATTGCTTGCGGGAACATTTGCAGGTGATATTGATCATTTGAGTTTAAAAGCAATGTTTCCTCAATTTTCTCAATTGGAAAAAGATTATCGCAGTCTTATTTTAGGTATGAGAAAATCTAAACAATCTATTGAAAATAAAATGATTGGCTCATATCAAACGTTCCAAAATGGCCTTGAAACTTTAATTGAAACTCTTGAAAAGAAGCTTGAAACAAAGAGAATCTTCAAAGGGGTTAAAGTTGAAAAGATTGAAAAAGAGGAAGAACAATTAAAGCTCACATTGAACAATATGTCTCCTATCAAATGTGATGCTGTCATCTTAACCACGCCATTTAATGCTACAAAAGAGATACTAAACAATAATTCTTTAATCAATGAAATGCCGCAAATGAGTTATTCAACAATTGCAACGGTGACGATGGCATTTAAAAAAGATCAAAGTAATATAGATAAAAAAGATGCAATGAGCTTTTTTGTCTCAAGAAATAGCGATTATGCAATAACAACATGTACATGGTGTAATCATAAATGGAATAATGTAGCCCCTGAAGGTTATGACTTATTCCGTGCATATATAGGTCGTGTAGGCGATGAAGCGATTGTAGAACTATCTGATACTGCGATTGAACACACAGTATTACATGATTTGAAAAAATCGATAGGTATTACAGGTTCACCAGAATTTACGGTTGTTTCCCGTTGGAAGGAATCTATGCCACAATATACGGTAGGGCATGAAATGCGCATGGAAAATCTAAGAATCGATTTACAAGAACAATTCCCAAATATTCGTTTGGTAGGTAGTTCTTATGAAGGAATTAGTGTTCCAGACTGTGTAACTCAAGGGAAAAACGCTGCGAAAGAAATGCTAGATAGTATTTTTTTATAAACAGTACAAGTAATAAAAACTATTAAAATGTAGACAAAGTTTTAAGCTTCAACTTTGTCTACATTTTTTCTTTGCTACTTTGTATTAATGTTGTCGATTTTATTTCATTTAAACTTCACAAATATAAAGTAAAATTTTAGTAAGAGGTGAAGGTATACGTGCAAAGAAAATTACTATTCTTACTAATATTATGTACAACCATATTAGTTGGTTGCCGTGATGATCAATTTCCCTCAATTGATCAACATCAATCATTTCTTGCTTCAATGAATATATTGGAGCCGTCCATGACTTTTTACGGTGAATCAGGTGAACTGATTGCCGAGTGGAAGTTTGATAAAGGCTATTCCGGTGCATTAATAGTCAATAATCATGTGTTGTTTTATGGCCATCAATTAACAGAGGCAGATATTTATGAATTATCCTCTGGCAAACTTGTTTCAACCATTAAGACTGGCGTAGGTTCAACGAATGCATATTACGATTTAACATATAAAAGGGTATTCATTACAAATAGTGTTAGAAACTCAGTCACTAGTTTCGACACCCAAGGAAACAAACTAGATGAATGCTCTTTAGGTGAGTATCCTATGTCAATGACGTCCAATAATGGGTTACTCTATGTTATTAATTATAAAGATTCCAAACTCTCAATTGTAAACATAGATACGATGGACCTTCACGATGAATGGACAATTAACGAATCATCAAATGGAATCTTAATCGTTCCCGAAAAAAATACAGTATGGATAGGTGGACATGGTAAAGGAAATAAAGCCAACCGAACTGTTGATATATTGGATTTAAAAAGTGGAGAGTTACAACATCAATTGGACGTATCGATCATGCCAGTTGGATTTTCAAGAAGTGAGGATGAAATTTATATCATCAATCATGGTTCAAATGAATTACACGCAACTAATTTAGATGGACAAGCGTTGTGGAATATAGAAATAGGCGCAAATCCATTTACTGTTGCAAACTTTAATGGAAATGTTGTTGTTGCAGGTTTTGATGATCATAAAATTTATATCCTAAATGATCAAAAACTTATTAAAACAATCGATACAGGTAGCGGGCCTTTTCAATTATTAGTAAGGGAGGTTTCCTAATGACGAATGTATTAATTGTTGACGATGAAAAAGATATGAGAAACCTAATCGAAGTCATGCTTTCAAAATTCGATATGAATACCGTTTCGGTCGAAAATGGCATTGACGCTTACTATGAGATTTCTAAAGGTGGAATCGATTTAGTTTTACTTGATGTCATGATGTCAGGCGAAGATGGTTTTACAGTATGCCAAAATATTCGCGAAATCTCACCTGTACCAATTATCTTTTTAACTGCCAGAGACGCAAATGAGGATAAAGTAAAAGGATTAACGATTGGTGGTGACGATTATATTGTAAAACCATTTACGGTAAGTGAACTCGTGGCAAGAATTAACGCTGTCCTAAGAAGAACAGTATTAACTAATGAAATTTCTTCAAAGCAAGTGACCTACCTAGAACGGGGGTTAATAAAAGTAGATGAAATCTCTCGTAAAGTATTTGTGAATGGTGAGATTGTGCCGTTAACATTAAAAGAATTTGAGTTACTCTATTTATTTATGAAAAATCCAGATCTTGTTTATACAAGAGAACAGTTACTTGAAAAAATATGGGATTCAAACTACTCAGGCGGGACAAGGACTGTCGATACACATATAAAAACATTAAGGTTAAAATTAGCAAAACAATCTAAGGAAGCTTGCGACTATATCCAAACGGTTTGGGGAGTTGGTTATCGCTTTGAGAAATGCAAATGAAGAAGTTATCTAGCAAAATTTGGTCACTCATCATTTTATTTTTAGTAATTACAGTTGTTTTCATGTCTCTTTTCACTAATTTTTTATATGACCAGTTATATGTTAAAGACTCAGAAGAATCCATGATTGAAGTAGGTGAACGGCTACAGTCCAATTACCAAGGTGGAAAAGTAACAGATGAGTTTGTAGAAAAAGTGGAAGATTTCAATATGTATTCAACCTTTAATGTATTTGCGGTTCGAAATCCAAAAGAACTCAGTGCATGTGTACCATTTGAAATCGATTACGATACGTTAATCGGACCAGAAGAAAGACGTCAATTATTAAAAGGTGAGCCTATTACGAAAATAGGATATGAAGAACGATTTGAACGTGAAGTAATATCGGTGATTGTACCACTGACAGACCAAAATCGATTAGAAGGTATTATTTACCTCTACTATCCCCTAGCAAGAATTACAGAATTAGCAAACAACGAAGTGATTATTTTAATAAGTAGTGTAGTAGTGTTTTCAATGTTGTTAGCATTTTTCGTACATAAGGGTTTAGGCCACATCATGCGGCCATTAAATGAATTACAACATGCTGTCGAAAAAATGTCAGATGGTGATTATAAAACACGGGTAAATGTTTCTTCCAAAGATGAAATCGGTAAATTATCTGAAGCATTCAATGAAATGGCAGCTGCCATACAATCTGAAGATGAAGACAAAAAGACCTTTTTAGCTACGGTTTCACATGAATTAAGAACGCCTATTAGCTATGTGAAAGGATATAGTGAAGCGATACAAAATAACTTCATCGAGGGAAAAGAAAAAGATGACGCGATTCAGTTAATCCATAGAGAAGCGAATCGAATGGAAAGATTAACAAATGAACTACTACAATTGGCACATTCTAATAGAGACCAAGAGAAAATAGACGTATACCCAATGGTAATATCAGAGACAATTCGTGAGTCTGTTGATTTATTGAAGAATCAATCTAAACATAAGGAAGTTGAGATAAATTTAGAACTGGATGATTCGTTAATCGTCCAAGCTAATGAAGAAAAGTTAAAACAAATTTTCATCAACGTAATCGAAAATTCCATACGATATTCCAATAAAAAATCCTTGATTTACATACTACTAAAAGCAAGTGGTGGTAATGCTGTAATAGAAATTAATGATCAAGGAATTGGTATACCGAAAGATGATCTACCTTATATAACAGAACCTTTCTATCGAGTAAATAAAGCAAGAAGCCGAGCCGACGGAGGAAGTGGTCTTGGTTTATCAATCGTAAAAGACCTTGTTAAACAGCATAATGGAAAATTATTAATAGATAGCGAACTAGGAAAAGGAACATATGTAACAATTACTATACCTTTAATGGAGGAATTATAAATGAAAAAATTTTTAATCAGTTTTGCAGCACTACCTTTACTATTAGTTGGATGTTCTTCAAGTGAGCCAGAACCGATTTCAGATGTGATTGATGTAGCTGCATTAGAAGTAAAAGTAGATATACTAACGCCCCAGGAAGTTGCTGTAAATGAGCCGGTAGAACTGGCTGCACATGTTCATCAAAATGATCAAAATTTAGATGACGCATCGGTGAAATTTGAGGTTTGGGAATCAGGTTATCGTAATGGAGGAGAAATGATTGAAGGAAAATTAGATGCTGATGGAGTTTATAAAGCAGAAACGACTTTTGATCACGATGGTGTTTATTTTATGTACGCGCATACAACTGCCTCTAATGGATTGCACGTAATGCCGAAACAACAGATTGTTGCAGGACACCCAGATATGAGTAATGTGAAACCAGATGATAGTAGTGACTCTATGGATATGGGAGACCACGGAGACCACGATTCAACTGATACAGATTCAGAAGATGAGCATAGTGGGCATTAATTTCGGCTGAAGGAATAGTTTATCAATATAAAATTAATCGTTGCAATAATAAAAATAAAACCTCAAAGCTTGAGCGGGCTTTGAGGTTTTTTAACTTCTGATTAAATGAAGTATTAATTGTAAGTAAGAGATTTAATTATAGATTCATAGTCCATTAATTAGTGTAAGGGTTAAAGATTGTAATCTATATCTTAAAGGGAGTCACATTTTTCACAAGTGTTATTGTAGCATTCACACTGTTCGTCAATTTTGTCTCCGCATGAAACACATACTTTGTCAGGTAAGTTTTTGAAAAACTCAACAACGTTTTCTAACATCTGAAATGTACCCCCTTCCGCCTATCTGTTATAATATAACTTCTTGTTGTACTTATTGTATTATAACAGATAAAAAACGTCAATAATTTTTTTGAGAAAATTTAAAAAATTCTTTTCACGTCATTCGCCGTCACTAAAGCGATTACGTTTGGAAACAATCTAAAGAAGGTTTACAATAAAAAAGGGTACATATTCGAATTAAATTTAAGATAAAGGGGTTCAACAACGTATGGAAAACCACCGTATTTTCATTGTTGAAGATGATATAAAAATTGCAACACTGCTTGCTGATAAATTAATGAAATACCAATATCAAGTGAAAATAGTTGAAAACTTTGAGGAAATTATTGAAGAATGTTTGGCGTTTGAACCACACATTGTCTTGCTGGATATTAATTTACCTTCTTATGATGGATATTATTGGTGCCGACAATTGCGCCAGCATACAACTTGTCCAATCATCTTCATTTCTGCAAGATCAGGGGAAATGGATCAAATCTTCGCCCTTGAAAATGGCGGAGATGATTTTATTACAAAACCGTTTAACTATGAAATTGTACTAGCAAAAATAAAAAGCCACCTAAGAAGAACTTATGGTGAATATTCAGCCCGCTTAGAAGAAAGAACGATTAAACTTGGGCAACTAACGCTATATTTAGAGCGAATGGAACTTAACAAAAAAGAAGTAGATGTTCCTCTACAGAAAAAAGAGTGTATCATTTTAGAATTATTAATGAGCCAATCTCCAAAGGTCGTTACTCGAGAACATCTATTAGAGGAACTGTGGGACGATCAAGCTTTTGTAGATGAAAACACATTAAATGTGAATATGACACGAGTACGAAAGAAACTAACTGAATACGGTGTTACATCTGTTATAGAAACAGTGCGCGGTGCAGGGTATCGTTTTGTACTTAGTGCGGAGGAAATGTAATGGGGTTACAGTTATTTATAAGAGAACATATTGCATTTTTTGTCTTTCAACTATGCGTTATTATTTTTGTTCTATCACTTTATTGGTTAGATGGCTTTAGAAATATGAATACAGCATTTTATTCTATTGTAATTAGTCTTATCTTGCTGTTTTCATTTCTTTTAGTTCGTTATTTTGCTAGAAGAAACTATTTGAACAAAATTACTCAACTGCCAAATACGATGGAAGATGCGTTACAAAAAAATGCGAAAACACCTGAGTATTTTCAAACAGAACAGTATTTACATGAACTGTATCATGTCTATCAAAAAGAAGTACAAGCATTATATGAAAAACAAAGTCGTGGGGAAAAGTTTTTAAACCAGTGGATACATCAGATGAAAACACCAATTTCAGTTCTTGAATTACTTCTCCAAAATGAAGGAAAGCTCGATAAAAAAAATGTTCAAGAAGAAGTAGATCGTTTAAAAAGAGGATTAGAGATGGTTCTTGTTAACGCAAGAATTGAACGATTTGAAGAAGACATGCAAGTGGAGCGGGTGAATTTAAAGGCAATTGTTACGGAAACAATCAATGAACATAAACGTTTATTTATTACAAATCATGTATTTCCAGTAATTCAAATAGAAGAAGATTTAACAGTTGCTAGTGATTCTAAATGGTTGAAGTTTGCACTCGGTCAATTCATAACAAACGCTGTGAAATATACATTTGAAGATAATAAGAAGATTAAGATATCATCAGAACTCAATAATGGAACAGTTATGTTACATATTCAAGATGAAGGGATTGGCATTCCCAAATCCGACTTAACCCGTATTACAAAAGCGTTTTTTACAGGTGAAAATGGACGTAAAACAGGAGAGTCAACTGGAATGGGTCTTTACTTAGCAAATGAAATATGCCAAAAACTTGGTCACCTTTTAACGATTGAATCTGAAGTGAATGTGGGAACAAACGTAACAATTACTTTTTAAATTCATTTTACTAGATGCGCATAGCATCAAGTAGTGAAACGTCATCTTTAGAAAATGAGGGAAATTGATATGCCAATTTTACGAATCCAAGATGTTACAAAAGTATATGAGGGAAAAGTAACACATCGAGCAATAAATCAACTTAGCTTTGAAGTAATGCAGGGAGAATTCCTAGCTGTTATGGGGCCATCTGGGAGTGGAAAAACGACATTATTAAATTTAATTTCTACGATAGATAAGCCGACATCTGGAGAAATCATTGTCAATGATATAATGCCTTCTAAACTGAATAAAAAAGAACTTGCTTTATTTAGAAGAAGAGAATTAGGTTTTGTGTTTCAAGATTTTAATTTGTTACCTATGTTAACTGTTGAAGAAAACATTGTCCTTCCATTAACGTTAGATGATAAACCTGTGTCACTTATGGAAGAACGTGTTGCTAAATTAGCAGAAAAAATTGATTTGACCTCTTTTCTTCATAAGAAACCAAATGAAATATCAGGCGGACAAGCACAACGTACTGCAATTGCAAGAGCCTTAATCCACGAGCCAACCGTAATTTTAGCTGATGAGCCAACTGGAAACCTTGATTCGAACAATTCTCGTGAAGTACTTGAGTTATTAAGCTCTATCAATAAGGAAAGAAAATCCACAATTGTTATGGTAACCCATGATCCAATTGCAGCAAGTTACTGCGATCGAGTTTTGTTTATTAAGGATGGAGAATTTTTTAATGAAATATATCGAGATGATCGTAGACAAACATTCTTCCAACGAATTTTAAATGTTTTAAGCTTATTAGGAGGGGGAAATGTAGGTGACCTTTCATCAATTCGCTTACCATAATGTCGTACGGAATGCGCGAATCTATGCCGCATTTTTCTTAGCCAGCTTATTTTCTGTTTTTGTTTTTTTCATCTATTCTATGTTAATGTTTCATCCAGATATTGAGGATGGCTTTTTAGGAAATGTATCGATTATTGGCATGATCATAGCTGAAATTATTTTAGTTTTATTTTCATGGTTTTTTATTTTTTATTCGATGAAGGCATTTCTAGAAGCACGTTCGAAAGAGTTTGCGATTTTGCTTCAGTTAGGGATGGAAAGGAAACAGTTAAGTAAATTAATTTTCCTAGAAACTTTACTAATTGGAACTGTTTCGATAGTCATGGGGATATTATTTGGATATGCTTTCTCTAAATTTTTCTTTATGATCGTAAGAGAAATTCTTATGTTAGAAGAATTACCTCTTTACATTTCGTGGGAACCTTTTGTATTAACATTTACTGTTTACCTAAGTGCATTTATATTAATTTCGATTTTTAGCGTTTACTTTACGCCAGAAAAGAATTTAATAGACCTTTTTAAAGGGTATTCAGAATTTAATGGGCATCACAAGTATTCAATGACTAGAGCTATTATTGGAATTGTTTTTATTATTTCCGGCTATATATTAGCCCTACTTACCTCGCGAATGACTCTCTATAGCTTTGGTGTAATTATTATCATACTAATAACCATTGGTACATTTCTGTTTTTCTCCGATACAACCCAATTTATATTGGAAAAAATCAGAAATAAGAAACAACTCTATTGGCAAAAGTATCGCATGTTATCTGTAGCAGAGCAGTCAATGATTATGAAAAGTAATTCCAAAATGTTTTTTGTTGTGACGATGGTGACTGCACTTGCCTTTCTTTGTGTAGGGTTACTAGCAGCGCTCTCATCTTACACATCGCAATATGATAAGATGAACCCGCTTGGTCTTGTATATAAGGGGCATGTAGATAATCCGTATGAATACAGTCATATTACTACACTGATGAGGGAATTAGAAAAAAAGGGACTGTCATATCATATGGCAAGTCTTGAAGTGAAGAAGCAAACTTCCTCTTTTACTCAATATGAAGTGGAAGTGTTTAGTGAGTCTGATATAAATAGTTTGCTGTTTTCTTATGGCTATCCCTTTGTAAGACTCGATTCAGGGGAAGCGATGTTTATACCATATTCAAAAGAGTCTATAAACCAACTCTCAAACTTAACCGTTGAAACCGTGTTAATAGAAAATGACGTAAAAATTACAATCGATGCAGTCTATCCGGAGTTGATTTTCCCTAGTTCAATTATCAGTTTAAACTCCATTATTATTAGTGATGAGGATTTTAGTCGGTTAACGGCTCCTTATTTAGCAGCACCTCATGTACAACCAGGTTATCATTTGTTTGCTTTTGATATACCTCAATGGATTGAGACTAAGGATATTGGACTTTCAATTTATAATCGAGTTTCTTTAGAGTATTTAAAAGATCATTATACTTTGCCATACTATTTCGAAAATGCTGGGCTAAACTACTCGTTTATCTTGTCTACTTATGCACTTTTTACACTCGTCGGACTATTAGTAGCGGCTGTCTTTTTATTAGCTGCGGGTAGTTTCATTTATTTTAAACTGTATACGAGTCTTGAATTAGAAAAGAAGAAATTTGATGTTCTAAAAAGAATGGGGTTAACAGATTTAGAATTAAAAAGACTAGTCAATGCGTATTTAGTTCCTCAATTTTTTATACCTTTAGGAGTTGCACTACTCCATAGTTTCTTTGCATTTTTAGCTTTGCAAAACTTATTAAGACACATTGCAAATATCTCAATCGTAAAGGAATTGGTATTTGCATTTGTATTTTTAGTTATTATTGAAGTGATATACTTCTATCTAATCAGATGGCGTTATATTACACATGTAAATGATTAGTTATTTGAAGGGGAGTTTGAAGTTTTGAATTTAGTAGAACATGTACGAGAGATAGCAAAAAATTCACCAGAAAAAACGGCCTATCATTATTTAGGACAAGATACAAGCTATGCTGAGTTTGATGAAAAGGTCGAGAAATTAGCCTTCTCACTAAAAGAAATAGGGATTGAAAAGGGAAATCATGTTGCGTTTTTATTAGGAAATTCACCGGAGTTTCTTATTTCCTTATATGCTTGTATGCGTTTAGGTGCAACTGCTGTTCCAGTGAACCCGATATTTCAATTAGACGAGATTTCTTATATTTTTGAGAATGGTGATGTCGATGCAGTGATTGCAATTGATACTCTCTTACCGTTATTAGATCAAGGAAAGAACCGGTTTTCGAGGGTCGAAAAGTATATTATTTGTGAAACGGCTAGTTGTAATGAAGAAATGTACACTTCAATATCGAATGAGCTGAAGAATAAAATTGTATATTTCTCTGAACTTTTGCAAACTGCTGACGGGCAAATTGCGCCACGCACAATTAATGAGGAAGATACTGCAATTATTTTGTATACATCTGGGACAACAGGGCAGCCAAAAGGGGCGCAAATTTCTCATCGTAATCTTTATGCAAATGCGCGCGATGTGGCACATTTCATGGAATATACGTCTAGGGATCGAGTGATTGCAACATTACCACTATTCCATGTGTTTGCACTGACTGTAGTTGCGAATGCCCCTTTGTTTATAGGTGCAACAGTATTAATCGCACCACGCTTTAGCCCAGGAGAAATATTACAATTAGCTAAAACAGAAAAAGCGACCATTTTTGCAGGTGTACCAACGATGTATAACTTTTTATATCAATATGAGTCAGGTAATGCTGAGGATTTTGCGACATTACGTTTAGCGATATCAGGTGGAGCGCCACTACCTGCCCAAGTGCTTCATAATTTTGAAGGGAAATTTAATGTGAAGATTTCGGAAGGCTACGGTTTATCAGAAGCTTCACCAGTTACTTGTTTTAATCCTCAGGATCGTGTGAGAAAAGTGGGTTCTATCGGAACTTCCATTACAAATGTTGATAATAAAATCGTCGATGAAGATGGTAACGAACTGTCACCACATGAAGTTGGTGAACTAATCGTTCGTGGGCCAAATGTGATGAAAGGCTATTATAAAAATCCTGAAGGAACTAGTGCTGCGATTCGCGATGGGTGGTTATATACAGGGGATTTAGCGAAACGAGATGAAGAAAACTATTTCTATATCGTGGATCGTAAAAAGGATATGATCATTGTTGGTGGCTACAAAGTATATCCTCGTGAAGTAGAGGAAGTTTTGTATCAGCACCAATCAGTGAAAGAGGCAGTTGTGGTTGGAATACCCGATGAAAACTTCGGTGAAGCTGTTTGTGCGTTCGTTGTGTTAAACGATCAAAAAGCGAATGAAGAAGAACTTAAGGTTTATTGCGCACAGTATCTAGCAAAATATAAAGTACCAACTGAGATTAGAATAGTGGGTGAACTACCAAAGAATTCGACGGGGAAAATATTACGCAGGAACTTGCGAATAAATTAATGGTGAGAAATGGTTTTTGGTCTGCCCAAAAACCGTTTTTTTATTTATATAAAGGGAGTTAGGTAGAAATATTGTGAGTTTAATCATTCAGATTAACTTAACGATTTATAAAAGACATTTCGGGTAGATTTCGAGGATGGAATGTCAGTGAGCAGTCTTATGAATGACATTTCGATTGGATTATTAACTACAAATGTCGTTCATCCTCCCTATGAACGCCATTTCGATCTGAATACTAATTAGAAATGTCGTTCATCCTCCCTATGAACGCCATTTCGATCTGAATACTAATTAGAAATGTTGTTCTTCTCTCTTATGAAAGAAATTTTGGGCAAGTTTTGAGTTTCCTATGAATGAATAGAACCACCAATAGTTTATTCACCGGTTCTGTTTCTATTTTTTTCTAACTTTTAGTAAAAAACCTTTACATAGAATGGTAAAATAATAGTATTAACTTTCAAAGGTGGTATGGTGGATGAAAAGATTGTTAGGTGCAGAGGACTTATATAAAATCCAGTCAGTTTCAAACCCTCAAATCTCTCCAAATGGGGATGAGGCAGTATTTATCAGAACAGAAATTGACGAAAAGGATAATAAATATTATGCTCAATTATTTCATGTTCAGCTAACAACTGGTGTCATCTCCCAATGGACATTCGGAAAAGAAAGAATTTCTTCTCCTAAATGGTCGCAAGATGGGCAACAAGTGGCCTTTCTTTCAAATCGTGATGAAAAAAATCAGTTGTATGTAATGAATAAAAATGGCGGGGAAGCCAAAAAGGTTACGACGTTGGATTCAGGGGTAAATTCATTTTTATGGGATCCATCCGGCCAAAAAGTTTGGATTTCTAGTAAAATTAAAAGCGGTAAGACTATAACTGATAAAACTGAAAAAGAAGAAAACCCATTACCAAAACCATATGTAGTAGATGGAATGAAATATAAAATGGATGGATTAGATGGGGCTGGTTTAGTTCCACAAGACTCATATTCTCAAATCGCGGTACTGGATTTAAAGGATGAATCCATTGAACAATTTACAACAGGGGATTATCAGCATTCCTTGCAGGCAATTTCTCCGGATGGTAAAAAGTTAGTTATCGGGGTAAATCGTGCTGACAATTTAGATTTTGTCTTCAAATCACCATTGCTTTTAATAGATATAGAAACAAAAGAAGAAATTACGATTGTCGATGAGAATGGATATTATGGTGGAGCAGCATTTTCTTATGATGGTAGATACATAGCGTTTGCTGGAAGCGACCATGCTTATAAAAATGCGACTCATTCTACTATTTATATTTATGATGTTGAAGGAAAAACAACTCTTTCATTAACGGAAAATATTGATAGTCCTGTTGGTGATTATGCAGTTGCTGATATTCAACAGGGTGTTTCTGCTCCATCGGTTGTTTGGACAGAGGCAAATGAATTATACTTCCAAATGTCAACAATGGGAGATGTTCGTCTATATTATGCAACATTAGATGGAGCAATTTATCCGGCTTCACCTGAAGGGGAACATATTTATGAATATGCCGTTACTAAAGATGGGAAGTTTGCAATTATAGCGGTTTCTAATCCAACGTTCCCTGGAGAATTATACTATTATGAAATTGCTGCTGGTGAAAGAAAGCAACTTACTCATTTTAATGACCAATTTATCCAAGATGTAGAGCTTGTTCAACCTGAAGAAATATCTTATCATGTTTCAGATGGATCCACTGTTTATGGTTGGCTGATGAAACCAGCTGGATTTGAAGAAGGAAAAAAATATCCTTTAATCGTAGAAATCCATGGTGGTCCTCATACAATGTATGCGAATACGTTTTTCCATGAATTACAATTACTTGCTGCAAAAGGGTACGGGGTGCTTTATGTGAATCCACGTGGTAGCCATGGCTATAGTCAAGCATTTGTAGATGCAGTGCGCGGAGATTATGGTGGCGGTGATTACACTGATATCATGTCTGGACTAGATTATGCGATTAGTCAAAATGATTGGATTGATACGGATAAGCTAGGTGTTACAGGTGGTAGTTACGGTGGATTTATGACGAACTGGATTGTTGGTCATACAAATCGTTTCAAAGCTGCTGTTACACAACGCAGCATCTCAAACTGGATTAGCTTCTTTGGCGTTTCTGATATTGGTTATTACTTTAGTGATTGGCAAATTGGTAGTGATATGCTAGATCCTGAAAAGCTTTGGGAACATTCACCATTAAAATATGCAAAGAATATCGAAACACCTTTATTGATTTTACACAGTGAAAAAGACTTCCGTTGTCCAATAGAACAAGCAGAACAGTTGTATATCACTTTAAAATCGATGAAAAAAGAAGTTGGATTTGTTCGTTTCCCTGATAATAACCATAATTTATCACGTACTGGTACACCAAATTTACGTATTGAACGTTTAAACCAAATCGTTCAATGGTTTGAAAAATATATTTAATGTTATTTTAATAGATTCTTTGTACATTAGAAATTATATCGAAAGAGAGCTTATTTATGTCGTTTATTCAAGGATTGATAGACTTTATTCTGCATATTGATGAACACCTTGTTGAGATTATTCAACAATTTGGCGGATGGGCTTATGGAATTATTTTTTCCATTGTCTTTGTAGAAACTGGAGTCGTCATCATGCCGTTTCTTCCTGGAGATTCGCTACTTTTTGCAAGTGGAGCACTTGCTGCATTAGGTGCCTTTAGTTTACCGGTTTTACTTGTAGGCTTTATCGTAGCAGCAATTCTCGGGGACACAGTTAATTACCATATTGGTAAAAAAGTAGGTACAGCAATAAAACCAAATACGTTGATTGGTCGTTTTATCAATGAAGAAAAAATGATGGCTGCCCAAAAGTTTTTCAATAAACATGGTGGTAAAACAATTGTTATTGCCAGGTTCATGCCATTTATAAGAACGTTTATACCTTTCGTTGCTGGTGCAAGTAGGATGAACTATAAATACTTTATTGTTTATAACGTTGTTGGTGGAGTATTATGGGTGTTGATTTGTACTTTAGCAGGGTACTTCTTTGGAAATATCCCAATTATTAAAGAGAATTTCTCAATAGTTGTTTTATTAATTATTTTCATTTCAGTTTTACCAGTCATTTTCAGTGCATTTCGCACTCGAAAAAAATAGTGAATTTAAAAATGAACACAAGATGTTTGAATGCAACAGAAGTTCCTGCATGCAATGAAGTGCAATGTGGATGGGCTGCAAACCAAAGCTTAGAAGGTGCACAAGAGTTAGCAAAAGAATTGCTAGCAAAGTGCGATGAATGGTCGATTGTATTTCAAGATTAAAATGAAGGAACTGGCACTTCGCTACTTTGCGAAGTGCTTTTTTTTATGGCCATTGGCAAACTATATTTGAGGTAATTTTTCATTAAACTGCGCGATAAGGTTTTCATAAGTGCGATCAAGACAATTTGCTCCAGGAAATCTGCTCGAAAAGGTCTTGATAAGGGTGATGAAGACCTTTTGTGCTAGGAAGTTCATTCAAAAAGGTCCTCATAAGTGCGATGAAGACCTTTTGTGCCAAGAAATCGGCACGAAAAGGTCATCATAAAGATGATGAAGACCTTTTGTGTTAGGAAATCTGCTCGAAATGGTCATCATGAGGGTGATGAAGACCTTTTGTGTTAGGAAATTTGCTCGAAAAGGTCTTGAAAAGGGTGATGAAGACCGTTTGCGCTAGGAAATCTGCTCGAAAAGGTCTTCATATGAGTGATGAAGACCTTTTGCGCTAGAAATTCCATTCGAAAAGGTCTTGATAAGAGTGATGAAGACCGTTTGCTCCAAGAAATCGATTCAAAAAGGTCATCATAAGAGCAATGTGACCTTTTGCTCCAAGAAATCGATTCAAAAAGGTCATCATAAGTGCGATGAAGACCTTTTGCGCTAAGAAATTCCATTCGAAAAGGTCTTGATAAGAGTGATGAAGACCGTTTGCTCCAAGAAATCGATTCAAAAAGGTCATCATAAGGGTGATGAAGACCTTTTTCGCTAGGAAATCCATTCGAAAAGGTCTTCATAAGGGTAATGAAGACCTTTTGCGCCAAGAAATCGATTCGAAAAGGTCATCATAAGGGTGATGAAGACCTTTTGCGCCAAGAAATCGATTCAAAAAGGTCATCATAAGGGTGATGAAGACCTTTTGCACCAGGAAATCGATTCAAAAAGGTCATCATAAGAGCAATGAGACCTTTTGCGCCAAGAAATCGATTCAAAAAGGTCATCATAAGTGCGATGAAGACCTTTTGCGCCAAGAAATCCATTCGAAAAGGTTTTCATAAGCGCAATGTAATTTCAAGGTCAACAACAAGTACATAATTCAACGCATTTAAAACATGAGCACAATGTATACGATGTTATCCTTCAGTTCAAAAATAATAGTAGTACTCAATAATTACACACCCTTTTTCCCAAAATATGTTTCGATGTGTAGTGAATTGAATCTGCATAAAAATATTATTTCCACAAAAACATCTTCTCATGAATAAATTCAGTGTAAATAGAAAAAATAAGTTAACAGAACACCCTACTATGCCACTGTTAAGAAAAGATTGCTCCTTTAGATTAAAGTGATTGTTAAAAGTTTTTGACTACTTTTTGACAGAATCTTTAAAGATATGTGAACTGAGGGAAAACGTTTACAAAAAGGATCTTAATTCTCTTATAATGGTTTAGTAGTAAAATTATTCTATCGGAGGGAAAATGTATGAAAAAGGCATTACTTGCTTTAATTTTTGGTTCAGTTCTAGTCTTAGCTGCATGTGGTAGTGGCGGAGAAAAAACAACTGATGAAACAACAGATGACAATGTTGCTAATAACCAAGGTGCAACAGATAATACTGGTAACAATAACGGTGGTACAGCTGGTGACACAACAAACAATAACAATGACACAACAACAGATACTGAAACTGCAGATGAAGGTGCAGTAGCTCATGGTGAACAAGTTGTTCAAAAAGCTTGTATTTCATGTCACGGTGCTAATTTAGAGGGAATGGGTAACTTCCCTGCATTAAATAATGTTGGCTCAAGACTTTCTCAAGAAGAAATTCTAAATGTTATAAATAACGGTAAGGGCGGAATGCCTGGAGGAATTGTTAAAGGTGAAGATGCAGACGCTGCTGCTGCATATTTAGCAACACTTAAATAATTCATAGCTGTGGACTAATTAGAGAGGTAACTTTCTAATTAGTCCCTTTTTAATTTTTGAGAAGTTTGAAAATGTCAAAACACAATTGATTTCATTTCTCTCATAACATGCTAAAATAAGTACAGTATTCTAAATAATGTAGAGGGTGTTAAAAAATGATATCAGTTACAACTAGAGATGTTATAGAAAAATTTAACTTAACATTAGTAAGTGGTAATGAAGGAATAGGTCGTTATATTACAACAAGTGATCTTTCACGCCCTGGATTAGAAATGGCTGGTTATTTTACCCATTATCCAGCAAATCGTGTGCAACTAATCGGGAAAACGGAACTTTCTTTTTTTGATATGCTCCCTACAAATTTGAAAAAAGAACGTATGCTACGACTGTGCTCAACTGAAACACCTGCGATTATTATTTCTCGTGGTTTAGAAGTACCTGAAGAACTCATTCAAGCTTCTAATGAAAATAACGTTCCTGTTCTTTTAACGACAATGAAAACAACGAGATTCTCTAGTAGATTAACTAACTTCTTAGAAAGTAGGCTTGCTCCTTACGTTGCTATGCATGGAGTACTTGTGGATGTCTACGGAATTGGTGTGCTAATAATCGGAAAAAGTGGTGTCGGAAAAAGTGAAACTGCTCTTGAACTTATTAAAAAAGGTCATCGTTTAGTTGCAGATGATTGTGTTGAAATACGTCAAGAAGCTGAGGATTTACTCATTGGTAGTCCACCACCATTATTAGAACATCTGTTAGAAATTCGTGGAATTGGCATTATCGATATTATGACATTATTTGGTGCAAGTGCAGTTAGACCGCAAAAACGTATTACACTCATCGTAGAGCTTGAAAACTGGGATGGAGAAAAAGTTTACGATCGCCTTGGATTAGATGAAGAAAAAATGAAAATTATCGATACAGAAATTACAAAATTAACGATTCCTGTTCAACCTGGTCGAAACGTTTCAGTAATCATTGAAGTTGCTGCGATGAATTATCGTTTGAAAAAACTAGGTGTAAATGCAGCACAAGAATTTTCACGTCGATTAGAAGAAGTGATTTCAGTTCAAGACGAGTTAGAAGATTATTAACTGTTTGAGAAACTTGCTCTTTACAGAGAGGAGATAGAGGATGGATTTTTTATTATTAGACATTAATCCGATTGCGTTCCATATTGGATCTATACCTGTACGGTGGTATGGGATTTTAATAGCACTAGGTATTGTCTTAGCTTACATAGTTGGTCAACATGAAGGGACAAAACGAGGATTACCAAAGGATTTCTTTGCTGATTTACTGATTTGGGCAATTCCTATTTCAATTGCCTCAGCACGAATTTACTATGTAGCAATGGAATGGGAATATTATGGTGCAAATCCCGGCAAGATTATTCAAATTTGGAATGGTGGAATTGCAATCCATGGGGCACTAATAGGTGCAATTATTACCGCCTATGTATTTTGCCGATATAAAGGCATTAGCTTCCTAAAAGTAGCAGATATTGCAATCCCAAGTGTATTAATTGGTCAAATCATCGGCCGCTGGGGTAACTTTATGAACCAGGAAGCTTATGGTGGACCAGTATCAGAAGAATTTTTACGCAGTTTAATGATTCCTGATTTTATTATTAATCAAATGTATATCAATGACCCAGTATATGGGTTAGCATACTTCCACCCAACGTTCTTATATGAATCAATGTGGAATGTGGTAGGACTTATTCTTTTATTAGTCCTTAGAAAAGTAAATCTTCATCGTGGTGAAATATTCTTTACTTATTTAATTTGGTACGGAATTGGCCGATTCTTTATTGAAGGAATGAGAACAGATAGTTTGTATCTAGTAGGTGAACTGCGATCTGCTCAAGTTGTTTCTATTTTAGGAATCATTATCGGAGTTGTTTTCATTATCTATCGACGAGTAAAAGTACGACCTATAGTACGATATAAAGATAAATAGTAGACTAATTTCTTAGAATTGCTTCAATAGTGTTCGAGAAATGAAGGAGTAATAACTATGGTAAAAGCATTATTATTCGATTTTGATGGGACTTTATTAAATACGAATGACTTGATCATTCAAACTTTTATGCATGTGTTGGAAGAAAGGTTTCCCGGGCAATATAAACCTGAAGATTGTTTGCGCTTTATGGGTCCGTCGTTAGTTGAAACCTTTAAAGAACTAACACCGGATGAAGTAGATGAAATGGTAGGTAAGTATCGAAAGTGGAATCTTGAACACCATGATGAACTTGTAACAGAGTTTGATGGAGTAATTGAAACCTTAGAAGAACTCCAGGCTTTAGGAATTCGTTTAGCGATTGTTTCGACGAAAAGACGTGACACGATAAAACGTGGATTAGATTTAATGGGTGCAAGCCACTTTTTTGAGTTTTTAGTTGGAATCGAAGATGTGAAAAATGTGAAACCAGATCCAGAGCCTGTTTTACTTGCTATTGAAAAACTTGGTGTGGAAAAAGAAGATGTAATAATGATTGGCGATAATCATCATGATATTTTAGCAGGTAAAAATGCAGATGTAAAAACAGCGGGAGTCGCTTGGTCGATAAAGGGTGAAGATTATTTAAAACAATTTCATCCAGATTACATTCTTCAGCACATGTCAGATTTACTACCAATCGTTAAGGAGTCCTAGGCTATGAGAAGGACAGAGCGATATAAGGTGGAAGGATCAAACTCATTATGGCAGATATATAAAACCGTGTCCTTTTGGAAAGTTGTAAGATGCTTTGCGTTTGGTCAAATTGGTCGTGTCACTCCTTTTATGAGCTGGAAAAACTGGATTTATCGTACGTTTTTAAGAATGAAAATCGGTCGACAAACTTCATTGGCATTAATGGTCATGCCCGACACAATGTTCCCTGAGCGTATATCAGTCGGTGATAACACGATCATTGGGTTTAATACAACGATTTTAGCCCATGAATATTTAATTGATGAATATCGTTTAGGAGATGTGAAGATAGGAAGTAACGTCATGATTGGAGCGAATTCTACAATCTTACCAGGCGTTGAAATTGGTGACGGTGCAATAGTTTCTGCAGCTACACTAGTACATAAAGATGTACCTGCTGGATCGATGTGCGGAGGAAATCCAATGCGTATTATTTACACGGCTGAAGAAATGGCCGAACGAAAAAAGAATGATGTGCCTAAGTGGCATAATGCTTAATGCATTTCGCAAACTTGATGAAACTCACTATTTTGGTAGTGGGTTTTTTTCTTAATTTAGAGGAAGGTTTAGTGTGGGAAGGCTAGAGGACAAAGAAAAGGATTGTGGAGAAAAATAGAAAGTAACTAGGGGCTTCTATGAGACAAAAGCAGCTGAGAAAGTTGGAGAAATGTCTCGTAGAAGTACTCTACGAGACAAAAGCAGAAGAATCCAAGCCGGAAATGTCTCATAGAAGCGTTCTACGAGACAAAAGCAGCTGAGAAAGTTGGAGAAATGTCTCGTAGAAGTACTCTACGAGACAAATGCAGAAGAATCCAAGCCGGAAATGTCTAATAGAAGCGTCCTACAAGACAAAAGCGGCTGAGAAAGCTGGAGAAATGTCTCATAGAAGTGCTCCACTAGACAAAACTGGGTAAGTGAGAAGGGAAAAGGTAACAGAGAAGCCCCATCAGTGACCGAATGAATGAAGAAACTCATCAAAAGGTAACAGAGAAGCCTCATCAGTGACCAAATGGAGAGAAGATTCTTCTAAAAGGTAACAGAGAAGCCCCATCAGGACGAAATGAAGCGGGGAATTTATTAAAAGGTAACACAGAACCCAAATCAACCAAGAACTTCTCGCAAAATTCATTGACTATCAACCAATAATTAGATAAAATACTTTCATATACTAGTTCTCTAATTCTCTAACAGACTAAAGTGAAATTGACAGGAAGTGTAAAAATGACGACGATTAAAAAGTTTGAAAAGCCAATCGGGATGCGTGATACTTTCCCTGTGACATACGAAAAAAACGAAACATTACGTAACATTGGTAGAAAGTTTCTAAGAGCGCGTGGCTATGAGTTTGTAAATACACCAACATTAGAATATTACGATACAGTAGGTAAAGCATCTGCTATTTACGATGCTTCCCTATTTAAATTAGTAGATAGCCAAGGAAATACACTTGTTTTAAGACCGGATATGACAACACCAATTACACGTGTTGCAACTTCAAAACTTTTAAAGGAAAAGATTCCTTTACGTTTAGCCTACTTTGCAAATGTATTTAGAGCCCAACAATTAGAAGGTGGGCGTCCAGCTGAATTTGACCAAATGGGAATCGAAATTATTGGCGATAAATCCGTATACGCAGATGCGGAAGTCATTATTACAGCAATTCAGCTTGTTCAAAACTATAGTATAGAGTCCTTTAAAGTGACGATTGGTCATGCAGGCATTTTAAATTGCATTTTGAACGACTATACAGAAAATGAGAATCAAGCGAATAAATTAAGATCCCTATTAATTGAACGCAATTACGTTGGGTTTGAAGAAGCAGTTATTTCATTTGATTTACCTAAAACAAAATCAGATGCATTACTTCAATTTATCAATGAAGCAACAAATATTGAAACGATTGAACAAATTGAAAAATACGTTTCCAAAAATGATGCACTTCTTTACATGCGTCAATTAGCGGAAATTATCCAACAAGCAGACCTTACGAAATATGTATCCTTTGATTTTACACTTTCAAGTCATATGAATTACTACACAGGTATGCTGTTCGAACTGTTTGCTGATGGTAGTGGTTTCCCTTTAGGAAATGGTGGGCGTTATGATGGGTTACTTCATCATTTTGGAAGTGATGTTGGAGCAACAGGTTTTGGTATTCGCGTCGATCGATTATTAGAAATCTTACCAACTCAAGAACCCCGAGAAAAAACTGTTGCCTTAATTTTTGAAGATGCATTATTTACTAAAGCGCTTGAACTTGCAAACTCATTAAGAAATGAAGGTAAGCTCGTTACATTACAATCAAAAAATGGTCTCATCAATGAAGAAGCATTTTCTTTAGTTTTTGATGAAGTGCTTTATGTAAGCCAGGAGGATCAACTGCAATGACAGAATTAACAATTGCCATGCCAAAAGGGCGAATTTTTGAAGAAGCTTATCAAATGTTGATTGATGCGGGATTTAACTTACCTGAAGAAGTAGAAATGTCTCGAAAATTAATGATTGAAATACCTGAAGAAAAAATTCGATTTATTTTAGCTAAACCGATGGATGTCCCTGTATATGTAGAACATGGTGTAGTCGATATTGGTATCGCAGGAAAAGACGTACTACTTGAACAAAAAAGACATGTACATGAACTATTAGATTTAAAAATTAGCCAATGCTATATTGCATCTGCCGGCTTACCAAATACAAAGATGAATGAAATTGCACCACGCATTGCAACAAAATATCCAAACGTTGCAATGAATTACTATAAAGAAATTGGCGAACAAGTTGAAATCATTGAACTAAATGGTTCCATTGAACTTGCACCAATGATTGGCCTTGCCGATCGCATTGTTGATATTGTATCAACAGGTAGAACATTAAAAGAGAACGGTCTTGTAGAATATGAACGGATTACAGATGTATCTTCTCGTTTAATCGCGAACCCGGTAAGTTACCGAATGAAAAGTGCTCGCATTCAAGATATCGTGACACGTTTGAAGAAAATTGTTAATTAGGGAGAACGGCTACCATGAAAATCACAAAATTAACTAATTCTATTACACTAAAAAGACAACTAGAAAGCGGCAATGAAGCACAACTTAAAACGGTACGCCAAGTGCTACAAGACGTTCGTGAAAATGGCGATCAGGCCGTACGAAAATACAGTGAAATGTGGGATGGCTTTGTCCTTGAAGATTTCCGTGTTTCCCAATTTGAAATTGAAGAAGCATTGAATAATTTCGATCCCCAATTGAAAAAGGATTTAGAAGAAGCAGCAGAAAATATTCGTTATTATCACAAAGCTCAAAAAAGAGAGGATTACAAATTACCGTTAGCGGATGGCTCTTGGTTAGCGCAACGTATCATTCCTCTTGATGCAGTTGGATTGTATGTACCAGGTGGCTCTGCTGCATATCCTTCTTCTGTCTTAATGAATGTCATTCCAGCACAAGTTGCTGGTGTCCGAAGAATTGTTATAACTTCACCAGCAGGAAAAGACGGGAAATTGCCACCAGCTGTGTTAGTAGCTGCCTCCATTTTAGGCGTAACTGAGATTTACAAAGTGGGGGGTGCTCAAGCAATTGCAGCACTTGCCTATGGAACTGAATCTATCGCACCTGTTGATAAAATTACTGGACCAGGTAATATTTATGTTGCTTTAGCAAAACGAGAAGTGTTCGGCGAAGTTGCAATTGATATGATTGCAGGACCTAGTGAAATCTGTGTTCTTGCTGATGATACAGCTTACGCTGATGAAGTAGCGGCAGATTTATTATCCCAGGCTGAACATGATCCATTAGCATGTTCGGTACTTATTACAACAAGTGAAAGCTTGGCAGAAGAAGTTGCTGAGCAAGTTGAAAATCAATTAAACACATTACCTCGTGAAGCGATTGCTCGTCAGTCCATCGTGAATTTTGGGCAAATATATATTGCTGAAAATATGAAGCAGGCAGTAGAGGCAGTCAATTCACTAGCGCCTGAACATTTAGAAATTATGACTGAAAAAGCACAGGATGTTGCAAATGAAATACGACATGCAGGAGCTATTTTCCTAGGCAGATATAGTTCAGAACCTGTTGGAGATTATTTTGCAGGAACTAATCACGTCTTACCAACAAACAGTACAGCAAAATTTGCTAGTGGGCTTAATGTGGATGATTTTATTAAAAAATCGAGCGTTGTCTATTATAGTGAAAAAACATGGAAAGAAAATGCACCGAAAATAGCGAGACTTGCAAGAATGGAAGGTCTTGAAGGACATGCACGAGCTGTCGAATCTCGTGGATGGGAAAAAGGGGAGTAAACAATGTCTGAAACAAAACGAAGATATGCAAAAATTGATCGAAATACAAATGAAACAAAAATAAGCATAGAATTAGATTTAGATGGTGAAGGAAAAGCGGAAATTAACACAGGAGTCCCTTTTATGGACCATATGCTGGACCTTTTCGTAAAACACGGATTATTTGATGGCAAAATCATTGCAAATGGTGATACTTACATCGACGACCACCATACAACAGAGGACATTGGGATTGTATTAGGGCAAGTGATTCGTGAAGCATTAGGCGATAAAAAAGGAATAAAACGCTACGGAAATGCCTTTGTACCAATGGATGATGCATTGGCTCAAGTTGTTGTTGATTGCTCAAATCGTCCGCATCTTGAATACCGTGTTACACCTGAACTAACTCAAAAAGTTGGGACATTCGATACTGAATTACTTCACGAATTCCTATGGAAATTTGCATTGGAAGCACGCATGAATGTACATGTAATTGTTCCTTATGGTCACAACACACACCATATCATTGAAGCAATTTTCAAGGCGTTAGCACGTGCGATTGACGATGCGGTTCAAATTGACCCACGAGTAAAAGGAGTACCTTCAACGAAAGGATTACTAACATGAAGATAGGCGTAATAGATTATGGGATGGGCAATTTATTTAGCGTGGAACAAGCGCTAAAAAGATTAAATTGTGAACCAGTTGTTTCATCCAACATAGAATTATTAAATGAATGCGATGCTTTAATATTACCTGGTGTTGGTGCATTTCCAGATGCAATGAAACGTTTAGCCCAAACAGGTTTAGATAAATTTATCAAACAACAAACGAAACCTTTAATAGGAATTTGTTTAGGTATGCAATTGTTATTCGAAAAAAGTGATGAAGTGGAACTTACAACAGGCCTTGGAATCTTTAAAGGACATATTAAACGTTTTGAGGGAGTACCAAGAATTCCTCATATGGGGTGGAATGACTTGCAATTCGCCTCTACTCCAGATTGGTTAAACGAAGAAATAATGCCTGAAGATCGCCATGTTTACTTTGTACATTCATATTACGCGACTGAAATTGCTCAAAATGAACTAGTAGCTTTTGCAGATTATGAAGGTGTAAAGGTACCGGGAATCGTGAAATCTAATAATTTCACAGGGATGCAGTTTCACCCTGAAAAATCGGGAGCGTTCGGTATGTATTTACTAGAACAATGGTTAAAAGGATTGGAGGGAACTGCATGTTAACAAAGCGTATTATTCCTTGCTTAGACGTAAAAGAAGGAAGAGTTGTAAAAGGCATTCAATTTGTTGAGCTAAGAGATGCGGGTGATCCAGTTGAACTAGCAAAGTTTTACGATGAACAAGGGGCTGACGAATTAGTATTCTTAGATATTTCTGCATCCCATGAAGGCCGTGAAACAATGATCGACGTTGTTAGGAAAACTGCTGCCACATTAGCCATTCCGTTTACTGTAGGTGGAGGAATTCGTACATTAGACGATATGAAACGAATTTTGCGAGCTGGGGCAGACAAAGTTTCAGTGAATACATCTGCACTAGAACGCCCAGAACTTATTAAAGAAGGTTCTGATTTCTTTGGAGCTCAATGTATCGTAGTTGCAATTGATGCGAAATACAGTGAAGAAGATGGGACTTGGATGGTTTATACGCATGGTGGCCGCAACAAAACAGAGTGGAGCGCGGTTGAGTGGGCAAAAGAAGCTGTACGCTTAGGTGCAGGTGAAATTTTACTTACAAGCATGAACCAAGATGGCGAGAAAAATGGATTTGATTTAGAATTAACAAGAGCTGTTCGAGACGCTGTTACAGTTCCTGTCATTGCAAGTGGTGGTGCAGGGAATGCACAGCATTTCTTAGAGGTATTACAAGATGTTGATGCAGACGCAGCGCTTGCCGCATCTATTTTCCATTACAAAGAAACGAGCGTAGCAGAAGTGAAATCCTACTTACGTGAAAAAGGAGTTCGTGTTAGATAATGATCGCTATAGAGAATATAAAATTCGATGAAAAAGGATTAATACCTGCTGTTGTGCAAGATGCGCAATCGAAAGAAGTATTAACCGTTGCATATATGAATGAAGAATCATTAAAGAAAACAATTGAAACAGGTGAAACTTGGTTTTACTCACGTTCAAGACAAGAGTTATGGCATAAAGGAGAAACGAGTGGGAATACACAAAAAGTTATCTCAATCAAAACTGACTGTGACCAAGATGCTCTTGTAGTAGAAGTTTTACCAACTGGCCCTGCTTGTCATAATGGAACGACTTCATGTTTCACTGAAAAGTTAGTTGAAAATGAACAAGTTGGTACTGTAGGAATCATCCCTTACCTTGCGGAAGTTATTCGCCAGCGTGAAAGTGAAATGCCAGAAGGTGCCTATACTACATACTTATTTACAGAAGGAATCGATAAAATTTGTAAAAAGGTCGGCGAAGAAGCAACAGAAGTGGTCATCGGCGCGAAAAACCGTGATACTAAGGAAGTAACATGGGAAGCAGCAGATTTAATTTACCATTTACTAGTATTATTACAAGAACAAAAAATTAATGTATATGATGTCCTTGAAGTACTAGTTGAACGCCACCAACAAAAAAGAGCAAGTACAAAGCACAAATAAAGATATGAAATAAATGACGTATTTAATAATTGTGTTATAATAGGAAAGTGATTAAAAGGAACGTTTTCGAAACGTTCCTTCTTTCGTGTTCGCGGAATATTAACTTTCGGAGGATTAATTTTGGAAAACCAACGTAGAAAAGAGCAAAAAAATAATATTGTATCCTTTGTTCCGAATGGTGATTATTATTTTAAAAAAGCGTTACGCGCAATCGATCATGACCAAATGGATAAAGCTTATAAATATATGAAACGTGCAGCAGAATTGAGTCCAAATGAGGCACATATACTGATGCAATTTGGCATTATGGAAATGGACGCTGGGAACTTTGATAGTGCTTATGAATGTATCCATACAGCTTATAGTTTAGAACCAAGTGAAGCTGAATATGTATTTTTCTTAAGCGAAGTTTCAGGATGCCTGGGACTTGTCCATGATGCAAAAAAATATGCGGAAATGTATTTAGATATGGATCCTGAAGGCCTTTATTGTTTTGAGGCAAAAGAGATCTTAGATTATATAGAATTTGAAGATGACATCGAACCTTTTGATGAGGAAGATGGCGAAAAAATGGTTGCACAAGAAAAAGCGCGCCGATTTATGGAAAATGGTCGTTTTCCTGATGCGATTGAAGTGCTCGAGGAACTAATTGAAACGTATCCTGACTTGTGGCCAGCGTACAACAATTTAGCTTTAGCTTATTTTTATACAGGAGAAATCGAAGATGCTAAGGCTTTGTTATACCATGTTCTACGCGAAAATCATGGGAATCTCCATGCGATTTGTAACTTAGCTGTCATTGCTTACTATGAAAAGAGCGAAAAAGAATTAGCTGAACTCATTGAAATTTTAAAGAAGGTCAATCCTTTTGACTTTGAAAATCGTTATAAGTTAGGTGCAACTTTGTCTTTAATCGGTGAGCATGAGTTAGCGTTTAAATGGTTACGCAGTATGAGTAAGCGTGGTTACGTTGGTGATAGTGGATTTTACTTTTGGCTAGCCCAATCTGCTTATTTTTGTGGCCATGTTGAGATTGCTGAAAATGCTTGGAAAGCCTTGGTTGAAATGGATCCTTCTAAAAAGGGCTTGGAACCTTGGCAGCATATTAAAGAAGATGTCAATAGTAATGCATTAGAACAAAATAGAGATGTAATTATTGAAAAAATTACGAGTAAATATAGTGCGCACCGTATGTTTGGATTTTTCTTATTAAGTAAATCTGCTTATAAACAAGAAATTGTCGCCCACCCAACATGGGTTGATCTATCAAAATATAATGGACTAGAAAAGCTATCTCTAGCCTACGCCCTAAATCATCAATTCAACAAAAACAATAAGATTGAGAAGCACTTTGAAAGAGCGATGGAAGTAGCAGAAAAGCTATATGAGATAAGCGGTAGTGTAACGGTTGAAGTACAATATCTATTTCAAATGTGGTTTGTTTTATGCGAAAGAGCACTACAAGACTCGTACGAGTTTAAGAATGTAAAAGCTTTAGCGGCAGCTGTGGACTATATGTTTAACTCGACGATTAATAGTAACAGAATAACGAAAAAAGAATATGCAGAGAAATATAGTATTTCAGTCGGAACATTAACAAAATATGTTGAAGACCTCATTAAATATTTGCCATTTGAATCGAAGTAAGCATTTTATTTGAAGAAGATGACGTGATGCACTACGATGAAACTAACGAATCGGTGTTTTTTTTAGGAGGATACAAAAAATGACTGAAGAAAAAATATATGATGTAGTAATTATCGGAGCGGGTCCTGCAGGTATGACAGCAGCTGTTTATGCTTCACGTGCGAATTTAGCGACACTTATGATCGAGCGTGGTATTCCTGGGGGACAAATGGCAAATACAGAGGAAGTTGAAAACTATCCTGGATTTGACCATATTTTAGGGCCTGAACTATCAACGAAAATGTTTGAACATGCCAAAAAATTTGGTGCAGAGTACGTTTATGGTGACGTGAAAGAAGTTATTGATGGTGAAGAATACAAAACCATTAATGCTGGTACGAAACAATATAAAACACGTTCTATTATTATTGCTACTGGTGCCGAATATAAGAAAATGGGCGTACCTGGTGAAAAAGAACTTGGTGGACGCGGTGTAAGTTATTGTGCCGTTTGTGACGGGGCATTCTTTAAACAGAAAAACCTAATCGTAGTCGGTGGTGGGGATTCAGCTGTAGAAGAAGGAGTTTACTTAACTCGTTTTGCGGATAAAGTAACAATCGTTCACAGACGCGATAAACTACGTGCACAAAAAATTCTACAAGATCGTGCTTTTGCTAATGAAAAAGTAGATTTCATTTGGAATCATACAGTTAAAGAGATTAATGAAAGTAACGGTAAAGTTGGTAGCGTGACTTTAGTGAACACTGTTGATGGTTCTGAACAAGAAGTTCAAGCTGATGGTGTTTTCGTTTACATTGGCTTGGTGCCATTAACAGCTCCATTTAAATCTTTAGGAATTTTAAATGAGCATGGGTATGTGCCAACGAACGAAAACATGGAATCATCTGTTAAGGGTATTTTTGCTGCTGGTGATGTTCGCGATAAAACGTTACGCCAAATTGTTACTGCAACAGGTGATGGTAGTATTGCAGCACAATCAGCACAACATTTTGTTGAAGAACTGAAAGAAAAAATCGGTCAAAACTAAATCTTAATAATGTCTTAATTTATATGTAACTTATTTGAAACAAGGAAGGGGTATAATGGATTTATAAACGTTATCCCCCTTTTTGTGTTTTTGGTTGTTTCCATTGTATTTGGAAACAACATTTTTTTTGAGGATTATGAAGTTGTTAATACATACAAAAGTAAAAAGGGCAACTCGACTAAATTTCGGTCGGGTTGTATCTTTTTTTATGTAAATATTGTAAATGAATGTTTTATTTACTTGGACAAACATATTATTTTGTAACCATACGAAATTAACCGTTATAATAGAGATAAGAAGTTGAACAGATTTGAGGTGTTAACATGCAAAGGATTGCAAATTTATTAGCAGTACAAGACGGGAAAGTTTTACTATTACAAAAACCTAGAAGAGGTTGGTATGTGGCTCCTGGTGGAAAAATGGAGAGTGGCGAGTCAATCATTGAAGCTGCTATTCGCGAATTCACGGAAGAAACGGGTGCTACACCAAAAGACGTCCATTTAAAGGGTGTCTTTACAATTATTATTAAAGAAAATGGAACCGTTGTTGACGAGTGGATGTTATTTACATTTGTTGCTAAAGGAATTACTGGTACACCAGTAGAAGAAAATAGAGAAGGTAAGCTTTCTTGGCACCCAATAGAGAGTCTTCACCATTTACCAATGGCTGAAGGTGATCGTCAGTTTCTATTATTTGCATGTACAAATGACGGAGTTCAATATGGAACATTTGAATACACAAAGGATTTTGAATTGTTAAATGCAACTTTACAATCATCGAGGGAACAACAATAAGGGGAGTGTTTTCCATGGGGAATAATAACTTTTTTAGCCATGAGATTGTTATAATTACTGGAATGAGTGGAGCTGGTAAAACAGTAGCTGTTCAAAGTTTTGAGGACTTAGGCTACTATTGTATTGATAATTTACCACCTGCACTACTAACTACGTTTTTAGCATTGATGAAAGAATCTGAAAGAAATATTACTCGTGTTGCAGCAGTAATGGATATGCGTGGTGGAGAGTTTTTTGATACGCTAATTGACGCTCTTGATAAGCTAGAAAAAGTCGAGGATCTTAAAACTCGAGTATTATTTTTAGATGCCGACGATGAGACACTTGTACGCAGATATAAAGAAACGAGAAGATCCCATCCACTAGAGCCTCAAGGTTCACCACTAGAAGGTATTAAAAAAGAAAGAGCACTACTTTCTGAGTTAAAAGGACGAGCTACGAACGTGTTTAATACTTCGTCGATGAAGCCGCGAGAACTACGAGAAAAAATAGCGTTTGAATTTGCTAATGGAAGTAGTCCAACATTTTCAATCAATGTAATGTCTTTTGGTTTTAAAAACGGCATTCCTATTGATGCAGACTTAGTTTTTGATGTCCGTTTTCTAAAAAATCCATATTATGTAGAAGAACTACGTCATAAAACTGGATTACAAGAAGAAGTATCTTCTTATGTTTTGGAAAATGAAGATACACAACAATTAATTACAAAATTAACGGATCTATTTAACTTTATGGTTCCCCAATATAAAAATGAAGGTAAGACACAATTAGTCATTGCAATAGGTTGTACTGGAGGACAGCATCGATCTGTTACCTTAGCTGAATATTATGGCAAATATTTTAGCGAAAGCTATCAAACTGTCGTCACACATCGAGATGTTAATGTGATTCATAGGAAGGATTGAAAGAATGGTTAAAAAGAAAACGAATATCGTAGTCATTGGAGGTGGAACTGGTTTATCCACTTTATTGCGCGGATTAAAAAAGTATCCATTTCAAATAACGGCAATCGTTACAGTTGCTGATGACGGTGGATCATCAGGGCGCTTAAGGGACGACTACGATATTCCGCCACCTGGAGATATTCGAAATGTGATTGCTGCATTATCTGATGCTGAACCATTAGTTGAACAAATGTTTCAATATCGTTTTTCACAATCAGTGGACTTAGGTGGTCATTCACTAGGAAATTTAATGTTAACAGCATTAACAGATATAACGGGTGATTTTAGCCACGCGATTTCTGAAATGAGTAAAGTATTAAAAGTGCATGGTAAAGTGATCCCAGCTGCAAATAAAAAAATTACACTACATGCAGAATTAGTAGATGGGTCTGTTGTAGTCGGTGAATCTAAAATACCTAATGCACATTTGCCAATTAAACGAGTATTTTTAGATCCAAATCATGTGAAACCGCTTCCAGAAGCAGTGCGTGCTATACAATCAGCTGACTTGATTCTTGTAGGCCCTGGAAGTTTATATACAAGCATTATTCCAAATTTGTTAGTAGAAGATATTGGTAAGGCATTAGTTGAGGCAAAAGGGCGTAAAATTTATATATGTAATTTAATGACACAAAAAGGTGAGACGATAAAATATAGCGCTTCCGATCATGTCCGAGCGATTTATGATCATGTAGGTGGGCCTTGCTTAGATTCAATTTTAGTCAATAATTTTGAGCTTCCATTACCTATCAAAGCTAACTATAAGGAAGAAAATGCAGAACCAGTAAAAGTTGATGTTGAGAGTTTGGAGAAACTTGGTTTAGAAGTTATAAAAAAGGATATCGCAACTGTACAATCTGGTGTAGTACGTCATGAATCCACACATATTGCAGAGTGGCTGAAAGAATATGCTCCGAAATTTTTCAGTTAATGTTCCTCATACACTTAAGTATATGGTATGATGTTTCTCATACATAATTTGAAAGGGGGTTGGAAAATATGTCATTTGCTTCAGAAACAAAAAAAGAGCTCACGCAGGTTGAAGCGAATGATAGCTGTTTAAAAGCAGAGATTTCAGCACTCATTCGAATGAATGGAGTTGTATCATTTTCAAACAAGCAACTAAGCTTAGATGTGCAAACTGAAAATGCTGCAATTGCACGAAGAATCTATACGATTATTAAAAAGCTGTATTCGTATAATGTAGAACTACTTGTTCGTAAGAAAATGCGACTTAAAAAGAATAACGTATATATTTGTCGTATAAGAGATGGTGCAAAACATCTACTAACAGACCTCGAGATCATTTCAAATGAATTTGAGTTTAATCATACAATCTCCAATTCTTTTTTAAATAAAACAAATGAACGACGCGCATATTTACGAGGAGCATTTTTAGCAAGCGGCTCTGTGAATAATCCGGAAACTTCTTCATATCATTTAGAAATCTATTCGTTATATAAAGAGCATGGAGAAGCATTAACGGATTTGATGAACAGTTTTCAATTAAATGCTAAAACAATTGAGAGAAAAAAAGGATTTATCACATACTTAAAAGAGGCTGAAAAAATATCTGACTTTTTAGGTTTAGTTGGTGCATTCCAAGCGATGTTAAAATTTGAAGATGTACGGATCGTTCGTGATATGAGAAATAGTGTGAACCGTATCGTCAATTGTGAAACTGCAAATTTAAATAAAACAATCGGTGCAGCCATCCGCCAAGTGGATAACATTAAGTTTATAGAAAATGCGATTGGATTAGATCAGCTACCAGAGAAACTTAGAGAAATAGCAAGGTTACGTGTAGAATACCAAGACGTAACCTTAAAAGAACTTGGTGAAATGGTTTCAACAGGTACTGTGAGTAAATCAGGTGTAAATCATAGATTAAGAAAAATTGATGAAATCGCTGATGCTCTTCGCAGAGGAGAACAATTTTAGGTAATTAGAAATAGGTAAAAACAAATATTGTTCTTTTTTGGTAATTCCGATAAGATAAATATATATTGATGAACGGTTTGAAAGGGAGTATATTAGATGGTTGAAACCAATTTAGAAGTAAAGTTAAAATCGGGTTTACAAGCTAGACAAGCAGCTCTTTTTGTACAAGAAGCCAACCGTTACAAGGCTGAGGTGTATTTACAAAAAGAGCATAAAAAAGTAAATGCAAAATCAATCATGGGAATTATGAGTCTAGCCATCGCAAGAGGTACAACGATTACTTTGATAGCTGATGGCAATGATGAAAACGAGGCACTCGCTGGCCTTTCTAAAATGATTGAAAAAGAAGATTAATTTTTCATTTTGTAAACGCTCGCAAAAAATTCACTGAGGTGGAGGTGCGGGCGTGTTTTTTTGTGGGTGGGGGTTCTGGGGAAAATGTCGTCGATGCTGATTCCCGAAGACAAAAGAAGTGAGTTTATTGGAAAAAAGTCCTCGAGATCGCTTATCGAGGATAAAAAAAGCGTGATTTTGAGAAAAATGTTCACGAGACCGCTTCTCGAGGACAAAAAAAGCGTGATCTTGAGAAAAATGTTCACGAGACCGCTTCTCGAGGACAAAAGAAGCACGATTTTGAGAAAAATGTCCTCGAGACCGCTTCTCGAGGACAAAAGAAGCACGATTTTGAGAAAAATGTCCTCGAGACCGCTTCTCGGGGACAAAAAAGGCTAGATTTTGAAAAAAATGTCCTTGAGACTGCTTCTCGAGGACAAAAGCAGCAGTATTTTGAGAAAAATGTCCTTGAGACTGCTTCTCGAGGACAAAAGCGGCCCGATTTTGAGAAAAATGTTCTCGAGACCACTTCTCGGGGACAAAAGAAGCGTGATATTGAGAAAAATGTCCTCGAGAACACTTCTCGAGGACAAAAGCGGCCCGATCTTGAGAAAAATGTCCTCGAGACCACTTCTCGGGGACAAAAGAAGCGTGAATTTGAGAAAAATGTTCTCGAGAACACTTCTCGAGGACAAAAAAAGCGTGAATTTGAGAAAAATGTTCTCGAGACCACTTCTCGGGGACAAAAGCAGCGTGATCTTGAGAAAAATGTTCTCGAGACCACTTCTCGAGGACAAAAGAAGCACGATTTTGAGAAAAATGTTCACGAGACCGCTTCTCGAGAACAAAAAAGGCGAGATTTTTAAAAAAATGTCCTCGAAATCCCATTACCAGACAAAAAATTCGCAAACATAGGGAAGATGCTTCATACTTTCACTTATCCGATCCCCCGTAACTTAAATTAAAAATTCAATCACTTAAATCTTTACAAACTAACTTAATCACAAATCAAATTACTCGAGGTGCATAGACATGAACACTAATTTTATCTATACAATCAGCAAACCAACCAATCAGAAACGAGATAAGCACCCTGCAATTTTTATAATGCATGGGATGGGAAGTAATGAAAATGATTTGCCAGGGATCGTTCAAGAATTAAAAGATGATTATTTAATATTTAGTTTAAGAGGACCAATATCGCAGCCACCTGGATACGCATTTTTCACAATTGAACGGATTGGTTTACCTCATCAAGAACCTTTTGAACGTGTTTTACAAGAAATTCAAGATTTTATTGAAGAAGCTAAACGCGAATTCGCAATTGATGAAAAGGGAATTTATTTACTAGGATTTAGTCAGGGAGCAATCTTGAGTCAATCACTCGCTAATATTATGGGAAATCGCTTAGCTGGTATTGTAGCGTTAAGTGGTTACCTTCCAGAAATAGTTGAAACCATGAATCATCAACCGATGACTGGGTTACGAGTTTTCATTGCGCACGGAGAACAGGACCATATCATACCTTTTAGTTGGAGTGAGAAAAGTAAACAGCATTTTGAGGGAAAAGGCGCAGAAGTTACGTATCACACGTATACAGGTGGGCACTTCATTACACAAGAAGTTGTAAATCATATTATGAATTATTTTAAATAGGCAGAAAAAAATCTCCCTTTACAAAGAAATGTAAAGGGAGATCGCTGTCTTATTTATTTTTTTGCATCATCGCTATTAGAAATAATGTGGTCGATTAAACCGTATTCTTTTGCTTGTTCAGCAGTCATAAAGTTATCACGGTCTGTATCTTGAGCGATTCTTTCGATTGGTTGACCAGAACGGTCTGATAAGATTTTGTTTAACTTATCACGTAAGAATAAAATACGTTTTGCAGCGATTTCGATTTCAGTTGCTTGACCTTGAGCGCCACCAAGTGGTTGGTGAATCATTACTTCAGCATTTGGTAAAGCAAAGCGTTTACCCGGTTCACCAGCAGTTAGTAAGAATGCACCCATTGAAGCTGCCATACCGATACAAATTGTTTGCACTTTTGGCTTAATGTATTGCATAGTATCATAGATTGCCATACCTGATGTAATTGAACCACCAGGTGAGTTAATGTATAAAGAAATATCTTTGTCTGGATCTTCAGCAGCTAAGAATAAAAGTTGAGCAACGATTGAGTTTGCTACGTTGTCATCAATTGCACTTCCTAATAGAATAATACGATCTTTTAAAAGGCGAGAATAAATGTCATATGCACGTTCACCGCGGTTTGTTTGTTCAATAACTGTTGGGACTAAAATTGTCATAATTTAAAATCCTCCTTAAATGGTTTTAATCGCAACTAACGCTGATTCGTAATCAGCTGTAACACTATAATACACTTGAAGGTCAAGAAAGGTCAAATATAAACGCTTTATTAATAAATCAATCTTTTCTCCACTATTATCCTATGAATGTTTATTTACTTTAACACTAGACGTTAAAGTAGTTATTATTAAAAATGAAGGAAATAATCAATATTACTATTTAAAAGTTGAAATAGTAGTGATTAATTTTGTATAATAATTTAAGTCGCCACAAATTTAACCTTTTTACTACTTATTGCCCTCGTGGTGTAATGGATAACACGTAAGATTCCGGTTCTTGCACTGGGGGTTCGATTCCCTCCGAGGGCGCCATTATTACTATGCTCCACTTATATTTACTAAAAATTTGGTAGAATATACTCACCTTAATTACATGCCAAGTAAAAAATTCATATTAATTTTGTCAAAATTACGATATTTTTATAAAAAGGTTGCTTATTGGTGAGAAAGTGAGTAAATTAATAATTGTTGTTCTTATGATTAATGATGAATATCTTTACATTTAAGTTTCTAGCTGCATTTCCAAGATACGTGATTTGTAGCTATTTTTTTTCATTAATCACAATATGCCCTATGGGCGCCATTTTACTGTTTTTTATATAATTTGTATAGCAAGACCTTACTGTAAATATTAGATAGCAGCCTAATCATTTACAGAGGGAATGGAAATAAAGGGGTAATTTGTTAATTACTGTACCAATTCATTTTACCCCTTATTCATTCTCTTTAAACTAGTTATGATCAAGTATCTTTTCATATAAATTTATACGCTAGGATATAGAGTAATATAGTTTGAAGGTTTCAACATAAAAGCCACCTTATTCATAATTATGAGTAAGGTGGTTTTTTGTTTATTTGCAAAATTTGTCGAAAAACCTAAATAAATTTAGCTTTTGAAGAGGTTTCAGAAAATATAGTATTGTATTAAAAATGTATAATAATTATAATACTATTTATAATTACACAGTTTCTGATAATTATAGATTTGATTTTAAAAAAATAACAACATAAATAGGGGGATTTAAAATGAAGAAAAAGAGTTTGATGTTAATATTCACAATTCTAGCTGCAGTATCAATTATCTTATCAGCATGTGGTACTGATAATGGTTCTTCGTCAGATGCAAAGAAATTTATTGGTGGAACGGAAGCATCGTTTGCTCCATTCATTTATTTAGATGAAAAAGGTACTGTTTCAGGGATTGACCCAGATATCGTAAAAGCGATTGCTGAAGAAATGGGATTCGAATATGAATTGCAAAATGTAGGTTGGGAGCCGGTGTTTGCTAAATTAACAAACGGTGAAATTGACTTTGGTGCTGCAGGTATTACGATTACTGAAAAACGTAAAGAAACATACGATTTCACAGAACCATATTACGAAGCAACATTATTCTTAATCGTTCCTAAAGACAATACAGACATCAAATCTGTTGCAGATTTAAAAGATAAAAAAGTAGCTGTTCAAATTAATACAACATCTCATGAAGCTGCTAAAAAGGTTCTTGGTGAAACAAACTCAAATATTATGGCATATGAAAACCAACCACTTGCTTATCAAGAAGTTATCAATGGTACTGCTGCTGCAGCAATCGGTGATAATGCTGTAATTATCGAGTACTTAAGAAATAATCCAGATGCGCCTCTTAAAACAATCGAAGATCCAAGTTTTGAAAAAGAATACTACGGTCTAATGGTGAAAAAAGGTAATACAGAAATGTTAAATCTATTAAACGAAGGTCTTAAAAAGATTAAAGAAAACGGTAAATTGGCAGAAATTACAGGTCAAGAAACTGATTTCTAATTTAAACGGAGGTGTTTCAGATGGACTTTTTATTTAACTTGCGATGGGATATAATCTGGAACTACCGAGAACTATTTTTACAAGGTATCTGGATAACAATTGTATTAACAGTAAGCGGATATATTGGCGGTATTATATTAGGTGTTTTCTTAGGTCTTGGAAAAACATCAAAGAAAAAGTGGATTTATTGGCCATGTAAAATTTATGTGGATCTTTTCCGCGGGACGCCATTACTCGTTCAAATATTAATCATTCATTTAGCATTAATTCCAACTATTTTCGGTCATTCTCTAGGCGTAATGTTTTCTGGGATTGCTGCGCTTGTATTAAACAGCGCTGCATATAACGCGGAAATTTTCCGAGCTGGTATTGAATCAATTGATAAAGGGCAAACAGAAGCTGCCCGTTCATTAGGGTTAACACAAGGTCAAGCTATGCGAAAAGTTATATTGCCACAGGCATTTCGTCGTATGGTGCCACCACTAGGCAATGAATTTATCGCATTGTTAAAGGATTCTTCATTAGTTATGGTTATTGCTGTAAATGATATTTTATATGCAGCAAAAGTAGTTGCAGGGGCTTACCAAAAGTTCTGGGAGCCGTATTTAACAGCTGCACTTTTATACCTAATCTTAACGTTTGTCGTAACGAAAATTGTTGCTTATGTTGAAAGACGCTTCAGCATTGATTACAATCCGCGTAAAAATAAAGGAGGGCGGGTTGCGAGATGATAAAAGTTGAAAATTTACACAAAACTTTTGGGAAACTAGAAGTACTAAAAGGTATTAACTGCGAAGTAACAGAAAAAGAAGTAGTTTGTGTCATCGGCCCTTCTGGTTCAGGAAAAAGTACATTTTTAAGATGTATTAATTTACTTGAAGAAATTACGGACGGTGCGGTTTATATCGGCGGGGCACAGGTTAATGATCCAAAAACGAATATTAATGATATTCGTACGGAAGTTGGAATGGTGTTCCAGCAGTTTAACTTATTTCCTCATATGTCGGTTATCGATAATGTAACGATGGCGCCAATGTTAATAAGAAAAATGGATAAAAAGTCTGCTGAAGAATTAGCTTTGGAATTACTAGATAAAGTAGGACTTAGAGAAAAAGCAGATAATTTTCCTCAACAATTATCAGGTGGTCAACAACAACGTGTAGCTATTGCACGCGCACTAGCTATGAAGCCTAAAGTTATGCTATTTGACGAGCCAACATCAGCACTTGACCCTGAGATGGTTCAAGAAGTGTTGGATGTTATGAAGGCACTTGCTAAAGAAGGTATGACGATGGTCGTTGTAACGCATGAAATGGGATTTGCTCGCGAAGTTGCGGACAGAGTTATATTCATGGACGGCGGATACATTGTTGAAGAAGGCTTGCCAAGCGAAATCTTTGCAAATCCTAAAAATGATCGTACGAAGGCGTTTTTAGGGAAAATATTATAAGTAGTTTAGATCCATTCAATGCATGTGAGATGCATTGAATGGGTTTTTTTAGTTCTAAAAAAATTTTTGTGATGAGAGTTGCTAGATAGTTGATTTTGAGATTCGTGCGCAGCAGATAATCGCCAAAAGAGGCAAAGTAATAGCCAAATTATGCAAGTTAATCGCCAAAATCAAGGAATTAATCGCCAGAAAGCAAATCTCAAGCTCGGCGCAGGAGATAATCGCCAAAACAGGCAAAGTAATAGCCAAATTATGCATGTTAAAAGCCAAAATCAAGGAATTAATCGCCAGAAAGCAAATCTCAATCTTCAACGCTAAGTAAATCTCCACAGCTTCCTCCTGCCACCTAAGCTCGCTGTATAAACAACTCTCCATCCGACTGTATTTCTGCATAAAGTACTTCCTGCACTGAATACACGCCTACAAGTTCCAACTGTTTAGCCAACCAATGGTTACTTAATCCTAGCTCTTTTAGATTCCTCTCTATAATTTTGCCATCCACGATTATTTCGCTAGGTATATATGTAGGAGTGATTATGTTTATCTTTACATCTTGTTTGAGGACGTTTTGGTATTGTGGTTTTTTCAAGACGCTTAATGTTCCATTCGGTTCTAGTATTGCATAGTCGACTTCAGCAATTGAAAAAACATCCTTTTGCCGCAACATCATGGTCAAATCATCAATATTTAACCTAGTTTTTGATAAGGATTTTTTATCGATTTCTCCCTTTTTAACTAAAATTGTTGGTTGCCCGTCAAGAACGACTCTTGCTTTTCCAGACTTTAAACCGATATAAGCAATGATCATCGAAAGTAAACACCAAACAATTAGTGTTGTTAGCTCTTTAAAAAAATTCCTCGAACTTATAATCACCATATTCGCTGCAAGGGATCCAATCGTAATACCTGTTATATAATTGAAAAAGGTTAAGTGACTTAATTGTTTTTTTCCTAATAATCTTGTCATTAATAATAAGACAAAAAATGTGGCAATTGTTTCGAGTATTAGTTGCAAATAGCCTATCTGTTCATCCATTTTCCCCACCTCGATTTGAATTTATTTTTCCTTATCTAACAAAATCGATACTAATAAAAAAATCGCCTTTCACACAAAATGTGAAAAGCGATTTTTCGTTCCTACCCTAAATTAGCTAGGCATTCCTTGTGCCTTATCAGCTTGACCGTACATATTTAACATTGCTTGCATATCTGCTTGAGATAATTGTGGGATTTGGTAATAGCCGTTTTTGTTTTGATATAACGATAACTCATAGGCCATTTCAATACAGTTAGGAATGGAATCTTGTAATACACGGCGAACTACAGGATTTGTAGATTCAAGTGCTGCATTCGCTTTACCAGTTGTCAACATTTTATGACAGCTTAATAAAGCACCTGAAATAATTGAGTCGTTGATTTCATTTGCAGACTGCATTGGTTTTTTAGGTTGACCAGGTGTTAAACCGTATTTAGAGTCATTCCCCATTTGCATTTTATAAGTACGAGTAGGGTGACTAGGGTCTTGACCTGTTTTGAAACATTCAGCAGTAATGTTGTACTCGTCAAGCATAAATGCATATTGTCTATCCAAAATATTAAGAAGTTCCTGATCTTGAACATGAGGACGGTAGAAAATAAAAGCGTTTAACGCACCAATTGCACCACTTAACACTTCATGAACATCTAATACCTCGTGAGCTCCGTGATTCATAGATAACGGCATATTTGGTTGCATTTGTTGGTTTTGATCCATGAAATTATTTGTCATTAGTGTTCCTCCTTGAGTTTTTCGGTCGTTCGGAAATTAGTTTGTGTAGGTTAATTTTGATTATTCAATAATTCTGATACAATAACTGGTAAAGGGATTGGAGGTTTATGATGTTGGTAAAATTCTATAGTCGTCCAAATTGTTCATTATGTGAAGAAGGATTAGCTACCTTAAAATTAGTCCAAGAAGATATTCCCTTTACGATTGAGGTCATTAATATAGAAGATTCTGAGGAATTGCACGAAAAATATATGCTAATGATTCCTGTCGTTGAAAAGGATAACGAAGTAATTCAATATGGCATTTTGGATTATCCTACATTGTTCGAAAATCTAAGTAAATAATTCACAAAAAAATGAATTGAGTTAAAATTAAACTGATAAAATGAAAATGGTTAATATTTCTCTCTAAGGGTAAAAATAAAATTGATGTGATAATAAATTGTTTCTTATGGAGGTAAGGTTATGGCCTTAAAAATTGCGATTAATGGTTTCGGTCGAATAGGAAGATTAGTTTTTCGTGAGGCAATGAAAAATGACCAATTAGAAGTGGTTGCTGTAAATGACTTAACAGATGCACATCAGTTGGCTCATTTAATGAAATACGACTCTGTTCATGGTATATATGATGCAAATGTTGAATCTGAAGACAATGCATTCATAGTAAATGGGAAAAAGGTTCGTGTACTTTCTGAAAAAGATCCATCAAAGTTACCTTGGGGAGAATTAGATGTAGATGTTGTAATTGAGTCAACAGGTAGATTCCGATCAATGGAAGAAGTGTCTCAACACGTACAAGCGGGCGCTAAAAAAGCAATTCTATCTGCTCCGTCAAAAGGTGAGATGCCTACCTATGTTATGGGAGTAAACCATACAAACTACTCGAGTTCTGAAGATGTTATTTCGAATGCATCATGTACAACAAACTGTTTAGCTCCTGTAGCAAAAATTCTTGATGAGAAATTTGGTATCAAACGTGGGTTGATGACGACGGTTCACTCATACACGAATGACCAACGAATTTTAGATTTTCCTCATAGCGATCCACGTAGAGCACGAGCTGGTGCGGTTTCAATGATACCGACATCGACTGGTGCGGCGATTGCTGTAGCGAAAGTATTGCCACAATTGAAAGGGAAATTAGACGGTTTTGCCATTCGAGTCCCAACACCGAATGTTTCTTGTGTAGACTTTGTTGCTGAGTTAAATACGAAAGTTACTGTAGAACAAGTAAATGACGCTTTGAAAGAAGCTGCAAATGGTGATTTAGAAGGAATCTTAGGCTATAACGAACTACCGTTAGTATCGATTGACTATAACGGGAATTCGAATTCCTCAACAGTTGACGGTCTTTCAACGATGGTATTAGAAGATAATATGATTAAAGTTTTATCTTGGTATGATAATGAAATCGGCTATTCAAGTCGATTAATTGACTTAGCTCTTTATATCTCTCAATAAAAGCTTGTATTAATGTGTTATACTTTTTTGTCAATTTCGTAAAAATGTAACATATTAATCCATTTCCTCTATAATAAGTATAGCCTTAATAGTTATTTCCATTTATAATTATGAAGGGTAATAGGAGCGGTGGCTTTATGATTCCCATCGCTCTTTCTTATGTAAATTCATTCAGAAAAAGTATGCACTTCTATATATTGTAAAGTATATGTAAGAGGTTTAATAATTCTGTTTAGATTAAACACCTACTGAATGAATTTTGCCTCCGGCGGATGCCACAGATTTTTAATGAAATTTATCGAGCAAGCTCGATAAAATCTGGGCGTGCAAATACGCCAAGGCGCATTTGATTTAAATAAAACGGTTGAATGCAGATCAACCTTAGTGATTTCAAGGAGGATTTCGTCATGTTTTCAAAGAAGACGATGAATGATATTGATGTAAAAGGAAAACGCGTTTTTGTTCGCGTTGATTTTAATGTACCAATGGAAGAAGGGAAAATTACAGACGAGACGAGAATCCGTGCTGCTATTCCAACAATCGAACAACTAACATCTAGAGGGGCAAAAGTAATTTTAGCTTCTCATTTAGGTCGTCCAAAAGGTGAAGTAAAAGAAGAGATGCGTTTAACAGCAGTTGGCACGCGTTTATCTGAAATCTTAGGTCAACCTGTTCAAAAACTAGATGAATTCATTGGAAATTCAGTAGAAGAAACAATTGGGAACATGCAAGATGGAGAAATCGTTCTACTTGAAAACGTACGCTTCCATAAAGGCGAAGAAAAAAATGATGAAGAACTAGCAAAACAATTTGCAAGTTTAGCTGATATATATGTAAATGATGCATTTGGTGCTGCTCACCGTGCACATGCTTCAACTGAAGGAATTGCAAAACATATTCCAGCGGTTTCTGGTTTATTAATGGAAAAGGAATTAGATGTACTTGGTAAAGCATTATCTAATCCTGAAAGACCATTTACTGCAATCATTGGCGGTGCAAAAGTAAAAGATAAAATCGGTGTAATTGAAAACCTTCTAGATAAAGTGGACCACCTTTTAATTGGTGGAGGACTTTCTTATACATTCAGTAAAGCGCAAGGCTACTCAATTGGTAAATCTCTAGTTGAGGAAGACAAAATCGAGCTAGCAAAAGGTTTTATTGAAAAAGCGAAAGAAAAAGGTGTGGAGCTTCATTTACCAGTGGATGCTGTCGTGGCAAATGAATTCTCGAAAGATGCCGAAACAAAAGTGGTTGATATTAGTGAGATTCCTGAAGAATGGATGGGACTTGATATCGGACCGAAAACAGCAGCTAAGTATGCTGAAGTGATCGCGAATTCTAAGTTAATCATTTGGAATGGACCAATGGGCGTGTTTGAAATGGAACCATTCGCAAATGGAACAAAATCTGTAGCAGACGCTATGGCTGAAACTGCGGCTTACACAGTTATTGGTGGAGGCGATTCAGCTGCAGCTGTTGAGAAATTCGGTGTTGCCGAAAAGATGGACCACATTTCAACAGGTGGCGGCGCTAGCTTAGAGCTTATGGAAGGGAAAGAACTTCCTGGAATCACAGCTTTAAATGATAAATAAGGAGGAAAGCCTATGCGTAAACCAATCATTGCAGGGAATTGGAAAATGTATAAATCCTTTGAAGAAGCTTGTCAATTTGTAGAAGCAGTTCGTGAACAAATTCCATCTGAAGATAAAGTAGATGCGGTAATTTGTGCACCTACGCTGTATTTACCAACATTGGTTGACATTGCTTCTGAAACAGATTTAGCGATTGGCGCTCAAAATATGCATTATGAAAATGAAGGTGCGTTTACAGGAGAGATTAGCCCTTCGCAACTTTCTTCCATTAACGTTGACTATGTAATCCTTGGTCACTCAGAACGTCGTGAATATTTTAATGAAACTGATGAAGCGGTGAATAAAAAAGTAGCTGCTGCATTATTGGCTGGCATCGTTCCTATTATTTGCTGTGGCGAGACTTTGGAAGAACGTGAGTCTGGTAACACAGAACAAAAAGTAAGTGGCCAAATAAAAGCTGCTTTGAACGGATTTTCTGCAGAAGAAGTGGAACATATGGTTATTGCATATGAACCAATTTGGGCAATTGGTACAGGAAAAACGGCAACAGCTGATGATGCAAACCAAGTATGTGGTGCGATTCGACAAGTTGTTGAAGAACTGTTCGGCAAAGATTGTGCAGAAAAAATTCGTATTCAATATGGTGGAAGTGTAAAACCTGAGAATATTGAAGAATTATTATCAAAAGAACATATCGATGGTGCTCTTGTAGGTGGCGCGAGCTTACAAGTGGAATCATATTTAGCATTAGTTACAAAAGCAATCGCACAATAGAGTTTGAGTTTTGAATCGTGATAGGTAGTTTGGTGAAGCGCGGTTCAAAATCTCTTTGATTGAAATTTATTTACTATTATTGGAGGCGGCAGCAAATGCCAAAACAACCCGTTGCATTAATAATTTTAGACGGCTTTGCTTTCCGTGACGAAGAGTATGGAAATGCAGTAGCCCAAGCGAAGAAACCGAACTTTGATCGTTATTGGAACCAATTCCCTCACTCGACTTTAACAGCAAGCGGTGAAGCAGTAGGTTTACCAGAGGGTCAAATGGGGAATTCAGAAGTAGGACATTTAAATATTGGCGCAGGTCGTATCGTATACCAAAGTCTTACTCGAATCCATAAGTCGATTCGTGAAGGTGATTTTTTCGAAAATGAAAAGTTTCTTCAAGCAATTGAGCATGCAAAAGCTAACAATTCGAAACTGCATCTGATGGGATTGTTGTCAGATGGCGGTGTACATAGTCATTACGAGCATCTTTTCGCATTATTAAAACTGGCGAAACAACATGGAGTAAATGAAGTATATGTGCATGGATTTTTAGATGGTCGTGATGTTGGTCCAACAACTGCACTCGGCTATATTGAAGAAACTGAGAAAAAGATGAACGAAATTGGTGTAGGTAAATTTGCATCAATCCACGGTCGCTATTATGCGATGGACCGCGACAAACGTTGGGAAAGGGTACAACTGTCCTACAATGCTCTTGTAGATGGAATCGGTCAAACGGCTCCAAGTGCAAAAATAGGTGTTGAAAACTCTTACGGACGAGAAGTAAATGATGAATTCGTTATTCCTTTTGTAATTACGAGTGAAGGAAAACCAGTGGCTACAATTGATACGAATGATGCTGTTGTATTCTTCAACTTCCGACCAGACAGAGCGATCCAATTATCAACTGTTTTCACAAATGAGAAATTCATTGGATTTAAGTTATCTGAAAAACATCCTAAAAATTTATCGTTTGTTTCATTCACGCATTATAGTGTAGATGTAAATGCACTCGTTGCGTTTGAAAATATTGATTTAGTGAATACTGTCGGTGAAGTTATTGCAAGAAGTGGTAAAACTCAACTGCGTATTGCTGAAACAGAAAAGTATCCCCACGTTACTTTCTTTATGAGTGGTGGACGGGAGCAGACTTTCCCTGGCGAAGAACGGATTTTAATTCCTTCACCAAAAGTTTCTACATATGATTTAAAGCCTGAAATGAGTGCATATGAAGTGACTGAGGCACTTGTAGGGGAAATAGAAGCAGACAAATTTGACGCTATCATATTAAACTTTGCAAATCCAGATATGGTTGGCCATAGTGGTATGCTTGAACCAACGATTAAGGCTATCGAAACTGTCGATGAATGTTTAGGAAAAGTTGTAGATGCGATTTTAGAAAAAGGTGGAGCTGCTATTATAACTGCAGACCACGGTAATTCCGATGAAGTTATTACAATCGCGGGAGAACCAATGACAGCACATACAACAAATCCTGTTCCAGTCGTTGTTACTAAAGAAGGCATAGAGATGCGAGAAGGTGGAATTTTAGCGGATCTCGCACCGACGATGTTAAAATTGTTAGGATTAAAACAACCTGCAGAAATGACAGGAAAGCCACTATTTGAAGTGGTTAAATAATTTATTTAGGGTTTTTGGGCTTCGTGCCGTCAAATATAAAATTAGAGGCAATTTTGCCGAAACTAAATCGATCATTAAGGAGACTTGATTACAATGCCATTTATTACACAAGTTTATGCTCGCGAAGTACTAGATTCACGTGGTAACCCAACTGTAGAAGTAGAAGTTTTCACAGAGTCAGGCGCATTTGGTCGCGCAATCGTTCCATCTGGTGCTTCAACAGGTGAATACGAAGCTGTTGAATTACGTGATGGAGACAAATCTCGCTATCTTGGTAAAGGTGTTTTAAAAGCAGTAGAAAACGTAAATACAGTGATTGCTGAAGAATTAGAAGGAAACTATTCTGTTCTCGATCAAATTTTAATCGATAAAGCGTTAATCGAATTAGATGGCACTGAAAATAAAGGGAAATTAGGCGCAAACGCAATTCTTGGTGTTTCATTAGCTGTTGCTCATGCAGCGAGCGATTATTTAGATATTCCTTTATATCAATATCTTGGTGGCGTAAATGCGAAACAATTACCAGTTCCAATGATGAACATCTTAAACGGTGGCGCACACGCAGACAACAATGTGGACATTCAAGAATTTATGGTAATGCCTGTTGGAGCTGAGAGCTTCCGTCATGCACTACGTATCGGAACTGAAATTTTCCACAGCTTAAAAGCGGTTCTTAAGGAAAAAGGCTACAACACAGCTGTTGGAGATGAAGGTGGATTCGCTCCAAACCTAGGCTCAAACGAAGAAGCGATTACTGTAATTTTAGAAGCAATCGAGCGCGCGGGCTATAAAGCTGGCGAAGAAGTACGTTTAGCGATGGACGTAGCGTCTTCTGAATTATTCAACAAAGAGGATGGCAAATACCACTTAGCTGGTGAAGGCGTTGTGAAAACTTCAGAAGAAATGGTTGACTGGTATGAAGAATTAACTTCTAAGTATCCAATTATTTCTATTGAAGACGGCTTGGATGAAAACGACTGGGCTGGACACAAATTGCTTACTGAGCGCATCGGCGGCCGCGTTCAATTAGTAGGTGACGACCTGTTCGTTACGAATACTGCGAAGTTAGCTCAAGGAATCGAGCAAGGCGTAGGTAACTCTATTTTAATCAAAGTTAACCAAATTGGTACTTTGACGGAAACTTTAGACGCAATCGAAATGGCAAAACGCGCTGGTTATACAGCTGTGATTTCTCACCGTTCTGGCGAGTCTGAGGACTCAACAATCGCGGACATCGCCGTAGCAACGAACGCTGGCCAAATCAAAACAGGTGCACCATCTCGCACAGACCGCGTTGCAAAATACAACCAACTACTTCGCATCGAAGATCAGTTAAATGATACAGCGCAGTACTTAGGGTTGAAGTCGTTTTATAATATTAAATAGGCTTGAGTTTTAAGTCTTGGAGAACCCCTTTCTATTTAAGAAAGGGGATTTCTTTTTGTAACTTTGCATTGCTTAAGTAGTGCAAGTGCGTGAGTAATCGCCAAAGCTAGCGAGTTAATCGCCAAAATGAGAGGAATAATCGCCAGACAGCAAAATTCAGGCCTCTGCCGTGCGGATAATCGTCAAACCGGAGCAAGTAATCGCCAAAGCTAGCGAGTTAATCGCCAAAATGAAGGGAATAATCGCCAGACAGCAAAATTCAGGCCTCTGCCGTGCGGATAATCGCCAAACCGGAGCAAGTAATCGCCAAAGCTGGCGAGTTAATCGCCAAAATGAGAGGAATAATCGCCAGAACGCTAAACTTAAGCATCTGCATTGCAGATAATCTCCAGAACACGAACTTAAGCAACAACAAGTGGAAACAAATAACAAAAAAAGAGAATCAATTCAATAGAAATTGATTCTCTAAAAAATCACCTATTTTTTATTAATATTACTAGGAATTAAATAATACCTACCTCGTTTTTTACCATAAGATTCTAATTCCAATCGACTTAGTATTTTCGAAGCTGCATCCATTGACTCCACCCCAAAAAACTCCCGAAACTCTTTATTCGTAATCTTATTCCCTATGAGCGCACGGTAATCGTGTAAACCTTGGAGTATGGCACTTTTATCGCGTGCCCCACAACTCATACATTGCCAAGTGCCGCCGCGATAGGTCATGATCACTTGAAAATCACAAACCCCGCAAAGCACACCTTTTCTTAACCGAGACAAATCAAAACTTGGATTCACTTCTTGACGCTTTAATTTTGTTAGTAATATTTTCGAAAGCTGAGCCGACTGTTTTTCGGATAGTTTTTCGTGATATTTTTTCAGAAGTCTTTGTACAAAGTGTCGTAAACCGCTCGAATGGAAGATAGGAAAATTCTTGGGGACATTGCCGATGATTGTAGCGGGATTTGAAAAAACAAGGGCACCTTCGATGGGAAGGGGAAACTTAAACTGATCGAGCAACACACCAAGATGTTGCGCATGTCTTCTTATCTGATCTAGAGGATTCGCATAACTTTTCGTAGTGCCATCAGGTCTTGTTACGATCATCTGATGTTTGTCTTCATCGATATCAACTCGGCCAGAAATATTTTTTATTTCCAAAATCAGCAAATACTTCAACGTGAGCGAGACGGTATCAATTTGGTGGGAAAAGCCATGTTCATTTTCAAACTCGTAGTTACAAAATAAATAATGGCAGCCAAGGTTTGGCATGTCAAACCATTCTCGATCCACCCACTTTTCGCCTTCATACCCAGCAACTTGCCTTTGATAGCCTTCTTTAAAGTAAGCATAGTCACTGTCACTAGGATGTAACCGACGAACTAAAGATTCTAACATGACTAACTTGCTAGACTTCGTTCTCTCCAACAACAACATCATCTCACCTCCTCAACTACTATAATAAAGACCACGCCAAGGAAATTAAACCCAAAAATAAAAACCGCCCCAAACTTATGATTTGGGGCGGCGGAAGCCGAGTAAATTTATATTTTAAACTCCAACTTTTTCTTTTTCTTCTTTTTTGTTCCCAGACCCAGAATTAGGTTCTTCATTGTTCTCCATACGGCTTGCTTTTGCAGACCAGTATGTTGCTAGGATTGGTCCTGAGATGTTGTGCCAGAAGCTGAAGATCGCACTTGGTACAGCTGTGATTGGATCAGGGAAGTGAGCTGTTGCTAATGAAGCCCCTAAACCTGAGTTTTGCATACCAACTTCGATGGAAACGGCCTTTTTATCTTCATATTTTAAGTTAAATAGTTTACCAACTAAATACCCGATTAAATATCCTAAACCGTTGTGTAAAATAACAATCGCTAAGATGAATAAACCAGATTCGATAATACGATCACGACTTCCACTTACAACAGCTGCTACGATTAAAACGATCGCGATAACTGATACTACTGGAAGGACATCAACTGCTTTTGAAACGATTGGTTTAAAGAAGAATTGAGCAATTGCTCCAAGAATAATAGGAACTAATACAACTTGAACTACTGACATAAACATTGCCTTGAAATCAACTGGTAACCATGCACTTGCAAGTAAGTAGATTAATGCTGGTGTCATGATTGGTGCTAATAAAGTAGTAACAGATGTAATTGTTACTGATAATGCTGTATTACCTTTTGCCAATAAAGTCATAACGTTCGATGAAGTACCACCAGGACAACATCCTACTAAAATTACCCCTACTGCTAATTCAGGTGGAAGTTGGAATAACTTTGCTAATCCGAATGCAAGTAGTGGCATTACAACGAATTGAGCGATAACACCGATAAATACGCCTTTTGGATATCTAACTACTAATTTAAAGTCACTTAGTTTTAACGTCATCCCCATACCGAACATAACGATACCTAATAATGGAGTGATGTACTGAGCAAGCCACTTAAAGTTTTCTGGCGTCCACATCGCAAGGCCAGCTGCAAGTAAAACCCAGATTGCAAACGTGTCACCTGCAAATTTTCCTATTTTTTGTAATGGATTCATTCTATGTACCTGCCTTTTTTGAATTTAATAGGATTTATTATAGTGAAGTAAAATCGGAATTACAATAAGATTCAGAAAAATTAGACAAACAGCATGCAAAAGAGAATAAAATACTCTAAAAGTAGAATAATTAGTAATATTAACACTGTGACCATAGTGAAAACCCATACTGAAACTAGTAGATATTTAGTATTTAATTGCTTATAATCTACTAAATCCCAATAGAAATTTGCTTTTCTAATTGTTTATTGTAAACGTTGACTGTTTTTGGTATACTGTACTATGTTGTAAAGTTTCATTTTCAGGAGGTGGAGTTCATGCATACGTTACTGTTAACTTTGCTGATCATCGTAAGCTTAGCATTAATTGCAGTTGTTTTATTACAATCAAGTAAAAGCTCAGGATTATCAGGGGCCATCTCAGGTGGAGCTGAGCAACTTTTCGGTAAACAAAAAGCAAGAGGTATAGATTTAATTCTACATAGATTAACTGTTGTTCTTGCGATTTTATTCTTTATTTTAGCTTTAGTCGTAGTTAAAATATAATTTTGAATGAAAACAATATAATTTGAAAATAATGAAAGCCTAACCGAGCATGGTTAGGCTTTTTCATATATAATGGAAGTTATGCGATGGAAGAAAAATATGTATATACAAGTAGATTTTGGAGGCTTCATGTTTTGCGAAAAATAAAAATAGAACCTTTTTTCTATAAAGCTGGACCGCGAGCTGTTTTGTTATTACATGGTTTCACTGGAAGTTCCTCAGACGTAAGAATACTAGGTCGTTTCTTAGAAAAAAACGGATACACTTGCCATGCGCCGCACTATAAAGGACATGGTGTTCCACCAGAGCAACTAATCGAATCGTCACCAGACGAGTGGTGGCAAGACGTCATTAAAGGATACGAATTGCTAAAAAATGAAGGCTACGAGGAAATTGCAGTAGCTGGACTCTCGCTCGGCGGGGTTTTCTCATTAAAACTTGCCATGAACGCTCCATTAAAAGGCGTAGTTACGATGTGTGCTCCAATGTCGATGAGAACGACTGACAAAATGTTTGAAGGCGTTCTAAAATATGCGAAAGACTACAAGCAATTTGATGGAGAAGACCCAGAGCAAATCGAAAAAGATGTTGAAGCAATTCGGAAAAAGGGTATGCCATCTTTACCTGAACTTCAGCAACTAATCCGAGACGTAAGAAAAGAATTGGACTTAATCTATGCACCAGTATTAGTTGTTCAATCTAGAAATGATGAAGTAATTGACCCACAGTCTGCTCATATAATTTATGAAGATGTGGAATCCTTAAAGAAGGAACTTGTTTGGTTTGAGCATTCAAAGCATGTCATTACACTAGATAAGGAAAAAGAACAATTGCATGAAACAATTCTGCAGTTTTTAAATTCCCTAGATTGGAATGAATAGCTCTTTCCAGCAAACAATAAGTAAATATAAAGTCACATTAGTATGTTAAAAGGAGGGAAATCTATGACTCAAAACAATACACTACAACAACGTCTATTGGATCTCATGAAAGACGATGAATATAAACCACTAAAAACGGATGAAATCGAAGAAGTCTTAAATTTAGAAGACGCAGATGAGTTTAAAGAGTTAATAAAAACATTAGTCCGAATGGAAGATCAAGGACTAATCGTTCGTTCGAGATCGAATCGTTATGGTTTACCTGAACGAATGAATTTAATGCGCGGTAAATTTATCGGCCACGCAAAAGGGTTTGGATTTGTAACACCAGAAGAAGAAGGAATGGATGATATCTTTATCCCACCTCATGAAGTAAATGGGGCACTTAATGGGGATATAGTTTTAATTCGCGTATTAAAGGAAACATCCGGAGACCGTAGAGAAGGTACTGTAACGAAAGTAATTGAAAGAAGTCAAACAACTTTTGTTGGAACGTACCAGGCAAATCGCGGTTTTGGATTTGTTGTAACAGACGATAAAAAGTTAAATATGGACATCTTCGTAACAAAAGAAGATTCCCTTGGAGCAGTTGACGGTCACAAAGTTGTTGTGGAAATCGTAAACTGGCCAAGTGAAATTAAGTCTGCAACAGGGATTATTACAAAAATTCTAGGACATAAAAATGATCCTGGTGTTGATATTTTATCGATTATTTATAAACATGGGATTCCACCAGAATTCCCACAAGAGGTTGTAGATGCGGCTGCTCAAGTGCCTGACTCCATCTCTGAGGATGATTTAGTTGGCCGTCGTGATCTGCGCAATGAAATGATTGTCACTATTGACGGTGCAGATGCAAAAGACCTTGATGATGCTGTTACTGTAACAAAACTCGAAGACGGTAAATACAAACTTGGTGTCCATATTGCCGATGTTAGTTACTATGTGACAGAGGGCTCTTTACTTGATAGAGAAGCTTATGACCGTGCGACGAGTGTTTATTTAACAGACCGAGTAATTCCGATGATTCCACACAGATTATCAAATGGAATTTGTTCATTAAATCCACAGGTGGATCGTCTGACGTTATCATGTGAAATGACTATTGACCGAAATGGGCAAGTGGTTGAACATGAAATTTTCCAATCTGTTATTAAAACGACAGAGCGTATGACTTATTCTGATGTGAATAAAATCTTAGTAGACCAAGACAAAGAATTAATGAAACGATATGAAAGTCTTGTTCCGATGTTTAAAGATATGGAGGAATTAGCTCAAATCCTTCGCAATAAACGTTTTGACCGCGGAGCAATTGACTTTGACTTTAAAGAGTCGAAAGTATTGGTTGATGAAGATGGCTGGCCTCAAGATATCGTACTACGTGAACGTGGAACAGCTGAGCGACTTATTGAAGAGTTCATGTTAGCGGCGAACGAAACGATTGCAGAACATTTCCACTGGATGGAAGTACCGTTTATTTACCGTATTCACGAAGATCCAAAACCTGAAAAGCTGAATCGTTTCTTTGAGTTTGTTACGAACTTTGGATTAGTTATAAAAGGGACGGGGAACTCGGTACATCCAAAAGCATTGCAGGAAATTATAAAAGCGATTGAAGGACTACCAGAAGAACCGGTTATTTCAACGATGTTGCTTCGTTCATTGCAACAAGCGAAATATTATCCAGAATCCATTGGACACTTTGGATTATCAACGGATTATTATACACACTTCACATCGCCAATCCGTCGTTATCCTGACTTAATTGTGCATCGTTTAATTCGAACATATTTAATCAATAAGGATGTTTCGAAGGAAACGACAACAAAATGGGGAATGGCGATGGATGAAATCGCTGATCATACATCAGAACGTGAGCGTCGTGCTGTTGATGCAGAGCGCGATACTGATGCACTGAAAAAAGCACAATACATGTCCGATAAAATTGGTGAAGAATTTGAAGGAATGGTTTCTTCCATTACGAACTTTGGTATGTTTGTTGAATTACCGAACACGGTGGAAGGACTTGTCCACATTAGTAATATGACGGACGACTACTACCATTTCGATGATCGTCAAATGATCATGATTGGTGAACATACAGGTCGCCAATTCCGTATTGGTGATGAAGTCCAAGTTCGCGTAACGAATGTCATTATTGAAGAATCTTCGATTGACTTTGAAGTTGTTGGCATGGTGAAATCCTTTGAAAGAACGAGAAAAGCTGCACCGAAAGTCATTCATGCGGGTCGTCGTGGTGACAGTAAACGCGGTGAAGGTCGTGGTGAAGGCGGGCGTGACAAGAAGGAAGAAGGCCGCGGCGGTGGTCGTGGTGACGGACGTAGAAGAAGAACGGACGACGACAAAAAGCCAGGCGGCGGCGGTAAAGTAAAACAAAAGCAAAGATTTTACGAAGGCGTTGCCAAAAAGAACAAAAAGAAAAAGAAGAAAAGATAACTCGTAGTTTTCAGCGAGTTATTGTATAGTAAAAGAAATAAAAAGTTGTCGGATAGGCTGTCAAAAAATTGCTTTCTAAGGCAAGTGCAGTAAGCAATTTTTACGCAGCCTTTCGCACGTTAGGATTGGAAAGTTGAGGTGTTTTTGGGAAATTGCGCTTGAGTGATTTTCTAAGCAATCAAACAAGAATCCACGAAAGAATTTGTTCGATCCTAGGTGATCGATGTGTTGTGAGGTGTTAAGAATGGCAAAAGGATCTGGAAAAGTATTAGCTCAAAACAAAAAAGCAGGCCATGACTATTTTATAGAAGAAACCTATGAAGCAGGAATGGTATTACAAGGTACTGAAATCAAAGCAATTCGTGCTGGAAAAGTGCAACTAAAAGATTCCTACGTTCAAATCCGAAATGGAGAAGCATGGATTTATAACATGCACATCAGTCCTTATGAACAAGGAAACCGTTTCAATCACGATCCACTACGTGTGCGAAAACTGTTGCTTCACAAAAAGCAAATTGGTGAGTTAGTTGGCGCTGTAAAGCGAGATGGCTACACAATTGTTCCACTCAAAATGTATATTAAAGATGGCTACGCGAAGCTATTAATTGGTCTTGGTAAAGGGAAGAAAGATTACGATAAGCGTAATGATATGAAGAAGAAAGAAGCGAAACGTGAAGTTGAGCGTGCATTTAAAGCACGCAACCAGTAACTATATGAACAGAAATATAGAAATGGTTTCCATTACTTTTCTGCGGAGCTGAATAAAGTGAAGCGGAGCAAAGCGTGAAGTGGAACGTGCGTTTAAGGCAAGAAACCAATAAAAGCTCAGCTGCGAAAAAACTGCTTGTTTCGATTTTGTCTTGTGATGTAAAAAGTGAAAAGCGCTCGCAGACGAATTCGATATACGACTTATTAATAATTAAGTGCAATTTGCACATATTTTTGATTATGTCGTATGTCAATTTCGGTAGTCGAGAGAAATGCGTTTTATTTTTCAAAGTTCTATTTGATCAGGCTATGAAAATGAAGTTTGGTTTTCGCTCCAAGTATTTGCAAAGTCTCCAACAGATACATGGAGATGATGTCTTGAATTCTAGTGTTTCGCGATGTATAATATTCATACAGCCAGTAGAGTTAAGTTCGATGCTTAAATGCATCACTGCCGTACATGGCATCACGCCATGACCCTTATAATAAGGGGACGTTACGGATTCGACAGGGATGGTTCAAGCTTGAGCTGCGCGTCGGAGGTCTCGGCTCCGTCATCAACGGAAGTTATATAATAACTGGCAAACAACAAAATTTAGCTTTCGCAGCGTAAGCTCGTGAGCGCTCTGCCTCTCTATCGCCCATGTAGAGAACGTGGGGCCCAACTTTAGTGGGATACGGTCGGTGGTGCCACTTGAGTCACCGTCAAGAGATTTCCAAGTTAGTGCTCAGGACGCCTGTTTGTCGGCATAATGTAGCACGAATTGCAAATAGGCAAACTACACGCGTAGAAGTTTAAGTATTGGAGTTTCTGGACGCGGGTTCGACTCCCGCCGTCTCCATAGATTTCAACCAATGTCAAAACTCTTGTTAAATTGGGTTTTGACATTTTTTTATTTTCAATCGATTTCAAAGATAATTTTAAATAACAAAAGGTTTTTATAAATACAATTTAGTAAGGTTTAATGTATACCATACGGTTCCAACCCAAACTGAATAATTATTTTATTTATTATACTTCCTGTCACAATGTTCTAAAAAAGGAGTGTTGTAGTCCATACCTCAACACTCCCAAAAATTCATTATCATTCATCCCACTCAAACCTAATCCATCTCCCAATCCTCCATTTCCTCTAAGAAGTTTTCCAACCGTTCATAATTTATTCGATAGCATTTGGATTGATCGAACCGATGAAGTTGTGGTTTATGTGCGATGATAAGTGATTTTTGTTCAAGTTTTTTGAAAATCCGCGAAATTGTTTTCTCAGACCAGAACGGGAAATTTTGTTTTTGCCATTCGAGGTACGATTTGTGTACCCAATTGTGCCCTGCCATGGATAGTGGTTCTTCCTCAGCACTTACGTGTACCTGTTGTAAAACGATAGCTTCATTAAGACTTAATTTTGTTGCAATGGTAGGTAAGACTAGCAGAGGACTTTCTTCTATTAGTAAATTGCTACCTTCACTATTTCCACTCTCATCCACTAAAACTTCATTTGCCTCGTATTTATTCATTTTCTATCTCTCCTTTTTTTAGACGGTTTGGACCACTCTATCTATTACATAGTGACTTTTGCGTCTAATTGAGACATGCTGAACGAACAAATTTTCAATTAGGCATTTTTTATTCTCCTAAAAATCACAATCGCCAATTTTTTCTCTCCATCATGTCTCATTTTTCGAGTTTGAAAGCTATATAAAGGGTGAATCGAATATTTCAAAAAGGAGAGCATTAACATTGAAAGAAAAGTTACTTATTCCAGAGGCACCTTTGCAAACATTACCTACACTTGCGTTGAAACTAGGTATTAAGGAGGCAATGATTTTGCAGCAGCTTCATTATCGTTTGATGCATTCGCCTTATAAAAAAGATGGTTATACTTGGTACAGACATACATACATGAATTGGCAAAAGCAATTTCCTTTTTATTCGGAGAAGACGATTAGTCGGGGCTTTTTGAACTTAGAAAAGGATCGCATCATTATTTCGAGCCAAGTCTACAACCCAGCCAAAGTCATGAAAACGAAATGGTATCGAATTGATTACGAGGAATTGTATCGTCGACTAGGTATGCAATATGATCCCATCAATGAAACGCTTGTTGGTTTTGGACAACACCCGGAAGTTCAGACAGAAATTTCTCCTGCCATTGAAAGTCAAAATGACTGTAGCAAAAATACAAAAGATTCTCCAATTGTCAGCCAGTATGTACCACAATTGGAGGACAAAGTAGTGCCATATATAAAAGAAGAATTTAAAGAAGAATTAAAAAAGAAAAGGCCTATTGTCGAGAAACATCTCGACGTTGTCGCAGAAGTGATCCAGTACTTAAACAAAAAAACAAATCGAAACTATCGAATTGACAATCATTCAACCCAACGATTCATTAAGGCTAGATTAAAAGAAGGCTACAAATTAGAGGACTTTAAAGAGGTTATTAATGTAAAAGTAAAACAATGGTTACATGATCCGAAAATGAAAACATTCTTAAGACCCAGCACATTATTTAGCCCTACTAACTTTGAAAACTATTTAATCGAATCAAAAGAAAAACGTAGACCAGCGCGGAGACGTGAAATAAAACCAGTCGAACTAGATTTCACTTTAGGTGAGGAAGATTGAAAGGGACGAGGGTACAGTCCCTCTGTTCCCCTCGTCCCGTACCCCATTGCTTAAACGTTTCGTTGGTTGATTATTCACATGACCATCTCCTCATATTCTAAATATTCTTGTTATAACAACTTTTTGTATGGGGAGAAAATTTACGAAAAAACACTTGCATTAAAACTGAAAACCGAATATTATTAATTTCGTTGTTTTAAATGTTCGTATCTAGGAGGTTGAAATTTTTGTTTCGACTAAAAGAAAATAATACTACTGTAAAAACTGAAATTTTCGCAGGTTTAACGACTTTCTTTACAATGGTATACGTTGTAATCGTGAACCCTTCAATTCTATCTATTGCTGGTGTGCCTAGCGAACAAGTATTTACAGCGACAATTATCGCTGCTGTATTTGGTACGTTATGGTTGGCACTATTTGCAAATTATCCAATCGCAATGGCTCCTGGTATGGGTCTGAACGCATTTTTTACGTTCACGGTTGTCCAAGCTTCTAAAGGTGAAATTGACTATATGACAGCATTTTCTGCTGTATTCGTAGCCGGGATACTTTTCTTCATTATTAGCTTAACGCCTTTACGACAAATGCTCGTTAAAGCAATTCCAAATAACTTGAAATTAGCCATTACGGCTGGTATCGGTTTATTCATCGCTTTCATCGGTATGCGTTCAGCAGGCCTAGTGACAGGTGACGAATCAAGCTTAGTAAAATTAGGCGATTTATCAAGCACTATGGTTTGGTTAACAATCGTAGGTGTTCTAGTTACTGCTATTTTAATGATGTACCGTGTATTCGGTGCAATTTTCTGGGGTATGGTTGTCACAGCAATCATCGCTGCATTTACTGGCAACTTAACATTTGATGGTGTTGTTGCAATGCCAACATTACCAGAAGGTATTTTAGTATGGAATCCAATTGAAGCATTTGGCGATGTAATTAAATACGGCTTATACGGGACAGTATTCTCGTTCATTTTAGTTACATTATTCGACACGACAGGTACAATGGTCGGCGTTGCCAAACAAGCTGGTATTTTAAAAGATGATAAATTACCACGAGCACGTCAAGCATTCCTTGGTGACTCACTAGCAACAACAATTGGTTCAATGTTTGGTACAAGCCCAACAACAGCTTACGTAGAATCTTCTTCTGGCGTAGCAATGGGTGGAAGTACTGGTTTAACGTCGTTAACAGTTGCAGTACTATTTATAATTACTGCATTCTTCTCACCATTAGCGGGTGCATTGGCAAGTGTTTCTGCCATTACATCACCTGCATTAATTATCGTAGGTAGTTTAATGATTGGTGCTGTTCGGGGGATCGAATGGGATAAAGTTGAAGAAGCAATCCCAGCATTTTTAGTTATTTTAATCATGCCATTAACATCTAGTATTTCAACTGGTATCGCATTTGGGTTTATTTCTTACCCATTATTTAAGTTATTCAAAGGTGAAGGTAAAGAGGTTCACCCATTACTTTACTTCTTTGCGATTTTATTCATTATTCAATTAGTATTTATGCCTCACTAAAAACTTCAAGCCTCTCGTTTAAAGCGAGTGGCTTTTTTATGTGAGCCAGTTTTTGGAGAAAAACTTGAACTTTTCGAATCCCAGCAGTCTCCATATAAATTCTATTGACGTCCTGACCTAGACTTGTTATCATTCTTTTATTGTTTTTTAATAGAATAGAAATACCTTGTATAAATTCAAGAATACGGCTTGAAAGTTTCTACCAGCTACCATAAACAGCTTGTCTACAAGGAATGGAAAATTAATAATATTTTTATATTCCTTTTTGTAGATAAAAACTTTGGCCAAACTAAGGTCAAAGTTTTTTTATTATTAAGCACATACTATTATGTAATGGCTGTAAAACGAACCTCGGAATCATTTCCGTTCATTCTTTCATTTAGCAAAATAGGAGATTACATCATGAGAAACTTTTTTAAATTTACTGAACGGAATACTTCCTTTAAACAGGAAACACTAGCGGGCGTGACAACCTTCCTATCTATAGCATATATATTGGTCGTCAATCCTCTTATACTAAGCCAAGCTGGGATGGATAGTGGGGCTGTATTTACTGCAACAGCTCTTACTGCAATCATCGGTACTTTACTTATTGGTTTGCTTGCTAACTACCCAATCGGAATTGCACCGAGTATGGGGCTGAATTCATTTTTCACTTTTTCTGTGTGTATTGGGATGGGCATACAATGGCAAGTTGCCTTGACTGGAGTTTTTATTGCAGGGATTATTTTTATGATTTTAAGTGTATTGAAAATTCGGGAGAAGATCATTAATATCATTCCATTGAATTTAAAATATGCAATCGCTTCAGGAATTGGATTTTTCATTACATTCATTGGGTTGAAGAATGGAGGAGTTATTATTTCCAATCCTGATACATTTGTTTCGATTGGAAACTTATCTTCACCTACGACTCTACTAGCCATTCTCGGCTTGGTTATTACCATTGTTATGTTAGTGCGTGGAATCAATGGCGGAATTTTTTATGGAATGATCATTACCACGGTTATTGGGATGATTGTTGGATTAATTAATGTTCCTTCAAAAATTATTGGAAGTATACCGAGCATAGAACCAACATTTGGAGTAGTGTTTTCCCATTTGGATCAGGTGTTCACCCCTGAATTATTGGCAGTGATCTTCACTTTTTTAATTGTTGCCTTTTTTGATACGGCAGGTGCTTTAATTGCACTGACTAGTCAAGCGGGAATGATGAAAGGGAATACGGTTCCGAATATAGGAAGGGCATTGCTTGCTGATTCTACCGCTAGTGCAGTTGGAGCTATACTGGGAACATCTACACCTGCGACGAGTGTTGAATCTTCTGCTGGAATTGCAGTCGGAGGAAGAACAGGCTTTACGGCTGTGGTTATTGCTGCTTGTTTTACGATTGCATTGTTCTTTTCACCAATTCTTTCCGTTATTACTTTGGAAGTTACTGCCCCTGCATTAATTATTGTAGGAGCATTAATGGCAATGGAAATCAGAAAGATAGACTGGACGAAGCTGGAAATTGTCATTCCATCCTTTTTAACCATCATCATGATGCCCCTCACTTCTAGTGTGGCAATCGGTCTTGCATTTGGTTTTATTCTATATCCACTTTGTTTAGTAGCGCAAAAGCGTTATAAAGAAATTCATCCAATTATGTATGTGCTTTGTTTGTTATTCATACTATACTTTGCTTTTATAGTGTAGCCTAAGGATAGAAAATTAGGTGACTATGAGAATTGGTTGAGGGTATATAGAGCAGGGCTAAAAGCCAAAATTCTTTAAAACAAAGGGTTTTGGCTTTTTCTAATGTCTTTGTGTGGGGATGGAAACTTTTGTTCTAAATAATAAAATGCAGGGACAAACCTGTCCCTTCCGTCCTAAATAGGTAGTGTTAAATTCCTGACCGTTTTAATGAATATGCAGGATGTTTCTTAACCACGATCGGACCAGATGTTTGTGATAAACTATAAGAAGACTTTTTCTTAGGAGGATTCTATGAGCTTGATCGCACAACATCCTTATATAAAAACAGAAAGAAAAGTGACAAGGTTTGAACAGTTTGAAATTGAACATGAACGAATCATTTACTTATACACGGATAAGGTCGTTACACAGTATAGAGAGTTTCCGATTATGGATGTAATGGATTTTTCTTATCGAGAAATTGCAAATCAAGGCGGTATTCTCTATTTACATACGCTACAAGGTGTATATCCGTATGTTGTGAAATCTTCACCGGAAGCTTTTATCACATCATATAGAGCGTATTTTAAGTAAAGATTGTATTCCAATTAAACCAATTTGCGGTAACAGACATATGTGAATTTCAACAGCTTAGTATTTCAATACTAAGCTGTTTTATTTAACAGTATGTTATTAAATCCTTGCGAATAAAGAAAGAGTTCCCCGTATGTCCTCCGATGGCATCTATAAAGGGACTCTTTTTTTGATTATAAATGCGCTATAGTAGTTCAACTTTATTCATTTGCAATTTCGATAGGAAGCTAACCCACATAAGATAATAGATTACCAAAAAATAGTATGATATATTAAAAAATGGATTTGCCTTAAGTTAAAATGTTAATTATGGTTGAAATTATTTAAAAGTAAATTGAAATGGAGGATTATCAATGTCAAAGCGAATACTAGGTTTATTAACAATCGCAACGGTATTAACTACAGGAGTTTTTGTAGTGGATACTTTGCTAGAATCTAAAGAGGTACAAGCAAGTAACATACAAAGTGAAGCTTCTGAATTAAAATACATAAGTTCTGCAAATGTTGGCGCTGGAAAAAATGCAAACATACAATACAACGACTTCGACCTGAAACAGTATTGGGCTGATGATATGCTATGGATGATAAATAATGGCTATATTACAGGTTATATCAACCAAAACCATCCAACTACAAAGAAATATGGTACATGGTTAGACCCGAATGGAAAGTTAACAGAAGAACAGGCTCTGAGTATACTTTTACGTTATCAGTATGATTTAGCTGGTTATGAGCATATGAAGAGTAAAAATTTTACCAACTCATATAAATGGAGTGACATGGACTATATTACTGCTGAACTACAAGGGATCATAAATGGGCCAAGTAATCTAACAGTAGAATCCAACGGGTATTTTTCTATCAATACCAGTTCTTCTTCAGATGATAATCGAAGTAAACAAATAACTCGAGGGAGTTTGGCTCAGTTGTTAGTTTCAATGCGCTATGGTTCAGAAGACATTACGTTAGATGAAGCTGTACAATTTATGTTCAAAAATAAAATTACAAGTGGGACAAATCCAAAAAAAGGTGCAACACTAGAAAACTACGCACCAGAGATGAAATTAACAAGAGCGCATATATCTACTTTCTTAAAAAAATATCATGATTCAATATCATCAGAAAATGTAGTGGAAATTGCAAGATTTGTTGGTGATGCTAAGCCGTTTGTGCCTCCTGCAATTTTACAAACAACTGTACCAGTTACATCTCCTGTACTCCTTGAACAGGATCCAAATTTATTAACATTAGTACCAAAGAAATTAAAAACGCCAGATGTAATTGGAAACAAGGTGAAGACAAAATTCGGCGAGCGCTCATATGGTACAAACACGCAAGCAGAATACGATGAATTGATGAAGGTAATTGAGCAAAATACTCGCGACGGAAACTATAGTAAATTCAAAAGTGACTATAAATATATAAAATATTTAGATCAAGCGTTTGAAGATGTTTTTTATAAGGAGAAAAAAGCGATCACTGATAAGAGAAATCCAGAATACAGAACCCCTTATAACCTAGCTCTTTTAGCAGCTGAAGATATCTATGAGAATTTTGGAGATAGCATTAAGACTTTCGAGGAGTATAAACGAGTTTCTGACAGTTTAACTATTTTAGGAAATTCAAGCTATTACGACCCTTCAAAGGGTGTAGCAAATGGAGCAGTGTCAGCTTACGATTTAGTAGTTAATGGACTTTATAGTGGATCATCAAGTTCTTATTATACTAGTGCAGTACTAGATCAAGTGGGGATTGAATCTGTAGTAATTCATTCAACCAAATTATCAACATCGGATCAAGTTGCATTCAAATTATATGACAAGTGGTATTTGATGGATGGTGGTCTTAAGGAGGTAACGGTAGATTATCTAACTAAGAATTCTCATATTCGCTATGCTCCAAACGGTGGAGTAGAAGCTTTATCACCAATTCTTCATGCCATTTATTACCCAATTAACTAAAAACAGTTTTTTTAAAAGTGGCAGGGAAAAAAACCTAAAAAGCCTGTAAAATCGTAACGCATATAAAAATAATTTTTTTGTGGCCCCAGAGGAAACTTTAGTATGTTTTCTCAGGCATTTGCGTCGATTTATCAATTAAAAGTTGCCTTAAAGGCAACTTTTAACGCTTGCAAACGTAGTAATGACGTGGCTTCAGAGCGTTTTGCACTTGCGTTAGGAATGCGGATTCTGTATAGTTTGGTACAGGCCAATTACTGACTCGCTAGCAGTCGATTATACGGAGGAAAGAAATTGTTCCAAATGAATATGACGAGTGTTGCAAAAGCGCATAGCGTAAATTACGAGGCATTGCGCAAATATGTAAAGGCTATAAGAGGAATCTATCCGAATTATGCCAGAGGCGGAAAAATGGATGTTAGAGAGATAGGGTATATTACGATTTTCTTAGATGCATTTAGTACAACGAACGAAAGTAATAAAACGCAGGCAGCGGTTACAGCCGTAGATAATGCGATAAAATCCGATATGAAACCATTTATACGTTAATATCCTTGTAAAATATTAACCTACCGCAATATCAGCGGTTGAAGCCTCGATATAACTTACGGTTTATGTACCACCCAAAATAACAATAATAATAAAACGGGATACAGGTTCGACTTCTGCCCCAACTCTATAAATTATGAAAAAACAAACGCCAAAGCCTTAAACAAGGGTTTTGGCGTTTTTACTTATATGTTGTAATTCAATCGGAGGGGCGATGTTGTCTCCTTGTCCCACTATAAATTCCCTCTCTTTGCTAGCAATGGCTCCGAAACACCCTCCACTCCAACAAGCCCCAAAACAGTTAAGAGAGTATTCTGAACCCCATAATAAGCATCCGTAGGGTCATAATATTCATTTAAAGTATGAATTCCTCCATAGTCTCCTCCACCGCCAAGGGTAACGGCTGGGATTCCTAAAGAGATTGGAATATTGGAATCGGTACTTGATGCTGGAGTTGAATCGGGTTCAAATCCAAGAGTTGATGCGGCAGCTGCAGCAGCTTGAACAATGATTGCATCAGGGCTTTGAGTACCAGCAGGACGATCGCCAACCTGTTCAATATTCACAGTGATATCATCGGACTGATTCCAGCGATGATTTTCTTCATCTTTTGCTTGATTGATAATATTTAATACTTTATCTTCTAATTTTTTCAACTCCTCTTGAGAGTTTGAACGTAAATCAATGAACATCTCAGCTTTTTCTGAAATGGTATTAATTGATGTTCCACCTTCAATCAAGCCTACATTAAAAGTAGTTTTTGGATTAGATGGAGTCTCTATATCTGCGATTTTCGCAATTGCTCTGCCCATTGCATGAATCGGGTTAGGTGTTCCAAAAGCACCGAAGCTATGGCCACCTGGTCCTTGATAAGTGACTTTATATCGCTTGCTGCCCGTGCCTAAATAAGTAATTCGACTTGGCTCACCAGGTTCGATGGAAATAAACCCGTCAATATCGTCTCTATTTTTAAATAAAGTCTTAACGCCACGTAAATCTCCTAAACCTTCTTCACCAACTGTTGCACCTATTATCAAATCGCCAACAGTTTGAATATTGGCCTCATTTAATGCTCGTGTAAGTGAAAGAACTACTGCCAGACCTCTGCCATCATCTGCAATTCCAGGCGCATATACTTTTCCATCTATTCTTTTTGCAATTACATCTGTTCCTTTAGGGAACACTGTATCAAGATGGGCACATACCACTAATTTTGGACCATCGCCACTTCCTGGGCGTATTCCAAATACGTTTCCTACTTCATCTACTTCAATATCTTGAATGCCAAGTTCCTCAAGTTTTTCCCTGTACCAAACTCCTTTTACTTCTTCCATAAAAGTAGGTGCCTCAATGGCAGTAAGTTCGATTTGTTCTTCCGTTGTTTGATCATTATCATCCTTCAGAAAGGAAAGTGCTTTCTCCACTTGAGAGTTAGAAATGAGCACATTGTATAGACTATTTACTTGTTCACTAACGACTATCTTTTCCATATCGGTTTCTTTAAACATTCTTTCATCCTCCGTATCCAAACGAATTAAGGAAATAAAATATAACCCCGTTTATTACTTAGATAGCATATTAGTATATTTCCAATTATCAGTCAATTAACAATTGCGAGAAATTTATAATACTAGGTTCATAGTTATAAATAAATCTAATTGTAATCGCCATCTATCAATAAAACCAATCTCCAGCAAATAGTGGTAAATATGTCTATTTGTTCAATATATATATTATCTAATAATTCCTAATAATTAGAAAAATACTTGACTATCATTTTCCAGTTCGATACCATTAAGGAAATATTTTTGGCAATTTTCCAAAAATGGGGGGTATTCAACAATGGGAAAAACAATTAAAGAAATAATCTATGAAAATCGAGACCTTTATAAACAATGGCTCATTGATTTTTGTGCAGTTCCGAGTGTTGCAGCACAAAACAGAGGTATGGAAGACAGTAAAAAGTTTCTTCAAAATTTGTTTGATACTTATATAAATGAAAAGGTTGAATTTATTGAAACAAGTGGATATCCAGTTGCATATTCACATATTGAGGCAGATTCACCTTATACGATTAGTTTTTATAATCACTACGATGTGCAACCTGAAGATCCGATTGAGTTATGGAATACACCACCTTTTGAAGCGACTGAAATCGATGGGAAAATTTATGCAAGAGGCATCGCTGATAATAAGGGGAATTTAATTGCAAGGCTTGCAGCTGTACATGCAATGAAGCAACAAAATCCTAATCTTCCAATCAATGTGAAGTTTATTTTCGAAGGGGAAGAAGAAATCGGAAGTATTAACCTTGCAGAATTCGCAGAGAATCATGCAGATAAAATTCAATCTGATGGCAATGTTTGGGAGTTTGGCTATCGTGATGTTGATGATCGCCTGCAAGTTTCACTTGGAGTAAAGGGTATGCTTTACGTTGAACTTTCAGCTGAAGGAGCAAATACTGACCTTCATTCAGCTAACGCAACAATTATAGAAAGTCCTGCATGGAAACTACTCTTTGCCTTGACTAGTTTAAAAGACCAAAACGATAAAATTCTAATTCCAGGTTTTTATGATGACGTAATAGAGCCAACAAGTGAAGAAATTGAATCTCTTTCTCGTTATTTATTTGATGAAGAAGCAAATAAAGAGCAACTTGGAATCTCTAAATTTGTGAATGATTTAACGGGACTAGATTTAAAAAGGAAGCATTTATTTGAACCAACATGCAACATATGTGGGATCAACTCCGGATATACAGGGGAAGGATCAAAAACAGTACTTCCAAATCATGCATTTGCAAAAATAGATTTTAGATTGGTACCAGGACAAGATCCAAATCGTATTTTAAAACTACTGCGAGAACATTTAGACAATCAAGGGTTCCAAGATATTAAGATAAAAGATATGTCTGGTGTTCAGGCAGCAAGAACACATCCAACAGAAGCAATCGTTGAAGCTGTTATTGAAACAGTAACTGCAAGCGAGGAAATGGCTCCAAATATTGTGCCAAATACACCTGGAACAGGGCCAATGTATGATTTATGCCAGCGTTACGGTATCCCATCTGTCTCCTTTGGTGTGGGTCACTACGCATCAAGAAATCATGCACCAAATGAAAACATTCGTGTACAAGACTTTTATAAACATATTGAACAAGTGGCAGACCTCATAGTGCGATTCGAACAAAAGTTAAAAAGTAAAGGAGTTGAGTGAAATCATGCAACTAACTCAAAACGATGCTTTCCATAAGGTAGAAACAAAATATCCCGAAATAAACAAAGCGATCTTACAAAACTTAGATACTGTTATTAAAATTCGTAGAGATTTAAGACAGCATCCAGAACTATCATTTGAGGAAAAACGAACGTCTAGTATTGTCGCAAACTATTTACGAGAATGGGGTTACGAGGTACAAGAAGGCGTTGGTGGTACAGGTGTTGTTGGTATTTTAAAAGGAAGAAACCCAGGTAAGGTAATGGGGCTTAGAGCTGATATGGATGCCCTTCCGATGGATGATGAAATATCTGCTGCGTATAAAAGTATCAATGAAGGTATTGCCCACACTTGCGGACACGACGTTCATACTTCAAATCTATTAGGAGTTGCAAAGGTTTTTAGTGAACTTGGACTTGAAAAAGGAACATTAAAACTAATATTCCAACCAGCTGAGGAAATCGGCCAAGGTGCAAAAGCAATGATTGATGAAGGGGTTTTAGTAAATCCTAAGATGGATTTGCTCGCTGGATTACATGTCGCGCCGATTCTTGATGTAGGTGAATTTTCATTAGTAAATTCAACATATGATTGTGCAGCGGTTGATATTTTTGAACTTGTAATAGAAGGAAAAGGTGGACATGCAGCGCATCCTCATAGAGCGATTGACGCAGTAATGATTTCTGCCCAAGTATTAGTTGCAATGCAGCAAATTGTTAGTAGGCAAGTGGATCCTCTAAAGCCAGTAGTTTTAAGTTTCGGCCAAATCGTAGGGGGAACAAAAGGAAATATATTGCCAAATTCAGTAACGATTAATGGAACTGTGCGCACATTAGATCCGGATGTTAGAGATCAAGTACCAGAATCGATGGAGAAAATCGCAAGAGGAATTGCAGAATCTTTTGGCGGAAAGGCACATTTGGATTATCAAAGAGTTACTTCTTCAATGAGTACGGATGAGCATGCGAAGAATGATTTCAGTGAACTTGTAACTGAACTGTTCGGTGAAGATTCAATGCATTGGGTAACTCCTTCAATGGGTGGAGAGGATTTTGCAGAATACTCAAAGCTCGTCCCATCTTTATTCTTCAGATTAGGTACAAGATCTAGTGAAGAAACAGATTATTCAATTCATCATCCGAAGTTTGATATTGATGAAGAAGCAATACGATATGGCATGACGTTATTTAGCGTTTTATCCTACAAATTTTTAAATGAGTAAAAGGGGGAATAATAGATGAAAAAGACATATCTAATTTTGGTAACTGTTTTACTATTAGTACTATCAGCGTGTAGCAACGGTAGTGAAGGTACATCTGATAACGGGAAAACTGACCAACAAAGTGAAAAAAAGACTTTGGTAATTGCAAATGGTACAGATATGGTTTCATTTGATATCCATAATCACAACAATACTAGTACAGAAGCTATTCACGTTAATATTTTTGACTATCTTGTTAGAAATACAGGAGATGGATTTGAAGGAGTATTAGCTGAGAGTTTTGAAAATATCGATGATAATACTTGGACATTTAAATTAAAAGAAGGGGTAAAATTCCATGATGGTTCCCCGTTAACAGCAGAGGATGTAAAGTTCTCCCTAGAACGTGCAGCAAAAGACAACACATTGCTAGAACATGGTAGTTATAAACAAATTAAAGAAGTAGTTGTAAAAAGTGAACTAGAATTTGATATTGTAACTGAAAATCCAGAACCAGCACTTTTAAACCGTATTTCTCGCATCGGTTCAGGAATTTTACCAAAGAAATATATTGAAGAAAATGGTTGGGATACATTTTTACAAAAACCAATTGGATCAGGTCCATACAAATTTAAAGAATGGAAAAAAGATGACCGTGTCATCCTTGAGAAAAATGAAGATTACTTTGGCAGAACACCAAAATGGGATGAAGTTGTCTTCCGTTCAATTCCAGAAGATTCAACACGTGTATCTGAAGTCTTAACAGGTGGTGTGGATATTGCGGTGAATATTCCACCTACAGACATCCAACGTATCGATTCTACTGATGGTGTATCAGTTGTAACAGGTCCGACACAACGTGTAATGCTATTAGCTCTTCGTACAGGTGGCGATGGCCCAACCGCTGATCCAAAAGTACGTGAGGCAATTGATTTAGCGATCGATAAGAAAATCATTGTAGATACACTACTACAAGGTATGGGAACTGTAACAAGAACTCGTGTTACGCCAGGAAATGTTGGAGCAAACGAAAGCCTTTACGGTGTCTCCCTATATGACAAGGAACGTGCACGTGAGCTACTGAAAGAAGCTGGATATGCTGATGGGTTAACAGTAACAATGTCTTCTCCAGCAGGACGTTATTTAAAAGATAAAGAAGCAGCAGAATTAATGTCTGCGATGCTTGCTGAAGTAGGTATTACAGTTAAGCTTGAGTTTTTAGAATGGAGTAACTTTAACGAGAAATATCAAGGCAAATCTTTTGGTGATATTTTCATGATTGCCTATGGAAACTCTATGTTTGATGCTTCGCTTGCCCTAGACCGTCTGAAGTTTGAAAAAGCATCAGGAGAAACGGATTACAATAATCCAAAAGTTGAGAGTATCCTTCAAGAAGCTGAGAAAAACATGAACTTAGATGAGCGCGCACAACAATACATGGAAGCACAAGAAATGATTGCAGAAGATCGCCCGTACATCTACTTATATCAAATGGACTCTATTTACGGAGTTAGCGACCGTATTCAATTTAACCCAGCTTTAAATGAAATGTTATATGTTGATGAAATTACATTGAAATAAGGCTTGGACAAAAGATAAACTATCAATAAAAAGACAGTATGGGTATGGTAAAAATCTGCTAACACTATATAAGAAAGTCGTTCGTTGGAGAGGCAGGCTGAGACTCTCTCAAAAATGCTAAAGCATTTTCTCGTTGCGATGTAAGTTCAAGGAAGTATTCCTTGTCCTGCGGGATGTAGAAGCAGTCATGAGACCCCGGAGAGCTTTAGCTCCCGGAGGCTCATGGCTTCCCCGCGGAAAGCGAAGCCTGAATCGGAAACGAACGATTGTATATCAAATAGGTACAATCCGTAATGAATGATGGATTGTGCCTTTTCACTTATGTTACAACCACTTTGTTTGTCATCACCCTTTACAAACAGAAACAAGCAAATAGCAAAGTAAAGGAGAGTAAGGTAAAGTTGAAAATCAAAATTGGTGCAATTGGGGCAGTGGATTCATTAAAAAAGTTAGTAGAAGTAGCATCTAAAGACAACAGGATTCAATTAATCGGTTTTCCTTATGACAATTATGATGAACTAACAAACATATTAAGAGAAAATAAAACAAAAGTAGATCAATGGATATTCTCAGGTCAGTATCCCTATGATTATGCGATCAGACATCAAATAATCAATGAAGAAGATGGAAGTTTTCCACCACTTCATGGTATTAGTTTTCTTGGAACTTTCCTAAAAATTATTAAGGAAAGAGGTCATTTCGTATCAAAAATCAGCTTAGATACGATCGATAAAAAAATTGTTCAACAATTGTTATCTGAATTTTCACTGGAGGATTGTTTAATTTCCTTTTCTTCTTATGAATACGATAAATCGTATGAAGAAATTGTTGCTTTTCATGTAGAGCAGCATCGATTAGGAAATTCTGAAGTCGCTATTACAGGTTTTTTATCCGTTTATTTAGAACTTACAAAACGAAACATACCCTGTTACCGTTTAGTCCCTTCCGAACTTGCTATTCAAAAAGAGCTAGACTTATTGGTTACTAGAGCTCAGTCGCAATTGTACGAAAACTCAAAGGTTACGATTATTGGTATTGATGTACTAGAAAATAACCAACAGTACACGATTTATGAGAAACAAAAACAAAGTCTAGAACTAGAACGTGAATTATTAGAGCTAACAGAAAAGTTGAATGGTAGTTTAAGAAAAGAAAGTGGTCGCGTTTATATCTACACGACACATGGCGATTTCGAATTATCGCTTATTGATGAATCAATACTCCAAACGATTCGTGAAATCCAACTTTCCACAAATGTAGAAATGAATATTGGAGTTGGCTCTGGTTATACGGTCTATGAGGCAAAAATGAACTCAAATCTCGCTTGTGAGGAAGGTAAACAGCGAGAAGGGTCTAACATGATCTACATAGATGAAAATAAAAAACTACAGGATATATTGAATCGAGATATAAATTCCGATACACTTCCTGAACTTTGGCAGGAAACATTTAAAAAGCATAACTATAATGCTACTATTCCATTGAAAATCTATCGATATATAAAATTAAAGCAAATAAACCAATTCGGAAGCGATCTAATCACGAATCTATTAAAAAATACAGACCGCAACACACGACGTATTTTAAGTGATTTAGAAAAAATGGGACTTCTAGAATCAGTGGATGAGGAACCATTAGGAAAACGAGGAAGGCCGAAGAAGATTTATACGATCGTAACGGAGATAAATTCAGCTATAATTTAAAGATTGGTTTGATGATGGTATAAAGGCTCAGATAAAGTGGGAATTTCTAATAAGTTCGAAGTAATTTTTAGTAAACTAAATAGGACTTTCCCCTGTCAACGTCAAGACCCTTGCTAAATAAGGGTTTTGGCGTTTTCATTAAACTGCAAAACTTTGATAATCTCAGAGGTTTGGCGTATTTTTCTATCTTGAAAAATCCGAAAGAGAAAGCTAGAAGTAAGTATTTTTTAAAAAAAACAGAATTTTCCCAAGATTGACAATTTTATAAGCTGTTTGTATATTTTAAATACGGAATGAAATTCCTTATAAGGGAAAGGTCCGAAAATATATTGATTGTTTATTAAACAATTAAAAACTGATAATACGAAGTAGTTTAGTAGAAAACAAATGAAAGTACTGCCCTAATTATGAAAAAATAAGGGGAACTTAATAATTATTTTAATTTCCATTCGAAAATTTTTCGTCTTTATGGCAACTATCATTTCATAATCCATTCATGATAAAAAGAAGCAATAGGGGGTATACGTAATTATGGCAAAAGAAATCTATTTTAATGAAGAAGCTAGGAGAGCAATGCTAGTAGGTGTTAATAAATTAGCTGATACTGTTAAAGTGACATTGGGTCCAAAAGGGCGAAATGTTGTCATTGAGCGTAAAGTCGGTGGTCCACTTATTACAAATGACGGTGTAACAATTGCAAGTGAAGTGGAGTTGGCTGATCCTGTTGAAAATATTGGGGCACAGCTTGTTGCTGAAGTTGCTGCAAAAACGAATGAACTTGCCGGAGATGGTACGACAACAGCGACGGTTTTGGCACAAGCGATGATTCAAGAAGGGTTGAAAAATGTAACAGCTGGTGCGAATCCGGTTGGTATTCGTAAAGGAATGGAAAAAGGTGTAACAGCTGCGGTCTTAAAATTACAAACAATTGCGAAAAAAGTCGAAGGGAATCAGTCAATTGCTCAAGTAGCTACGATTTCTTCTGGTGATTATGAGATTGGAAATTTAATAGCAGAAGCAATGGAGAGAATAGGGAATGATGGCGTTATCACAATAGAGGAATCAAGGGGATTTATAACAGAGCTTGACGTTGTAGACGGAATGCAGTTCGACCGTGGTTACTTATCTTCCTATATGGTGACAGATCATGAGCGGATGGAAGCGGTATTAGATAATCCATATATTTTAATAACTGATTATAAAGTTCAATCTGTTCAAGACATATTACCGTTGCTAGAAGAGATTATGCGACAAAATAAACAGCTTGTCATTATTGCGGATGATATTGAAGGGGATGCACTTGCTACTTTAGTCGTGAATAGAATGCGCGGTACTTTCCACGCTGTTGCCATTAAAGCTCCTGGTTTTGGAATACAGAGAAAAGCGATGTTAGAAGATATTGCGGTGTTGACAGGCGGACAATTGATTACTGAAAATCTTGGATTGGATTTAAAAACTACTAAACTAGAACAGCTTGGAAGAGCTGGTAAAATAGTAGTTGCAAAAGATCATACGACCATTATTGATGGTGCGGGTAATAAAGAATCTATCAAAATACGTGTTCAAAACTTACGTGCACAAATTGCAACTGAATTATATCAATATGAAAAAGATAAGCTTCATGAACGACTTGCAAAATTAGCGGGTGGCGTTGCAATTATAAAAGTAGGAGCACATACTGAAACGGAATTACAAGAAAAGAAACTTCGTATTGAAGATGCTCTCAATGCCACACGCGCCGCAATCGAAGAAGGTGTCGTTTCTGGTGGAGGTACGGCATTGTTAAATGTGTATTCTGATGTGGAAAAGTTACTATCAGGTGTAGATGGGGAAGAACAAACGGGCGTTAAGATTATATTACGTGCACTTGAAGAACCTGTAAGACAGATTGTAGAAAATGCTGGGTTGGAAGGTTCTATTGTCGTTGAAAGATTGAAAAAAGAAGAAGTAGGAATCGGTTTTGATGCTGAAAAAAGTGAATGGGTCAATATGATTGATGCTGGTATAGTCGATCCGGCTAAAGTGACAAGGTGTGCATTGCAACATGCCGCGTCTATTGCAGGTATGTTCCTGACGACAGAAGCTGTAATTTCAATCATTCCTGGAGAAGATGAAGAAGACGCAATGGGTGGTATGCATCACCACCATTAAAAATTGAAAATAAGAAATAAACAAGGACCGGGTGTGGTTTTTACCTGGTCCTTCTTTTGTTTTATTAATTCATATATTTATAATTTGTCGTCGATGTAAGGCGCAGAAACTGTCTCCAGAGTTAGTAGTTATCTCTAAATTAGTTAGAAGAATAACAATTCTATAGTTTAGTCAAAAATTTTCTGATAATAAAAAATATATTGACAATTATAAAAATAAAACACTATAATTACATATATGGAAAACGTTTTTATATATAACAAAAAACATTTTAACTTAAATTGATTAGGGGGACATCGATGAATATGAGATCACTTACACTTATTCTTTTAACTTGTACTTTAGTTATGGGGGTGTTTTATTATCGTTCAGCTGATAGTTTGAGAGTCGTTTCGAATTCGGATGATATAGGAGCTGGATATTTTCCTAAATTACTTGCGATTGCTCTCATTGGATTGACTCTAGTAAGTATTATTCAAACTATCAGAGAGAAAACCGTTGAAAAATTTGAATTAGGGAATGCGAAGATGGTTGTACTTACAGTTATTTTAACGTTTTTTTACATTTTTACTTGGATTCAATTCCAAACTTTCTATATTTCAACTTTCATATTCTTATTTACACTAATTTATTTGTTCCAACCTAATCGGAAGTCGAAGAAAATCTTGTTTTTGAGTCTGATGAGTACATCAATTGTTCTCATTGGTATTTATATATTTTTTGAAAAGATGTTACAAATTCAATTTTAGATAAGGGGGGGACCAGATGGGATTTTTGGATTTTGATTTTACAACATTATTTACACTAACAAATATGACAGCAATTTTAGTAGGAACGATTGTTGGATTGGTTATCGGTGCTATGCCAGGATTGGGTGCAACAATGGCTATTGTCTTCCTATTACCTTTCACATATTCGATGACACCAGTTAGTGCAGTGTTGTTACTACTAGCTGCCTATCAAGCAGCAGAATATGGAGGGTCCATTTCTTCTGTCACACTTGGGATTCCAGGAACACCAGCAGCTGCAGCAACTTTGCAAGATGGTTTACCGCTTGCTCGTAAAGTATCACCAGGTAAAGCTCTTGGCTATTCTTTAAATGCTTCAACAATAGGGGGAATTGTTGGTGCTTTAAGTTTAATTTTTCTTACACAACCATTTGCCGAATTTGCACTCATGTTATCGGATCCAGAATTTTTCTTACTAGGTGTAATGGGACTTATAGCTGTTGCTTCTATTAGTGTTAAGGGAACGATGACAAAAAGTTTAATATCGGTAGTTTTCGGATTGATGGCTGGAACTATTGGTATGGACATGTTTACTGGGAATCCGCGTTTTACAATGGGGCAATTAGACCTAATGGAAGGAATTGGAATAGTAGCGATGCTTATTGGAATGTTTGCCATTCCAGAAATATTACGGGTGATTAAGGATGACTTACATACTCGTTTCGCATCAAATAACAGTGGTATGTCAACCAAACTTAACGCAAAAGAAATGAGAGGTGTTGCAAAGCCAATCGGTTTTGGTTCAGCAATCGGAACCATTGCAGGAATATTACCTGGATTAGGAGCAGTCGCTGCTTCTTGGTTTGCCTATATTGGAGCAAAAAAACTATCTAAAGATCCTGAATCATTTGGTAAAGGAAATCCTGAAGGGATTGCTGCACCAGAAGCGGCAAACAACGCGTCTGTGGGCGGGGCATTAATCCCATTGTTCGCTCTAGGAATTCCAGGATCAGTAGGGATTGCTGTAGTCATGAGTGCATTTATAATTCATGGAATTCAACCAGGACCACGTATATTTGCGAGTGATTCGACATTGACTTATGGCATTCTTTACGGTTTCTTATTGACAACAATCGCAATGTACATTGTTGGTCGTATATGTACACCACTTTTTGCTAGAATGCTTGTTGTACCGAATAGTTTTCTAATGCCAATTGTTTATGTCATTGCTTTAGTTGGTGGTTTTTCTGCATCTATGAAGTATTTTGATTTATGGTTCGCTTTATTGTTAGGTATTATTTCATTTTTCTTCATTATAGCCCGTTTTTCGATGGCCGCATTCGTTATGGCATTCGTTTTAAGTCCTATAATTGAAAAAAGTTTACGAAGAACATTACTAATCTCAGATGGAAGTTATATGCCATTTATAACGAGACCGTTTTCACTCGCTTTACTAATCATAATTATCTTGATGTTAATGTCACCGCTTTTTGGAAAATTAAAGAACCGTAACAAAAAAGTTAAAGAGGATGTACCAAGCTCAGAAGTAGTCAGTGATAACTGATTCTATTTAATGAACTTGTTTCATTATAGAAATATATTTAGAGATTGTAAATTAAAGGGGGATTTAATTTGAAAAAGTCAATAGTATTTATGTTGTTTTCATTGTTACTTGTCGTTTTAGCTGCATGTTCAGATTCTGCCGGTAATGCCACAAATAATTCTTCAAAAGAAGCGGGTGATTCTAAATTTCCGGAAAAGTCAATTACTCTAATGGTTCCATTTGCTCCAGGGTCTGTGAATGATAGTGTTGCTCGCCTCCTAGCAAAGCTTACTGAAAAACATCTTCCAAACAATAAAGCAGTAGTGGTGGAAAATGTAGAGGGCGGTGGAGGAATAGTTGGTATGACCCAATTGATGAATGCAAAACCGGATGGCTATTCGCTTGGTTATGGTACCGTTTCTCACGTAAGTGTCCTACCACATTTTGGCGATGCACCTTTTACTCATGACAGTTTTCAGCCAATTATGAAACTTTCCGCTTCAGTTCCAATGCTCGTTGTTCGAGCGGATGCTCCGTGGAATACATTTGATGAATTGGTTACTTATGCAAAAGAAAATCCAGGGGCTTTCAACTATGCAACAACTGGTGCTGGTAGTATTTCAAACTTAAATATGGTAGCAGTTTCGAATGCATTGGATTTTGAATTTAAAAATGTACCTTATGAAGGTGGGGCACAAGGAATTACTGCTTTGTTAGGGGGCAATATTGAAGGTGCAGTCGTAATGCCTAGTGATGCGAAAGAGCATATAAAAGCAGGAACATTAAAAGCTCTATTCGTATTTTCACAGGATGATTCCGAGTATGAAACAGCTTCTACTTTGAAAGATTATGAGCTGGAGTCAGGCATTGAAGCTTTTTCAATGTTGTTTGCACCGAAAAACATTCCTGCTGAAGAAATAGTCATTTTAAATGAAGCATTCCATAAAGCTACTCAAGATCCAGAGTTTATAGAGTTTACAAAAAATATAAACACAAACATAACTTATTTAGGAGCTAAAGAATCTCAGGAAGAAGCGACACGTACGTTTAATCTTGCCGGAGAATTATTAAAGAATCTAGGGTTAATTCAATAATTTGAATAAGGCAAGAAATTATTGCTGAAAACATAGGAATTGATGATGAGAGGTTATTAATTAATAAAATATGTATCGGAGGGAAATTGAATGATAGAAATTGTTAATGAAGTAAAATTAACGATTAAAGAAGATAACCCAAACCCATTTTTGAAAGATCACTTTCAGCCAATTGGAAAAGAATATACGGCTACTTCTGAAAGTCTTGAGGTAATTGGTGAAATTCCAAAAGATTTGAATGGAATATATGTACGTAATGGTCATAACCAAGTACATGAACCAATGGGAGTGTTCCATATTTTTGACGGTGATGGAATGGTTCACGGTGTTCATTTTGAAAATGGAAAAGCAACTTATCGTAACCGATTTGTTCGTACAACTGGTTTTCTTGCCGAGCAAGCTGCTGGAAAATCATTATGGCCAGGAATGCTTGAGCCACATTTGGCAACTCGTCAAGGTTGGGGAAGCATGGGAACGATGAAAGATAATGCAGGAACAGATATCATTGCTCACGCTGGGAAGTTATTGGCAACAATGTCTCAATGTAGTGAAGCAAATCGCTTGGATCCAATTACATTGGAAACAGTTGAAACAGATACATGGAATACTAAGGTTGCTCCAGCAGGTGTTTGCTCTCACTTCAAGGTAGATTATGACACAGGGGAAATGATGTTCTTCAATTTTAGTGAAACGTATCCTTATATGAACTATGGTGTAGTTGATTCGAATAATAATTTAAAGCATTATGTTCCAATTGATTTACCGGGAGTACGTTGGCCACATGATCTTGGAATTACGAAAAATTACTCAATCCTTCATGACTTACCATTTATCTTTGATCCGGAGCTGTTAGCAAAAGGTGAACGAAAAGTAACATTCTTTGAAGATATGCCTGCTCGTTTTGGTATTATCCCAAGATACGGTGATAGTAATCAGGTTAGATGGTTCGAAGCTAAACCGTGTTTCATTCTCCACTTGTCAAACAGCTACGAAAATGGTGATGAGATTATCATGGAAGGTTGCGTGACGTTTAATCCACGTAAACCGGCAGTCGGCAAGCAAGGAAAAGATGCAATTGATAAAATCAAAAGCCAATTCAACCAAAATGCAACGCAATACCGTATGTATCGTTGGAGATTCAACTTGAAAACTGGTAAAACGAAAGAAGAATTTTTGGATGATGAAGTGACAGAATTTCCAGTCGTTAATAATGAGATTGTAGGGAAGAAATATCGATACAGTTATAATTCAACATTTGATAACTCAAAAGCTTGGTGGCTAAGTGGTTTGAAAAAATATGATCTACTTGATGGTACATCCCAACGTTATGAGTATGGTGAAGGGCGTGTTGGTAGCGAACCTCAATTTGCACTGAGAGATAATGCTAAAGAGGAAGACGATGGTTATTTAATAACACTAGTAACGGATATGAATGAAAATCGCTCTGAATGTCTCATTTTAGATGCACAGGATTTTTCAAGAGGTCCAGTAGCACGAATCATTTTACCAGAACGAATCCCTGTAGGGGCACATGCTTGTTGGGTAGCAGCTGACCGAATTAAGGGAGAAAGAGTTTAATAGATTCCTAAAAGAAGCTGGGAAAAAAGCGAGTTTCCACTCATGTCCCAGCCTGTAGTTGAATTGAAAATCAATTGAAAGTCTGCTTCTTAAAAAACTATGGATGGAGAGATAGAAATGGAAAAACTAATTATTACAGTTGCGCCAACTGGAACAAATACAACTCGAAAGGATACACCTTACGTACCTCTAACACCAAAAGAAATTGCGGATGAAGTTTACCTAGCATGGAAGGCGGGTGCAGCAATCGCACACTTGCATGTTCGGGAAGCTGATGGATCTCCTTCAATGGATGTGAATTTATACCGTGAAACCGTTGAGAGAGTGAAAGATAAATGTGGTGACGAACTCATTATCAGTTTAACATCAGCTGGTAAGCATGGTTTGTCTGATGAAGAAAGATTAGCATTTTGTGAGTTGTCTCCAGACTTTGCATCATTAGATACAGGCTCATTGAATCTACGGAATATCGTTTTTATGAACTCCCCACAGTTTTTAAGGAAATTAGCTTCAGAAATGCAAAAATACAATATTAAACCAGAAATTGAAGTTTTCCATCCAGGAATGATTACAAATGCTATGAAACTTGTTAACGAAGGATTAATTACAGGGGATTTACATTTCCAAATCGTCCTTGGTGCTGATGGCGGAATGCCTGCAACACCTAAAAGTCTTCTTTATTTCTTAGATGCATTACCACCGGGAGCAAGTTGGGGTTGCGTAGCATTTGAAAATCAATTTTCAATGAACACTTTAACGATTGGACTTGGTGGAGATGTTCGAGTAGGTATGGAAGATCACGTTTATATTCGTCCAGGTGTACTTGCGAAAACAAATGCTGAATTTGTCGAACGTATTAAAAACGTTTCTTATGAGTTCGGACGTGATGTTGCGACAGCAGCTGAAGCGAGAAAAATTATGAAACTTGAGCAAAAACAAGGATCGATTATTTAGTAATATCAGTTTAGAGGAAGTAATAACACGGTAAAAAAATATACGAAAAGAACTTATGTGGAAATAGAATTTCAAAATTGGAAATGAAATGAGGTTATCCTTATTGACAATTGATGTAAATAACCTGGTACTAATTCCTGGCTTGAACAATACGAAAGAAATTTGGGACGCAGTAATTGAGGAATTACCAACATCTTATAACTATTATCCAATCACTGTGCCAGCGATTAGCAATATGGATGAATTAACAGATACAGTATTAAATGAACTTCCTGAAAAATTCCATCTGGTAGGTTTTTCTTTCGGTGGCTTTTTAGCACTTTCAATGCTTGAAAAAGCACCTGAACGAATTACAGGACTGTGTTTAATCGGTACAAGTGCGGAAGGTGAATCCGAGGAAGGTAGAAAACTCAGAAAACAATCGATTTCTCGAGCATTATTGGAATATGAAGAAATGGTATCTGCTGGGGTAGGGCGTACTTTTCACCCTAATAGTTTAGAAAATCTTGATATTCAAGAAGTAAGAAAACAAATGGTGAAAGACTATGGTGCAGAACGATATATTGCACACACAACAGCGTTAATGGAACGTGTAGACCGTCATCATGTCATTAAACAAAATGATATTCCTTATTTGTTTGTGGCGAGTGAAAGAGACGTTGTGATACCATTGGAAAAAACGAAAGAAATGACTAAATTTGCTAACAACGCACGTTTTGAAACAGTAGACCAAAGTGGTCATTTAATTCCACTTGAACAACCTAAGGAATTAGCAAAAATAATTACTTCTTGGCTAGAATAAGTGGAAGATTGATTACGTGTAAACTGCACAAATTATAGCCGGAGTCGAGGATCATTTTATTTCTTTCTCGTCACGGCTTTTTCTCTATAGAAAGTGTACAAATGCATTTTAGCAGATTGGTAACAGTTTATTAAGAAGGAGCTTTGAACAATCTGCTTACATAGAATTTGATTTTACTTTTATAAAACTTTGCTATTCTAAAAATCATAGTGAGTAAGAATATGAGTTTGGAATATATTTTCCTATAACTGTATTTAATTAACCAGTTTGTATATAATTCAATTATTATTCTAATTCAATTTATTGGTAAGGTTAAATTAATTGAAATATGGAAAGAGGTGCACCAAATGGTAATTCGGAATACAGAAAAGAAAGCAAGCTTAGTACCCGCATTGGATTCTTCTTTGAAAATATTGGAATTATTAGCAAAGCAAGAATATCATTCAGCTACTCTTACGGAAATTTCAAGTGCTACTTCGATTAATACAAGTACTTGCTTACGAATTTTGAGAACGTTGGAAGAAAAAAGCTATGTTGTATTTGAGCCGGGGGCGAAAACTTATTCGCTAGGAGCTCCGCTAATTGCACTTGGCAATAGAGCGAAAGAAGTAAATGATTATATTCAAGTTGCAAGCGTTTATTTAAAGGAACTTGTGAAAACGGGATTTACTTTTGTTCTAGTGAAGCGAATCCGTGAAACGAGTTTAATGTATGTGGCAAAAGAAGAACCATCATTAAAAGTACGATTGACGGTTTCAATGGGAGACTCTTTCCCAATAACAGCGGGAGCTCTTGGGAAATGTTTTTATGCATTTTTACCTGATAAGGAAGCGGAAGAAGTACTTAAAAAACTAATTGTAGATAATCAACTACCTCAATACACAAAAAATTCACTTTTGACATTGGAAGAGTTGAAGAATCAAACTCAAAAAATTCGTGGAGAACTTATTGCAGAAAGTCACGAAGAATATTCTCTTGGAATTTCAGCATTTGCATGTCCAATTTTTGATAGCAATGGTGAAATTGTGTTAGGCCTTGGTACATATATACCAAAGTCTATAATCGGAGAGATCAACGTAGAAGATCTTAAAAGTATTATGAAAAAAGTTGCTCAAGAAATTACAGAAGCCATTTCTACACTTGTATAACCAAATATTAGATAGAAAGTTTTGCCCAGTGCCGGGGTAGAACTTTTTTTAATAATAACGAGATTACCAAATACAGTCTGTTATTTTTGTATCAAAAAACTGGAAGTAAATTAGTTATTTCTGTATATAAAAATGGATTTCATATATGAAATTGTGGTAAACTGAATGTAAAGAAATCTCAACTTCATTTCTCAAATTACTAGTAACAGGACATTTACTGAATTGCCTTAATCAAACAAAAGATTTATATGCATAAGAATATTTGCAAGCAATTATAGAGTAATAAAGGAGCGAAGTATTATGAAAGAAACAGAGAAGAAAGAATGTGAGCTTGTAGAAGGGAAATATATTCGAAGAAATATTGAATTTAATGCAGAGGGGACGATTCTTCGTGGATGGTTCTATTTACCAAATACGAATGAATTGAGATTTCCTACTATAATAATGGCACATGGATTCGGTTCTTTGAAGGAGATGCACTTGGATCGTTTTGCGCAAACTTTTGCAGTAAATGGCTTTGCTTCAATTTTATTTGATTATAGTAATTTTGGAGATAGTGATGGGCAACCTCGAGGGGAAATTAATCCTTGGAGACAAATAGAAGAATACAAACATGCCATTACATTTGCCACGACATTAGCTGAAGTTGATACAGAAAAAATTGGGGTTTGGGGAACGAGCTACAGTGGAGGACATGTGCTTGTTGTTGGTGCATCAGATCATCGTGTGAAGTGTGTGGTATCACAAGTTCCGACTATCAGTGGTAGTGAAAGTTCTTTACGCAGAGTTCCTGCTGAAAAAGTCGAAACTCTTTACGAGGAATTTAGACAGGATCGAGTTAATCGAATGCTTGGGAAGCAACCGATAAAAAGGACTCTAGTCTCAAATAATATTGAGGATAATCCAGTATATGGAACCGCTGAAGCATTAGAATGGTATTTGACATCTGGGGAAAAATCTCCAAATTGGACAAATGAAGTGACGTTACGTTCCATTGAATATTCGCGAACTTACAATCCAGGTACATTTATTTCCCTTGTAAGTCCGAAACCACTGTTATTATTGGTGGGAACTGATGATAACGTAACACCAACGGATCTCGCTTTAAATGCCTATGAAGCAGCTCTGGAACCGAAGAAGTTAGTACTAATTCAGGGTGGTCATTTTGATCCGTATATAAAGAAATTCGATATTGCCAGCAAGGAAGCGATTGAGTGGTTTACAAAGCACTTACAGTAAAATAATATTGATTTGACATTAGTGAAACAATTAGTATTTAAATTTACAAGGGCATTATATCCAAGATGGATTAATGCTCTTTTTGATTGAAGTTATTAAAATAATAATCTTCTTTTTATGGATTTCCATTATGAATAGCAAGTATTAATAATGTAATTAAGGTTTTATAAAGGTGAACAATAGAACCTAGGAAATGTGCACGATAATCCACTTAGTCATTGTGTAATTAGATATTAAGCTTAGCTTCGGGACCATCAACTGTTTGGTTAAACCTTTTTCTCTTACGTGGCTTCTTAAGGTTTAACTGAGCAGTTAAGATACCTACTAGGATAAGAATTGCTCCTAAATCCCCTTTGACTGGGGGGGCGGCTACGAAAATATAAGCAAATAATGCTGCAAAAACTGATTCTAATGGGGAAATTAGACTTGTGTGCGTTGGAGTGGTACGTTTTTGTGCTGTTTTCTTAATTTGTAACTGTCTCTGTTTCACCAAACCTATTTTTTCTAAAAAATATTGAAATTAATACAACACTGCAAACTTTTCGAACACGTATAGAATATAGCTTCAATTTAAAAATAACTAACAATCTTTTAGGATAAAAAAATCAAATAATCGAATACTACCAATTGAGTTTATATTTCGGAGGTGTGCGAGTAAGAGAGGATTTAGTTTTTTCAGAAGTTCAATATAAATACAAAATAGGAGGTTTTTATTTATGGAAAAGAAAAGGTTTGCGGTGTGTTTGTTAGTGTTCATGATGATGCTATCGATCCCTACAGGAGTTTTTGCTTCAAAGAATATGGGAGCAAAAAAGGACATTGTCGAAACAGCGGTAGAAGCAGGGGAATTCAAAACGTTGGCTGCTGCTCTAGAGAAAGCAGGTTTGGTTGAAACGCTGAAAGGCGAAGGGCCTTTTACTGTATTCGCTCCGACCGATGCAGCGTTTGATAAACTTTTAAATGACTTAGGCGTCACAGCTGAAGAATTATTAGCTCGAAAAGACTTAAAGGATATTTTGTTGTACCATGTTGTACCGGGGAAGGTACTGTCTAGTGATTTGAAAGATGGGATGAAGGTGAAAACGTTGGCTGGGAAAGAAGTAACTATTTCGCTAAACCCTGTTCAGGTCAATGAATCAAATGTTGTTAAGCCAGACATCGAAGCTACAAATGGTGTGATCCACGTCATTGATGCAGTGTTAGTGCCATAAGTAATTGGTGCAATTCCCCACTGGAGTAGCGCTTTAACTTAATGAAGAAGTCAGTATAATTATTACAGGACTTTATTTTAGAAACACTCCTAAATGTTGATATCAATGTTTAGGAGTGTTTATTTGTATGAATTTTTAAATTGATGAGTTTGCATAACAAAACAAAGTACTTTCTGTCGAAGGTCAAATTGACAAAAACATGTGGGAAAGGCTGAATCATCTCCTTACTCACATGTTTTTAATAATACGTAAACATTGTTTCCTTGTTATAATACATAGTGTATATGTCTTGTGATAATAGATAGGAGGTACGAGCCATGTCAAAATTGTTGAAGTTTGTAAAACTACTGAATAATCCCACAGTGAAAAAGGCGATTATAGAAAAAGGTGTACCGATCATCAAAAAGGAAATTGAAAAGAGAAAAAATAAAACGAAGTAAAGGAATGCAGGTTGTCTTTTTGTTCGATGGAAAGTTAACCAATCAGAAACTTTCTGGAAAATATTATTGAAACGCAAACTTAAATTAACATATCTCAACTTGAAAAATGGATTGTCCTATAATGGGACAATCCACTTTCTTTTTAATCATTCAATTTAATTCAAGCGTTTCATTAATGTCTATCGATTGAGAACTTTGCCCGGTCATACGTTTATAGAAATAGGCAATCTTCTTTACTAGATTTCCTGATTCCCAATATTCTGCTGCTTCTACTTTTACTTTTATTAAGATCACGTTAGGATCATCATATGAAGTTTGCATAATTTTATCATATACTTTGCTCCATAATTCCTTTTTCTTGCCCAAATCTTCAACGATTTCTGCTTTTCCACGGACGGAAACATAAGATTTCCCTGCATATGCTACATTGACATGTTGATCGTGTAGTATTTCATCATATTTATCCGTATCTTTTTTAGTGAAGAACCATAAGTCACCATCAAACTCTACTTCTTGTGTTTTCATAGGACGAGAAACAAGGCCTTCTTCAGTAGCAGTAGTCAACATAGCTATGTCTATATCTTTAATTAATTCTCTTAATGTTTCAATTTCCTCTTGATTCATCATGTTAGACAAATTATCACCTCTTTTAAATTTATAATTCCCTCTATAAAACCATTTATTCAGGTGTATCGGATTACTAAATTTAATCAAAATTGGAATTCCAAAAAATAACTAGAAAGGCAATCAACTGCGATTTAAATATTTTTTCATTATAACTTTTTAGACTCTTATAAAAGAGGTAACACTGATAAAAAGTATTACTGGTTATGAAAAATATTTAAGAGGAGTTAGAGGATTCAGATGCTGCTCACAAACACTAATGTATTACAAAAAGAGATGACTGCTAACCAATTAAAATATATCGCGATTATTCTAATGTTTTTTGATCACCTTTTTGCAATTTTTCTTGATCAGAGTAGTTTAGAAGGTGCGCTTTCACGTATACCTGGAAGAATTGTAGCGCCAATCATGTGTTATTTAATTGCTGAGGGATATTTTTATACATCGAATGTGAACAAGTACATTAAGAGGTTATTGATTTTTTCAGCTATTTCCCATTTTCCATACGTCATCTACTTTGGTATACCATGGTGGAAAGGAACGAGTGTCTTTTGGTCATTAGCTTTAGGGTTAATCGCATTAGCGGTGGCGAAGAACAACAAATATCCACTTTACGTAAAAGTTCTTGCCGTGATTGCATGTTGCATACTAGCTGTTCCTGCTGATTGGTATTATATTGGGGTCTTATGGATTCTGTTCTTTGGACTATTTAGGGGAGATATACGAAAGCAGTTGATAAGCTTTGCAATTATAGGTATCTTCCTTCATGTTATCCATTCGATCTATGATTATGGTTGGTTATGGGTAAATCAATTAGGAATGTTTTTAGCTGTACCATTACTATTAATGTATAAAGGAAAACAAGGTAGAAAATCCAAAATTTTAAAATGGGGATTCTATATCTTTTATCCGTTACATCTATTAATATTATATTATATCTATATAATAATTACTGGTTGACGGAGGAGGATATATGACAAGAATATTTAGTCGAAAAGATACTATATTGTTTCCACTTCTGTTGGCATTGTTTTTACTACTATCAGCCTGTTCAACTTCTAATGACAAAGTAGATCTAGAGGAAGATTTAAAAAGTGTTTCTGCAAGTCCTCAAGAAACGATCCCGACGATTGATCAAAATTCCACTCCAATACCTAAACCTTACGTAGGAGATTTGGAATTGCCAGTCATCGGTGCAACAGGATTTACTTCCGTTCAGTTAGAGTTAAAGGACGCTGCCAGTCAAGATTCTGAAACAGTTCAACTACTTGAAGCAGGAACTGGTTTCGAAATTTTACAAGAGGATGGCGACTGGTGGTTAATACAAAATGAAAATTCAATTGGATGGGTATTGCATAAGTATTGCTTTATCAATTTACCTGATGTAATCCCATCCATCATTTATGATAATACAAATACTTATTCTGCCAAATATGTGTCTTCAGCAAAATCAATTCCAAATATTACAGGGGAAACACTTTACCAAGGTAAAACTTTCAATAATAGACTCGGAAAAGAAGAATTTATTGTCCCTGTTTTATATTCAATGTCTAAAAAAATCAATCTTGCTCAAGAATACGCATTAGCAGATGGGAACTCTTTGCTTATCTACGAAGGATATCGCCCCTATTCGGCACAACAAGCTATAGTAAATGAATTAACTAAATTAGCTACGGTTGACTTTGAGGTTGGTGCTGGGATAAGTACGTCTCCTTGGTCGATCAATTGGTTTATTGCAACTAGCGTGTCTAATCATCAGGTTGGATATGCAATTGATGTAAGTTTAGCAAAAGTCAACTCAAAAGAGGAGATTGTAATTGGAGATTATGCTAGCATCGAAATCACAGATTATATAGAGTATACGATGCCTACACCAATTCACGAACTGAGCTTGGCATCAGCAACATTCCAAACACCTGTGTCTGCAATGTCGCCAACAGCTTGGAAAAATGTTAAATTAGCTGACAAAATGAACGAAGCAGCCATCAATTTACAAACTTACAATACAAAAGCAGGACTCACACCTTTAGCTTCAGAGTGGTGGCATTTTAATGATTTAGATGCGTTGAATGAAGTGAAGGACAATAGTAGTGATGGAGGGTATATTTTATCGGAAATCTATAGTGTAATACCTCCTTCCAATAACAAATATTAAGAATAAATCAAGTAACGAATGAGGCTGGGACAAAAGATAACTTTTAACCAAAAGCCAGTATTAAGTATGATAAAAATCTGCTATTTCTATATTAGAAAGTCGGTCGTTGGAGAGGCATGCGAAGACTCCTGCAGGACGTAGAAGCAGTCATGAGACCCCGGAGAGCTTTAGCTCCCGGAGGCTCATGGCTTCCCTGCGGAAAGCGAAGCATGCATCGGAAACGAACGTCACTATATCAAAAAGGTACAATCCAAATTGAATGATGGATTGTATCTTTTCACTTATGACCCAGCCTCTGTTAATAATAATTATAAAATCAAAAACTAATTAAGACGTAAAGCATAAAATTCTTTTTGGAATTTTTATGCTTTATTTTATTTTAGGAAACTCAATTCTAGTTGGAGTATCTACTAATTAGATTCCAAAGGTTAAGTGCAGTTTTTTTGAGTGAAATTTAACAGATAGAATTTAGGATTTCGTGTTGTCGTTTAACATTACAAGGAAGTGTGTGGCTGTTTTCTATAATATAAAAACGAATAAAAAAAATAAAGTAGTTAATATTAATTAATAGATGATATCTATGACAACCCAATAGAGTTGGTCATATGTAGTAAATTATATTATCAACTATCAGATACTAATAAGAAGTTAAAAGAGAGAGAAACTATGTGGTTTTTAAAGAAAAAAAATCCCTACACTTCATTACCAAGTCAACCGGTCGAATCAAAACAAAAAGATGTTTTAAAAACTAGTCTTCAACAAAATATACAAACACTAAAAGATACCCTTGGAAAAAGTTCAGATATAATCATTCGTGAAATTAGAATTGGAAAAGAAGGTACCATTAAAGCCGGTATTATATATACTGATGGATTAACCGATACACCTTCACTTCAAAACTTTATTTTGGAAACTCTCATGCTAGATATCAAGGAGATTGATTTACAGAAAAAAATTTCTCCTGAGCAAAACCTTATTAGTGTATTAAAAGATGTTGCTTTGACAGTTGGAGAAATTAAAGAAGTAAGTACTTTTGACGTTATTCTAACTAGTCTATTGTCTGGAGATACGATTATTTTAATCGACGGATATGCTCAAGGTTTAATTATTTCTAATAGACAATGGGCCGAGCGAGGGGTAACTGAACCAACTGCTCAAACCGTAGTTAGAGGACCACGAGAAGGTTTTACCGAAAATTTGCGTGTAAATACTGCTCTAATCCGGCGAAAACTGAAGGATCCGAATCTTTGGATTGAATCAAAAATTATTGGAACACGTACGAAAACCAACGTTGCCATAGTTTATATTAATGACATTGCAAATGACAAAATAGTGAAAGAAGTCATATTACGTTTGGATAAAATAAACATTGATGGAATTCTCGAAAGTGGGAATATAGAGGAGTTAATCCAAGATTCGACATATACACCCTTTTCTACTATTTATAACACGGAACGTCCAGATGTAGTAGCTGCAGCACTTCTTGAGGGACGTATAGCTATATTAGTAGATGGAACACCGTTTGTATTACTCGTTCCAGCATTATTTGTTCAGTTTTTCCAATCACCTGAAGACTACTATGAGCGTACGATTGTTGGGAGCCTTATTCGAATACTTCGGTTTATAGCATTCTCAATCTCTTTACTTGCACCAGCATTATTTATTGCAATTACAACATTTCATCAATCAATGCTACCACCAGCACTACTCATTAGTCTGGCAGCCCAGCGAGAAGGAGTTCCATTTCCAGCATTTGTTGAAGCGCTCATAATGGAAGTCACCTTTGAAATTTTAAGGGAAGCGGGTATAAGAATGCCACGTTCCATTGGAACTGCTATTTCAATTGTAGGTGCATTTGTTATAGGCACGGCAGCAGTAGAAGCAGGATTAATTTCAGCTATGATAGTAATCATCGTTTCAATAACCGCCATCACTAGTTTTGTATCTCCTTCTTACGAAATGGCAATTGCAGTTAGGGTACTTCGCTTTGTATTTATGGCGTTAGCTGCTTCGTTTGGATTATTTGGAATTATGGTTGGTATAATTGCCCTTGTTTTACATTTATGTAGTTTACGTTCTTTTGGCATACCTTATATGTCCCCTATAGCTCCATTTAATATTTCTGATCAAAAGGATACGTTTATTGTTCTACCTATAAGGAAAATGTTAACTCGACCTCACTTCTTTAATCATAAAAATGCGACTAGGCAGCAAGATTCAACTGTAAAAAATAAGAAGGGGAGTTAGTGATGAAAAAGTGCATGTTTGCTATCCTAATTCTCAGTCTTTTTCTTACTGGATGTTGGGACCGACGAGAATTGAATCAACTCGCCATTACGCTAGCGATGGGAATTGAGAAAATTGAAGATAACTACCAAGTATCAGCTCAAGTGGTTGTACCTTCAGAAATGTCCATGAAAGGAAGTACAGGGAGTGCAAAGGTCACACTTTATACGGCCAGAGGGGACACAGTCTATGAAGCTGTGCGAAAAATGACAATGGACTCGCCTCGAAAAATATATCCTGGACATCTTCAAATGCTTGTGATTAGTGAAGATTTAGCTAAAGAAGGGATAGGTGAATCCTTAGATTTACTGTCAAGAGATTGGGAACTTCGACCGGATTTCTATGTCGTAGTGACAAAGAATACATCCCCTGCAGAAATACTGAATGTCTCGACAAATTTAGAAAGCATACCAGCCAATAAAATGTTTAACAGTCTTAATATGTCAGAAGTGGCATGGGCTGGGGCAAAAAGTATTACTTTAGATGAGCTTATAGCTGATCTTATAAGTGATGGGAAAGAAGCTGTAATTACAGGTGTTCAATTAATAGGAGACCCTAAAATAGGGTCAAGTAAAAACAATGTAGAAAAGATTTCACCTGCAGCTTCTATTCAATATGATAATTTAGCTGTGTTCAAAGGAGATAAAATGGTAGGCTGGTTAACTAAAGATGAAACCATAGGCTATAGTTATGTCACAAACTCAGTAAAAACAACTGTTAGACCAATCTCTTGTCCTAAGGACGGGAAAGTTAGTATAGAGGTCTTTAAGTCCAATTCAGTTATAAAGGGTTTTATAAATAAAGGGAACCCAGAAGTGAATATCAATATTAACTTGGAGGGAAACGTAGGATCTGTAGAATGTCATATTAATCTTAGCGAATTGGGAACAATTAGTGAGCTTGAAAAAATTTACGAAAAAGAATTGAAAGAAAACATTAACAACACTATAGTCACGTTACAAGAACAATATAAATCTGACGTATTTGGTTTTGGTGAGGCCATCCATCGGTCTAATCCAAAAGAGTGGAATAAGATTAAAGATAATTGGGATGAGGAATTCTCTAAGCTAAAATTTAATGTAAAAGTAGATTTGAAAATTGTTCGTACGGGTACGAAAAATAATTCCTTCTTAGAAAAGATAGAGGACTAAAATTATGATGAAAGTTATAGGAATACTTTTGATTGCAACTATTATTCTGATGATTGAGGTTCCACAACTAATGGAGAAAAAACACAAAAAAGAGTTGTTAGTTTTTTCAATCATACTTGCAATTGGAGTAGGATTAAGTATTGCACAAGCGTTGGGAAAAACTATTCCTAACCCAATGGACTTATTAAATTTGGTGTATAAACCGATTAATGACTTTTTTGTTGGTTGAAATAAATGATCTCTAAAGGAAGGGACGTCATGATATGAAATGATGCAAAATGTAAAAATAAATTCATATCAATTTCTAATTTTAGTCGTGTTATTTACGATTGGTACGAGTATCTTAATTGTCCCATCAGTTTTAGCTGCTGGAGCGAAACAAGATGCTTGGATTGTCGCAATATTAGGAACCTTAATGGGACTATTTGTTATTTGGCTACTTAGTATAATAGCACAATGGTTTCCTCATCTTACCATTATACAAATTAACGAAAAGATATTAGGGAAATGGTTAGGTAAAGCTGTATCTTTTTTGTTTGTATTCATGTCCTTTATCTATACTTCAAGTCTTTTGTCTTATTCAGGAACATTCCTCAACACACATATAATGCCAAATACTCCAATGGTAGCTCTTAATGTTCTTATGGCAATCATCATCGTAATGGGAGTCCATCTTGGATTAGAGACGATTGCTCGTTCTGCTGAAATATTTATCCTTTTTTTCTTCGTTCTTTTTTTCTTACTAGTACTACTTATTTCACCTGAAATCAAGTTTGAGAACGTACAACCAGTCTTTGAGGCAGGGACAAAAACAATTTTTCAATCGACTTTTCCTTTTATAGAAGTAACTTCAGTTAATGCTATCGTCTTATTAATGATTTTTCCTGTATTTGTTAACAATATTAAACAAGCTAAAAAATCTTTTTTTATTGGATACTTAATAGGCGGACTTGTTATCATTATCATTACTTTTTTGAGTGTTTCTGTATTAGGTTTTTATAATACTTCAACAAGGCTTTATCCAAGCTATGAATTGGCGAAACGAATAAATATTGGTAATTTTATACAACGTATTGAGGAGTTTATGGCTGGATTATGGATTATCACCCTTTATTTTAAGGCAACGATTTATTTTTATGCTTCCGTTTTTGGGCTTGCTCAGATATTAAATTTGAAAGGCTATCGCCCATTGATAATACCCTTAGGAATAATTTGCTTAGTACTTTCTCTTGTGGTTTATCCTAATGTCGTTTACCAACAAAATTGGAACCGGACAACAGGTATATACTTTTCGTTTACAATTGGAGTATTTTTACCACTTTTGCTGGTAATTGTATATGCTATTCGAAAAAAACAATTAAAAAAAGTACCTTAAGGTTGGGTCTTTCGAACTTCATAATCGTTACCTAGATGACTGTGGTTCGACTCCGGTCATCTTCATAGATTGCAACGAACATTGGCATTCATTCGTCCCCTAAAACCCCTTACTCAACATGTAAAAAGCAAGGGGAGTTGTTCATTTGATTTCATCCAACTGTAATATTCACCTTCACAGTCGATTGGTTACGCTCTATTTCATGGATTTGCCAATTATCAGATAGGAATTGTTTTATGCCAGCTAACTGATCCTCATTAATGTCTAAGTCGAGAAGTCCATTTTCGATTTGATGATATTTACTTTCATCAATTTGGAATTTTAATTTTAGAAGGTTTTTAAGTCCATTCATTGTAACGAATTTGATTTTATAACCATCTTCAATAATGGATTTAAATAGTTCCTCATCTTCAGCAATTTCTACTAGTCTTTCAAAATTTAGTTTTGGTAAAATTTCCTTCCAAGCATTCTGATCTTTATTGAGCGTTTTTTGTATTAATTCATCATTTGAAATCCCATTACTACGAACTGTTTCAATTAAATATGCATCCATTAAACTGATACGATTTAATGTCACGTAAATTCCCCCTGTCAGATTCTATTGTTAATTAATAGTAGGTTACTAGGATTTTAACAGAATAATTAGGAAGGGTAAATTTAAAAATATTATGATTAAATAATTTAATTTCGAATTACATATTCTGTTTGGAATAGAAATACCCAGTTATAGTAAATTGAGATTTAATAAATAAAAAAGAGGTGACTACTATTTTGGTAGTCATCTCTTTTTGTTTAAACTTCAGTAATGGATGGTGAATCTAACACGAAAATTATTTAATAACATTAAACTCTTCTAAAATTATTTCCTCTGTTTGTGGCATGGTTATACCTAAGTGCCAACAGCCCATTCCACCTAAACCATACTCATGGACTAGCCGGAATTTAGCAAGAAGACTGCGCGGATCTTCAAACCACACTTCATGTAATGTGCCTTCTTCGTCAACATAACGAAACCAAGGTGTAGCTGCTATTTCATCATAATGTATTTCACTTTCATAACGAGTATATAAATCGATTGCATGCTGTGTTGAATAAGCTGTACCCACTCTATCTTTTTCTTTTATTGTCCAATCGTAGGCGTACTGAGGGATCCCGAGCATTAGTTTCGATCTTGGAACAACAGAAACTGCATAATCTAAAGTCGCTCTCACTTTATCGATAGGTGAAATCGGACCCGATGGACCACCTGGCCAATGCCAATTATAAGTCATTAAAAATATTCGATCTACGTATTGACCGAGGGTTTTATAATCATAGGCGCTTGAGTAATCGGGTACATAATCTCCTTCCTTAGGAGGTACAGCGATCATTACTTCCATCCCTTTTGGGTGAAGTCTTTGGGTTAATTCTTTAACAAATTGGTTTAGATTTTCTCTATCTTCTGTTTGGACTAGTTCAAAATCGACGACGACTCCTTTGTAATCATGACTATCAAGAAGGAAATAAATATTTTCGATAAGTTTTTTCCTGATAGTTGAATTGCTGATTACTTGGTGCGTTAACTCTGTATCAAATCCTTTTTCGCTTAAATTAGTTAACGTAGCATAAGGAGGTAGATCCTTCTTCCAAGCCAAAGTATGTGCTTCATTCTCATTTACTTGAATAATGTTTCCTTGTGAATCAGGACGATATTCAAACACGAAAATACTTGAAAGTGAATTCTGAAAGTGATCTAACATCCAAGCGTTTCGGTCCTTGTCCTTTGGAACAAAATAAGTACCAGCCCAAATGTTTGTTTTTGCATGTCGGGGAATATCTAATTTCTGCCCAGGTATGATGATTCGACTTTTTAAATTATTGTGACTCATTAATTTTTGTTCACTTATTACATGTCGGTTCGCTATTTCCCAAATACTATCCTTCGGTTGAACTATATAAGTCGAACCAGGAATTAAAATAGCTTGACCAAGGACGAGTTGAGAGTTGTCCTTTAATCCATTTAATGTGGCAAGTTCAGCAAGATTAAGTCCATACTGGTCTGAAATTTTTGAGAGACTGTCACCATATTTAACCTTATGAATTACCTGTGCGTATGAAATCGCTGGGGTCGGAATTGCTATTAGCAATGTAAAACTGAAAACCAATAAGAACAAACACTTTTTAAACATTTGAACCACCTCACATATTACTCAACGATAGTATGAGTAGTTTTTTGCCTATAAACCTGAATTAACTTTATTTCATATACTATTTATTCAAGAGGTGATGAGATTTTAGGAGGATTGGATATGGATTTTTCAAAGCAATTCGACAAAATAAAAGACTCAGTGGTAAATATCTGTGTTCTCAATAATGCAGAAGAAAAGAAAATAATTTCATCCGGATCAGGTGTACTTATTGGAGACGGTACTAAAATAATAACTTGTTCCCACTGTATTAAGCCTAATCTTTTAAACATTGTCCGATTTTCAGGACAAAATAACGCTCAAAAATGCAAAATAATATTTAATGATTCCAAAATAGATATTGCAATTTTAGAAGTTGAAAAGTCACTAGGTAAAGGGGTTAGCATAAGAGATTCTTCTTCAGTAATGATTGGGCAGGAGGCATTTGTCGTTGGATTCCCATTAAATATTAAAAAAATAACTGCCCTTTCAGCAAATATCGCTGGATTTGAACCGTTGAATAATTTTCAGTTAATTAGAATTGATGCATCGATTAACCACGGTAATTCAGGTGGTCCGTTATTTAATGAGGATGGTGATTTAATAGGCATAGTGAATGCAAAACATGGACCGCTATCTTATATTTTGACAGAACTTCAACACGCTAAGGAAAAAGATATTGAATTAATGGGTAATGATAATCTTGTTAAACTTATTCTATTTTTGATTAGACAGATGCAAAGAAATTTAAATCTTGGCATTGGATATGCTATTCCTATGAATGCTGTAGGGGACAGTGTAGAATTTGTTAAATCGTTAATACAAAAGTAAATACACTTTCTTACACTCCGTCACCAATTATAAAAAAGATTTTTTTATATTAAAGAGTTGCTACCATTTTGGATGCCAACTCTTTTTGTTTTGTTATTATTCTAATTCTTAAATATTTCAACAATTACAAAAAGAATAAATTATGATGAATTCGATGATACTTTACGCTTCCTTCATATAGAATTAAACTGTATATTGTTTAAAGATGGCATTAATTGGGGTGGGAATATGAGGGGAATTATTATACTTATGATAGCTTTTTTAGGGATTAACTCATTCATAACTTTAGAAACATCAGCCGAAGAAAAAACATCTCCACCAGATTTGGTTAGTGAAGCAGCAATTGTTTTAGAATCTAATAGTGGACAAGTATTATATGAAAAAAATGCGAATCATGTAATGTATCCAGCGAGCTTAACGAAAATCGCAACGGCAATCTATGCGATTGAAAAGGGAAAATTAAATGATATTGTAACCATTAGTGCAGATGCAAGAAATGTAGATGGGACTAGGGTCTATTTAGAGGAAGGCGAAAAAGTTCCGTTAGAGAAGTTAATTCAAGGTTTATTAATTAACTCTGGGAATGACGCAGGTGTTGCTATTGCGGAACATTTAAGTGGTAGCATTGAACAATTTTCATTCGATATAAACAACTATTTAAGAAAAGTAGTCGGTGTGAGAGACACTCATTTTGTAAATCCACATGGTCTTTTTGATGCCGAACATACTACAACAGCAGAAGATTTAGCAAAAATTACGCAATATGCTATGAAGAATGAAACATTCCGAAATATTTTTGGAACGAAAGAATTTGAATGGCACGGAGAGGCTTGGGATACGACGCTAATTACACATCACAAGATCCTTAAAGGCGAATTTCCCTATGACAGCGTTACTGGCGGGAAAACGGGTTACGTAAATGAATCAGGATTTACATTAGCGACAACAGCTGAAAAAGAGAACTTAAGCTTAATCGTCATAACTTTGAATAGTACGTATGAAGTACAAACCTATAATGATACCCTCAAGCTTTTAGACTATAGTTTTGAGAATTATACAAACTCATACATAGAGAAAGGGACTACATTTACTGTTGGTGATGAAGAATATAAAAATCCTAAAACCCTAATTACTACAACCTCTATAAACGATAATATAGTTAGAAAAATTAATAAGGATGGAACATTAAACCTTGTCAATCAAGACGGAATGTTAATAGCTTCTTATCAGTTAGAGAAAATAAGTATCGGGGAAATCAACCATCCTGTTGAATTAGCGAATTCATCAAGCAATGAAGTTAATATGATGAAAATCGATACAAAAGTGATTAGTTTGATTATCGTATTGCTAGCATCCATTGCAATTGTGTTTCATTTGAATCGAAGATATGGAGTTTAATATGACTAAGAGACCAATTCAAGGTCTCTTTTTTATGCAAAAAAATTGTTGACACTCAACTTCATTGGCAGTAGAATAGCATTACAGATAATGATAATCATTATCAATTAGAAAAAAGGAGTACATAATTATTATGAAATTATCAAGTATATTTAAACCTATATTATTAAGTGCTACTCTAGCAATCGGTTTAGCTGGATGTGGCGCTACAAATCAAAATATATCAGCGACTGAGGATGGAAAAGCAGATGTAAAAGCTGGTAATCAAGAAGTTAATATTTACACTGCAAGACATTACGAAGCAGATGATGCAATCTATCAGAAATTTACAGAAGAAACAGGAATTAAAGTAAATGTAGTTAAAGGAGAAGCCGAAGAACTAATCGAAAGATTAAAACGCGAAGGTGAAAGTACACAAGCAGATTTATTTATTGCAGTAGATGGTGGTGTACTAGCAAATGCAAAACAAAATGATATCTTACAACCAGTTACATCGGATGTAATTAATGAAAATGTCCCTGAAAACTTACGTGATGTAGATAACAATTGGATTGGAATGGCAACACGTGCTCGAATTATTGCTTATTCAAAAGAAAAAGTATCTCCTGAAGAACTATCAACGTATGAAGATTTAACGAATGAAAAATGGAGAAATAGATTGTTAGTTCGTTCTTCAACAAGTTTATATAATCAATCTTTACTTGCCTCTTTTATTGAATTAAATGGTGAAGAACAAGCGGAACAATGGTCGGAAGGGATTGTTAATAATTTTGCTCGCCAACCTGATGGAGGGGACCGCGATCAAGCGAAAGCAATTGCAGCAGGTATCGGTGATGTTGCAATAATGAACACATATTATGTGGGCCTTCTAGCAAACTCTGAAGATCCAGAAGAAGTAAAAGTTGCTGAAAACATCGGAGTCTTTTTCCCGAACCAAGAAACAACAGGTACACATGTCAATATTAGTGGAATTGGTTTAACAAAACATAGTAAAAATAAAGATAATGCAATCAAGCTAATTGAGTACTTAACAAGTGTAGAAGCACAGGAATTTTTATCAGCTAATAATTATGAGTTCCCTGTAAATTCTAATGCTCAAAAACCAGAATTGTTAGAGAGCTGGGGAGAATTTAAAATGCAAGAATTGAATTTTGATACTTTAGGGGAGCATAATAAGAAAGCGATTGAAATTTTTAATAAAACAGGTTGGAAGTAATGAAAGTGAATTTGATGAAACGAAATCTAAAAAAAGAAATTAATAGTTGGTGGGTCATCAGTATAGTGGGGGCAGTAGTTATTCTACTGCCTATCCTTTTTATTTTCACGACAATCTTTCAAGAGCCTAATGAAAATTGGTTTCATATTCGTGAGTTCTTGCTAAAGAATTATGTATTAAATACTATTATACTAGTTGTACTTACAGGGTTCTTCACGGCTATTCTTGGTGTGAGCTTAGCTTGGCTTGTTTCAGCTTATGATTTTCCACTAAAAAAGTTTTTTCGCTGGGGTTTATTATTACCCCTATCAATCCCAACTTTTATCGCTACCTATACGTATCGAACAATGCTCGATTATACTGGAATCATTCAATCGACTTTAAGGAATGAATTCAACTATCAAATGAATCCAGAATTATTAACGGTTACTGGGATTAAGGGAGCAGTTTTTATCTTTACACTGTTTTTATTCCCTTATGTGTATTTGATAACAAGAGCCTTTTTGGATAGCCAAAGTTCATCATATATAGAGAATGCTAGATTGTTAGGACAAAAACCAGTTATAATTTTTTTCAAAGTAGTGCTACCACTAGCAAGACCAGCTATCATGGGCGGTACAATTTTAGTAATCTATGAAGTCATCGGTGATTATGGAGTTACAAGTCTGTTAGGAATTCATACTATTTCAACAGCAATCTTTCAGACATGGTTTGGTATGTATGATGTAAATTCTGCTATGCGACTTGCGGCTTGGCTCATGGTTGCAATTGTTGGCTTATTCTTTGTAGAAAGATTAATTAGACAGCGACGCCGTTATCATGTAAATAGTAAATCTAGACCGCTTGTTCCAATAAAACTGAATGGATTTGCTGGGATTATTGCCTTTTTATATTGTGGGGTTGTGTTCCTTTTAGGTTTCTTGATACCGTTTATACAGTTAATTGCTTGGGCGAAGTTGACGTTTCATAAAGTATGGGACTCCTCATTCTTTACATTGATTTATCAAACGTTCTATGTTGCTGTTATCTCTACAATTCTAATTATTAGCCTATCTGTAATAGTAGCCAATGTAAATCGGTCACATTCTAAATTTTCATTTTTGCTTTCGAAAATTGTTACTGCGGGTTACTCAATTCCTGGGCCCATTATTGCCATAGGTGTACTAGCTATCTTTATTACAATTGATCAATGGCTTGCACCTATATACTCTAGTATGGGGCTAGGTGAAGCGCCTCTTATCCTCAGCTTATCTTTAGTGATGTTAATTGTAGGATATTTTATTCGTTTTATGTCAACCGGATATAATGCAATCGAAGCTGGTTTTGAGAAAATTGGTACGAAATACACGGAAGCTTCAAAATTACTAGGGCATGGAATGACGAAGACGTTTATGAAAGTAGATTTCCCTTTAATAAAAGGGTCACTCTTTAGTGGCTTTATTTTAACATTTGTTGAAATATGTAAGGAGTTGCCATTGGCTTTGTTATTAAGACCTTTTAATTTTGAAACACTTGCAACGAAGACATATCAATATGCAAACGATGAGCAAATTCATGAGGCTTCCATTTCCTCACTATTAATTATTGGAATTAGTATTTTATCTGTAGTTATTATTCAAGGGTTAGGTAAGAAGGTGAAGTAATGAGTATTTTAGAGATTGAAGGACTTACGTTTTCATATTCCAAAAAAGAAGAACCAGTCTTGAATGATTTCTCAATGTCGATAGAAAAAGGTGAAGTTGTAGGTATCTTAGGACGTAGTGGTAGTGGTAAAAGTACATTGCTTCGCTTAATATCAGGCTTAGAAATGCCATCAAAAGGTACTATAAAGGTTGCAGGAACAACTGTTGTAAGTGACCGTATTTATCTTCACCCAGAGAATCGAGGAGTGGGGATGGTATTTCAAGACTATGCTCTTTTTCCACATATGACAGTTAAGAATAATATACTTTTCGGCTTATCCCGTTTGCCTCGTAACGAAAGAAATCAGCGTGTGGGTGAGATGTTGGAGCTTGTAAAATTAGAGAGCTTTGAGAATCGATATCCACACGAATTAAGTGGAGGACAACAGCAGAGGGTTGCGCTAGCAAGAGCACTTGCACCTAAGCCCAGCATATTGTTAATGGATGAACCTTTTAGCAACTTAGATGCTGATTTAAAAGAATCTATACGCGAAGAACTTGGGGTAATTCTAAATAAAGCCAACATGACATGTATTTTAGTTACTCATGATCGAAATGATGCGGAAGCAATATGTGATCGTAGTTTGATGCTTGGGTTAAATATAATAAATGAATAATAGAATATTGTCATTAATGAATTTCACAATTCTTTCATCATAGGAAAACATCTAATTAATAGTTAGGTGTTTTTTTGTACAGAACTATATTTCTCAGTTTAATTTATTCTAGTAACATATAAGTGGTGATTGGGATATTAGACAAAAAAACACCTCAAACATTGTTTATACAAATGTTGAGGTGTTTTTGGCTTTACTAGTGTCTTATCAAATATTTTTGCAAAGAGGTACAAGAATGGGCTATCTTGAGGTGGTGGATCAAGATAAGTTAAAGAAAATTAATTAGTAGCGATCTTTCATGAAAGATGCACCAACAATAATCAACAAAATGAATAGTACAACTAATAAAACAAATTCTTTTTTGTTGTCTCTGCGATCGAAACTACCGCCTACATTATCATAACCAGAATATCCAGACATAAATTCACCCCCTTGGTAATTAATAATTTATGTTGTTCTACTCTACCCAAAAGGTATAAGCGCGGATTTGTTAATAAATTTAATTAGCTAGTCGAAAAAAGTATGTAGTCACATACAATGCAAGCATGTAATAAAACGATAGAAAAAACCCCTTAGGATCCTAGGGGTTCAATAAGGCAAAATTCTGAGAAACACTTAATTTTAACAATTAGGTGTCTGAAATTACAAAAAAGCTTAGAATAAATAATTTTCTAAGCTCCTTTTATTTATAAATAAATAATTCACCTGTCAAGCAGTAAGAGGCTCTATGAATGGGCAAGAAATAGGGGACTCTTAAATAAACAGAAAGGAATCCATCATATAGACTTAAATTTTATGATGGTTTTTAAATTCTAATGGTTTAGTAGTAATCTTTCATAAATGAAGCCCCAACAATAATTAACAAGATGAATAGGACTACAATTAAAGCGAACTTGTTGTCATCTTTTCTGTCAAAATTACTTCCTTGATAGCCACTCATACCCATTACCTCCTTTCGATTTAGGTCTATAGTATTCAAAACTAAAAAATTTAACTGTGCGTTTTCCCATAGACTATTAGTTGAATATTCGCTTTTATTAATATTAATTAATCTAAAAAATCTCATTGGTGCCGTAGCATTTTTGGATAAGTTTCGCCGGAAACATTTTCTAATTAGCATTAAATAGATTTTGGTTTAGGTGGTCGATAATTTAACTATCTGCATAAATTCTTCATAATTATTATTTATACTATTTAAATGAGAGGGGAGAGCTCTAAGTTGAATAAAATCTCCACAAAATTAGCCGCTTGCTTTTTTATTGTTGTGTTTGTAATGGAAATATTTCTAATGACTTACCTCCATCAAAATATCATTCAAACAAGAGTAGAGGAAGAATTTTCAAGATTGCTATCTAACGGGGCTAATCACAGAGATGTACTCATTGAAAATTATTCAGATTCGACCATTGAACATATTGTCATGATGGAGAAAAATCAAGATCGAGAAGTGATTATTACTAATAACAAAGGTGAAATTATTAGAAGAACGTCGGGGAGTGTTTTAGAAGAATTTCATAATTTGATCATGAATTTGAATAACACAAATGACAGTATCGTTGTTTCAGATTGGAGAAATTCGTCCTATGTTGTAAGTGCACATCCCTATCGAGTGAATGATTATCTAATTGGTTATGTCGTCATGTTTCAAAGTACTAGCTCTATCAACCAAATGGTACATAATTTAAATATGCATTTTGCTATTACTGGTGCTACTGGTTTTATCGTTCTACTAATTTTATATGCAATAATATCTAAATTACTTACGAGACCATTAGTGAGAATGAAAGAAGCTACCGAAAAAATTAGTACTGGAGACTTTAACGTAAGCTTACCCTATTTAGGAAAAGATGAGCTTGGTGATCTATCTAGTTCTATTCAAAAGTTAGCGAAGGATTTAGAACACTTAAAAAATGAACGAAATGAATTCCTTGCATCTATTGCACACGAGTTAAGTACACCACTTACTTACTTAATAGGATATTCGAAAATTGCAATGAGAGAAGATTTATCAGACGATGATCGAGTTCATTACATTAAGATTATTGGTGAAGAATCGGAACGAATGAAAGAATTAGTGAAAAACTTACTCGATTTAGCGAAAATGGATGAAACAACATTCACTGTCTCAAAGGAGCACTTTTCTGTACGGCCATTTTTTGATAATGTATGTAAACTCGTTCAACCCTCATATGAAATGAAAAAAATTAATTTACACTTAAAATGTAATGAAGATTTCCAAGTGTATGCAGACCCAGTACGATTAGAGCAAATCATCTTAAACCTGTTAGACAATGCTCTCAAATATTCCGATGAACATTCAGAAGTGACTTTAGAAGTCCAGAAATTTGAAAATAAAACGATTATTTCAGTTATAGATAAAGGCATTGGAATTCCCTCAGATGAAATTGAATTGATTTTTGAAAAGTTATATAGAGTAGAAAAGTCACGCTCGCGGCAATTTGGAGGCTCTGGGATTGGACTTGCTGTTGTTCAAGAGCTAGTAGAAGCACATGGTGGAACGATTGAAGTGAAAAGTAAATTAGGCGAAGGCAGCGTATTTAAAGTAACAATATAAAGGTTGGATTAAATGACTACGATTCTTTTAGTTGACGACGAACATCGAATGTTAGATTTGATTGAATTATTTTTATCACCCTTAGGGATGAAGTGTATTAAAGAAACTAGTGGTAGAAATGCAATTGAAATAATTGAGGATGAAAAAGTGGATCTTGTTCTTTTAGATGTTATGATGCCTGAAATGGATGGATGGGAAGTTTGTAAAGCGATTCGAGAATTTTCAAATGTACCAATTGTCATGTTAACGGCGAGATCAGACAAAAGTGATTTGGTTAAGGGTTTAAACATCGGTGCAGATGATTATATTACTAAACCATTTGATGAAAAGGAATTAGTGGCTAGAGTAAATGCGATATTAAGACGTACTTCTAATGGTAAAGATCAATCTACGATTACTTACTTAGATTTTACTTTAAACTGTGAAACCTATTCCTTAAACTATCAGGATTCAACCTCACCACTGACTTTAAAAGAGTTCAATATTATTAAAGCATTGATCTCAAGACCAACGAAAACCTATACAAGAGAAGAATTATTAGAAATTGCATGGGATTTCGAAACAGATACCGATATTCGTACTGTTGACTCACACATACGGAATTTAAGAGAGAAACTTAGAAAAGCGAATTTTCCTACAGAAGAATTTTTAAAAACAGCTTGGGGAATTGGCTATAAGTGGAATTAAAACAAATACTAGACGAGGTGTTTAGAAATGAAATTAAAAATGTTAATGGTAACTTTATTTGCTGCAATATTTTTAGTAGCTTGTAATGGAGAAAACACAAATGAAGGAAGTAGTCCAAAAATAGAAGAATCAGTGGATATTAAGGAATTAGTTCAGGAATTCAGTGCGCGGAATATCACTGCGAAATCAGCTTCCATTTCATCTGAAAAATTAGTAGTGACAGAAAATGACGGTAAAGAAGTAACTTATGAATTACCAGAAGATGAGTTTTTTGTTTCAATTGCACCGTTTATTAACCAAACGCATCCATGTCAAATACATAGTTTAACTAGCTGCCAAGGTGAATTGGTAAACGAACAATTCGATGTATATATTGAAGATGCTGACGGTAATGTTGTGTTAGATAAAACAATACAAACGCAAGTTAATGGATTTATTGATTTGTGGTTACCACGCGATCAAACTTACAGCATTACAATTGAGCAAGATGGAAAAAAGGCAGAGTCTGAGTTTTCAACTTTTAAGAATGATGGTACATGCATTACAACAATACAATTGATATAAAAGCAAAAGAACCTTTATAGGTTCTTTTCTTGCACAAGCAATTATTGGTAAATTTTAGGTGTGTGATGAATGTATAGTATATTATCAGATATTAGTATAGCCATTACTGAACCAATTAAAATTTTCGTAAATTCATATGAGCATTCAGCTTTAATAGTAGCGATCCTCTTGGGGTTGATCGGAGCGTTTGCACCATACCACTTGACAGGACCCATTGTTTCTCAAACTTTTTAAATTATTTATAAAGAAGAACTTTAGATACACATACCACCTAAGGGTATACAGTATACTTTAATAGATAATTATAAACCTACATAAAAAGGAGAGTTGGATGGGTTATTACCAACTATTTATTTTAGGATCACTTTTGGTATTAACAATAATTGTGCTCATACAATCAAGAATGGCTAAACGAAATTTGTCTCCCATGGAAGGGATGATGATTTCGATGTATTTTAGTATGAATGTAAGTTTAACAGTTGGGGTCCTTTTTGGTTTTACCTATAAAGGGGATCTATATCTTTCTACATTATTATCGATATTTATTGGCATATTTGTAGGACTAGTGTGTGGAAGTAATTTTGGTATTCTAGCAGTCTTAGACGGTGTAATGGCTGGAATCATGGGTGGTATGATGGGAGCAATGTTAGGTGAGATGATCAAAAGCCAAGATCAAATTGTACCTTTAGTTAGAATTTTTATGTTTCTTTCCATTTCAACGATATACTTATTTGCGATACTTTCTAAGAGGACGAAATGTAAGGAAACAAAAAAAAAGTCTTGGTTTGTAAAGCCTCTCGTTCTCACAATTTTGATTTCTTTTTATTTTATTGGATGGGTTTCGTATGCAGAAAAACAATTCAACCCAGTATCAAATGATTCACATCATCACATTGGACAAAACTTCTAACAAATAATATGACCATCTATAAGGCTAGAAAGATTCTAAAAACAGCATAGAATAGTTAAAGTGCATACTATCAATACAAATTAGAAATGTAGGGTGAGAACTTGTGTATTAATAACGATTTTATCGAAAATCAGTCCTACCGAATTTATGAGGAAATAAGGAAAAGTTCATTGTTCAAAGTCGCGAGAGTTGAATTTCAAGAGGGATACTGTTGGGAACCTCAATTCGAACCAATCCAATTTAATAATAACGATCTAATTACAAAAATAATTTTAAAAGATGATAATAATAACTCCTTTACTATTAATCCCGATGACATCGGTTTAAAATTTGCAAAAGGAGAAATAAGTTATAAAGATTATCTACGATTCCAAAAAATAGACAACTTTAAATGGATAGGTTTTTCAATTCTCGGAGTTGGGATTTTGATTACTATGATGTTGACATTTTATATGTATTTCTTAAATTATTGATAGACGATTTTGAATTAGGGTATTGGTCCGCAAATGGAGGATCAATACTCTTTTTTATTTTCGAATTATTATCTCTGAATAATGAATAAATAGATTTATAAAAATTAATATTCTTATAAATTATCAGAAAATACCCTCGTAATTTGGTAAAATAAAGTAGAAAGTAGAATTCTAGTCTTAGGTTAATCATACTAAAAATCTACCTATAAGTACTGAAAAGGGTGTATACATATGACATTAAGACTAACTAACCCAAAAGCAAAAATCTGTGCGATGTGTCGCCATTGGAATGGGCAGGTTGGTGGCTTGACTGTGAAACCACGCAAAAATTCGCCAAATTTCTTTGAGCACGACCCTGAAGAAGCACAAACATGCTACAAAAATCACTTTGTAAAAAAGGCATGGAATTCCTGTTCAGAGTGGATGGGGAGATACTAGTAATAATTTGTAAAATACATAGTAAGGGAGAATAGTAAATGACATTACAACAAAACTTTATAGAAATAGAGAAACTGTTTGGCAAATATAATTTATCTACACAAGATGTACAAAAAGATATACAGCATATGAATGATTTCAAAGTAACAACGCCAATCATTGGTGGATTTAGTACAGGGAAATCATCCATGATTAATGCTTTTTTGGATCAAAGATTATTGCGAACAAATATTACTGCTGAAACGGCAGTACCTGCAGAAATAACGTATGGTGAACCAATCGTAAAAATAGTAAAAGACAATCAACAACAACTCATAACTTTGGAAGATTTATTGAATCAAGAATACTCAATCCATGATACTGATTTTATTCAGATTCAATTATTGAACAATGAGTTAGCAAAACTACCAACTATTCAGTTAGTAGATATGCCGGGTTTTGACTCAGGTATAAAAGCACATAACACTGCGATCGACCAATACTTGCCAAAGAGTTTAGCATATATATTAACTTTCGCAGCTGATGAACCAGTGGTGAAAGAAAGTATTGCAGATTTTTTAAAGGAACTGAAATTGTTTGAAGTACCGGTATATGTATGTATTACAAAAGCAGATAAGGTTTCTGAAGATGTCCTTGCGACAAATATCCAATCGATTCGCACAAGTATCGAAAAACTTTTAGGCGTGGCACCAAAAAAAGTGGTAGCTATTTGGTCAAAGAAAAACAAAAATACTGATGGGCTACAAGAAATTTTAGCTGATATTGAAGCAAACAGTCGAGAAATATTCCACAAGAAGTTTACTGCATTGCAACAGCAACATGCGAAAACAATCGAACAGTATATTACTGAAATGCTCAAGGGAACAGAGCTGTCTGTATCTGAACTAGATGAAAAAGAAGCAAAGCTTTTAAAAGATATAGAACATGTCCAAGTGAAAATTGAACGTGAACAAGAGCGATTTGAAAAGCAATTAGATGGCGCTATCTCAGCAATCCAAATGAAAATTGAACAAGAACTTCATAACAATAAAGAAGCATTGCAAACCCAATTAATGCGCGGTGGAGATATTCAATCCAAGCTCAATATTATTCTTCGTACTGCTGTTACAGCGGGTATTAAGGAAGAATTTGAGCCGAAATTGCAGCAACATATTCAAAAACTGACTCATGCAATTCAACTGGATATCCCAATTGATACATCAATTCAACTTGATGATTTTAAAATTCAAACAGATCACTTAATGAAAGAATTAGCTATTAAAGCATTGCCACTTATACTAGGTGCAATTGGGGTTGCACTGACGGGACCAATTGGGGGATTACTACTTGGAATAGGGACATTATTAGCAGAGTTGTTCTTCAAAAAGAAACGTGAGGACGAATTGAAGGCTGAGGCAGAACGTAAAGTGACAGGTGAAATTATTCCGTTTGTAGTACAAGAAGCTGGCGGGCTTGTCGGGCGAGAACTACAGCAATATACAACTACTATTCACGAAGCGATTCAAGAAGAAGTAGGAAAGCAACGAGATTTATTGCAAAAAGCATTGCAAGATGTAAGAAAACAAAAAGAAAATGAGCAATCGCAACAAGAGGATCTTAAAAAACAACTAAATGCTGATTTACAACGAGTAAGGGGGCTTCTGTATGACACTGTTGGCTCCGTATGACAGTCAATTAGCTAGTGATTTTCAGCTGTTAAAAAATATTACACGTGCAAATACAGATACGACACTTTCAGTAGACCTAACAAAACTCGAAAAAATGATTCAGGAAGAACTGCCTGAAAAAATCGAGCAGCTTGCACCACCAAACTTTCCTGAGTTGTACTTTGATTTTAAGGCGGAGTTTGAAAAACTGCGTGATTTTATTTTGTACGAGCCATTGATTGGAAAACATGTTGTAGCTCTTGGTGGTGGATTTAGTAGCGGGAAATCAACGTTTCTAAATACTTTACTTGGCACTAAGATTTTACCAGCTAAAATTGACCCTTCAACATCTGTTCCGACTTATATTGTTCATCATGAAAAAACAGCTGTACAAGGAATTAATGTATTTGATGCGAAGATGGATTTACAAGTAGATGATTTGAAAGCTATTGCACATGGCTTTGGTCGAATTGAAGACGATGATGAGACTATCCTTGAAGATGAAATTACACTTGGACACATTTTAAAAAATCTATTTTTACAGATTCCTGAGCAAACATTTCAAAATATTGCATTCTTAGATACACCGGGGTATTCGAAATCAGATATGACATCTTATTCAGCCAAAACGGATGAAAAAATCGCTCGCTCTCAATTGAACACGGCAGATTATATATTATGGTTTGTCCCTGCAGATGGAGGAACAATCACAGAGCAGGATATCGCCTTCATTAAAACGTTGTATGCTGAAATTCCGATTTGTTTTATCGTCAATAAGGCAGATAAAAAGACAGATGAGGATCTAGCTGAAATTATCGACAAAATTAAAAAACTACTAGATTTAAAGGGAATCCGTTACATAGATGTTCTTGCCTTCTCTCGTAGTAAAAAGCAGGAATACGATAAAGAGAAGATTATCAATCAATTAAACTCATGGAATGAAGCGGTTTACGAAGAATCGTTCGCCTATCATTTTAAAAAGTTATTTGTTGGCTGTAGAGAGTATTATGATGAGCAGATTACTGAAGAAAATCGTCGATTAAATCGCTTAAATAAAGCGCTAACACTTGCAACAGATGATATTCAAGATTATTTAACTTCACTTGTTGCTGAAATTAAAAATCGTCTACAAGTATTAAAAGATACTGGGCAAAAGCTTAAAAAACTTCAAGATGATTTCTTTAGTGAACTAAAACGTGTGGCCGATTATTTCGGAATTCAAATACCAGAGCCAGAAGAAATAGATCTACTCCAAGATAAAATTCAAGATGCGATGAAAATCATTAAAGAGTACAAAGAACAACACCAATTAAAACCAAAATACGATGTGGAAAGCATCCTACGCTCCACATTCACAAACGTAAAACCAGTCTTCTTCAACCAAAAAGGACAAGGGCGCTATAAGCAAGTATTGCAGAAGGTGTTGGAGGAACAGTTAGATATATCACCAGAAGAAGTAAAGTTTCATAGTTATTTTGATCGTAAAGCAAAATTGATAGATAAAGTGAAATCACTACAGCAAACAGACAAGCGGTTTTATAAAGACAACAAACAAAGTATGAAAGATAAAGCAATACATTTACTAGAGGAGAGTAACTAATGGTAACAACAACTGTCGAAAGGATCCGTGCTTTTTACGAAGATGATATAGCAACACGCGTTCCATTTCAAACGCATCCACTGAAGGAATCCGATGAGTATACAAAAAACTTATACTGTACAATGCTCACACTTATTTTGCAGTATGAAAACGAACCGATGCGTGAACAAATTGTTTTCTTAGAACGAATCATCACGGGCATAGAGCTTAATGTGCCGGTACATACATTAATAAAACAAGCAAAAACAGCGGACGTAGAATTTGCGAAAGAATTTTACGACCAGTTTGCTGACACTACACTTGCAAGGAACTTCATTGTTGATGCACTTGTAATGATTTACTGCCGACAAAAAGTAGCAGAAAAACAATTGGAATTTTTAGTTGAAGTTGTAGATGTGTTAGGTGTAGATGAGGGAGAATTTGAGGTACTTGTACAAGGTGCAAAGGTAATTTTAAGTACACCACCTGAAAAAGCCATATCACTTTATAATGAAAAAGTAGTAGCAGTTTATGAGTTATTATACTACCTTCCAAAAGATGATAGTGAAAGAAATATTATTCGTCTGTTTAACGTTACCCTTGAAAGTTTGCAAAAAGTATTAAAAGAACAAGGAAAGACGAATACAGTATATGTTTATAATTCAAAGTTTAAATTGGAAGAACAATTTTATATTGAAGAAACCCATGATGTATATTTCATTAATTGTGAGTTTACTGGAAATTATAATGTTCATATAAAAACTAATTTCAACGTAACATTTGAACGCTGTTATTTTTACCATATGCATGAGCGTTGTATTCGTGTTAGTAGAATAAAGGCATTGTATATCATTTCTTGTAAATTTGAACATTGTGGGTATTTGTATAATGGTAATGGATCGGCAGAAGGTGGAATTATTTGGTCGGATCCGTGGAATATCGACATTGAATTATACTTAATCGATAATGAATTTAATGAATGCTATACAAAAACAACTAGTACAAGTTCTAGCTATTTTGCTTCGGGAGCCATTTTTTTCGGAAGAGTTTGTAATTTCATAGCAATTGATAACAAATTTATAGATTGTCGTTGTTATTCCGCTCATACTCAAAAACAATTATTCCGTTTTAATAATTATAGCGAACATCAACAAAATCCTGCATTATTGGAACGTTTTAAAGAGCAATTAACCGATAAAAAGAATTATCGATCAAATAGTCTACAATATAATACATTTATCGGAAATAATTCTCCATTTTACTAGGAGGTAACGAATGACAACCTTACAACAACAAATCCAACAATTAGCTCTTCAATTAGAACAACTGGCCTCTCAAGTGGAAGAACCAGTTGTCCCAAAAAATGAGATAGATATAGAGAGAATTTTATTAGAAGCACAGCAATTTCCATTTGAATACCATCTAGCTGAAAATCAAGACGACTATGTCAAATCAATTTATTTACAAACGCTACTAACAGTGATGAATTATGTAGAAAGTGAAATGGAAGAAAGATATCGATTAGTTGCTCAAATTCATTATGCATTTAAATTACCAGAAGATTTTACTAAGTTTATTCAAAAAAGTAAGATGATCACACTTCATGACATGCAACAATTTTATCAAGTAATGAAAGAAAACGATTTAACTGATGTGTTTCTAATAGACTTGTTAATGTTATTAGGCATTAAACAAGAACAGGAAACAGTAAATTATGTGACGGAATTAATAGCAAGCCTTGATATATCAGAACAGCATTTTTTAAAAGCTTGTAAAGTAGTAAGCGGCTTATTAAAAGTAGATCATCATCAATTAAAAACTATTTTCCTACAAGATAATACATTCCAATCAAGCTGTGGACATTATTTAATGGTAATCGATTCTTATTTTGCGCCTAGAGTATACATCGAGGGTGATGGTGAAACAGAAGTAAACCTTCTAGATTTACATACAGATAGATTGTTGCTAAAAAATGTTTGCTTAGTAATACCTGAGGCTATCACCCTATCAGATCTTAAAGAATTAACACTAGATCATTGTGACATTAAAAGCGAAAGATTAAATTTAACAATTGAAAAAGTGGAATCAGTATCTTTAAGCAATTTACGATTTAATCAATGTGAAGTTATTGAGTTCATTAATATAAAAAACAGCAATACTGTGAAGGTTTCAAACTTAGGATTAAATTATAAAAAAATATATACTGATTACCTATTTGATATTCAAGATGTAAATGAATTGACCGTTCAAAACACGGAATTTGAGTACGTTGATGTATATTCAAACCAAAATAATATTTTTGGTGATGGAAGACAGTTTTTCCAGAAAGAAGCTGCATTTTTTAAAGTAAAAGAAGTAAAGAAAATTACTGAAAGTAATAATAAAATAACAGATTGTAAAATACATTCTAATTTTATGGGCTTTTATAATGAATTCTATCAATTAACTAATCTAATTTACCAAAAATAGAGGTGCCACATATCATGCAATTCTTTGAAAAAACCGCAGCAGAGCAAGAAAAGTTTCAGCAGCATATTCAGAAACTGGAACAAGTTGTAGATCAAATCTCATTTTTGTCAAAGGAAGATACTTCTGCAATCCGCCAGTTAAAGGAGAGTTTTCAGCATAAAATTCATGATTTCTATCGTGAAGATCGAAAGTTAAATATCGGGATTATTGGACAGGTAAAGGCAGGCAAGTCATCGTTTTTAAATACGATGATTTTTAATGGACAAGATGTATTGCCACGTGCCTCAACACCGAAAACAGCGACTTTGACGAAGATTGAGTATGCAGACGAAAATAGTATTGAAATCGTATATTATTCGCCAGAAGAATGGCAGCAAATTGAAGAACGTGCGAAAGTGCAATCCGAGTTAGAAGAATATCGAGTTGCTCGTGACATTTTACAACTAGCTCAGTCACATTACATAGATGTAGAAACGTATTTGAACAAAGGGAAAGAAACCGTAACATTTTCAACAGAAACAGATTTAATGCGTGAGTTAAACGAATATGTTGGCGAAAATGGGAAGTTAACGGCCCTTGTAAAATACGTAACGTTAAAAATCAATAATCCACACATAAAAGAAATTTCAATTGTCGATACTCCCGGGTTAAATGACCCGATTGCTTCACGTACGGATAAAACGAAACAGTTTATGGAAGTGTGTGATGTTGTCTTTTTCTTAAGTCGTGCAAGCAACTTCCTCGACCAAACGGATATGGATTTATTAACTTCACAGTTGCCGCAAAAAGGTGTAAAACGATTAGTGCTTATCGCCAGTCGCTACGATGAAGGTTTACAAGATACGATTTATGATTTTGACTCGTTGGAAGAAGCGGATGCAGATACGAAAAAAAGTTTGCGTCGGGTAGCGATGAAAAATATCAACTCTTATATAGAAATGATGGAAAAGAGAAACGCCTCTCAAACACTACTAAATGTCTTGAAGGAATGTGCTACACCAATCTTTGTGTCATCGATGGCACATAACATGAGTTTGAAAACAGAGAGCAATTATTCAAAGGACGAGCAAATTGTTTATAACAATTTAAATGAGCACGATGACTTGGATGAAGAAATGCTTCAGTATATTGGTAATATTGCAGAAGTACAGCAAGTATTTCATGAAGTTATTGAACAAAAGGAACAGACGTTACTTGAAAAAGCGAAGGCATTTTTACCTTTAGCCCAGCAACAACTTGCAACTGAAATTTCTAATATTGCTACACTTCAAAAAAGACGTTTAACGATGCTAATCGAAAACGATCAAGAATCCCTTGAGAAGCAAAAGAATGCAATTAAAACACAAATTCAACAGATCCAAGCTGCAACAACAAGTATTTTTACAGATTTGTTTGCAAAGCTTGAGGCTTGTAAGACAGAAGGGACAATGTCTTTACGTCAAGCGAGCAAGGACTATGCGAGTCTTAATGAACGTACGGGCGTTGAAACAGAAACACGTTCTTATACGGTATCAACTTCGAAATGGTATAAGCCTTGGACTTGGGGATCAAGCAGCACAGAATATTATACGGTGGAAACACGTTACTATTATTTAGATGTCTCTGACGCACTTGAAAATTTACGTAACTTCGGTCATGATGCTGTTTCTACAGTCGAGCAAGCCTTTTTAGACGCAGTCGATTTCCATCAATTAAAACGTAGATTACTAACAACAGTTGTAGAAAATTTTGACACAAGCTCGGAATATTATGAACCTGCCTATTTTAAATTGCTGACTGAAAAAACGATTCAAGCTATTGAAATACCTGTAGTGAAAATTGATATTAGCGGCTACTTAACAAAGATGGCAAATAGCTTTTCCGGAGAAGTTCGCGATGCAAGCTCCAAAACCGAAATGCGCAACAAACTAGCTTCCTATATTAGCGATTTATTTGATGAAATATCAAACCAGTTCGTTCAAGAAATGAAATCATTCAAAGAGAAAATGGCAATCATTGATACTACCTTTACAGAACAATTATTAAAAACCATTACAGACGAATACGAAACGGTTCTTGCACAATTTAAAGATAAAGAACAAGAGATACATAGACTTCGCGAAGGATTGAATGTGCTGGAGAGTTTAATGTAGTGGTGGAAGATGCACCTGAATCGAACTTAGTACTGAAAAAATGAAAAGCGCGTGCTGAAATGTCAATCTTCATCGACTTCTCGGACGCGCTTATTTTAGTTACTAGAAACTATTACTAAGCACCCATGCCGCCATCAGGTATTTTGCCCCTGTAATGAAGGAACTTTTATCGCTTGCTAGGACTTGTTTGTAAAGTTATCATACATATATGTTTATACTTGCAATCGTTACATTATCTTTAATAAGAATGTATTGAGTATAATAACGAAATAATTTAGTGAATCGATAGGACAAATTTTATAGTTTGAAATATACAATGTTTAAATATTCATGTATTTCTTCTAATTCCAAATAATTTAATTTATCATTTTCCCATAAGTTCTTAATATTAGTTAATAATTCGTCCATTGTGAATCCATTTGTAATTTCTTTTTTAACTTTAGGAGAATAATTATTTGAGCTACGGATTTTTTTAACTAAGGAAAATTTATCATCTGCAACAATTAGTTCATAGTCAATATATTGTTTTGGTAAATTGATGTAATTTGCAATTGATATAGATATAAGTGTAACACTAGTAATAATTTGCAATAAATGAGTAATTTCAATTAGACTTCTGATACTAAAGAACAAATTTTCTACTGAATATTCGTAGGAAATATTGAAAAGTGCAATTGCAGTAGCTTTGAAAAACGAATCTATTGAAAGACTTGTAAATTCATAGAAATTGAGATGAATATCATCTGAACTTCGAATTAACAACTCGCCAATAAGATAAAGTGTAGTTGATAATATAATTACCTCAAAAATGCTTTTTAAAGCTAAGGTTATTCTCTCAGAACCCAATAAATTTGTTCTTTTAATACTTATAGAAGGTTTTATATCGTTATAAAATGCAAAACAAATTTCTATTGAACGTAAAAGTAAACGTATAAAAATGAATATAAATGATATTGTTAAGAACAATTTTGTAAAATTAACATCGAATAAAGAGTTAGAGATTATAAATAAAATGAATAAAATTGATAATATTCCAAGAGAGATTAACAAATTATTATTATTTCTAAATCTTACGTTTTCAGTTTTACTTATTTTTATCTGTTCATATGGTAAGGGTGTGACACTGTAAAATTGCATTATTTTACTAGTCTTATCAGAAGGTAAATTAATTTTCATTAAAAACTCTGAAAATGATCTTTTCTTATCTAATTCAAAGTTACTCGAATTTAATATATCATCAATTTTTTTAGATGGAATATCTTCGAATGATTTACAATTTTCCGTTAAGAAATGTAAAATTGCTTTATTTGTTCTATTTTGTTTTGCAAAACTAGCTGCAGTATATTCAGCAATAGGAAGTTTTCTTAAATATTTAAATGAGATTTTTAAAAGATACGAAAATAGCAAGATGAAGAGCGTTAATTGCAAAGTTAAAATGATTGTTAGTAAAAGTAAGTTAATAATAGCTAAAGTATTTACAGATAAATGATATTTGGAGACAAAAATGAAAAAACTGATCAAAAAAGAAATTGAAAATATTACAAAATACAAAATTTTATTATTCTTTTTAAAGTCTTTATAAATCCAAACATTGAAGGTTATCAAAATAAATAAATATATAAATATATAATAAATTGAGTATTCGATTAAAAATAAGTAAGAAAGGCTACCAGAAATTAAATAATAATAACCCTTATTAGATAATAAGCTAAATCTAATTGTTAATAAGATTAATATAATGTTTAATATTACTAAAACTATTACTAGATTATTGAAAAATAAAAATATTAAATTAATTAAAGTTATAATAGAGTATTTCTTTAAAAAATATTTAAGTTCACTATACGACTTCTTTAAATCATTATGTAAAATTGTCTTGAAATCTTCCAATGAATTTGAGGAAAAGTGATAATATATTGCACCAATAAATAACAGTAAAATTAAACCTATAAAATCGCTTATAAACGGAAGTATTACTTCATTATGGTTAAACTGGTTAAATTCATTCGATTCTTGAATGAATTTAATTGTATTAAATGGTTTTAAAAACAAACCTGCGGATATAAAAATTATTATTGACCAAAAGATTGCTTGAAAGAAAAGATTAACAGATAAATTTTTATTAGAAAAAAATTTTTTTTTCATATTATCCCTCTTAAATTATTGATTTACTATATTTAATTTTATAGAAATAGTTTATTTAATTTAATTTTACAGGCTCTAATGATTTGGTTTAATAATACCATATCGACTTATTTATCTTTTCTATTTGTTTTGTTTTCTGATTGAATTATATATTTAATAGTGATAATAATTATCTATCTTGATGATTTATTTTGATAAAATTAGATGGTAGGCCTAGTGGCACAATTTATAGTTTCAATTTAATATTACCATTACTACAGAATTTAAAAGAGATTAATATGAGAATATCTTCTATAGAAGACGTATTCTGTTATATTGTAAATGTGAAAATAAAAATGTTCAACTTTGCTTGTATATGGATGTACAACTTTGATTTTAGAGCAGATCTGGTTAATTATTTCAACTTGACATGGAGCCTATGCGGGCATGGCTATACCAGCCAGAACCCAGCCTTATCAAGAGCTGGTTAGTCCACCGAGGCTACCATACCCGCCACTCCAGATAATAATGCTAAGTGGAAATATTTTGAATCACTTAAACAAGCGTTTTGTACATTTTAAAAATCATTTCTATTATATAAAATGCTTACTCAAACCACACAAGGTTTGAGTATTTTTTATTCCCTATAAATTCACATTCCTGCAAATGGTTTGTACGAGTATGTCTCTATTTTCGTTCCAAAAAGCTATATCAAGATTGAAAGAATATTTCAAAAAGGGGAATAATGAACAATGAAAGACAAACTATTTATTCTCGTTTTATTGCATCTTATTAACAGCACATGTATTGATACTGCACCAGCAACTACAAGTTCGTATGTTGAACTTGCCAACAATAGAAATAGCTATGAATGGCATAGACTTACATACTAGAACTAATATATACAACTTCCTTAATATTCAGAGAAAACGTTTGAACAATTTTAAACATTGCTTATAACAATAAATGAAGAAAAGGTTGGAAATTGACGTTTCCAACCTTAAAAATAATTTTCTCTGGTTATTGAGGATTACGATTTAGTACTTCTTTCCATTGCATCTTCCCAACTTGGGAAATAAAATAGTGCATTTCTCATTAACTCTGGATTTGTCTTCTTTATTTGTTTCTTACGCAGTGGCTGTCCTTCTTTTTTCATTAGCTCTGCAATTTTACTCACAACTTCATCAACACTCATATTGGCTTCCATTTTTCTTCCTCCTTTATAAGTATTCATTACTACCTTCTCCAAGTTACTAACTGAAGATACCCTTTTGTTGCATTTATTTAATTAAAATTGATGAAATTGTAAAATATTGAATCCGAATCACTCCAAAGGGGCACATTCAAGTCAAAATGCAGCTTGAACTAGACGTTGCTTGTGAATTATTGAAAAATGTCTTGAAAGTAGATACTTGCTCAAAAGATATTAGAAAAAATCGACTAGTTATTAGAAAAAACTCGAGAGTTATTAGAAAAAATCAGTATGATATTAGAATTTGTCCTTAAAGTTAATCCTTTAACAAAAGATATTAGAAAAAATCGATCAGTTATTAGAAAAAACTCGAGAATATTAGAAAAAATCCGGATGTTATTAGAAATTATCCTTAAAGTTGATCCATGTGCAGAAGTAATTAGAAAGACTCGAGGCATTATTAGAAATTGTTCTAAAATTGATTCGAGTCCAAAAACCTCATCAAGAATTCAACCTTAAAACCATCAAAACTGGGCGTAAAATTCAATTTTAAGGTTAAACTTCAAAATAGATATTATTTCGAATAAACTGTTTATTTGATTTTGATAAATGTATACAAATTGTCCATTGCAATTGTACTCAAAAGAGGTTACTATTCGAAAGCGGTAGGATAGTGGTAACTTCCATTGTAAGCGCACACATATTCATTTAAATTCAACAGGAGGTTACATATGCAATATGTTATTTCAATTATAGGTATTTTTGTTGTACTATTTTTAGCTTGGATTGCAAGTTCTGATCGAAAAAAGATAAAGATTAAACCAGTTATTACAATGATTGTCATTCAAATCCTTTTTTCTTTGTTATTGTTAAATACACAATTTGGTTTAATTATTACTAAGGGAATCGCTACTGTGTTTACTAAGCTGCTTGAATTAGCAAATGAAGGGATAGCTTTCGTATTTGGCGGCTTGGCTAATGAGGGGGAATCTCCATTCTTTTTAAATGTCTTGCTTCCAATTGTCTTTATATCTGCATTAATTGGAATTCTACAATATATAAAAGTACTTCCGTTCCTTATGAAGTGGATTGGTTTTGTTTTAAGTAAAGTTAATGGGATGGGGAAACTTGAATCCTATAATGCGGTTGCATCTTTAATGGTCGGTCAATCTGAGGTATTCATTACGTTAAAGAAACAACTCGGTCTACTTTCGAAGCAACGATTGTATACGCTTTGTGCTTCTGCGATGTCGACTGTTTCGATGTCGATCGTTGGTGCTTACATGACGATGCTAGAACCAAAATATATTGTGACAGCATTAGTGTTAAATTTATTTGGCGGTTTTATCATCGCTACACTTATTAATCCGTACGATGTAAACCCTAAAGAAGACTTACTTGAAATTGAAGATCATGAAAAGCAATCCTTTTTCGAGATGCTAGGTGAGTACATCTTAGATGGTTTTAAGGTTGCAGTTGTTGTTGGAGCTATGTTAATTGGTTACACTGCTTTAATTGCAGGATTCAATTATGTATTCCAGCTGTTGTTTAGTATTTCTTTCCAAGAGCTTTTAGGTTATATTTTCTCTCCAATTGCGTTTATTATGGGAATCCCATTTTCAGAGGCAGTTAGTGCAGGTAGTTTAATGGCCACTAAACTCGTGACGAATGAATTCGTTGCAATGTTGGATCTATCTGGAGGGAATTATCAGTTTAGTGAACGTACAATGGGAATCCTTTCTGTATTCTTAGTATCCTTTGCGAACTTCGCATCGATCGGTATTATTGCTGGGGCGGTTAAAGGGCTCAATGAAAAACAAGGGAATACTGTTGCACGTTTTGGATTAAAGCTTTTATATGGTGCTACGCTTGTAAGTGTACTTTCATCAATCATTGTTAGTTTAGTTATATAAGCAATTCGCTAAAAGCCCACTAAAATTAGTGGGCTTTTTTACGGTCTCATTTGTGTCGATATCGATCTCATTTGTGGTAGAAATCGATCTGTTGAGCCATTTTCGATCTACTTTATGAAATTATTGCTCCCCTTTGTGGCGGTATCGATCTACTTTATGACAGTATCGGTCTACTTTGTGAATTTATCGATCTCTTTGGCCATTTTCGATCTACTTTGTGAAATTATCGCTCCCCTATGTGGCGTTATCGCTCTCTTTTATGAATTTATCGGAAAATTCTCAAGCAACTTTTTAGCGACACTTTCAAACTAGAAAATGGAAGTTCCAAAAATAACAAATAGTAATTATTTATTAGTAATAAATAAATTATGATAATGTTAAAGTATTAGGGATTCAATAGGAGGACAATTATGATTACAGGTGAGATTAAAAATAAAGTTGACCATATTTGGACGACTCTTTGGACTGAAGGCTTAACAAACCCATTATCTGCAATTGAGCAGTTAACATATTTGCTTTTCATTAAAGGTTTGGACGAAATGGAAACAACAAAAGAACAAGAAGCTGAATTTTTAGGACTTGAGCATGAAAGTATTTTCCCCAAGGACAAGCAATACCTGCGTTGGCATCAATTCAAACAGCTAGGTAGTCCAGAAGAAATGTACCGGGTTGTTTCGCAAGAAGTGTTTCCATTCATTAAAGGGTTGCAAGGAAAAGAAGAATCTGCCTTTTCTACTTACATGAAAGATGCAATGTTCCAGATTCAAAAACCAAGTACACTAGCAAAAGTAGTAGATAGTTTAGACAATATCCCCATGTCTGACCGAGATACGCAAGGGGATTTATATGAGTATTTACTTTCAAAACTTTCTACATCAGGTACAAATGGACAATTCCGTACGCCGCGACACATTATTAATATGATGGTTGAGCTAATGAAGCCAACACCTGAGGATAAAATCATTGATCCAGCCATGGGTTCTGCTGGTTTCTTAGTTGAGGCGAGCGAATATTTACGTAATAAACATAGTGACTTATTCCTTGTACAAGGTTTAAAAGATCATTTCCATAACAATATGTTCTTCGGAAATGATATGGATATTACGATGCTACGCATTGGGGCAATGAATATGATGCTTCACGGAGTAGACAATCCAAATATTTCATATCGCGATTCCTTATCAGAGGAAAACAAAGATAAAGAATTATACACATTAATTTTAGCGAACCCACCGTTTAAAGGGTCATTAGACTATGAAGCAGTTTCAAATGATCTACTAACGGTAACAAAAACGAAAAAAACGGAGTTGCTTTTCCTTTCGCTTTTCTTACGCATTTTAAAACCTGGTGGACGTGCAGCAATTATCGTACCCGATGGCGTTTTATTTGGTAGTTCCAATGCACATAAAGCAATCCGTAAAGAAATCATTGATAACAATAAATTAGAAGCAATCATCTCTATGCCAAGTGGTGTCTTCAAACCATACGCAGGTGTATCTACTGCAATTATGATTTTCACTAAAACTGGTGCAGGCGGTACAGACAATGTTTGGTTCTATGACATGCAAGCAGATGGGTACTCACTCGATGATAAACGAATTGAAATCAAAGACAATGACATTCCAGATATTATTGAACGTTTTGAAAATTTAGAAGCTGAAAAAGAGCGCAAACGTACAGAACAATCTTTCTTTGTCCCAGTTAGTGAAATACTAGAAAATGACTACGATTTATCGATTAATAAATATAAAGAAATTGTATATGAGAGAGTCACTTATGAGGAACCAACAGTTATATTAGCTAAAATAAAACAATTGGAAGATGACATCCAGAAAGGGATTAATAATCTGGAGGAAATTCTAAAATGAAGTCGTACAAATTATTTGAAATATGTAATCCAAAACAATGGAAAACAATCTCTGAAAAGGATTTATTAGATGATGGGTATCCTGTCTATGGAGCAAATGGAATTATCGGATTCTACTCCGAATATAACCATGAAAAAGAGACAATCTTAGTAACTTGTCGTGGAGCAACTTGTGGAACAGTCAATATCTCTAAACCGTATTCATATGTAAATGGGAATGCAATGGCTTTAGATGATTTAAATGAAGAACTCATTCATATTGATTATTTATATTACTTTTTGAAATTTAGAGGGTTCAATGATGTAATCTCTGGTAGTGCGCAACCTCAAATTGTTCGAAATGCAATTGGGAAAATACAAATTCCTGTTTGTGATATGGAGACCCAAATTCAAATCGTCAAAACTCTAAAAATGGCTGAAGAATTAATAAGTAATCGTGAAGCTCAAATTAGTGCTTTGGACGAATTAACGAGAAGTTTGTTTTTAGATATGTTCGGTGATCCTTCAAGCAATGAAAAATGGGATGTGAATAATCTAGATGCTTTAACACTTAAAATTACAGACGGAGAGCATAATAATCCCGAGTTTCTAAGTAGTGGAGAATATATGATCAAAGCGAAAGATGTGCTAGAAAGCGGAATTTCATTAGACGATCCTAGTTATATTTCTACTGAAGATTTAAATAAGTTTCGAAAAAAATGTAATCCCGACCTTGGAGACTTATTATTAGTAAGTAGAGGAGCAACAATTGGTAGAACAACAGTTGTTGATACAGAGATTCCTTTTGCATTGATGGGATCAGTAATCCTCATTAAATTAGATACGTCTCTGATTAATAACTATTATCTAGTAAATTTATTAAAAAGCTCCTTTGTTAAATCTAAGCTAGTAAGTGCTTCAAGTGCTAGTGCACAACAAGCAATCTACCTAAAGGATTTGAAAAAGCTACAAATCATGTTACCGCCATTACAACTACAAGAAAGTTATGCAAATAAAGTGATTGAAATAGAAAAACAGAAAAACGTACTTCTTGAGAGTTTAAAAGAATTTGAGAATTTCTTTAATGGACTTCTTCAAAAGGCCTTCAGTGGGGAACTCTTTCAAGAACAAGCGTAATGTGTAAATACTAAGCAAGGTGGTTATGCCAATGACGAACTTTAGCTTTTTACGTTCTAAAGAATCATATAAAAGCTTCTCCAATGCTTGTATAGAAGCAGAAAAAGCAATGCTTGTAAGTCCGGCGACATGCGCAATTTTGACTCGTCGGGCGCTAGAGCTTGCTGTTAAATGGGTATACCAATTTGATAGTGAATTGGAAATGCCATATCAGGATAATTTATCGAGTTTAATCCATGACCGAAACTTTATAGGCATTATTGATGAAGAATTGTTTCCAATGATGAAGTACATTATCAAGCTAGGAAATACAGCGGTTCATACGAATGCCTCGATCACACAAGATGAAGCGGTACTATCATTGCATCATTTGTATCAATTTGTTTCATGGATCGACTATTGTTATTCCGATAATTACGAAGCAACAAAGTTTGAGGAATCTCTTTTACATATTAATCCAGAAACGAATCGCGAAAGACCAGAAGAACTTCAGGATTTATATGAACAGTTGAGTGCAAAAGATAGTAACCTTGCAGAACTAATGAAGGAAAATCAAGCACTACGTGAAAAACTTTCAGAAAAACGTAAACAACATATAGAGCAAGACGAGTTTAAAGTCGATGAACTTTCTGAATTTGATACACGACAAAAATATATTGACTTAGATTTAAAACTTGCTGGTTGGGAATTTGATAAGGATGTCATTCGCGAAGTACAAGTAAGTGGAATGCCAAACAATGCTGGCACAGGTTTCGTAGATTATGTTTTGTATAGCGATAATGGGAAACCATTAGCAGTTGTAGAGGCGAAGCGCACAACAAAAAGCCCTCAAGCTGGACGCCAACAAGCAAACCTTTATGCTGATTGTTTAGAACAAATGACAGGACAAAGACCAATTGTGTTCTATACAAATGGCTATGAAACTTATATAGAACATGACAATTACCCAGCCCGTAGAACTTCAGGCTTTTATGATAAGGAAGAACTGCAGCTATTAGTAGATCGACGTCATCTTAAAATACCGCTCGTAAATGTTGAAATCAATGAAGACATATCAAATCGATATTATCAGAAAAAATCTATCTTAGCTGTATGTGATGCGTTATCACGCAATCAGAGAAAAACATTACTCGTAATGGCAACGGGAAGTGGAAAAACAAGAACTGCCATTTCCATTGTCGATGTACTTGCACGTCATAACTGGGTAAAAAACATCTTATTTTTGGCAGACCGCACAACACTTTTAAAACAAGCATATCGCAATTTTAATACACTAATGCCAAATTTAACTTTGTGTAATTTACTGAACAATAAAGACAATCCAGAAGAAAGTCGTATGGTGTTTTCTACCTATCCAACGATGATGAACGCAATAGATGAAGCAAAACGAAAAGATGGCCGCAAGTTATTTACCGTTGGACATTTTGACTTAATAATCGTGGATGAATCTCACCGAAGCATTTATAAAAAGTATCGTAGTATTTTTGAGTATTTTGATAGCATGTTACTAGGTTTAACAGCTACTCCAAAGGATGAGATTGATAAAAATACGTACGAAATTTTTGACCTTGAAAATGGCGTTCCAACATACGCCTATGAATTAGAAACAGCAGTAGATGATGGCTATCTTGTTGATTATCGTACGATTGAAACAAAAATGAAATTCCTTGAAGAAGGTATTCATTATGATGATTTATCAGAAGAAGAAAAAGATGAGTTTGAAGAAACCTTTGAAGATGAACCAGATTTAAAGGATATCGATAGTCATGCATTAAATGATTGGTTATTTAATGCGAATACCATTGATCAAGTGTTAAAGGATTTAATGGAAAAGGGAATTCGTGTTGAAGGTGGAGATAAGATTGGTAAAACGATTATTTTTGCTAAATCCCATCGTCATGCCGAAGCAATTAAACTACGATTTAATGCGTTATTTCCTGAATTAGGAAGTAAATATGCGGATGTTATTGACTACAGTATTAATTATTATCAAACGTTAATTGATGATTTCTCAAATGTTAAGAAGCTCCCACAAATAGCTATTTCAGTAGACATGCTTGATACAGGTGTGGATATTCCAGAAGTAGTCAATTTAGTGTTCTTTAAGAAGGTTCGTTCAAAAACGAAGTTCTGGCAAATGATTGGCCGTGGTACAAGACTTTGCCCTGATTTATTTGGACTTGGACAAGATAAAGAGAATTTCTTGATTTTTGATTACTGTGGGAACTTTGAATTTTTCCGTGAAAATCCAAAGGGAATGGAAGGAAAAGCGACAACAACTTTAACTGAGCGTATTTTCAATGCAAAAGTGGACATTATTCGTGAACTTCAAGGATTTGATTATCAAACAGAGGATTACATGAAGCATCGATTAGAAATATTAAATAGTGTGCTGCAAGATGTTCAAACTCTAAATGATGAAAACTTCCGAGTACGACAACATATACAATACGTTCATAAATTTAAAGAGAAGAACAAATGGCAAGCACTCTCTGCTGTTGATACGAGTGAAATCAAGGAGCATGTCTCGCCATTAATTTCACCAATTAGTGGTGACGAGCTTGCGAAACGATTTGACTTAGTTATGTACACAATTGTGTTAGCAAAATTACAATCAAATAATGCGACAAAACCAATTCGCAGTGTAGTTTCAACTGCAGAAGCACTTTCGAAACTAGGAACGATTCCGCAAGTGTTAGAGAAAAAACCTATCATTGATAAACTACTAACAGAAGAATTTTGGGAAAGTGCAGACATCTTTGACTTGGAAGAAGTGCGTTCTGCATTACGCGATTTAGTTAAGTTTATTGAAAAAGAAACACAGAAGATCTACTTTACGAACTTCCAAGATGAAGTGCTTGAAGTGAATGAAAACACATCTATGTATAATGTGAATGATCTAAAAAGCTATCGCAAAAAAGTTCACCACTACTTAAAAGAACATCAAGATCAATTAGCAATTTATAAATTACGAAACAACAAACCGTTAACGAAGCAAGATGTGGAGATGTTAGAGGGCATCTTATGGAATGAATTAGGCTCAAAAGCAGAGTACGAAAATGATTTTGGCGATACACCAATTACCAAACTTGTGCGAAATATTGTTGGCTTAGATCGACAAGCAGCAAATGAAGCCTTCTCTGAATTTCTTTCTGAACAACGACTAAATCTTCAACAAGCCAAGTTTGTGGAATTGATCATCGACTATGTTGTGAAGAATGGTACGCTAGATAAAAAAGTGTTACAACAAGAGCCATTTAAGACAGTCGGTAGCATCATTGAAATTTTTAAGGATAATTTGGTAGATGCGAAGAAGATTATTGGGATTATTGATGAAATTAATAGTAATTCTGAGCTTATTATTTCTTAAAAGTTTCGTACAATTAGAAAGACCACTCAAAACGTTATTAGCGTTTCTAGTGGTCTTTCTATAATTACTTAAAATATTGATACTTATCTACTCTTACCCTTCTATACGCAGGTAAAGTATTACTATTATTTAATAAAATAATAAAAGTATTTAATAGAGTTGATAGTGTTTCAAGTTCTTTTTCTTCGATAATAAACTTTATGCCGTATTCAACTAAATCCTCGTTTATTTCTTCTTTCCAAACGATGCTCCCATTTAGGGTCACGGGTTCGTCTAGGAGTTCTGTTTTAAACTGGTAAACTACATCTCCTCTAATAGGTAACTTAAGATTTGAAACAAATCTTAGACCACCCATACTAATATCCTCAACTAGTATTTTTGAAACGCCTAATTCCATACTTCTACCTGCAATTGAAACTAATTTTATGTCAGCCTCGAGGGAATAAGGGAAATTAATGCGATTATGTTTTCTTTTACTTTCTTTTGCTTTTTGTTCAGGGTCAACCGGCAATAGAGTTTTTTTTTGTAAAAGTGATTCAAATTCATTATTCGGTACGGGATGACTAAATAAGTATCCTTGAATTTCAAAACAATGTTCTTGTTGAAGCATTTTTAACTGTTTAAGTGTTTCTACGCCTTCTGCCACAACCCTTAAGTTTAAACCTTTTGCCATATAAATAATAGATTTAATAAGATGCTTATCTTGGTTACTATAGAACATGTTTCGAATAAATGATTTATCGATTTTAATCACATCAAATGGAAATTGCGTTAAATAGGAAAGGGAAGAATAACCTGTACCAAAATCATCTAGATTAATCTTAATTCCTAATCCTTTCAACTCACCAATAGTATTTTTAACTACATCAGAATTATTTAATATTGTACTTTCAGTAACTTCAAATTCTATATCGCTTGGCAGAATGCCTGCATCCTGAATTATTTGAACAACTTCACTTGGCCAATTTGGCTTCATAAAATGGATAGCAGAAATATTAATTGAAACGGGTACAACTTGTAGACCCTGTTTCTTCCATTTCATAATTTGAGAACATACCTCTTTTAAAACCCAATCATCAATCGCAGTAATTAAACCATTTTCTTCAGCAACGCTTAGGAATTCATGTGGAGAAATCAATCCCCATTCGTGATGGTTCCAACGGATTAGGGCTTCAGCGCCAATAATTTGGTTCGTTTTGGAGTCAACTCTAGGTTGGAAATATAAAACCATTTCCTTGTCCTCAATCGCTTTTTTTAGGTCTCTACCAATACTAAAATTTTTGAAAGATTGTATACTACTAGAATGAGAAAGAATAATATAATTATTTCTACCTCTTATTTCAGCTTGCTTTAAAGCGAAATTTGCGTTTCTCATTAATTCTAAACTTGTATTTCCGTTTTCGGGATAAGTACTAATACCAATACTTGCAGTGACATATAATTCATATCCATTAATATAAAATGGTACATTAATACACTCATTAATCTTTTGTACTATTTTTTTCAATTCTTCAATTGATTTTATATTTTCAATTAGCATCAAAAATTCATCAGATCCTCGACGGGCAAGGGTATCGTTTAATTTAATATGTTCTTTAAGGCGATTAGAAAATAGTTTTAACAGTTCATCTCCAGAAGCATTTCCAAGTGTGTGGTTAATATACTTAAATCCATCAATGTCCAATTTAATGACTGCAAATTTGTCATCACTGTCAGTGTACCTCGATATAACTTCTTCTAACTTTTCTATGAACTGATAACGGTTTGGTAGCTTTGTTAAAACATCATAATTGGCTAAAAACTGTACCTTTTCTTCCAGCATCTTCTGTTCAGTAATATCAGATACTAATCCATCTAGTTGTATAATATCCCCGGATTCACTCAAAGTAGGAATTGTATAATCTAGTATCCATTTAATACTTCCATCCTTATGTATAATTCGATATTGATGTTTGAGGATTTTCCCACTCGCTAAGATTTGCTGATTACCCAAGTATTGTTCCAAATCTTCATGATAGACAACAGAATTCCAAGAAAGGGATTTAAAATCCTCCTGACTATAGCCTGTGATTTTTTCAATTCCTTTTGAAACTTCCCCATATACCCCGTTTTGTAAGTCCATCGTCCAAATACCGACATCTGGATTGTCATAAAACATTTTAATATGAGTTTCTTTTTCTACTAAATCATTGGAAATTTTATGGTCTGTAATATCTTGAATAAATCCAACCAAACCTTCAAGGTTTCCTTTTTTATCTAGCAGAATTCCTGATTGTTCCCGAACGAAACATATCGATTGATCTTGTCTTATTAGACGATAATCAATTACAAAACCAACCTTTTCCTTCAAAGAATTTTGCACAGTATTTAGTAGTCGTTGCTGATCTTCTGGATGAACATATCGTAAAAAATGCTTCAGTGTCGGGGTAAATGGCTTTTCGTGGTTAATATTAAGCATTTCAGTAAATTGCTTCGAAAAATAAAGTAAATCATTTATGGCATCGTAGTAAAAATTACAAATATATTCTACCTGGTCAAAGGCTTCACGCATTTTTATATAGTGATTTAGTTGTTGTTCTTGTTTTTGACGATCCGAAATATTCTTTAAAATTACATAAACTATTATGTTAGCTTTTTGTTTTATTGGAATAAGTGTAAAGTTATAGTCTATTGGTTTTCCTTGATTGGTAACTACAATAGCATCAAAACTTTGTGTTTTTCCGGTTAGTGCAATTTCAAAGTGTTTTCTTATATTAGATGAGTAATCCTTTAGAAATATTTCGAAAAAAGGGTTATGTAAATCCTGCTCAGTATATCCAAATTGTTCTACAAACACTTCATCATAAGAAATTACTTTCCCATCTTTATCTAATTTAACGATAGGATTTAGATAGTCAAAAACTTCTGGATCTAGTTGGACGTTGTATTTTAGTAAACTTTCACCATGGTCAGTTGTCTTCTTAAAAAAATTTCTCAACATTATGAATAACCACTCCTAAAGTATTTTCATATTATAGTTATTTTATAGTATTAAATACTTGTGTTTAAGATTCCGTTATAGTAAATACGAATTGTATATAACACAACATAATATACATCTTTTGTAACGAGTTGAATAAGTAAAAGGACTTATTTTAAGTAAAATTTTGTTAACTTATGAAATACTTAATATAAATTTACAATGCCCAATTGTTGTAATATATTAATGAGTAAACTTTTGTATATAAAAAAATATAAATGTTTAAATCATATTTTTATTATAATAGAGGTTCAATAAAAAAGAGATACTTAGAAATTGGTAATAAGGGGGATAAAATGGAATTACAAAAATATAGTAAACATTTGATTCAAAATATTAAAAATACATAATCTTAGTGGTTTAACTATGAATAGACAGATTTAATATCTTTTCAGGAAGTTTATCGTTTCTTACACTCTTTTAAAGGGATTTCGAGAACACTAAAATGGGTGGGGATTCTAGAATACATTAAAATCATACTACCCAAGTCAACTTACAAAATTAATTAAGAACACTTCACTAACAAAAGAGAAAAACGGCCAGGTACTGGTTCCAAGAAAAAAATGATGACCAATACATTAAAGATCATTGCTAATAACAGCAACGTTCTTTTTTGTGTGATTAAAGCTTAGCCTTAAACCATTCAACCTCTCTACGCTCGTGTAAAAACTTCATTAAAAATCTTGATGAATTTCAATCTATAATGAAATACCAAGTAATTACAAAAATACATATTAATGGTATTATATAAAAAACATCATATGAATTGACTCTCATGAATGATTAATATGCTAAAAGAGAGGGATTGTGATGAAAGAAAAAGGGATGGGATTAACATTAGGGGTAATGTTATTATTTAACACGGCTTTTGTAGGAGCTGCATCAGCTAGTAAGGTTAGTAATGAAGAAGAAATAGAGGACGATGTACAATTGCAATCATTAAATCGGGAAGCAGCCGATACAATCAAAACCGTACATGAAAGAGAACTAGCAAAACGGACAGTAGTACCTTATGAAACATGGTTAAATCGAAAGGCAGCCAATTCAATCAAATCGATCTATGAAAAGGAATTGTCAGAACGAACAGGAATACCTAGTGGAAAATGAATGTCGGCTGAAAAGGTAACGAGGTGTTTCGCGTTACTTTTTTGGCGAATAGCAAAGTATTAGTATCTGTAATCCGCATAAGAAAAGACACCAACTCGACCTATTTGGGTCGGGTTGTGTTTTTCTCATGAACAAATTCATTAATCATCTAATAGAAAAATACCCCGTCTAATCAAGTTTAACGGGGTACTTACTAATGGATTTATATGCTTATTTTATTTATCTTCTAAACTTTCATAAGTTCTAATCACTGTTCTTGCAAGAATTTCAACTCCGGTAATGATCCTATCATGGTTGAACTTCATTTTCGGGTGGTGAAGGCCAGGTGCTAAATCACATCCCAAACCTAACATTGTTGCTTTGACAGAAGGACGTTTTAATGTGTAATAGTGGAAATCCTCGCCACCTGGACTAACTATTGCCGGTATTAAAAATTCTTCTCCAACTGTATCAGAAATTGCTTGGGCCATTAAGTTAACTGCTTTTTCATCCACTTTTGCAGCCGCAATTTCAGAAGTAATGTCAAATGTAATCTCTACATTTAAGAATTTAGCTACATAGTCAATCGAATTCGTTACTTGCTCTAGTAATGTGTCCATCAGTTCATTTGTTTGAGCACGTAAGTCAATACTGAATATCCCGTTTCCTGGTATAATATTAGCTGATTCGCCACCAGCTTTAAACATTGTTACTTTGGCAGAATGTGGAGTCAAAGGATCTAGTTTAATCGATTGAATTGCATGTACGAGAAGAGACATTACTTCAATGGCATTTTGACCTTGATTTGGCCTAGATCCATGTGCATCATTTCCTCGAATCGAACCCTTCAATACTTTTGCGCTACCATGCATAATTGCTGGAGCCGCATAGCCATCGCCCATTTCCTGTATTGAGCGCAAGTGCACACCATATAAGTAATCTATGTCGTCTAAAAGACCTTTATCTATAAAAGCTAGTGCGCCTTTACCGACTTCTTCTGCAGGTTGGAAAAACACTTTTAACTTTACGTAATTAGGTATCCCAAGTTTTTTCAAGGCTATTAAAGCACCGAAAGCCATTGTCGCATGTGCATCGTGCCCACATGAGTGATTCGCTTGAAACACACCATCAACTTCTTGCCAAAGTGCATCGATATCACCTCGAAGACCAATACATAAATCACCTGAACCATAGGTAACAACGAGACCAGTTATATCATCGAACGTCTGAACTTCAAAACCATAATTTTCCAATTTCTCTTTTAAATATTGAGTAGTTTTTACTTCTTTCCAACTAATCTCTGGATTTGCATGTAAATGTTGAAATACCCTTTCAACTTCGGGTTTTATTTCTTCGACAATTGTTTTTATTTCACTTTGCACTGAATGCATTTGAACCTCACTCCTGTTTCAAAGTAAGAACTCCATTCTTGCAACTTTAGCTGGAATGGTTTCTATTAAACTTGTAATTAAAAAGTGCTTTTGAGGAAAATCTAAAATAAATGAATGTAACAAAAAATATTACAAACAAGCTGGAACTTTGTATTCACTGATAACTTTAGTTTCTAATATTATACAAAATTCAGAAAATTTAAACTCGTCTAACATTATAATGAAGGCTAAACTTTATTGCAATGTGAAATGTTTGTAAACTATGAAAATAAAATTAAAAGTGAGTAATATTAATACCTACTATCGGTTCTCATTTTAATGGAAAGCTTATATAAAGAATTTTGCTCATCATTGAGTATAGTCCTTTATTTTATTTACTCTCGAGTATTAATCTAGTAATTTATTTTGATAATTCTCAAAATTAAACTATATTAATAATAATGGGATTTTCTGATACATAGTTGTTCGATAAGGGGGAATGGAACATGGCAATTTTGGATTTAAGGAATGAGTTAATTGAAGAAGTAAGCGCGAAAAAAGACTTTCTAGTAGATCTCTGTTCTAAGTTAGTAAGAATTCCTAGTGAATCACCAACTTCTGATACACGTGAAATTGTGCAAATGATTGTTGAGTTTTTACAAGGAATTGAAGGGGCAGAGGTATCGGTACATACGTTGGAAGAACCAATTCAAAATATTGTCGCTCGCATTAAAGGGAATGGTCAGGGGAAACGATTAATCTTCAATGGCCATTTGGATACGTATCCTGTTGGTGATTTATCTTTTTGGACAGTAGACCCTTTTGGTGAGTTGAAAGATGGTAAGTTATACGGGCGAGGATCCTCGGATATGAAGGGGGGCATTGCATCCTATTTACTTGCCTTTATGATACTAGCAAACTATCGAAGTGAATGGTCTGGTGAAATTGTGTTAACCCTTGCTGGAGACGAAGAAACGATGGGTGTGAAAGGAACAAAATTTCTGCTGGATACTGTGGAGGAAGCGACTGGAGATGCGATGATTTGCGGTGATGTCGGCTCACCATTGGTATTACGTTTTGGGGAGAAAGGATTGTTTTGGCTTGAACTGAATGCAGTGGGTAAACCAGGGCATGGTGCCCATGTTCATAAAGGGGTAAACGCAATTGACCGACTAATTGAAGGTATTTCGAAAATTAATGAAACCCTTAGAAATCTGCCAGTTCAGCATGATGAGGCGGTAAGGAAAGCGATTTTGACAGCTAGTGTGGAGTCTGAAGAAATTTCGGGTAAGGGTGAAACAGAAGTTTTAGAGTCAGTTACAGTGAATTTTGGAGAGATCGAAGGCGGAACTTCTCCAAATCTCATACCTGCTAAAGCTAGTGCTAGAGCGGACATTCGATTGCCAGTTGGAACAACGATTGCACAAGTGGATGAGAAAGTTAAGGCAATCGTGGACTCAATCGAAGGACTTTCTTATAAGGTTTTGCGTCAATATGAACCGAACTTTTCGGATGTGAATCATGAAATCTTTTCATTAACAGCAGGAAACGTTCGTGAAATAATGGGGCAGAATCCTGTGATTACAATGCGGGTTGGCGCATCAGATGCTCGTCACTATAGACTTTCTAAGCAAGTTCCAACGGTTGTTTGTGGACTCACACCCTATAACCTCGGTGGACCTGATGAGTATATAGAATTGGATGAATTACTTGATGTTGCAAAGATTCATCTGTTGACGGCTTTTGATTATTTGAGGAAGGAATAAGGTTAATCTGTCTTCGAAACCAAATATTGTAGATGAGAAAAACCTGGAATTTCAAGAAAATCTAACTTGAAATCGTTTCTCGAGGACAAAACAACTGAAAATCTCGGAAAAGTGTTCTCGAGACCGTCTCTCGAGGACAAAAAACCTGAAAATCTCGGAAA
>NZ_JPVN01000045.1 GCF_000772945.1 Ureibacillus manganicus DSM 26584
TATGAAGACCTTTTCTTACTTACTTCCGATCACAAAAGGTCTTCATCGGTCTTATGAAGACTTTTTCTCATTCATTTCCCACCCCAAAAGGTCTTCATCGGTTTTATGAAGACCTTTTCTTACTTATTTCCGATCAAAAGGTCTTCATCATCCTTATGAACGACATTTCGAGCTGACTTTTAATCCAAAATGTCCTTCATCACCCTTTTGAACGACATTTCGAACTGACTTTTGATTCCAAATGTCTTTCATCCCCCTTATGAACGACATTTCGAGCTGACTTTTGTTCCCAAATGTCCTTCATCCCCCTTATGAACGACATTTCATGCTGACTTTCACTCCCAAATGTCTTTCATCCCCCTTATGAACGACATTTCATGCTGACTTTCACTCCCAAATGTCTTTCATCACCCTTATGAACGACATTTCATACTGACTTTCACTCCCAAATGTCTATCATCACCTGTATGAAGACCTTTTCAAACAAATTCTCGAACAAAAAGGTCTTCACCGATTTGATGAAGACCTTTACCATAACTATTCACCTTAATGAGCTTACGCTTCTATAGCATCATGTAGATCTGTTTTATCATTGTAAGTTTTCTCATCTAATTCACCGGTAATTTTACTTGTTAAAATTCCGGATGTCATTCCACCGCTTACATTTAACGCTGTACGCCCCATGTCAATTAGTGGCTCAACAGAAATTAATAACGCTACAATTGTGATTGGTAGGTTCATAACAGAAAGTACAATCAATGAAGCAAACGTAGCTCCACCACCTACTCCTGCAACACCAAAAGATCCAATCATTACGACTAAAATCAGCGTTAGAAGAAAACCAGGGTCTAAAGGATTAATGCCCACAGTTGGTGCTACCATAACAGCTAACATTGCTGGGTAGATCCCCGCGCAACCATTTTGACCAATTGTTACACTAAATGGGCCAACAAAGTTTGCTACTCCCTGTGACACACCGTATCCATCAGTTTGTGTTTTTATGTTTAGCGGCAACGAGCTTGCACTTGAGCGAGACGTAAAGGCAAATGTTAAAACCGGTAAACCTTTTTTCACATAAGTAATCGGATTTAATTTTGCTAAACTAATAAGAAGTAAATGGACTAAGAACATTGCAATCAACGCTACATATGAAGCTATAACAAACTGGCCAAGATTTACAATTGCCTCATAATTTGTCGTAGCAGCAGCTCTAGTCATAATCGCTAAAATTCCGTATGGTGTTAAGCGGATAATGATTGTCACAACACGCATTGTAATTGTATAGAGAGTGTCTATAATGTTCGCAAATTGTTCTGCTTGTTCTGGCTGTTTGCGACGTACTCCTAAAAAGGCAAGACCAATTAACGCTGCAAAGATGACAACAGCAATAGTTGAAGTTGATCGAGCACCAGTCAAATCAGCGAATGGATTCGTAGGAATAAAAGAAAGGATTTGATCTGGAATTGTTAATTTTTCTACTGTTGTAACACGTTCTTCAAGTTGTTCAATACGAGCAGTTTCAGCTTCTCCTGCCTCCAATTGTACCCCGTCTAACCCAAAGCCAAGTGTCGTTGCAACACCTATTATTGCAGCAATACCAGTAGTAACTAGTAAAATACCAATTCCGAAGAAACTAATTTTACCGATATTCTTTGAAAGTTTTATTTTCGTAAATGCAGCAATAATGGATATCAACACTAACGGCATAACAACCATTTGCAGCAATCTTGTATAACCAGAGCCTACAATGTTAAACCATTGAATAGACGTTGAAACGACCTCAGACGACGTTCCGTATATGACATTTAAAATGATACCAAATAATAACCCTAATCCAAGACCGATTAATACGCGTACAGAGAACTTTACATGTTTCTTTTGCAATGAGTACAACCCAAAAATAAGTGCTAAAAGAATGACAATATTCACGATAATTAAAAACGTATTCAAAGCTTCACTCCCCCTCATTAAAATTTTTAGAATAAATCATTACACCATAATGTATTAATCCCATTGTTAAAGTATGAATTAATTCGCCTAAAGGACAAAAAAACTTCTGCCACTTAAGACAGAAGTTGTTCTTGAATCAAATTTTCTATAATCATTTGAATCTTTTTATTCAACTCATAAGGTAAATCACGCTCATACACATAAAAAATTAATACATTCCTTACTTCATACACCTTATAAGAAACGGTGTTCATTGTAGCTGTTTTCTTTCGAAAGTCTTCTAAACCTTTTTCCCTTTCAGAAGGTGACTGGTAAATATAGACCGTAAGCAATTTTCCATCTAATTCGTAGAATGAAGGGCTTACCCCATTCAGTACCATTCCGAAAATAGAGTCTTTCAAGTTACTTTTTTTTAGTGACAATTCCTGTTCTTCAAAAGCAGAAAGAAGTTCTTCTATCGTAATAGCTTTAGGATCTTTTGACTGGCAAGCAGATAATAATAGTATGACTACAAAAAGCAACAAGGCTATTTTCCTCATCTTTTCTGCTCCTTTATCAACTAATTCTCAAGATTTTTAGCTAATAAACTATTTTATTTTATAAATTCCTTCCATGCAGTAATTCCACCCTGTAAAATTACTACATCATAATATCGTTCGGAAAGAATATTCGCACACTTAGTAGCTGAATTCCCTGTAGTACAAGTAACAATAATTTCTTTATCCTTTGGCAATGAGTCAATGTTCGATTGATCATTTTCCTCTAGTTTAAAAATTTCTGCTTTGTTGATGTTTAAACTTTCAATGTTTACACCATCTATATGATCTGCATTGTATTTTTCCTCAGCTCTCACATCTAATACAACTAGTTTTTCTTGACCGTTTATTTTTCGATACAGTTCTTCTGGTGAAATGGTTTTTACTGTCATAGTATAATCCTCCTTTAAATGCGAATTTTCGAAAAGTTATCCACAATTCAGACTTTTCAACAAACTTATCCTCAATTTAATGACTTACACACACATCAAACCTGAATAGTATAAAAAATCAAAATTATTTATCCACAAATCTATTTCTATCAAGATTATAACTGATTAAAATATCCTTTGGTTCAAATCCTGCCTTAATATAAACATGGTTTGCGTGATTGTTTGTGTTGTCTACACATAATTGAATCTCATCAATTGGTTCATAGGAAAACATTTCACTCAGCACGTCTTTTAATAACATGCTACCTAATCCTTGATTTTGTGCTTTTGGTGATATCCCTATATATTCTAATGAAGCCTCTCCCATTTCAGTGTCAACCTCGTAATAAGCATAGCCCAGAAACTCGTCCAACTCATTTTTTAATACTTTTAAAATACAATTATCACTAAGTCGATTCACAATGGTTTCTGCATTGTAATACGTATTTGGAAAGAGTTCATCATGCAGTTGTTGGAATGCTTTGAAATCACTTTTCTGAAAGGGTGAACTATTAAACTTGTCAACTTTTACAAAATTTTCGCTTTTTAATATTAATACTAAATGCTCACCACCGTTTGTCGCATTAAGTTGACTCATATAGGAACGTTGCTTCGTGTTTTCTTTATTAATAAAAAACTGTAATGTTTGAATATGTGGATGACTTGTTAATAACTGTTGGAATAATTGATGTTGGAGTTTGATTGAAGCTGTTAGATTAAATGGACCCCATACTTCTCCGCTATTGCTATCTCCATCAATTCCAACCGCTGCAACGATATCCCCTACTTCGTTTCTTGCAATTAGAAAATTGCTCTTGCCATTCTCATCAATAAAATCTTCGTTTAACGTTTGGTAAATTTCCTCTACCTTTTCACCACAATAGCCAATATGAGAGGATTTCTGGTTATTTAATAGTGATAAAAACTGAGATAATTCTTGAAAGTCTTTAGCAATTTCGATTGTCGTATTCATTTTCCACCATACTTTCTTTACTTGTATTTAACGAAATATATTATTATTCCATTTTTTTAATAGAACAAGAAAAGTGGCATCACCATTTAGATGAAAACCACTTTTTATAATGAGTGCCAGTTTAAAGTCTTTCTTTTAAATTAAGCAATCGTCAAACAATAGATTGGCTCTGGATGATGTCCTTCTTCAACTTCACCAGTTGGTTCAAAACCAACCTTTTCATAAAGGCGTATGGCACGTTCATTATCATGAATTACCGATAAATAAATTGACTTACATTGATGTGTATTAATCATGTCTTCAATAATTGCATTTATTACAGGAATTCCATACCCTTTGCCTTGATAGTTATGCCCTATCATCATGCTCACTAGCTCGTACCTTCCAGTAGTTTTCATTAATCCATGTGTAGTAAATCCAATTAGTTCCTCACCATCATAGATCGCTTTAGCCGTTAAGCCAAATGCATGGCTCATCCCAAGAAAGAAAGCATTTGATCCAACCCATCGTTCATAAATTTGAATATACTTCTCTTGTATTTCATCAGATTTCAAATTAACTACATCATAAAAATTATCTTCTGTTACTTCTTTTAACTGTATATTCATATAGTTCCCCTTTGTTTATCGTTAGATTCCTTCTACAACCTCACTTGCCAAACAATATGAATCCCCTTCAACCCAGTGCCATCGGGAAATTTGGCAATACAATAAATTCAACAACAATCTACTAATTCCTTCTTTGAAATCCACAACAACTAAAACTTTTAGATCATGATCTGGATTAGAATATCAATCTATGGTATCCATTTCAATGACCGAGCTCCCAAACCAATGGATAAAACCACAACGCTTACATATTAAAGTGGTCGCGTTGTCATTAAGCCATTCTATATCTAGAAATGTTAATGCTCTCGTATTTAGCATGGCTTTTCCTTGCTCGAACTTATTATGCTTGCAATGGACACATGATACTTCCACATCGCCCGCTTTATATTGGCGGCCTACTTTCTTTTCTTCTCTTTCCTTTTGCATTGCTTCAGCAATTTTTTCTCCTTCAATTCTCATTCTTTCTAACTCTTTTTTACTAAACATAACATCTCTCCTTTTAGGTTGGAATTGTTTAGGTAATTGATTTTTATACGGTTAAGGAGCATTAAAGGTTCTACTAATTAATGACTTCTTTCAATTAGACCGATTTTCCTTAGAAAGGTAACATGATTAAACTCAGCCTAAAAAAAAAACGTTAATCCAATATGGAATAACGTAGGTTTTCATCATATTGTTATCTATCCTGATTTTCGTAGTATGCTTTGTCTGCATATTTTTGGTCTGTACCTTTTAAATATGACCATATCACTTTGGGGTTTTTTAATAGCATCCAGTCTCCATGTTTATCAAACTTTCTAGTCGATGTAATCATTCCATTTTTGATAGTTCCAAACTTTTTACCGCTTTTCTTTCCCCATACTTTCAACCGTTTCGCGAAATCTGCATCTTCAGCCATCAACATCTTTTCATTAAATCCATTGATTGCATCAAAATCTATTTTATAGCACCAAAAAATACCTACAGAGATGGCACCGTATTTTATTAGTAATGGGCCTATTAATAATAAAGCTGAAACAAAAATCCCTAGAGACATTCTTTCAAATTGCCCTGTCATACCACCACCAATATACTTTCCAGAAGATAAATATTCATCTATTGTAGATAAAACATGAGGATTCATCTGGGTATCAGCATCAATCGTTATAATGATTTCTCCCCTTGCTACAGCAGCGCCTGCATTACGAATCTTCGAAAGGTTTTTATCGCTATTTTGAACGGTTATACAGTTTCTCGATTTGGCTATTTCTTCTGTCTTATCTGTGCAACGATTTAACACTACAATAATTTCTAACTGGTTTTCGTATATCTTAGATGCAGCTGCAATCGAGTCCAAACATTTCCCTAAATACTTTTCCTCATTATGCGCAGGTATTATAATAGAAAACTTAATGTCTTTTTGATGAGGTACTTCTAATGATTGTTCATTCACCAACATTTCTTTTCCCTCCTTCATGAAACAAGTTATGTTTATGTACATGGAAATCTAGCTGCTAACTGCAAATGTATTTAAATCATTAAAATAGTTCCTATTAAATACTATTTTTGTTCTTTCGTAATAAGACCATTTAATCTTTTAATATTCCAGTTCTATAAAAAAAGCGCTAATTCCATAAAGAATTAGCACATAAATAATTATTATTGGATTAGATCATCTTGGTTTTTCTTAACAAACACAGTTTCAATTTGATCGGATGCAATTTTTACATACCCTAAGTTATTTTCTGTTTCAATAATGGAATAACCATCAATAACGTTATATTGAAGTTCATCTTTCCATAAAAACTCATCTGGTTGTAAATTATTTTCTTCAATTTTTTGAATCTGGTAGGACTGATCACAATACCGGTGGACTGTATCTACATTCTCGATGGCTTGATGCATAGAGGATGTGAGTTTCACTAATGGTCCAAATTTATGAAAACTCATGTTCTTTATTGGGCTCGAAGTAATTTGTTTTAGCTTTATTTGTTTACCGGAAGTAAAAGTAATGTTGGAATCGACTAAAAAACTGTAATGCACGTCCCCTGAAAGAATAATACATTCTTTTGGTTTCCATTTTGCGATTTGGTTTAGTAGTTTTGTCAGTCCTTTCCCATTATATCTCCATGCTTCCATGTCAAATGTAGTTTCCACTTTGATTCCTAGCATATTTAGTGGAATGCTAAATTTCGTCACAATGTCTTCAATGATTTCAAATCCAATAATTGGTGTTGGTGAAATTAATAATAACGGAGTATCTTTTTTCCATCGGGATCTTCGTAAATGACTAGTTACCCCCCTTAACTGATGTGCATTCACTAGTTGTGGTGGATTGATATCGACATCAGGATGCTCTTGTTTCTTTGATATAGGTTGCCCATAGTCTCTCAAAGTTCTAGTATCAAGAATAACTGCTTTTAATGAAGTCGGCGCTACATAATACCACCGGCGATGTTCCCATAATGTTTTCATCCAAAAAGAATAGTACCTTCTTTTCTTCCCACTTACTAATTCACGGAAATTTTTCTCCATTAAATAAATAAAATCACTTTTAAAACCTGTCGGCTCATTTCCCCATCCTTGGAAAGCCCAATAAGCAGCTAGACCGTTTGCTACAATATGCTTCCCTAAAGGTGATTTCCTTACTTTTTCTTTCCATTCAGCAGTTATATTCCAATCATCCGTTATATCGTGATCATCAAAAATCATATAGGTTGGAATATTAGCTAATAGTCTGCGAACTTTGTAAGTAGATTCACAGTAATTAATCACTTGTTTTTCTTGATCAGTATATCGTTTTTTCAGCTGGAGCTTTTCTAGTAATTTCAATTTTTCACTTTTAGATCTGATAAATATATGGTCATTTTCAACTGCTTCATCAAAAGTTTCATTCAAACCGAATTGGTCACACAATTCCCAAAGAACAGGACTCCATGCTAGTAAGTACATTGCTGCATATTCTCCAAATTCAATTAAATGATTATAAGATTTGCCTGAAGTAAAGTTGGCTAGCTTTTGAACAATGGGCTTTCGTCCATTGATTTTGTCCAAAGAAGAATGAAAAGATTCTTCTGCTAAACGAGGTTCAATTTTTGTTAAATCTTCATTCTTCCCTATTAAAGCATTACTAAGTTTTTGAATTGGACGGAAAAGTACATCTGGAATATCATCAGCGTAAATTTGGTCTCCCATTAGGAAGATTGCTTCTGGTCGTTGTGTTACGTTGCGACAATGTTCTTCCAGTAGTTGATCACCATAAGATAATGTATCTTCCCCTTCTCCGTGAGGCTTTCGGCAAGACCCAAACAAGAATTTAGTAGCAAGATTGGAATCATTATTTCCAATATAGAAGGTTGGATACTTCAAGGAACCATAAACGATACTATTTTTACTTACAGGGTTTAATAGCCCAAGGTCATCTAAATCAAAAGACTCTTTTTTATTTTTAAAATGTAGGTTATACCCGATTAACTGATTTGTTTTAAAGGGTCTTCTTGGAGTTATTTTAATAAGATGAATATGAAGATTTTCCCCAAAGGAAACTCTTTGTACCTTTGAGCTTGTTCGAATTTTATCGTAAACATTTCCTTCGTATCTAGTAGTAATTGAAAAACATTCAGCACGTATGTTATATTTTTTGCTTGTAGCGATCCAAATGTAGGCTTGTGTAAGATCGACACGTCTTATGATAGGACCCGCTAACAATTCAGGAAATAAAATAGAAGACATCTATTCCTTCCCCCTCATTTTTGACTTTCACTAACAATATGCAGAAAGTCTAACGAGTGTGTTGGATAGATGGTATTAACGACATTTGAACTACTTGTTCGATGTTTTTAAATCAATGTAGCTAGCTACATAAATTTCTTCTTAAAAGTTGGACTTAGTTCACTCCATACATCAAACTTATTTCCATCTAAATCATAGAAAACAAAATTTCTACCTGTATGTCCTCTATCTTCAATTTCTCCAACCGATATTTCATTTTCCTTAAAGTCCTTATTCAATAATTCCAAAGCTTCTAATCCATCCACTTCGAAGGTTAATGAAAAACGTTCAACCCCATTACAATCAAAAAAATTTGCGCTTTGATTTTCATTTGCCGCTACAAGAAAAAAACTTTGACTGGCTAAATTAATTATCGCTTTGTCTTTATCAATATAACTTAACTCTGCTCCTAATTTATCTACATACCACTTTGATGATAGCTCAACATTAGTTACGGGAATGTATGTGGTCCCCACTCTTAGTAATTTATCTTTCACGATTTCTCCTCCTATTAATTTATATTGACCTTTTTAAATTCAATAAAAAAAGCGTTAATCCCTTTATTTGGATTAACACTTTTATATTTTTTTATTCTTGATTGATTTTTAAGTCTTTAAAAAAGAATTCAACTTTCACTGCATCTTTTGTAACTACAGATACATCTATTTGCGATTTTGTGCTAGCTAATTCAAATGGTAATACATGAGTCGCCCATTCTTCTGTTAGTTGCACTTCCATGCTTTTCTCTTTGATAAATCGACCCCTTGGATCTGTTTCAGAGATCATTACAAAGACAGTTCCTTCTCCTTTTAGTGAAAGTTGCAAACTAATTTTTGTACTAGTGAAAGGTTCTTTTGGAGTAAATATAAATCCTTCCTCCACCTCTACCCCTTCTGTTTTAACTAGAAAAGACCCATCTTCTAACTCCTGTACATTTGCTCCCACCCCAAAATAAGGGATGGTAGGTTTATCTTCTGCCGCAAATACATTTGGTTGTATTGATAAGAAGACTAACACCGTGGCGAGAAATATGATGACTTTTTTCATTTATAACTCCTCCGATTTTTATTTATTTGGTAGCATATATTTCATCGTTCTCGTTAAAAAAGACGCGAAATGAGTACGTTTTACATCGCCTTTTGGATTGAACTGTTCATTGACTGTAATTCCTAAAGCACTTAACGAATTAATGGCTTCACGAGTGTCTTTCCTTGCCACATTCAAATCTGTAACTTTCCCAGCTTTACCGCCTGCAATGTCAACTAGTGACTGGCCACTTATTGCTTTAGTTGCACGGTCTAATACAATCGCCATATTTTCTCGTGAGATTGGACTGGAAGGATCCAGTGTTCCATCTGGGTTCCCTACAAATACCCCTGTTTGACTTACTACTGCAGCATACTTTAATAATTCAAGATCTTTCGAATTTGTTGGAACATCCTTAAAGTAAGTATTAGTTGTCCAATTTTCCGGAATAGTTGTAATACCACTATTTATTAACATACGTCCAAGCATCATGACTACTTGTCCTCGAGTAATTGGTGCACTTGGAGAAAAGGTTGTTGCTGAAGTACCATAGATTACTTTTTTGTCTACTAAGTATAATATTTCATATTGTGCTTGCTGATTTAAAAAACCTATATCTTTGAAAGGATTATTCAACTTTTTTATTTTCAACACTTGGCCCACTTGGATTTCATAGTCTGTTAAGTTATTTAAATTCATTAACTCATTGACAGTCATATTATTAGCTGTTGCAATTTTCCATAATGTATCGCCCGATTCAACTTTATGGGTATGATAAATACTTGAATCATGGTCTAACCATGAACTGTAGGATTGCCAGATAGTGGGGTCTTCTTGACCTAAGCTCCAACTCCCAGTTCCTTTTAATTCATACTTATGCAATAAATCGAATTTCGCTTCTAGTGAAGCATCATTTTCGTACCAAATATGATAAGTTCCAGCTGTCAGTGTTTTACTTGCAATCGTTGGCTTCGGGTCACTTTCAAGTATCGTGATGGTTGCCCTTGGTGATTTTGATTGCTCATCAAAAGTTACAGTACCACGATAATTTCTTAATAAACCATCAACGCGACTGTTAGACACCGCTAATCCTGCAAATGTCCCGTCAGTTTTCCATAAACGTCCATAAAACGGTACACCCAACACTATTTTCCCTCCGGGGACACCTTGATTTAGCGCATACTTGATGGATTTTTCTACCCATGGATAGCTTGCAACTGGTCCTGCTTCACTTCCTTCATACGATTGATCATAAGCCATGATCATAAGATAATCTGCATACTGAGCTAATTTATTGTAATCATAAGTACCATGCCAACCTTTTGACCATCCACCTGGATTCGCCGCAACAGCTACTGATACTTCTTTACCTTGTGGCAGTTTTTGTCGTAACAATCTTACAAGATCTGTATAATCGTTCCGGTCAATCTCTGTTGTATTTTCAATATCTACTTGTACACCATCCAGTTTTTTCTCAATGACAAAATTCGCAATTTCAGTTGAAAGTTGTTCACGATTTTGTAATGCAGCACGTCCAAGTTCTCTGTCCCAATGATTACTTAAGAAAGGAACTACTTTTATCCCTCTATTGTGCATTTCAGTCACAAAATTATCATCATACAGCTTAGATATTTCTAAAGACCCCATGGCATTTATATCAAAATAACTCGGTGAAACAAGATTTAAATTTCCTTTAGTTCTATCTACTTGTGAAACGAGAGAACTCGTTTTACCATAAAATAAGTAGCTCATATTAAAGTTAACTTCATGAGCTCTGGCTTTTTGCATTGGAATAGTCGTTAAGATTACCGTTCCTGTTACTATTACAATCGATGCTACTTTTATTTTTGAGAAATGCTTTTTCACAAATCCTTTGGCGGATTTTTCTAACGATTCATCCTTATCAAAGTTAAAATCTGAGCCAAACTCAAACCTAGTGTTAGATGAGTCAATATGTAACACTACATGTATTTGACCATCTTCATTTTTTAACTCGACCTTGTTAAATTGATAGGTCATACTTTGTTACACCACCTTAAAAATAAGTATGTAACAAAGTCAATGAATGAATGTATTGAAGTGGAGTTTTAGAATTATTTTCTGGGGTTTTAGAGTGGCTTTTGAAAGGTTATTAGAAAATCTTGAGGAGTTATTAGAAATTCGAATCAGTTATTAGAAAAAGCTGTGAGGTTATTAGAATTTATTTGATAATCATTCCTCCATTCCGAAGTTATTAGAACATTTTTAGGAGTTATTAGAAATATTGCATTCATTATTAGAAAAAAACAAGGGGTTATTAGAATTTACTCTAACCCCCTTTTAAAAAAATTGTTAACTTACAACATCTTCTGGATTTATCAACCCATAAAATACTAAACTTTCAAATCGGTTATCTTTTACAATATGATCAGTCAAAATCCCTTCTTGTTTCATACCTAGTTTTTCTAAGACTTTTCCAGATGCCGGGTTTGAACTGAAGTAACGGGCAAATATTTTATGTAGTTTTTTCTCTCCGAAGCCAAACTGAATAATTGCCTGAGCAGCCTCAGTAGCAAAACCATTTCCCCAAAATTCTTCGCCAATCCAATATGCAATCTCACCTTGTTGAAACTTTTCGTTATTTGAAAGTGCAATTGCACCGTACAAGTCCCCTGTTTTCCTATCAGTTATTGCAAATTCAAAGGCTCTATTTTTCGTGAAATTATCATCATGTCTCTCAATCCAAGTCATTGCATCTTCTACACTGTATGGATAGGGTAAATATAAAGTACTTTTATAAATATTATAATTGTTACACAATTTAGCAACTTCATTAGCTTCACTTTGTTGAAACAGTCTTAAAACAAGCCTTTCAGTAGTAATCGTTTTGTTGTCATGATTGTAGCTCATAAAATCTCTCCCCTTATTAGTGTGTCTGTATAAATTGAATGTTATTTATATTTTCGTTAAGCACCCCTGTCTCAACATAACTTCTGTTCAATTTCCATCCACCAGTAGAATTGTCTTTTTTGAACGTCTCAAAAAATAGATTTGAAGTCCCTATACTCTTGCCGTTAATATCAATAGTTGCGGATAAGATGACTAAATTTTCATCATCCTTCAATGGTAATACAGCAATTTCTTTTATATTCCACTCTGCATTGTTTTCTTCAACAAACTTAAATCCTTGTTCCCATCCTTGTATTGACTCATCATATCCAAAGTCCACGATCCCTTTGCTTGTTACTTCCCTTCCCTTATAATCTTTCGAAATGAACTCTCCCAATTCAGTCAACGAAGATTTCCTCCAGCTTTCTAAAAAGGAATTTAGACATTGTCTAAATGTTTGATACATAGAATCCCCCCATAATTTAAACTACCTCTTTATATACTCATTATTTTCAACGCGTTTTTGGTAATCCCTTTTTATTAAATACAATAAATAATCGAGTAGGAGACTAGCCATTATTTGGCTAGTCGACCTCTCACA
>NZ_JPVN01000046.1 GCF_000772945.1 Ureibacillus manganicus DSM 26584
TGGGCTTCCTATCGCATAGGTGTTCAAATATTTAAACCTTAGGTATAAGAAAAAGTGACCAATTTATGATAATAACGCTTTCTCTTTAGGTGGACAATTTCCAAAATCACATTGAAAATCGCACTAAAATTATTAAGGAAGTCGAATAGAAATTAGCAATAAATAATAAATAGGAGCACTGCTAATTGTAACGGGTTTGGTTGATGGGGAGAAAAGTGCAATTAACAATGGAATTAACAGGTTAATCAGCATATATTTCAACAGTGAAATAGCTATGCAAAAAAACAAGTAAAAACGCTCAGATCTGAGCGTTTTTTTTGAAATATTTTACAATCTTTGTTGAACTAAAGCCCTCGTTAGTTTAAGTGAAAATCTTCACAATCTTTTCCTACCCTAACAAGCTCTATTCTCTTAAATGTGTTGAGGCATTACAAAAAGATGCCCTACAATGGAATAACTAAGATATTATATTATCCTGGTATAGTTCTATAAGAACAGTAAAAATTTAAATCTGAAGAGCTTTTTGTAATGATTTTTTCATTGCTTCTACAAAGTTCTGACGTGTCTCTTCAGATAATTCTAATAAGGAAAGATAGGGATTTAAATCTTCTAATTCGACTAATAAAAGCTCCCCTTGTTCGCTTCGACAGGCATCAACTCGTTGAATCCCCCAGTCAAGATTATTCCAGTCGATGAAACGTTTAGCAAAAGCTAAATCTTCTTCCGTAGTTATATACTCTTTCAATTCCCATCTTTTATCTTTATCTGGTGCATAAAGAGCATACTGAAATTCTTTGTCGATAAAATAAAATGAGACTTCATATTCAAAATTGATAAATGGTTGTACCAAGGTATTTTTCGATTCTGAATTAACTTTTTCACTCAGTTCATCTTTTGTAACAAATTCCATCCCGATAGAGTCTGCTCCATCTTTCGGCTTTACGATATACCTGTCTACACTAGGGAGTTTATTTAGGGAATCAAGGGTATCAATCGTTGGAATAACAGGAAAATGAGCATTTGTTAGTTCAATTAAATATTTTTTTCCGTTCATATCAGCCTTCCCATCAAACGAATTATATGTGTTTAAATATTTAGAAACAATTCGGTTGCGGAATGCTTCATATTTGTCTTTAAAATTTGCGACTGGACCTGCATTTCGGAAAACAATTAAATCAACATTATCTTCAAATGCTTCAATATCTTCAGGATGACAGATAACCAAATTAAAGGCTTCTCTAAGTTTAGAAGTTAGAAATAAATCCTCTTCATAATACTTTCTTCCTTTTGCTTCATAATATAAATCTGTTACAAATAGTAGCGTCTTCATTACGCCTTCACCTGCTTTTCTTAAATTTTTATTGTAAAAACATCCTAAAAAACAAAAAATCCCGTCTCAGTAAGAGACGAGATTGAAACTCGCGGTACCACTCTTGTTTAATAAAATGTTTGAATAACATTTTACTACCCTTTACAAACGTACAATCATACGTTGTCCCTTGTAACGGAGGAACCCGATAAAGCTTACTAAACATTCGGCTTTACTTCTCGGAGATGATTTTCGGTTATTATCTGAACACTGGTTTTCAGCAAAACACCAGCTCTCTTTAGAACAGAAACAATAACGTACTCTTTCTCTTTATAGAATTTAAATCTAATTCGATTAATTAAAAGTTATTATATATTATTCAGATAATAAAGCAAATGGTCATTTAAGGAAATTTATTGAATTTCTTTATACAATTATTTGCTTCAACACTTTAATATCCAATTTCCTTTAAAAGAGTTGTTCGACAAACTGCCCTATAAGAGCTAAAGACGATTCTTAAACTAACCTGCCCCGTTTGTTCAATAAGAAAAGATCATCCTTTAACGGATTTGATGATTATAGTAGTCGGAAATTTCCTTGCCTTGTATAGAGAATAGTAGCGATCAGAGATTTCTTCACCAACTGTTTCAAATCCTGCTGAAACATCACTTTCGATGACAGTTTCAATTGTAAAGCCTGCTCTTATTAGCTCATTTATGTAAGTTGCCATCTTTCTTTTAGGAATAACAACTGGTGCATCTTCTCCCTTAAAGTTTGAATATTTAATAACCCCTTCATTTTGATAGGATCCATCAAGATAGATTTGACCGTTCTGACTTTTTAAATGAGCGTAGAGCGGATGATCCCAACTAAATATAAAGTACCCACCAGGCTTCAGATAAGAATGGATAAGCCCAAAAGTAGTGGCAAGATCTGTCGTCCATCCAATAGCATATATGGAATAAACTACGTCAAAATATTGCTTAGGTATTCCAATGTCCTCTTCCATTGGTGCACAGAATAAATTGGCTTTTACATCCCTAACAGTATCTTTTGCTACTTTAATTTGAGCATCCGATAAGTCAATACCCCAAAGTTCACTTGCACCTCTATCTGCCATATATCTCAATGAATGACCACTTCCACAACCAATATCAAGAACTTTTTTATTTATTATTTCATCAAAAAGTCCTAACTCGTCTTCAGTTTGTGCAAAAGGACCGTAACTTGGTAATGCATCCTTTCCATTAAAATGATGTGCTACTTTATCCCAGCTTTTTTTGTTTTGTTTAAGAATTTCAGTGGACAATCAAATTCCCCCATTTATAAGTTTCATCGAACAGGTATATCCCCTTCTTAAAGAAATGCATCCGTTAGTTGAAGAAGAAAATTGTTAAACTACATATTCAATAATCCAACATAGAAAAAAACCATTATGAATAAAACCATTATTAAGGGCGATACCTTATCGGTAATACGTGTCTTAATGTTATATTTCTTGTTGTACCATGTTATTTTAATTATAGATATTATCAAAACAAGTGTTAATACAGGAACATAGTAAACGATATAAACTTGATTAAAGTCACTAAGGTTACTACCTATAATGATTGCTACTATAAAAAATAGTGGTATAAACAAAAATTTCGTAAATCTGTACCTATTTTCATTAAATAGAAAATCTAAAATTTTTTGTTTTATCATTATATCTCTACTCCTTTCAGTTAACTCGCTTCATTAAAGTTTTTATCATCTACAATTAACTTTAACATACGATTCTTCTACTAAACTGCCCCGTTAGTTGAAGAACATCATTTCACAATCTTTAATTTATTTTAGCATAGATTTCTCATCTTCCTCCTTTCCAATATGCAATAAGCAAGTAGCAAGTGTTTTAACAATGGAATTAACAAAGACACATAAATTTATGCGATGCTGCTAAATCTTGTGCTAATTGTGTCCCCGAACACTGTGTTTTTTATTGTTTTCTCCCCATCAACCGAACCCGTTTTGCTGATTAGCTCCTTTTTGTCATTAGTTTATTGACCGAGGTGGCGTGGTCATTTACTTTCAATATCAATCTCGCCACATCTTCGGGTTCCAGTGAAGATAAATCCGTTTTGCAATCCACTCTCGTATATCCTCTGTCAATGGAAGCAAAAGGGGGGAATTTCCTAACTGTGGAATTAAAGTGAACCTACATTTAACCTTTTATAGCATTTAAATTACAGTTATTTTTAAGGAATTATTTCATATAGTTACAAGAGTAATGTTATGAGGGGGATAATAGCATAAGAGAATACAATGTTCATGAAGTCCTTGCCATATTGCAAAAATACTATATAACTGATTCACAACAGATGGTGGCCCGTTGGATTCGGGAAGGAAAGATTCAAGGAATAAGAAGTGAAAATCGCAAAGAGGGATACAGGGTTTCAGAGGACGAGTTGTTTGAATTTATTGAGGAACAACGCCCTGGATTACCATCAATTATGCAGATTTATGAAAGTTATGTGAAGCAGCTAAAACCTGAATTTCAGGAAGAGAATATCACTGAAACTCAAGAAATTCTAAATAAAAACCTGCAATTAATTGAAACCGAAAATGTTGGACTACGTGAGCGTGTATTGAGTCTTGAGAATGCATTGAATGACCTACAACAAGAGAAACAAATATTGGAAATGGAGTTAATTGAAACACTTGAACTATATAATGGATTAAAGGAAGAAAACAACGTTCTACTTGATGATATCGAAACGTTATCTGAATTGTTCAAAATTATTGATGATGAAAATAAAAAACTAAAGGATTTATCATCAAAAAAGGCAGATATAGAAATTAAAGGCGATCACGAAACCAAGAAGGGAAATACCGTAAAAAAGGAGTTATCCTTTGAAGAATTTAAAGAGTTAAGTGAAGAAACAGTATCAAGTATAGAACACAATTTGGAGAAAGGTATAATCGAAAAACACTTATGGAGTGTTTATGAACGAATATTTAAAAATGGAAAGATAAAATCCAATCTAATTACTGAGAACGGATCAATAACTTGTCCTTTTACCGAGAAGGTTTATAAACAACAAAAAAGGCTTATTAATAATGCAGTTTTGCACTACTTTGAAAAACACAGTGGCCTAAAACCTTATCAAGAGGAACTCGAAATTACAGTGGCTAATGACTAAAAGTTAGCCACTGTTTTATTATTCCACTTTAAGTGAGTGTATTAGAAAATTCTTCTTCTTATTGCAAAAAGTTGAATATAGGGCATGAACGGGTCTGTTTCTCGAAATAAGATGGCTTAGAGATCCTTTATTGAAAGCAATTGCTTCATTCTTTCGGTAAGTTAGCTTCATATGTTCACTATTTGTCCCGAAGACACTAGTTGATGGATTCCTCTTAGAATCACTATAAAAAAGTGGCTTTGGAATGTTTATCCCATATGGCTCTAAATATGTGATGCTATCAAATAAATCTTCATAAAAATTTTGAATCTCCATCTTTCTGATGTAGGTTAACGGTGGCCTATTGAACACTTCGTTTTCTGCGGCTTGTAGAATTGCAGTTCGGAATTGATGAATTTGTTTTTCTTCAGGTGTAATGGAGAGACCAGCCGCGGCTTGATGCCCACCGTACTTCTTTAACAGTTCGGAAGAATTATTAATTACATTTATTATAGAGAAACCACTCCCATTAACACTTCTAGCAGATCCTATACCAGTTGTAGAAATAACAATCGAAGGCTTTTTGTACATTTCTGTAATTTTGGCAGCAACAATGCCGATAATTCCATTATGAAAATCATCAAATACAACAATAACCTTATCATTGTAAAGTTGCCTTTGTTTAATCTGATTTTCAGCCAAAATAAATTGTTGATTTGTTAATTCCTTTCGTTTGGTATTTAAATGAATCAAGGAATCTATTTGTGCCTCTTTTATTTCCGCTTTTGTTAAAATGTCAACGGCAATATTGGGGTCTCCAATTCGACCGCTAGAATTGAGGATTGGTCCAAGTGTAAAACCAATTGTAGAACTGTCAACAACCTTAACAAATGATTTTTCAAAAATTCTTTTAAAGACAGGATGAGGCTCATTATTCATTTTCCGTAAGCCTAAAGAACAAATAACACGATTTTCATCTATGATGGGCATTAAATCTGCGATCGTGCCCAACGTGGCTAACTCTAAGTATGAATGGAACTCTACATCAAACTTTCGTTTAGCCGCTAGATATAATGCTTGTACCATTTTAAGTGCAACTCCAGCACCAGAGAGAGAGGTAAATGGATATTTATTATCGTGACGCTTAGGATTAATAAATGCATAGCAGTTCGGATAAGGTCCTAATATTTCATGATGATCAGTTACGATTACATCAATCCCTTTCTCCTTTGCTACCATCATTGCTTCGTGTGAGCTTGTTCCATTATCGACTGTTATGACAAGTGAAATATCTGTATCTACTTGCTTCATGGCATGTGCCGACAACCCATATCCTTCACTTCTTAGGGGTAAACGATAGGTTACTTCACCCTTAAATTGCTTTAAAGCTAAATATAGGAGTGATGTAGAGGTAATACCATCACAATCGTAATCACCAAAAATCAGGATTTTTTCCTTTTGTTTAATTGCTTTGATTATACGAATTACTGCTTTTTTCATATCATTCATTAAAAATGGATCATGCAGATCTTCCACAATGTTAGGCTCCAAGAATCTTTTAAGTTTCTCTTCATTATTAAACCCATGTAGATATAAGTAATGCCCTATGATAGGATCGATTAGGAATTGTCGCGATAAATACATAATTAATGGATAATTTGGATGTTGTTCTAAAGGAATATCGAGAGGAACCCAATTATGAGACATCTGATATACCTCCTTTATAAAACCAAACGAATTTTCTCCCTTTAAAAAGGGAGAGGTTTTCAAAATATAATGAATCGAAAGGGGATTCAGTTTCATAATAGGATTGAAAATACGGTAACAGATGCTGTATATTGTTATTTTTCCTCATCCAAGGCTTATAATGATTAGCTGGAATAGGAAAAGCATTTTGATATAAGATTGTTCCTTTGGTCAAATAAAAATAGAATTCAAAAGGATGATCAATTGGCAATTTACTAATGTCTTCTTTATAAAAGATCATCCCCATGTTTTTTTGTTTAATTAATTCGCATTTTAGTTTTAAAATATTGCTAAAAGATTTCGTTACTAACATATCCATAATAGTAATGGATTTCATGTTGTTCACTCCTACGATGGGTTTAATAGTACAATTTCGATATTTTTTTCTTCATATAGTACAACCTTCTCTACCAGTGTTTGGACTAAGGATTTAGCTTCGACAACGGGAAGATTATCGATTGCATCAATTACAGTCGCAATTTTTTTGTTAACCTTGTCTTCAAGCTCCGAAGTGTTAACGGAAGTGGTTGATTCTCGATTTTTTGCTTCTTCTACTAGTCTTTCCATTCTGTCCTTTTCTGCTTGTAAATCCTTTAATTCAATTAAGCCAGCTGTATAGGCTTCTACTTTACGTTTGTAACGGTTCTTTGCAGAATGTATTTGTTGCTGTATTTCTCTTTTTTCTTCTTCTTTTACTTGACTGGCAATCATAATAACATAGGATTGGTTAATCGATTTGGATAATTGTTGTAATCCACGTTTAAACCAACTTTCTACATCCGAAGCGTTGTACCATTTACTTGTGCAGGTACCTTTATTCTTATTAGCTGAACAGCGGTAAACACGCCTTCTTTTTGTTTTCGGCCCCATCCAACTGATACTCATCGCAGCACAACATCTGCCACATTTTAATAATCCTCCAAGTAAATGTGGGCTCGTTTTGGACCGAGGGTGAATTTTTTTGCCAGGGATTTTTTTTTGGACAGCCTCCCAAGTATGTTCATCAATAATTAGAGGGAGGGCATGTTCAACCACTACCCATTCCTCATCATCTTTTTCTACTTGCTTTTGATTACTCCTATCAATTCGATTCCAAACCAATGTCCCCTTGTAAACAGGATTCGTAAGCATAAGTTTGATGGAACGAATCGACCATTCTTTTTTTTGTTTTGACGGAATACCTTCTTCATTTAACTGTTTTGCAATGCTGTAATACCCAAATCCTTTTTGAAGGTAAAGATCAAACACTCTTTTTACCACTTTTGATTCAGTATCATTAATGACAAGTTCTTTATTGATAAGGTCATAGCCGTATGGGCTTTGCGTAAGCCATTTACCCTGGTTAGCTGCATGTAGCATATTATCAAATACCCGTTCACGAATTCTTTCACGTTCAAATTCAGCAACAGCTCCAAGAACTTGAAGTGTCAATCGACCAGAAGGGGTATTTGTGTCAAATGATTCACTAATAGATATAAAAGAAACTTTATGATCCTGAAATGTGTCAATCAGTTTCAGCAAGTCCAATAAGCGTCTGCTTAAGCGATCGAGTTTCGTAACCAAGATTCTGGAAATGGTTCCCTTGTCCACCTCTTTTAAAAGTTTATTTAGTTGTGGACGATCTAAGTTTTTTGCCGAGTATCCATCATCAATAAATAGGAGAGGAATTTCATCCCAGCCCATCGCTCGGCAATATGCTTTTAAACGGTCCTGTTGTTCATCTAATGAAACTCCTTCTCGTGCCTGCTCGTCGGTTGACACACGACAATAAAGTGCGACCGACCTAGCATTTTCTAATGAAAATTCATTCATTAAGTTTCCTCCAAGTCCTGTTTGTCCATTTATATGAGAAAACAGTAAAAATCATTAATAAAAGAAAATAGGGTTGTCCAATTCAATTCCTCGTATCGACCGCATAGACATGTATAAAGGGGGATTGCATGGACGATGTAAAAATTAGCTTCAGGTTTGGAAATGTTGGCTTCGATGCAATATCAGACTTAAATGAGGCAAATCAAGAAAAAATAAAACGATTTTTTCTGCTTTGGGAAAAGAAAGTCAGGTGTTGTTCAGCTATCCATTTCTTAAATAAGGAGCTTAATTTAGACTCCAGCAAAGTTGTTGATGTTTCTGTGGAAACAATGAAAGAGAGTCCAACCACTACTGGTTAGACTCTCCTTTTTTTTGAAATTTATTCATTATTGTAAACGTGTTGTTCACCGTAGTGAATGATATTGTTAAAAAGTGTCAATAATGTTCCTGTAATCTAATTTTTCAATAAAAGCTCTAATCCTCGCTCGAAGGTGTTTAGCAAATATTGAGCTGCATCTGGATTAAGTTTTTCTAATTCTCTTAATTGTTCAAGGGCATGATTGAGTCGAGATTCTAATTCATCCGATGTGCCAGCATTTAGCGGTAAAACATATAATTCTTTTTGCAATTTTTCAAGAAGTGATAATTGAATCGTATCCGTTTTTCCTGTCTCCAAATTACTGAGATAACCTGGTGAAACATCCAATTTTTCTGCGAATGCATTTAAACTGATTCCCTTGTTGGTACGTAAAGTCCGAATTAGTGGTCCGAGATTTTGCAGCATGAATGTACCTCCATTAGTTAAATATTCAAATTTAAAAATGATGCACAGTTAGACTTAGCTTATGCGCACATTGTTTGTCCTTATTTCGATAAAAGTTAAGCAAAGTCCTTCTAGAGGACAAAGAAAGGAGGTTATTAATAATGGCTAAAACAAAGAAAGTAAAAGGAAGATTAACATCAATCCAATATGTTCACGACCCAGAGGCGGCGAATGAATGGATGAAGTTGTTAATGGAAATTACAAAAAGGCAATTTTCAGAGCGTTGTTTGAATAAAGATAAAGGGTAGGGGGAAAAAACGACGTTTAATGAAAGGAGTATAGAGTGAAACAAACAGCGGCCTATTATCGAAGTTCGACGCAACTTCAAGAAGAATCTGTTACGACGCAGCAATATGAAATCAACCAATATGCACTAAAAAAAGGGATTCTGATTGATATCGAATATCCAGAACCTGCCGTTTCGGCAAGAAAAAACAAATTAAACGAAAGGCCCCAAATGAAACAGTTGATGACAGATATCAGGATTGGGAAAATTGGAACATTGCTTGTTTATAAAAGGGATCGGTTGGCACGAAAAGTAGAAGAGCATCTTGAATTATACAAACTCTTTATGCGACACGGTGTGGATGTACATTTCATCGCAGAAAATGAACCTCCAATGCGTTTCGATATTTTTGGGGAACTAATGGAATTATTTATAGGGGTAATGAATCAAAGGGAAGGGGAACAAATCAATTTACGAATTTCGGATACTAAATTAAACAATTTTCTTAGGGGTAAAAGTATTGGCCATTTGCCTTTTGGCTATTCCACTGATAAAGATAAAACGAAAATTATTAGAAATGAAGACGAACTTAAGATTATTAAATTCATATTTCAGGAATGGAATACTGACAAGTATGGAAATATGGAAAAGTTGGCCCAGAAATTAAAGGAAGACGGTCTTAAAAGAGGGAAAAATGATTGGACTAGGAATAATGTATCGGATGTCCTTACAAACCCAATCTATATGGGGATTCGAGTTGCCAGTTTTGATAACCGCGAAGTGTCGCGTTCGGTTGAAGAGTTAGCGGTTATCACTCCAGATGAATTTGTTTTGGCACAAGAATTAATTGAAGATAGGAAAAAGCCAATGAGAGCAAAAGAAAATTTTAATTATTTATTGTCTGAATTAATATTTTGCGATCTTTGTGAACAGAACCGTCTGAATGAACAGGAAATAAGCAAAATAATTATGTCAAGAAAGCCATTGATCAATCATAAAAGAACAAAGAATGGAAAGATCATCGCAACCTATGAGTGTAAAGAACACAATATCAAATTGGAACAATTGGAAATTGAAAATCTAGTTTATCGGAAGGCAAGAACCTTTTTTAGTGAATTATTAGATACACATTTTGATAAATTGTATTCTTCGCATCTTACGAGAAACTTAGCTGAATTGTCAAAGGTGAAAAATAGCTTAGATAAAGAGCTACAAAGCGCGGAAGATAAATTGACACAAGCAGTAAATAAATGGATTAAAAATGACAATGATTCCACAAGAGAAAAAGTTATGGAGTGTTCTAGGGATGTAAAGAATCTTAAAGAAAAGCTATTTGAAATTGAGGTAAAAAGACAGAAGTTCATTGAAGTACCTAACTCCATTAAAGAAATAAAGGATGAAATTATTAATGAGGGATCGTGGGGGAAATTGCCTTTTTCAAGGAAGTGCATTCTAGTAAAAGACTTAATTCATGAAATTTTAGTTGACAATTTCACGGTAAGGATGGTTTTTAAACATCCCTATTTAGAAACCAATGAGGTGGTCGGGTGAGTTTATCTGAGTTTTTGAAAACAAAAGGTTTAAAAGCTGTATTTTACGGAAGACATTCAACAGACGGACAAAATGTTGAGACCCAGCGTTATATTTGTGAGGAATATGCGAATAAACATTCAATTACCATAATAAAAGAGTACGTTGATGAGAATGTTTCAGCCTTCAAGAAAACACTTGATAAAAGAGAACAACTAGAAAACCTTCGTCAGGAGGCACGAATAGGAAATTTTGATTGTGTCCTAGTTTACAAAGCCGATCGCTTAGCTAGAAAAATAGATCAGCATATGCAACTGTGGGGTGAGTTTCGGGAGTTAGGAATACCAATTATTTTAACGGAATCCGAAAAATTATATACAACCGATAGCCCTACTGAAATAATGGTCGACATCGGTCTAAGTTCTCTTGAGGCAGAAAATACAAGAATTAGAACTAGGGATTACTACAATTCCCATACTGCAAAAGGGAAATGGCTGGGCGGAAATTTACCATATGGATATGAATATGATGTTGATGATGAAGGGAACAGCATAATGAAGCCAATTCCTTTTCAAATTGATAAAGTAAAAGAAATATTTCGTTTATATTCAAGAGGGTATGGTTTTAAACGGATTACAAGCATTATGAATGAAAAACATCCAAAAGCTTTAGGGCATGGAACGGGGAAATGGGTAGCGGAAACGATAAAATCAATACTAACAAATCCATTCTATGCAGGGATTACAACGAGTCAAAGGATCGTACCTGGTTCAGGAAATTCAATTAGAGACCAAAAAGACTGGACAATGGGGAAATGTGATAAAATTCCCGCAATAATAAGTGAACAAGTTTGGAAATCCTGCATGGAAATTTATGAGAGGAAAAAGAAGGGCAATGTAACACAAAATCAATATATAACACCATATTTGTTTATTAATATTCTTGAATGCAAGTTATGCAATGTTAAAGTTAGAGGGAAAAACTACACATCTGGAAAAAAGAGAAAGGACGGAACGCCCTATGGTGATAGGGTTTATATTTGTCCAAGCTGCAAACAAAAATGGGAAGTAAATAGGGTGCACACGGAATTAATTGAAGATGTTTTAAGCGGTTGGCACTATCAGTATCTTGCAAGGAATAAAGATGAGCTACAAAGGGACATTATGGTGAATATACAAAATGAAATTGGCGAAATTGAAGCTTGTATTAAATCATACAAAAATGAATTATATAAGCACACTGACAAACTGAAGGAAGTTGAAAATAAACAAAAAATCATGATGGAGAAAAATCCTGAGCCAGATGAACTACAACACGCTTTAGTTCAATATAGAATAACTGTGCAGAAGAAAATTGAACTTTTTGAAAGAGACCTAGAACAAAAACTGAAAGCAAAGCAACAGTTATATTTATCATACGGTGATGTAGAAAATTTTAAGGAAATTACTAAAGAAATAACGGGTTTTGATTATGACTTTAGCGAACCAGAATTTAGGAAATTAGTGCTATTTCTAATGGATAAAATCACCATTAGCGGTAAGGAGGAATATGAGTACGAAATAACTGCAAAGGTAGATCTCAGTGAAAGAGGTACAATATATTTTGGGTTTAATTAGTTCTAGAGGAGGGGGTTAATCCCCTCCTCTATTTTATTTATGAAGAAGAGAATAGAGGAAGGAATATTTAATCAATAGGAATGCAGTGGCGGCTTTTAATTTACCACTATAACTTTATCATAGTAATATTATGTGAATATCAATAATTATGTAAGATTACTAAAATATTAAAAACCGTAATAAAAATCGTTAGGTCAATCAATAAAGTTCGGCAAAGGGATAGGATCATCTATTTATAGGCTTTTTAGAGTTCGGTAAAGGGATAGTTGAGGGATCCCTCAACTATCCCTTTACCGA
>NZ_JPVN01000047.1 GCF_000772945.1 Ureibacillus manganicus DSM 26584
TTTATCCTGTGCTGTTATTGCACATGGTGCAACTGCCCGTCGCACATAAGAAAAACCTAGCTATCAGGCAAGCTAGGTTTCACTGGTTCAGTATATTTATATATTATCCAAAGCAAATCTAAATCTTTTTATAAAAACTAGAATCTATTTGGTTTATTTCCTCCCACAACTTATGGCAAATGTCCGTAATATCTCCCAATGCAACTACATCAAAATCCACTTCTATTTCAACATGAAATTCATTGATTAATATGAGGTTTGCGTCTTCATTTTTATGATAGACTAGCTCGTTGAAGGGAAAGGTTTTAAGCGTGGTGCCCATTACGATAATCAAATCTGCCTGTTTTACTTCTTCAATGGATTGCTTCTGATAATGCACTTCGTCACCAAAAAAGACTACATTTGGTCTTAAAATTGCCCCACATCGGCATCTTGGTAAACCATTTGCAGTAAAAACATTTACTAATTTGTACGATGAATTGCAAGAAGGGCAAATGCATTCAAATATATTTCCGTGGTATTCCACCACCTTTTTACTTCCAGCCTTTTGGTGAAGACCATCAACATTTTGTGTTACTATAGTCACTTCTTTGTTCAACTGTTTTTCAAGCCATACAAAAAAAAGATGGTCGTCATTTGTTGATATTGCTTTGATTGTTGTAGCTAATGATTCGTGGCTATGGATAGGGGTAAAATTATGAAGTAAATGTTTCATGAATATGTAAAAGGAATTCCAAAAGCTTTCCGGTTCGTTTGCGAATACTTTATTATTTAAATCTGCCATAGTAAAGGGGTCTTTCTTCCATAGACTCTCTTCTACTTTTTTATAATCTTGGATTCCACTACCGCTACTAATTCCCGATCCAGTCAGTACGACAATCTTTTCAGATGTGGCAATGAATTGAGCGATCTTTTTCAAATCCTTTAGCACGTCATCCATTATAGGTATACTGATTTTTGGAGTAACTTCTGCGGAATAGTACACTTCAAGGTTTTCATATGGATGTTCTACTTCCTTTACCTCAACACTCGCAATACTCGGATCTGTTATTTGCACAACAGCCGGTTCAAATGTACCTACCCTTTCTTTTGCATCAAGACCCACTATTGCGTTCTCCACTTCCCTTAAAACTAAATTGGAGAGCTGTGCATAAAATCCTCCATCTTTATTAAAAACAGGAGTTTTCCAGTAAGCACTAGTAAAGGGTGGAAGTTCTTTATTGGTGTTGATGATTGTTGTTTCTAAAGGTGGGAATAGGCTTCTAGAGGCTTCTGCATTCCGCGCACCATACTTATAAATAACCTCCCATGTCTCACTGTAACTAAGGCCAACAATTTCGTCTTCAATATGGTTTCTTACAAAGAACCCAGAAGTATTTGTGTACCCTGGAATATGGATGGTTCCTATAATTTCATATGGATTCCCACTGTTTACCAATATTCCTTTTACTATATTCCAACTCGATCCAGGCTTTAGGTCCTTTTGCTCTAGCATTTTTTCACATAAAATAAACGTCCCAAATTTATTTTTATAGTGAGAATTTAATATTTTATAATTTCCATCTTCACTTGGAACAATTTCGCCTTCTACAAAATTCTTTCGATAAAAATCGTCTAATACTTTTAGAACGCTTCTGTTCAAATAGCTTGCCTCCCCTTTGTCTGTTAGCTAATATCCCAGAATTAGTTGAAACGCTTGTTCACAACCAATAGGCAACATACATTCTAATATATTCTCAAAATGGGAATATAGAAGCTTTTGTTGCTAATTGTTTGAAAAATGAAAAGTACCTAGTACTAAAACAGTTCTCCATTTTGCGAACGTTTAGTACTAGGCACCATTCTTACGTATTCTATTTTTTCGTGACACTTTTACGGGATCTTCGAAAATACTGTCACTATTCCATTTTGCAAGAATCTTATATTATTGAAGTTCAATCTTTCTAACTTCTTATTTCATTTAGCAGTTTAGCGTATTCCTTAAGTAGTGGCTCATCAATTAATGTATGAGAGAATTTTGCAGGTATATTTTCATACCCCACCTCTAACCCTTTTAATCCCCCTGCAATTGCAGCTACTGTATCGCTATCATGTCCCATATTTGTAGCTCCAACCACAACTTCTTCTAAGGTTGCACTATTTAATAGCCAGTACAATACCCATTTCATAGTATGAACAACATAGCCATCAGGCGGGCAATTAGGCTCGTTTGCATAATCCGATTCATATCTTGTATTTTTAATCTCTGAGTGAATTGCAGAGTAAAGGAATTCCCCTTCAAGTAGTTGCCTTGCAATACGATTGTATATGACACATGCCTCCGCAGCTTCGTCATCGTAATGTGTCATTTTTGAAAGAGCAATTGTAAGTTCTTCAATTTTCGATGGATCTGTATAGGCTAGTGCAATGGGTAAGCATCTCATTAATGTACCGTTCCCCGCACTCTTTCCGTCTAAAAAATCATGTACTTTTTTTGCTGTTTGAAACCAATCCCCATCATAGTATTCAAACACTGTCCGAATGGTAATGCCTACGTCAACGGGGTCAGTATCATACCAATCTAAAAACTGCTTTCCAATTTCCTCAAAAGGATCCACCCAGTTCTCCAAAATTCCTCTAGCAACAGCTAATGTCATAGCTGTGTCATCGGTCGTTTCCCCTTTTTCCACTCCCCAAATTCCACCACCGACAATCTCTGTTACCCTTCCATATTCATTTTCAATTTCTTCTTTTGTCATAAATTCTGTTGTAGCACCAAGTGCATCACCAATGGCTAAACCAAACAACCCACCTTGGATTTTATCTAGCATCATCTGCAACTCTCCAGTCTGTTTATTCGATTGGACATTAGCCTAATTTTTGAGAAATTTGTTCAGTCTTAAACGGTTATGGCTAATGTACTTAAGCTACTTTTTAGTTTCTAAATACTTTTGCAACTCCACTTCTACATCTTCATGAAATTGCTCAATCGTACATCCAGTTACCTCTAATGTTGCCGTCAAAATTTCTGCTAATCCCTTTTCCATTTGAAAATCAGGATTTTCAGATTTACTAATGGCCGCAGTAGTAACAACCACATAATAAGCTTCTGCACCTTTACTTAAGCAGCTTTCACAATATGCTAGACTCACAGGTGCAATTCTTGAAGCAAACACACCCTTTGCGATATTTTCACCACAAACATTACATATTTTCTCCATTATCAAACTACTCTCCTCAATTCACTCGTATTATTTAAGTTCTTTTCACTTTAAAATTGGAGATCATAAATCTTTATGTTATTACTTTATAACTATGATTTTATTATATTCTGTTTAAAGTTTTCATAGAATTGACTTTTACTAATTGTTTTATGTTCATGATATAGATGGTGCTAATTGAATCATAAGAGGGATTTAGCTTCGCGAACGACTCCCCTTTATTTCCTTCCACTTAATACCTCAGCCCAAAACTATACCTTAATATGGAAAAATATTATAGACAACGAACTATGCATTACTTTAAACTAATGACAAATCGTTATTAAAAAAGCAAGGTGAATATTACACAACTTAGTCACGCTTTCTTATCAAATCTATTAGTCTTTTTTTTCTCAACCTAAACATCCCTACTGAAATAGTCTAGCAGTAAGGATTCTGGTAAAATTTTATACGAAAGTAGGAAAATCACGTGTTAATTGGTTTCTTCGTATTGATAGGAATACTTTTACTAGGATTGTGTTATGAACAAATTTCGAGGCGGAATGATGCAAGAAGACCACTTCCCGGACAATTGTTGGATGTCGGTGGCTATCCTTTACACATTACTGAGCGTGGGGAAAGCGGATCTACAATTGTTTTAATTCATGGTGCAGGGGATAGTTCCTATTCGTGGATCCATATTCAAAGAGAATTATCCAAGTATGCTAGAGTCATTACTTACGACCGCGCAGGTATGGGTTCTAGTGGTAACGGTCCCATTCCTATTCCAAAAAATACAGTCAATGAACTAAATACACTACTACAAAATTCCGGAGCACAAGGGCCCTATATAATTGTTGGGCATTCCTTAGGCGGCCTAATTGCACGCCTTTATGCATTGAAATATCCTAAACAAGTAGCAGGTCTAGTATTTTTGGATTCGACTCATGAGTTTTTAAAAGATGATACTAAATTTAAACAAGGTTTTGGATTCATTGGGTTTATGTTGAAAATTTTAAGAGTCCTGTCTCCATTTGGCATCCCTAGATTCTTTGGGAATGTTTTTAACCTTCTTCCTATGTATGGAAATGAACAAAAGTATTATAAAAGTCAAATTCACCCTGAGGAATACAAACAGTGGAAAGGGATCGTGTATCGAATACTTGCAGGAAAAACTGCTGGATTGGAATTTAAAGGAGCATGGGCACACTTGGATGAAGCTGCCAAGCAACTAAATAATAGTTCAGTGAAACCCCAATTTGGAGATCTCCCTATCGCCGTCCTAAATAACCCGGGATTTGGAGAACAATGGACAGAAATGCAGAAGGAGCTTGCAACTCGCTCGACCAACCATATCCACATGACAAGTGATCGGAAAGGTCATAGTCTACAAATGCCACGACCAGAGTATGTAATTGACGTGGTTCAACACGTTATGAAGCAAGTGCAGAAACGTAACAGTCGAACGCTTGCCGATTCTTATTATTCATCTTCCAAGGTTTAATTTATTGCTTTTATCATTTTAAAAGAACCCATCCATGAGTAAATTCACGGATGGGTTTCATATTATTAGAATCTATCATTAGTTTACTAATTAAATTTTCGTCAAAACAATTCCAAGTAATGCAGTGAGCACTCCAAAAACTTGATATACCTTGAGTCTTTCTTTATAAAGCCAACAGCTGCCTAAAACAACGACTAAACAACTTAAACTAACGATTGGAAATACAATACTTGCCACACCAGTATTCAGCGCAAAAAAGTAACTACTATAACCTATCACACTGATACAACCAATAATTGTTCCTAATTTAAGCTCAGTTGGCTGCCATTTTTCCTTTTTAATTAAACTATTAATTATTAAATAGGACGCACCGCCTGCATACATACAGACAAGTGTATTGATTGAATCGATATTCAACTGAGATGAAGTTTTCATTAGCACACCAAGCGTACCAAATGAACCAATAGACAATAAAATATGTGCCATCCACGGTTTATAATCGATTTTTACTCCCCCCGTTGCAGGTGTATACTGGATCACAGCTGCAGAAGCAAGCATCACAACAATACCAATCCATTGAATTAATGTAATGTGCTCGTGAAAAATTAATGCTGCACTTAGTATTGGAATTACCGTATTCATACTTATAATCGGTGACGTAATACTACCTGGCCCTTTTTCAAATGCCTTTGACATTTGAATATTACCATTGGCATTCAATATTCCGATGATTGCACCTAGTACAATCGTTAATGCATTGAACGCTGCAAACCCTTTAACTAATCCAAAACCAAGCATGATTAAAAACGCGGTTAAATTAAACATAAACTGCAAATGAACTTTTGAAAGTCCCGTCCCTGATGTTGCTTTAAAAATCATATTATTAACTCCAAAGCACAACATCGTCACCACTGCTGCTACAATCCACATTTCTATCCTTCTCTCTCTAATGATAGAGATATTTTAATATAGATTCTAAATATTGCAAATGTTTTTCTAATTTCATATAAAAAAGACGCATGAAAGCGACTATTTACCGCTATAAAATAGAAAGTTAAAGTTCTTCTAAAATGCTTGATTTAAACATTCACTTCATCCATTAAAAATATTAGAAATCATAGATTGCAACGATTCCGGTAGCATTTGATAAAATAACCCTTCAAACTTTAAATCAAGTAATCCTGCAATGATCACAATAATTATTACGATGATAATTAGTATCTTTTTATTAAATCTATTCAAGTATTTTCCTCCTACGAAAGTTCAATAACTTCTTATTGTACATAAAGAATATCATGTATAACTACAAACCCTCTAGAATATTTATTTTATAGAAAAGAGGTGTCTTAAGCGAAAAAAATAGTGATGAATTTAGTATTAAAAATGTTATTTTATCCTTCCCCTAAGTTAACGATTAGTAAGGAAGAAGAAATCCGATTTAATCATTTATATGAAATAGCATTGCAAACGCCAGACAAACTAATTCACTATACTATCCCTATCCCTAAATATAAATTTTTATATTATTTGGCTATGAAAAAACCTATTATCTTTCACGGATCCAATAATAAAACTATCGATTGTTTTGAACCAGGTGACCAGACTCAATATAACGGCAAGCTAGTAAATGCGGTTTTTGCAACAAAAGATCCTATATGGCCCGTTTTCTTTGCCACCTTACAAAAGGAAAAAATTATTGGAGACATTCGAAATGCTTCCCTCTCTGCCGATAGAGATAAAGCATTTCATTTTTACTCCTTAACTAAGGAAACTTTAGCAAATCAACCATGGGATTCAGGAATGATTTATATTCTACCTAAAGAGCCATTTAACTATTTAGGTGAAGGTTCAATTCAATTTAATGAGTGGATTAGTAATGATCCTGTCCTTCCTCTTGCCAAACTAAAGGTTAACCCAAGTGACTTCTTTTTCTATAATAAAGTCGCAACCCACCGTGCTGGTGAATCTATTCTAAAATCATGGTTACTTTACAAACTACGCACAAGGTAAAAGGTGCTAGATACACAGTTCTTTACTTTGTGTATCTAGCACCTATTTTCACTACATTATTCTGGTAAAGCGATAACTAAATGCCTATGGAATATAAAAAAATTGGGACAGGGTGCTGACCCCTGTCCCTTTTTCTATTATTGAGCTGTGTAGCCACCATCAACTGTTAATACATTACCTGTCATGAATGAAGAATCGTCTGAAGCCATGAATAATACAGCTTTCGCCATTTCCTCAGCTTGTCCAAGACGTTTCATTGGTGTCATGCTACGTAATACTTCTTTACTTTCTTCTGGAATAATTGGAGTATCAATGAAACCTGGTGCTAATGCATTAATACGAATGTTTTTCTCTGCATACTCAAGTGCTAATGAACGTGTTAAGTTAATAACCCCTGCTTTTGCAGCGTTATAAGCAGCTGAACCTGGTGAACCAACCCAACCGTACATTGAAGCAGTGTTCACGATTACTCCGCCGTCTGCTTTTAAGAATTCACGAAGTGCTTCACGAGCAACTAAGAATACGCCATCTAAGTCTACGTTTACTGTGTTGCGCCATTCTGAGTATTCAAGATCGTGTGAAGAATGCACACGTCCAATTCCAGCATTGTTGAATACTACGTCTACTTTTCCAAATGTTTCAACTGTTTGTTTAAATAGACTTGCTACTTCTTCTTCACTCGTAATGTTAGTTTTTACGAATAATGCTTCATGACCTTTTGCTTTTAGTTCTGCTTCAAATGCTTTCCCTTTTTCTTCGTTTAAGTCTACAAGTACCACTTTTGCCCCTTCTTGAGCGAAAAGACTTGCAGTTGCTGCACCAATACCAGATGCTCCGCCTGTAATAATTGCTACTTTATTATGTAATTTTGACATTATAAAAATCCTCCCCGATAAAAATATTGTCTTTTAGATCCAATAAATCTAGAGGCTAATCTAGAATCATCATATCTATTAAATAGAAATGAAATTGGTTGAATCTACTATAATAGTATAATGTTTTGTAAACGTTTTCAAATATTTAGCTCATAATTTTAAATAATTCGAAATACTACTAGGTTATTACTTTTTACTAAAATATTATGATTTTAATAACATAAGAACTGTGAAGAAACCTAATTACATAGACTGTAAAAGTCTATTTCAGCGATTGTATTTTTAGTTCGAACAACAAAAAGCAGCACGAATGAAGCAATACTTCACTCACACTGCCTTATCTCCTTTAACTCGGAATCGCTGATAACTTCCTCAAACCAGCAGCGATTAACCCATACAGCACCGCAACAATTAGTGCAATCACACCACATAATGACCAGAATGACTGATCACCAAGAAAACGAAATACCGGTTCATACCATCTTAGCGCGATAGCTAAAAGCGGAATAAATGCCATCAAACCTATAAACGTATACCCACCAACCATCCCAAATTGGAAAAAGATATAGTTTAACAATAGACCACTCACTAAGAAGAAGAACAAAATCACAAAATCAAACAAAAATATTAAATGAAAAGGTAATGTTGAATCCATGAAATACATCGGATGAAAAACCGTAAAGTAATCAATTGCTAAAACCTTATTGATAAAGAAAATACCTTGATGAAGACTTGCAGTAAAGATCGCCGTAACTAAGCTCCAAACCATAAAGAACAATCCAGTCATACCGGCATACTGCAAGCGACTAATCCCAAATCTTATGAAATAGGAAAATGTATTCGTCAACCATTTAGAGCCCATAATTGCGAAAAACACATACACAGGAATAGATACCATTAGGTAAACCGTAAAACCATCGACAAGGGTTACTACCATGAAAAATGAAAATAATACAATGGCTAATAAAATGGTCCAAAAAATGAGATTCTGCTTTTTATAGCTTTGGTAAAATACGTAAAAGCTTCCCTTGACTAGATTCATAGCGCATACCCTTCTTTCTGCTGTTTGCTCAAGTAAACGAGTAAATCTTGCAGTGACACACGTTCCGATTTCACATCTTCGTTATTTAACAGTGAGTCCTTTAAATAAAGCACAGCCATTTTTTCATTCATAAATGTCTGTTCATAGATCACATCATGGCCAGCTGCGGCATTTTCCACTTCTTCCGAAGAACCCCTAATTGCAAGGATTGTTTCATCCCAAGCCAAGTAATCCTTTTGTAATAGAAGTTCTCCTTCATTTAAAATGAGTACTTCATCAAATAAGTTACTCACTTCATCAATTAGATGGGTGGATAAAATGAATAAACGTGGCTCCATTTCCTGTTCTTCAATTAACAAATCATAAAATTTGCTACGTGCTGCTACATCGAGCCCAATATACGGTTCATCAAAAATTGTTATTGGTGCACGACTTGCGAGTCCCGTAATAATGCCTAAGGCTGACCCCATCCCTTTGGATAGACTTTTCACTTTTGCTTTTAATGGAAGTGCAAAGACTTTCACCAGCTTTTTCGCAAGTTCTTCATCCCAATTCGGATAAAAATATCCATTAGCTTTTAATGATTGTTGGACAGTCATTTCCATTTGAAAATTCCCTGTTTCCGCAATAAAACAAATATCTTTTAAAACAGATGCAGTGTTAAATACTGGCATACCATTCACTTTAAGTTCTCCGCTTGATGTAGGTAGTATTCCTGATAACATATTTAGAAAAGTTGTTTTCCCTGCCCCGTTATGTCCTAAAAATCCTACAATTTTTGGTCCTTCCATCGTAAAGCTCACATTGTTTAACGCCACTTTGTTTTTATATTTTTTTGTTACATTGCTCACTTGGATTTTCATCAAGTTACCCCTTTATAACATTTTTCGTAAATCATCTTCGTTAATCCCTAGACGTCTTGCCTCAGCCTTTAATGGTTCAATATATTGTCGGGAAAAGTGTTCCTTGCGCTCTTTTACTAAAATCTCGCGCGCATCTTCACTAACAAACATACCTACACCTCTTTTTTTATAAATAACCCCCTTATCCACTAGTTCATTTACTCCTTTCCCCGCAGTTGCAGGGTTAATTTGATATTCCTTTGCAAATTCATTCGTCGATGGAACCCGATCCTCTGGTTGTAAAACACCATCCAATATTGCTTCTTCTATGCGCTCACGAATTTGTTGGAAAATTGGTTTTTGGTCCGATAATGAATGCTTCACAGCGTTTCCTCCAAATTTAAGTTCACTCTAAGTTGCTTGGTTAATTACTTGTGTAACTAACCATATAACATAGGGTAAATATTGTCAACAATAAATACAAAAAATCACCACACAAAAAATGTGTGATGATTTTTTAGCTATATCTTTTTAGTTTTAGTTGTTTTGAACGTTATAAACGACGAACACTTCAACCATTTTTCCAGATACTTTTGTCCATAAAACGCATCCTACTTAAACCAACTAGCCATCCCTTTTGTACATTCGATTAATCAATCAAAACATCCGCTTAACATTCTTCTCATATGTACTCAAAAAATCTCATACACTACATTCCTTTTACGCCTTTAAGAATCCTCTCAACCTCAGTAGCATCCACTCTTTTCGCATCCCACGAATATCCTTCTTCGGTTGCCTTCAGTCGATTTTTGTCTCGCAGTTTAATAGTCATCATACTGTCTTTTTCACCAGTAATATATTGCACCCGTACTTTATATTCGTCATTTATAGCTTCTACGGAATAAATCCCTTCAACAAAAAAAGCGGCATTTTTTTCTACATAGCTATAACTTCCGTCGGCTCTTAAGAGCATATACATGTCATCATATTCTCTCCAATACCATGCGCCGATTAAATCTTCCGCTGACGTTACTCTGTCAGGATTAGCTTCTTCGAAAGACTGTCCGTACTCTGGGACATTTACCGAAAACAGTCCACCATTTTCTTCATCGATGATCAATTCACCACTATTGCTGAAATATCTTTCATCTTCTACATAGTTTGGTTGTTTCGTAACAGGTAATGCAATTAACACTCCCCAGTGATTCCCTACATACCAGTTCGGATCTTGCTCTCTCATTTGATAGAGTTCTAGCGTAAAACCAACATTACCTGTTGTACCATCGTCCGCAGCAGTTGCCTTTACATTTCCTTCAATCCACACTTTTCTCATGTCCCCCATCGGCTTATCATAATCCGCAACATTGAAAACATTTGTGTCTGAAGTAATTCGATTATTTGTGATTTCCCAATCGCTCAAACCAACTTGCTTCGCCATTTCATGTTCAACCAACAGCCGCGCAATCACAAGAGGATCGGATTCATTAATCACTAAATCATCATTAATCATAGCAGCCACGCCTGAATCTTTACCTTTCGACCCTGGAGTACCTTCTGTGTCTTTGCTTTGCTCCTTGCTACCTATTTCGACTTGGCTGTTATCCGTTGCAGTTTCCCCAGCAACAGGTACTATACCTTTCGTTTCTGACGGTGTGACAAACCCGGCAATAATAAAAGCAGCCCCAAGCACCAGTAAAGCAATTATGCCTCCACTAATTTTACCCGAGTCTTTTATAAGTTTGTCCATTAGAACTATCAAGGCAACCAACAGCGCTACTGCCCCAATTCCTAAAAATATTAAGTTTAAATCTGCCATTATTGAAGACTCCTTCTGTCACAATTATTACTATCTTTGTATAATTTTACAGTAATTCTATTATTTATACTATGTACTAAAGTAATAATCGAGTAGGAGACTAGCCATTATTTGGCTAGTCGACCTCTCACA
>NZ_JPVN01000048.1 GCF_000772945.1 Ureibacillus manganicus DSM 26584
AAAGACTGCAGGCAAACTCGAAATTTTCGAGTTTGTCTACAGTCTGAAATGCCCACCTGTGAGGTGGGCATTTTTTATATTACTGTTTGTTCACTTAATTGATTTTAGCTTACGATTGCGCTGCTGTTAAGTAGTCTATATTAAGGGTTATTATATTTACTGTTATGAAAAAAGTGCCAACTTAGAATATAGCGGTTAGTATTGGTGAATTTATACTAACATTACATATTTAATTAAAGACACCCATCTGGAACCATTCATTATTTTCATGAAATTCTAGGTAGAAATAATATTCTCCAAATTCCGTTTCTATTAATACACCTTTCGTCCAACCATACTCAACATCCAAACTACCATTGGTAATAAAATTAAAGTAATCGACAATTTCTTCTCTAGTAATCGATAATCCATTAGAAAGATAATTAACTGAAGTTATGTATATGTCATCAGGATTAGGAACGCTATACGAATCTGTATATTTATCATATTCTGCGTTGTCTATACCTAAATAGTAACCATTTTTCAAATCTATATAATGCCCACCATTATAAGTAATATTGGAATCGTCTACATTAAATTTTGCCATTGCCTCAGTGTATGGCATTCCTACATATGCATCTATGCCATTTAATTTCCCTAATGTTGCGTTACTTTGTAATGCTGGTTGTTCAAATACTAGAAAGTTACTCAAAGCTTCAGGCATATTCATTTCATTCATGTATTCAGATTTATTATCGTATTCAATCTCATATTCACTAGCATTACTGTCTATAAAGTTAACGATTTTACTACTAATCCAACCTTCTACGCCATGTTCATCACTTACTTTATACCATAATCTATTTTCACTATCTGTTTTCTGTTCTTCTAAATAAAGTAATAATTGGTCCTGTGAAACTTGCGATACGATATTCGAATTTAAATCTGGTAAATCTCGTACGTTAGCACCATCAGTATTAATAACTATATATTGACTATAATTGTTATCATTCGTATATAAATTACTCGTTTCGGATTCCTCCGACTTAATCAGTTCGCCAAAATAACCATAATAAACCGCAACTAATAATAAGATTATTGCTGCTAGTTTAAATGATCTTCTAAAGACAATTCTTAATAAATTGTACGGTTTATCTTTATCCCATCTACCGGAATATTGTATTGTTCCATTTGAAAATTGTACACCATGTCCAGATCGTTTATTTTTCTTCCAATCGCCAACATATGCTCCATGATATTTATCTATATATACATTAAATCCATTTGATAAATAACTATCCTTTATATAATTTGTAACATTGTAAGAAAATGAATCGTTATATGTTCGATTAAAATTACTATAATAGAGATAAATATATACTTGCCCTAATTTTTGAAGATTCGATTCAGTATGAAATTTATATATATTGTTTTTTATAAGATCGATACATGCTTGGAATTGTCCAACATGATTTAATATTTTTGCCTTTTCAAAAACATAATGGCTTTTGTTGTTACTGTATTGAATTGCTAAATCACACTCAAATAATGCTTTCTGTATATCTTTTTCTTGAATTGCTTGCTCGGCACGCTTAATATATAAATCTGGGTTTTCATCTATTACCTGTTCCACGCTTGTTATATTGGGAGTTCCAAACGCCATGTTTATTCACACCTTATTACTGACGATATTCAAATTCTTGAACTAACTTACCTTCTTTATTTATTTGTTGTAATACATCATTATCTATCTCATATGGATTTGCTTCAGCTTCCATTGTTACTTTATCAAACATAGTATCTAATCTATTTCTTTTTGTATAAATGACAGTTTGATTTTTAATAACATTCATGACCTTATCTATTTTAGTAACTGCCCTATGCATTCTATTTCGTGCCCCATATCCTAAATACTTCTCAACAAAATTTGCAGCAGTATTATTCAACCATCTTCGAATATCGTCCCAAAATGCTACAACCCCTGTTGCAACTACTGCCCCTACTAGTAATCCAACTATTATCCAACCTAACATATTAAACCCTCTCCATTAAAAAGTACTTAACAGCTTCAATCCCCCTCTTTGAAGCTGCATAACTGATTAAATTTTTGATACGAAGTGGAGCATACGGCACTCTTTCATCTTGTTTTGAAATGAGGGATACTTCATCATCTAAAAGTGAAATTTGTTCACTCTGCTTTATAAAATCTGGTATATATAGTTGCTCTGCTAAAAAAGTATTATTTAGTACTAATTTATTTATGGCTTTTATTGCTGATCCTATATTTCCACAAACCGCATAGGCAAAACAATCAGCTGAGTAATTTGCAAGTCTGCTCCAACGATGCATAATAATTTTCCATGAATCTTGTAAGATACTAACATCGAAAGCCTGATAATGGACTGCTTTTACTGATTCATCAATTAAAATATGATAATAAATATAGTTCATTTTTATAGAACACATTTCTCTAGCTAACAAAAAGTATAATTCATCTTCAGATAGATCAGTTACGGTTTTGGCGGATATTTCTATCCATGAAGGAGACAATCCTTTACTCTCTATCCCATAATAAAAATCTTCATATACATAAATAGAAGGAACTTCCATTCCAATTTGTTTTGCAATTTTTTGTGCCAATTCAAAAACAAAGGGAATTTGATGTTCAGTTACCTTCACTGTCTTTCCTAGTAAATCTGGTATCTGTTTCTTTTTTTCAAATTCTTCGTAATAATGCATAATTTCCTTTTCGAAGAAGCATAAATCAAGAAATTCCTTTAATGCGGTATCTATTTCAGGATGTTCAAATAGATCTTTACTAATCATTATTAATCTCTCCTAGTAAATGGCGTTAATCGATCTTTCACTTGGCCATATTTCCCGAAATAAGTTGTATGATTTCCGGTCTTTATACTCGATCCAATAAACCCACTACTAGTAAATCTTGAAGAAAAATTCCCATTATTGAACGTAATTCCACCATTTCTTCCGTCAAAGGGTAAGGTGATACTACCAAGTGACGTAGATGAACGGATAGATGTTAATCTATTTTTGTCATTATAAAAAAATGTAGTTTGGCTCATTATTTCACCCCTGACAATATCGTCAATATACTTTCTTCTATCCCACTTTCTATTAACAATCCTTTTTTCTCATATATTTCTTTCAAAATTATATGTAAGTCTTTATCTTCTGGTCTTTTCTCAACTGCTTTTTGTAGGAAGATAATTGCTTGGTCGTACTGCATTTCTTTATATAGCAAAATACCATAATATTTATTAATAATATAATGCTCAAGTAGTTTTCTATTTTGACTAAAATAATTATAAAAACGAAGAAAGGAAGATTTATAATTGTTTTGCTCAAAGTCTTTAATAGCCAATAAACAGTCTTTAAAGTCTATATTAATATTGTCTATTAGTTCTAAACAATAGTCTATATTTTGTGGATTATTTGAAGCATAAAAAGCTATTAAATACTTGACTTCTTGTTGCTCATATAAATATTGATTGAATAATTCGCTATCATTCACACTAAATAATATTTCTAATTCTTTTTGAATAGAAGAATAGTCCTTTTTTAACTGATCTATCATAACTTTAATCGTACCGTCATCTAGAAACTGGTTTTCATACACAACATCAGAGGAATCTATTATTCTTTTAGTAATTGAGTTTTTAAAACCTTGATATGTTTTTATAGATTTTTGCAAAAAATTAATTGATTCTTTTTCCATCTAATTAACCTCTAATTTCTGCAATTTCTTTTTCATATTGTTCTTTCGTTATTTGTTCTGTACTAATTTTTACCTCAGTTTTTTCAGGATATCTTTTTTGAATAAACTGATAGGCATTATCAAATTCTTCCCAAGTTACACTGTTTGAATTTTTTTCTAAGGCAAGGATAGCTGCTTGTAAAATAACATCTTTTATATCTGCTCCAGATATTTGTGTATATCTTTTCGCTAACAAAGGAATCGTTATTTCTTTATGTAATGGTAACTTTTTTGGTAAATGTGAAGTCCAAATTGCATTTCTACCTTTTTCATCCGGATATGTAAATTCAATATTCGCAAGAATCCTTCTTCTAAAAGCATCGTCATAATTTCCTAATAAATTCGTTGTGAAAATTACAATTCCTTCGAATTTTTCAATTTCAATCAACATGACACTTCTCGTAATATTTACTCCATAATCAGCTGATTGACTTACATTTGTTAATCTTTTTCCTAGAAAGGAATCCGCTTCATCAAAAACTAATACAGCATCATTTTCTTTTGCCATATTAAAAGCTTTACGTATATTTTTAGGTGTTTCCCCTACAAATTTCGATTCTAACTCTGCATAGTTAACAAAAAAGATTTTCTTATTCAATTGTTTTGCAATCGCTTCTGCAAGCATGCTTTTTCCGGTACCAGGTGGCCCAAAAAAGTTTAATACAATTCCGCTTCCTTTTTTGATTGTATCTTGCAATCCCCAATCTTCAAAAAGAAACTTACGGTTCTTTGAAAGAGATAATATTGATAATAGCTGGGATTTTGATTTTTCTGGAAGATAAACGTCTTCAATCTCGTATCTTGGATTCATTTGTTCGTAAATATTGTTAGTTTCCTCATTTTGAGTATCATTACTTTTTTCATCAAGAGACTCTAGTTCATTTTTTGAAAGTACTATTTTTTTTGGAACAGTATTGTACTTTGAGACATTTCTTTTTATTGCACTAGTAATCTCATCTATCATGTTAGAGATTAATACTTCATCTAATAAAATTTCCTCATGACCAATCTTTTTAAATGGTGTACCTTCTATTACAATTTGGCAAGTTTCATTCCCTATTACTATATTTTTTTTGATGTTTTTCAAAATGATCTCGTTAATTTCATTCCGCTTTCTAAACATTTTATAAGCACCCTTTTTAATCTTTAGTAAGGATATTGAATTCTATAGTATCCATTAATTTTTGTTTAATTAGTTAAATCATAATACAAATAATTGGATAATGTAACTTTTTGATGAGGAATTTCTACTTCTTATGTATTGATAAAATATTATAATGATTAAATAAACCATCCCACTAATAATGTTCTTACTAAAACAATAATAGTGGGATGGTTACTAAATTTGGCGTCATTTTTAGTAGAAATAATGGCTAAAGATATTTTTCGAACAGAATTCTCAAAAAAATGAACCCAGTACAATATGACTGAGTTCATTTTTTGTGTTTTTAGGCTAAATCTATTTTAAAAAGGCATTATTATATAACCTTAGCTGATAATTTCTCTTGCCACTAAAATGTGTCGATCTCCTTCTGTCATCGGTTCGTATCCTTTTTCAAGAAATGAGATAATCTGTTTCTTATTAGCTGTCCAACATTGAACAAGACCCCATATCCCCAATGTAATAGGATTCAAAAAGATCCATTTCACTAATTCGCCCCATTGTCCACGAAATAATGCAACCCATCCACCAAAGAAAAAAGTTGTCCATGAAAATCCTACTTTCATTTCCTTCGTTAATCCTACACCATTCTTTAATTTAACGTAATTCATTGAAGTTCACTCCTGTTGTAATAGTTACTCGTAATAAATTTAAGTCTATAAATATTGCAAAACTATGATATAAAATAATAAATTTAATAATTTCATCTTGCGTGTTTGACTTAAAGTTTACTTACACATATTACTACGTAATAATATAAAAGTATCCTGGTAAAAAATCTAACACTTAGCATTAATATAGTGAACAGAACAAGTTTATCCATATTGGTTATAAGCAAAATATAAAATTACACTTCATGGAATCAGTGCTGTTAAGCTTTAAAATAAAAATGAACCCAGTTTATAAACTGGATTCACTGTTATTAATTAGCTTTTTTCAATATGATATTTAGCCATTTTTATGGTGGAGCCCTTTTCTTAAATCCATCTGTAATTGATGTCTCGAAATTGCTAATTGATCAAAAAGTTGTATTAGAGCTTCTAAACTGTTCTCGGTTAAATCTATGAAGTGTAGGAAAATAGTAAACTTACTCTATTTTACAATTAGTAGTATAGTTGGGATTTATTAATGCGAACATACGTGCTATAATTTAGTTGTAATAGTTTGGTAACTCAAGGGTGGTTGGCTCACTCCTCTTTCTGACTGGGGGTGAGGCCATGACAGTATTCGAAGCACTGATGCTAGCAATTGCTTTTACTACATTAGTACTAATGATTCTGTCTTTTGAACATAAAAAATAACCCACCTTTGAGTTGACGGCTCCGGCGGGTTGTACACTCTAGTTAGCCAACCCCTTTGAAGGGACTGACTATTATATTATGACCGATTGATGTGCGACCATCAATTGGTCTTTTTTAATTTACTCGTGTTATGACTTTATTATACTAATTTGCTGTTTTTTTTACAAGGTCGTAAGCATCCGTATTCCTAAGTACCCATTCCATTGTTAATAAATAGTTTGCAGTTTCATTCGCAGCATTAATTGTATCAATACTTTCGTCAGTAAATAAAAATAACCCATCCTTGAGTTTGCAGGCACGGATGGGTTAATACTATCTTGCCAATCCCCTTGTAGGGACTAACTATTATGATTGACTACTTGATGCGGGAACATCAAGTAGTCTTTTTAAATTACGCTTTATCTTCCTTTATTATACAAAAACTCTTATGTTTAACAAGAACGTGTCTATATGATACAGCTCTCTTTTACATTGCAGTTATTCCACCGTCAATGACAAATTCAGAGCCTGTAGAATAGCTAGATTCATCTGACGCAAGGAATAGTACCATATTCGATACTTCTTCTGATTTTGCGATACGTTGAACTGGAATGTGTTTTGCAAACTCTTTTATTTGTTCTACTGCATCACCTTGTGTAACCATTGGCGTTTCAATAACACCAGGGTGAACAGAGTTAACACGAATTCCTAATCCACCAAGTTGAAGTGCTGCCGCTTTTGTGATTCCACGTACAGCAAATTTTGTGTCTGTGTACCCTATCGCACCACCAACAAGTCCATTTATGGATGAAATGTTGATAATTGAACCACTTCCTGCTTTTTGCATGGAAGGAACTACCGCTTTTATGCCTAAGAAGACAGATACTTGGTTAATATCAACGATTTTTCGATATTGTTGTTCAGTCATTTCCATTAGCGGCACACTCATGCTGATCCCCGCATTATTTACTAATATGTTAATTGGTCCAAAGGCTTCTTCTGCCTCAGTTATAACTTTAGCCCAGTCATCTGCATTCGTTACATCTTGCTTCACAAATCTAACGTTTGCTCCTAACTCATTCGCTAAAGCATTTCCACCTTCTTCATTGATATCCGTGAAGACTACTTTTGCACCTTCATTTACAAAAAGTCTTACATGAGACGCTCCCATACCTTGTGCCCCACCTGTAATCACTGCAACTTTATTCTCTAATCGACCCATAACAATTCCTCCATCCTATTGGGGAATGCTTTCTATTCTTCATTCCCATAAATGTTTTATTACTATGAAACCGCACTTCATCTAGATAAAGTAATGATAGACCATCTATCATTACTCAAATTGTAATCGAAATTTGATATAATTGCAAAACATATATATCCATGATAGCTAGAAATAGATGTAAACGAAGGAGATTGTTATGAACGCTTCCGACAAAACAGGATTACGAGAAAAAAATAGAAACAAACGTTATCAAAGTATTATCAAAACAGCTGAACGATTATTTGCAAGTTTTGGATTGGAAAATGTCAAAATGCAAGCGGTTGCTGATGAAGAAGGAATTGGGGTCGCTACTTTATTTCGATACTTTTCAAAAAAGGAGAAATTGATTGTCGCGGTTGCAACATCAATTATGGAAGAAGAACTTTTCCAATTTCAACGAATTGCGAATGAGCCACACAATGCGTATGAAAAGTTTAGTAAGATATTCGATTATCTAATGGAGAGTATTACCCACCCCTCCAAAAACTCTACGAAGTTTATTGATGCGTTCGAAAATTATGTAGCTATATCTACGCAAAGCTTGGAAGATATCGTTATCTATGACGAAGTTAGAGAGGAAATCTATGTCTTGTTGTTGAAAATCATGCAAGAAGGAGAAGTTGATGGATCAATTCGTAAAGGGATAAATATTAAGGAAACCATGATTTCCTTCATAAATAGTTTTGGTTTATTCTCTCGAAAGTTAGCACTTATGAAATCAGTTAACTATTACGATTTAGAAGTAAACCCGAAGCGACAATTAGAGATAATGAAAGAACTCTTCCTATCACATATTAAGGCTTAACAAGCATTGAAGGTGCTTTAGTGTAAAAATAGTTCTTACAAAATCACCCATTAAAAAACTACACCCAATTGCTAGTTGTTTCTAACAATCGGGGTGTAGTTTTTGTGGTTCAAAGGACTAGGAAATCCTCTGCCCCTTTTTTCAATTAATGACTAAGCTCACCTTCTACGTTTGGTCGGTTATCTTCACGAATGAATAGGACTGAAATTGTACCAATTACAAGTAATGCTCCAGCGAAGTAGAATCCTGCGTTTAACGAACCTGTAACATCTGTCAGCCAACCAGTTAAGTATGGTGCAATAATCGATCCACACATACCGATGAAGTTATAAAAACCAAATGCCGTACCTAATGATTGTTTTGGTGCGTTATCTGCAACAACTGCCACTAATACTGGGTTTGTACTAATCTTACCGAAAATACCATATCCGATTAATGCTGCATATAGTACCCACATATTATCGAAAGCTACAATAGATACAATCGCAATAATTGAAAGTGGCATCATTACGAGTAATACAGGTCGACGAGTTCCCATTCTGTCGGCAATCCAGCTGAAAAGAATCGAACCAGGAATTGCTGCCCAAGGAACTAACGAAGATACTACAGCTACTTCTGTTCCATCGATTCCACGTGCATGTTGTAAATAATATGGAATCCAAGTCACTACTACGAAGAACGCATAAATCGCACAGAAAATCGTAATGTAAGCACATATTAAATTTTTACTAAATAAATCTTTCACCTTAAGCTTTTCTTGAGGTGCGGCTTCAGAACCATCCTGAGCTTTTCCTTTTGGTCTATCTTTAATAATCCACCACATCGCTAAACCAATCAGAACAACTGGGATTGCGATAATGTAAAATGGAGCTCTCCAACTCATGCCAAGCGTACCAACTGTATAACTCGAAATGAAGTAACCAATGGATATCCCAAATGCCATACCGCTATTAATAATCGCACTACCTACAGTAATATGTTTCTTTGGAATTGCCTCCGTCGACAGTCCATATTGTGGTCCGTAATAGAATCCTTGGAAAATTCCAACGAATAACCATGCAATCATGAACAGTGTAAATGATGGCATCATCCCTGTAACTGCTGCTAAAATACCAAATAGAATGAACCCTGGTACAAGTACCTTTTTCTTACCGATCTTGTCCCCCATAATTCCTGACGGTACGTTTAACGCTGCATACCCAAGGAAGAAGATACTACTAATTAAACCGAGCTGTGTAGTAGATAAGCTAAACTCTGATTGAATATTGTTCATCACTGGGTTTAGAACCGAACGAGTTGCATAAATTGCAATCCAGCCTAAAAAGAAAACGGCTACAACTTTGACCCAATATGGAATTAACTCTTTTTTCTCTGTAACTGTTGAAAGCTCTTGTTTTGGAACAACTGCCATTTTATTTCCCTCCTAATTTATATTTATAGTAATGTTTAATAATATGAATATAACTATTTCAACCTCAATTAGACTATAGGTTATTTTGCATTACATCCGAATAAAAATGAAAGCGTTAACATTACAAAAACATTACAATCCATAAGTAAATTCGTATTCCCACGTATATCCCGTTTCAATAGCTCCTCATCAATTTTAGTATTTAATACTCGGCATATATCGAGTAGGAGACTAGCCATTATTTGGCTAGTCGACCTCTCACACCAC
>NZ_JPVN01000049.1 GCF_000772945.1 Ureibacillus manganicus DSM 26584
ACGTTTAATTCATTAACGTTTTGTTGTTCAGTTTTCAAGGTTCATTTTTCTCTGTCGTTCGCGACAGGAATTTCATTATATCATTATATCTTCTTTCATGTCAACCATTATTTTAATGTTTGTTTTTTCTAACGAACATTCTATTAGGTGACAGGATTTTATTATATCAAAGTAATGAGATATGTCAACACTTTTATATAAATATATAATTTTGATATAGCGTCTTTGCGACAGCTATATAAATATATCAACTATTATATTTAATGTCAACTAAATCTTAAAATATTTTTTTATCTATTTATATGCTTCTATCACTATTGCGAAGGTACATAAAGTTGACAGTTTGGGAAGTTGATAATTGTATACCATGTAGAATGCCAGATGTGTTTAAACAGCAATCGATTCCCTAATGTTTCAATTATAAGGTTGTTCTTACTTATATAATAAGTAGAAATACAAAAACAGTGGACAATTTTATTTCATTGGGTAGCTGAAACTACCGACTCTTATTTTTTTCAAAGTGATCCCCCTTATGCCATGATAGTAATTGAAGCACTAATGTAATTGCTTTTACATAAATAATACAGATGATCCTGTCTTTAAGCATAGTAAATAACCCATCCATGAGTTTGTAGTCACGGATGGGTTTAGATCTTTGGAAAGGTTGATTAAGTATTAAATTTGTATATGTAATAAAATCACTTTGAATACCGAAAGTGCAATTCATATAATATTTGCACTGAAATATTTTAGTTATTGATAACAGATATATGGAAAGGTATTAATTGATTCAATTTATCCCCGCGCAAATTCAACTTAATATCTTCATTCGTTACATTTGCATTAATTAAAACAGACTGGTTAGCTTGAACAGTTCTCCGTGTATCAAAAATGTTGAAAAGGCTAAACGACCAATTTGTTTGTATTGTTAAATTTCCGTTGTCATTAAAAACTAACAAATCATCCGCTATAGGTTTAAAAAATACGTTTTTAGATTTCATATCCAATTTAATGGTAGTATTCCAATCTCTGTCTGGATTTTCTCCATTGTAACTTAAATCTCGGATCATATTAACGTTACTAATTTCCAAACTTTTAGGATTAGCCTGGAATGATGTTGTGCTTACTAATGAATTGAATAACAATATTGCTAATATAATTACTAGCCCTATTAATATTCTTTTTTGTTTAACTCCAAAATTTAACCTTTGCACCATTCTTTCATCCTCTCTTAGTAAAAAATCTAAGGAAACATTAAAACAGTCGCAAATCTCAATTACCATCTCTAAGTCAGGATAACTCCTTCCCGTTTCCCAACTTGATATAGTCGATCTTGACACTTGCAATTTTTCAGCTAATTGCTCTTGTGTTAAATTATTTTCTACTCTTAGTTTTTTGAGTTTTCCTGATAAATTCATCATTCGTCTCCTTTCAGATTTAGATTATTTTAGGTTGTTTTAAATGACTAGATAAGCTTTTTAACATCTTGATTTTCTAGCGACAAGATTCTTGTCATTGTTGATATAACAATGTTTTTAGTCCTTTAAAAATTAAAAGTATTTCTTGCAGAACATGGAATTCCCTTAGCAAGCTTCCTTACGTCTAATGAAATTATAATATATCTCTATAATGGTTCTACCATATTTATAAAGGGTAAAAGTTACATAGCGGAATAGTGTTCTTTCACAAAACGTATTTACTATGATTGAGTTCAACTATTTGGAGAGTTTTTTTTATTCATTTTCAATAAACCGCTATTACTTAAAGTGACATCTACACTTTCGAATAATCTGATACTTTCAAAAATATCAACTATTTGCTAATCTAAACCCATTAAATACACTGATTGAAAAGGAACGATATAGATGAAATTTAATCCGAGCTATGCACCTGGACCAACAGATGTACGCGAGAATGTACGCTTGGCGTTAGCTAAGAAAACAAATAATACAGATTTTGATAAGGAATTTATCCACTATTACCATGAGGTATCCAAAAAAACGGGTCAGGTTATGGGAACTACAAATGAAGTGCTGTTGCTTGCTGGAGAAGGGATTCTTGCTTTAGAAGCTGCATGTGCGAGCTTAACTGAACCTGGTGACCGTGTCCTTGTACTTGATAACGGTATTTACGGTGAAGGGTTTAAAGATTTCGTCAGAATGTATGGAGGCGAGCCTGTAGTCTTAAGTTTTGACTATCAAAAAGCGATCCCTGTTGAAGAAGTACGTGACTTTTTAGAAAAAGATCGTGACTTTAAATATGCAACTTTTGTTCATGTTGATACACCGACGTCCGTCTTAAATGATGCAAGCGTGCTATCTCCCCTTCTAAAGGAATATGGCATTCTAACTGTCGTTGATTCTGTAGCTGGTATGGTTGGTGAGCCAATTGATGTCGACAAAAACCAAATCGATATTTGCTGTGGAGGGACTCAAAAGGCGATTTCAGCACCTGTTGGCTTAGCAATTGTTTCCGTTAGTGAAGATGCTAAAAAAGCGATGGATGACCGAAAGACTCCAATTTCTTCTTACTATGCAAACTTACAAATTTTCAAAGGGTATATTGAAAAAGGAACGTTACCTTATACTATGCCTGCTAGCACGATTGAAGCTTTAGATGTTGCCTTAGATAATATTTTAAATGAAGGTCAAGCAGCGGTTTATGACAGACATGCAAAAATTGCTGCCGCTGTGCGCAAATCGGCACAAGAATACGGACTATCTTTATTCTTAGAATCAGGAAGCTCCAACACAGTAACCGCTGTGGTGATTCCTTCAGAAATCGGCGCATTACGATTACAACAACACATTAAAGAGACATACAATCTATACATCGCTACTTCTTTGGCGCAATATCAAGATGTAATTCTGCGAATTGGCCATATGGGTGAAAATGCCTTCGTTGAAAAGGTTTTAGCTGTGTTAACAGTAATTGATCATGGCCTCCGTGATCTGGGGTTCGAAGGAAAAGGTAATCTTGGGCAGTTGTTCTTGGAGGCTTATAGAGAAGGTAACTAACTGATGTAATAATGGTTGTATTAGCAAGTAGTTCACAGGAAAAGGTCTTCATACGGGTGTTGATGACCTTTTGTGCTTGAGATTTCTCCGGAAAAGGTCTTCATACGGGTGATGATGACCTTTTGCGCTTGAGATTTCTCCGGAAAAGGTCTTCATACGGGTGATGATGACCTTTTGTCCTTGAGATTCGACCAGAAAAGGTCTTCATACGGGTGTTGATGACCTTTTGTGCTTGAGATTTCTCCGGAAAAGGTCTTCATACGGGTGATGATGACCTTTTGCGCTTGAGATTTCTCCGGAAAAGGTCTTCATACGGGTGATGATGACCTTTTGTCCTTGAGATTCGACCAGAAAAGGTCTTCATACGGGTGTTGATGACCTTTTGTGCTTGAGATTTCTCCGGAAAAGGTCTTCATACGGGTGATGATGACCTTTTGCGCTTGAGATTCGACCAGAAAAGGACATCATAGAGGTGATGATGACCTTTTGTCCTTGAAATTCGAACAGAAAAGGTCTTCATCGAAGTGATGAAGACTTGTTCTACTTGATAATCTACTTATTCTAACGTTTCGCTCGCTTTTCCTCTTTAATTGCTTTCGCTAAATCCGCAATTAACAAAATGAACCCTGCAGTAGAAACAACCATACTGATTACAAAGCCGATTAGCCAAAATTCAACAGTCATCTCTATGTCTGCTATCATAAAAATTGCAATTAGCACAATGCCGATAAACAGTAATAATAATCCTAGTTTTTTCAATAATGTGACTCCTCTAGCTATTATTTAGGGGATTTCCCATTAATGTATTTACTAATCCTCGGAATTCTTTAATCCACACGTACTTATGATACGGTTTAAGTTAACTTTATCTCAAATAAAAAGCAGACTTCACCCTATTATAAGGTAACATCTACCAGACTAACATCGTACTTGTATTGCCATCACAATGATCCTAAACTCTTTCAGGACATAAAAAAGAGCTAACAGACACGGTTAGCTCCTTTCATCGTTATTAACACTTCAACTCTTCGAACGAAAGACGATACGCATCAATTTTCGTACAAAGTTTGTTTCGTAGGTTGATTAACCACTCTGGATAGTCACCAGAATCATCTATGTCAATGGCTCTTATTAGCTTCCCGAAGGTCACTAAATTGTGTAATTTCATAAATTCCGAAGCTTCATTTAGTATTTCACTATCAATTGTCGTTTCTGATTGGTAACCATCTAAGAAGGTTTTAATCAAAGGCGAGTTCACACTAAAGTCACCCACATCTCTAAGGGCATATACGATATCCGCTACATACCAATAGCTAGAACAATCATCAAAATCAAGCATACCCACCACATCGTTATTGAGTAAGAGATTATCTAGTTCAAAGTCATAGTGGATTAATCCAAAGTTATCTTTAGAAATGTTTAATCCTTCTGCCCAACTCAAAATTCGCTCCAACTCTTGATGCGCTGCTGTTTCATTCGTCGGAATTATCTCTTTCGCGTTTAAAAGGTGCTCTCTCCAACTAGGGCGAGCAGCATGGAATTTTTCATCTAAGTTTTTAGAGCTATTGTGTAATTGCCCTAAAGATTTCCCCCACAAATAAATTTGTTCTTCTGTCATTTCATCGATGTCAGCATGTTTTCCCTCAAGCGCTTCGAACACAACAGCATAAAATGTTCCTATTTCAGTTTCTACTATTTCAACATATTTACCATTTAACGATTGCACTGGCTGAGCAACGTTTAAAGAGTCTTTTCCTAATTGTAGAACAAGGTTAATTTCCGCTTCGACGGATGAAAGGTCTCTTTCACCCGAATCATTGAATCTTAAGAAATAGGTTTTCCCCTCTTTTTTGAAGATAAAGATAAAGTTTGCACTCGCTCGAAAGTAGTAAACGGATCCTTCATCATATCCCCAATTTGCTAATATTTTTTCTGCTAACGGACTTCGCCACTCGCTATCAACCGTTTCTAGCAATTTATGCATCAAACTAAGTTTCATCATATTAAATATCTCCTCATCTCTAATGGTGGCGGCTGGTACACTTTCGCCTCACCTACAAATACTTCACCATTTCCGCAAGCCCACGGTCGATATAAGGAATCCCTTCCTCATACCCTTCCAATAAGATCGAGAAAATATATTCCTTACCGCTATCGCCTACAACATATCCTGATAAGCAGAATACCTCCCAAATATAGCCTGTCTTTGCAAAGATTCGATTTTCGTACTCACTTTCTGTGAATCGTTCGCGAAGTGTCCCACCAACCCAACGATCTGGTTGGCCCGCGACTGGTAACGAGTCAAAGAATGTTTCGAAGTACGGTTCAGCCTGAAGTCGATGAAGTAGCGCTGTTATCCCCTCTGATGTTAAACGATCAGAATGCGATAAACCGGAGCCATCGACAAACTGCCAGCCGTCAATCGGGATTTGAAGCTGCTCTAAATAGGCACGTACACTTTTCAGCCCCGACTCATAATCCGCAACACCCTGCTCCTCGTGGCCGATTAATTTCACAAAAATATCCGCGATACTGTTGTTACTAAACTTCATGAAAGCTGGGAACATTTCAGCAACTGTTGGTGAAAAATGTGTATAAATTAACGTGGCAGATGAAGGCACAGTCCCCTGTACAACCGCGCTCGTTATATCGAATGCGATCCCCTCCTGCTCAAAAATATGTTTCATGAACTGTAAAGTATTAATCGTCGGGTTTTGTAGAGACACCCAGTTTTTCGCGCTTTCACCTTGTGGTAGGTTACCTGAAATGATGATCTGATTTGTATCATTTGTACGTAAGATCTCTAAAGTATTCTCCTCACTTGCTGCAACAGTTAGCGCAGCATTAGTAATTTCATGCCCACTTAAGTAAGGGATTACTTTATAGCTAGGTTGCTCCCCAATTTCTCCAGGCTCTGCTGTCACGATAATCGAGCTCGCATCATAATCCCCATCAGGCGACATGGTAATAGCTGAAATCCTTGCACCCCAACAATACGTTTCTCCCTCATCATCCACACCTGGTGGTAATGTCTCCCCTGGGAATAACGTATCGTCACCGATTAAATCCCCCACAATTTCAGTAATCCCGTACTCTTTAAGTTTCGTAGCAAACTGAATAAAGGCTTCCTTATTTAAAGTTGGATCCCCGCCACCTTTTATAATTAAGTTGCCTTGTAAAATACCATTCTCCAAATTACCATCCACATAAATTTCAGTTTTCATGCGGTAGGACTCCCCTAAAATCCCCAAAGCTGCCGCGCCTGAAACTAGCTTCATATTCGATGCTGGTCGCATTGGATGCTGCCCTCTATGCGAATAAAGCACTTCTCCCGTTTCGCGATCACGGAACATAACCGTTACATGTTCTTCCCCAATTATTTCGTCGATCGCACGCTGTATCCCACTAACACTTTCCTCACTAAGCCCCGTATTCATATTCGAAACAACCTCCATGTGAATTACACCCCTATTTTTAGAATTTACTGATAATTAATTTTAACAAAATTAAACTAGCAATTATATAAAAATTTAACCGGATTTTACCAGATTATAGAATGAAGCTAAAGTTATTCCATTACCTAGCAAATGTCTGTCCTTACCATAAAAAAACACCTTCGACTAGTATTTCTAATCGAAGGTGTTTATGCTTATAGAGCTCCCTTTCCCTACCTAAACCTTTCATCCATCACACGGGCAATGAATGCGGAAAACTCCGTACGAGTTACTACTTTTTTCGGTTTAAATGAACCATCAGGGTAGCCAGCCGCAATTTTATTTGTTGCTAATATATTAATATAGGAACTTGCCCAGTAATCTTTCGAGATATCTGTAAATTTATTATCAGACACTCCTTCTAATTGATATGCATCTACTAGCAAACGTGCGATTTCTTCACGAGTTAACGGTTTGTCCGGTTGGAAATCCGTTCCTTTCGAAAAAACCCCTTCATCTACCAGAGCAGCGACCGCTTTGTATGCCCAATGGCTAGTAGATAAATCATTAAAGCCTGGATTTGGACGATTGTTTAAGTCCAAATTCAAAGACCTAGCAATCATGGATGCGCCTTGTGCACGTGTTACCGCTGAAGACGGGTCAAACCTCCCATTACCCATTCCACTTATAATGCCCAGGTCCACAAGGTATTTGATTTCGTCTTCCGCCCAATATCCATTAGGCACATCTAAGAATATGCCAGATGGGGAATAAGTGTACATCCAATCCCAAATCCATTCATACCCTAATTCACTAACCTGCTTATTTGTTCCTAATGCTAAAATTTGATCGTTCGGTAATGAATACAAAAGTGGTCTTGTAGATGGGATGGCTATCTCAATCAACTCCCACGTATTTTGTGAGTAAAGATACGCCTTTCCTTTTTTCATTTTAGAATCTGAACCTGTCATTAAGATTCGACCATCCTTCAATTCCAACGCATCTGTCGCGTGAAACCCAGATTCCGTTAATGATTTAAATTTATCTTCTTGTAAATAGTAGATTCCTGTTTTGTAGTTCCCTAAGAAAAGAATCGACCCATTTGATAAATACATTAACTTAGTAGCACCATTGAAGTTTTGATTGAAACTATGAACATCCCATTGGTTAGTTTTAGGATTATAAATTTCAATTGCAGCAGCATATTTACTATTAACCTGCGTTCCGTCCCCTTCGATTAAAACAGATCCGCCAGTTGCAAGGATTCGTCCATCCTTTAGTGGCAGAAACGTTACTCCAGAGTTAGCTTTATGCTTCATATCCGCCGCTTTTGACCAAGTGTTTGTATATGGATTATAAATCTCAACATCATTTCCTTCTCCATACCATCCACCTGCAATCATCACTCGCCCATCCTGCATTAAAACAGCATTGATACTTATAAACCTCGGCGTGTTCAGTTCACTCGTTGCAGTCCACCGATTAGTGGCAGGGTCATAAATTTCCGCTTTTACTATTTTACTATCGTTGCTCACATCCGTTTCAACGAAAACCATCACACGTCCATCTTGAAGCAGCACAGGTGAGTAGATGTCGCCCTTTTGATTTACAGGCATAGCTACCGACCATCTTTGTGTTTTATAGTTATAAATATAGGAGTTCTTCGTTCCAATGACCATCACGCGGCCGTCTTTTAACTGGATCGCATTATTTTCCGCAAATGTGAAATTTGCCGGTAAATTTAATAGTTTAAAATCGACATTACTTTCAACAAAGTTCCATGACGAACCATTAGCCGAAGAAATGGATGGAACACTCAGCAACATTGTTAGCATTACTAGTATAGCAATTGTTTTTTTCACCATTCCTCTTTCCTCCTACGAATTCTCGAACTAGATTAGAATATACATTTATACTATTTTACCAATAGATTCCATCCCAATACCAGCCTATTTATTTAGAAAAGTATCGTACACGCTTGCAAGTGCATTACTTCACAGATTGACGTAGCAAAAAATAATATCCCTATGTATGTTGCAAATATGTTCAAAAAACTCGTTTTGGGGGTCTGGGCAAATTTATATGCATTCAGGAGGTTACTATGAACTGTTTCAATTGTGAGCAAAAGATTGATGATACCTACCGTGTAAATCAAGTTGGTGAAGTATTCTGTTCAGATGATTGTTATGATGTATTTCCACATTCCATGGACGATACAGCACATCCTTACATCGATGACTATGAAGGAATAAGAACAAACTATTTAGACTGGTTGCAAAATTGGCAGGTGGATTTACAAAGCACTTACCCTAACAAATATCCATTACATGCAGTGGATGAAATGAACGATAAGATCGATGAAGTTTTCGAAACTTATTTGGATTATTATCAGACTAAAGGCGATGATGGCGTATTCGCGAATGAAATCTATCAGTATTTATTAAAGTTTGAAGAATTGCAGAATAAAATATTGCATTGGCGGCCTGAAAGGAAAATTTATTATTATTTGTCGGTGGATGTTTATTTAGATGAATCGGGTAGTCAAATTCAAAATTGGTATGAGTTTGCAAAATATCTCTACGATAAAATTGCGGTGAATCTATTTTTCCTATTGAAAGATAACGTGCATCCGCATGATAACATGGCGTTTTATTTTGAAAATCAGTCTTACTTAAACGAAGTCTTGGACGAATTTGCAAATGTATTCGGGAGTGCCTTTGTTGAAGATAATATCTATTCTGACGAAGCGTACCTCTGTGACGGCGGCTGTAATGATTATGAGGTTATTGGGAATGAAGTGGATATGGATGCTTTAGATGGATGGTTTATTTGTTGCTCCTGTGAAAGGTCAGACTATCCAGGCTTCTTCACCAAAGTGGAATTGTTGAATGAACTAGATTTGACGGATGTGCAAGGTGATATCCGATTAAAATATTCAAAGACTTATAATTGGTATTCCTATATTCGGAAAGTGAAAAGATCTTGCAGGTATTACGAGTTGAAGTTTCCGCATTGGATTGATTTTGAGTATGGGTGATGGTGGTGCTCATTTTTAAATAGGGGCGGAAGTGTAATGGTGTGAATGTTGCGGCGATTCGGGACAACTTGCAGGGAGTTCACGCCACTACTGTCTCATAAACTTACTTTTTGTGACAACTCGCACCACTTTTACACCTCTACTGTCTTAATTACTGGCTTATTTAGACAACTCACTCCGCTTTTACGCCTCTACTGTCTTAATGGGAGGCTTATTTAGACAACTCGTACCACGTTTACACCTCTACTGAATTAATGGCAGGCTTATTTAGACAACTCACACCACTTTTAAACCTCTACTGTCTTAATGGGAGACTTATTTAGACAACTCACAACGCTTTTACGCCTCTACTGTCTTAATGGG
>NZ_JPVN01000050.1 GCF_000772945.1 Ureibacillus manganicus DSM 26584
CGGTTTGATGAGGGGGTGGCCATGAAAATGGTCACCCTACTCTATTTTGATGATACAATATGCTTCACACATATAACGACTAAATATAAGTAACCTATAAATTTTCGTTTTGTTGTTTAATTTCTTCTTGGGCGAAAATTGCATTTGCTTCTTTAAGCTCATTAAATTGATCTACAGAATTTCCTGGTATGTTTTTTAAATTCGGATATTTAGAGTCATTTTCTATAGTCACTTTTCTTTCTTCTGGTGCTGTTGTAAGGTACTTTTCTTTTTTCTCCAAACTGATCACTCCTTAAGTAAAGTTTTAGCGGTTGTATCAAAACTATACATAGATCCAATCATTCAATCAGAGTAGAAAATTTATTCGACAAACAATGACAACAAATTGGGCGATTCTTCATACACTAGGTTTGGGGTGAGAATATGGGAAGAATAAAGTATCGTGATGCAGATATCGATTTAATTGCAAGGATGATGAGGGCCGAGGCCGAGGGTGAAGGAAATCAAGGAATGTTATATGTTGGTAATGTTATTGTAAACCGTGTTGCTGCAGATTGCTCAGACTTTCGAGATGTAAGAACAGTGGAAGACGTTATATACCAAGTGCAAGGTGGAAATTACTCTTTCGAGGCTGTTCAAAAGGGAAACCTATTTTACAATCCAGCAAGAGAAAATGAACGCAGATTAGCAAAACAAGTTATTACTTATTGGAGAGATCATCCAGCTAAATATGCCTTATGGTATTTTAATCCATACGCTCCTTGTCCTCCAACATGGTACGATCAACCATTTACTGGGCAATTTAAAAATCACTGTTACTATGAGCCTGCAGCTGGTACATGTCCAAGTGTTTATGTGTAATTTCTATTCGATTGACTAAATTAGATGAAAACCCCTTAGCCCTATTCTAAGAATGGGACTAAGGGGTTTTCTTTAGGTGCCTCTGTGCTTTCTCACTTCTAGTGGAGGATTGTTATGAATTACTTGGTTGAACTCTTTTGAGTATTCTTCACGATGATTAATATCTTTCTTCGGCTTTTTCATCTTTTTAAAGCTCGTTTTACTTTTCTTAGCCATCGCTGTACACCTCCTAAATGATTGACAGAGTCCTACTTAATTTGCGTCAAAATACTCGATTTATTCGAAAGAAGGTCAATTGCCAACTTTTGTTGAATTTGTATTAGAACAATGTTCGAAAATTATGGGATAATAATAAAGGGGAGTCACTTATGCAATTGCATGAAATCTTGATTTTTGGAGGTATCTGGGGCTGGCTAATGATTTTTTTCTTAACGCCACCTCACCACAATGTGAGTAATGAACCACAAGAAAAATCCTCAATAATGACATTCTCAAAAGTCTTTCAGATAAGTTTAATACGAGTTGTTTTACATAAGAAGGCAATCTTAGCATTAGTTTTATTTGTCGCTACTATTATTTATTTTTGGAGTTATTTTGAGTCAATTGAAGTGTATCGGCAAATTCATGGAGAAGATGGCTTTCGACTAATCAGTCCAAAGGTAGATGGTATTTATTATGTTTTTGGGGTAACTATTTATACTGCAGTCCTATACCTTTGCGCAGTTATTAATAGGGCAGATAAATTAATAAAAAGCACAATAGAGTAGTCAAGGTTTTAGTACAGACAAAAAATCAAGTGTGTAATCCGGTTAGGATTGACACTTGTTTTTTAATTTGAAAAATCATCCATCTGGATGGTATATGGATGGAACCGTTTTCATATATATTCTAAAAGAATATGGGAGGTTAAATTTTCAAATGGCAGAGACTGAAAAAATTACGATCAATATGAATGTTGTAGATTTGGGGAAAGTGGATTTATTAGTTGAACAGGGGTTTTATTCAAATCGCACAGATTTTATAAAGACAGCAATTCGAAGTCAATTAACAACTTACTCAAATGTGGTTGAGCCTCTCATTAAAGAAAAATCATTTGCAGTTGGGATTAGTTATTTCAATAAAAGTTTGCTTGAAGAAGTACATTCCCAAAATAAACAATTGGATATAAAAGTGGTTGGTATGTTGGTTTTAGCTGATGATATTGAAGAAGAATTAGCAATAAAAACGATTAATTCAGTAAAAGTATTTGGCGTACTTAAAGCATCACCAGAAATAAAAGAAGTAATCAATCATATCAATCATGAAAAACTAATGGTTCGTTAACATAGAATTAGTATGTGTTGGTTAGGTTTTACTTAGATACGTGTGTAGTATGCTTAAATGGGTATTAATACATGCCTAGTTTTCAGTTTCATGTTACAGTTATTAAAAATATGAATGTGAGTAGGAGAAAAACATGATTGAAGTAAAAACATCTAAGGTTAGTGACGGAGAATTTAATAGAGGAGTATTCGCTACTCGTGATATTAAAAAGGGTGAACTCATCCATGAAGCCCCTGTAATTGCATATCCAAATGATCAACATCAATACATAGAGCAAACATTACTAGCTGATTATGCATTTGAATATGGTATCAATCACACGGCAATTCTTCTAGGGTATGGAATGTTGTTTAACCACTCCTATGAACCGAATGCAACTTATGATATTAATTTTCCTAATCATACATTCGACTTCTTTGCTTACAAAGACATAAAAGCAGGAGAAGAAATTTTCATCAATTACAATGGTGATGTAGATGACAAAGAAGAACTGTGGTTCAATAAAGAAGATAAAGAATAATTGAAAGTGAGTCGTTGTACACAAATATCAACGGCTCTTTTTTAAAAAATTAAAGCTATAGGGAATGATATTTCCCTATAGCCAAAAAGAAAAAAATTTATTATTAAATTTGTTCTGATCTTGTCCCAGGATTTGAATTCCTACCGCCATCATCTTCCCAACGATCAATTTCCCCAATGTCGCCGTCAAAGTCCCGAGGCTTACCTTCACTACCAGTTGGTGTGTTGGGCCCCTTTACCTTATGAAGAATCATTACATCATCCTTTATTATCATTTCATTCTATAATATGCCGTGACGATATTATCCGTTCATAGCTATACAGAAGTGCTTGAGAATAGAAAAGTAATTTTCAATGAGGCTTATCTCAGTTGCTTACTTCATGTAGGCTTGTAGTATTTACACATCTTATTAAAAAAATTAGACATTGCAAAAATGCAATGTCCACAATCTAGGGATTTATCTTGTAATTATATGTAGCTGATTTCTTTAACTTCCTCTTCTTGTAAGCATTGAAAGCTGTTTTGAATGAAGCATAATTGCCAATAGCAGAGTAACCATAAAAGAAACCCATGAAAATGCCAGCGAGTAAATCGTATTTATGACTGACAAAAATGGCTAGTAGAAGACCTAACACAACTGGTACTGTTGGTACGAACACCGGTTTAATCTTAAAAATCATTTTTATTATTTGAGTCAAAATCAAAATCAAAGGTACTGCAATTAGAACGTCCCAAATGTTTGTGTATATGGTTGGAAAATACATCTAAACACCCCTATGTTGAATAAAAATTGTATATTTTGAAGTATTTACATATATCAGCTACATATTCAAAAATGTGAAAATAATGTTTATTAGTTAAATTGTGGCGCGATTCACTGTCAATCCATATAGTGTAGGGATAATAATGCTATTAAAATATTATTCCACTACAGTATAAAACCTATGCTTAAATGAATCTTTTTTACTGGTGAACCGTAAAAGATATTAGAAGAAATAAAGGGGCGTGAAAAAATGAAATTGTCCAGTTTTGCAAAGGGAGTCACTGGGACGTTTGAAGCTGTTTTAGCGATCCCGTTCTTTGGTGGATTAATGGTTGTTATGAGCGGGTGGCAATTATTAACTATTGCGTTAATTCTTCATATTGTAACAGCAGCAATCGCAATTGCCAACCGAACTTCAGTGGCTCCAAGTGTATTAGGAATTGTTACAAGTATTGTTGCGTTTATTCCAATTGTTGGCTGGTTCCTTCATGCCATAACAGCAATTTGTCTATATCTTAGCGCCTATAGAGATTCAAGACATGAGGCGTATCATAGGTAATGAGAAAATATTCTCGTTAATTTAAGGTTGAAAATATAAATAAATAATAATTGAATTTAATTGTTGACGTTAATCCATTGGGTTAACGTCTTTTTTTATTGAACAGTATTAAAGGAGTAATTCTTATCGGACCAGAGACTGAGAAAAAGTTCGAACCTCCGACGCTTTTTGCGCGGCTTTTACTGTACTAAGATAATTTCAGATAGGAAATTACATCCAGATATACAAACAGTTAGGAAGGAATGCGAGAAGATAAGGAGGGATAAAGGTGTATCTAAAAATCATAAAGAATGATTTTAAAAGAAAAAAAGTAATAACCAGTACAGTATTTGTGTTTATAACTTTAGCTGTTCTATTAGGATCTAGTGCAACAAATATCATAGCAAACTTAATTCAGTCGATGTCAGCATTTAATCTAGCAGCAGAACCAGCTGACATTACACAAATGCACGTAGGTGACTATGACCAAATAGCAATTGATCAATTTACGGAAGCGCATCAAGAGCAAATTGCCATGCAAGAGACTATGGAGCTTCTCACGATTGATGGAGTGAATATCCATTTTAGAGATAATAACTCTTTCGCTGGAACAGTTCAGGATATTTCTTTTGTTGTGCAGAATACAGAATTTGATTTTATTTTGGATTTAAATAATGAAAAACTTAATGTAAAAGAGGGAGAAATCGCAGTTCCAATCTATTTCATGGAAGAATATGAATTAACAATAGGCGAACTGATTACGGTTGTACAAGGTGCTTATAAAAAGCAATTTGTTATTGCAGACTATGCACGTGATTTTGAAATGAACTCATCCCTTTCTTCTTCAAAACGGTTTGTTATTAATCCAAAAGATTATGGTGACATGCTTCAAGGCAAAGTAGGGGAACGAGAATATCTCATTCAATTTAAATTAAGAGAAAATGCAGATTCAAAAAAGCTGCAAACCGAATACATAGATTCGGGTCTTCCAGCAAATGGTCCTATTGTAACTGGAGATATGTTTCTAATATTTAATGCCTTGTCAGATGCAACCATTGCAATAATTATTATCCTAATAAGTATTCTACTAATTATTATCGCTTCTCTTAGTATTCGACTGACCTTCTTAGCCACAATAGATGAAGATTTAAGAGAGATTGGGGTAATGAAAGCAATCGGCCTTTCTAATAAGGATATAAAGAAAGTATATCTCAACAAGTATAGGGTTATGTCAGTGGTCGCAGGGATCATTGGATATTTACTTTCTTTTGTAGTCATCAATCTATTTACAAGCAATATGAGACTTTATTTATCTTCAGATTTATCAGGAAGTTTAAAATATCTACTATCACTTGTGGCTCCATTATTTGTTTACTTAATGATAGTGTTGTATTGCAAGAAAATATTAAAACAAATAGATAAGATTTCAGCAATTGAAGCATTACGCTCAAACATAATGGTAAGAGGAAAGAATCGAAAATACAGATTCCCTCTCCTTCAAAACAAGTTCTTTAACACTAATATTTATATGGGAATTCGAGATGTCTGGAATCGCTTTAAACTATATAGATTACTCATATTAATATTTGCTGTATGTACGTTTATTATCATTCTTCCATTAAATTTGTATAACACTATGAACTCCCCAGAATTTACTACTTACATGGGTATTGGAAAATCTGATGTAAGAATTGACCTCAGAAGAACAGATACGATTTCAGAAGACTTTAAAAAGCTGCAAGAGGAATTACAAAACGATCCAGGTGTTGAAAAGTTCTCAGCTTATATAACGAGTTCATTTCCCGTAAAAAATAAAGAGGGGACATGGGATTATCTAAATATCGAGACTGGTGACTTTTCAGTATTCCCATTGAATTATTTAAATGGAAGAGCACCAGAAAAAGCCGGGGAAATTTCACTTTCTTATGCAAATGCTTCATCAGATGGTCTAAATAAAAAAGTAGGAGATGAAGTAATAGTAGAGGTTGTAGGAGAAGAAAAATCTTTGAAAGTAACTGGTATCTATCAAGATATTACGAATGGTGGGAAAACAGCTAAGGCCCATTCTAGCCTAGGTTTAAATGAAGATGCCGTTCTTTGGTATATTGTGTACTTGGACTTAAGAGAAGGTGTAGATAAGGTTAAGAAAATGGACCATTACCAAAATATGTTTGTTGGTGCTCAAGTAAATGATATTCAAGATTATAAAAAACAGACGCTAGGAAACATGATGAACCAACTGAATTCTATTGTGCTTGGTGGCATTGTAATTGCTGGAATGATTATTGTATTAATTACTGCATTATTTATGAAGATGCTATTGTCAAAAGATCAATCGCAAATCGCTATTATGCGAAGTATTGGGCTTACGTCAAAACAGATTCAACAACAATACGTCGCAGGAACGTTGATGGTACTTATCGTTGGAATAATTCTCGGTGTACTCGCTTCAGAATTTTTAGGAGAGTTTCTATTCAGTTTAGCCATGACCTCAATGGGTGCTGCAAGAATTGAATTTATACAGATTATCTGGCAAACGTGGATTTTATGTCCGTTAATACTAATTGTAATAGTCGGTGTAACCATCACATTATGTTGCAAGGCAACGTTTAAAAAGGATTTATCTATAGTTTTAAGAGGATAAAACAACAATCGATTTTTTGAAAACTTGGAAGGGACCAATGCAGATTAAGTTTAAGCTTCCAAGGATAAACGGTTCCTCTTGATCTAAAAAAATCAACATTGGAGGAATATAAATGACCAACATAATTGAAGCAAGTAATATCAATAAAAAGGTAGAACTAGATAAAGGGCATGAGCTTCATATTTTAAAGGATGTTAATTTAGTCATTAAAAAAGGCGAATTTGTATCAGTCATGGGTCCTTCTGGAAGTGGGAAATCAACGCTTCTATATAATCTAAGTGGAATGGATCGCGTTAGTTCAGGTAGCGTGGTGTTTCAAGGACATGAACTTGGCTCACTAAAAGAAGATGAATTAGCAAAAATTCGTCTTAAGTATATGGGCTTTATCTTTCAAGATATAAATCTTCTTAAAAATCTATCAGTCATTGACAATGTTATGTTTCCTGCACTTGTATCAAAAGGTGTAGTTAAAAACAAAGTACTGCAAAAAGCAAGAAAACTATTACAGATGACTGGAATTGATAAATTAGAGAATCATCAAATTACCCAAGCCTCCGGTGGACAGCTTCAACGAGTTGGTATTTGTAGAGCGTTGATAAATAATCCGGATATTATTTTCGGAGATGAACCAACAGGGGCATTAGATTCCAAATCAACCGAAGATATCCTATCCATTCTTGGTGAAATTAGTAGTACAGGTACAACAGTTATGCTGGTCACACATGATGTAAAAGTTGCAGCAAAAACAGAAAGAGTATTGTTCATGAAAGATGGCAATTTAGTAGCAGAGAAGAAAATGAAGAAATTTGACCATCTTCAAGACGACAGTAAGGAGAGGGAAGAAAGCATTATGAAGTGGATGGTGAAGAACGGTTTCTAATATTTATAATATTTGAATGCAAAGACAAGCATGGCGTTACTTTAAATAAAGTTAGCGCTATATTTGTTTCCGATTCCTATTTAATTACATTTATGGTTGTATATGTAAAATACTATGAATTTGTCTACTGAATAAAAATGCAGTTGAAGTAAAATGTGTATTTACGAGAATAAATATGTATTTTTAAAAGTCAACTTAACGCATTAAAATATTGACCTTGATTATGTCAACTAGATGGGTGTATAATCATATAGTAGTTATCTGGATTGTAAGAATTCATGTTAGATTCCAATGCAATCCAAAAAATAAAACATTCTGTTACCTCCTTATTGATCACCAGTATTAAAAGGATGTAGTTGAATGTGATCAATTAATGGAGCAAGGAGGGAGACAGACCGAAAGGATGGTTCGATGAGTTTAGACCATACAGCAGGTCTCAAAGAGAAAAGCGCAGACGATTATTCATTTAGTCAGGTTCCGGTAGAAAAAAGGAACATGGGTTGGTTTAGTGTAACCAACATCACTTTTGGTATTGCCACTGCCATTTTTTATTTTCAAACAGGTAGTGTAATGGCACTTCAATTTGGTGCAGCAAACGCAATTATTTCAGCAATCTATGCAATAATAATTGCAGGACTTTTAGGCACAGTCATTGCATATTTATCAGCGAAGTCTGGAATGAATGTGAATCTCATGTCTAGACAAGGTTTTGGGTACATAGGTGCTTCACTAACATCATTAATTTACGCATCGAACTTTATAATGTATTGTGCATTTGAAGGTATGATTCTCGTTGCAGCAGTACACGCATTTTTCCCCTCAATTCCGTTATGGCTTCTTATTGTCGTATTCGGTTCAATTGTGATTCCACTAAATTGGTTTGGTATTAAACAATTAGACAAACTACAAAAGTGGTCATTACCAATCTTTTTCATCTTCTTAATTCTCACAATTATTTTTGCGGCAAATACTCCGTCACAATTTAACGGTAATTTCTGGACATACTTACCCGATGGAGTTCAAATTGGCGGAACTGCATTACTATTATGTATAGGGATGCAACACGGTATAATGGGACTAACAGCGCTAATAGCTTCAGATTATGCGAGATACCTTAAACCGAAAGATATTAAAATAGGGTCTATAATGATTGGTTTCATTCCACAAATTTTCTGTTTTGGTGTCATGGGATTATTAGGTATATGGTTTGGAGTCCGTTTAGGCGAGTCAAATCCAGGGATTTACATTGTCACACTTCTTGGACTAGGCGGAGTAGTTTTTACGATGTTAACACAATTACGTATTAACGTCACAAATATTTACAGTGCTTCCCTATCACTGTCCAATTTCTTTGAGAATGTATTTCATTTCAAACCTGATCGTCGTTTTTGGGTTGTAGTCTCAGGAGTTCTATCAATTGCCTTAATGTTAGGTGGTATTCTTGATTATTTAGGTGCTGCAATGACATTCCAAGGGGTACTATTAATGGCTTGGGCTGCGATTTTAGTGACAGACGCATTAGTAGTAAAGAAATTATTAAAGATAGTGCCACAAGAATATGAAGCACGACAAGAAAAATTATATAAATGGAATCCTGTTGGCGTTGTTCCGTTAATTATTTCAAGTGTCCTTGGTACGATTGCAGGTTTAGGATTTATGGGTACCTTCCTGCAAAATACAGCAACATTCTTTGCGGCATTGTTAGCTTCTGTATTAACAGTTGTTATTGCTATATTTACGAAAGGTAAATATTACAGTAAAAACGAGACAGAGGAACATAGTGTTAATGTGAAAAAACAAAAAGAGATAAAATCGCCAAAATCATTTAAAGAAATTACAAACGAATAAATATAACTCCTTAAAAGGTTTAAGGAGATCAATAGACGGACCGCTCCTTGGGGTCTGTCTATTTTTTGTGCGCTCGGCATGGGCTTATAACTTGGTGGTGAAAGTC
>NZ_JPVN01000051.1 GCF_000772945.1 Ureibacillus manganicus DSM 26584
AAAATATTGTCTAAAAAACACGGCAGCATGTTTACTGTCGTGTTTTTTATGTATATATGAGGAATAAGGATAAAAAGCCTGTATGCTTTGTTTGTTATAGAATATCAGTTGGTTATTGATACCGGAACCCATCAGAGCAGCATAATTAAACGATCTGTTATTTATAAAAACCCTAAATTGATTACATATAAAAGTAATCGATTTAGAGTTTTTTTATTTCATTAGTTATAAGTAATTATATAAAGAAAATATAAAATTACTTGATCTAAGATTTTAGCAATCTACCTCTTTTTCAAACCAGCCGAATGCAACTTCAGATTTAACGATTTCGTTATTTGGTGAAACTAAGATAATGACAAAAGATCCACCTGGTGGGAAAATAAACTTCCCATCCTCATCACTTGTTAAAGTAGTTTGTGGTGGGACGATTCGTTTAAACGCATTTACTCCATGTTGAGGGAATCCTTCAAACAGTTCAGCAGATACGATTTTTACTTTCGGATGTGGAAGTGGACAAAGCGCAGTATTTGCTGGTGTCACCTTATCTGAGAAACTAGGCCTCCCAATAGGTGATGGGTTAAACCAAATTTCAGCTACGATCGGCTCATTTGAGAAATTAGTAATGGTAAACGCATTAACAAATAAATCAATATTTGAATTTGAAGGGTTAATTAATCCCCCTAAAGCATTTTTTCCTTTCCCGAAATAAACTGCTTCGGTTTGTCCTACAAAGTATTGTCCCTGTAGTGATTGATATAAAGGGTTTGGTATATTTACAGATTTATTGATTGTCATAAACTATTTCACTCCTTTTTACAACAGTTTATGTATAGTGGAAAAGCACGTTTAGACAATTATAATTTAAAACCTTTTAGATTTAAGCCTACCCCTCCAAGTGTCTACTCACAGTCTCGTATAAATCAATTCCTATTACTATTTGCATATACTACTGCCATGAAGTAAAAATTCATAAAGTATGGGGTGTAATTATGAATTTTAGGGATAATCGGAGGCAGGAAAGGGAGAGTTATGATTTAAGAAAGAGTGCAACACGTAATACAATACTACAAAATGCAGAAACATATAAAAACATAGATTGGAGAAAAGTTGGAATCGAATCTTATTTGGCTAAAGTAGGGTTACTTGCCAATGCGAACTTGCCGGTAATAAAGAAAGAGAATTCAAATATTCCAGTGTGGAATTTAGAAAGGTACGCATTTTTATTAAATAAACAAATACCTTACACAGTAAATCCTAAACTTTGGATACAAGGGAACTTAAATTTAAATACAGGATTATTTAAGATTACAGACAATATCTATCAAGTTAGAGGATTCGACCTTGCGAATATTACCTTCATAAAAGGAAATACTGGTTGGATTATTATAGATTGTTTGGGTTCAGAAGAAACAGCAGAAGCAGCTTTACAATTTGTTGCGAACAATTTTGGAGAAATTCCCGTTGTAAGTGCAGTCATTATCAGCCATTCCCATGAAGATCATTATGGCGGTATCTTAGGTGTTCTAAAGTTTGCTAAAGAAAATGTTGAAGTATACGCCCCTAAAAATTTCACACAATCAGCATTAGAAGAAAATGTTAACGTTGGAGTTGCAATGTCTCGGCGTGGAATTTATATGTACGGTGTAGAATTACCACGAAATGAGAAAGGGCAAATTGATAATGGAATTGGAAAGGGCCAATCTCTGGGATCAGTAACCTTTACAAAAAATATTGACGAAATAGATGAACAATTTGTAAAGAAAATTATAGATGGCGTACCTTTTGAATTTCAATTAGCTTTAGATACGGAAGCCCCCTCAGAAATGTTAATCTATATCCCGAGTGAGCAATCTTTATGTATTGCGGAGCTAAGTAGTGCAACGCTCCATAATTTATTAACTTTAAGAGGAGCTAGAATTAGAGATCCAATTGCTTGGGCAAAAGCAATACAAACTGCAATTGATCGATGGGGAGAAAGCATCACCTCAGTATTTGGCGTTCACAACTGGCCACGATTTGGAAATCAGTACTGTATTGAGTATCTTGAGAAACAAAGGGACATCTATCAATATATAAATGACCAAACTTTGAGATTAATGAATAGAGGTCACACTATCGAAGAAGTTGGAAGGCTCATCAAACTTCCTGATAGTCTAACAGATGAGTGGTACAACAGTGGGTTCTATGGAACGATTATTCATAATGCCAAAGCTGTGTATCAGAAATATTTAGGTTGGTATAATGGAAACCCTGTTGAGCTCAATAAATTACTCCCGGAAGACTCAGCCAAAAAGTATGTGGAGTATATGGGGGGAGCAGAGCGTATTTTGGAGAAGGCGAAGAAATCCTTTGAAGATGGGGAATATCAATGGGTGGCCGAGGTTACAAAACATATAATCTATGCTGATCCAACGAATAAAGAAGCAAAACTCCTATGTGCAGATGCGTTAGAACAATTAGGGTATATTGCCGAATCGGGCCCTTGGAGAAATGAATATTTAATGGGGGCACAGGAATTACGCTATGGCATTCTTCCAATTGAAGGGTCCTTTATCTCCAATGATGTTCTTGAGAACTTACCTCTAGCAGATGTCATCTATTTACTTAGTATAAGACTGAACGGAATTAAAGCAGGAAATTTAAATTATAAAATGAATTTTATTATTCCAGATAGAGACGAAACTGCTTCAACAGAAGTGAAGCGAGGAATCTTTAGGTATTTGGATGACAATCCAGCTAATGATGCAGCTGTTACTGTAACCATGCCGAAAGAAATATTATATCAATTGGCAACAACAAATCAAAAGCCTGATTATTCACAGCTCATCATTGAGGGCGATACGAACAAGTGGGATCTATTTTTATCGCTACAAGAGCCGATAAATCATAGTTTTAATATAATGACACCTGTGCCAAAGGAATGATTTCTTGGAGTCACTCAAACAAGTGTAAGCTAATAAATCTAAATACTATAAGAAATGCTTAATTAACCTCAAAAAGGTTCGATTAAGCTTTTTTGTTTTACTCGTGTGATTGATTCTCCGGAAAAATTTAAAGTGAGATTCTCTTAAAGATAAATTCAAATAAATTACAAAGTTTCAAAGCCCTTTATAAGTTATAATACAGATAATGAGATGTTTTGTATTTTTTGGCTATATACAACTGAACAAATTCTATCCTACTACTTAAGGAAAGAGAGATAGCTATGGTTGGTAATGAATTAATGCATCAACGAAATTCAGTATTACTCCTATTAATCTGTGTTTTTTATTTTATAAATATAACAATTAATATTTTTATAGAGGGAGTAGCAAGTATATTTCCTCCAGCATATCTTTTTATCGTTTTGGGTATGCTCCTGACAATCTTCATTTACAAAAAAGTAAACCCAAAGATTACGATGTATGCAATTGTCAGTTGTGTGTATATTTACTTTTATTTTTTACTAAAGGATTCTCCGTATTTAGTAAATTATATTTTCATGTGGCTGGCTCTACCTCTTAGTGCCATCTATCAAAATTCGCGCGTAGTCGTGTTAGCTGGGATTGCTTCAACCGTTCTTACATATTATGCATTCTTTTACCTTCACGATGAGGTTTTCCCAAATGTCGTCAAGGGAGATTTTGCTTTTCTAGTATTGTTTGGTGTACTGGTTACTAGCTTGCTATTATTTTTCAACTATAAAATCAATGAGGCAAATGCCAAACTACAGAAACTTGCATATCTCGATCCTTTAACAGGGGCTGCAAATCGGTTATTGCTAAAGGAAAAGTTTAATTTTCTAAAAACGACAAAAATCAATTCAATCGCACTCATTTTCATTGATATGAACGGTTTTAAAACTATTAACGATACATATGGGCATGAAATGGGAGATCAATTATTGGAGGAAATTGCTGCGAGGTTAACTAGTGAATTGAGAGACACAGATTTACTTTGCCGGCTAGGCGGCGATGAATTTGTCATATTGTTCACGAATCTTGACAGCGAAAAACTAGAAATCGTAAAAAGCCGAATCCAACACACACTGGAAAAACCTATGTACTTGAATCAACAAGTCATCAATGTATCGGCTAGTATAGGATCGTACTTCACAACAGATATTTCGGATGCAATATTAGAAACCATGCTTAAAGAAGCAGATAGAGCGATGTATAGAGCAAAGGGAAGCGACTTGAAATACGAAAGTGGAGCAGTTCCCTTAACTTAATGGCAGGACCAATTGTTTTTCGTACAAAATAATAAACTATTAAAACTCACAAAATAGGAGATTTCTATTTTTGTGAGTTTTTGTCGTTAGGAGAATGAAAACGATGAAATATTGCGCAAGTGAAATGCCAAAAGGTTTTTTTGTAGGGAATACTCCATGCATATGCTAAACGGTTTCTTCAACAGTGTGAGTGACTTTTACTCTATACAAATTTGCGATAAAAATCGAAAAAGTAAGTAAATGAATATACATCACAATTAGTAAGTTATATCAATTTAACCAAAACGAAGGAAGATAAATTGATAGATTCCCTCTATGTACGATGAAAGAAATGATAGTTATTCTAAATGTACAAAATATTTTTATTATTTTGAATTATGAAAGTGGAGGGATCTTATGAAAAAGAAAGTATTTGCACTATCGTTAACTGGAATTTTAGCACTAGGAGCTGTTACGCCTGCATTAACTACCTATGCTGTAGGTGAAGGGCCGAATTTTAATGGAAATGAATCGATTCAAACTGCTAATCTTTATACTTACGATGAAATGGTAAAGTTTCTTAAAACGCAAGATGCCAAGCAAGATGCGATGCAACTTGAGGTGATTGGCCAAACTGTAAAAGGTCGAGATATCCATTTAGCAAAATACATTTCGGATCCTAGCAATCCAACTATACTATTTTTAACACAACAACACGGTAATGAACAACTAACTACAGAAGGTGCATTAGAATTCATCAAACATCTTGGGACAGGTAAAACAAAGGGCGTTCTTGATAAGGTAAACATTCTTATTTTGCCAATGTTAAATGCCGATGGTGCGATGGGTGATGTGAATTTTTCGCTTGATAATTATATAGCAGATGGGGGACGCCATTTAACACGCTACAATGCAGTAGGAGCGGATTTAAACCGTGATCACGTTGATAAAGTGCACCCTGAGACACAAGCCCTTCATAAAAATGTTCTACAAAAGTATGATATTGATTATATGATCGATTTACATCATCAAGGTACTCAAGCTCGACGCGATGGAAAATTAGTATCAGGTTCGATGCTTTATCCAACAAATCCTAATGTTAAACCAGAAGTGTTAGAGAAATCGAAAAAACTAGGGGCAGTTGTATTTAATGCTGTTGATTCTACTGGATGGGGGCATATCGCAAAATATAATGGTGGCAGTGGTGAGAATATTGGCCGAAATGGTGCCGCAGTTCAATATGATATTTCCACATTACTTTTCGAAATGCGCGGAATGTCCGATCACGAGGGTGAATGGGCAATCATTGGTCAAAAAAGTAATGGTTACTTAATCAAACAAACGATTACGACACTTGATGCTGCGGTTCGAGCAATAGCAGATGGTTCAATTGAAAATGCAGATACGAGTTTTTGGGACACATTAGAAACTCAAAGATAATGCGAATAGTAATTAATGGCTAGAATAGGCACCATTATCACAAAAGTTAATAGATAATAATAAAACCTCATGAACACTTTACAGTTCGTGAGGTTTTATTTTTGATTAGATGATAAAATGAAACAAGAAAGCAATATATTAATATAGGATAATTATACATAATAGGGAAATATTACTGACGCTAAGTTATAATTTACGAGAAGTATATTAATAATAATGGTGACCTTTTCGTGCAATTTTTTGCATATGAACTTGAGCTGCCATTTTTGAAAGATAAGGAGAACAAGTATGAAAAAAGTTCGTTCCTTTAAAAAAGAACTGATTTATTCCTTTCTAACGATTTTGTTTTTTTCAATTGTATTTCTAGGGATTTTTCAAATATATCAATTATCTAAATTAATAGATGAAAGTAAAAGATATCAAGCACAAGCAACGACATATCTTGCTGATTATATTGACAAATATATTTTAGAACATAAGAGAGTTATTCAAACAGAAGCTTTGAGAGTAAAAGATGCGTTGGAAGCGGGAGATACGGAAGCGATTCATGAAGAACTCAGAGACATTAAGCTTAACTACCCAGGTTTTGTCAACTTGTATGTAGGGGATCGTAGCGGAAAATCCATCGTTTTTTATCCAGAACTGTACACGGATGGTACAAATAGAGAAAATCTTAATTTTAGTGATCGATATTACTATAAAGAGCTAGTAAAAACAAAATCGACGGTCATTTCTCCTGTTTACCATGGAAGGGGAGGCACCGATGCTCTATTAGTGTCCATTGTTTCACCTATTCTAAATACGAATGGGGAACTTATCGGTTATGTTCTTGGAGGCTTGGATTTAAATGCTTTAGGAGAGCATATTACAGAGCGCAACTCTGGTGAAGAAGGAAATGTAATCGTCATCGATCGAGAAAAAAATGTTATTGTTCACCCCTCAGTCGACACAAAAAGAGATCTTGTGAATGTCTCGAACTCAGAAATCGTTCAATATATTGAAAAAAACGATGAGGTCGAGGGGAGTAACTACTTTAAGTTAAAAGATCCAAATAGGGAAGAATATATTACTTATAAAAAAATTAAGTCACTAGATTGGACGATTTGGGTGGCCAAGCCAACGGAAGCCATTACAAATACGTACAAAGATTCGATAGTGACTATTCTTATTTTTCTTCTTGGAACTGCCATTGTGATGGTAGGTGTCAGTCTTTTCTTAACGAATCGGTTAGAAGTGACATTACGACAGTTACTCGATTATATAAAAAACTATACAAATGGCATTCAACAGAACGCATTTGTTACGAAGAAAAGAGAAGGCCCAAAAGAAATGGAAGAGTTATTCTATTATTTCAATCGAATGATTGATGAGGTTGAAAACAATAAACTAGAATTACTCGAGTTAAATAAAGAGCTTGAAGGTAGAGTTCATGAACGAACAGTTACTTTGAGAAATAAAAACCTTGAGCTTCGAAACAATCATGCTGTACTGCTCGCTGTATTAGAAAGTATGTCAGAAGGGTTGGCACTCATTAATAATGAAAAAGAAGTTGAATATGTCAATGAATACTTTTTAAATATCGTGGCAGGTGGTATTAAGGATGACTTATTAACACTATCTTGTGTCTATGAACAGTTTGTTGCACTATTTGATATAGAGCACGATGAACTTTCAGCCTTTTTTGCTAAGGACAAAGGTGAACTTAAATTAGAGTATAAAAAACAACAATCAAAAGAACAAAAGTTTTATGTTCTTCATAAATTTTCAGTCCTATTAGACGATTATAAGATAGGTGAAGGGTTACTATTACGAGATATAACAAAAGAAGAAGAAATCGATATATTAAAGAATAATTTAATTTCTCTTACATCCCATGAGTTTAAAACACCAATTACAAATATTAAAGGTAGTGTCGAAACATTGCTTCGTAAGGAAGTGGAGTGGGAAGTAGATTTCCAACAGGAATTATTAGAAGGAATACATGAAGATATCGATAGAATTCTTCAATTAGTCAATGACTGGATGGATATTTCCAAAATCGAGTCAGGGACGATGTATGTTGAACGTGAAATGATTCGAGCAGATCATTTAATAGAAAAGTCATTGGATCAGATTCCAAAAACGCTTACGACGAACGTAGAATTTCAATTTAATAACCATTTGCAAGAGGGTTATACCTTCTATGCTGATAAATTACGTGTTTCCCAAGTATTGATTAATCTATTTACGAATGCCCTGCGCTATAATGATTCGCCTTTGAAGAAAATTGATGTCACATTAGATGCAAATCGGGATTATACAATGATCACGGTTAGTGATAATGGAATCGGCATTTCAAATGATCATATTACTAAAATATTTAATCGTTTCTATCAAGTGGATATAACTGCCACAAGAAGATCGGGAGGCACTGGCCTAGGATTAGCAATTTGCCAAGGCATTATGGATGCACATGGAGGAGAAATTGAAGTAATTAGTGAGATTGGCAAGGGCAGCTCTTTTATTTTATATTTTCCGAACAAAAGAGAGGAAGAGTAGTGTTGAATACTCAAAAGATTTGCATCGTTGATGATGAACCGAAAATTTTACGCTTTATAGCAGCTAATTTAAAGTCAATTGGATATGAAGTGTCCACAATGAGCTCTGGAGAAGAATTGCTGGAGAAGTTTGACTTAGTCTCGCCCGACTTAATTTTACTAGATATAATGATGCCTGGACAGGATGGCTTTCTTGTATTAGAAAAACTACGAAAGTTTTCAAATGTACCTGTGATTATGCTTACTGCTAGAAGTAACGCGAAGGATAAAGTACAGGGGTTAAATGTTGGCGCAGATGATTATTTAACAAAGCCCTTCTCATTAGAGGAGCTGTTTGCAAGAGTGAATGCCGTTTTGCGAAGAAGCAAATTAACTTCTGCTGATTCAAAAATGATTGAAACATCCGTTATTACTACAGGGGAACTGGCGTTTGATCTAGGAAGCAAACGGTGTTGGATTAATGATGAGGAATTCAAGTTAACCCCAACCGAGTATTCTGTAATGGAAATATTAGCACTAAATCTCGATAAAGTCGTGCAGCATGAGACACTCCTATCGGAGGTTTGGGGACCGCAGTACCGTGATGACGTAGAATATTTACGTGTTGGTATTGCAAGAATTCGTCGAAAAATAAAAAAGGCTCTTCAAAAAGAAGAAGAATATATTATTACTTATCCAGGTCTTGGATATATGTTAAAAAGTATAGAAATATAACAAATAGAGTCCCGAACTGCTAATTTGCAGTACGGGATTTTTTTGTGCGCTCGGCATGGGCTTATAACTTGGTGGTGAAAGTCCAC
>NZ_JPVN01000057.1 GCF_000772945.1 Ureibacillus manganicus DSM 26584
GTTGTGAGAGGGGCGAAAATAAGTTAACTTATTTTCCCTCTACTCGATTAGGATTTTTAATAGGATTGTTTGGATTATTATGCTATCTTCGAAGTAATCAATGTTCTAAGAAAGGGTGGTCATATAAATGATTCTTTGGATGAATGGGAACTATATTAGTGAAGATGATGCTGCAATTTCCCCATTTGATCATGGATATTTATATGGATTAAGCTTTTTTGAAAAGTTCCGTACTTATAAAGGGCAAGTTGTTTTATTTCAAGAACACTATCACCGATTGATAACAAAGTTAAACCAATTTCATATTGAGATGCCTTATTCAGTTCCAGAAATACTACGAGTTATAAAAGATCTAACAAAAAAAGCAAATAATCAAGATGGACTCTTTTATTTAACAGTGTCCGCTGGCAATAACAATTTACAAATGCAATTTCAATCATCATATAAAGAGCCCAATGTGTGCATAATCCGACGGGAAATATTTCCCGGGGAAAGAGGGCGAGAAAAATCAGCAAAATGGTTAGAGATGAAAGGTACCTACACATTACATGAAAATCGGTATTTAGGAAGTTTAGAAATAGAACAGTTAGATAATACTGAAGGGTTTTTCCTCTCGCAAAGGGGAATAATTACAGAAGGCATTACATCAAATGTATTTTTCGCAAAAGATGGGGTGCTTTACACACCATCAATAGCGACAGGAATTACACCTGGTATTACAAGACAATGGGTAATAAATACAGCTAAACAAATAGGTTACCGGGTAGTGGAAGATTTGTTTATTAGACAAGATTTAGAGGACGCATATGAATGCTTTGTTACAAACTCCATTGAAGAACTAGTGCCAATATCAAACATAGATAACATTCACTTCTTAGGCAAAGATGGCACTATTTATCAACGACTACATCAAGCGTACATAGATGAGATTTTAAGAACAGTAAAGAAAGGCGAATAATTATGCTATCAAAATATATAAAACCAATTACGTTAAATAATATCCAACTTGACTATAAAAAAGAGACATTTGTTATGGGGATATTAAATGTGACGCCAGATTCGTTTTCTGATGGAGGCAAATACAATTCTGTCGAGACAGCAATTGCACATGCCAAAGAAATGGTTGCAAATGGTGCGAAGATTATTGATGTTGGCGGCGAATCAACTAGACCGGGATATACACGCATATCTGATGAAGATGAGATAGCTAGAGTTGTTCCGGTTATTAAGGCATTGTTGGAACAAGTTCCTGCAATTATTTCTATTGATACATATAAGTCAGCCGTTGCCCGTGCAGCAGTAGAAGCTGGAGCTCAAATCATTAATGATATTTGGGGTGCAAAGGAGGATCCACTAATCGCTAATGTTGCTGCTGAGTTAAATGTACCGATTATTTTGATGCATAACCGTGAGGACAAGCCATATGTAAATTACTTCGAAGACTATATATCCGATTTAAATGAAAGTATACAAATTGCAAAAGAAGCAGGAGTTCCAGATGAGCATATTATTTTAGATCCGGGGATTGGATTTGTTAAAAATTTAAACCAAAGTATTGAAACGATGCAACGATTGGATGAGTTGGCTGAACTCGGCTACCCAGTATTGCTAGCAACATCAAGGAAGCGAATGATTGGAACGATATTAAATTTACCAGTTGATGAACGGATTGAGGGAACGGCAGCTACATGTGCTTATGGTGTGATGAAGGGTTGTCATATTGTTCGAGTCCATGATGTAAAGGAAGTAGCACGTACAGTAAAGATGATTGATGCTTTATTAGGCAAGTTTGAGATAAAAGATGAAATACCACAAAGACACTAATGGAGGAAAAGAATTATGGATTACATACATTTACGAGATATGCAATTTTACGGGTATCACGGTGTTTTAGTTGAAGAAACCAAACTTGGTCAGAGGTTTCGTGCAACTGTTTCACTAGCAGTAAATATTCAAAAGGCAGGATTATCAGATAACCTAGATGATACGATTAGTTATGTTGGTGTTTATGATATTTGTAAAGAAATTATGGAAGGTAAGCCATTTCAGCTTATTGAGGCGGTTGCAGAATCTATAGCTACTCGAATCTTAGAACGTTATCACAATCAAGTGCTAGGTGTGAAGGTTGAAGTGATAAAGCCAGATCCACCTATTCCTGGGCACTATAACGAAGTTGCGGTTGAAATAACACGAGGGCGATATTATGAATAAAGTTTATCTATCCATAGGGACGAATATTGGTGATAGGGAACAAAACTTAAAACATGCTGCTAATTTGCTATATGATACAAGTGGGATTGATATAAAAGCTATTTCTTCTATTTACGAAACCGCCCCTGTTGGATATTTGGATCAACCTTCATTTTTGAATATCTCTTTATTATTAGAAACTACCTTTTCTGCAATGGAGTGCTTGAAAATATGCCAAATGATTGAAAATGAATTAGGGCGTGTGCGTGATATTCGATGGGGTCCTCGAATTATAGACCTTGACATTTTGTTGTTTAATAACGAAAATATTGAAGTTGAGCACTTAATTGTACCTCATCCTCGAATGTATGAACGTGCTTTCGTTTTAGTTCCTTTATTAGAGATTGCGGAACAGCCTTTTTCGACTCATTTAGAGATGGCTAAAGAAAATGTTACTAATATGGATCTTCAAAAAGAAGGTATTACTAAATGGAAAGTGACGGAGAATGTTCAGGAGTTTTTACGATTATAGAATAGGTCAATTTGTTTTAACGTTTGTTATTATAAAAAGATATTCAATATAGATGATCATAGTGAGCGGTAGTTGAAAGGAGGAGACAGAATTGTATATAAATGAAAAGCCTTTCCAAATTGGCGACATTGTTTTGGATAACCGTGTTGTATTAGCGCCAATGGCAGGTGTATGTAATTCAGCTTTCCGATTAACTGTAAAAGAATTCGGAGCTGGCTTAGTTTACGCTGAAATGATTAGTGATAAAGGTTTAATCCAACGTAATCAAAAAACATTAGATATGTTATATATCGATGAAAGAGAGTATCCTCTTTCATTACAAATATTTGGTGGGGAAAAGGAAACGTTGGTGGAAGCTGCTAAATTTGT
>NZ_JPVN01000055.1 GCF_000772945.1 Ureibacillus manganicus DSM 26584
TTGATCAAAATACAAACGCGAGTATTATTGATATCAACATGGGTTGCCCTGTAAATAAAATCATCAAGTGTGAAGCAGGCGCAAAATGGTTATTAGACCCGAACAAGATTTATGAAATGGTATCAGCTGTAGTGGATGCTGTAGAAAAGCCAGTCAGTGTGAAAATGCGTATTGGTTGGGATGATGAGCATATATTCGCTGTAGAAAATGCTCTTGCAGCAGAACGTGCAGGTGCATCTGCCATTGCAATGCATGGTCGTACACGTGTTCAAATGTACGAAGGAAAAGCAAACTGGGATATATTACGTGAGGTTAAGAAGCATATTAACATTCCGTTCATCGGAAATGGGGATGTTGAAACTCCACAAGATGCAAAACGTATGTTGGAAGAAACAGGTGTTGATGGCGTTATGATTGGACGTGCAGCACTAGGAGATCCATGGATGATTTATCGTACCGTTCAGTATTTAGAAACTGGTGAATTAAAGCCAGAACCAACTGTACGAGAAAAAATGGATGTATGCCTATTACATTTTGAACGATTAATGAAGCTTAAAGGTGAAAAAGTGGCTGTACGTGAAATGCGCAAACATGCTTCTTGGTACTTGAAAGGTGTTCGTGGTAATGGGAAAGTACGAACTGCCATCAACCAAGTTGAAACTGAAATAGAATTGCGGACTTTACTAAATGGTGTTGCTAAGCAACTAGGGGATAAAGAAGAAGCAACGGCAATTTAATGTAAAAGGGCATCCAGAGGAAGAATAGAATTTGGATGCCCTTTACTATTATAAGTTGGAAGCTTCCTTTGTTGGGCCCATTACACTAGGGACATTAAGGCCTGCTTGTCTAAGTAATACTTGCATTTGTGCGCGGTGATGAGTTTGGTGGTCTACCATTACACGAAGTAAAACACCTATTGGAGTTGGTCGTCCGTGGCTATCCACGTTACCTGATAGTGCTTCATCTGTAAGATTTTCTTTCACAGCTTTCACTACTTCTTCACTAGCTACTTTATAGGTACTGATAATCTCTTTAATAGAATTTGGTGTAGCAGAAGGGTTTAACTCCACATTTAATGATAGACCTACTTGACCCATAAAGTATGCTGTCGCCGTAGTTAAATGCCAGCTTAACCACTCAAGGGAACTGTGGCCATCAACAATCTCAAATCCTTTTTTCTCCTCGGTAATGGATTCGAAAACTGATAAAGTTCCACGGCAACTATTTTCCCAATCCATGACAAAATCATTAATCATACGGTACATATAAATTTGCTCCTTTTTTCTTTCAATTTGAAAAGCTTAGCATAATATTAATACAATAAAGACGATAATGTTAAATGATTAGATTTCTGAAAACTAGAATTATTAGTTAGTTAGTTAGAAATTAATATGAAACAGATGAATCCAATCCAGATTTTGTGTACAATAGGTACATTATGGACAAATAAAAAGTTCGTGCGAAATTAGCATTTAAAGGAGTGATTGACGTGTCAAACATTGAAGAATTAAATGACCAACTTTTGGTGAGACGCCAAAAGATGACGAATATAAGAGAGAACGGTTTAGATCCGTTTGGTAGCCGATTTGAACGTACACATTTAACAACAGAAATTAGAGAACAATATGATGGATTCTCTAAAGAAGAATTAGAAGAACAAACACACGAGGTCGTAATTGCAGGTCGTATTATGACAAAGCGTGGTAAAGGTAAAGCTGGATTTGCGCACATTCAAGATTTAGGTGGGCAAATGCAAATTTATGTTCGTAAAGACCATGTTGGTGATGATGCGTACGAGTTATTTAACACAGCTGACTTAGGTGATATTGTAGGAATCCGCGGGAATGTCTTTAAAACAAATGTAGGGGAACTATCTGTTAAAGCTGAAGATTTTACGTTCTTAACTAAATCGTTGCGCCCTATGCCTGAAAAATTCCACGGGTTACAAGATATTGAACAACGTTACCGTCAACGATATTTAGACCTAATGACGAATGAAGAAAGTAAGCATACATTTATTACTCGTTCAAAAATCATACGTGCTATTAGAAATTATCTAGATAACCAAGGTTATTTAGAAGTTGAAACACCAATGTTGCACACAATCGCTGGTGGTGCTGCAGCAAGACCATTCATTACACACCATAATGCATTAGATATGGAACTTTATATGCGTATCGCAATTGAACTTCACTTAAAACGTTTAATTGTTGGAGGGCTTGAAAAGGTATATGAAATCGGACGTGTATTCCGTAACGAGGGGATTTCAACTCGCCATAATCCGGAATTTACTATGATTGAATTATACGAAGCTTACGCGGATTATCGTGACATCATGTCGCTTACTGAAAGCTTAATCGCTCATGTTGCACAACAAGTATTAGGTACAACAACAGTAAAATATGGTGAAGATGAAATTAATCTTGCTGTAGGTTGGAAACGAGTGCATATGGTTGATGCTGTTAAAGAGGCGACAGGCGTTGACTTCTGGCAACCAATGACAAAGGAACAAGCACAAGCTCTTGCAAAAGAACATGGTGTAGAAGTAAAAGAAATGCACGAAGTTGGACATATCATCAATGAATTCTTTGAACAAAAGATCGAAGAAACATTAGTTCAACCTACTTTTGTATATGGTCACCCAGTAGAAATTTCACCTCTTGCAAAGAAAAACCCTGAAGATCCAAGATTCACAGATCGCTTTGAGTTATTTATCGTAAGACGTGAACACGCAAATGCATTTACTGAATTAAATGACCCAATCGACCAAAGAGAACGTTTTGAAGCTCAATTGGCTGAAAAAGAAGCGGGTAATGACGAAGCGCATGAAATGGACAATGATTTCATTGAGGCTTTAGAATACGGTATGCCTCCAACAGGTGGTTTAGGTATTGGTATCGATCGTCTTGTTATGTTATTAACAAACTCACAATCCATCCGAGATGTATTGTTATTCCCAACGATGCGTCATAGAGATTAATTTATTCAACAAATAGATATTTGTAAAAAACCATACACTTTATTTTGGGGTAAGGTAGAATACGCGGGAGTCGACTAGTGTTAATCATAGATCGACTCCTGTTTTTTTATAAACAACTAAGGGTCATCATAGTGCGGATGGTTATAGCTAAGAATAGATAGAGTTAATTAATGGCTGAGGGAGAATATAATCTTTTTCGACGAATAAATTAATGATTATTTGTCTGTGAGTTAGTAATAGAATTGTTTAACTAAAGAGAATGTAATTTAATGATTTCATTATTACCCATATAATTTATGAATGTTAAATTCTAAGAAATGGTATAGTAATATTTGTTGAAATAAAAAAGAAAATATTATAGAATGAGTGAACCCTGTTATTTAGGGCTACTATTCAAAAATAGTATTTGAGTGTTTTTTATATTAAAACAAATTTTTTTAACAAAACACTTGCATAATTATTTTAATGGTGATATATTTATATTCGTCGCTAAGACGACAAGAAATAAAATAAAAAAATAGTTGACTCGCACAACTGAGTGTGATAAACTAATAAAGTTGCTGTTGAAAAGGCAGCAAAACATGAACCTTGAAAACTGAACAACAAAACGTTAATGAATTAAACG
>NZ_JPVN01000004.1 GCF_000772945.1 Ureibacillus manganicus DSM 26584
ACGTTTAATTCATTAACGTTTTGTTGTTCAGTTTTCAAGGTTCATTTATTTCGTCATCATTCGACAACGACAATTCATATATTAACATTTTGAAAATATGATGTCAATAACTTTTTTTAAATCATCGCCTTTGTTAGCGGCGACTTTTCTATATTAACATCATTAATTCATGAAAGTCAATATAATTTCATAAGTTTTTTAAAGGACAACTTTTTATATTTTAAATTTAATAAAAAGGAGTAAATGAATGATTCGTAAATTTGCATTAGCATTTGCCGTTGCTCTTGTATTATTCTTTTTAGTCTTTCCACAAAGAGAGGCTATTGTTTCTGTGTTCCAAATGTCTGAAGAACCAGTAGTTATAGCTAAAGGAAATTATGGACAATCCATAATAATTGAAGTGTCTTTTTCACATGATGGCTTTCTTGAATGGTTAAACTCGATAAAACAACCTTATCCACTAATAATGGCAAGTGCTGATTGGATTGAACGCTCTTCTAAGTATATGGATATAATTAAGAAAAAGAATATCCCTATAGGGCTACTTGGAGGAGAAGGTGCTAAGGATTATACTACGGAGTTATTCAATAAAGATCTAGCTATTTACGAGAAATATTTAGAAAATAAGCCACTATGGTTCATGACCTCAGATTATAATTATACAGAGGAACTAAAACAAACTATATTTAATGAACACGTAAACATGCTAACACCTTCAGTTATTTATATAGAGGGTGAAAACTTTAAGAGTGAAAAAGGCGATATAATATCCATTCCATTACACGAAAATTCTTCGTCTAATTTTGAATCAATATCGAAGTTTTTAAACTCACAAAAATTTGTATCAATTGAAGAAAATATTTTTGGGTACTCTATTAAATCTAAGAAAATGCCTGAATAATACGAAAAGGACTAGTACATGGAATTATGTACTAGTCCTTTTCTATTTTTTTGATTATGCTTTTGCTTTTTGCTTAGCTTCAAGTTTACGTGCTTTTCTACGTTCCTCTAATCTTCTTCGATCCTCATCAGATTTAGCATTATATTTTGGTAATGCTAACAATTGGTATGCATTAACTACAACAAGTGGGAATAATAACAGTGCAACATATGTATCAATATTACCTTGTCTACCCATTAATGCGATGATCCACTCTAACGATGTAACAACAATCATAAAGAATAAAGAAGAAACGAGGATATGTTTCTTATTTGTTAATTGTACTTTTTTTACCGCTGTTGCAATTGACGCAGAAATTAAAAAGATAAGTAATCCACCATAGAATAACCAATCTTGAAAACCTTTTGCACTAGGTGCAAATCGGAAAACAATTAAATCAAAAATAACAAATGCAATTAATAAAGCTTGAACCCAGTTCCATAAAGTTAATGTACGAAAAATTCCTACACCTACTTGGTGCAATGTTAAATAAGCAAAGTATCCTGCTTGTGCAATAACGCTCATTGTAACGCCTAATAGAATCATCCAGCTAAATGCAGCTATAAATTCACCAATTTCACCTGCTGCTAAATATGGTTGAAAGAAGTTCCATCTTATGAAAATACCAGCAACACCTGTAACGATGCCACCGATGAGTATGCACATGAAGAAAAATTTAATCCAATTTCGTATTGTCACGATGAGCCCGTCCCCTTTTTTCAAATAGTCCTTGTATATTTTAACAACCGTTTGTAAAAAAAGCTAATCCATGTAAACAAACGTATACATATTCTTTTTCAAAATGTGAACAATAAATGAAAGAGAGCCTTTAAACGAAAGGACTGAACATTCAATGTTAAAACGATCACTATCCCTTATATTTGTAGTGCTTTTTCTTGCAAGCTGTTCTGATGCTCCAAATCAAACGATGTCTTATGATGAAATAAAGAAAATAATGATTGATTCGATTCAGACAGAGGATGGTAAGAAAGCACTTAGGCAGCTTCTGGAAGACCCTAGTATTCGTGATTTAGTTGTACTTGAACATGATCAAGTAGAAACTGCAATAAAAGACACTTTATTATCTGAAGAAGCTAAGGAGTTTTGGAAAAAACAGTTTGAAGATCCTAAATTTAAAGAATCAATTGCGAAGAGTATGAAGGAACAGCAAACCGATATTATGAAGGACCTTATTAAAAATGCTACTTTCCAAGAAGATTTAGTTAAATTCTTCGGACAGCCCGAAATGCAAAAACAATTAGAAACCATTCTTAAGAGCAGTACTCTCAGAAAGCAAATGGAAGAGGTTGTTATGCAAACAATAGAAGACCCTTTACTTCAAACGAAATGGCAAGATTTGATTAAAAAATCAGGTGAGGGAACTTCTAAGAGTAGTAAAGAAGGTGAAGGCGGCGGCGAGTCCAAAGGTGCCGATGAAGGCAGTGGCGGCGGGGACGGCAGCGGCGGTTCTGGAGGTTAAAAAAAAAGCGGATTGCGTAAACAATCCGCTTTTTTGTTATTTTTCTAATTGATTTACAACACTTTTAGCAATTTCTAGATAGATTTTTCCTGTTGAATGCTCTGTATCATAAACTGAAGGAGCAAAATCCTCTTTTGTCCAATCAGGTTGTCCTAGAGGGACTTGTCCTAATAACTCTGTACGCAATTCATCCGCAAGTTTAGGTCCTCCACCTTTACCGAAGACGTATTCTTTTTCTCCTGTAACTTTTGACTCAAACCATGACATATTTTCAATAACACCAAGGATGTCATGATTTGTTTGTAAAGCCATTGCCCCTGCACGTGCTGCTACAAATGCTGCTGTTGGATGTGGTGTAGTGACAATAATTTCTTTAGATGTAGGTAGTGCTTGGTGAATATCAAGTGCTACGTCACCTGTACCTGGTGGTAAATCTAATAATAAATAATCAAGGTCTCCCCACTCAACATCACGGAAGAACTGATCTAATACTTTACCAAGCATTGGTCCGCGCCAAACAATAGGAGCATTATTTTCAACAAAGAATCCCATTGAAATAACTTTTACTCCTAAACGGTCTACAGGATAAATACGATCTTCTTTTACAACAGGCATCTCTTGTATACCCATCATGTCTGGAACACTAAATCCATAAATATCCGCATCAATTAGGCCAACTTTTTTACCTAATCGAGCAAGCGCAACCGCTAAGTTTACGGAAACAGTAGATTTTCCTACGCCACCTTTTCCTGATGCAATAGCAATAACTTGAACTGTAGATAGCGGTGACAATATATCATGAGCTTCAGAAGCTGTTGCTTTTCCACGGAAACTTTCTAGAACCTCAGTAGTTAATTCTTCAAATCGAATTCCTACAGTAGATGCCCCTGCTTCTTTTAATACTTCTACAACCTTCATTTGTAATTGCATTTGCTCTGGTGTATTTGTTTTTGCAATTGCAATTTTAACGCTCACGTGTTGTTTTTCTTCTTTTATACTTACATTCAGAACCCCGTTTGTCTGTTCTAATGTTTTATGTAAAAATGGGTCTTCAAGTTTCCCTAGTATTTCTCTAACTTGTTGTTCGTTTATCAAGTCCAACACCCCTATATTCTAATGTAATTTTAGTATAGCATAGTGGTTAGTGAAAACTTAGTGAAAATGATTGCGTTTCCAATTAGAATATAGGCAAAAAAAGAAGCCATCCACTGTTACATTTGTGAATGGCTAACTTTTTTTACTCAAATTCAATATTCACGTAATTTTCAATCCCATTGACAATGGCACTAGCCATTTTCTCTTGGTATTTCTCGTCTGCTAATAAATCACGTTCTTCATTATTACTTAAGAATCCTGTTTCAATAAGTACAGCCGGAACATCTGCCTTTTTCAGTAAATAGATTTGCTTTATTGCCAAAGCTTCACGGTCCGTATTTTGTAAAGTGTTTTTAATAGAATCTTGAACTGACTTTGCTAACATTTCACTATTTGGGTGTCCCGTTTGATGGTAGAAAACTTGTGCGCCTCTCCATTTATCTTCTGGAATGGCATTTGCATGGATAGTAATAAAAATGTCTGGTTGGTTCGATTTCACGATTTCTTCACGCAAAAAGATATCCTGTTTTTTACGCTCTCTTAAAGTGGCAAATTCCTCACTCGGTTTATGCTCGTCCAGCACATCTCCGTCAGTCGATCTTGTCATTATAACCTCTGCACCCATACGCTTTAATTGGTGTTCAACCTTTTTTGCAATTGCAAGTGTAATCTTACTTTCGATTACAGCTTGAGAAGAAGCACCACCATCAACACCACCATGCCCTGCATCAACGACAATTTTTACCCCGCCTAATGGTTCAGGTAGGAAAAACTTTCTGTCAGATGCGCTTGTCTCATATACAACCACCGCTAAACAAACTAATAAAATAACAATTAGTGCAAGCCAACGCTTCAAACTATAACACCGCCTTTTGCAACCTTTTGCACTACTATACGCTTGAAAAAGGGCTTGTATGCGTAAAGTTTTGATTATGAAATAATAGAAAATATATTCATATCTTTTAAAAATTTAACCCTATTATCTTTAGTTTTTATTCTAAAAGTTAAAAGCTGTCCACCTTATTATAGATGGACAGCAAGTGAGTTTATTCTTGGATATGAAGTTGGTTTTGTAAGTTAGCATAGAATCCTTGTTTGTTCATCAAGGATTCGTGATTGCCTTCTTCTAGTATAGAACCATCTTTAATGACTAAGATTTTATCTGCATTTTCTATTGTTTTTAATCGGTGAGCGATGACGAAACTTGTGCGACCGTTCATTAGATTATTTAACCCTTTTTGAATATGAACTTCTGTCATTGTATCTACACTGGAAGTAGCTTCGTCTAAGATTAGAATATCAGGGTCTTCCAAAATAGCCCGCGCAATTGCTATTAACTGACGTTGCCCTTGACTTAAATTCATACCACCTGAAACAAGCATCGTTTCGTAACGCTTCGGTAAATACTTGATAAAGTTGTGTGCATAAGCTATTTTTGCCGCTTGCTCTACTTCTTCGTCTGTGGCGTCGAGTTTTCCGTATCGAATATTATCCCGTACAGTTCCAGAGAATAAATAAGTATCTTGCAGAACTACTCCTATATGGTCTCGTAAGTTTTCCAGTCGATAGTTTTTAATATTAATACCATCAATGAGAATCTCACCATTCGATACATCATAAAAACGATTTAACAATTGAATAATTGTCGTCTTACCAGATCCAGTCGGGCCAACAAGAGCTATTGTTTCTCCAGCTTTTGCTTTAAATGAAATATTATGAAGTACATACTTTTCTTTGTTGTATTGAAAAGCTACTTTCCTAAATTCCACATTCCCATTAAACTTCTGTTTTGAAGTAGCATTTTCAAGATCTTTTGGTTCTTCTTCTTCATCAATAATTTCAAAAACTCTCTCTGCACCAGCGATAGCAGATTGGAATGTGTTAAATAAGTTTGAGAGCTGATTTATTGGACGTAAAAACTGTCTTGAATAAGTAATAAATGAAGCAATTACACCAATGGTAACTAAATTATTAATGGACATTAATGCCCCAACTCCTACAACGATTCCTATTCCTAACGTGTTTATGAAGTTATTAACTGGTCCCATTAGCCCTGTGACAATTTCAGCACGCATGGCTGATTTTCTTAAATTTTCATTTGCAATATTAAACTGCTCTATTGTTTGTCTTTCTTTTCCGAACAATGTTGTAATATCTGAGTTTGAAATTGTTTCAGCAACAAATCCATTTAAACTACCTAAATCTCTTTGTTTTGCTTTATAGTTTTTACTACTTCGTTTGATGATTTGTTTTGCGGACCATAGAATACATGGGATGATAAGCATCGTTACAATTGCGAGTATCCAATTTAAGTAAAACATTGCTATAGCAGAACCAATAACAGTTAATATTGTAGATATAATTTGGACAACACTTTGTGATAGAGCAGCATTTAAATTTTCTATATCATTTGTCATTCGACTCATTAAATCGCCTTGTTGTCGTTTATCGAAAATTGATAATGGCAACAACTGAAACTTTTCAAATAAATGTTGTCGAAGTTTCCAGATCGTTTTTTGGGACACACGAATCATCACAAAGGTTTGCATCCATGTCAAAATAGCACCTGCGACATAGATAGCAGCAAGTAGAAGTACCATCCGAATAGTACCGTCTATATCATTTACTAATATATATTTATCTATAATAACCCCGATTAATAATGGACCAAGTAAACTTAATATAGTAGAGAAAACTACGTAAATAACAGCGCTAATTAACCCTAGTCGTTCATTTTTCAAATAAGTCCATATACGTTTAATTGTTCCCTTTTGATCTTTTGCTTTTTCTGCCGGGCCATTAAATCGACCACCAGGATGCCTTAAAACATTCCGTGCTTCCGGTGGTCTTCCATTTTGTGTAGTTGGAGGTTGTACTGAATTAGTCATCAAGCGTTCCTCCTTTAACAAGTTGCGTTTCTACAATCTCTTGATATGCCTTATTATTTTCCATCAAGTCGTCATGAGACCCGTGACCTACAATATATCCATCTTCTAAGACAAGGATTTGATCCGCATGACGAATCGAAGATATTTTAGACGAAACAATAAATTTTGTGCTTTCTTTAAAGTTATCTATTATTGCCTTTTGTATTTTGCTTTCAGAAATGCTGTCTACAGCAGAAGTTGTATCATCTAATATTAATATCGCAGGTTTCCTTACAAAAGCGCGTGCCATTGCCAGTCGTTGTTTTTGCCCACCAGACAAATTGGTTGCCCCTTGTGTGATAATATGCTTTTCCTTTGCTTCGAGTTTTTCTACAAATTCATAGGCTTGAGAAGATTGTAAAGACTCGATAATCTCATCAATATTCGCATCATCTTTTCCGTATTTCACATTTTCCTCAATCGTTTTTGAAAATAGGGTTGCTCTTTGAGGTGCAAAAGCAATTGCACCACGCAATGTTTGTATATCGATCTTCTTGATCGACATGCCATCTATACGAATTTCACCTTTAGAAACTTCAAATAATCTTGGAATTAATTTTACTAAGGTAGATTTGCCGCTACCTGTAGCACCAATAATACCGATCGTCTCCCCGGGAAGTGCTTTAAATGAAATATTTTTTAAAACTGGCTCGTTTTCTTCATTGTAAGCAAAACTAACTCCAACAAACTCTACTTCACCTTTTAGTGGAGTAGTTTCTACACTTCTTGCACTTTTAATTTCTGGTGTTTCTTCTAACACTTCAACGATTCGATTGGCACTTGGAATGGCGCGTGCTATATTCATTAAAACTGCTGAAGAACTCATAAGGCCACCCATAATCATCATTAGATAGTTAATAAAAGCTACAATCACCCCTACTTGGATTGTCCCATTATCTACCTTTATAGCCCCTTGCCACAGGGCGATGATAATCCCTATATTTACAACGAACATTGTTAATGGACCTAAAATACCAATAATTTGACCCGCTTTTATATTTCTTTGCATTAATGATCCATTTACTGATGTAAATTGGGCAATTTGATGCTGTTTACGATTATAAGCTTTTACAACTCTTATACCAGCTAAATTTTCCTGTACTTTCGTGTTTACCTGGTCAATGGCTTCTTGAACTTTTAAAAATAACTTTCCAGATATTTTCGTAAAGAAGTATATCGAAAAAGCTAAGATTGGCACTACGAACAACAGAACAGGAAAAAGCTCTCGGGCAGTGAAAAAGACAATGATGACTGCACCAATGAATGTTAAAGGTCCACGAACAAATATCTTTAGGAGCATTGTTAGCGCTCGTTGCAGTGACTCGACATCGCTAGTAATGTTAGTTATTAATTTCCCAAGAGTAAAATGGTCTTTATTACGACTTGAAAAATATGTAATAGTTTCGTATAAATCTTTTCTTATGTCCGTAGCAAAATTGACTGCCGATTTTGTCGCATAGATAGAACAGCCTACACCACCGATTAAACCGATTATTGCGCAAAGAATCATTAAACCGAACATTGTCGCTACGTATTCAGTGTCATTATTTGCAATTCCATCATCAATAATATGTTGCATAATCGTTGGTTGTAATAAATCCATTGCCACCTCTAATACCATCATTAAGGGGGCAATAATAGTAAAGAACATATATGGCTTTAAATATTTTGTGAGTTTAATTGCAGATCGCATCTTTTACGCCTCTTCCTAACAGTTTTGTATGCATTTGTATACGCAGTAAGCAATACATACTTGGATTTGAAAACAGTAAAAATTAATTAGTTTCTTATTCTATTATAAGAATGAAATCTTGGATTGATATTGTATAGTAAATCATTTCAAAATTCTACCTGTTATATGCTACGATAAACAAAATTAGGAAATTAGGAGGTATTGTATGAAAATCCGTGTTTCAGCAGTGCAATATCATTTACATACCATTGAAAGATTTGAGGACTTTGCAAATCAATGTGAGCACTATATAAAAGCTGCTCTTGAATTTGAAACTGAGTTTATTTTATTCCCTGAGTTTTTCACAACACAACTGTTATCTATTAAAGGAGAGAATGGGGAATCTTTAACAATCAATGATTTACCATCATTTACAGAACAGTATGTTGATACATTTACAAATTTCGCTAAGCAATATAATGTTCATATTATTGCTGGTACACATGTTGTAAATGTAGAAGGAAAACTTCGCAATCGAGCACATCTATTTTACCCTAATGGAAATGTTGTAACCCAAGATAAACTCCATATTACACCAACAGAAGTGCATGAATGGAATATGTCAAAAGGGGATGGCCTAGAAGTTTTTGATACAGATAAAGGTAGAATTGCCCTTCTTACTTGTTACGATATCGAATTCCCTGAGATCGTACGAATGGCTAAAGCAAAAGGAGCAGATGTTATCTTCTGTCCTTCTTGTACAGACGATCGCCATGGTTTCCATCGCGTTCGTTATACAAGCCATGCCCGCGCAATCGAAAACCAAGTATACGTTGTCCTAACTGGTACAGTGGGGGCTCTGCCAACAGTAGACTTTATGCGCATGAACTTTGGGCAAGCTGCAATTATTACACCAAATGATGTACCTTTCCCTCCAAAAGGGTTGCTAGCTGAAGGTGAAATTAATAACGATATGTTAGTTACTGCTGACCTTGACCTTGACTTATTATATCAAGTACGTGAAAAAGGATCTGTTACAACTTGGAGAGACAGACGAACTGATCTTTATACAGATTGGAAATAAGGGGGTTTACCTTTGTATCGAAGTGAACAGTTACTCTTTTCTAATGGAAAACCTGTCCGGATTATTATAAGGAATTATGAAACAAAGGATTTTGATCAACTGATTGAAATTCAATCTGAATGTTTTCCTCCACCATTCCCTTCTGAGCTTTGGTGGAATAAGGAACAGTTAACGAATCATGTGTCACTTTTTCCGCAAGGGACACTCTGTATTGAAATAGACGGGAAGATTGTTAGCTCCTTAACAGGATTGTGCGTGGATTTTGATCCTGAACATCCAAATCATTCGTGGGCAGAAGCAACTGACAACGGCTATATTAAAAACCACGATCCTAATGGTAATACACTTTACATTGTAGATATTAGTGTAAGGCCTTCTTATCGCTCTTTAGGACTAGGGAAAATTATGATGCAGTCTATGTATCAAATTGTCATTGAACTAGGATTAGACCGTTTACTTGGTGGCGGACGAATGCCTGGTTACCAAAGAGTCGCATCAGAAATGACTGCAAAAGAATATGTCGATGCTATACTAGCTGGTAAAATCCATGATCCTGTCATTTCATTTTTACTGAGAGCAGGTCGAATGCCAATTGCGGTTGTAGAAGACTATTTAGATGATGAAGAATCATTAAATTACGGTGTTTTGATGGAATGGAAAAATCCATTTAAATAATTTACCAAAAGTACTTATTCTCTTTAAGAGAAAAGGTACTTTTTATTTTTCAAATTTTATTGACACTTTCTCAAAATTCACATATACATAATATATGAACATATGCTCATATACGAAAAGAAAGGTTAAGGTGATGAATTTGAGCCAAGATACAACTAAAGACGATGTACTTCGTGAACCTATTATAGATTTAGATGATGAGACATTATTTGTCGTCTCACAAACCTTTAAAGCCTTATGTGATCCAACAAGAATTCGGATTCTAAATTTTCTTTGCTCGGAAGAACATTCTGTTAATGAGATTGCAGAAAAGCTTAACTTAAGCCAATCTTCTGTTTCACACCAGCTAAGATTTTTAAAGAACCTACGTCTTGTGAAATTTAGAAGAGAAGGTACAACGCTTTATTACTCAAATGATGATGATCATATTATGAATTTGCTTCAGCAAGCCATCGATCATGCGACACATACTTAGTTGAGATATTATTAAAGAACGGGGGCAAAAACCATGGGTACACATCACCATAATCATAGTCACCATGATCACACACATGGTGCAAATAAAAAAGTTTTGCTAATTTCGTTTATCATTATTACTGCCTATATGATCGTAGAAGCGATTGGAGGGTTTGTAACCAATAGCCTTGCCTTACTCTCTGATGCTGGCCATATGTTAAGTGATTCGGTTGCACTTGGTATAGCACTCTTTGCATTTATTTTAGGAGAAAAAGCTGCCAATCAACGAAAAACCTTTGGATATAAACGTTTTGAGATTTTAGCAGCTGTTTTAAACGGAGTTACTTTAATGCTCATTGCTGGGTTTATTTTCTATGAAGCCATTGATCGTTTTGCTAACCCACCGGAGGTTGCTACAACAGGGATGCTCATCATTAGTTCTATAGGGCTTTTTGTTAATATTCTTGTTGCATGGATTATGCATCGTGGTGGCGATACAGAAGAAAACCTTAATATGCGGGGTGCGTACTTACACGTATTGGGTGATATGCTCGGTTCAGTTGGAGCTATTATTGCCGCGCTACTAATGATGTTCTACGGATTTGGCTGGGCAGATCCACTAGCAAGTGTTATCGTGGCAGCGCTCGTTTTGCGCAGTGGTTTTTATGTTACAAAATCAGCGGTGAATGTTTTAATGGAGGGTACACCTGAAAACACAAATGTAGATGATGTGATTCAAACTATTCAAAAAACAGATGGAATCATTAGTATCCATGATTTACACATATGGAGTATTACTAGTGGTTTAAATGCATTGTCTTGTCATGCAGTAGTTATTGATTCGATGACCATTGCTGAAAGTGAAGATATGCTTCGAAAAATTGAACATGACCTGTTACATCTAGGTATTCAACACGTTACCATTCAACTTGAAACAACCGCGCACACACATGATGAATCGATCCTCTGCCAAATTAAAGGGGAAACAGGTCATCACCATCATCATCATTAAAGATTGAGTGAATTCCTTCTGAGTTCACTTTTTTATTTATTCAAATAAGCTCCTTTCAATATTGTGAAAAGAGCTTGATATCCAATCATTCATTTATTAGTGAAAGGCGATATAATTTGTCGTCATTTTGTTCAGGGTTTCCTCGCCCATCTGTATTGTTAGTAACAAAATATAGATTATCATCTTCTATGAACACATCACGAATTCTACCTAAACCTGTTACAAACTGCCTTTGTTCACCTGTTTCTAGATTAAATTCTATAATTGCATTTCCCCTCAGTGCAGCAACATACAATTTAGCATTGTAATTGGCCATTCCTGAAGGCGCCCATGTATTATTTCTCCCTGAAGTAAAGATTGGTGTTACCATTCCTTCTCTTTCTTCAAAACCTTCAATTTCTGGCCAACCATAATTTAAACCAGATTCGATTTTGTTAATCTCATCATTTGCTCTATTTCCGTGTTCACTTGCATACATCGTTCCATCAAGTGCCCATGTTATTCCTTGGGGATTACGGTGTCCATAGCTATAAGTGTAAGAGTTTGGATATGGATTATCAGTTGGAATTGTTCCATCTAAATTCATTCTCAAAATTTTACCAGCTAAAGAATTCAAGTTCTGCGCTAAAGAAGTTTGTGATGCATCTCCTGCAGTGGCATAGAGCTTCCCGTCAGGACCTATTTTTAGTCTTCCTCCATGGTGAAAGTTACCACTTGGTATTTTATCAAGAAGTACACTTTCTTCTGTCCATACATTATTTTCTAAAATTAGTGTTACAATACGATTAAATCTACCTGCTTGATCTTCATAAGTGTAATAAGCATAAGCTCTATTAAAATCCTTGAAATCTGGCGCAAGTGTAAAACCCATTAAACCTGCCTCAGCTGATTGAGAGAGTTGCTTATTGAGTTCTACCTTTTGGCGAACAGCTTGCCCACCTTCAATTTTAGTTATTGTTCCTGGACGCTCTGTTATATAAATTGTGTCGTTTATCTTATTTATTGACCATGGTGTATTTAAATTTTGCGCAATGACCACTGGCTTTTCTGTAATTTTTGATACTTCAATGATCGGGTCCGTACTCTGTTCTACTATGACCTCTGGCTCTGGGGGATTACAACCTGCTACTACAAGTACTAGCAAAAATGATAAAATGAAAACTTTCCTCAACAAAACCACTTCCCATTTTGTTATATTTGCAACAGTCTATCGCATATTTCCTTTACTTTCAAAAATAACTATTTTATATAAAAGCTAGAACCATCAATGATTTCAACATCTTCCCTTTTCCGGATATCCTCCATTAAGGTAAAAAGCGCTGCGTCCTTCTTTTTTGCTTCTATCATACAATGGATTTCTTGAACTGTTCCCTTAATCTCATTTAGAAATGTAAAGAACATATTAACATCAACATAATCCGAATGATGACGGAACTCTGATTCACTTTTTGGGCTTGAAATATGCATCTTAATCGGAAGTGTTGAATCTTTCCAAGTTGCGACTACCCTCTCCCAATTTCCTTCCCAGTTGTCATTGTGATGGTGGGCAAGATGATGATGATAGTCAAACACGAGTGGTATCCCTAATTTTTCACATAAATATAAGGTATCATCTAGAGTAAACGATGTATCATCATTTTCAAGAATTATCATCTTCTGAATACCCCTTGGAATATCCATCCAATTTTCTATAAAGCGCTCCAGTGATTGCTCTGTATCATTGTAATTACCACCAACATGAAGGACACATCGATGAGATGGGTTTATCTTCATGCCTTTTAACAGTAAGTAGTGCATTTTCAGTGTTTTTAGGGAGTTCTTCAGCACACCTGAATCTGAAGAATTTAAAACAACAAAATGATCGGGATGAAAATCTAATCTCATCTTATGTTCGTTGGCAAACTCACCTATCTCTTGCAACTTTTCCTTTAGTGGTTTCATATAATCCCAATCTAGAAGTACTTCATGATTTGCAAGGGGTATCAATCTAGAAGTTAGGCGATAAAAATGAATTTCACTAAATGCATTATGTTTTAATAGCCTATGTGTATTTTCTAAATTAGAAAGTGCAATCCGCTCTAGTTTCCTTATTGCAGCTTCACGATCTGCAAGTTTCTGAAATGCAGTATAAGTCATTGTTTTTGATGGAGAAGCATTTTTTAATTCCATACTCATTGCAACGTATCCTAATCGTACAATTGTCATCATTTCCACCTCTAGGCTAGTATAGGAAAACTTTGAATGTAGTAGTCACTTGTTTTAATTTCTAAGTAAAAAAGACTCTCCTTTATGGAAGAGTCTTTTCTATTTTGTTGAAACATTACTCGTTTTGTACTGCACCTTCTTCTGATACATTAACACTCTTTTGAACTTCTTTATTTTTATCAATCCTTATCAACCGTTATTTTATGGAACGGTTAAGAATGTATGAATTACAACAAATTAATCTTAGTGTAGAACCAGTTTTAATGAAGTTAAAAGATAATCCCATTTCCAAAGTTGCATTACAATTTGGAATCAGATGACTTAAATTCGTATGAAAGGGTTCGTCTAATTTTGAGACGAACCCTAAAAAGGAAAAATCTATTTTTTACTTAAGTTTTCTTGAGCCATTTTTACAAGCTCTTTTACCATATTTCCACCTAATCTTCCGCCAACTTTACCCGCTTCCTCGGAAGTAAGTTTTCCGTTATATCCATTGTTTAACGGTACACCTATTTCTTTTGCAATTTCATACTTCGCTTGCTCAGGGTCATTTGTACCAGCAACTTTTGCTTTTAATTGATCTAGTCCTTGTCGTGCTTCTGGAACTAGAATTTTATTCTTATTTCTGCGTGACATAGATTTCCCTCCTTTTCAATTATAATGTCCTAAAGGAGACAAAAAAATGTTATGTATTTAAATCGGTGCAGTGAGAATCTTCCTATTTAAATATTAAAATACATATAAAAGTATGGTAATATATTTGAGTGAATTCTATTGGACTATTCATCAAGGAATTAGCTTAAATTTTATGAAAGCAGGATGTGAATGAGTCAATTTATTTTGAAGCGGATTGTCGAGTCATTGATTGTTTTATTCATTGGCAGCATGCTTTGTTTTATTTTTATCCGAATGCTTCCAGGAGACCCAGCAGCAGCTTTATACGGAGATCAGCTCCAAAAAATGAGTGAAGCCGATCGTGTTCGTATTAACGAAAACCTCGGTCTTAATGAGCCAATCTTCAACCAATATGGAAAATGGCTTTCTCAAGTTTTTCATGGAGAATGGGGACAGTCATTAAGTTCCGGAGAGAATGTCACCACAATTGTTGTACAAGCATTGCAACCGACATTTATGTTAATGTTGTCCTCCCACTTAATAATTTTTGTTCTTGCTATCGTGTTTGGTATCATATCAGGATATTTCCGAAAATCCTTCATTGATCAGGCCATCACTGTAGTAAGTTTTTTATTTATGTCCATACCGTCTTTTTGGCTCGCAATTATACTTATGCTGTTTTTCTCTGTATATTTAAGGGTTCTGCCAACGTCTGGTATTGGAAATAGCAATTGGGGAGAGTTTCTTCGCTATATCATTATGCCTTCACTGGTTATCGCTTTATCTCATGTTGGTTATTATATTCGTCTCTTACGAAATCATATTGCTACTTCAAAAGAAAGTGGATTTGTATTTGCACTAAAGGCACGGGGTATTCCTGAGCATTTAATTTTGCTCAATCACCTGATTCCGCATGCATTTATTCCATTTTTATCTTTTACAGGTATGTCAATTGCAGTTTCACTAGCAAGTTCTGTTTTAGTAGAGACCATTTTTTCTTGGCCAGGTATCGGAAGGCTTGCTTTGAAATCTGCTCTTACACACGATTATCCCGTACTTTTAGCAGTAATAATGCTAAGTATGTTTTTTGTCATTACTGTTAACCTTTTGGTAGATCTAATATGTGCGTGGATCGATCCTCGCATACGTACAAATTTCCTTGAGGAGGGAAAAAAATGATTGTAAAACATTCATGGATGCTGAAAGCTACGTCTATCTCCTTCCTAATTTTAATTGTTGTTACTTTTATGGCTCCTATCTTTACGCCATATGAACCCCAGACTGTAAATATGTCGAAGGTTCTTCATCCACCCGATTTCATGCATTTGTTTGGAACAGATGAACTTGGGCGTGATGTTTTATCTCGACTATTACATGGAGGGCAAGTTTCTCTCCTCGTTGGTGCAACAGCCATGTTTGTCTCAATTATTATAGGAGTAAGTTACGGGGCAATTAGTGGTTTTGTGGGCGGTTTTATTGACCGTGTATTGATGCGGTTTTTAGATGCCTGTTTAAGCATTCCCTCCCTTATTCTCATGATTGGTTTACAGCTTCTTTTTTCTCAAGGTTTAATAACAATTATTTTTGTTATTAGTTTAACAAGTTGGATGCCGGTTGCTCGAATGATTCGTACAGAAATTATGGTTATGAAAAATGATGTATTTATTCAAGCATCGAAAGTTGTAGGTGCGACACCTATACGGCTCTTGTATAGACACTTGCTACCACAATGTTGGCCAACTATTACAATCATGGCGATTAGCGGCATCAGTCATGCAATTCTTGCGGAAGCAACACTTAGTTTTTTAGGAATTGGGATTCCACCTCATGAACCTTCCTGGGGAAATATGCTTATGGACGCACAAAGTCATTTACTTTCAGGAGCTTGGTGGCTAGCGTTCTTCCCTGCTATGTGCATAATTATTACTATTCTTGCAATAACATCTTCTGGGGAGTTACTGCAAGATAGATTTGAAGGCTATAAGTTCAGACAGGTAGGAAAAATACGATGAAATATTTACTAGAAATTGAAAATCTCAAAATCAGCTCTCATGACCAATTATTCGTATCAGATGCTACTTTTAGTGTAAAGAAAGGAACCCTTACAGCACTAATCGGAGAAAGCGGTTCTGGTAAAAGTTTGACTGCTAGAGCAATTATTGACTTACTTCCACAAGGTTTTAACGTTACTTCTGGGTCAATTAAATTCGCTGGAGAAAATCTATGTAAAGTGAGCACAAATAGGAAATATCGAGGAAAGAACGTTGGAATAGTATTTCAGGATACATGGCAAACATTCGATCCAATTAAAACAATCGGATATCACTTTTTGGAATTGTTTCGTGTTCACACAACATTAAAGAAACATGAAGCAAAAGAAAAAGCCCTACACCTATTAAAGCTTGTGAAAATGGATAATCCTGAAATAATCTTTCGTTCATATTCTCATGAGTTATCCGGTGGAATGAGACAACGTGTTCAGTTGGCATTAGCAATCGCATTAAATCCCCAGCTACTTATTGCAGATGAACCAACCACAGCTCTTGACTTGAAAATTCAATCGGACATTCTTTCACTTATTAAAGAATGGCAAAAACAAACAGGTAGTGCCGTTCTGTTTATAACACACGATCTTGGTGTAGTAGCAGAAATTGCAGATGAAGTAATTGTGATGAGCAATGGAAAAGTTGTCGAAATTTCTCCGATAGAGGATTTGCTTGAAAACCCTAAATCGGAGCAGGCTAAACAACTTCTAAAGGATTACCATGTACTTTCGAAATCTGCAAAAACATCTCTTAGTTTAAAAGAAAAGTTAATAATAAAAGTCGATCAAGTTTCAAAGACTTATATAAAGAAGACTTTGTTTAAAAAAGAAAAGATAGAAGCTGTTAGCAATGTCAACCTACATATTAATTATGGTGAGATTGTCGGATTAATAGGTGAAAGCGGTGGTGGTAAAAGTACTTTAGCTCGTCTAATACTAAAGCTTGAAAACACTAGCAGCGGGAAGGTGTATTGGTATGGCGAAAACGCGAATCGTAGTAGCGTACAATGGGTGCATCAGGACCCTATTGCATCCTTTGACCCGAGATGGACAGTCGAGAAAATTATAGGAGAAGGTTATGATTATTGGAAGAAGGGCAAAGGATCTAAAAAAGACTTGGTGGTAGCTGCTTTACATAAAGTCGGACTTTCATCATCAACTTTGTCTTTATATCCGCACGAACTTTCAGGCGGTATGAGACAAAGAGTTTCTCTTGCCCGCGCTCTATTAGTCGAACCTGAGCTGATTGTGCTTGATGAGCCATTTGCAAATCTAGATATGAGCTCACAATCAAGAACAATATCGCTTATCCAATCATTGAATGAGCGTGAAAAAATGTCGTTCTTTTTCATTTCACACGATATACGAGCAGCGATGGCACTTTGTCAACGTATTTATGTAATGAAAAAAGGAATGATTGTTGAAGAGACTTATCCTTCAAACCTTTTCCAATCAGCTAATAATTATACACAAGAGCTATTATCAGGAATGCCGATGATCGATAATTACAAAAAATAGTAAAATTGTACTGCAAAGGTGGAAACTAATGTATAAGAATATTAAGTTTATTTTCGTTGCTATTGCTTTTTTTAGTGTTTTTGTATTGGCCGGATGCTTAGGAGATAACAAAGAACAGGTGGACACTGCTGAAAAAAAACAGCTTATCTATGCTGTCGAATCGGAAATTAAGAAAGTGAATCCAATTCTTGATGAAAGTCAGGAAATCGACACGCTTCTTTTTCGTGGTTTAACGAAACCAGATGAGAACAATAACCCGCAGCCTGATTTAGCAGAAAGCTGGAATATATCTGAGGATAACCTGACATATACATTTCAGCTTCGTAAAGACGCTGTATGGCAAGATGGTCAACCGGTAACAGCGAAGGATGTTGCCTTCACATTCAATAAAATTATAGATCCATCGACAAATACTCCTATTTCTGGCGAGTTCAATCAGTTAAAGTCAATTGAAGCAACAGAGGATTATGAGATTGTCATCACACTCCATCATCCATATCCGCCTCTATTAGATAAGTTAAAAGTCGGCATCGTACCAGAACATATATTACGTAATGAAAATATAAATGAAACAGACTTTAACCAGAATCCTATTGGCAATGGACCTTTTAAATTAAAGGAATGGAAAAGTGATGATACGATTATTTTGGAACGTAACAGTAGTTATTATGGACCTGCACCAAAGCTAGAGGAAGTCATTTTTAAAGTTGTGCCTGATGCTAATACGCGAGTATTGCAGCTGAAAACAGGTGAGATTGACCTAGCATTGCTCGAACCAAATCAACTTGCAAGCATACACGAAGATGATCCCTTCACTGTACATGAAATATCTACAGCAGATTACCGGGCAGTAATGTATAACCTTCGTTTACCACTATTTCAAGATAAACGTGTTCGTCAAGCGATGAATTTAGCAGTAAAACGAGAGGAATTGGTAACAGGGGTTCTAGCCGGGAAAGGTGAACCTGCTTATGGCCCACTTCAAAAATCATGGGCAGGTATCCCACAAAAAGAGTGGTATACTTATGACCCAGAAAAAGCACAGCAGCTTTTAATAGAAGCAGGATGGGTAAAGGGTGCTGACGGCATTCTTACTAAGGACGGTGAGCGCTTTGAATTTGAACTCGTTTCACCTATTCAAGATAAGGTACGCGTTGCACTAGCCAATGTCGTATCTGAGCAATTAAAGCCACTTGGTATAATAGCAGTTCCAAAGCCAATTGACCAACATGCGGTAGACTATGATGGGGAAGATGCACTAATAATCGGGTGGGGGAGTGAGTTTGACCCTGACGATCACACATACCGTCTTTTCCATAGCAACGAAATTGGAGATGGAAAATATAATTTCGGAGCGTATCAGAACCAAACTGTAGATGAACTACTTATAAAAGCCCGTACTGCGACTAACACAGAAGATAGAAAAAACTATTACAGGAAGTTTCAAGAAGAACTAGCCATAGATCCAGCCTATAATTTCCTAGTTTATCTTGATGCACTGTACGGAGTTAATAAAAACGTAAGTGGAATAAGTAATCGTACACTTGGTCACCACGGATTCGGAATCCTATGGAACATTGAAGAATGGGATAAGGAATAGAATACTTTTTAGAAAATTAAAGAAGCTGTCTAGATAGAAACACTTTCTAGACAGCTTTTAATACATATTTAATGGTTAATTTTCTTGTTATTCGCAGAGGTTCTTTTCTTGCTCCACTACTTTTTCATAAATCTCTGATTCTATTAACTGTACTTGGTCATCATCAAGCTTTTGCTGAGGTTGAGGGTGGAACCATTGAATTTCCCCTTCATGCACAAAACCTTTAAATTCTTCACCTTGAATTTGCAAGGTAAATTGTTGACGCTCATGGACCCTATCTTCAAATGCGGTTGTTATTTCAATATCTTGAATGCCGCTTGAAATTCCATATTGTCTCATTAAGTCATAGATCGTAGATTCAACTATCTCCATTTTATGTTCGCCAATCATTTGTTTTGGGTGAGGATGAAGCCATTGAATCTCTTCTTCATGGAAATGGCCTTTAAATTCATTGCCCTCTATATTAAAAGAGAATGCGTAACGCTCATGGATACGGTCTTCAAACACTGTTTCTACTTCAAAACCTTTTAATACAGGTTTTGCATTTTTTTCTTCAGACATCCTAAACCCCCTCACAAAAATCTTCTACATAAAGTATTCTCAATAGATTACAGTAAATATACTTTCCTTGCAATAAAAAATGCCCGGAGAACTTACCGGGCCTTACAATTTTTAATATTTTCTTAATGAGCTCGGAACCGTCTCGAACCACGATTTTTTAATTAGACGGTGACAATTGTCAAAAATACGTTCGATTAGCTGGGTTGAGTGAGCTAAAATACGTATACTTAGTCCTGATACTGGAAGTCGAGATAGTCCAAATTTAAAATCTGTACTTTCTTCTTGAATCATTTCATAAAGTTCGTCAAGAAGGCTGTTATTAGTTAGTTCACTTACAACAATCATAGAACCCAAATGAGTATACCCTTCCATAAATCCTATTCCTGAAATAGAGTGCTTTCCTGGAGTTAATTTAATATGATCGAACACTCCAAGTTGCCCATCTAAGTAGATTTCAGTCACTAATTGGACGGTATTATAGCTGAACTTTTCTCCATTTGGAGACCAGCCTGGTGTCAGAATATCTGTATATATAAACGTTGCGCCTGTTTCCATATGAATTACATTTTTTTGCTTATAATGGGCATTCTGATAAGCAATAAGTGGATCAGGCAAATATTCTAACAAACTGCCTTTCTTAAGGGTAATCTCTGTCTCTTGATATGCCAAGCTTTTAGGAGTTTTATATACTTTTGTCGCAGATTGGGTTGTTAAAATAACCTCTGCTCCCGCATCTACAGAAATCTCCATTCTATATCGGTCCCCGTCTAAATATCCACCGCCTGGATTTAGAAGATAATAACACACCTGTCCGGAATCATCATGATAGATTGGGCGCATAACCTTTAATGCACCTTGAAAGTACGCCCTTTTTGCAACTGTTTTTCCATTTCGGTTTTCAAGGTCTAAGGATAGAATACCAGTCCAGTTTGACATGTTATTCTAACCCTTTTAATAAAGCATTTTTCGTAATCCAGTCGATTACCTCATCAAGTCCTTCATTATTCTTTAAGTTTGTAAACACAAACGGCTTATCTCCTCGAAAGACTTTTGTATCCTTTTCCATTACTTCTAGGCTAGCGCCTACAAATGGAGCTAAATCAGTTTTGTTAATGATGAACAGATCTGATTTAATCATACCTTGTCCACCTTTTCGAGGGATTTTTTCTCCTTGTGCCACATCAATAATGTATATTGAGAAATCCACTAACTCGGGACTAAATGTAGCTGCAAGATTATCTCCGCCACTTTCAACAAAAATTAGTTCCACATCTGGATGGCGTTTCATTAATTCATCAATAGCGGCAAAGTTCATAGATGCATCTTCACGTATTGCAGTGTGAGGGCAACCACCTGTTTCCACGCCAATAATTCGGTCTTCTGGTAGTACACCGTTTTGCATTAAAAACTTAGCATCTTCTTTTGTATAAATGTCATTTGTAACGACTGCCATACTTACTCCTTCAAGATGGCGAGTCAGTTTTTCCACAAGCATTGTTTTTCCTGCTCCAACAGGTCCTCCAACACCGATTTTAATTGGTTCCATTTAAAAAATCCTTCTTTCTTTACTAAATGATTAATAACAAACTAAGACATAAAAATTCGAATATTAACTCGTTCATGCTTCATTTGTGATAATTCAAGTCCTGGGGAAACAATTCCGAAGTCATCTAAAGACAGCTTTAATATTTTCTCAACCGCTTCAGATAATTCAGGTATGAATTTATAAATAATCGTTTGTCCTGCTGTTTGGCCAAGTGGTATGGCTCGCACTGCATTTTGTACTTGACTAGAAATAGCAGAATACAAATAGTATAGAATCGTATTTGATTTTGTTATGCCAAGACTATGGGCAACCATTGAAAAAACAATAGATGGGTGACCGAACGAGTTCTTTTTACGAATTTCATCTCTGTATTGTGAGAGGATTGGCAAACCGTATAATGTCTCTGTAAGTTTTAGCATTCGATCTCCGATCATTTGCGTTCCTTCACGAGTTTCACGCGGCAAATTTTGAACTGTTAGCATTCGGTCCAGCTTCCAAATTTGCGAGTGTTCATTATTCATTAGTGCATCGTAAACAAGCATACACGCTAGCCCATCTGTATAGATAAGCTGTTCATGAAGATATAGTTTGAGCCATTGAAAAAAAGTCTCCTGGTCGTGTACTTTTCCTTCTTGTATGTAACTCTCCAAACCAAAAGAGTGACTAAACGCTCCTGTAGGAAAGTTGGAATCACACAGCTGAAACAATGGGAGAATATTATTATCCATGACTGTGACCTATATGACGGAATGCCTGTTTCACTTTACGATCTTCACGTTTAAACGGAATATCAAGCTCTTTAAGTAATTCTTCTACCAAATAATCATATTGAACGAGCATATCGTCGGCCTCAAATTGAGCTGGCAAGTGTCGATTGCCCAGCTGATGTGCAATTGTCCCCATTTCTTTTATGCTTCTAGGACTAATAATAAGGAGATCCTCTGTTAACACGTCGATAACAATCATGTTTTTATCGTCCATATATAATACGTCACCTGCTAAAAGATCGCGCTGTTCTTTTAAACGAATACCTATCTCGTTTCCATGGTCTGTTTTAACCCGCTGGATTCGTTTTACTAAATGAGCACTTTCTAAGTACACTTTTTCAATATGACGTTTTTCAATTTCGCTTTTATCCATCTTTTCGATATTCGTTACAATTTTTTCAATAATCAATACTTTCACCTCAGAATAGGAAATAACGCTGCCCCATTGGCACAGTATCAACTGGGTCACATGTCAGCAGCTCACCGTTTACTCTTACTTCATATGTTTGCGGATCCACCGTAATTTCAGGTGTTTCAAAGTTTAGTTTCATATCTTTCTTCGTTAGCGTACGTATTCCACCGACAGGAAGTATGATTTTTTCAAGTCCAAGTTTTTCATGAACACCGTCATCATAAGCTGCTTGAGAAATGAAAGTAACTGAGCTTTTTGACAATGCCTTTCCATATTGAGCATACATAGGACGATAAATATATGGTTGTGGCGTCGGGATAGAAGCATTTGCATCTCCCATTAGCCCAGTAACAACTAGTCCATTTTTAATAACCATTTCAGGTTTTACTCCAAAGAATTTTGGAGACCAAAGCACAAGATCCGCCATTTTTCCAATTTCAATAGACCCTACATGTTTAGAAATACCATGTGTGATAGCTGGGTTAATTGTATATTTTGCAATATAGCGCTTAGCTCGGTTGTTATCGGCATATTCACTGTCACCTTGCATAATTCCTCTTTGCTTTTTCATCTTATCCGCAACTTGCCATGTACGAATAATTACTTCTCCTACGCGACCCATTGCTTGCGAATCAGAACTAACCATACTAAAAACACCCATGTCTTGTAGAATATCTTCTGCTGCAATCGTTTCCCTTCTTATTCTTGAATCAGCAAAAGCGATATCTTCCGGAACAGAAGGATTTAAATGGTGACAAACCATTACCATATCAAGATGCTCATCTATTGTATTAATCGTATAAGGGAGGGTAGGGTTTGTTGATGATGGTAAAATATTAAGGAAGCTGGCTGATTTAATTAAATCCGGAGCATGTCCACCACCAGCACCTTCCGTATGGTACATGTGAAGAACCCTCCCCTTCACTGCTGCCATCGTATTTTCCATAAATCCGCTTTCATTTAAAGTATCTGCGTGTAGTGCAACTTGAATGTCATATTCATCCGCTACTCTAAGCGCGTAGTCAAGAGACGAGCCCGTAGCACCCCAGTCTTCATGAACTTTAAGACCAATAACCCCAGCTTTAACTTGCTCAACTAAGGGTGACATTGAAGCGGCATGTCCCTTACCCGTAAAACCAATATTAATAGGGAGACCTTCTGCAGCTAATAACATACGGTGTATATTCCATTCACCTGGTGTAACTGTAGTGGCTTTCGATCCTGCTGCTGGTCCTGTACCGCCACCAATCAATGTTGTTGTTCCAGATGTTAACGCTGTTTGAACTTGTTCAGGATTAATAAAATGAACATGTGTATCAATCGCTCCAGCAGTAACAATTAGTCCTTCACCAGCAATAATCTCTGTTGAAGCACCAATGATAATATCCACATTATCAGTAATTAGCGGATTACCACTTTTACCAATACCAAATATTTTCCCATCACGAATCGCTAAATCTGCTTTGTAAATTCCCGTGTAATCTAAAATAACAACGTTCGTAATAACTGTATCTGCCACGCCATCACCGCGTGTTGCAAGTGGATGTTGGCCCATACCGTCCCTAATAACTTTTCCGCCACCAAAGACAACTTCTTCTCCATACTTTGTATAATCTTTTTCTATTTGAATAAATAAGTTCGTATCAGCAAGACGGATAGAGTCTCCAGTTGTTGGTCCGAACATTTCAGCATATTGTTTTCTGGACATTTTAAAACTCATGATTTACCCTCGCTTTTTAATGCTCCATCTACTTTATTATTGAAGCCATACACACGGCGTTCTCCAGCAAAATCGATGAGCTGGATTTCTTTTTCATCGCCAGGTTCAAAACGAACAGCTGCTCCAGCTGGAACGTTTAAACGTTTCCCGTATGCCTCTTCGCGATTAAATTGAAGAGCTTCATTTACCTCATAAAAATGAAAATGCGATCCGACCTGAATTGGACGATCACCCATGTTCGTAACTGAAATCGTAATAATTTCTTTTCCTTCATTACAAATAATATCTTCTTCTTTTAAAATGTATTCTCCTGGTATCATTAAGGAATTCCTCCTAACTATCGTATTGGGCTATGAACAGTCACCAATTTTGTACCATCTGGAAAAGTAACTTCAACCTGAATATCATCGACCATTTCAGGTATCCCATCCATTACATCTTCTCGAGATAAGATGGAAGCTCCGTACTCCATCAATTCGGCAACCGTCTTACCATCCCTTGCACCTTCTATTACTTCATATGTAATAAGTGCAACGGCTTCCGGATAATTTAATTTTAATCCCCTTTCTTTCCGGCGCCTTGCAAGATCAGCAGCCACTACTATCATTAGCTTGTCTATTTCCCTTGGCGTTAAATGCATTCATTAAAACCACCTTTTATTATTTTGTATAATAAAAAACTCCCTTTTTAGAAAAAAAGGGGTCACGACCTAAAGTTTAATATAATTGTTATCCCCCCAATTACCCTAATAATCTTCCTTTAGAAGATATTAGCATATTAAATTTTAAAGGTAAATTATTAGTGAAATGATTTTAATGTACAATAAAAGTTATTTCTTTAATAGTATTATTTTATAGAAAATTTAGTAGACCTATGAACAGGTATTACAGTATTTCGTATAATATTAAAACTATTAAACAATCTGTTAATGCAAGGAATATTTAGAAGATATAAAAGATCTAATTAATATTTCTTGATTTTTATACATGAACGTTCATTATTATAGGGGAGGTGAACAACTTGGCACGCGAAAGAAAATTTACAAAAGAGGAATTATATCACGCAGTAAAGCATTTACTACTTAAACATGGTTATGATGGTTTTACTTTTACTGTACTTGCAAGCTTCCTTGATGTTTCAAGAGCTGCAATTTATAAATATTATGACAATAAAGAAGAACTAATTAGTGAATATATGGTTTATGAACTAATTAAGTTTTTGAATGATCTAAAGGCAATTGGCGAAAAGAAAACATTTAACGAGCAATTTGATGCTTTGTTTGATATGATTTTTGCCGATTTGAGTCTATACGAAATTCGAGCGATGGGCATGCAAATCCCCATTATCAATAAGAAAATCAAAAACAATAAACAAAAAATAAGTGGGATTATTGTTGAATTGTATTCATCATTACAACAGTTTGTAGAGTTAGGGAAAGAGGAAAAAGTGTTCAAGAAAGATATCCCTAACAACCTTATTTTAGGAATGATTTTTGAAACGGTGAATATCCCAAATCGCGGTAATATTCCACTTCCTGAATGGGTAGAGATGATTAAAGACGTTATTTGTCACGGATTATTTACAAAAGATTAATTGACACTAGTGTAACTTTCGAGTAATAATTAAATAGCGGTATCACACCGTTATTTTTTAATCCAAAGTTACACATCCGTCACTTTTGAGAAAGGACTTAAAATTATGAAAAACTTATTGCAACAAATAACAGACCGAGTTTCGACTAGAAAGGGGAGTTGGATAACTCTTAGTATTTGGATACTTGCGATGGTCATATTGACTGTAGCTGTCCCAAGTGTAAGGGATTATCAGGTTACTTCTATTGACTCTCTCCCTGAGGAAATGCAGTCTGTCATTGCCAGTGAGAAAATTGAAGAATATTTTGGTGATAGTGAATTACTACCAGCAATCTTAGTATTACAATCAGAAGATGAGGTACTATTAGAGGATTTAGTCACTATAACAGATTCGATTATCGAAAAAGAGTTTGAAGGTTTGAAAGAAATTGTTCCAATGGGGAAATTGCCAGAACCAGCAACAAACGCATTCTTTTCTGAGGATCGTACAACTGCTATCATTCCAGCAAATTTAGACTCTAATCTAGATACTAAAGAAGTAAACGTTGTTTTAGAAGAAATTGCAGCCATTGTAAACGATCAAACGGATTTGAATTTATATGTGACTGGCCCTGCTGGAATCGCCGTAGATACTACAGATTTATTTACAAGAGCCGATGTTGTTTTAATATTAGCCACTGTTGGGATTATTTTAGTTCTTTTAATTGTAATATATCGTTCACCTTTAATAGCATTTATTCCGCTACTAGCAGCAGTGTTTGTTTACCAAATTGTTACTCAGTTGCTTGGATTGCTAGGAAAATCAGGACTGTTAATGAGTTCTCAGTCGGTGTCCATTATGTCAGTGTTGCTGTTTGCAGCAGTAATTGATTATTCATTATTTGTATTCTCTCGTTTTAAAGAAGAATTAAAACATTATGAAGACAAATATACAGCCATGAAAGTTGCGATGAGAGGAACAGGATTGCCTGTCTTCTATTCTGGCGGTACAGTATTTTTAGCTATGATTGTTCTTTTCTTTGCCAATTTAGGGGACTATCAAAACTTAGCACCTATTTTCGGTACCGCTTTAGCGGTGATTATGATTTCATCTGTTACACTTGTACCAGCCTTATTTACAATCTTTGGTAGAAAATCATTCTGGCCAGTTATTCCAAAGGTTGGTGATACTACTGTAAAGCCAAATTCAATTTGGAGTAAAATAGGACGTTTTGTTACGAAAAAACCTATTGTTTCATTATTAGTTATCGGTATTTTTATATTAGTAAGTGCATCTTACAATGTAAATTTAAAATATGAGTTTGACTTGATCAAATCTTTCCCAGAAGATATGCCTTCTAGGGTTGGTTATGAAGCATTAGAAGAAAAATTTGCACCAGGTGACCTCGCGCCAACTACGGTATTATTGGAGTCTAAAACTGAAGTCTCCGAAGAAAATCGTCAGGCTTTATTAGACGCATTAGCGAGTCAGGATTACGTTAACACTGTACGAGTAGATAATCAAACAGAGGATGGTAAAGTATTATCCTATAGCCTTACATTTGATGATAGCCCATATGCAATTGAATCCATCAATGCATTAGAAGTGATTCAAGAAAAAGCAGATGAAATATTAAATGCTAGTGACATTGAGGGTACCTTATATTTTGCTGGTGAAACAGCATCATCTCTTGATGATCGAAATACGAACGATCGAGATCTTATTGTGATTGTATTGTTAGAGACTATATTGATTTTTGTTATGCTTATTTTCCTAACAAAGTCCATTAAAATGCCAATATACATGATGGGAACGATCCTTGTTTCCTTCTTTGCAGCATTAGGACTAGGAATGTTTTTAACTAATCTATTTTTTGGTATCGATACAATTAGCACTCGAGTGCCAGTATACGCATTCATATTCCTTGTTGCACTTGGAATCGATTATAATATTATCTTAGTGTCTAGGTTCTTAGAAGAACGTGAAAAGCATTCTGTAAGAGAAGCAACACAAATAGCAGTTGCAAGTACTGGTGGCGTGATATCTTCTGCAGGTATTATTCTTGCAGCTACGTTTGCTGTTCTTATGACACAGCCAATTCAACTATTATTTGTATTTGGATTTATCGTAGCGGTTGGTATATTGATTGACACGTTCTTAATAAGAGGAATTTTACTGCCAAGTATAATTGTCTTATTAGAAAAGGATAAAGCAAAGAAAGAGATGTAATTTTATATGAATATGAGCCTGAGGGATTATTTCCTCAGGCTCTTTTATATGCGAAAGACGTTAATATGGCTTTTTTTGATAAAAATAATTGGGCTTTTTCACTTCATTGTTATATGGCTTATGGTATATATGTGTAGTTGCTGGAGATACCGGTGGAATAAGCCAAACCCAATTTCCTGTAACTTGTCTATTAGCTTCCGCCTCTTTTTCTTCGAACAACTTAAACTGGTGGGCTGCTGTATGGTGATCCACAATACTAACACCATCTTCCTTAAAAGAATATAAGACGGCGGCATTAAGTTCTACAAGTGCTCGGTCTTTCCATAAAGATATATTACTTTTCGTGTCTGCCCCCATGAGAGATGCTACTTTGGGCAGCATATTATATCTTGAATCATCAGCTAAATTACGTGCGCCGATTTCTGTCCCCATATACCATCCGTTAAATGGGGCAGCTGAATATGTAAGTCCTCCAATTTCAAGACTCATTTCTGTAATAATTGGGACTGCATACCATTTAAGCTCGAGGTCCTCAAACCATTCGTATTGTGAGTGTCTTAGTGGTACTTCCATTACGAGATGTTGTGGGATGTCAAACAGTTTTGGAGGGTTTTCATCTAGTTGTATAACGATTGGGAGCAGGTCAAACTGTCCATATTTTGGTTCCCAGCCGAGTGCTATACAAGCTTCAGTGAACTCAAGGGAATGTGGATCCCCAATTATTCCATCTTCCATACGATATCCTGCATAACGAATCAATTGATGATTCCATAGTCGAACTTTCTTTGTTGGTGTGTTCTGGTGAAAAACTGATATCGTTGGTCGTATACGTCCTTCATTTGTTGCATATTCAATATGTCGCAACAGTGCATTAAATATATCTTCTTCCGTGTTTAAATGCCTCTCGTCGAACGTAGTTAAACTGTTCCAAAACAGCCTTCCAATACAACGATTACTATTTCGCCAAGCTAATTTTGCACCATAATCAAGTTCTTCTGTTGTATGGATATAATAACCTTGTTGTTCAATCATTTCTTTTACTTCAGCTAATCGTGATTGTAAGTGTTGCTCTGATTTATGTAATTCTTTATAACTTAACTCGAGAAATTCTTTTGCTTCTTTCCATAATAGAGTGTTGTCCAATATAAAACCTCCAATGAAGTTCAATCCAAGCTAACTATAACACAGTTCAAATGCACTAGAGCGTTAACGATTTAGCAAATATAACTGTGTTTTACATATTTGACACAATACTTTCGTTTTTTTGTAAGGGCAATTGAAAAATCTTATCAGAACCCCAATTAACCCCACAAATAACTAAATCTCACAACCCCAGAATTGTTGAGTTTTTTCCAACAAGTTTCTTTCTATTTTTAGCAATTTTTTAATTGCTTTTGGTAAATGATAAACACCTTTTTTCTCTTTGTAATAATGCAATACACTTAGGGACAGAATAAAGCAGAACATATAGATACTTCAATACGTAAATATTTTTATTGAAATAATAAAGTGAAACTTCTAGCCAGAAAGGAATTCATGATGAAAAAGGTTTCGAACGTATTTTGGATCTCAGTGATGATTGTTCTAGCTGCATGTATATTCGGTGTTGTTGCACCAAAGAATTTCGAAGAAGTAACAGGAAATATACAAGCATTTCTTACATCAACTTTCGGTTGGTATTACTTAATTTTAGTTACAATTATTGTAACCTTTTGTATTTTTCTCATTTTCAGTCCAGTGGGAATCATAAAGTTAGGAAAAACAGATGAAGAACCTGAATTTACAAGAGCCTCTTGGTTTGCAATGTTATTTAGTGCAGGTATGGGAATTGGTCTTGTATTTTGGGGAGCGGCAGAACCACTTTCTCATTTCATGACCCCTCCTCTAGCTGAGCCAGGTACTGATGCAGCTCATAAAGAAGCAATGAGGTACACTTTTTTCCATTGGGGTATTCATGCATGGGCAATTTATGCGATAGTAGCATTATCTTTAGCCTACTTCAACTTCCGTAAAGGAGAACCTGCCCTTATATCTGCTACTTTGAAGCCTGTACTAGGAAAAAAAGCAATGGAAGGAACTCTCGGTACTATTATTGATGTATTAGCTGTTGTAGCAACAGTTGTTGGAGTTGCAACAACTCTAGGATTTGGCGCAACACAAATTAATGGGGGACTATCTTTTTTATTTGGAATTCCAAGTAATTTTACCGTTCAATTAATTATCGTTGTTATTGTTACCATTTTATTTTCCATCTCAGCATCAACTGGATTAGGGAAAGGGATAAAAATTTTAAGTAATGCAAATATGATATTGGCAGTTTTACTACTAGTATTAATGTTTATCATAGGACCAACTCTCCTTACCTTAAATATGTTAACAGACTCTCTTGGTGGCTACATACAAAATATTGTTCAGATGAGCTTCCGTATTGCTCCACTAAATGAAGAAGATCGTTCTTGGATTAATGGTTGGACAGTCTTTTATTGGGCATGGTGGATCTCTTGGTCACCATTTGTAGGTATTTTTATCGCTCGTGTATCGAAAGGAAGAACGATTCGAGAATTTGTCATCGGAGTGTTATTACTTCCTACTCTTGTCTGCTTTATTTGGTTTGCGGTATTTGGTACAGCAGGAATTGAGGTTCAAAAATCAGTAACTCATGATATATCTCAATTAGCAACAGAAGAAGTTTTATTTGCAATTTTTAACGAATTACCTTGGTCCACAATTTTATCGATCATTGCAATTGCACTTGTTAGTGTATTCTTCATTACCTCAGCAGATTCAGCAACCTTTGTGCTTGGTATGCAAACAACTTATGGTTCACTTAACCCATTAACGGCAGTAAAACTAACTTGGGGGATTTCGCAGTCAGTTGTGGCTTTAGTATTAATATATAGTGGTGGATTACAAGCACTGCAAAATGCATTAATCATAGCTGCATTTCCTTTTTCTTTTATTATGATTTTAATGATGATTTCACTTTACAAATCATTAGTTAAAGATAAAAAAGAACTGGGGTTGTATCATAAACCAAAGCCAAGGAAAAAAGGAGAAAATCAAAAAAATTAGCTAAAAAGTTATTAGTATGTAAACTGGATTTCATTGTACATTGAGATCCAGTTTTTATATTCAAGTTCTAAAATAGAAAAAACCCTTTCTCGAATTTCGAGAAAGGGTTGAAACGTTGAAAGTAATAATTAACGTTTTGAGAACTGAGGCGCACGACGAGCACCTTTAAGACCGTATTTTTTACGTTCTTTCATACGTGGGTCACGAGTTAGTAAACCTGCAGATTTAAGTGCTGGACGGAAATCTGGGTCAACTTGTAGTAACGCACGAGCGATACCGTGACGGATTGCACCAGCTTGACCTGTGAATCCACCACCGTTTACGTTTACGTGTACATCATAACTACCTTTAGTTTGAGTTGCTTCTAATGGTTGGTTGATGATTAAGTGTAAAGTTTCGAATGGTAAGTACTCTTCGATAGTACGGTTGTTGATAACGATTTTACCTTCGCCTGGTACTAGACGTACGCGAGCTACTGAGCTTTTACGGCGACCTGTGCCGATATATTGTACTTGTGCCAAGTGTATATCCTCCTCTAATTAATTATCCGCGAAGCTCGTAAGCTTCTGGTTTTTGTGCTGCATGTGGATGTTCTGCTCCAGCGTATACGTGAAGTTTAGAGAACATTTGACGACCTAAAGAGTTTTTAGGAAGCATCCCTTTAACTGCTAATTCAAGCATTTGACGTGGGTATTTTTCTTTCATTTCACCAGCTGTGCGTTGTTTTAAACCACCAGCGAATTGAGTGTGACGGTAGTAAATTTTACCTTCTAATTTGTTACCTGTTAATTCAATTTTCTCTGCGTTGATGATGATCACGTGATCTCCAGTGTCAACGTTTGGTGTGAATGTTGGTTTATGTTTACCGCGTAAGATAGAAGCTACTTCAGAAGCTAAACGTCCAAGAGTTTGGCCTTCTGCGTCAACTACTAACCATTTACGCTCTACTTCGTGACCTTTAGCCATGAATGTTGTACGCATGTATATATCCTCCTAATCGATTCGATTACCGTTATTTTTCATTATATAATCACTTATAAGATTCGGGGCTTATCCGTGGTTGGTAATGAAAATACCATATGTCATCTTATAATATTTTTCGAACTAAGTCAAGAAAAAATATGAACACCTGGAGAAGTTGTTTTTTCTTCAATAAAATACCTTTTCCAAATACAAACCGTGTGGTGGTGCTGTTTTGCCAGCACTTCCACGGTCATTTGATGCAATGATTTCTTTCAATTGACTTGCAGCGCGTTTTTCAGTGCCGACTTCCCAAAGTGTACCCGCAATTATTCTTACCATGTTATATAAGAATCCATTGCCTTCGATGATCATATGTAATTCCTGATCATGCCATTCAAAATCCAATGTATGGACTGTACGGACTTTATCAACAACGCTTGTGTTTGCGGCGCAAAAGCAAGAAAAATCATGAGTACCTACAATGTATTGGGCAGCTTCTTTCATTTTACCTATATTCGGTTTAACACCATTCGTATCTACTGCGTAATACCTACGAAATGGACTTTGTACATTGTTGCAATTCCAAATGTACCGATAACGCTTGCCTGTCACGCTAAAACGGGCATGGAAGTCAGAAGGAACCTCTTCTACCTGCATTACTCGGATATCACTTGGTAGTTGAACGTTTAATGCCTTCTGATAACGATCTGTTGGTATTGATAAATTCGTATCAAAATGAATAACTTGTCCAGTTGCATGAACTTTTGAATCTGTACGTCCACTCGCTGTAATTCGTACCATTTCACCTTTATGCATTTTGGATAATACTTTTTCTATTTCGAGCTGAACCGTTCGTTCGCCTGGTTGCACTTGATAGCCTGAAAACAGTGTGCCATCATAACTTATCGTTGCCTTTAAACGACGCAAACAAGATCACCCCTTAAGTACGTAGATAGATTAATAATGCTGCTAGTGCAATTAACACTACTAAACTAATGGAATCGCGCCAATCCCATTTTAGCTTTCTGTAACGTGTTCGACCCTCGCCTCCACGATAGCCTCGAACTTCCATCGCAGTTGCTAGGTCTTCAGCACGTTTAAATGCACTCACAAATAGTGGGACCAATAATGGGACAACTGCTTTTATACGATCTTTTAAAGGTCCTGCACTTAAATCAGATCCACGTGCCATTTGCGCTTTCATAATTTTATCTGTCTCATCCATTAATGTAGGAATGAAACGTAACGCAATTGACATCATTAATGCTAATTCGTGTACAGGAAGCTTTACTTTCTTTAACGGATTTAATAACACTTCAATTCCATCTGTAATGGATATAGGAGATGTCGTTAAAGTTAATACAGAAGTTACAAAAACAAGAACAACAAATCGAATGGAGATGTAAATCCCTTGCCTAACCCCTTCTTCATATATCTTAAAAAATCCTAATTCAAATACGATATTACCTTCTCTTGTAAAAATAATGTGTATTAAAAATGTAAATACTAACAATATTAATACTGGCTTTAAACCGTTAATTAAGAAATATAGACGGATACGAGACAACAAAATAATAAATAATGTAAAGGCTAATAATAGCCCGTACGTAATTGTATTATTTGCAAGAAATACTATAATGATAAATGCAAAAACAAAAACCAATTTAGATCGTGGATCAAGTCGATGAACAAAGGAGTCTCCAGGAATATAGCGACCAAAGATCATTTTTTCCATCATTGCTCATCACTCTCCCTTTTCACTGAATGAGAAATTTCTAACGCCAATTCTTCTTCAGTTAAACAGATTTTGGAGAGCTTTTTATCCATTAACTTCTCAACTTTGTGTTGGAATTTAATAATACGTGGTAATTCTAATCGATAACTTTCTAGCGTTTTTGCATCAGCAAAAATATCACGTGGTGCACCAGTTAATACACAGCGTCCCTCATGCATAATGGCTAGATTGTCAGCATATCTTGCAGCATCTTCCATACTATGTGTTACAAGAATCGTTGTTAAACCTTGTTCTTTGTGAAGTTGATAGAACATGTCCATTATTTCCCGTTGTCCACGTGGGTCAAGCCCAGCAGTAGGTTCATCTAACACTATCACTTCTGGTTGTAAGGCAAGTACACCTGCTATTGCAACGCGTCTCATTTGCCCTCCAGACAAATCAAATGGAGACTTTTCTAAAACTGAATTAGGTAGTCCTACAAGGCCAACTAAGTCCCTTGCACGTTGTTCTGCTTCCTCTGGAGAGACGCCAAAGTTCATCGGTCCAAACATAATGTCTTTTAAGACTGTTTCTTCGAATAATTGATGTTCTGGAAATTGAAAAACAATACCCACTTTTTGGCGAATCGGTTTTAATTCTTTTGCCTTTTTCCCAGCAACAATTACTCGTTCTCCAATATGTACTTCACCCTTTGATGGTTTTAGTAACCCATTAAAGTGTTGCAATATCGTAGATTTACCTGATCCAGTGTGACCAATAATAGCTTGATATGTCTTACTTGGAATCTCTAAATCCACATCAAATAATGCACGCTTTTCAAAAGGTGTGCCCATTGAATACGCGTAACTTACTTGTTGAAGTTTGATGTCCATAGATCATTCACCAACTCTTCTTCTGTCATATGTTCCCCAATTAAACTAACCCCGTTTGCTTTAAGTAATTTTGTCATTCTCATCGCAAATGGCAGTTCTAATCCAAACTCCACTAGTTTATCCCCTAGTGAGAATACTTCTTGTGGAGAGCCTTCAGCATATTTTTTACCATCATTCATAAACAGTATACGGTCAGCGAGTAGCGCCTCCTCAACATCGTGAGTAATGGACAAAACAGTTAATCTAGTTTCTTCTCGCAATTCTTGTACTGTATTTAACACCTCTGCACGTCCTTGTGGGTCAAGCATTGCAGTTGCTTCGTCTAGAATGAGTATCTTTGGACGCATTGCTAACGCGCCTGCAATCGCAACACGCTGTTTTTGCCCACCTGATAGATGGTGAGGTTCATGATTTAGAAATGAGTCCATATTAACCTGTTTTAACGATGTATGAACACGTTTTACCATTTCTTCATGCGGAACTCCGTTATTTTCTAAAGCAAAAGCTACATCATCTTGAACTGTTGCACCAACGAACTGATTATCAGGATTCTGAAAAACCATTCCAATTTGTGTGCGCGTTTCCCACAGGTTTTCTTCTGTTAATACGTTTTTCATAACATGAACTTCCCCTTCTTGGGGAAATAATAGACCGCTAATAATTTTAACCATGGTAGATTTACCTGATCCGTTATGACCAACAATTGATATCCATTCACCTTCATTTATCGTAAACGATACGTTTTGAACAGCTTTACGTGCATCTTTTACCTCTGGTGTATATGAAAAACTTACATTATTAAACGACAGTATCTCACTCAAGTATAATGCTCCTCTCAGGCTTACTCTACTCATCACAACGTATAGATCTTTTCTTTATGTTTTTGCATCAATAAGTCATTTTAAAACTTCCACATATACAAAAATAAGGTACGTTAACAATCAGCAGAAGCTTTCTGGAATGGAACGTATCTTATTTTTACATATGTATTTAACTTTAAACAATTTGGTATCTATCATTAAAAACTGTAAATATATTACAATTTTAATAGAATAAAAAAGCGCGCACCTCATTCAGAGAAATGCGCCTTAGCGTATTTTATTGTAAAAGCTTGGCTGCTCATTTCCAAGCCTTTATGAATGAGGTGCGGAGAGCTAGACGAGACGCCGTCACTAAGGACTCGCTCATTATAACGCTCATGCCATTTTATTGTCGTATAAATCATTTTAAAAAAAGGGTCCGGATTCAACCGGTGAACCGGACACCTACTTTGGCAGTATTGTAAGAATTAAATTAAACTAATTCAATTACAACTACAGGCGCACCGTCTCCACGGCGAGGACCTTTTTTAAGGATACGAGTGTAACCACCTTGACGATCTGCGTAACGTGGTGCTACATCGTTAAATAACTTTTGTAAAGCAAATGTAGATGTTTCATTACCATTCTCATCAGTTGTTGTTGCAACTTCACGACGGATGAATGCAGCAGCTTGACGACGAGCATGTAAATCTCCACGTTTACCTAAAGTGATCATTTTTTCTACAACAGAGCGTAATTCTTTCGCACGAGCTTCTGTTGTTTCAATGCGTTCGTTAACGATTAAATCAGTAGCTAAGTCACGTAGTAACGCTTTACGTTGAGAACTTGTACGACCAAGTTTTCTGTAACCCATAGATGTTCCCTCCTTCAATTGATCTAAGTCTTGCAAAAAGCATGATTAGTCTTCTTTACGTAATCCTAAACCAAGCTCTTCTAATTTCGCTTTTACTTCTTCTAATGATTTACGACCAAGGTTACGTACCTTCATCATGTCATCTTCTGATTTATTAGCAAGCTCTAATACCGTATTGATACCAGCTCGTTTTAAACAGTTGTAAGAACGAACAGAAAGATCAAGTTCTTCGATAGTCATCTCTAAAACTTTTTCCTTTTGATCTTCTTCTTTTTCAACCATGATTTCAGCCGTTTGAGCTTCGTTCGTTAAACCAACAAAGATATTAAGGTGCTCAGTTAAAATTTTTGCGCCGAGCGAAATCGCCTCTTTTGGACCAATGCTTCCATCAGTCCACACATCAAGTGATAATTTATCGAAGTCAGAATTTTGTCCGACACGAGTATTTTCTACTTGAAAATTAACGCGTGAAACTGGAGTGTAAATAGAGTCGATCGGGATCACGCCGATAGGAAGATCTTCACGTTTGTTTTGATCAGCAGGAGTATACCCACGGCCACGACGTGCATACATACGAATACGTAAATGACCATTTTTAGCAATTGTTGCAATATATAGATCTGGATTTAAAATTTCAACGTCACTGTCATGTGTAATATCAGCAGCTGTAACTACCGATTCACCTTTCACATCAATCTCAATAACTTTTTCTTCGTCAGAGTAGATTTTAAGTGCAAGTTTTTTAATATTCAAGATAATAGAAGCAACATCTTCAACTACACCTTCAACAGTAGAGAATTCATGTAGTACTCCGTCGATTTGAATACTAGTAACAGCAGCTCCTGGAAGTGAAGACAGAAGGATCCGACGTAAAGAATTACCCAAAGTGTTTCCATATCCGCGTTCAAGCGGTTCAACAACAAATTTACCATGTTTGGAATCTTCGCTGATTTCCACAGTTTCAATCTTTGGTTTTTCAATTTCGATCATTCAATTTACCCTCCTTCAAAACATCGAATGTATTAGGTTCATACCATCATATACTACTAATAATTGCACAACTTAGCGTTTAGCACAAAGATGATGACTTAAGAGAACTTAAGATGCACCCATTACACACGACGACGTTTTGGTGGACGGCAACCGTTATGTGGAACTGGAGTAACATCTTTAATTGCAGTTACTTCTAAACCTGCTGCTTGAAGAGCACGAATTGCAGCTTCACGACCAGCACCAGGACCTTTAACAGTTACTTCCAACGTCTTCAGACCATGTTCAAGGGATGCTTTTGCAGCAGCTTCAGCAGCCATTTGCGCAGCATAAGGTGTAGATTTACGTGAGCCTTTGAAACCAAGTGCACCAGCACTAGACCAAGACACTGCATTACCTTGCATATCTGTAATCGTTACAATTGTATTGTTAAATGTAGAACGGATGTGAGCAATACCTGATTCGATATTCTTTTTCACACGACGTTTACGTGTTTGTTGTTTACGAGCCATGTTAAAAGGAACCCCCTTTACTTATTATTTTTTCTTGTTCGCTACAGTTTTACGAGGACCTTTACGCGTACGCGCATTATTTTTCGTATTTTGACCACGAACAGGTAAACCACGACGGTGACGGATACCACGGAATGATCCGATTTCCATTAAACGTTTGATGTTTAATGAGATTTCACGACGTAAGTCACCTTCTGTTTTATAAGAATCTAATTGTTCACGGATTAGGTTTAGTTCATCTTCAGTTAAATCGCGTACACGAGTTTCTTCAGATACACCAGCAGCTGCTAATACTTTTTTAGCAGTTGTTTTACCAATACCGTAAATGTATGTTAATGAAATTACAACGCGTTTGTCGCGAGGAATGTCAACACCAGCAATACGTGCCATACTTTTAGTGCACCTCCTTCTAAATTATCCTTGTTTTTGTTTATGTTTAGGATTTTCACAGATTACCATTACTTTACCGCGTCGGCGAATTACTTTACATTTTTCGCAGATCGGTTTCACAGATGGTCTCACTTTCATCTAACCCAACCTCCTTATTATTTCGGAGTGCAAAAGATTATTTAAAACGGTATGTGATACGACCGCGAGTTAAATCGTAAGGAGATAACTCTATAGTAACCTTATCTCCAGGTAAAATTCTGATAAAATGCATGCGAATCTTTCCAGATACGTGAGCAAGAATCGTATGCCCATTTTCTAATTCTACCTTAAACATCGCGTTTGGCAAAGTCTCAACTACTGTTCCTTCGACTTCAATTACATCGTCTTTCGCCATCAACCCTATCTCCCTTCTATATGCAACTTTTTCCGATTCTCAAATTTGAGAAACCATCCAATTGTTTTCTTCAAAAGAAGCAACACCATTAACATATGCATGGATTGTATGAGAGATGTTCGAAAGACGCTCGTCTGGTTTCGCTTCACACAATCCACGGAAATACAAAATCCAACTAATAGATTATGTAATCCACATTGTTTAACGATAGCCGGAATGTCTTGGATGAGAGATTCATACCCGTTTACACAGATGCTTCCACGAAACCCTTAACACACTTTTTAGTGTCATCCTATTTAAAATAAGCATTACACTTTATAAGTGTATACCGGGCACAATATGCTTTTGCAACTCTCATTAATTTTTTGTTGCACCGCAGTTCACGCGCGAAAAATAGTTTAGTTCGCCTAATGCCGGGTATTAGCTGCGGCTGCCCTGTAATAAAAGAGCGTCTAGATCAGCAAACACATTATCAATATGTTGCTGTCCGTTAATATTCGTTAAAACACCTTTTGCTTCATAATAGTTTAGCAAAGGTTGCGCTTGATTCATATTTACTTCCAGACGGTTCGCAACCGTTTCAGGATTATCATCAGCACGAGTGTATAATTCGCCACCATCTTTATCGCATTTACCTTCCTCTTTTGGAGGATTAAAGATAACATGGTACGAAGCACCGCAAACCTTACAAATACGACGACCACTTAAACGAGCAACCAGTTCTTCTTTTTCAACTTGGATATTAATTGTGTGATCAATTTTCTTCCCTAGTGAATCTAGAATATTATCTAGTGCTTCCGCTTGTGGTACTGTACGTGGGAATCCATCAAGTAAGAAACCTTTTTCACAATCTTCTTGGCTAAGTCGTTCGCGAACGATACCGATCGTTACTTCATCAGGAACAAGTGCTCCTTGGTCCATAAACGATTTTGCTTTTAATCCTAACTCTGTACCATCTTTAATAGCGGCACGGAACATATCGCCTGTAGAAATATGAGGGATCGCGTATTTATCAACAATTTTATCTGCTTGAGTACCTTTACCAGCACCAGGCAGACCCATTAAAACGATATTCATACGTTTAGTCTCCCCCTAATTCAGCTGGCATAGGAAACTATTCGTTTCCTATTTACCAACATTATTTCATAAAGCCTTTATAATGACGTTTAACTAATTGTGATTCTAACTGTTTCATTGTTTCTAGAGCAACCCCGACTACGATAATAACACTAGTACCACCAATTTGCGCTGAGGCAGGTAGATTCATGAAATTAATAAATAGGATCGGTAGAACAGAGACAACAACTAAGAATAGAGCACCTACAAAAGTTAAACGATATAAAACTTTTGTTAAGTAACTTTGCGTATCACTACCTGGACGAATACCAGGAATGTAAGCACCTTGTTTTTTCAGATTATCTGCTAAGTTTTCAGGATTCACTTGGATAAATGCATAGAAGTAAGTGAATGCAGTAATTAGTGCAATATATACTAACATACCAACAGGTTTTGTGTAATCAAACGTATTAGTAATGAAGGTAGTTACACTATTTTGCCCGAAGAACATAGCTAATGTCTGAGGTGTAACAATGAATGCCATTGCAAAGATTACTGGGATAACCCCAGCAGCATTTACTTTTAACGGTAAATGGGTTTGCTGTCCACCTGCTTGAGATGCACGACCTGCAACACGTTTAGCATATTGAATTGGAATTTTACGAAGTGCTTGTTGCACGTAAATAACTCCAACAACAATTGCTAAAAGAATTACTACTAAAAGAGCAAGGATGATAATCTTAATGAAAAGTTGATCTCCAGCACCTTCAAGTTGTTGTGCGTAGATTTGGTTTACTGCTGTTGGAATTGCAGCAACAATCCCGGCAAAGATAATGATTGATATACCGTTACCTACACCATGTGCAGTAATTTGTTCACCTAACCACAATAGGAATGCAGTACCACCAGTTAAAACAATTGCAATAGTTATGTAAGACATTACACTAGTGTCAGTGATTAATTGTCCGCCATACATTTGGTTAAATCCAAATGACATCGCAAATGCTTGAAGGAATGCAAGGATGATTGTAAAGTAGCGTGTAAACTGTGCAAGTTTGCGGCGTCCAACATCACCTTGTTTAGCCCATTCAGAAAACTTAGGTACAACGTCCATTTGTAGTAACTGAACGATAATTGATGCTGTAATGTAAGGCATAATTCCCAATGCAAAGATTGAGAAGTTTGCCAATGCCCCACCACCGAAAGTATTTAAGAAGCCAATTAAGTTAAATTGATCGGCTACTTGTAATACTCCAGCATCTACGTTTGGTACCGGAATGAAAGTTCCGATACGAAACACCAGTAGCATTAATAATGTAAAGATGATTTTATTTCTTATATCTCGAACACGCATGAAGTTAGAGATTGTCTGAAACATTAAATCACCTCTGTTGTTCCACCAGCATTTTCAATAGCTTCTTTAGCTGATGAAGAGAACTTGTGAGCTTTTACAGTTAGCTTTTTATTAAGAGTTCCATTACCTAGAATCTTAATGCCAGCTTTTTCATTACTCACAACACCAGTTTCAACTAATAATGCAGGTGTTACTTCAATGCCATCTTCAAAACGATTTAATGTATCAATGTTCACGATAGCGTATTCTTTACGGTTAATGTTCGTAAAGCCGCGTTTAGGTAAACGACGGAAAAGTGGGTTTTGACCACCTTCAAATCCAGGGCGTACTCCGCCGCCAGAACGGGCGTTTTGTCCTTTGTGACCTTTACCTGCAGTTTTACCGTTACCAGAACCGATACCACGACCAACACGGTTGCGTTCTTTACGTGAACCTACCGCTGGTTTTAACTCATGAAGTTTCATATGGGTGGCACCTCCTTGTTCATTGTTTAGGGATATTAATTTTCTTTTATAGTAACTAAGTGAGCTACTTTGTCTAACATTCCGCGGATAGCTGCGTTATCAGCATGTTCCACAGTTTGGTTAAGTTTGCGTAAACCTAATGCCTCAACTGTTTTGCGTTGAGCAGGTTTTGCACCAATAACAGATTTAGTAAGGGTGATCTCTAGTTTGTTAGCCATTATGATTCCCCCCTTATCCTAATAATTCTTCCACTGATTTACCGCGAAGTTTTGCAACTTCCTCTGCGCGTTTTAGTTCTTTAAGACCTGCGATTGTAGCACGAACCATATTAATAGGTGTGTTTGAACCTAGAGATTTTGAAAGAATATCAGTAATACCAGCAAGTTCAAGTACAGCACGTACTGGACCACCAGCGATAACTCCTGTACCAGCAGATGCAGGTTTAATTAAAATTTTACCTGCGCCAAAGCGACCGTGTACTTCGTGTGGAGTAGTTCCACCAACACGTGGTACTTCAATTAAGTTTTTCTTCGCATCTTCAACAGCTTTTTTGATTGCGTCTGGAACTTCTTGTGCTTTACCAGTACCGAAACCAACATGACCGTTTCTATCTCCAACAACAACTAGTGCTGAGAAGCGGAAGCGACGTCCACCTTTAACAACTTTAGCAACGCGGTTGATCGTTACTACGCGTTCTTCAAATTCAAGATTGTTTGCGTCAAATCGACTCATGAAGTATGTCCCTCCTTCTTATTAAAATTCTAAGCCGTTTTCACGTGCAGCTTCAGCTAAAGCTTTAACACGTCCATGATATAAGTAACCACCGCGGTCAAATACTACGTTTGTAATATTTTTTTCCACAGCACGTTTAGCGATAATTTGACCGATTTTTGCTGCAGCTTCAGCATTGTTACCAGCACCCTCAAAATCTTTTTCTTGAGTTGATGCACTAACAATTGTTACACCTGCAACATCATCAATAAGTTGCGCATAAATGTTCTTGTTTGAACGGAATACGTTTAGACGTGGACGTTCTGCAGTACCAGAAATTTTAGTACGAACACGCGCATGACGTTTTTTACGAACTTGATTTTTATCTTGTTTCGTAATCACTGTGAGGTCACTCCTTTCTAACGCTTATCTAGCATTATTTACCTGTTTTACCTTCTTTACGACGAACTTGTTCGCCTTCGTAACGAATACCTTTACCTTTGTAAGGCTCTGGTGGACGTACAGCACGGATGTTTGATGACAATGCACCAACACGTTCTTTGTTGATCCCTTTAACAATAACTTTTGTGTTTGAAGGAACTTCGATTTCTAAACCTTCTTCAGGTGTGAACTCTACTGGATGAGAGTATCCAACGTTTAATACAAGTTTATTGCCTTGTAATTGCGCACGATAACCAACACCGATAAGTTCTAGTGAACGAGTAAATCCTTCAGAAACACCAGTTACCATGTTTGCTAATAAAGCACGAGTTGTACCGTGGATCGTACGGTGTTCTTTTGATTCAGTAGGGCGTGTTAAAGTAATCACGCTGCCTTCTTGTTCGATTTTAATATCTTGATTAAAAGTTTGAGTAAGTTCGCCTTTAGGTCCTTTAACAGTTACAGTGTTATCATCAGCGATAGTAACTGTTACGCCTGCTGGAACCTCGATTGGTTTTTTACCTACACGAGACATATAGTTGCACCTCCATTCGTTTATAGCATATTACCAAATGTAAGCTAAGATTTCTCCGCCAACTTGTTTAGCACGAGCTTCTTTATCAGTTACAACACCTTGAGAAGTTGATACTAAAGCGATACCTAAGCCGTTTAATACTTTTGGTACTTCGTTTGTTTTAGCGTAAACACGTAGTCCAGGTTTTGAAATACGTTTTAAACCAGTAATAACACGTTCATTATCTTTACCGTATTTTAAGAAGATACGGATGATACCTTGTTTGTTGTCTTCAACATACTCTACATCACGGATGAAACCTTCACGCTTTAAAATTTCAGCGATTTGTTTCTTTAAATTTGAAGCTGGAACTTCTAATTTCTCGTGACGAACCATGTTCGCATTACGAATGCGAGTAAGCATATCTGCAATTGGATCAGACATTGTCATATATTTTACCTCCTTCCCAAATTAGGGGATTACCAGCTAGCTTTTTTAACGCCTGGAATTTGTCCCTTATATGCAAGTTCACGGAAACAAATACGGCAAAGTTTAAATTTACGGTACACAGAGTGTGGACGGCCACAGCGTTCACAACGTGTGTATTCTTGTACTTTAAACTTTTGCTTACGTTGTTGTTTAATAATCATTGATTTTTTAGCCACGTTCTCGCCCTCCTTATTTTATTACTTTTGGAACGGCATACCGAATTGTGTCAATAACTCGCGAGCTTCTTCATCAGAATTCGCAGTCGTTACGATCACGATGTCCATACCGCGTACCTTTGAAACTTTATCGTAATCGATCTCAGGGAAAATTAATTGTTCTTTTACACCTAAAGTGTAGTTACCGCGACCGTCAAATGCTTTTTTAGATACACCACGGAAGTCACGTACACGTGGAAGTGCAATTGCGATTAATTTATCTAAGAATTCATACATACGGTCACCACGTAATGTAACTTTCGCACCGATTGGCATACCTTCACGTAAACGGAAACCTGCGATAGATTTTTTCGCTTTAGTTACAACTGGTTTTTGACCTGTAATAATTGTTAATTCTTCTACAGCAGCATCAAGTGATTTTGAGTTTTGAACAGCGTCACCAACACCCATGTTAATAACGATCTTTTCAACTTTAGGCACTTGCATAACAGATTTATAGTTAAATTTGCTCATTAGAGCTGGAGAAACTTCTTTTGAATACTTTTCTTTTAGGCGGCTCATGTTCGTACCTCCCTTCTTATTTTACTTATTAGTCGATTACTGCACCTGATTTTTTTGCAACACGAACTTTTTTGCCATCTTCGATTTTGTAACCTACACGAGTCGGCTCGCCAGATTTAGGATCGATTAGCATTACGTTCGATACGTGGATTGCTGCTTCTTGGCTTACAATACCACCTTGTGGGTTTAACTGGTTAGGTTTAACGTGTTTTTTAACGATGTTAATACCTTCAACAAGAACACGGTCTTTTTTAGGGAAAGCTGCTAATACTACGCCTTCTTTACCTTTATCTTTACCAGTAATAACTTTTACTTTGTCGCCTTTTTTTACATGCATTATGTGTCGCACCTCCTTGATTGGTACTGTCATGTAAATCAATTTTATTATTTTAAATACCCTACACCTACAGAAGGATTGCTTCTGCTTTTAGAAATTAAAGAACTTCTGGTGCTAGAGATACGATTTTCATGAAGTTGCTATCACGTAATTCACGTGCAACAGGTCCGAAAATACGTGTTCCACGAGGGGATTTATCTTCTTTGATAATTACACAAGCGTTTTCGTCAAATTTGATATAAGTACCATCTTTACGACGTACACCAGACTTCGTGCGAACAACAACAGCCTTTACAACGTCACCTTTTTTGACAACGCCCCCTGGTGTTGCTTTCTTAACTGTACATACAACGATATCGCCGATGTTAGCAGTTTTACGTCCTGAACCGCCTAGTACTTTGATCGTTAATACTTCACGAGCACCTGAGTTATCAGCAACTTTCATACGACTTTCTTGTTGGATCATTTAGGTTACCTCCCTTCGGAAATTAAACATCCGAAAATGTTATTAAATAATAACCGCTTTTTCTACGATTTCCAATAGACGGAAACGTTTTGTAGCTGAAAGTGGGCGAGTTTCCATGATACGTACGATATCACCGATTTTCGCTTCATTTAATTCATCATGAGCTTTGAATTTTTTAGAGTATTTTACACGCTTACCGTATAACTTGTGTTTTTTATGTGTTTCAACAAGAACGGTTACTGTTTTGTCCATTTTGTCAGAAACTACACGGCCAGTGTAAACTTTGCGTTGATTACGCTCAGTCATACTTTACAACCTCCTTTATCATCAGTTATTTTGCACTGATTTCTCTTTCATGAATCACAGTTTTCATACGAGCGATCGCTTTACGAACCTCACGAATGCGAGCTGTGTTTTCTAATTGACCAGTCGCCAATTGGAAGCGAAGGTTGAAAAGCTCTTCTTTCAGTGATTTCACTTTTAATTCAATTTCAGAAGTGGCAAGGTCACGGATTTCATTAGCTTTCATTAGATTCACCACCAGTTTCTTGACGTTTAACTACTTTACATTTAACAGGAAGTTTGTGTGATGCTAAACGAAGTGCTTCACGAGCGATTTCTTCAGAAACCCCAGCAACTTCAAACATTACTTTTCCTGGTTTTACTACTGCTACCCAACCTTCTGGAGAACCTTTACCGGAACCCATACGTACCTCTAGAGGCTTTTTCGTGTAAGGTTTATGTGGGAAGATTTTGATCCAAACTTTACCGCCACGTTTCATGTAACGTGTCATTGCAATACGAGCAGCTTCGATTTGACGGTTAGTAATCCAACTAGCTGTTTGAGCTTGTAAACCCCATTCACCAAAAGTTACTTCTTTACCGCCTTTCGCTTCACCACGCATGTTACCACGGTGTTCACGACGATATTTAACGCGTTTTGGTAATAACATAATTATTTGCCTCCTTCCACAGAGTTCTTCTTCGTAGGAAGGACTTCACCACGGTAAATCCATACTTTAACACCTAATTTACCATAAGTTGTGTCAGCTTCTGCGTGAGCATAGTCGATGTCTGCACGAAGAGTATGAAGTGGAACAGTTCCTTCACTATAATGTTCAGCACGCGCGATATCAGCGCCACCTAAACGACCAGATACTTGTGTTTTAATTCCTTTTGCACCAGCACGGATTGTGCGTTGGATTGCTTGTTTTTGAGCACGACGGAAAGATACGCGGTTCTCAAGTTGACGAGCGATATTTTCTGCTACTAAACGAGCATCAAGATCAGCTTTTTTAATTTCAATAATATTAATGTGCACACGTTTACCAGTTGTATCACTTAGGTATTTGCGTAAGTTTTCAACTTCTTGACCGCCTTTACCAATTACCATACCTGGTTTCGCAGTGTGAATTGTAATGTTAACACGATTTGCAGCGCGTTCGATTTCTACTTTAGAAACAGCAGCTTCTTTTAAAGCAGACTCGATATACTTACGAATTTTGATATCTTCGTGTAAAAGAGTAGCATAGTCTTTTTCAGCGTACCATTTTGACTCCCAGTCACGAATAATACCAACTCGTAATCCTATTGGATGTACTTTTTGACCCACGGATTAACCCTCCTTCTTCTCTGATACCACTACAGTAATGTGGCTTGTGCGTTTGTTAATTGCGCTTGCACGTCCTTGAGCACGTGGACGGAAACGTTTTAATGTTGGTCCTTCATCAACAAAGATTTCAGAAACAACTAGGTTATTTACATCTAATTCATAGTTATGCTCAGCGTTAGCAACTGCAGATTTCAACACTTTTTCAACGACTGGAGACGCCGCTTTTGGAGTATGACGTAAAATTGCAACTGCCTCACCTACTTGCTTACCTCGGATTAAGTCTACAACTAGACGTACTTTACGAGGAGCGATACGCACTGTGCGAGCGATAGCTTTAGCTTGTGTCATTCGAATTTACCTCCTCTCAAAATTAGCGTCTTGTTTTCTTGTCATCCGCACCGTGACCTTTGTAAGTACGAGTTGGTGCGAACTCGCCTAATTTGTGACCTACCATATCTTCAGTTACGTATACAGGAACATGTTTACGTCCGTCATATACAGCAATTGTTAACCCAATGAAGTTTGGGAAGATAGTAGAACGGCGAGACCAAGTTTTAATTACTTGTTTTTTCTCTGAACCTTCTTGTGCTTCGACCTTTTTCATTAAATGATCATCGACAAAAGGTCCTTTTTTCAAGCTGCGACCCATTTAGGAACCTCCCTCCGTGACATCACCACGGTACGACTAGCGAACCGTAGCTCCATCACTTTATTTTTTACGACCACGAATAATTAACTTATTAGTTTTATTCTTTTTCTTACGAGTTTTAAGGCCAAGAGCCGGTTTACCCCAAGGTGTCATTGGAGATTTACGTCCGATTGGTGAACGTCCTTCACCACCACCGTGTGGGTGATCATTAGGGTTCATTACAGATCCACGTACAGTTGGGCGTTTACCTAACCAACGAGTACGACCTGCTTTACCAATGTGGATAAGTTCGTGTTGTTCATTACCAACTTGACCGATTGTTGCACGGCAAGTAGCTAATACTAAACGTACTTCACCAGATTGTAAACGAACGATTACATATTTACCTTCACGACCAAGTACTTGCGCAGAAGTACCAGCTGAACGTACTAATTGTCCGCCTTTACCAGGTTTTAACTCGATGTTATGGATTGTAGTACCCATTGGAATGTTAGAAAGTGGTAATGCATTACCTACTTTAATATCAGCTTCTGGACCAGAAACGATTGTTTGACCAACTTCTAATCCTTTTGGAGCTAAGATGTATGTTTTTTCACCATCAGCGTAATTAATTAATGCAATGTTAGCTGAGCGGTTTGGATCATATTCGATAGTAGCAACGCGTCCAGGAATGCCATCTTTCACACGTTTAAAGTCAATAATACGGTATTGACGTTTGTGACCACCACCATTATGACGAACAGTAATTTTACCCTGGTTGTTACGACCAGCTTTGCGTTTTTTAGGAGCAAGTAACGATTTCTCTGGTTTAGATGCTGTAATTTCCGCAAAGTCAGATGCCGTCATATTACGACGACCATTTGAGGTTGGTTTATACTTTTTAATCGCCATGTGTTTTCCCTCCTTCTTAATTGTTCATGTCTGTTCTTATGAAATCTCTATTTATGAATTAAAAAATTTCGATTTCGTTAGAATCAGCAGTTAATTTAACGATCGCTTTACGACGTTTGTTTGTGTAACCACCGAATTTACCTACGCGTTTGAATTTACCTTTGTAGTTCATGATGTTTACTTTCTCAACTTTTACTCCAAAGATTTCTTCTACAGCGCTTTTTACTTCCGTTTTGTTCGCACGAACATCAACTTCGAAAGTATATTTTTTCTCAGCCATAAGCTCAGAAGAACGCTCAGTAATGACCGGACGTTTTAAAATATCACGTGCTTCCATTATCCAAGCACCTCCTCAACTTTTTCTACTGCAGCTTTTGTGAATACAACTTTTTCGTGACCTACAAGGTCAAGAACGTTGATACCAGAAGCTGTTAAAACAGTTACACCAGGGATATTACGAGCAGATAATGCTACGTTTTCATCTAATTCAGCAGTAACAAATAATGCTTTTTTAGCAATGTTTAAGTTACCTAAGATTGCTTTGAAGTCTTTTGTTTTTGGTGCATCTAATTGTAATGCATCAAGAACAAGGAAGTTTTGTTCTACAACTTTAGCTGATAAAGCAGATTTAAGAGCTAAGCGACGAACTTTCTTCGGTAATTTGTAAGCATAGCTTCTTGGAGTTGGTCCGAATACGATACCACCACCACGCCATTGTGGAGAGCGGATAGATCCTTGACGAGCACGACCAGTTCCTTTTTGGCGCCATGGTTTACGTCCACCACCAGCAACTTCTGAACGGTTTTTCACTTTGTGATTACCTTGACGTAGAGAAGCACGTTGAGCAACTACTGCGTCGAATAATACCGCTTCATTTGGCTCGATTCCGAAAATCGCATCGTTTAATTCGATTTCACCAACTGAAGCACCTGTTTGACTAAGTACAGATACTTTTGTCATTCCTGTTTCCTCCTTTCTTCGAGAAATTATTTAGATTTTACAGCTGATTTCACTGTAACTAATGCTTTTTTAGAACCAGGAACATTACCTTTAACAAGTAGTAAGTTACGATCTGCATCAACTTTAACAATTTCTAAGTTTTGGATTGTAACTACATTACCACCCATTTGACCAGGTAATTTCTTTTGTTTGAATACGCGGTTTGGAGCAACCGGACCCATAGAACCAACACGACGGTGGTAACGAGAACCGTGAGACATAGGTCCACGAGATTGTCCGTGGCGTTTAATTGCGCCTTGGAAACCTTTCCCTTTAGTTACGCCTGTTACGTCTACTACTTCGCCTTCAGCGAAAATTTCTACTTTGACTTCCTGACCAACTTCGTATTCTGCAACGTTTACGTTACGGAATTCACGAATGAAGCGCTTAGGAGCAGTATTCGCTTTTGCTACATGACCTTGTTGTGGTTTGTTTGAAAGCTTAACGCGTTTGTCTTCAAAACCAACTTGGACTGCTTCGTAGCCATCAGTTTCAACAGTTTTCTTTTGAAGCACTACGTTTGGAGCAGCTTCGATAACTGTTACTGGGATTAAATCTCCGTTTTCTGCGAAAACTTGAGTCATACCAATTTTTCTACCTAAGATTCCTTTAGTCATTTGTCACACCTCCTGTGATATTTAAAAGTTTCTATTTGTTTTTACCATTAAAGTTTGATTTCAATATCAACGCCAGATGGTAAGTCAAGTTTCATTAACGCATCAACAGTTTGTGGTGTTGGGTTAATGATGTCGATCAAACGTTTATGCGTACGCATTTCGAATTGTTCACGAGAATCTTTGTACTTGTGAACCGCACGAAGAATTGTGTACACAGACTTCTCAGTTGGTAACGGGATCGGACCTGATACACTTGCACCTGAACGTTTAGCAGTTTCCACAATTTTCTCAGCTGATTGATCTAAAACACGGTGATCATACGCTTTTAAACGGATACGAATCTTTTGTTTTGCCATTATTTTCCCTCCTTCTCGCCTATTTTCTAGACATTCTCCACGGAAATTTCCCACACATCCGCCATGGCAAAGCGGCCGGGTGTGTCGGCAACCTCCCGCTTCATCGCAGTCAAAGACCAACATTCAACATTATACATAATAAAAAAAGAATAAGCAAGTGTTTTTTGCTAAAACTATTTAATATTGTTATTGCTGGATGTTTGTAGCTGTCTGTATGATTTTTAAGACCTTTTACAGTATATATAAATTACCTACAGTTATCAATTGTTTTAATAACATTTTATACTGGTAATTTAATCAATTGGTTCTAAACATAAAAAGTAGCCTCATTTTAGAAGCTACTCTTATTTGTTGTCTTGTTCTTTTTCTATAATATAAACGTAATTGCGATCCATCCAAATAAAACTAATGGGATATTATAGAATATAAATGTTGGTACACATGTGTCCCATATATGATTGTGTTGTCCGTCGGCATTTAATCCTGACGTTGGTCCTAATGTTGAGTCCGATGCAGGTGAACCAGCATCACCTAGTGCACCAGCTGTACCTATTAAAGCAATAATAGCTAACGAACTTAACCCTAGCTCTAACGATAATGGAACAAAGATTGCTGCGATAATTGGGATTGTTGCAAATGATGATCCAATTCCCATCGTTACAACTAACCCGATAATTAACATCAGCAATACCGCCAAACTAACATTACCATTTAACATATCCAAAGTGTCTTCCACTAGTAATTCCACATGCCCGGTTGCATTTATCACGGCAGAAAACCCATTAGCTGATATAATTACAAATCCGATAAAGGCCATCATACGTAAACCATCGGATAAAATCGCATCTGCTGCTGTCCACTTTAATGCACCTGTAATATACAATACAAGAATTCCAGCAAGTGCAGCCATAATCATCGAATCTGTATTAACTTGTACTATTACCGCAATAAGTAATGACAAAACGGTAAACAAAATATTTCTCTTATTAATAGTAACTTCTAACTTTTTCTCTATTATATCTATGTCTTTATATTGCCGAGGTTTACGGAAGTAGAAGAATGCACAAATCAGTCCTACAACCATCCCTAATACCGGTATAGCCATTGCTTTTGATATTTGTCCAATTTCTATCGGTAACCCTGCAAGGCCCATTTGTGTCGCAATTATATCTTGATATATAAAACCAAACCCATATGGTAGAAAGATATAAGGTGTAATTAATCCGAATGTTAAAATACATGCGATTAATCGACGATCCACTTCCAACATATTTAATATCTTTAAAATTGGTGGTATTAACAGCGGAATAAAGGCGATATGTATTGGTATTAGGTTTTGTGAAAAAATCGCCATCATAAGTAAAAACAGAAAGACTAATGCTTTTACTAAACCTTTCTTTTGCGAACGACCATTTCCGTTTACAATCTTTAATATTCTATCTATTAGTAATTCCGTTATACCGGTTTTAGATATAGCTATAGCAAACCCACCAAGTAGACCATAGCTTAAAGCGACTTGCGCTCCCCCACCTAAGCCATTATGAAAAGCATCTATAGTATCCATTAATGTCATGCCGCCGGATAACCCACCTACAACAGCCCCAATTACTAAAGATAGGACAACATTGACACGTAATAAGCTTAAGACTAACATAACGAAAACTGCTATTAAAACTGCATTCATGATTAAACCCCATACTTTCTAATACTAATATACTAACGTGTTAAAGTGTATTCGCATCTAGTATAAATGTCAATGCAAATAAAAATCGTTATAATTTTCCCTAAATTCGAGAAATTATAACGACTTTCTTCTATCTTATAGTGAATTCCTAACTACCTTTTTATAATATTGAATCGAGAGCACAGCAAATACTGCATACATCAAAATGTAGAGACTCATTATTATCAATAAAGGGGCCTCAAATTCTGTACCAAATAAAAACCACCCTGATTTCACCGCAAAGTAACTATGGAATAATCCAATAAGTAACGGGACACAAAAACTAAACAGTTGTTTTGCATATATACCTTTCAAAAGGTGTGATGTAGAGAAACCAATTTTTCTTAATGTTGTATAAGACTCTTTTTCATCCTCAGCTTCTGCCATTTGTTTAAAGTATAAAATACTTCCTGTAGTTAATAAGAACGCTAAACCTAAGAAGGCTGTTACGAAAATGGTCATCCCAAAGGTTGCTATGTTTTGTTTACGTAGTTCTTCATAAGATGATGGAGTGTGTATAAAAGGATGACCTTCTACTATCTCAAGTTCAATTCCTCGTACTTCTGCTAAACTTTTATAAATGGCCTCTGCCTTTTCAATATCATCTTTATCAGTTAAATTTATTCCTATTTGAGTTCTAACTAATCCACTTTCAGCAATATCTTCGAACAATTCGTCCGTTACAACTAGAACTGGCCCTCCCATATTTACCGCACTATATAATAAGAAATCTTTTCGTATATCAGTAACAAATAAAGACACTTCTAAGTCATCTGTTTTTGCTACTAAGTTCTTCTCTTTCTGAAGTGGCATAATTTCAGACAGTATATTCACATAACTAGTCAATATCGCTTCACCTTCATTAATATCAACGTTTGGTACCCTCTTATTGAAATCATTTATAGATATAACGCTAGTTTCCATTTCATTAGTGAATAAAGGACTATCCTTTAAATTATCACTGATCAATTCCTCAATATTTAGTTCTACTTCAGACATCTGGTAGAATTCTTTTTCAAACTCAATTCCTCCATCTGTCAGTAAATCAAGAAATTCAATACCTTGATCGTCAATAATCATATAATCGTACGGTGAAGACTGTCTTGCATTATTTTCCGATGAATAATATGAAATGTACGAGAGACTTGTAATCCCTATCGCTAATGCCGTTAATGTTGTAATTAATGTTAACGATTTTGCGTTAGATTTCATTCTGTGCATTATTGGCGAAACAGCCAATACATCGACTACATTTAAATGGCCTTTCTTTCTAATTCGTAACAGATTCATTAAGAACGCTACAGAGTAACGGAAAAATAAAAATGTACCAAAAATTGTTGATACTAAAATTATTAACATATTTAAAAAGAGATTACTCGCTGCATTTGCATCTGCAATATTAAACAATTGTGTTGATTTATAATAACCGTAAATGATTAGTGCAATGCCTATAATCCCCATAATCATTTGGAATAAACCAAATGGCTTAATACGCTCGTCTGCTTTTTTTGACGCATTAAAAAGTGATAATAGCGATACTCTTTGAATTATCCATATCATTTGAAGAAGAATTACAACTAAAAGAATAGTAAATACAAATATTGATTGTCTTAATGCTTCAAATGAAAATGTTAGATCTACAACTGCCTCTAGTTCTACTAATCTTAGAAGAATCATCGCAAAAACCCTTGAGCTTAAATAGCCAAATAACATCCCTACACCAACAGCAAGGATAAATAATATGATATTTTCTAAAGCAATTAGCCTTACTACTAACCCCTTCGTCATCCCGATTAGTTGATATAAACCGATTTCTTTACTTCGTCTTTTCATGAAAAGATGATTTGCATATAAGACAAAAAACGTCACTATAAAATAAAGTATATAACTTGCAACTTCAAATCCAGTACTTGCAGTTCCGCTTGATTTTAATGTTTCAATAACGGATGGATTAGTGTATAACGTTGTAAAAGAAAAACATAGTGTAACACTAAAAATAAGAGCGAAGAAATAGAGATAATAATGCTTTAAATTTTTCCTCATACTTCGGAGTACTAACTTACTAAGCGTCATATCCGTCACCACCCAGCACACTTTGGGTATTTAATATTTGTTGGAAAAACTGATTTCGTGATTTGTCCCCTCGGTATAACTCTGTATATATTTGTCCGTCTTTTAAAAATAGCACTCTGGAACAGAAACTTGCTGCCACTGAATCATGCGTTACCATCATGATAGTTACAGACTTTTGTTGATTTATTTTTTCTAAATTAGTAAGTAATGCAGTTGCTGACTTTGAATCTAGGGCCCCAGTTGGCTCATCTGCAAACACTAATGTTGGATTTGCGATTAAAGCTCGTGCCGCAGAAGTACGTTGCTTTTGACCACCTGATATTTCACTTGGATATTTGTTTAATATATCGGTAATCCCTAATAAGCCTACCAGTTCTTTCAAACGATTTTCAGCAGCAACTTTAGGTAGTTTACTGATAGAGAGTGGTAGTAGAATGTTTTCTTTAACAGTTAAAGTATCAAGCAAGTTGTAATCTTGGAAGATGAAACCTAGTTGTTCACGTCTAAAGTTGGCTAACGCTTTTTCTTTCATTCCTCTTAAATTTTGCCCGTTAATTTCTACAATACCCTCTGTTGGAAAGTCAATAGAGCATAATACGTTTAGCAACGTTGTCTTCCCGGATCCAGAAGGTCCCATGATTCCTACAAATTCTCCTTCATTTACTTCTAAATCTATTCCTTTTAACACTTCATGTGCGTTTGACTTTTTCCCATATGTTTTCCTTACTTTTCTTCCTATTAATACAGCCATGTAATATGCTCCTCTCTATTAACTATTTTCATTTTATCGTTAACAATTAATTTCTTCCCTTGTTTTAGATGACAAAATAAAACGGTAGGTGACAATTTTGTCATCTACCGAGAATGTGTTGATATTCATTTTGATTTGGGAATTGTAATGTAACAATCGTACCTACATTTTCCTTTGAATTAACAAAGATTGTTATTCCTAATTTTTCTGCTGCATTATTTGCTAAGTACAGTCCCATACCGGTAGATTGAAATGATTCTCTTCCTACTGTACCAGTAAAAGATTTTTGAAAGATTCGTGGTAAATCTTCGTCCGGTATTCCAATACCTTGATCTTTAATATGAAGCAATAAGTGACCCTTAGCATCCATCTCAGTATATAGATTGATATCTGTATTTTCATAACTGTATTTTATTGCATTTGATAATATTTGCCTAACGATAAAGGAAAGCCACTTTTTATCTGTTATTACGCAACAATCTAGACCATCAATCTGAAACCCTAAGCCTTTTTCCATACACCACGACTGAAAATCTTTTATTTCCTTATGGACGATTGGTTTTAAAGTAACTGTTTCAAATCTGTTATCTTTTTCAATAGTATCTAATCTAGTGTTATGGAGCTGTTGATCGAGTAGATAATTTATACGTACCCATTCCTTATCAACTTTTTGCTTAATTCTATAATCATCAACTTGTTCAATCATTAGCTTCATTGCAGTAAGTGGTGTCTTCATTTCATGAATCCAAGCAAGAACATCTTCTGTATCCTCTTGCGTTCTTACTTTCATTGAATTTAATCTAAGATCCTTTGCTTGCAGGATTGTTACGATATGTTCTAAATACTTCCTTTGATATGGTGATAATAGTTCACCATTTATTTCGGGAATATTATTATTTTCAAATATATTTCCTAGGAAATTTTTTAATTGTGTTGTTTCTTTAAAATAGCGCCAAATCAAAAACATTACGAACAAGATGATTATTATTAAATTAAAGTATCCAACTGATATCCCAGCTAAACCTATATCAAGATAGAATAATCCATTGATGACGACAAGTAAGGATAAAAAGAATACAATCCATGCGCATCGTTCCCTGAGAAATAATAAGATCATATGTCACCTCTTTTGTGTTACTGCCATATATCCTAGTCCTTTTTTAGTTACGATGACATCAATAAGCCCAATCTCTTCAAGTTTAATCCTTAATCGATTCACATTCACTGATAATGTATTGTCATTAACAAATCGTTCATCATCCCACAACTTCCTCATTAACTCATCCCTTGACACTATATGGTCCACTTGCTGGACAAGTACACGTAATATAAAAAGTTCATTTTTAGTTAGCTCAATTGATTGGTTGTGATGATTAATTGTTCCTTTTGCGTAATCAATGATAGCATTATTCCATCGAGCAATATCTGTTTGTTCATCTGAATAGTCATATGTACGACGAAGTAATGCCTGCACCTTTGCTAGAAGAACTTCCATATGAAATGGTTTTTGAACAAAATCATCTGCACCTAATTGCATTGCCATTACCATATCCATTGGATGATCACGAGATGATAAGAAGATAATAGGAACTTTTGAAAAAGCTCTAATTTCTCGACACCAATGGAATCCATCAAATGCAGGAAGCTGAATATCAATAATGACTAAATGAGGTTTTTCCTCTAAAAAATAATCCATCACTTTTTGAAAATCTATTGGACCTACAACTTCAAAAGTCCATTGTTGAAATCTGTCTTGTATTGTTTCAAAAATTGATGGATCATCTTCAATAAGTAAAATTTTAAAATCCACAGATTTTCACCTCTCATTAGTTTACATTGTAACATGTATTTCCAATAGATAATGTAAAGAAGAATAGTAAAAAATCTTAAAATAAAAAAACCAACTCTAAGGCGTCCCTTAAAGTTGGTTTTAAAGCTAATAAAAGCTAATTATTTTTGGATAGTAGCTACTACACCAGCGCCTACAGTACGTCCACCCTCACGGATAGAGAATTTAGTACCTTCTTCAAGAGCGATTGGAGAGATTAGTTCTACAGTCATTTCGATGTTGTCACCAGGCATAACCATTTCTACGCCTTCTGGTAAGTTGATAACACCAGTTACGTCAGTTGTACGGAAGTAGAACTGAGGACGGTAGTTAGAGAAGAATGGAGTATGACGTCCACCTTCTTCTTTTGATAAAACGTAAACTTCAGCTTTGAAGTTTGTATGTGGAGTGATTGAACCTGGTTTAGCTAATACTTGTCCACGTTGGATTTCTTCACGAGCAACACCACGTAATAATGCACCGATGTTGTCTCCAGCTTCAGCATAGTCTAATAATTTACGGAACATTTCTACACCAGTTACAGTTGTAGATTTAGCTTCTTCAGCAAGACCGATAATTTCTACTACGTCTCCAACTTTAACTTGACCGCGTTCAACACGACCAGTTGCAACTGTTCCACGACCAGTAATAGAGAATACGTCCTCAACTGGCATCATGAATGGTTTGTCAGTTTGACGTTCTGGAGTTGGGATATAGCTATCAACAGCATCCATTAACTCAACGATTTTTTCTTCCCATTCTGGTTCACCTTCAAGAGCTTTAAGAGCTGAACCTTTAATTACAGGAATGTCATCACCAGGGAAGTTGTATTCAGAAAGTAGGTCACGGATTTCCATCTCTACTAATTCTAATAATTCTTCGTCATCAACCATATCACATTTGTTCATGAATACTACTAAGTAAGGAACACCTACTTGACGAGAAAGTAAGATGTGCTCACGAGTTTGTGGCATTGGGCCGTCAGCAGCAGAAACTACTAAGATACCGCCGTCCATTTGTGCAGCACCAGTGATCATGTTTTTAACATAGTCAGCATGTCCTGGGCAGTCAACGTGTGCATAGTGACGAGTTTCAGTTTCATACTCTACGTGAGAAGTATTGATTGTGATACCACGTTCTTTTTCTTCTGGAGCGTTATCGATATCTGCATAAGATTTTGCAGTACCACCCATTTTTTTAGAAAGAACTGTAGCGATTGCAGCAGTTAAAGTAGTTTTACCATGGTCAACGTGTCCGATTGTACCAACGTTAGCATGCGTTTTCGAACGGTCAAATTTTTCTTTAGCCATTAGAGAAAGCCTCCTATAATCTGTTTTATTGTTTTTTTATATGTTACAACTGTTTGGCAAGAATGTCATTCTCACCAAACAATCATAGCTTACAAATTATTTATACTTGATACAAGGTGAAATTTCAAATATTAATTATTCACCTTTATTTTTTTTGATAATTTCTTCAGCAATTGATTTAGGTACATCTTCATAGTGATCGAACACCATTGAGAATACACCACGACCTTGAGTTGCTGAACGTAATGTAGTAGCATATCCGAACATTTCAGCAAGTGGTACCATAGCGCGAACTACTTGTGCATTACCACGAGCTTCCATACCTTCTACACGACCGCGGCGAGAAGTGATGTTACCCATGATATCACCAAGATATTCTTCAGGAACTACAACTTCTACTTTCATGATTGGCTCTAAAAGAACCGGACTACATTTTGATGCAGCAGCTTTAAGTGCCATAGAAGCAGCAATTTTAAATGCCATTTCGTTCGAGTCAACATCATGGTAAGAACCATCATATAATTTCGCTTTAATATCGATTAATGGATAACCAGCGATTACACCGCGGTCAAGTGAGTCACGAAGACCCGCTTCAACTGCAGGAATGTATTCACGAGGAACAACCCCACCGACTACTGCGTTTTCGAACTCAAATCCTTTACCTTCTTCGTTTGGAGAGAACTCAATCCAAACGTCACCATATTGACCACGTCCACCAGATTGACGAGTAAATTTACCTTGAACTGCCGCAGAACCACGGAAAGTTTCACGGTAAGAAACTTGAGGAGCACCTACGTTACATTCAACTTTAAATTCACGTTTCATACGATCAACTAAGATATCAAGGTGCAATTCACCCATACCAGAGATGATTGTTTGACCAGTTTCTTGGTCTGTGTGTGCACGGAAAGTTGGATCTTCTTCTTGAAGTTTTTGTAAAGCTTGACCCATTTTATCTTGGTCAGCTTTCGATTTCGGTTCAACTGATAAAGAGATAACTGGTTCTGGGAAATCCATTGATTCTAAAATCACATGGTGTTTCTCATCACAAAGTGTGTCACCAGTTGTAGTATCTTTAAGACCTACAGCAGCAGCGATATCTCCAGCGAATACTTTTGAAATTTCTTCACGAGAGTTAGCGTGCATTTGAAGGATTCGACCTACACGTTCACGTTTACCTTTTGTTGAGTTTTGTACGTATGAACCTGATTCTAAAATACCAGAGTATACACGGAAGAATGTTAATTTACCAACATAAGGGTCAGTCATAACTTTGAAAGCAAGTGCTGCAAATGGTTCTTCATCGTTTGCATGCTTTTCAACTTCTTCACCATCATCATCAATACCTTTAATTGCTTCTACGTCAGTTGGAGCTGGTAGATAGTCAACTACAGCATCAAGCATTAATTGTACACCTTTGTTTTTGAATGAAGTTCCACAAACAACAGGATAGAATTGAACTGAAAGAGTTGCTTTACGGATACCCGCTTTTAACTCTTCTAGAGTAATTTCTTCACCTGCGAAGTATTTCTCCATTAGTTCTTCATCTAGTTCTGCAACAGCTTCAATCAATTTTTCACGATATTCTTCAGCTTGTGCTTTATATTCTTCTGGAATATCACCAACCGTGATATCAGTACCAAGGTCGTTACCATAAGTAGTAGCTTTCATTTCAACTAAATCGATGATTCCTGAGAATTGATCTTCTGCACCGATTGGTAATTGAATTGGGTGAGCATTTGCTTGTAAACGATCATGTAGTGTTCCTACTGAATATAGGAAGTCTGCACCGATTTTATCCATTTTATTTACATATACAATACGTGGTACTCCATAAGTTGTCGCTTGACGCCATACAGTTTCTGTTTGAGGCTCAACACCTGATTGAGCATCAAGTACTGTTACTGCACCATCAAGTACACGTAAAGAACGCTCAACTTCAACAGTGAAGTCTACGTGTCCTGGTGTATCAATGATGTTAACACGGTGTCCTTTCCATTGAGCTGTTGTCGCAGCAGAAGTGATTGTAATACCACGTTCTTGCTCTTGCTCCATCCAGTCCATTTGAGAGGCACCTTCGTGAGTTTCGCCGATTTTATGGATTTTACCTGTGTAATAAAGGATACGCTCAGTTGTTGTTGTTTTACCAGCATCAATATGGGCCATAATTCCAATATTACGTGTATTCTCTAGTGAAAATTCGCGTTTCATAGGAAAATTTTCTCCTTCCAATTTGGTTTAGACTATATTGTAAATATGCCTAAGCATATTTTATCCAATATTTCAAAAGAATGATTACTCGAGTTGCATTCTTTACGAAATCTTTGAAAAGCGCTTAGGCTGTTAACATCATTTTGTCAAACAAAACAATGTTAAACTAGTACTAGCAAGAAGCTAGTACATAGTCTAAATTACCAGCGGTAGTGAGCGAATGCTTTGTTTGCTTCTGCCATTTTGTGCATATCTTCACGTTTTTTAACTGAAGCTCCAGTGTTATTAGATGCATCTAGAATTTCGTTAGCTAAACGTTCTTCCATAGTTTTTTCACCACGAAGACGAGAATAGTTAACTAAATAACGAAGACCTAAAGTAATACGACGTTCTGGACGTACTTCAACTGGTACTTGGTAGTTAGAACCACCAACACGACGAGCACGTACTTCAAGTACTGGCATAACGTTGTTTAAAGCTGCTTCGAATACTTCTAATGGTTCTTGACCAGAACGTTCTTTCACTAATTGGAACGCACCGTATAGAATTTTTTCAGAAGTACCTCTTTTACCATCAATCATCATTTTATTGACTAAACGAGTTACTAGTTTTGAATTGTAAATTGGATCTGGTAACACGTCACGTTTGGAAACAGGACCTTTACGAGGCATGTGTTTTCCTCCTTTCGAAAATTATCTCTTTTATATATTTCAAGTTGCCCGTTGTATTTTCTACAATTGATTTTGAATCGTGCGCACGATTCATATGAACTCAAAATCGTGTATATCAACCAACAAGGCTATCTAATTGTTTTAGAAAACTAAATTATTTTTTCTCTTTTGGACGTTTTGTTCCATATAGAGAACGAGATTGCATACGGCCGTTAACACCAGCAGTATCAAGAGCACCACGAACGATATGGTAACGTACCCCTGGTAAGTCTTTTACACGTCCACCGCGGATTAATACTACGCTGTGTTCTTGTAAGTTGTGACCTTCACCAGGAATGTAAGCAGTAACTTCGATTTGGTTTGTTAAACGAACACGAGCATATTTACGTAACGCTGAGTTAGGTTTTTTAGGTGTCATTGTACCAACACGAGTACAAACTCCACGTTTTTGAGGTGATTTAACATCTGTTAAAGATTTTTTAAAGCTGTTATATCCTCTGTTTAACGCTGGTGAATTTGATTTCGTGCTTTTTGATTTACGAGGCTTACGTACTAATTGGTTAATTGTAGGCATCGGTTTTTCCTCCCTTCATTCTTTCATGTAAATCCACATATCCAGGTGGTTCATTTTTTGGGTAAAAAACAAAGTCTTTGTGAATCAAACACAAAAACTATTAACGAGCAATTGCAACAATTGCAGCATCTACGGAGATACCACATGCTTTACCAAGCTCTTTTTTTGACTTAACGAGATTGATCGGTATACCGATTTCTTTCGCAAGAATTATAACTGGATCGGTTACTCGGGCTTCTGCATCAAGCGCAACGACAAGTTCTTCTACTTGGCTAGCTTTTATAGCTTTAATTGCTTGTTTTGTCCCTATGATTGTTTTACTAGCCTGTTTGACTTTTTCATAAGACATTTGCATATCCTCCGAAGTACAGACAGTTAACTATCAACCTTAAGTATATTATCACTACTAAAATAAACTGTCAAATGTTTTTTTAGAAAAACACGATTTTTCGCCAATGATAGCGAAAATCGATGTTTTTCTTATGCGGATTTCCATAAAAGCTTAAATTAACTATCCGCGATTAAATTCCAAGGAGAAAGTTTCTCCTTGGAATGATTTTATTCTATTTTATTACTCAGCAGATGTAAGTTCTTCCATTGCATCTACTGAATCTTCTTTGATTTTAATTTGACGGTAACGTTGCATACCTGTACCAGCAGGAACAAGTTTACCAATAATTACATTCTCTTTCAGACCAAGAAGCTCATCACGTTTACCTTTAATAGCAGCGTCTGTTAACACACGAGTTGTTTCTTGGAATGACGCAGCAGATAAGAATGACTCAGTTTCAAGAGATGCTTTTGTAATACCAAGGATCACTGGGCGGCAAGTTGCAGGTACTTTACCAGCAATAATTATTTCCTTGTTTGCTTCAGTAAATTGGTGGATATCTAGTAATGAACCTGGTAGTAAATCTGTGTCTCCTGCTTCAATAACGCGAACTTTACGAAGCATTTGACGCACCATTACTTCAATATGTTTGTCTCCAATTTCTACCCCTTGCATACGGTAAACTTTTTGTACTTCTTTTAATAAATACTCTTGTACTGTAGCAACATCTTTTACTTTTAAGAGTTGTTTTGGATCAATTGAACCTTCAGACAGAATTTGACCTGGGTTCACAAATTCACCAATTTGAACTTTTATACGAGCGTTATATGGTGCTTGGTATTTACGCGTTTCAATTTCGCCTTGAATTGTTATTTCTTTTAAGCCTTCACGAATTTCGTCAATTTCAATAACGTTACCTTTTATCTCTGAAATAACTGCTTGCCCTTTAGGATTACGAGCTTCAAAGATCTCTTGGATACGTGGAAGACCTTGTGTAATATCGTTACCAGCAACCCCACCTGTATGGAATGTACGCATTGTTAACTGTGTACCAGGTTCACCAATCGATTGAGCTGCAATAATACCTACTGCTTCTCCTACTTCGACTTCTTCACCTGTTGCTAAGTTGATACCATAACATTTTTTACATACACCATGTTTTGTGTTACATGTGAATGCAGAACGAATTGTCACTTCTTCAATACCAGCATCTATAATTACACGAGTAACATCTTGTGTAATTAACGCATTGCGTTCAACGATTACCTCACCTGTTTCAGGATGGTAAATCGTTTTCTTCGCATGACGGCCCTCAATACGCTCATCAAGACCTTCAATAATTTCAGATCCTTCTCTTAATGCGCCGATAGTTAATCCACGGTCTGTTCCACAATCGTCTTCACGAACGATAACATCTTGTGCAACGTCTACTAAACGACGAGTTAAGTAACCAGAGTCAGCTGTTTTTAATGCTGTATCGGCAAGACCTTTACGAGCACCATGCGTCGAGATGAAGTATTCCAATACCGTTAAACCTTCACGGAATGAAGATTTGATTGGAAGTTCGATAATACGACCAGCCGGGTTGGCCATAAGACCACGCATACCAGCAAGCTGAGTAAAGTTAGATGCGTTACCACGGGCACCAGAGTCACTCATCATGAAGATTGGGTTTGTTTTTGGTAAAGAGCCCATAAGTTTAGACTGGATTTCATCTTTTGCTGCTGACCAGCTAGAGATTACTCGGTCGTAACGTTCTTCTTCAGTAATCAGACCTCGACGGAATTGTACAGTTACTTTATCAACTTTTTTCTGCGCTTCTTCTAGGATTTCACCTTTATTCGGTAATACCACGATATCAGATACACCTACAGTGATACCTGCTTTTGTTGAGTATTTAAATCCTAAGTCCTTCATACGGTCAAGCATTTTAGACGTTTCTGTAATGTGGAAACGCTTGAACACTTCCGCAATGATACTACCTAAGAATTTTTTACGGAATGGGTTAATTAATGGAGCATCATCAAAGTGTTTTTTCAACACAGTTTGACGTTGAACAGTGATTTTTTCTTGTTCAGATAATGCACTGTATCCTTCGCTTGCTTCCACTTCTTTTAATAACTCATCTTCAATTCTTAAGTTAGTGAAATATTTATCTGGAGTTCTTTGCTCTAGATTGTATTCTGTTGGCTCATTGATATAAGGGAATGTTTCAGGAAGAATTTCGTTGAAAATTACCTTACCAACAGTAGTAATTAAGAACATTTGATTTTGTTCTTCAGTAAATGTTTGGTTGTTTAATGAACTAGCCTTAACTGCAATACGAGTGTGTAAATGTACATGACCAGTTTGATATGCAATTAACACTTCGTTTGGTCCATAGAAGACAGCACCTTCACCGCGTGCCCCTTCACGTTCTAGAGTTAAGTAATAGTTTCCTAATACCATATCTTGTGAAGGTGTAACAACCGGTTTTCCATCTTTAGGGTTAAGGATGTTTTGTGCAGCTAACATTAATAGTCTCGCTTCAGCTTGAGCTTCTGCAGAAAGTGGTACGTGAACCGCCATTTGGTCACCATCGAAGTCAGCGTTATAAGCTGTACATACTAGAGGGTGAAGACGAATTGCACGACCTTCAACTAATGTTGGTTCGAACGCTTGAATACCAAGTCGGTGTAATGTCGGTGCACGGTTTAGTAAAACTGGGTGCTCACGAATGACATCTTCTAACACATCCCAAACTTCGTTGTGTAGACGTTCGATTTTTCGTTTAGCGCTTTTAATGTTATGAGCTAAACCACGCTCAACTAGTTCTTTCATAACGAAAGGCTTGAATAATTCGATAGCCATTTCTTTTGGAAGACCACATTGATACATTTTTAAGTTTGGTCCTACTACGATAACGGAACGACCTGAATAGTCTACTCGTTTACCAAGTAAGTTTTGACGGAAACGACCTTGTTTCCCTTTTAACATATGAGAAAGTGATTTTAAAGGACGGTTACCTGGTCCAGTCACTGGGCGACCACGACGGCCATTGTCGATTAACGCATCAACTGCTTCTTGAAGCATACGTTTTTCGTTTTGAACGATGATGCTTGGAGCACCAAGATCCAGAAGACGTTTTAAACGATTGTTACGGTTAATTACACGACGATATAAATCGTTTAAGTCAGATGTTGCAAAACGACCACCATCTAATTGCACCATTGGACGAAGCTCAGGTGGAATTACTGGTAAAACATCTAAAATCATCCACTCTGGTTTGTTTCCAGAATTACGGAATGATTCAATTACCTCAAGACGTTTAATCGCACGTGTACGACGTTGCCCTTGCGCCGTCTTCAATTCTTCTTTTAATAAAGATGTTTCATCTTCTAAATCAATTAGTTCTAGAAGTTTTTTAATCGCTTCAGCACCCATTGCAGCTTCGAAACTGTTACCGAATTTTTCACGGTATGCACGATACTCTTTTTCAGATAGTAGTTGTTTCTTTTCTAAACTAGTACCTGCAGGATCGATTACTACATAAGAAGCAAAGTAAATTACTTCCTCTAAGGCACGAGGTGACATATCTAATATTAAGCCCATACGGCTTGGAATCCCTTTGAAGTACCAAATATGTGAAACTGGCGCAGCTAATTCAATATGACCCATACGTTCGCGACGTACTTTTGCTCTAGTTACTTCAACACCACAACGGTCACAAACAACACCTTTATAGCGAACACGCTTGTATTTTCCGCAATGACATTCCCAATCTTTCGTTGGTCCGAAAATACGTTCACAGAAAAGTCCATCCTTTTCTGGTTTTAGCGTACGATAGTTAATCGTTTCTGGCTTTTTAACTTCCCCATAAGACCATGAACGGATTTTATCTGGTGAAGCTAAACCGATTTTCATATATTCAAATTCATTAACGTCTATCAAGGAGCCTACCTCCCTTTAGTATAAGTCCTTTGACTCTCTTTTCGAAGCTCGACATCGATTGCAAAATGTATTCTTTTGCTCTATATAAACAAAAATGTTAGTTGCATCAGGCAAATTTTACGCCTGATGCATACTATTTTTATTCAAATGATTCTACTTTATCTTCTTCTTTATCGTTAGGCGGTAAAATATTTAGCGCATCCGCTGGTTGAAGGTCTTCTTCATCATCAAGATCACGAAGTTCAACTTCTTCATCGTTCACAGTTAACATTTTCACATCTAAACCTAAAGATTGAAGTTCTTTAATTAATACTTTGAAGGATTCAGGAACACCTGGTTCTGGAACACTTTCACCTTTAACAATCGCTTCGTAAGTTTTAACACGTCCAACAACGTCATCCGATTTAATTGTTAAAATTTCTTGAAGTGTATAAGCAGCACCGTATGCCTCTAATGCCCAAACCTCCATCTCTCCGAAACGTTGCCCACCAAATTGCGCTTTACCACCAAGTGGCTGTTGCGTAACAAGTGAGTAAGGTCCTGTTGAACGAGCATGTAACTTATCATCAACCATGTGTGCAAGTTTAATCATATACATGATCCCTACAGATACACGGTTATCAAATGGTTCACCAGAACGTCCATCATACAGGATTGTTTTACCGTCACGGTTCATACCAGCTTCTTCCATTGTCTCCCAAACATCTTCTTCGTTTGCTCCGTCAAATACCGGCGAGGCCATATGAACACCTAAGTAACGGGCAGCCATACCTAAGTGAAGCTCTAAAACTTGTCCGATGTTCATACGAGATGGTACCCCAAGTGGGTTTAACATGATATCTACTGGAGTTCCGTCTGGCATAAACGGCATATCTTCTTCAGGTAAAATTCTTGAGATTACCCCTTTGTTACCGTGACGTCCGGCCATTTTGTCCCCTACGCGAATTTTACGTTTTTGAACAATATAAACACGAACTAACTGGTTAACACCTGGTGGTAATTCGTCACCGTCTTCACGGTTAAAGACTTTAACATCAAGTACGATACCACCTGCACCGTGAGGTACACGTAATGAAGTATCTCGAACTTCACGTGCTTTCTCACCAAAGATTGCATGTAATAATCGTTCTTCAGCTGTTAACTCTGTAACCCCTTTAGGTGTTACTTTACCTACAAGAATATCACCATCACGAACTTCAGCACCAATTCGGATAATACCACGATCATCCAAGTTACGTAGTGCATCTTCACCAACGTTTGGAATATCACGTGTAATTTCTTCTGGCCCTAATTTTGTATCACGAGACTCAGATTCATATTCTTCAATATGAACAGAAGTATAAACGTCATCACGAACAAGTCTTTCATTCATAATAACGGCATCTTCATAGTTAAATCCTTCCCAAGTCATGAAAGCAACAAGTACGTTACGACCTAGAGCAAGTTCGCCTAATTCCATAGATGGTCCATCAGCTAAAATGTCAAGAGGTTTAACGCGATCGCCAACCTTTACAATTGGACGTTGGTTAATAGAAGTACCATGGTTTGAACGAGTAAATTTTTGAAGCTTATATTTTACTAATTCACCTTTTACCTCTTTACCATCGATTTCTTCGATACGACGAACATGAATTGAACGCGCTTCTACATGTTCAACAATTCCATTGTGTTTACAAACTACTGCAGCACCTGAGTCACGAGCATCTACATGTTCCATACCCGTTCCAACAAATGGAGCTTCAGGGTTTAATAATGGAACCGCTTGACGTTGCATGTTCGCACCCATTAACGCACGGTTTGAGTCGTCATTTTCCAAGAAAGGTATACATGCTGTCGCAGCTGATACTACTTGTTTTGGAGAAACATCCATATAGTCAACACGGTCTCTTTTAAATACTGTGTTGTCACCACGGAAACGTCCTAATACTTCTTCATTAGTAAATGCTCCATCTGGATCTAATGGTGAGTTTGCTTGAGCAACAATATAGTTATCTTCTTCATCAGCAGTTAAATAGTCAATTCGCGCTGTAACTTTACCAGTTTCAGGATCTACTCGACGATATGGCGTTTCAATGAAACCAAATTTATTTACTTTTGCATATGATGAAAGTGAGTTAATTAACCCGATATTCGGTCCCTCTGGAGTTTCAATTGGACACATACGACCATAGTGAGAGTAGTGAACGTCACGTACTTCCATACCAGCACGTTCTCTCGTTAAACCACCAGGTCCTAACGCAGAAAGACGTCGTTTATGTGTTAACTCTGCTAAAGGATTTGTTTGGTCCATGAATTGTGATAATTGAGAGCTACCAAAGAACTCTTTAATAGACGCAATTACAGGACGAATATTAATAAGTTGTTGTGGAACGATTGAAGCAGTGTCGTTGATTGACATACGTTCACGAACAACACGTTCCATACGGGATAAACCGATACGGAATTGGTTTTGTAACAATTCACCTACAGAACGTAAGCGACGGTTACCTAAATGATCGATATCATCAGTGTTTCCAATGCCATGTAGTAGGTTAAAGAAATAAGACATTGAAGCAAGAATATCCGCAGGAGCTAAATTCTTCACTTCTTCATCTACATAAGCATTTGAAATAACATTAATTTCTTTTTGTGCTTCATCATTTGGTGCAAAAATCTTAATGGATTGTACAGTTATATCTTCTTCTAGTACGCCACCAACTTGTGATAACGTGCGGAATCCAATACCGTTTTCCAAATAAGGAATTAAACGATCCAAGTTACGACGATCTAATACCGTACCTTTTTCAACAAGAATTTCACCTGTCTCTGGATCTACAAGAGTTTCTGCAACCGTTTGGTTAAATAAACGGTTTTTGATGTGAAGCTTTTTATTCATTTTATAACGTCCAACATTCGCTAAATCATAACGTTTAGCATCGAAGAAACGGGAATATAATAAACTTTTCGCGCTATCTACTGTAGGTGGCTCACCTGGACGTAGACGCTCATAAATTTCTAATAATGCTTTTTCAGTGCTGTCAGTATTATCTTTTTCTAGGGTATTACGTAAATATTCGTTATCACCTAAAATATCGATAATCTCTTGGTCTGAACCAAAACCTAAAGCACGTAGTAGAACCGTTGCAGGAAGTTTACGTGTACGATCAATACGTACATAGACAACATCTTTTGCATCCGTTTCATACTCAAGCCATGCTCCACGGTTTGGAATAACCGTTGCACCGAAGCCTTTTTTACCATTTTTATCTGTTTTATCGTGGAAGTATACACTTGGTGAACGTACTAACTGGGATACAATTACACGTTCTGCCCCATTAATAACGAAAGTACCTACTTCTGTCATTAACGGGAAATCTCCCATGAACACATCTTGCTCTTTTACCTCATCTGTTTCTTTGTTATGCAGGCGCACCTTTACTCGTAATGGTGCTGCATAAGTTACGTCTCGCTCTTTACACTCATCTACATCATACTTAGGTTCACCTAAAGTATAATCGATGAATTCAAGCGAAAGATTACCAGTAAAATCTTCGATCGGCGAAATGTCACGGAACATTTCACGCAATCCTTCTTCAAGGAACCACTCGTAAGATGCTGTTTGGATTTCGATTAAATTCGGAAGCTCCAGCACCTCTTTAATACGCGCAAAGCTTCTACGCTGGCGGTGTTGTCCGTACTGAACTAGTTGACCCGTCAACTTATTCACCCCTCATTAAAGCGATAATAGGTCTTTGCAAAATCATCAATTTAGTGTATGATTTCCAAAGACAAAAAGAAAACGAGACTTTTCTTTGACCTCATTTTCGGTTAAACTAAACTTATCCATGGCAAGTATACCCACCAAATTGGAACTGCATACAAATGGGCATACTACCACAAAATAATAATTTTGCATTTTATTATGTTATCATAGGCAATTTGTCAAGTCAATATTTTATACAATTCTGCCTTATTTTTTTGCTTTTATTATCCAATAGCCCTTTTTCTTCTCAACTATTTCAACTTCAGCAAATTTTTCTTCTAAATGTGCTACTGTCGATGGTGCACCCTGTTTCTTTTGAATAACAACCCATAACTCCCCATTTGGTACAAGTTTCTCATAAGCTCCATCATAAAACTTAAAAACAACTTCTTTACCAGCTCTTATCGGTGGATTTGTTAGGATTGCGGAAGCTTTCACTTCTTGATCAACAGCTGTTACGCCATCACTTTCAAATATTCGTACATTTTGAATTCCGTTTCTTTCAGCATTCATTTTAGCTAAGTTAATCGCTCTTTCATTGACATCCATCATGTAGACAATACGATTTGGGTATTGTTTTGCCATCGTTAAACCAATAGGTCCATAACCGCAGCCAATATCGAAAATTGCTCCGTCTACCTCTGGCATTTGAAAAGCTTCGATTAAAGTACGGGATCCAAAATCTACTTCGCTTTTACTGAATACGCCACTATCCGTTTCAAATTGAAACGAGTGTCCAAGTAGATTGAAATTCCATTGGCGTGGCTTACTTTCTATTTGAGGCTTTTTTGAATAGTAATGTTCAGACATTTACGCCCTCCTCGGGATAAAGTGAAACTTTCAACTAGTGGAGTCACCCCCACTAATTGATTGTTCAACTAATCTGGGTGTTTGCGACTGCAGTCTCCCATCTACACAAGAGTTTGAGTGACGCATTACGAACGCTTTCACCGGGGGAAATGAAGAAAGCTCGTCAAATACAAGACGAGCTTTTAGGCTTCAAACGTAACATATATATTAATGTTAATCGATTGAAGCCTTAACTTTAATAGAAAAAATTATTATTTAACTTCTACAGAAGCGCCAACTTCTTCAATTTTAGCTTTGATTGTTTCAGCTTCTTCTTTAGATACGCCTTCTTTTAATGCTTTTGGAGCATTGTCAACTAATTCTTTAGCTTCTTTTAAGCCAAGACCAGTTAATTCACGTACTACTTTAATAACTTTAATTTTTTGGTCACCAGCGCTAGCAAGGATTACATCAAATTCAGTTTTTTCTTCTTCAGCAGCTGCACCGCCACCTGCTACTACTGCTACTGGAGCAGCAGCTGTTACACCAAATTCTTCTTCAATTGCTTTTACTAAATCGTTTAATTCAAGAACTGTCATAGTTTTGATAGCTTCTAAGATTTGCTCTTTGCTCATTATTATTTCCTCCTATGGAATGTTTTAGTTTAGGCCGATCGCCTTTTGTTTAATTTAAAGTTTAAGCGCTGTAAATTAAGCACCTTGTTCTTCTTTTTGTTCTGCAACTGCTTTTGTAGCAAGAGCGAAGTTGCGGATTGGCGCTTGAAGTACTGATAAAAGCATAGATAGTAGACCTTCGCGAGATGGAAGTTCTGCAAGAGCTTTAACGTCTTCAGCAGTTGAAACATTACCTTCAATGATACCTGCTTTAATTTCTAAAGCATCGTTCTTTTTAGCGAAATCGTTGATGATTTTCGCTGGAGCTACAACGTCTTCTTTTGAAAACGCAATTGCGTTTGGTCCAGTTAATACAGCGTTGATTCCTTCTACGCCTGCGATTTCAGCAGCACGACGAGTTAAAGTGTTTTTGTAAACTTTGAACTCAACACCAGCTTCACGTAATTGTTTACGTAATTCTGTTACTTGAGCTACTGTTAACCCACGGTAGTCAACTACCACTACTGATGAAGCAGATTGGAATTTCTCAGCGATCTCTTGAACGTGAACTTTTTTAGTTTCGATAGCTGCAATGCTCATTTTGACACCTCCTATTAGAATGTCATTTATACCGACAAAAGAAATGCCTCTACGTCAGTAGACATAGAGGCAGAAAGTCATCATCTTAAAAGAATCTGATTTCCGATGTCCTCGGTAGGATGATTAAGTGTCTTAGCACCCCTACTGTCTACGGTACAAATGGATGATTCACAACAGCATCCATCTTACCAAGGAAGCGGGCTGTTGTCAACTATTTTAAAAAAATAGTTATAATTTATTATTTCACACTAGAAGAATCCACTTTAATAGATGGACCCATAGTAGTTGTTACGTTAACTGATTTCATATAAGTTCCTTTAGCTGCAGCTGGTTTAGCTTTTTGAACTACGTCAAATACAGTAAGGAAGTTTTCTACTAATTTTTGTGTATCAAATGATACTTTACCGATTGGAGCATGGATGATACCAGCTTTGTCAGCACGGTATTCAACTTTACCAGCTTTAATTTCTTGGATTGCTTTAGTTACATCAAAAGTAACTGTTCCTGTTTTAGGGTTTGGCATTAAACCTTTTGGTCCTAATACACGACCAAGTTTACCAACTTCACCCATCATATCAGGTGTAGCAACGATTACATCAAAGTCAAACCAACCTTGTTGGATTTTGTTGATGTACTCAGCATCGCCCACATAGTCAGCTCCAGCTGCTTCTGCTTCTTTAAGTTTTTCACCTTTAGCGAATACTAATACACGTTGAGTTTTACCAGTACCGTTTGGAAGCACTACTGCACCACGGATTTGTTGGTCATTTTTACGAGTATCGATACCAAGTTTGAAAGCAACTTCAACTGTTGCATCAAATTTAACTGAGCTTGTTGCCTTCGCTAAAGCAATAGCTTCTTCAGCTGCATATACTTTAGAGCGGTCAACTAATTTAGCCGCTTCTTGCAGTCTTTTACCTTTTTTTGCCATTATATTTTTCCTCCTTGATTGTGGTTGTAACGGATATTCCTCCCACGAATAGAGGTTGCGAGTCCTAGAGAACTTAACGCAACCTCATTAACAAAAACTTTCTTCATCAAGTGTTTTGGGAATTAGTCTTCGATTGTAATACCCATGCTTCGTGCAGTACCTTCAACCATCAACATAGCAGCTTCAACTGAAGCAGCGTTTAGGTCAGGCATTTTTTGTTCTGCGATTTCGCGAACTTTATCACGTTTAACCGTTGCAACTTTTTTACGGTTTGGTTCACCAGATCCTGATTGGATACCTGCTGCTACTTTAAGTAATACTGCTGCAGGTGGCGTTTTTGTAATGAAAGTGAAAGAACGGTCTTCAAAAACTGTAATTTCAACTGGAATGATTAATCCAGCTTGATCAGCTGTACGAGCATTGAATTCCTTACAGAATCCCATGATATTAACACCTGCTTGACCTAATGCAGGACCAACCGGTGGCGCTGGGTTTGCTTTACCAGCAGGGATTTGAAGTTTTACGATTTTTATAACTTTTTTAGCCACGAGACACACCTCCTTAAGTCCGTGATGTGGTAATTGGGTTGCCCCTCCCACTCAATATCTGTCTGTCAGCTATTTGCCGATAACATTAACAATTTATGCAGACTATTAATTTGACAGTCTGACCTATGAAATGATATCACTTTTAAAATGCATTAGCAAGTAAAAATATAATGAATATAATTATAATTTTTGAACTTGCTCAAAATCAAGTTCCATTTTCGTTTCACGACCGAACATATCAATACTAACTTTAACTTTCCCTTTATCAACATCAACTTCCTCAACTCTACCTTGGAAGTGAGCGAAAGGTCCGTCTAGTACTTCTACACTTTCACCAACTGTAATATCAATTTCCCCAACAGCCTTTTTATCCATACCCATTTGACGTAGTAAATGATCAGCTTCTTCAGGTAACAATGGTGTTGGTTTTGCTCCACCGCCTGAAGAACCTATAAAACCAGTTACCCCTGGAGTATTTCGGACTACATACCATGATTCATCAGTTAAGATCATTTCCACTAAAACGTAGCCTGGGAAAACCTTCCTCATAACTGTACGTTTTTTACCATCCTTCATATCTGTTTCTTCATGTTCAGCAACAATTACACGGAATATATTGTCTTGCATCCCCATAGTTTCAACACGTTTTTCAAGATTTTGCTTCACTCGATTTTCATAGCCAGAATAAGTATGAACTACATACCACTTTTTCTCCATAATCAGCAGGACTAAACGTCCATTCCTCCTTTGCCTACAATGATAGGCGATATACTTTTTTCGATAATTAATGCAAATGAAAAAAACCCGTTAAGCTTTACGGGCCATTTCAAAATATTCATATTAAGAACATTATAACGCAAAGTACCAACGAACTAAACTTGAAATTCCTAAATCTACTAGCATGAAAAATACAGCAAAAAAGACAACAGTTGATACTACTACTACAGTATACTTCGTTAACTCTTTACCTTTTGGCCAGCTAGTTTTTCTCATTTCTGACATTACATTTTGGAAGAATTGTTTTAACTTGCCCATTATAGCTTAACCTCCGAATTACCCGTCTATTCTAAAATTTTACTATCCCAATTAAACCTTCGTGCTTTAAATATATAATCATTAGTTATTTTGTTTGTTTATGAACAGTATGCTCATTACAATGAGAGCAAAACTTTTTCAATTGTAGACGTTTAGTTGAATCAGCTTTTTCAGGAAATGTGTAATTTCTCGATCCACATTTCTCACAGCTCAACACAATCTTATTCACCATAAATGTATCACTCATTTTCGACAGTATGTCTTTTAAAGACTATCACCTAATGAGAATCGTGTCAATATAACGTCTAAATGTAATATACTATGTTTTATAATTTTTTAGAGCAATTTAATTGGGTTGATTTATATCTAAATGTCTCTCTAGTTTACGTTTAACTCTCTGTAAGGCATTATCAATCGATTTTACATGTCGATTCAATTCTTCGGAGATTTCATTATAAGATTGTCCATCCAAATAGAGTGCTAAAACTTGCTGTTCAAGTTCACTTAGGATTTCACCTATTTTCTCCTCTAAGTGTGAGTATTCCTCACGATGAATCATTAGATGTTCCGGATCCTCTGAATCCGAGCCGGTGATCACGTCTAGTAAAGTTCGATCTGACTCTTCATCATAGATTGGTTTATCAAGCGACACATAAGAATTAAGTGGTATATGTTTCTGGCGGGTAGCTGTTTTTATAGCTGTTATAATCTGACGAGTTATACATAATTCTGCAAATGCTCGAAATGATGACAGCTTGTCTCCCTTAAAGTCTCGTATCGATTTATATAAACCTATCATTCCCTCTTGAATAATATCTTCCTTATCAGCACCAATTAAAAAATAGGAACGTGCCTTCGCTTTAACAAACAATCTATATTTTGTGATTAAATAATCTAACGCATCTGTGCTACCCTGATGTACCAATTCAATAAGTTGCTCATCTGTCATATCGTCAAACCTTTGTAATACTTGCATCTGATTGTTCTTTAGCAACGGCTTCACCTCGAAACGCTAAGAGTCGTTTAGAATCAGTATACCGGAATTGGAAAATATAGGTCAATGAGTTATTTCAAACCTCTTCTCCATTTCTCAAATTCTAGTTCAATCTCTTTTGGTAGATTAATTCGACTAGCAGGTCTTACTTCTTTAATTGTTTTAACATTAGATGATATTTGGGATTGTATAATCTGCATTTCTATCTCTAGCTCTCTTGCAGATTTACGAAGTGCTCCTTGTCCAAAAATAACATTCTGTTCTGTCATATCAGAAGTTGCTACATAGATTTGTTTCTTACGCCCTTTTAATTCATTTGTTAGTTTTTCGATTCTTTCATCGGCAGTTTCATTTTTTCGGGTATAAATTACTTCAACAGCATTATGAACATACATTTGTTCCACGCCTGGAACGAGGTGAGCATCGAAGACAACAATGACTCGATAACCCATTGCTGCCTTGTACTCTGCCATTAACTCTATTAATCGATTTCGAGCTTCTTCAAAATCCGAATCACGAAGCGGTCGTAGTTCTTTCCAAGCACCAATCATGTTGTAGCCATCTACAATTAAGATCGTTTGCATGAAGTTTACTTTTCCAACCGTTCTTGTCTTTTTCGATACACTTCATACATTAACAACGCTGCTGCTACAGATGCATTTAAAGATGTGACATGCCCAATCATCGGTAAGTGATATAAAAAATCACACTTATCCTTAAGTAATCGACTCATCCCACGTCCTTCGCTACCGATAATAATGGCAAGCGGTAATGTAGCATCCATCTTGCGATAATCAACAGATCCTTTCGCATCAGTGCCAGCAATCCAAACTCCCTTATCTTTTAATTCATCGACCGTTTGAGCTAAATTCGTTACCCTTACAACAGGGACATGTTCAATAGCACCAGTTGAAGCTTTTGCCACAACCGCTGTTAATCCAACTGCACGTCTTTTAGGTATAATAATTCCATGTACACCAATTGCATCAGCAGTACGCATAATTGACCCAAGATTATGAGGATCCTCTAACTCGTCTAATATTAAGAAGAATGGATCTTCATTTTTTTCTTTAGCAGCGTTAAACAGATCATCTAATTCTGCATAGTCATATGCAGCTACAGATGCTACAATTCCTTGATGGTTGGCGTCTGATAATTGATCAATCTTTTTCTTCGGTACAAATTGCACAAGCACTCCACGTTCACGTGCTAGGTCGAGCACTTCATTGATACCTGTTTTTTTCACGCCTTCAGCTATCCATAATTTATTGATTTCGCGTCCTGAACGAAGCGCCTCTAATACTGGGTTTTTCCCAGCAATCATTTCACCATTTTGCTCTGTCATGTTGTTGCCCCTTTCGACTGTTCGACAATATCAATAGCATAATCAATAATTTCATAAACACGGTCCACTTGTTTTGTTAAGTATAAATAGCCTAAAACTGCCTCAAAACCTGAACTGTTTCGATACGTTTGCACATCAGTATTTTTTGGAACAGATCCAGATTTTGCATTTCTTCCTCTTTTAAAAACTGCAACTTCTTCTTCAGTTAAATAATTTTCTTCAATGAGCTTGTGAACTACCATGGATTGCGCTTTTGCAGATACGTAATGTGTTGCTTCTTTGTGTAAATGATTTGGCTTTGCTCGTCCAATTAGAAGAAGGTGTTCTCGAACTTTTTGTTCAAGAACCGCATCTCCCATATAAGCTAATGCTAAGGCATTTAGCTGCTTGACATCTTCAATTCGCAATTGCGACATATATCATAGACCTCGTTTCCAGCGTGTTCCTTGACGAGTATCTTCTAGAACTATATTCATCGCAAGAAGTTTGTCACGTATTTCATCAGACTTTGCAAAGTCGCGGTTTTTTCTAGCATTGTTTCGTTCTTCTATTAACGCTTCTATTTCATCATCTAGAATGTGGTTTTCCACTTTAAATTGGATTCCAAGTACTTCACCTAGTTGATCAAACGTTTCTATAAACGCCTTTAACACTCGTTCTTCTGTATTGCTTTCATTTAGGTACGTGTTCGCGATACGTGCAAGCTCAAATAAAGCAGAAATTCCATTGGCCGTATTAAAATCATCGTCCATAGCATCTTCAAATTGTTTCTTCACTTCAGCAATTTTTTGCGTCCATTCATCCCCATTATCCAATAAGTCCGTTGTAGTTGTTAATCTATGTTGGACATTCGAATATGCAGTACGTAATCTCTCTAATCCAGACTTCGCTGATTCGACTAAATCTTGAGCGAAGTTAATAGGATGTCTGTAATGAACCGATAACATAAAGAAACGTAAAACTTGTGGATCTAGCTGTTGTCTAATATCGTGAACTAACACGAAATTACCTAGTGATTTTGACATCTTTTCGTTATCAATATTAATATATCCATTGTGCATCCAATAGCGTGCAAAGGTTTTCCCAGTATAAGCTTCTGACTGGGCGATTTCGTTTTCATGGTGCGGGAATGTTAAGTCCTGGCCACCTGCATGGATATCAATTGTGTCACCTAAATGTTCTCTAGCCATAACCGAACATTCAATATGCCAGCCAGGTCGACCTTCTCCCCACGGACTTGACCAGTGAATTTCACCAGGTTTTGCCGCTTTCCACAACGCGAAGTCTAGCGGATCATCTTTCTTCTCCCCAGCTTCAATACGAGCGCCAACTTTTAAGTCATCAATTGATTGGTGGCTTAGCTTACCGTAACCATCAAACTTTCTCGTGCGATAATAAACATCACCTTGTGATTCATAAGCATAATCTTTTTCAATTAACACGCTAATGAATTCAATAATATCATCCATATGGTTTGTCACACGAGGATGTACATCTGCCTTTTTGCAACCAAGAGCTGTAATATCTTCAAAGTAAGCGTTAATAAAACGCTCAGTAAGTTCAGATACTTCCTCACCCATTTCATTCGCTGCTTTAATAATTTTGTCGTCTACATCTGTGAAGTTCGATACATACTTCACATCGTAGCCTTTGTATTGAAAATAACGTCTAACTGTATCGTAAACAATAACAGGACGAGCATTTCCTATATGAATAAAATTATAAACAGTTGGTCCGCAAACATAAATTTTCACTTTTCCTTCTTCGAGTGGTACAAATGGCTCTTTTTGTCTCGATAAAGAGTTGAAAATTTGAATTGTCATGTTAATTTTCCTCCTTTAATGCGATGCATTATTTATTTCATTTAAAACATGAAAAGCTTTTTAGTCGATAATTCCTTATTACAACTTATATACCCTGAATCTTATAATTCCACAACTTCTTTTCATAAAGAAAACGCCCCTATCATTTTAAAGAAAATGACAGAGACGTTTATAAACGCGGTTCCACTCTGATTGAAAGCAACATAGTGCCTTCCACTCAAAAGTCCAATAACGAGGACGATCCGACGTGCCTACTTAGTTTCAGCATCGTGCTCGAAAGGTGCATTTCCGTAAAATAGAGGTTTAGGTCACTCTCAGCCGGTGATGACCCTCTCTTTAAAACATTTTTTACGTACTTCTCCTTCTAATGCGCTTTGTTATATTAATATGATTGAAACAAACACTTGGGAAATGTTATCTCTAACTCCCAGCGTTGCTATTAATTGAACAATTTTGTAAATCCATTTTACCGCAGAGTAGTTAAAAGTCAATTCAAATTAACTGATAAACTTTGCAACACGTTCAATAGCAGTTTCTTTACCGATTAAAGCAATTGCATCTGCTAATTCAGGTCCATGCATTTGACCAGTTGTCACAACTCGAATTGGCATAAATAAGTTTTTCCCTTTATGACCAGTTTCTTTTTGCACTGCTTTAATAGCCGCTTTAATAGAAGCTGCATCAAAGTTCTCAAGCGCTTCTAGTTGAGCTTTAAATGACGTCATCACTTCAGGAATCTGTTCTCCTGCTAATACTTCTTTCGATTCTTCATCATATTCAATTTCATCTTTGAAGAATAGGCTTGATAGTTCCACAATCTCTGCGCCATAGCTCATTTGATTATGATAAAGAGCGATTAAAGCCGTTGCCCAAGCACTTTGTTCTTCAGAAAGCTCCTGTGGAAGTAAACCTGCCTTTTGTAAATGTGGTAAGGAAAGCTCTACTACTTCTTCTAAGGATACTTTTTTAATATATTGGTTATTCATCCATGTTAGTTTATTTTTATCGAACATAGACGGTGATTTAGACAGACGTTTTTCATCAAACATTTCGATAAATTGTTCTTTCGTAAAGATCTCATCTTCACCTTCTGGAGACCAACCAAGTAGTGCAAAGAAGTTGAACATCGCTTCTGGTAAGAACCCTAAATCTTTATATTGAGATACGAATTGGATGATTGATTCATCACGTTTAGATAGCTTTTTATGGTCTTCATTAACGATTAATGTCATATGACCGAACTGTGGATATTCCCAACCAAATGCATCAAAAATCATCATTTGTTTTGGTGTGTTTGATAAATGTTCTTCCCCACGGAATACGTGTGTAATGTCCATGAAGTGATCGTCTAATACAACAGCATAGTTATATGTTGGAATACCATTAGCTTTTACTAATACCCAGTCGCCTATATCTTTTGATTCGAAAGTAACTTCACCACGCACTAAATCTGTGAATTTATAAGTTGTGTTTTCAGGTACACGCATACGAATTGTATGAGGGATTCCAGCTGCTTCTTTTTCAGCTACTTGCTCTTTTGTTAAGTGACGGCATTTCCCATCATAAGTTGGAGCAGCAACACCTTTTGCTCTTTGCGCTTCACGAGAAGCTTCTAATTCTTCTGATGTACAGAAACATTTATAGGCAATTCCGCGCTCTAGTAATTCATCTGCATGTCTTGTATAGATGTCTAAACGCTCCATTTGACGATATGGCGCATAAGGACCACCAATATCAATCGATTCATCTGGGATGATGCCTAACCAACGTAAATTATCCAGCTGAGATGCTTCTCCACCTTCAACATTACGTTCAATATCTGTATCCTCTATGCGTACGATGAATTTCCCGTTATGATGTTTGGCAAATAAATAATTGAATAATGCTGTACGTGCTCCACCAATGTGTAAAAAACCTGTTGGAGATGGCGCATAACGAACGCGAACTTCCTTTGTCATAATTTTAATTGCCTCCTAAATATGTAAAATTGCTTTGTTCATTTTAACACTGTGTAATACGAAATGAAAGTAAACTACAGGGTCTTGAATGTTGCATGAAATAATTCCGAAGTTTTGCACGATAATCCCGAAGTTTTTAGTTGATATTCCCGAACTTCTTGGCAATATCCCCGAACTTACTTTTTAATCAATAAAATTGTTGCCATTGCAGCAATTCCTTCTTCACGTCCAGTAAAGCCTAATTTTTCAGTTGTTGTTGCTTTAACATTTACTTGGGAAGGTTCTGCATTTAATAGTTCTGCAATGCGGTTTCTCATTGGTTCAATGTACGGTGCTAATTTGGGACGTTGTGCCATTATCGTACAGTCCACATTACCAAGTACATACCCTCTTTCTTCAACGATTTTCCAAATGTATTCTAATAATTTCGCACTATCTGCATCCTTAAAAGCAGGGTCTGTGTCTGGAAAATGATGCCCAATATCCCCTTCTCCAATCGCACCTAAAGCAGCATCTGTTACAGTATGCAATAACACATCCGCATCTGAATGTCCTATAAGACCACGATCATGAGGTATAGTTATTCCACCTAAAATTAACGGACGTCCTTCTGCAAATGCATGAACGTCAAATCCTTGTCCAATTCGAAACATAGAAACTGTTGCCAAAATCAATACGAGACTCGGGCAACATTCACCTTCCTTTACATAAAGAAATTTTGTCTTATTTACCACTACATATATTAACATATTTCCAATTCGATTTAATTGTAAGCATTGCTAATAAATTTAACAACTTCGTTTCAAGTAATCTTTTTCTTATTATAAATCCTAGTCACTAGTCTAATACTATTTTAGGGGATACATACGAAAAAGGAGGTTTACTTTTTTATGTTCGATTTACAAGGTAAAGTGGCTATCGTAACTGGTGGTTCATCAGGGATCGGTCTTGCAACAGTTAAAGCTTTTGTAGCAAAGGGTGCAAAGGTTGTATTATCAGATATTAATGTTGAAGCTGGAAAACAACACGCTGCAGCTATTGGTCAATCTGGTGGTGAAGTGACGTTCTTTGAAGCCAACGTTGCTGAAGAAGCTGCGGTTCAGGCATTAGTGAAATTTGCTGTTGATACGTATGGCAAGCTTGATATTATTGTAAATAATGCTGGGATTGGTATTTTAGCTGAGACACACGAACTTACAACCGATGATTATCATAAAGTTATTAAGATAAACCAAGACAGTATATTCTACGGCTCTAAATACGCCATCCAAGAATTTTTGAAAACTGGTAATGGTGGGGCAATCGTGAACGTTGCTTCAATATTAGGAACGGTTGGTCAAGCAGGCGCATTTGCTTATAACGCTTCAAAAGGTGCAGCTAACTTAATGACTAAATCACTTGCTGCAGAATACTCAAACAAAGGTATTCGTACAAATTCCGTCTGTCCAGGATATGTTGAATCAGGTATGGTAAACAAAGCAGCATTAGGAGATTATTATGATAATCTAGTTTCACAACATCCTATTGGGCGCCTTGGCGTACCTGAAGAAATTGCACATGCGATTGTCTTCTTATGTGAAAATGAATTTGTCACTGGCTGTAACCTATTGGTTGATGGTGGATATACATCCGTATAGAAAAATATCAAATTGGCCATCCAATAGAAAATTGTTGGATGGCTTTAATTTTGCTCAATTCGCTCAAGTACGGATTTTGACATACGACATATTTAGAATTATGTGCAATTTGCACTTAATTCCAATTATGTCGTATATCATTTTCGATTAATGGAGAAATTTCAGTTTTTAATTAGGAATAACACTTATATAAATCGATAAAAAAAGAAGGTGGATCATCTCCACCTTTTAATTATAAAAGTTAATTAAAAATTACCTAGCGCCTGGCTCCTTTTTCGTAAGATAGCCTCACCAATAACTAAATCTTCCACTGTCGTCATTTTAATATTATCGTAGCTCGCTTCAACGATATGTACGGGATACCCTAAACGTTCAACAAGCATCGCTTCATCGGTACCTAAAAATCCTACTTTTTCCGCAACATCTTCAGCTTTATACAATATATCAAATTGAAACGCTTGAGGGGTCTGTATCATCCATAAATCATCACGATCTACCGTTTCAACAATGATTCCATCGCGTACTTTTTTCATTGTGTCTTTCGCTCTAACGCCGGCAATGGCTGCACCTTTAACATCGGCACATTCCACAAGACTAGCAATAATATCATTTGTAATAAATGGTCGAGCCGCATCATGTACTAACACAATATCTACTTGTTCCATTTCTTTAATACAAGAATGTACTGAATGTTGTCGTTCTTCGCCACCATTTGGTAATCCCTTTACTTTTGTAATGTGATGTTCGTTTAGCAATCGTTGAATATACTCACGTTCCTCAGGTTTAACAGCTAACCAAATTCCTGTGCAATTGGCATCATTCTGGAATACTTCTAACGTATGGATTAATATTGGTTTATTTTGAAGGATTAGAAACAGCTTGTTTTTCCCAGCACCCATCCTTTTCCCGCTTCCCGCTGCAGGTAGTACAACTTCATAACGCACTATATTTCCACTTCCCATTAGTTTTGCTATATCTTTTTTTACAAATTAATACTACGAATAATTTCACTTTATTGTAGCTGTTGTACTCATACATTCTACAAGAGCAAATTATAACGCCCTCTTTACGCTACCTCATCTTTAGGTTTGGCAAAAATCATACGTCCTGCAGAGGTTTGTAAAACACTCGTTACGGTTACTTTAATAGACTGACCAATATAACTTCGGCCACCTTCCACTACGATCATAGTGCCGTCATCTAAGTAAGCTACACCTTGATTATGTTCTTTCCCATCTTTTATGACGAGAACTTGCATATCTTCCCCCGGTATTACAACCGGCTTTACAGCATTAGCTAAGTCATTAATATTTAGCACTTGAACATTGTGTAATTCACAAACTTTATTTAAGTTAAAATCATTTGTTAAAATTTGAGCACTCATTTTCTTTGCTAGTCGAACAAGCTTTAAATCCACTTCATGTACATCTTCAAAATCTTCTTCAGTAATATCCACTTTAGTTGCACGTTCATCTTGCAACTTTTTCAATATATCAAGACCACGCCTTCCACGTGTTCTTTTTAAAGTATCCGAGGAATCCGCAATGTGCTGAAGCTCAGTTAACACAAATTGTGGAACTACAAGGATTCCTTCGATAAACCCTGTTGAGGAAATATCAGCAATTCGACCATCTATAATTACACTCGTGTCCAATAATTTAAATATAGGTTTTTGTTCAATTTGTTGCGGATTCGATTGATCCCCACTTTTCTTTTTTGAGCCCGAACCTGACTTTGAAAACATCTGAGTTAACTCGTCACGTTTAGTAAAACCTACTCTGAATCCGAGGTATCCTAACATTATAGATAGTAAAATCGGTAAAATATCATTAATAATCGGAATCTGAATACGTTCAATTGCAAAGCCAATTAAGTAGGCTACAATTAGTCCAACAATTAAACCAAGAGTTCCGAATAATAAATCTGCAGCAGGTATTTTAAACAAGACATCTTCCAACCATTGTATTAACTTTACACAGTAGTCCGATAATGCAAATGATAAAACAAATAACAAAATTGCACCAATTACTACCGAAACATATGGGTTGTTAAGCCAAGGATTAGAGGATAAATTTATTAATTCATATAATGGCGGTAAAAACACAAAACCTAACGCCCCACCGATAAATAAAAATGCAAATTGTATAATTCCTTTTAACATCCCATTCACCTCCTTTTCTATAAATAATTATACATATCACCTAAATTGTTTGCGATGCGAAACACTCGCCAAATATACATTTAGGTAAATATACCGGGTTCATTTGAAAAAATTAGTGAGCGCCTTCTCAATTTGCAATTCCTCTATACATTTCTACCCATAATTTAAACTAAAAATGCCCATACAAAAGCGAAATTGTATAGGCACTATTTTTTTCTTTTACAAATCGTTAAAACAAGCTCTTAACGACTCATTAATAGTTTCAACCCCAATCACTTGTATCCCTTCTGGAAAATCCCAACCACCTATATTGGACGCTGGAATGAAGGCTCTTTTAAATCCTAGCCTTGCAGCCTCTTGAACCCTTTGTTCGATTCGGGAAACACGTCGAACTTCCCCTGTTAATCCAACTTCACCTACAAAACAATCCGTCGGTTGAACAGACTGCTCTTTATAGCTTGAAACAATTGAAGTTAAGACGGCTAGATCAATCGCTGGCTCATCTAATTTTACGCCACCCGCTACTTTAATATATGCATCTTGGGCTTGTAAAAGCATTCCCATTCTTTTTTCTAATACAGCCATTAATAACTGTACTCGATTATGATCTAGGCCCGTTGCCATACGTTTTGGATAATTAAAACTTGTTGGTGTTACAAGTGATTGAATTTCAACTAAAATCGGCCTCGTCCCTTCCATTGATGCAACGATTGTTGAACCTGGAGCACCGAGCGATCTTTCCTGTAAAAATAGTTCCGATGGATTTCGTACTTCTTTTAATCCGTGATGAACCATTTCGAAAATAGCTATTTCATGGGTAGAGCCGAAGCGGTTTTTATGGCTTCTTAAAATCCGATACGTATGATGGCGTTCACCTTCGAAGTAAAGAACTGTATCAACCATATGCTCTAGCAGCCTCGGACCTGCAATTTGTCCTTCCTTCGTTACATGTCCTACTAAGAATATGGCAATACCTTTTGTTTTAGCAATCCGCATAAGCTCACCAGTACATTCTCGAACCTGTGAAACACTCCCTGCAGCACTTGTCACTTCAGGATGGTGAATCGTTTGAATTGAATCGACCACAACAAATTTCGGTCCTACTTCCTCAATCGTTTGATGAATGAGTTCTAAATTTGTCTCAGAGTATATATACAACTCCTCTGACATTACACCAAGGCGCTCTGCACGAAGCTTCGTCTGACGCATAGATTCTTCCCCAGATATGTATAACACACGGTTTCCCTTTTGAGCTAACAATGCAGAAACTTGCATCAGTAAAGTGGATTTACCGATCCCTGGGTCTCCCCCTATTAGCACAAGGGCACCAGGAACAATACCTCCACCAAGGACACGGTTTAGTTCTTCCATGCCTGTTTCAATTCTAGTTTCTTCCTCAGTTACTATTTTTACAATTGGTGTTGCTTTTTGCACAACCGTATCACCGGAATGTTGAAAGGCGCCACGAGGTCCCTTCGTCACAATTTCAACTTCTTCTACAAACGTATTCCACTCGCCACATCCAGGACATCTCCCCATCCATTTGGGAGATTCATAGCCACAGGAATTACAACAGAACTTTACTTTCTTTTTTGCCATAATGTCCTCCTTCTTCTTTTCTTATATAGCAATTATATCAAACAGGCCTTCTCAAAAGTACTTTGAACCATTACCAACAAGGATGGGAGCTTATAGAATTTAGTAGATAACGTTTAATGATGTAGCCCATATACATCCCTCAGCCATTATTTAGGGAATAAAAAAGGTGGCTCGCATTATACGAGACACCTTTTCTTTTTTATATAGATTGTACTACATCCTTTGTCCGTACAACAAACTCACCTTCAACATAATCGATTACAACATGTTGACCTTTTGCTACATTACCTTTTAATAATTCTTCGGAAAGTCTGTCTTCAACGTGTTTTTGTAGTGAACGACGTAACGGACGTGCACCGTATTGCGGATCGTACCCTTCATCTGCAATTTTTTCAAGAGCAGCATCTGTAAGCTCTAATTCGATATCTTGTTCTTTTAAACGTTTTGTTAATGACGCAGCCATTAGAGAAATAATTTCTTTTAATTGATCTTTTTCTAATGAGTGGAAGACGATCATTTCATCAATACGGTTTAAGAACTCAGGACGGAATGCCTTTTTCAATTCTTCAAGCATTGTCCCTTTCATATCTTTATATTTGTCAGAAGTATCACCTACACCGAAACCAAGGTTTTTACGGTATTTCAATGCCTCTGCTCCAACGTTAGAAGTCATGATAACAACTGTATTACGGAAGTCAACTTTACGCCCTTTTGAATCTGTTAAACGACCATCATCAAGTACTTGTAATAAGATATTAAATACATCTGGATGTGCTTTTTCAATTTCATCAAATAACACAACTGAGTATGGTTTACGGCGCACTTTTTCAGTTAATTGGCCGCCATCTTCAAACCCAACATAACCTGGAGGTGACCCTACAAGACGAGAAGTGGAGTGTTTCTCCATGTACTCTGACATGTCAATTCGAATCATCGCATCTTCGTCACCAAACATAACTTCAGCTAAAGCACGAGCAAGTTCTGTTTTACCTACACCTGTTGGACCTAAGAAGATAAAGGATCCGATTGGACGTTTTGGATCTTTTAATCCAGCACGAGCACGACGAATTGCACGAGAAATTGCTTCTACAGCCTCACCTTGCCCAACCACACGTTTGTGCAATTCATCTTCAAGATTTAAAAGTTTCGCAGACTCCTCTTGTGCAATCTTTGCAACAGGAATACGAGTCCACATGGAAACAACTTGGGCAATATCATCTACCGTTACTTTAGATTCTTCTTTTCCTTGTTTTTCTTTCCATGTTTTCTTTGTTTGGTCTAGCTCATCTTTAATTTTTTGTTCTGTATCTCGAAGTGCTGCTGCTTTTTCAAATTCTTGAGAAGATACAGCTGCATTTTTTTCGTTACGAACATTTTCTAATTTATCTTCAAGCGCTTTTAAGTTTGGTGGTACGTTGAATGAACGTAATCTAACTTTTGAGCCCGCCTCATCAATTAAGTCGATTGCTTTATCTGGTAAGAAACGATCTGAGATGTAACGATCAGATAATTTCGCAGCAGCTTCAACTGCTTCATCTGTTATTTTTACACGGTGATGTGCTTCATAGCGATCACGTAAACCGTGAATAATTTGGATTGTTTCCTCTACTGATGGTTCATCCACCTGAATTGGTTGGAAACGACGCTCTAATGCAGCATCTTTTTCAATATATTTACGGTACTCATCAAGCGTTGTTGCACCGATACACTGTAACTCTCCACGAGCTAATGATGGTTTTAGAATGTTCGATGCATCGATAGCACCCTCTGCTCCACCTGCACCGATTAACGTGTGAAGTTCGTCGATGAATAAAATTACATTACCAGCTTGGCGTATCTCATCCATCACTTTTTTCAAACGATCTTCAAATTCCCCACGATATTTTGTACCTGCTACAACCGTACCCATATCTAAAGTCATTACACGTTTATCTCTCAGAATTTCAGGTACTTCATTGTTCACGATTTGTTGTGCGAGTCCTTCTGCAATCGCAGTTTTACCAACACCCGGTTCACCAATTAACACAGGGTTGTTTTTCGTACGACGTGATAATACTTCAATAACACGTGTAATTTCTTTGCTACGCCCAATTACTGGGTCTAGAGAACCTTCTCTTGCAATCGCCGTTAGGTCACGAGCAAGCCCATCTAATGTTGGCGTATTTACTGATTGAGTTTGATTTGCACCACTTTGGGTAGTGTCATTGTTTCCAAGTAATAACAGTACTTGTTGGCGAGCCTTGTTTAAACTAACACCTGCATTAGCAAGTACACGAGCAGCAACACCTTCGCCTTCTCGAATTAAAGCTAATAAAATATGCTCTGTGCCGATATAAGCATGACCTAGTTTGCGAGATTCATCGACCGATAACTCGATTACTTTTTTCGCACGAGGTGTATAATGCACAATTGGGCCAACATCTTTTGTTCCTTTACCAACTAATTCTTCAATTCCAGATTCAATAATTTGTGGACTTACATCAATTGCTTCTAACGCTTTGGCAGCAATGCCCCCACCTTCTCGAATAAGGCCAAGAAGAATATGTTCAGTACCAATGGATTCGTGTTTCCAGCGAATAGCTTCTTCTTGTGCTAGTTGTAAAACTTTTTGTGCACGTTGTGTAAAACGATTAAACATCATATTTTTCCTCTCCTTTTTCCTTCGAATTTTGATTTTCTACATTTAACTTTTCACGTAATAATTTTGCTCTGAACAGGTCTCTTTCTGTTGCTTGTAATGTTGTACCTGCATACTGTTGCACAAATCCTTGTTGTATAAAGATCATACATTCATTTAATATGCTAATAGGTATGCCTTTTATTAACCCTAAGTCTACCCCAAGGCGTACATTCGATAAACACGTCGCTGCCTCATCACTTGTCATAATTCGTGCGTACTTCAGTGTTCCTAATGCACGTTGAATGCGGTCTTCAAGGGCAATTGGCGCTTGCTTCATGAGAGATCCCCTTGCATTTCTTTCGTTTTGTATGATCTGGGAAACGACATTTTGCAAATCTTCTAGTATCTCTTGTTCGGACTTTCCAAGAGTAACTTGATTTGAAATTTGATACATGTTCCCTAAGTTTTCGCTACCTTCACCATAAATTCCTCTAACAACCATCCCTAATCTTGTTAACATTTGTGTGATTACTTTCATCTGGTTTGACATAGTTAGCGCTGGCAGGTGCATCATTACGGAAGCTCTTAAACCTGTTCCAACATTCGTCGGACAACATGTTAGATAACCAAATGTTTCATTAAAGGCATATGGTAAATGTTTTTCAAGGTAACTATCAAGCTGATCTGCAATTTCATAGGTTTCAAATAATTGAAAACCTGGTGATAAACATTGTATTCGTAGATGGTCTTCTTCATTAACCATTACACTAATTGATTCATCGTTTGATAAAACAACGGATGCTGACTTTTCCTTTTTCGCAAGAAGTGGGCTAATTAAATGCTTCTCCACTAATACCTGTCTTTGCAATGCAGGCATTTCTTTAATGGTAAAGTGCGAAAAATTTCTTTCTCCTTTTTTAATGTTTAGTAACGCATTGGTTACAACATTATCTACGTGTTTAGCTTCTTGTTCTGATGAAACTCTTGGGAATTTATAACCTTCTAGATTTCGAGCTAATCGGATTCTAGTGCTAATGACAATATCAGCATCTGTTCCACTTTTACTCATCCAACTAGGTGCTTCATTTTTTAAAAAATGTTCTAGGTTCATGGTGTGTCTACACCCCCGACTTCAAGCTTTCTTTCTAAGTCTTTTATCTCATCTCTAAGTTTTGCAGCATCTTCAAACCGTTCTTCTACAATAGCTTGTTGTAATTGATCTCGTGTTGAATCAATCTGTTTTTTTAATACCAAGTGGTTATTAGTAGTTGTTCCTGGTATTTTGCCGGTATGTTTTGTTCCTGATTGAATTTTCGTTAGTACTTGTGGAAGTTTATTACTAAATGTTTCGTAACATTGTGGGCAACCAAGTTTTCCATCATTTAAAAATTGTCTAAACGAAGACCCACATGTAGGGCAATTTGTTGTTGTTTGTGTAGTTTGAGTTTGCTGTTCTTGTGCTTCACTTTTCCAAATAGGTAAACCAAACCAATTTGAAACAAGTTGTGCTAGATGGAGATTTTCCTCCTTTTTAAAATCGATATTAAAAGGATGGAATTGGTTGGCACAAACCTCGCAAAAGTGTCGTTCGCTCTTTTGACCATTAATAATTTGTGTGACCGTTACAGTCGCTTGTCTGACATTACAATGTTCACAAATCATAAAAGTCACCTCTACTTATTATCATATTTTAAGGTTGTAAGCATAGCTCTCATAATATAGGACCTTATCGTATCCCTAATAGGTAGGTCTATTCTTAGAGTCGTTCGGTCAAGGGCAGCTAACATGAGTTTGGCTTCTCGTTTCGTAATAACAGCTTCATCGATCAATCGATAGACAATATCTTCTGTCATGGATTGTGTAGCTCCATTTTCAATTTGCTCAATCACCGCATCTAGTAGGTCAAGCTTAGAGTTTGGCCTAACACGTACGATTCGAATATAGCCACCGCCACCTCTTTTACTTTCAACTAAATAGCCTCTTTCAACAGTAAAGCGTGTATTGATTACGTAATTTATCTGCGAGGGGACACATTGGAATTTATCTGCCAATTCGCTTCTTTTTATCTCAATATGTCCTTTGCCTCCTATTTCGATAACTTGTTTTAAATAACCTTCTATGATGTCAGATATATTTCTCATTTTTATACCTCACCTCACTAGATGTTCTGACTTTGACTATCTTTGACTTTATTATAATAACGGGGTGAACAAAATGCAAATAAAAGTGTTTCTTTTATGATATGTAGGATTGACAAATTTCTTGAAAATAAGTCTTTAGCGAGCTAAATTTTTCAAAAATTGGGAAATAAAAATCCGACTAAGATTTTTTCCTTTAGTCGGATTTGTTTTGGAGGTATTATTTTTTTTGATTTTCCACTTTTTTTTCATCAATCTTATATTCATCTTTCGGGAAAAGAAGTGCTGATATAAGACCAGAAAATAAAGTTGCAGCAACAATGATAATAAACTTATGATACGATGGAACTTCACTATAATAATTGAACAACATATATGTAGAGGCAATTGCTACAATGATCATTGTTGGAATGACAAACTTCGATCGGTGTTTCCACATTTATATGACTTCCTTTTCGATTCTCTTTATTCAAGTATAACAGTATTCACATTATATGAATGGCATAATTATATAAATTTTAGGGAGATTGATTATTAACAAGCTCCCTATTATTGTTTCTTCCGCTTTTCTATACGTTGTTGTCTTCGAAGCAACCCTTTTTCATACAGCTCTTTTTCTTCATCTGTTTCAGGAAAGACACCGGGTACCGCAACAGGTCTACTTTTACTATCGATTGCAACGTTTGTAACAAATGATTCAGTAGTTATTCTTTCTTCCCCAGTACGGAAATTAATGGTCTTAACCTTTACGTATACTTCCATAGATGTAGTTCCAGTAGAAGTTACGATTGCTTCTAATTCAAGGATATCTCCAACATAAGCGGGGGATTTGAATTCCACAGAATCAAAAGCTGCAGTAACAATCTCACTTTTTGCGTGTTTCATACTTGCTATGGCAGCTACTTCATCGATATAGGCTAAAACTTTACCCCCAAATATAGATAGATGATGATTAGTATCTGGTGGTAATACAAGATGTGATTGAATAGTACGTGATTTGCTCATTGGGACTGAATTTTCCACTGTTTTAACATCCTTTACAGTAATTATTGCTTTAAGTTGTCGTTTTCATAGTTATGAATTTTAGGTCAGTCATTTCCTGTAAGGCGTATTTTATACCTTCTCGACCGTATCCGCTATTTTTTACACCTCTTTCACTTTCCACACCTCTTGCAAACAGTATTTGAATACATTCTATCACCGTTTGTGTAGAAACAACTATTCATAACATAACTGATTACGAAGCTTCTCATTTCCCTTTGTAGCGTATCTACTTGCCGTCTAACTGAAATCCTTTTATCAACCGTCCAACCTAAGTGAGATTTAATTTTTTCAAAATTTCTTTCAAAAAGTTTTATATACTCTAGATAATTCATAAATGCACCCTTCCACTAGTATTAATTAAATAACTCTCCTAAAATGGATCCCACACCACTTGGAAATATAGAAAAAATGTCCAAACCAATTTCTGCTAAATCAAGTAACGTATCTAATATTGAAACATTGGCGAGATTCACTAAAGATTGAAGTTCCGATACATTACGAATTTCTTTTTGGATTGCAACTATAAGTGCATAATCTTTGGCCTGTTTAAATGCTTTTAACTTACATAACTCAGTATGCAATGTAACGATTTGATCTATTTTAGAATCATCTGTTGCAGCCAGTGCTAATACACCTAAAAATGGATAATGGTACTTCTTCACCTTTACTCCATGATCCTCCAATTCATCTCGTAGCTTTACAACGTACTGAGAAAGGATGTCAGAATACTTAATACTATAAATCGTGAGAATTTGCGCTAATGCTTGAAGGTGGTTACCCATTTGGAATTGTTGTTTATTTAATTCCTTATAGTACTTAACCATCGTTTCCACTTGTTGAACAAAGTTACTTTCTTCCCTTGTTAGTAAAACAACATATGGTATATCTTCATTGGAAGTTAAAAAGCGTTGGTGTCGATTCATTTCATCAAATAATTGTTTGGCTCGTTTTGCATGTTGGTTTTGATCCTCTTGTAGAAATAAAGATGCAAACATTCGATAATGATTTGATTTAAACTTTTCTTTACCAAGTTGTTTGTCATTTTGAATCATACGATTTATTGCTTGTTCTATATCATCTTCATCTTGAAGATAAGCGGCAAGTCTGTAGCTTGCTGGAGATCCTGGGTGAAATGGAAATTCTCGATTGGCTGTTTTATCGATGTTTTCACTTATCTTGTCTAAAGCAACGCCACTAAAGGTTTTATTTGCTAAAGTATATTTGGCTGCCAAAGACAAAAGTAGTTGTCGGTCAAAGCCACTACCAAAAAAGTTATCTGCTCTATTAAAATTAGCTTGAAATGCTTTCAAAAATTGTTCATTACTCATAAAGACTCACCCCTATAATTTTTCTACGAAAGTTACTTAAAATAGTTTCAAAGGATTATGTTGAACTGCTTGCACCTATCAATCAAACATACTTAATGATTTTGCCTAAACGTAACTAATATAACGATTGCTTTTTATAAGGTAGCCCAAATTTACGAAATATTTACACATTTTTTGAACTAAAGGAGTCGTCCAGAAATATTATACTAATAAGAAGATTTATAAAAAGTTCGTTGTCATTGGGAGGAGATACTGGAATCCAAAATCGTTTGATTTACATTTCTCTATTTTTTTAAAGATATTCATACTTTTAAAATATTCAAGAGAAAAGGGATGAAGGTAATATGAATCAAATCTTCAGGAAAGATGAGTTTATTATTACCCCTTTCTATAAAGGGCGAAAGCAAGAATTTATGGTTGTAAATACGAAGAAAGAGTTCAAATACGGACATACACATCTTAAGTCATTTAAGATGGCAAAGTATTTAATAAATCTCGCAAGATTTAAGAAGGTGAATTCTGGTTTGAGACCCTATTTATTAACAAGCTTAACAAGAATATCAAATGACCAAGATTATATTAATAAAGTAGAAGAAGTTCTTGCTGTTAAAAGAAACAAAGGCAAAAAAGCTTCTTATTATAATAGAGCGATTTAGACTTGGAGCAAATAATAAGCTTCTAAGTTGAAAGGCAATACATGTAAAAATAGTAAAAGCACAATCCATTAACAGGATTGTGCTTCTAATCGTTACTCTTATTTAATTTTCAACTCGTCTAATTCTTCTTTCGTAAACGCACGAGACCTTGTTAAAAACCGTTTCCCATGCACTCCCTCTAAAGAAAACATTCCACCACGGCCGTCGACAACATCAATAATGAGTTGTGTGTGCTTCCAGTATTCAAATTGATTTTTGTGCATATAAAATTTGGCACCACCGATTTCACCAAGTAGCACATCTTGATCTCCAATGATTAAATCCCCGTCTGGATAGCACATTGGACTGGAACCATCACAGCACCCTCCTGATTGATGAAACATGACAGGGCCGTGTTTTCCTTTTAACTGTTCGATAAGGGCAAGCGCTGTATCAGTTGCAAGTACTCGTTCTACCACTGACTAGCCTCCTTTAGTATTAGAAGAATCCTAATTTATTTGGGCTATAGCTAATTAGTAAGTTTTTTGTTTGTTGGTAATGCTCTAGCATCATTTTGTGGTTTTCACGACCAACACCTGACATTTTGTAACCGCCAAATGCAGCATGAGCTGGATAAGCATGGTAGCAGTTTGTCCATACACGACCAGCTTGAATGCCACGACCGAAGCGATACGCTGTATTGATATCGCGAGTCCATACACCTGCACCTAAGCCGTATAATGTATCGTTTGCAATTTCAAGCGCTTCTTCTTTTGTCTTAAACGTTGTAACAGATACAACCGGTCCAAAGATTTCTTCTTGGAAGATACGCATACTGTTATCGCCTTTAAATACAGTTGGCTTAATGTAGTAACCATCTTTTAGCTCACCTTCTAATTGGTTTTGCTCTCCACCAATTAGGCATTCTGCTCCCTCTTGTTTACCGATATCTAAGTAAGATAAGATTTTTTCCATTTGCTCAGAAGATGCTTGTGCACCCATCATAACAGTTGGATCTAGTGGGTTACCTGTTTTAATCGCTTCAACACGTTTTAGTGCACGCTCCATGAACTTCTCATAAATCGATTCTTGAATTAGTGCACGTGATGGACATGTACATACCTCCCCTTGGTTAAGAGCAAATAATACAAATCCTTCAATTGCTTTATCTAAAAACTCATCATCTGCATCCATTACATCTTCAAAGAAAATGTTTGGTGATTTACCACCAAGTTCTAATGTTACAGGGATTATGTTTTGGGATGCATATTGCATAATTAGACGACCAGTTGTTGTTTCACCAGTGAACGCAATTTTTCCAATGCGTGGATTTGAAGCAAGAGGTTTACCCGCTTCTAAACCAAAGCCGTTTACGATATTCACAACACCCGGTGGTAGTAGATCTTCGATTAACTCCATTAATACTAAAATTGATGTTGGAGTTTGTTCTGCAGGCTTTAATACTACACAGTTACCTGCAGCTAGTGCTGGAGCTAATTTCCAAACTGCCATTAATAGTGGGAAGTTCCAAGGAATAATTTGTCCAACCACACCAATTGGTTCGTGGAAATGATATGCTACAGTATCGTTATCAATTTGGCTAACGCCACCTTCTTGCGCACGAACAGCCCCTGCAAAATAACGGAAGTGGTCAATTGCTAAAGGAAGGTCAGCATTAAGTGTCTCACGAACCGCCTTCCCATTTTCCCAAGTTTCAGCAACTGCTAGCATTTCTAGGTTTGCTTCAATGCGATCAGCGATTTTATTTAAAATATTCGCTCTTTCTGCTGGAGTTGTTTTTCCCCATGCATCTTTTGCTGCATGAGCAGCATCAATTGCCAATTCGATATCTTCTGCATTTGAACGAGCTACTTTCGTATAAACTTTACCAGTTACAGGTGTAACATTATCAAAATACTCTCCATTGATAGGCGCTACCCACTGACCTCCAATATAGTTGTCATACTTTTCTTTGAAGTTTACTAACGCGCCTTCTGTGTTAGGAAATGCATAAGCCATTGTTAATACTGACATTAAACCTGTCTCCCCTTTACAAAATATTATCCAACACCTTTTTAGCTTTCACACAGCACTCGTAACTTCCCCAAGTTATGAAAAAGGTATTTATTTATATATATTTTTAGAGTTGCTAGAATATATCTGAAACTTACTATTTTTAATAGAAAACTTTTCGACAAAAAGAGAAGAAAGTTCATAGGAATAATGTAAAATAGTTAATATTAATGTTCGGCCTTGTTAACACTGGTTAGTAGAGGGAAATCCGTTATATACTAAATCTAAATATCTTTGTAGGAGATTTTATGAGAATCAATAAATACTTAAGCGAAACAGGAATTGTCTCAAGAAGAGGCGCAGATAAATTAATTGAAGAAGGAAAAGTAACGATCAACGGTCAGCTTGCAACAGTAGGTAGTCAAGTTGAAGATGGGGATACTGTTTGTGTGGACGGTAAACCTGTTAAGAAGGAAGAACAACTTGTTTATATTGTATTAAATAAACCCGTTGGAATTACGAGTACAACTGAAAAGCATATTAAAGGAAATGTAGTAGATTTCGTTGGACACGAGAAGCGAATTTTTCATATCGGCAGGCTTGATAAAGACTCGGAAGGGCTTCTATTGCTTACGAACGATGGAGATATCGTCAATGAAATTTTACGTGCTGAAAATCATCACGAAAAAGAATATGTAGTACAGGTTGATAAACCAATCACGGATTCATTTTTAAAAAGAATGTCTTCGGGTGTAGAGATCCTAGACACAACAACATTACCTTGTCGAGTAGAGAAAGTTTCTTCACTTGTGTTTAAAATTATTTTAGAGCAAGGGCTAAACCGCCAAATTCGCCGAATGTGCTCAGCTTTAGGTTATAACGTTAAGAGGTTACAAAGAATTAGAATAATGAATATACACATAGGCAATTTGAAGGTAGGCCAATGGCGAGACTTAACTGAGAAGGAACGTACAGAATTGTTTGGGCTTTTGAATTATAGACCGAAGAATGCATAGGTTAGTGTTTATTTATACTAGCTTGCGATATATTGAGTGATTTTCATTAATGGATACTGGGTCAGGGCATGCTTGTCCTTGTTTAGCGGTCTCAAGGACAGTTTTTCGATATTTTTGATTTTTTAGTCCTTGAGAAGCGGTCTCGAGGACATCTTTTCGATATTTTTGGTTTTTTTGTCCTTGAGAAGCGATCTCGAGGACATCTTTTCGATTTTTTTGATTTTTTTGTCCTTGAGAAGCGATCTCAAGGACATCTTTTCGATATTTTTGATTTTTTTGTCCTTGAGAAGCGGTCTCGAGGACATCTTTTCGATATTTTTAATTTTTTTGTCCTTGAGAAGCGGTCTCGAGGACAGTTTTCCATAGATATCATGTTTTTTATCTTTGAGTAGTAGGTAACTACAAAAAGGCGATACTCCTAGTCCACACTTCCACTTGGACAGAAATATCGCCTTCCCTTTTTACACCCCACCAAGATAAGCTTCTTTCACCTTTTCGCTTTCTTGAAGTTCTTTTGCAGTACCGCTAAGTACTATTTTACCGGTTTCAATAACATACGCTCGGTCCGCAATCGACAGCGCCATGTTGGCATTTTGCTCAACTAATAAAACCGTAGTCCCCTGGGAATTTACCATTCTAATAATCTCAAAGATCTGTTTTACGATTAATGGTGCCAGTCCCATTGAAGGTTCATCTAACAAAAGTAGCTTTGGTTTTGCCATAAGTGCACGGCCCATAGCTAGCATTTGTTGCTCTCCACCAGAAAGAGTACCCGATTGTTGCTTTCTGCGCTCGTTTAATCGTGGAAAAAGCTCAAAAACATTCGCCAAGTCCTTCTTAATGCCATCTCGATCTTTTCTTAAATAAGCGCCTAACTCAAGATTTTCTTCTACTGACATGTTAGCAAATACTCGTCGGCCTTCAGGAACTTGGGATATTCCGCTTTTTACGATTGATTGCGCCGGCTTTCCTCCAATTTGCTTGGTTTGGTAAGTAATGTCTCCACTTTTGGGTTTTAAGAGACCGGACAAAGTTTTTAATAAAGTAGATTTCCCCGCTCCATTTGCACCAATTAATGTAACAATCTCCCCTTCATTTACCTCTAAGGAGACACCTTTTAAGGCATGGATATTGCCGTAAAATACATCGATGTTATTAACTTTTAACATCTTCAACAACCTCCTCACCAAGGTAAGCTTCAATTACTTTCGGATTGTTTCTTATTTCTTCCGGTAGTCCATCTGCGATCAGTTGTCCGTGGTCTAACACGTAAATTCTTTCACAGATTCCCATAACTAAATGCATGTCATGTTCTATTAGTAAAATCGTTAAATCAAATTCGTTTCGGATAAAGGCGATTAACTCCATCAAATCTTGTGTTTCTTGTGGGTTCATCCCCGCTGCAGGCTCGTCTAACAATAATAGTTTTGGCTTTGCAGCTAAAGCTCGCGCTATTTCAAGGCGTCGTTGCATCCCATATGGGAGATTTTTAGCCAACTCATCTTTATATTTATCGAGTCCAAATATCTTTAAAAACTCAATCGACTGTCTCTCCATATCTGCTTCACCTTTAAAATGTCCAGGTAAACGGAAAATGGATGAAAGGATGGAATGCTTAGCAACATTGTGATTCGCTACTTTTACATTATCAAGGACAGTCATGTCTTTAAATAGACGAATATTTTGGAATGTGCGGCTAATTCCTAGTTTTGTTACTTGGTATGGTTGAAGACCTTTTAGACTTTTCCCATCGAAAGTAATTGACCCCTCTGTGGGCTGATATACTCCGGTTAACATATTAAAAGTTGTTGTTTTTCCGGCTCCATTTGGCCCAATCAGTCCGACTAGTTCTCCACTATTTAAATACATATTGAATCCTTGTACGGCTTTCAAACCACCAAATTGAATACCGACATTGTCCGCTTTAATTAGAAGTTCCGTCATACATTTGAACCTCCCTTTTTACCAAACTTCAGCATTTGTGTAATTTCCTTTGTACCCATTAACCCTGTTGGACGATAGAGCATAACTAGAATTAACACAAGAGAATAAATAATCATTCGTGTTTCTGTAAAGTTCGCTAAATAAGCAGATATAAACGTTATGAAAACTGCTGCTATTACTGATCCAGATAGACTTCCTAATCCACCTAATACGACTAAAATTAAAATATCAAAGGATTTTAGGAAGTTAAACGTTGTCGGTTGAATGATAAAGAAGTTATGTGCAAAAATTGATCCAGCCACTCCTGCAAAAATTGCACCAATTGTAAATGCAACTACTTTGTAATACGTCGTGTTAATACCCATTGCATCAGCTGCTATTTCATCTTCACGGACTGAGATACATCCACGGCCGTGACGGGAATTTGTGAAATTAGAGATGACAAGAATTGTAACAATTACTCCAAGATAAGCATATGTCCAGTTTGACATCTGATTTACTGCCATACCAGCAGCTCCACCAACATAATCGACATTAACAAAAACAATACGTATTATTTCTGCAAATCCAAGCGTGGCAATTGCTAAATAATCACCTTTAAGTCGTAATGTTGGAATACCTACTAATAATCCTGCCAACCCAGCAGCTATTGCACCAATAACTATTGCTATAGAGAATGGTAAACCGAATTCCATTGTAGCGATAGCACTGAAGTAAGCCCCTACAGCCATAAATCCAGCGTGACCGATTGAGAATTGTCCCGTGACCCCAATTACAATATGTAAACTCACAGCCAACATAATATTGATACACATTGTAACTAGTATGTTTTGATAGTATGAATCTATCATTCCACCCATGATCATGCCTTGAACGACAGCATAGATTACTAGTGCTAAAATACTATAGCCTAGAAAAGCTTTAGATTTCTTCATTTACAGTCACCTACACTTTCTCTCGGACGTTTTTGCCGAATATCCCTGATGGTTTTACAATTAAAATGAAAATTAGAATGACAAATGCTGCTGCATCTCGCCATAGTGAGTAGCCAACTGCGTTAACAATTGATTCAACAACTCCTAAAACTAAACCACCAACCATTGCACCAGGTATACTACCAATTCCACCAAGTACTGCGGCAACAAATGCCTTTAAGCCTGGTAATATACCCATTAGAGGATCAATTCGAGTATAGTAGAATCCGAAAATAACACCTGCCGCACCAGCTAGAGCAGAACCAATAGCAAATGTTGCTGAAATTGTATTATCTACGTTAATTCCCATTAATCTTGCAGCATCTGCATCGTGAGATACAGCTCTCATTGCTTTTCCAATCTTTGTTTTATGCACGATAAATTGCAATAGAAGCATTAGTACAATCGTTACCATTAAAATTAATAAAGATTTTGTGCTAATATTTGCACCTAAAAAGTTAATAGAAGTCTCTGCCATTATTTGTGGATATGCCTCTGGTGTAGCCCCTCGGAAGAAGATCACTGTATATTCGATTAACAATGAAACCCCGATTGCAGTTATTAACGCTGCAATACGAGTAGCATTTCTTAAACGTTTATAGGCAACTCGTTCTATAATTACCCCAATAATCGCACAAAGTAGCATTGCAAGTAATAATGCTGGGAAAAAGCCCATATCCCATCTAGCAATTGCAAAGAATCCAATAAATGCACCAAGCATAAACACATCACCATGTGCAAAGTTAATTAATTTTATAATTCCATATACCATCGTATACCCCAAAGCAATTAATGCATAAATACTACCTAGTGATATACCATTTACAAGTTGTTGGAGCCATTCCATAATATTTCTCACTCCTTTTCCAATTGCTGTTTTATCAATGTTTTTACATTTTCAAAGATGCATAAATTGGTTCCTTCTGTAAAAGAAAAAGGAGGCAGCAAGCGCCCCCTTTTTTTTGCATTAAGGATTAATTTTAGAGTTGAAAACTGTTTTGCCGTCTTTGAATTCTAAAATTGTTGCTGATTTAATTGGATTATGATTTTCGTCAACTGTAAATGTACCTGTTACTGCTTCAAAGTCTTTTGTACTCGCTAAAGCATTTTTAATAGCTTCCCCATCAAGAGAATCTGCACGATCAATTGCATCTGCAATGTAGTAAACTGTGTCATATCCTAATGCGCCGAATCCATTTGGTTGTTCACCAAATTTTTCTTCATAGCCTTTTAGGAAGTTTTGAATAATTTCAGCAGGATCATCAGCTGAGAATGCATTTGCATAATACGTATTGTTTAAAGCATCAGCACCAGCTAATTCTAATAGAGTTGGAGATTCCCAACCTTCACCACCCATAAGAGTTGCATCAATACCTACTTCACGAGCTTGTTTTACAATTAGCCCAACTTCTTGATAATATCCAGGGATAAAGATGAAATCTGGATTAGAAGATTTAAGTAAAGTTAATGTAGATTTGAAATCCACATCGTTTGCTACATAAGCTTGTTCAGCAACGATGTTTCCACCATTTTTCTCAAGTTGCTCTTTAAATGATTTCGCTAAGCCTTTTGCATAGTCATTTGAGTTATCAGCATAGATTGCCACATTTTTTGCACCAAATTCAGTTGCGAAGTTTGCTGCTACAACTCCTTGGAATGGGTCAATGAAGCATGTACGGAAAATATATTCATTAATTGACCCGTCTTCATTTACCGTCAAACCTTCAGCAGTTCCTGAAGCTGTTACAACTGGAATTTTATTTTGAGTTGCAGTTTGGATTGTTGCCTTCATGTTACCTGAAGTAGCTGGTCCAATCATTGCATGTACTTTATCTTGAGTCATCAATTTAAGAGTAGCTGCTGTAGCTTCAGATACTTCTGATTTGTTATCAACAGTTACTAATTCAATTTTCTTACCGTCAATTCCACCCTTTGCGTTAATCTCTTCAACTGCAAGCTCAGCACCTTTTAAAATCGATTGACCAAATGATGCTACCCCTCCAGATAATTCTAAGTTTGCACCGATTTTAATGACATCTGAGTTCGAACTTGATGATCCCCCTGAACTACACCCAGCTAAAGCCCCGATTACTAAAGAACCTGCTAAGAAAATCGAAGCAAATCTTTTTAGTTTGTTTCTTTTCATGACCTTTCCCCCTTTTAACTAGAAGATAAAATAGTAATATATTTTTTTTTGAATAAATCATTAAAATAGACAAAATATTCAAATAATAAATTACATTCATATCTTCTTTTTTATATTTACTTCCTCAATATTAATTTATATTCAATTTTTAGTAAAGTATGATTTTTCTGTCTTTTTTGAATTTTCCATTAATAGAATTGTTTTATTATTAAACTTTTGATTTTTTATTATATTCAACTACGTAAAATGTCAATTTTCTTTATAAAATAACTACTTTATTATTATTTTTGAAATTCTAACAAAGTATCTATTTTTCTATATATTGTAGTTATTTTCTACAAAAAGCCGACTTTTTGCCTTCGGTCATTTTAAGGACTTCCTTGTTCTTATCTATAATGAAAACTATTGAATTTCAAAAAGTGTACTAATAGGGCGTTTGCCCCTAGCACCCCGGTACATTTGCATACATTAAAAAGAAAAACGGAGGCTTATGGGCTAATGTACATGAATAATGGTTATGGTTACCCATATTACTATGGTGGAAATGTTCCTGGTTACTATCCAGAGAATCAAGTTCCAAATAATTACTATGCACAAGTGAATCTTGTTCCAGTGAATTACTACGCGCAAGTGAATCAACCTATGTATGTTCAACAAACTAGAAGACCAACTGTTCAGCAAGTGTTGCAAACACTTCGTTCCGAACATAATAATTTATATTCTCAAATGGAACGTGCAGGCGTCAGTAGACAATTGTCAGAGGCACTATTTTTCTTTGTTGTAAACTATACAATTAATCAAGCTAATCAAAATCAATCTGCTAGTCAAATTTATCGATTATTCCAAAGAGAAACTCCTTGGGTGAACTTACTTATTGAGTCTTTAAATCTTCCTTTAAACACGATTGACCGTGTATTAACAAGAGTAATTGAGATTACGTTGAATGAAATGAAAAGAGGTCAACCTAGTCCTGGACCGGGGCCTAGGCCAGAGCCGATACCTGGTCAACAACCTGGTATTGGGTGGTCTGAGTGGGAGAACCTTGGAGGCGTGTTAACAAGTGCTCCGACTGTTTCATCATGGCAAGCAAATCGTTTAGATGTGTTTGCTCGTGGAACAGATAATACGCTTTACCACAAGTGGTGGGATGGACGTTCATGGAGCGATTGGGAAAGTCTTGGTGGTGTGTTAACGAGCCCTCCTGGTGCAGTTTCTTGGGGACCAAACCGCATAGATGTATTTGTAAGAGGTACAGACAATGCACTTTACCATAAATGGTGGGACGGTAGTAGATGGAATGATTGGGAGAACCTCGGTGGGGTATTAACGAGTGGTCCAGCGGCTTCTTCACGTCGTTCAAATCAATTAGATGTATTTGTTCGAGGGAATAATAATCGACTTTACCAAAAAACGTGGGACGGTTCGCGCTGGATTGATTGGGTTGACCTTGGTGGAAATCTAAACTCAGAACCTGCAGCTGTATCATGGGGTCCAAATCGAATTGATGTGTTTGCTAGAGGGCAAAACAACGATCTTATTCACAAATGGTGGGATGGTCGCAATTGGAGTGATTGGGAGAGCCTTGGCGGAACACTAACTAGCGCTCCAACTGTTTCATCAACTCGTGCAAACCGCCTCGAGGTATTTGTGAGAGGTACAGGTAACAGATTATATAGAAGAACTTGGAACGGTTCCCGCTGGAGTGATTGGGAAAACCTTGGTGGAAACCTAACAAGTGCTCCTGCAGCAGTTTCGTGGGGACCTAACCGTACGGATGTATTTGCAAGAGGACAAAATAATAATCTTTATCATATTTGGCAAGGGCGATAAAAAGAAAAATCGTTATGGAGAGGTAAATTCTCCGTAACGATTTTTTCATAAGTTTAGAAATTAATATATTGAAGGACAATCCCACTTACTACCCCAGTTAGTACAACAACCCACGGTGGGCATTTCCAAAATTGAAGCATGCTAAATAAAACTGCTGCAAAAGCAAAATCTATTGGAAGGAAAACAGATGTCGTAAAGATTGGTTTATAAAATGCTGCTATCAAGATTCCTACCACTGCTGCATTAACACCAATAAACGCACCTTTAATTTTGTTGTTTTGTCGAAGTTGATTCCAAAATGGAAGTGCACCAAATACAAGTAAAAATGCAGGTAAGAAAATTGCAAGAGTAGCAAGTAATCCACCAACCCATCCATTCATCACTGCACCTAGGTAAGCAGCAAATGTAAATAGTGGACCAGGCACAGCTTGAGTTACACCATACCCCGCTAGAAATGCTTCCTCACTCACCCAACCTGATGGAACAAATTCGCTTTGTAGTAAAGGTAATACAACATGCCCACCACCGAATACTAATGATCCTGCTCGATAAACACTATCAAACACTGCTACCCATTCTAACTTTGTGACTTCTCGTAAAATCGGTAGGGCAATTAATAAGCCAAAGAACAATGTAAGACAGATCGCCCCAAACCGTTTAGATATTGGGAAGTGCGTTGAAGGTTCCCCACTATCCTGATTTGAACGATAAATGAAAAACCCTAAAACAGCCGCAAACAAGATAATTCCTATTTGTGAATATGCTGTCTCCCACAACAAAGCAACGGATAATCCGAAAAGAACAATAGCTTTTCTCGTTAAATCAGGGGCTAAATTTTTAGCCATTCCAAGCACAGCATGAGCGACAACCGCAACCGCTACTAGTTTTAACCCGTGTATCCAGCCAGCCTCACCTAAATTCAAACCATCTACTGCTAGGGCAAAGATGATTAAGGCTATAACAGATGGCATTGTAAATCCTAAGAAAGAGATAATCCCGCCTATGATTCCTCCACGAACCACGCCAATTCCAATTCCGACCTGGCTACTAGAAGGTCCAGGCAAAAATTGACAAAGCGCCACTAATTCAGTGTAACTTTTTTCATCGATCCATTTTCGTCTCCGAACATATTCTTCGTGAAAATATCCAAGATGTGCAGTTGGTCCTCCAAAGGATGTCAAACCAAGTCTCGTAGATATAAACAAAATTTCAAAAAGTGTTTTTAGCGATAATTTTTTCATACTCATCTCCAACTATAAAAATTCATATTTCCCATGATAACAGACTGCTACTGCAAACAATAGTCAGTTTACAAAATCTTAATATAATTAAAAACAAGCTAAAAACCTCCATATTATGACAAGAGGCGTTCCCCTCTAGTGTATCAGTTCCATATCTTCAAATATATGGTACACTTAAAATGCGCTCCCTATTATAAGTTATTAAACTAGTAATAGATTGGAGATGCCTATAGATTAAAGCGTAAGGGGGGGAAATGTGTGAATCAGCATTATAAAGAAGAACTTAACTTAGTTTTACAAGCATTGCTGGGTATATTTTTAACGGCTATTTTTGCTCATGTCATGTTTTTAACTCAAAGTGTATTCCCTTGGTACTCTGTTTTCGTCTTTGGTTTTGGTCTTGCAATAGTCGTATATTTATTGTTAAGGAAAAAAAGTATTGTGTTTGTTTCCTTTTTAATCCTTTTTACATTCGTATACTCAATCGCTTACAATTTCGGAGTCCTTTTCCCACTTCATTCGTAGGAACTGGATGACTTGTTAGTCTAAACGAAGAAAATAAAACCTAAGCATAATGCAAAATAGTGCCCTGAGTGTAGAAATCACTCGGCACTATTTTTGCTTTCTTCTATTAAATTCTGTCTAGTTTATATTTGTAGTTTTCTCTTTATTCGTTTCCTTTGAATCCTCAATCTTAAAGTCATCCGCAACATCATCTACAATATTTTTTGTTGATGATTTAAATTCCCTCAACGTTTCACCAACCGCTCTTCCCAATTGAGGTAGTTTTTTAGGTCCAAAAATAATTAGAGCAATCACTAAAATAATAATTAACCCGGATATTCCTATATTCGGCATCATATTTCCCCCTTATTTATATTAAAAGTACTTTGTTACCCATTATGATTAACAACTTCTTTATTCATTTCTTTTGCTTGTTGCCTTTTCACAGACCAGCTAGAAACTAAAATACTAATCTCAAACAATGATAATAAAGGAATAATAATTAAAAAGTCCGAGATAAAATCAGGCGGTGATATGGAAACACCTACGACAATTAAGATGAAATATGCAACTTTTCTCATTTTCCGAAGTTTTGTAGGATTAACAATTCCTAGATTTGTTAAAAACAAAATAACAACCGGTAATTCAAATACAACTCCTATAGGAATCGTTAAATTAAATAACAGTGTGAAATATTGATTAATCCCATAAGTCTCAGTTGCGCCAATAGATGTATTAATCGAGGATAAAAAATCTAGCATCAGTGGAAATAGAATGAAGTAGCTAAATCCTAAACCTGTTAGAAACAACAAAAATGAAACTGGAACAAAGGCTATCGTATTTTTAGCTTCTTGATCTGTTAGACCCGGTTTAACAAAAAGCCAGATTTGAAGTAATGCAACCGGTAATGTGAAAAGAAGCGCCAGGATAAAAGCACATTTCAAGTAAATCAGGATACCATCTGTGTAGCCGAACAAATTCCAATCAACACCCATAGCAGATGGCTGTTCCTTTAATATATTTAATAGAGTAGGAGCCCACCAAAATCCAACTGCAATTGCAATGGTAAATGTAATAGCAACAATAATTAATCTCTTTCTTAATTCCTCAAGATGTTCAATAACTGTTTGGTCCTGCTTTTGCCTCATTTTCTATCACCCACTTTAAGTAAATAGGATTATCAAACTCCTAAAAAAATGAAATATATTATACTCCATTAAATGAATGAAAGCGCTTTTATATTCATACATTGATAAAAATTTTACAAAGTGTTTTTTGACATGTATGTCTGAAGAACAAAAAAAGGATCCAATTTTAGAGAAACCTACAAGTAGAAGGGAATTCCTCAAAAACTCTGGTTTAACAGTTGGGGGTCTAGTTCTGGGGGGAGCTTTAGGGGGGACTTTTTTAAGTAAAACGGAAACGGTTACAAAAGAAGTTGAAGTACAAGTACCTGTAGAGGTTGAGGTGGAAGTACCAGCGGCGGGTGGAGAAACTCACTCTCACGAAACGCATGTAACTCATAACTACTCTGATGCCCTTCTATTCTTTACTAGATTAGAAGACTTTCTTGCATTAAGTGCTGCAACGGAGGTCATTTACCCAGAGGATGAACATGGACCTGGAGCCATTAAACTAGGTGCTCCATTTTATATTGATAAACAACTCGCTTCGCCTTGGGGAAGAAATACAGATGATTATATGGTTAGACCGTTTAAACCAGGCGAGTCACCTTTAACAAGAGGTGAAATTGTTTTACAAGGTGTTCGAAAAATTAATGAAACTGCACAAAGTAAACATCAAAAATTATTTAAAGACTTAACAGAAGAAGAACAAATTGCGATATTAAAAGAATTTGAAGCTGGTAATGTTCCCCTGGAATTAACAACATCTGCAGCATTCTTTGGATTACTTCGCACTTTAACCATTGAAGGATGTTTCTGTGATCCGGTGCATGGTGGAAACAAAAACATGGAAGGTTGGATAATGGCAGAGTTTCCAGGTGCGATTATGTCCCATATTGATGTAATTGAGAAAAAAGAATTTGTTGTGAAAAAACCACAAAGTTTAAGTAACCATATTCATATATGATTAGGAGGTAAAGAATGGCTAATAAACTGCCAAAAGTAGACGTTGTAACAATTGGTGTTGGTTGGATGGGCGGAATAGTTGCATCTGAACTAACAAAAGCTGGTTTTAATGTTGTAGGTCTTGATAAAGGTAAAGAAAAAAATATTAAAGATTATCAGTTAACACATGATCAAATTCGTTATCCAAATAGAGGAGAAGGTTTAGAGAAATTAACATCTGAAAGTTATACGTATCGAAACACATTAAACCAAGAAGCAAGGCCTATTCGTGATAAAACACGTGCTGTGATTGGAGAAGGGATAGGCGGTGGAGGTAGTCATTGGGGAGCTCAAACACACCGTTATTATCCATATGATTTTGAAATTCGAACTAAAACAATTGAAAGATATGGTGAAGAAAAAATTCCAGAAAACATGACAATTCAGGACTGGGGAATTGTGTATGATGAATTAGAACCGTATTTCGATAAGTTTGAAAAAATGGCTGGCATTTCTGGAGAACCTGATCCAAATTATCCTGACCGCTCAAATCCATACCCGAATCCACCATTGAAGAAAAATGAAGGATTAAGAATTTTCGAAGCCGCAACGAAAAAGTTAGGATACAAACCATTTATGATACCAACTGGTACAGTTTCGCAAACGTATACAAATCCAGATGGAGAGCAATTAAATGCCTGTCAATATTGCGCATTCTGTGGGAGTAACTATTGTGAGTACGGGGCAAAGGCGGATCCTGTATTAACGGTAATACCTACCGCACAAAAAACTGGGAAGTTTGACCTCCGTACACATGCGAAAGTAACACGTATTTTGCATAGTGATGGAAAAGCTACTGGGGTTATTTATGTTGATACACGTACAGGTGAAGAATTTGAACAACCAGCTGATTTAGTTGTGTTATCGAGTTATGTATTTAATAATACAAGATTACTTTTGTTATCAGGGATCGGAGAACCGTATAATCCAGTAACTGGAACTGGTGTGATTGGAAAGAACTTTACAGACCACCATGGAATTACGATTAGTTATGGATTATTTGACGAAATGAAATTCAATAATTATGCAGCAACAGGAGCTTATGGGATGGCAGTAACAGAGTTTACAGGAGACTTATTTGACCATACCAATTTAAATTTTTTGCATGGGGGACAAATTGAACAACGTGTAGTAGGTCCGAATCCAATGGGGACAATCACACCTCCTGGTACACCAGGTTGGGGTAAAGAATATAAGAAAATATCCTTATTTTATACTTATCGTGGACTAATGTTATTCAGTCAAAAAGCAACATTACCATACAAAGATTATTATTTAGATTTAGATCCAACTTACAAAGACGAAAGCGGAGATCCGTTAATTCGCATGACATGGGATTATTCTGATAATGATCGTGAAATTCATAAATTCATTCAAGAAAAACATGTAGAAATATTAAAAGAAATGGGAGCCACTCATATACTACCATTCCCTATGGCTGAACATTTCACTGGTGGTCTTTCATTCCAACATAACGCGGGTGGTGTCATTATGGGAAGTGATCCTAATACATCTGCTGTAAATAAATACTTACAATTGTGGGATATGGATAATTTATTTGTATGTGGTGCAAGTGCATTCCCACACTTTAGCTGCACTAATCCTACAACAACTGCTGCTGCATTAACATATCACGCAGTAGAAGGAATGATCAAATACTTAAAAGAAGGCGGCGGCTTATTAGTTCAAGCCAAAAAAGACAAAACTTTAGCATAACGATTAATAGTGCCTGAGTGTAGAAATCACTCGGCACTATTTTTATTGTTTTAGAATATGTACAGGGTAAAAAGGAAAAGATGAGGACATTAATAACAATGAGGTTGTATATAATTTTTTGATTTTTCGTATTATCAGAATTTTACGATTTTATAATTGAAATTTGAATATAAAGAACTTAAAATTTCGTTAATATTTCATTTTAATATAAAAATTTAGATAGCATACTAATAAGTATTTGACCTTTAGCGCTTTAAAGTATAGAATCGTTACATATTTCAATTAGAATAGGTGTTTTAATTTGAGTAATTTATTTAGGAAAAAGGATGTTTCTCAATTATTAAATGGCAATACAGAAAGATTGCCTCAAACATTAAGTGGGTTTGATTTAGTGATGCTTGGTGTCGGTGCAATTGTCGGAACAGGAATTTTCATACTTCCTGGGACTGTTGCTGCGACTCATTCGGGTCCTGCCATTGTCATCTCATTTATCATCGCTGCCATTGTTTGTGCGCTTGCAGCTATGTGTTATTCAGAATTTTCTTCAACCATTCCAGTAACTGGTAGCGCCTACACTTATGGTTATATCATATTTGGAGAAATCATTGCTTGGTTAGTTGGCTGGGCATTGGTCCTTGAATATGGACTTGCCTCTGCTTCTGTTGCAACAGGATGGTCTGCTTATTTTGTAAACTTATTAGAAGGCTTAAATATATTTATTCCTGAAATGTTTACAGGTCCGTTTGATCCTGAAAATGGGACATTTATCAATCTACCAGCAGTTATTATCGTACTAGCCATTGCGTTTTTACTAACGCGTGGTATCCAGGAATCTACAAAAATTAATAAAATTATGGTTTTCGTAAAAGTTGGTGTCATCCTGCTGTTTGTTTTAGTAGGTATGTTTTATGTTAAACCTGAGAATTGGCAACCTTTCATGCCCTTTGGAATTGAAGGTGTTTTAAGTGGAGCAGCCTTAGTATTCTTTGCTTTCCTAGGCTTTGATGCTGTATCATCTGCTGCTGAAGAAGTAAAAAATCCACAACGCAATATGCCCATTGGTATTATTGGTTCATTATTTATTTGTACACTTCTTTATGTAGCAGTCTCTCTTGTATTAACAGGTATTGTTTCCTATACACAGTTAAATGTGACGGATTCAGTTAGCTATGCTTTACAGTTGGTCAACCAAAACTGGATTTCCGGTATAATTTCTATTGGAGCAGTCACTGGGATGATGACAGTAATTCTCGTTATGATTTTCGGGGGGACAAGACTTTTATATGCTCTAGGTCGCGATGGACTATTACCTAAAATCATGACTCAATTAGATCAAAAGCATAAGACACCAGTTAAGAACACTTGGATTTTTGCAATACTTATTGCTTTTTGTGCAGGTTTTATTCCATTAGGTACTTTAGCAGAACTTGTTAATATGGGAACATTGATTGCATTTATCATCGTATCTATTGGTGTAATTTTCTTAAGAAAAAATAAAAATATGCCTACTAGTGGCTTTAAGGTGCCACTATTCCCTGTCATTCCAATCCTATCGTTTGGAGCATGTGTTTTCTTAATTTTGCAATTGGCTATTAGCACATGGATTGCGTGTGGAATATGGTTTTTAATTGGTCTTGTATTGTATTTTGTGTACGGTAAGCGCCATAGTACTATGAATGAATAATTTTTGTAAATCTCTCATTGGTTAATAAAACCGATGGGGGATTTTTTATTATAAAATAGTCTCTTTCCTTATGTCCGGAATGTTACAATACTAATTGCAGAAAGATTCAGAAATCAAAATAGAAATAAGGAGCAATTTTTATGGAAAAGAAAAATTTAGAGCTAGCCATTCAATTACGTCATGAACTACACGCACATCCTGAACTATCCTACCAAGAAGTTTGGACAAAACAGCATCTGATGAATTTCTTAAAAGAACATACAACTCGTTTAGAAATTGTCGATCAAGGAAAGTACTTTTACGCAGTCTACCGTGCAGGCGAAGGAAAAAGAAATGTAGCATTTCGTGCAGACTTTGATGCTCTTCCTATACCAGAAACAATTGAATTACCATACGGTTCACAAATCCCAGGTGTATCACATAAATGTGGACATGATGGGCATTCCGCATCGTTAGCTGGATTCGCTTTGGAAGTTGACCAAAAAGGTGCAGATCATAATGTCTTCTTCTTATTCCAACACGCTGAGGAGACTGGTCAAGGAGCTATTGAAGCACAAGAATTGATTGATGCTGAGAAAATCGATGAAATTTTTGGCTATCATAATATGTCTGGGTTTCCTGAAGGAATGGTTGGTGTAATTGATGGGACTGCTCATTGTGCTTCTCGCGGAATGTCCATCGAAATGATTGGCTCACCATCCCACGCAAGTGAACCTGAGAATGGAAAAAACCCTTCCTTTGCAATTGCCAAAATTATCGATGCGATTCCTCAGTTTACATCAACTGAAAATAACGAAGGTTTAGTGCTATGCACGATCATTCAAATCGATGTTGGTTCTGAAAATTACGGTATTCAAGCACATACAGGTGCTCTAAGAATGACGATCCGCGCTGAAAAAGAAGTGGAATTAGATCGACTTCAACAAAGCATTGAAGTACTCACTAAAAAATTATGTGAGGAACAAGGAATAGAAGTTAGCTTTAAATATAATGATATTTTCCCTGAAACGGCAAATCATAAAGAAAGCTCAGATAAAATTCGCCAAGTGTGTCAGGACATTGGTCTACCTGTTTATGAATTACCAAGGGCTTACCGTGCATCCGAAGACTACGGTTATTATTTAAAGAAAACCAAAGGCGCATTTTGCTATGTTGGTAATGGAGAAAATTATGCTCCAATCCATACATTCGAATATGACTTCCGTGACGAAAATATAGAAATTGCCGTTGAATTATTTAAAGGTTTGGTAGGGACTAAGTAATCCTTATTGTAACTATTGTCTAGCCCATCCCGTCTAAACAAATACGTAAGACATTGGAGGCTTGGTTATTTTGAAAAAACTAATGTATCTGCTAATTATTCTTGTAATCATCAGTGCAGGTATATATATATTTTTACAATTATACGCAACAAATGATATTAACGAAGGCGATGAGCAACAATCTAAACCTGTGGAAACGAATCACGAAGATATTGCCACAGCTGAAAGCTTTGTTTCTCGTATCGTAACCCTAGCAACTGAAGGCAAAATTATTGATGGCCCTTTTCAAGCAGGTAAATCACAAATGAAAGAGATCAATGATTCATTTGGTGAACCTATAATAACGGATCAAACCGTTCTTGGGGATTACACAACCTATAAGAATGACGTAACAGTTGGCTATCAAAAGTCACTTGCCTTTGATTTACGCTCATATAACGAAACCTTGCAACAGATTCACCTATCTGATATTAGAAATGTACAAGGTGAACCTGATGAAACAAGGTATTACAAAGACGAAAATGTCGATCAAATTATTCTAGCTTATAATATAAATTCAAACTATCAATTAAAATGGATTCTTCCTAATCCTACGGAACAGCAACCAGATCCAGTCGTTCATCATATTTCTGTTTACACCGAACCACCAATCAGTGAAGAAGTATTAACATTACTTCAAAACATGTCACTGGAAGAAAAGATCGGTCAGATGATATTTGCTGGGGTTGATGGTGCAAATTATGATCAAAATGCCGAAAATCTAATCCATCAATATCATGTTGGAGGAATAATCTTCAACAAAAAAAATTTTCTATCAGTTGATCAGACGAATCAATATGTCAATAAAATCAAGTCAGAAAATGCTGCTAAACCATTACCTATATTCTTAGGTGTTGACCAAGAAGGAGGGCGTGTAGCAAAACTGCCTGGCGCTCTAACCCCAATACCACCTAGTTTACAAATTGGGAATGTAGGAAGTTCTGAATTTTCTTATGCTATTGGCAGCCTTCTAGGTAAAGAAGTTAAATCATTTGGTTTTAATATGAACTTTGCACCTGTTTTAGACATTAACAGCAACCCAAATAATCCGGTTATTGGAGATCGTTCTTTTGGAAATACGGCTAACATTGTAAGTAAGCTTGGTATTGAAACGATGAAAGGGATTCAATCTGAAGATGTAATAGCAGTCATTAAACACTTCCCTGGTCATGGGGATACTGCAACAGACTCTCATCTTGAGTTACCCCGAGTAAACAAAACCATAGAGGAGTTAGAGGAGTTGGAACTAGTACCTTTCCGACAAGCGATTCAAGAAGGGGCTGATGTTGTTATGATTGCCCATATTCTATTACCTCAAGTAGACGCGGAGAATCCTTCCTCAATGTCAAAGGCAATCATTTCAGACCTATTACGTAACCAACTTCAATATGACGGCGTTGTTATAACAGATGATATGACAATGGAGGCTATTACAGATCATTATGATATTGGTGCAGCCTCTGTTCAGTCAGTTAAAGCTGGTAGTGACATTATTATGGTTGCTCATGACTATAACAAAGTAACTTCTGCATTTAGGGCCATTCAAAAAGCTGTTGAAAATGGTGAAATCTCAGAAGAACGCATTAACGACAGTGTTGTAAGAATTATTCAACTTAAGGAAAAATATCAACTCAAAGACGATCAAATTGAAAGTGTTGATGTAAACGCACTTAATCAACAAATTCAATCTGTGTTAAATAAACATTACTACTAATATAGGGACATCTGTCTCGTTGTTGTATATAGTAAAGTTAGGTGATGACCATGAATACAAAAATGTATTTTAATAATGAGAAGCTTCTCGCTGGGATTACGTTAAAAAATCCATCAGAGTTAGAATTTAATAATATGGCCCTTCATGTTTGTGAGAATGAAGAAGATATTCTCCATAATCGTTTGGAACTTGCAAATCTGCTTCAGTGCAACATTGAAGATTTTGTTTGTGCAAACCAAACACATAGTGCAAATGTCCATAAAGTAACATTAAAAGATAAAGGCCGTGGTGCTACAAAACAAACCACTGCTATTCCTGATACAGATGCACTTTATACTTATGAACCAAACATTTTGTTATGCTCTTTTACTGCAGACTGCGTGCCTGTAATTTTTCATCATGAAGAAAAAGGGCTCGTTGGTGTAATCCATTCTGGTTGGCAAGGAACCGTAAAGGAAATCACACGAAAAGTCTTCAATCAACTAGTGAATGATGAAGGATGTGATGCTAAAGGATTCCAAGTTATCTTAGGGCCAGCATTAAGTCAAGAAAAATTCGAAGTAGATGAAGATGTCTATCTTCGTTTTAAAGATTTAGGTTATGCAGATGATTTCATGTATTACAACAATGAGTCACATAAATACCATATAGATAATCAAAAAACAGTGAAGAAACAATTGGAACTTGCAGGGATTCCAAGCGAAAATATCACAATAGATGCTACATGTACTTTTTTAACTGAAGTAGGGTTTTCTTACAGACAGGATAAGAAAAGCGGAAGACATTTGAGCTTTATAATGAGAAAATAGACCAAAAATAAAAGGTAGAACCCTAGTCATTGGATTCTACCTTTTCGCTTTGTTGAACCATTATTAACACACTTATTTTCATTGAAGCTTTCATAATTAACCTGCTCTCTATTTGTCCTATAATCTATCTACCTGAACTCCATTGTTCGTTAGTAGATTTGTATAAAACGGATCCTGTCCAATGGCATACACTCGGTCACAAAACGTAGTAATTTCATTCATATCATGGGATGTATATAAAATGATTTTACCTTGCTCTTTCGCTAGCTTGACTAGGTACTTGCCGATTTCATTTTTTGACTTCATATCAATACCGACTGTTGGTTCATCAAGTAGGATTAACATAGGGTCGTGTAGCAAACTGATGGCTATGTTTAACTTGCGTTTCATACCACCCGACAATGATTTAACTGGCTCTTTCCACTGCTCTAGCTGCATATTAAGACAAAGCTGTCGGCATTCCTCTTTTGTTCGCTTTTTCCAAGATAGTTTCGAAAAAAATAACATATTTTGTTCAACAGTGAATTCTTCCCACAGGGAGAGTTCTTGCGGAACATAACCTACGATTTTACGAATATCTTCTACTTTTCTTCCATAGATATAATCGCCCAATTGCACTGTACCTTTAGTGGCTTTTGTTATTGTAGCTAGAATATTTAACATCGTTGACTTTCCGGCACCATTTTCTCCAACGAGCCCAACAACTTCCCCTCTATTTAGCAAAAAGGAGACTTGGTTTAATATCTTCTTCTTCCCATAGCTTTTCTCTAAATCTACTACCTTAAGCATGTAACTTGTCTCCCTTCATATACCAAATAAAGAACCAACCTAAAAGGACGACTAACCATACATATGGAATTTGTTCGGTTAATAAGCTCGTTATTGGACTAAGGTATTCTACCCAACTCCAATAATTCTTTAGCCCATCAATTGGGATGATTGCTCCACTTAGAATCATAAAGACTAATGCCAAGCCAAAGGAACCTACATAATACATTAATGATTGTTTAAATAGATTCACAAATAAAAATGCCAGCAAGTTTATAACTAACTCAAACAATAAGAACGATTTCCAAAATGGCAAAGAAATTGGTTCATTTAATAAATTACTTAATAAAAGCAATGATCCCCCATCTATAATCATTTTTCCTACTGTATAAAATACGAAACTAGTAAAAGCAAATCTTTTAAAGCTTGTGGATGTGAATAGCCATCTTATATGTAGCTCTTGCCTCTTTTCTTTTAACACCCAATCGAAAATAAAAAAGGTGGATATTAAACTGAAAAATGCCCATATTCCCCATGTATGGAAAATTGGTAATACTTCACCTTCAGTAGTTTGAATCGGTTGATTCTGGTAAGAAAAACTTGTACCTAACAACTGTCGTGATTCTTGTTTTTCAATACTTGCCTGTACTACTTCTTGCCAATTCCATTCTTCATCCGCACTATATTCTCTAAAAAGGTCTTTTACTTCGTATGCAGCCTTCATTCGAGATACATCATCCTGTACATAGGAAGTGATCAGTTCCTTCACAGCAAAATAAGCGTAGGATCGATTAGAAGAATATGCCTCAATTAATTGACTTCTCTTTCCATCCATTATTATTTTTTCATAACGGTCATGCAAAACAAATACGCTATCTAACTCGTGCTTTTCTAATTCATTTATTGCCTCTCGTTCGTTTAAAAGTATTACGTCTATGTAGGATACTTCTTTCAGTTGGTCGATTAATTGACTTGAAAGCCCTGATTCTTTCCCAACTACAAGGCCAACAGGGATTTTTGAATCTTCTCCCCAAACACCTATAAATTTAACGGTTAGTAGCGTGAATAGGAAAGGGAAAACTAACCAAAAGGTAAGGTTCTTCCAATCTTTCTTAAGCCTTATCATTCTTGTATATAAAATGCCCTTCAACTCACCCACCTCTCTTTAACAAAGGTCGATATCCATAATATGATAAAGCCAATAATTGTCGTGATTGTTAAGGAAGTATATTCCGCATAGTTCCTACCTTCTAAAGCTATATCAGTGATCCAATTAAATGTCTCATGTGAAAAGATGAAGGGTAAATAATCCTGCAAAGAAATTGGCAAATAAATCGACGGAATAATGGAACCACTAGTAATAATTACAGAGAACAAAAATATTACTTGGATAAGAATTGCCATCTTCTTAGTCTTAATCCAAACATCGATGATTGATATCCCGACTAACAGTATGAATCCATAAAGAGTTAAGTAATGTAGCAATCTTAAATAATCAATTATATATAGCTCAAATGTAAAATAGTTCGTTATTGCTATTAACCCAATCAATGCGAGTACAACACTACTAGCAAATGAAACAATAATCCGAGCTAAAATTTTTTGCCAGATCGTAACACCAAATAATTTGAGTCTTATAATCAAAGATATCGATTCATCTTTTCTTAATAATTCATAAAAACCAAACAGCCATATCGTGAAGGCAAGGAACCAACCAGAAAACGTAAAGAAATGGATTGGTGAAGATGTTGCAAGATTTGTAACTGTTTTTTCTTTTACTAATTGATCTTTACCTAAGGTGAAAAGTGTAAATTCCATAAATAGTTCGTATCGATAGGATTGAAATTCCGAGTCAGACATGTTTGTTTTTCTTGCGTAATCATAAACCGTTAATATATTTGCTTGTGCGGATTCTATGTATCTTGTAAAACTTTCGACTAGCTCTTTTACAATAAAGCTATTTGTTGTTTGTTGCGGATTTCCAACGATTGGAATAGTAAGTGATTCCCCATTGTACATACTTTCTGTAAAATGTTTTGGCAAGATGATATATGCGCTAATCCTGTTATCTTCGATTTGCTTCTTTGCTTCTTCTTCATCCATCAGGTTCATTTCAATCGTTCCGTCATGACTAAAGCTAGTCTTTAGGAAGCTACTTATCATTTTCGTTTCTTCTGTTTGATCATCATCTACTAGTGCGACATTTATTTTCGAGTTAGTAGATGTATCTATTAACGATATAACCATAAATGCACCAATTGAAATGATGAAAATAGGAAATACAAAAAGCAGAAGAAGTGATTTCCACTTCTTCTGTAGCTGTCTTAAATATTGATAAATGAAAAATAGTATATTATTAATCTTTCTCAAGGGGTAATCACCCATTCATTTAATAGAGTCCTAACTCAAAGTAGAGGTTCATAGCCCAGCTTTGTGCTGCAGTAAGGAAATCTTCTGTCATGTATCTTTCAATTTCATCTGAACTCATTGACCCAATGTCGACAAGATTATTCGATGGAATATCTACATTTTTAATAAATGATCCTGCCTCATCCACTGTGATTGCAATATCATATTCATACGATCCGATTCCAAATCTATGTTCACCTTCCATTGAATCGCCTTTATACGAAGAATTACCTTCCCAGAAGAGTTCAAATTCATCCCACTCATCTTGGAAATACAATGTACGATAGAATGTACGGTCCCTTCCATTTAAATCTTCCGAACCTTCATAAGTAAATCCTGTTCCATAGTCATCTAACAATGTAACTTCATCATTAAATTTACCATTATTAGAAGATAGATCCCCTGCGAAGTATAAGCTTTCGCCTTCCATCTCTAAAGTATAATCCCATTGTACTTTTTCAGTTGTAAATTGACGAGTTCCCTCTACCTTAAATTCACCAATTTCTAATTCACTTTTAACAACTGTATCTGCATTTACCCATACAGTATAGTTAATGCCTGTTGGAATATCTGTATTTTTAAGCTCTGCAATTGCAGTATCTAAACCTTCATTAATATTAATATCAAAGTCATCTTCAAAAGAACCAGCTGCACCTGTTGCGTTTTTCACTGTTTCAAGAATAATGTCTTCAAATTTCGGGTCGTTTTTAGCCTTTTCAAGTACTTTGACTAATACATCTCTAATTTGATCGCCACTAAGTTCCATTGAAATCTTGTTTGCTTGTAAGTTACTTCCAAATACATTTACGTCCTCAGAAGCTTCTTTAAATGCCTCTTGTGGAATTGAGTTATAGAAGAATAATAAATATTCTTTTACTAAGTAATCCTGATTTTCTTTTGAAAATACGTTTTTACCCATCCAATCAGATAGGCCAAGTGTTTCTGTACCTTCATAATAAGGATCTAAAGATTTCATAAAGTTACCGAAGTCTTCATCTTTCAATTGAAGAATATCGTCCGTGAATGGGAAGCCAAACATTAACTCTTTTGTTGTAATATAAGCTGAAAGATTATCGATTTTAACTCCATTTACATCTGCACCTAAATCTGCCTTCAAAACTTGCTTATTAGGATCCATTTGAACACCTAGTGTCAGTGAGGAGTTACTTAATATTTCTGCAACCATTTCATCTTCATAACTATAGAACTCTCCATCAACGGATGCTCCGACTTGATATGTATATTCGGTTGGTGTTGTTTCTGCTTTTTTAGCCCATTCTAGTTCTGGTTGGTAACGACTTTCAAATGCTTTATTTAGTTGGCCCCATGAGTTTAATTCAGCAAGTAATAGTCGATCTTTCGGTGTTTTTTGCATATTGAAGAATGCAAATACACCACCACCAACTAATAATAATGCAAAAATAGCACTGATAATTGTTACAGTTAATTTTTTCGATTTTGGCTTCTTCGGTTTTGGGTTTTGGTTAGCAAATTGGTTTGGATTGCCATATTGATTTTGTTGGTTTCCAAACTGGTTTGGTTGATTTCCGTATTGATTTTGCTGCCCAAACTGGTTTGGTTGATTTCCATATTGGTTTTGCTGCCCAAACTGGTTTGGTTGATTTCCATATTGATTTTGATTCACAAATTGATTTGGAGTTTGACCTTGGTATTGATTTTGATTTGGATTCCAATATTTGTCCTGATCATTATATTGGCCAGGATTTTGATTTGGATTTACATTTTGGTCTTGATTTGGGTACTGATTAGAGTTCGCATATTGATTTTGATTTGGGTACTGATTGGGGTTCACGTATTGGTTTTGGTGATCAAACTGATTTGAATTTCCAAATTGGTTTTGGTTTTGGTTTCCGTAATAATTGGAATTTATGTTTCCATCATTATTTGAATTCGACCCTTGATTTGGATTTTCATTTTGGTTTGGATTTTGATTATCCTCGTTCATTTAAATCCTCCTTAATGTTTTTACCATTCATACTCTTAACAATTACACCTTGGCATGATTTTATCGAGATTCACAATAAAATCATTATAAATATCTGTAGCATCCACTTGAGGTATATTAACTTCAGTTATACTGTGCTTTTTTTCCACGAAATGTTTTCGTTAATGTAGTTGAGTAAATGTATATTAATAGTTTACTAGTTTGAAGTTAATTGAATAATCCCCCGTATCATTATAAAGGTAATTCCAAAAAAATGGAACGTTTCCAGTGTAAACAAATATTTACACTTAAGTAAAAGTTTAATATATTATCGTTCGAGTTTATATAGGAAAAATTTAGGATAACCATAGGCCCTTTTTTCCTTCATAATTTTCTTAATATCAAGAACATATATTACAATGTTCATCATAGTTTGAAGGGGGCTATGTTTTGTTAATCCATGTTGTAAAAAGGGGCGAGACGCTTTGGCAGATTGCAAGGCTCTATAATGTTTCAACCGGTGCCATTCAACAAGTAAACGAATTGCCTAATCCGGATCGATTGCTAATAGGGCAATCACTTGTCATCCCAGTTCCAGGTAGTATTCATACAATACAACCAGGTGAGAATTTATGGTTATTATCAAGGCAATATGGTGTTCCAGTGAATACAATCTTACAAGCTAATCAGACAATAAACCCAAATTTACTTATGCCAGGAAGTAGGCTTTATATCCCACCTTTACTCCACATTGTTCAACCAGGGCAAAATTTAACTCAAATTGCAAGACTTTATGGAACATCGGTTGAGGCAATTATGCAGACAAACAGAATTGACAATGCCAATCTTATTTATAGTGGCAGCCAGCTAATTATTCCAAGGCGAAAACCTACCATTGAAGTGAATGCATATTCTTATCAAAAAGATCAAGATGCTGCGAATTCAGTTAATCAAATCGGTCACTTATTAACTTATTTTAGTCCGTTTGCTTATATGATTAAAGAAGATGGTACTTTAGTGCCGTTTGATGATGATTTAATGCTAGAAGCTGCTGTTTCCAACAATGCAGTACCTATGTTAGCTATTACAAACCTTTCTGCCACAAGTGCTGGGACAAATTTAGCTCATGCAGTCCTATCAAATCCACAAATTAGAGAGACACTCATAACGAATATCCTTAAATTGATGGATGAAAAAGGTTATAAAGGAGTAAATATCGATTTTGAATATGTACCACCTGAAGACCGTGAAAATTACAATCAATATCTGCAGCTAGCTGTAGATCGATTGCATGAACGAGGTTATTTTGTTTCAACAGCATTAGCACCCAAAACAAGTGGGGGGCAAGAAGGTTTGTTGTATACGGCGCATGATTACGAGGCACATGGACGTATTGCAGATTTTGTTATATTGATGACTTATGAATGGGGCTGGATGCGTGCTTCTCCACAAGCGATTTCTCCATTAAATCAAATGAGACGTGTAGTTGAATATGCACTTTCTGTCATGCCTGCAAATAAAATATACTTAGGTTTTCAAATATACGCTCGAGATTGGAAAATTCCTCACGCCCCAGGGGCCGCTGCTGAAACCTTTAGTCCACAAGAGGCGGTACGAAGAGCTACACAGTATAATGCTGCTATACAATATGATGAAGTCGCTCAATCGCCATTCTTCCGATATACAGATGAAAATGGGCAAGGACATGAAGTATGGTTCGAAGATGCTCGAAGTGCACAGGCAAAGTTTGATATGGCAAAAGAATATAATCTTCGAGGGATAAGTTATTGGGCTTTAGGATATCCATACCCGCAAAATTGGGCTTTACTTAATGATAATTTCACCATCCGAAAATTATGAATCATCTAAGGGAGGTATTATGTGGACGTTTATGCGAGAAGAGGCGATTCGTTTTGGTACTATAGCCAACTATTTAAAATACCTCTTCAATTAATAATTGACTCGAACTGGGATGTGAATCCGCAAGCTTATTCAGTTGGGCAAAGAATTCGAATTCCAGGTTATATTACGACAAACTACCAAATCCAATCAGGCGACACATTATGGTCTATTGGAAGAAGACGTAATATACCCGTCGATTCTTTATTTCTTGTAAATCCTACCCTGAATCCAAACCGTTTACAGATTGGCCAGATTATCTTAGTCCCACAAAGAGTGACATGGCGAGTCGTGAATAGCAGGCAAAATTACGAATATAACATTATGTTAAACGATCTCCAAAGTTTAGCGACAATCTATCCTTTCATTCAATCTTCTTCTATTGGTAACACTGTACTTGGTCGAAGCATTCCCGAAGTCTTAGTTGGAAATGGCACAAAACGTGTTCATTACAATGGAGCATTTCATGCAAACGAATGGATTACAACACCTGTTACTATGACTTTTTTAAACGATTATTTACTTTCACTTACTAATCAAACCCCAATTCGTGGATTAAACACATTCCCTCTCTACCAACAAACATCCCTGTCAATAGTACCAATGGTTAACCCAGATGGAGTAAATTTAGTTATTAATGGTCCAACCGAGGCTGAACCTTTTGCTCGTCGTGTAATTGAATGGAACAACGGTAGCTTGGATTTCTCTGGTTGGAAGGCGAACTTTAATGGTGTAGATTTAAATGACCAATTCCCTGCAAATTGGGAAGCAGAAAGGGAACGAAATCCAAAAACTCCTGGCCCAAGAGATTATGGAGGCGAGGCACCTTTAACAGAACCAGAAGCGATTGCTATGGCAGAATTAACAAGAAAACGTGATTTTGCAAGAGTTCTAGCGTTCCATACTCAAGGTGAGGTTATTTACTGGGGTTACGAAAACTTGGAGCCACCTGAAGCTGAAGTGTTAGTCAATGAATTTAGTAGGGTTAGTGGTTATACGCCTGTACAAACACTTGAAAGCTATGCAGGTTACAAAGATTGGTTCATTCAAGACTGGCGCAGGCCAGGTTTTACTGTTGAATTAGGAACAGGCATAAATCCATTACCATTAAGTCAATTCGATGAAATTTACGAAGAAACTCTAGGTATTTTCCTTGCCGGGCTATATATGTAAATGCTATTTATCACATAGCATCTCACTTTGACACTTCAATTTGAGATGCTTATTTTATTAAGTATTTGTCGTCATATTGTGTCATTTTTCGACATATGTTTGAATAATATAATCATATGTACCTACTAAAAATTCCCGAGAAAATATCGGGGGAATGGAGACATATGAAAAAACTTTTAACTTTTCTTTTAGTCCTCATGTTCACTAGTGTTCTGGCTGCCTGTAATCTTTTTCCTCCCCAACAAGCTAATGGTCCCATAAATCAAGAACAACCACAAAATAATAATCAACAGAACAACAACAATCAGCAAAATAATAATAATCAAGATGTAAACAACAATAATTTCAATAACAATAACAATGGGAACAATAACAACTTCAATAATAATAATAATAATAATAACAATAACAATAATAATAATAATAACAATAACAATAATAATAATAATAATTTCAACAACAACAACAATAATAACCAAAACGATGAGTTAGCTATAGCCTTCCAAACATACATTAACGATATTCGTATGCTTGCTTCAGAAGAAGGACGAATTATTCAGGTATATGGCAGTGTATCGGGGAACAACTATGTAAATGACCAAATTATGTATGAAGCGTTATATTATGATGTAGTTCCATCCTATACGGAATTTGTTCGTGCTTTATCTGCGATTAGTTCAGATCATCAAGTCATTAGAGACTTACATGCTCTATATGTGGAAGGAGCAACGGTTCAATTAGGTGCCTTTGCAGTAATGATTTCAGCGTTAGAAGAACAAAGTATGGAATACGTTGAAATGGCCAACCAAGGTCTTGCAGAAGCTAGTACTTTAATAGGCGAATGGCAGGCGCAGGTCCAGGTACTGCAAGTTCAAACAGGAGTAAGCTTTTAATTATAATTTATCGGGCAGACGTCTTACATGATGGTCTGCCTTTTTTTCGCATTTTCTATACACTATAAAATTCAGTCTATCCTTTCCTATAAATCATTTACATTACATATGCTAAGGTACGTTGATGTTAAATTTACCCTTCTGATTTTATTCAATGAATTATTCCTACATGTGATAAAAAATTTAGTTTTTAGCCATATTAAGATTGATTTCATTTGAAAGGAGACTTTTTATGGGTCGAGACGACAGCCAAGGAAAAAGTAATAACACGAGCTCTTTGCCACAAACACCAAAGAATTTAAAGATTCCACCCAGCAAAGTGCATGAGGAATTTGCTCAAGAGTTAGATGAGCTAGAGGAATTAGTGAAAAAGGCAAAGAACAATACACAAAAAAAATAACTAGGAGGCAATTTTCATGGATTTCAACCGTGCTCAGGAAATTGTTTCATCGTCAAAAGAATACGAAGTTACCTATAATGGAGTTTCCGTTTGGATTGACAAACTTCACGAAGATGGTAAAACAGCAACTGTCCATATACGCAAATCGTTAGAAGAACGTTCTGAGGTGAATGTAGACGAATTAAAAGAAGAATACCTAATCCACTAATCATTCCCCCACGAGACTTTTTCTCGTGGGCATTATTATTTACATAAAAAAATCATATTAATGAATCGTCATACTTTTTATAAACCGTAATGTTATTACCTATTTTTGGTATATAAATAAGCAATTAGGTAAATAATGGATAGTGATTTCTATTTCATTAAAAAGGACGATCATATTGGAAAATAAAAATAAATTTACCATTTTAGCTCTTGGGCTACTTGTTTCATTGTTAAATATATTTGATGGACTTGCAACAAATTATGGCTACAGTTATAACTTCATCGAAGAGTTAAATCCACTTATGAATCACATATTGACAATAAGTCCAGAACTGTTTCTGATTTTTAAATTTCTATTTTCTATTTTAATCATTATTTTATCTTTTGCTGTTTATTACAAAAGTAATGAACGATTTCAAAGATCTTTTGTAATGTCATTAGCTGGAATAAGTGTTATATATATCGGAATTTCAATTATGCACATTTATTGGTTGTCTTATGTATAAAATTTGAGGGACTAAGGCAATTATTCTTAGTCCCTCAAGAGAATCTCAAAGTGTTCTATCTAGATGCCATAATTATCCGACTTCATTCGTGAGTATCTTTTGGTTCAAATGTTTTACAACACGTATCACGAGAACTACTAGCTTCTTCTTTCAATTGATTGAAGTCAAAATCTGAAGCAAACTCTGTCTGACGATTTTGAGAATGGTAATCCATATCTACTTCGATTTTTTCCGCTCCACATAAATTCCCGTCTTTATGGAAAATACAATTCGATACAGAACAGCGTACTTCTACATTTGGCATTAAGATATCCTCCTTGTATGAGATAATGAAGAATATTATTTTAATTCTTCATTACGTATTGTGTGCATTTGAAGAGTCAATCATAAGACCTTTTCTTTGTCTTTCATGGTGTTCCATGGAAAACCCTCCAAACCGTAATCGGCATGGAGGGTTCTTTGGTTTAAACTATTGTATCATTGTGATCATTCTTATCAGTTCTTCTTTTTTCTACTTCTGTAAATTCATATTCTTCACCAGCCTCCATTTGAGGTCTTGGTTCAGCATACATAGCAGGTCCATCCATTCGTTCTTCTGCAAATCGTTTTGCAAGAATTGGTAAAGATAGAAGTCCCGCTAGACCAACAAGTGAATAAATTAAGTTGGATAAAAACGTATCCGTACCAAAAATTGCATCAACTAGATTAAAGTCAAATAACCCAATAAGTCCCCAGTTAATTGCGCCTATAATTGCTAACGTTAAAGCAATTCTATAAATTGCGTTCATTTACACACACCTCCTTTATTTTTATCTCACAGCTTCGATTTTAATGTGAGAATACCTTATTTTTTTCTAAAGGGTGTTATTTATTCAAAGTAAATTTTTCATTTGAATATACTTGTAATAACACCACTATGTAGGACTAGAGGAGATTTGCTCTACTCTAGTCCCCATTTCAATGAATTGAACAGCTGTCAAACACACCTAATTCCAAGCAGTACGTTCACTTACTGGAGTTTGTTGTTCATTAGGCTCGAACTCTCTTCTGGCTAATGGAGCAGGTCTTCCAATTTGTCCATTAGGATTGAATTCTTCAGCAAACTCAACGTTATTATGTTTTAAGTTGCGATTAACTTGAGAAGTTCTTTCTAACTTACAAGAACCCCCAATTTTTGAATTTGCATAATTCATTCCAGAATTGTTCATCTGTTGATTTGACATTGCCATCCTCCTCATTGTTTGTTTTGAAAAGAGCAGAAATCCATTATGAGATTTCTGAACTTTTCAATGTTAGTTTGTCCAAAATTTGAGGATTTTTTCGTTTTAATTATTCTGTGCATAATATAATCTGTAATAGTTAAACTATTAATGATATTTACTCATCATCAATTTCACCATCACCAATTTCGTCTTCTTCTTCAATTTCTTCTATATGTTCGCCTTCCTTTAATTCGTCATCATCTCCACATCCAACTAAAGCTAGCGTAGAAAATGTTAGGAAAAATAAAAGAAAGAATTTTTTCATGTAACATACCTCCTCTTGAATAGTATTTCCTAAATTTTATTATTAAATTCTAAATAACTGCCTTTCTACAAACTGACCTTAACTAAAAATGCAAAAGTGATGCTTTTCTTAACACCAGACCTTTGCTATTGTTATCAATAAATTTAACTAGCAAGGAGAATCATGGTATGCAAAAAACACAAAGCTTATCGAATACTAGAACACAAACTTTTGATGTAATTATTACTGCCTTTTTAATTGCACTCGTTTTTGTTTCCACTGTCTTTATTAACATTAAACTTCCTTTTGGACACGGAGGATTAGTTCACTTTGGCACTGGGATGCTATTTATTGCTTCCATTCTTTTTGGTCCTAAAAAAGGAGCCATCGCAGGAGCAGCTGGTATGGGATTGTTTGATGTAATGGGAGGTTGGATGATTTGGGCACCGATTACCATTGTGGCAAGGGGCTTGCAAGGGTTTATTGTAGGGAAAATTGCTTGGATGAATGGTCGAGATGGAAACAGTATTGGCTTTAATATACTTGCTACAATTGCTTCAGTTCCATTTATGCTTGGTGTTTACTACTTAGGTGAAGTAATCCTTTACGGCAACTGGATTCAACCTCTTTTATCAATTCCTGGTGACCTTATTCAAAATGGAATAGGTATTCTTATTGCTATACCCGCTTGTTTAGTTCTAAAGAAATTACCGATATTTAAATAATTTAATTTTTAAATGGAAAAAGCCCTATGCAACAGGGCTTTTTTCCATATTTACGGATTAAAAAAGCCCCCTACTAGTTAAGATGAAATTTGTTTTCCATCTTGTATACCTAATAGGGAGCGTATTATTAGTTTTTATCTGCGAAGGAGATTACTTCACTTCTTGCAATTCTCTAGCTTCTTCTTTAACTTCAGTTAAACCTAATACTTCAGCAGTTTCAGCATGAAGTTTTTTGAATAGATCTGGATGTTCTGCTAAAGAAATACCATAAGAAGGAATCATATCTTTAATTTTTGATTCCCAACCTTTGTGTTCTTGTGGGAAACATTTTTTAATCACTTCAAGCATAACTTGAACAGCCGTAGAAGCACCTGGAGAAGCTCCTAGTAATGCTGCAACAGAACCATCTTCAGCAGTGATTACTTCTGTACCGAATTGAAGTGTTCCTTTTCCTGCATCAGTATCTTTAATAACTTGTACACGTTGACCTGCAACGACGATTTCCCAATCATCACTCTTAGCATTCGGGATAAATTCACGTAATTCTTCCATACGTTGTTCTTTTGATAACAATACTTGTTGAATTAAGTATTTTGTTAATGGCATTTCTTTTGCTCCAGCTGCTAATAATGTTAATAAGTTATTAGGACGAATAGAGGCAAATAAATCCATGTAAGAACCTGTTTTTAAGAACTTCGGTGAGAATCCTGCAAATGGACCGAATAATAATGATTTTTTACCATCGATATATCGTGTGTCTAAGTGTGGTACTGACATTGGTGGAGCACCAACTTTTGCTTTACCGTACACTTTAGCATTGTGTTGCTCTACAATTTCAGGGTTGTTACATACCATAAATAGTCCGCTTACTGGGAAGCCACCAATATGTTTTGACTCTGGAATGCCAGTATCTTGTAATAAATGTAAACTAGCACCGCCAGCGCCGATAAAGACAAATTTAGTATGGATATAATGCATTTTGCAGCCATCAAGGTCATGTACTTTAATTTCCCAACGACCATCGCTTGTTCGTTTAATACCTTCAACTCTATGTTTATAGTTAATCTCAACATTTTGATTGTTTAAATGACCCATCAACATACGTGTTAATGCACCGAAGTTCACATCTGTACCTGAATCAATTTTTGTTGCTGCAACTGGTTCATTGAACTTGCGGTCTTGCATCATTAGTGGAAGCCATTCTTTTAATGTTTTTGGATCTTCTGTATATTCCATTCCTTCAAATAATGGACTTTTTGATAGCGCTTCAAAACGTTTCTTTAAGAAATTCACATCTTTTTCGCCATATACGTAACTCATATGAGGTAGTGGCATGATGAATTCTTCTGGATTTGTAATTAAGTTGTTTTTTACAAGATAAGACCAGAACTGTCTTGAAACTTGGAATTGTTGGTTAATGTTAATTGCTTTTTTAATATCAACTGAGCCATCTTTTTGTTCAGGTGTATAGTTTAATTCACAAAGTGCAGAGTGTCCTGTACCTGCATTGTTCCACTCATTTGAACTTTCTTCACCTGGTTTATCAAGTGATTCATACACTTTAATATCCCACTCTGGTGCTAATTCTTTTAGAAGTGTTCCTAAAGTAGCACTCATAATTCCCGCACCTATTAAAACAACATCTGTTTTTTCAATTCTGTTACTCATAATAACCTTCCTTATCTCCCCTATATTTGCAAAAAAGATGTAGGCCTCCACTTAGGTGTAACAAAAGCAGGTGCTCCTCTGAACCACCTTTTCTGTATATCTACTAAAACCATATTACAGTATAACACTTTTCTTTATAGAATTAAATCTACTATTATAGTATAGTAAAAAGCTTTTAGAAGTAATAATATGAAATCTTGCTAAATTTGTCATTAAAAATAGTAATCTATGCAACTTTACATTACACATTATATCACTTTTAACCTATGAATTAAATCAAACAAAATTACAATACTATCCAGAATTATACAGAACAATTCCTTCTTTTTCTTGATAATTATTTAATGGTGTCCACTATTTTAGCATCTCTATCAAATGTTTTAGGATTCTCGCAGTTAAGCCCCAGATTGTATACTTGCCATAGTCATAAAACCATTCTTCCATTGCTCTTGTTCGAAATTGATAATTCGAACCATTCATAATTTTATCAAATGGAAAATCATCCGATGGAATAGCATCAAAGGACACTTTATGCATATAAGGTTCATAATCTAATAACCACTGAATCGGAATTGTAAATACTTCTTCAACTTCCTCTATGTTATAAGATTGTTTGATTTGACTGTAATCTATGGTTGCAACAAATGGGTAAACGACAAAGGATGATGATGCTACATAAGCGCTCAATTGGCCAATGACATTTACTGTCTTAGGGTCAATTCCCAATTCCTCGTAAGTTTCACGTAATGCTGCATCCATTGGTGTTGGATCGCTTTTGTCTATTCTTCCTCCTGGGAAACTTATATCTCCAGGTTGGTTTCTCATAGCAAATGACCTTACTTCAAAAAGAATATGCCACTGTCCTTCTACTTGCACCAACGGAATTAAAACCGCAAAACGAAAAGCCGTATCCTCTCCTATAAACAATGGCTGCTTTTGCGCAAGTTTGTTCTTCAAGTTATTTGGAAACATGAAACTCACCTCACTTATGTATTCTGTATTTCCATCTATCGTATCACAATGCTAATTGAGAATGGATAGTAGTCTTATAATTACGATTCCATTTATGAACTTATCGTTTGATAAAGAAACCGTAATTGTTTAAGGTTTACAAAACAAAAAAAAGAGGCAGTGTTAAATTGCCTCATGGAATCATTATTTAAATGAATACTATTGAACTGTCGGATCTGGATAGTTAAAGCCCTTTGTATCAACTTCAACCTTTTTTATTATTTGGTCTTGTAGCGGTTTATCCATCTGATTTCTTTCAACAGAAACGATTTTATCTACTGTTTCCATCCCTTCAATTACTCTCCCAAAAGCAGCATATTCCCCATCAAGGCTAGGCGCATTGGCAACCATGATGAAAAATTGTGACCCTGCAGAGTTTGGATCTTGTGTTCTTGCCATTGAAATGACACCGCGCTCATGTTTTATATTGTTTTCAAATCCATTTGAATTGAATTCCCCATTAATAGAGTAATCAGGTCCGCCTGTCCCATTTCCTTGAGGATCTCCACCTTGAATCATAAATCCTGGGATAACACGATGGAAAATAAGCCCATTGTAAAATCCATCTTCCGCTAGAAAAATGAAATTTGCTACTGTATTTGGAGCTACTTTTGGATCCAATTCAACTACGATTTTTTCGTCGTTATCCATTGTAATCGTAACAATTGGGTTCTCTGTTACTTCCGCTGGATAATTTGTAGTATCAGCAGATTTACTTTCTGATTTTTCAGTAGGTTCTACTTCATCTGTTGATGTACCGCATGCTGCTAATATACAAACTACTGCTAATAAACTGAAAATAAAATAAATACTTTTTTTGTTTGCAGCCATTGTTTCAACTCCTTGTTTGAATTCAATTTAAGTTCATAAAAAATATAGCATAAGTGTTAAAAAATAATTATTAAAAAGGTATATTGGTTCGTACAATAGGTTCCCTTCCCAATCTCATCAGATTTTATCCCTTCTATTATTTGGTAAAATCGTTTATTCTTAAAATGACTATCATATTAAAGGGGATATGTTGTATGGAGGCTACAATGATTCAAAAAGTCGGACAAGTTGGGGTACCTGTTAAAGACTTAGAAAGAGCTCTAGAGTTTTATAAAGATAAACTGGGTCTTTCACTATTATTTAATACAGATCGTTTAGCATTCTTTGACTGCGATGGAATTCGGCTCTTACTATCACTTCCAGAAGCTGAGGAATTCAATCATCCGAGTTCAGTAATTTATTTTCAAGTTGCAAATATTAATGAATCGTATGAACGATTAGAAAGCAAAGAAGTGACTTTTATCGATGAACCACATGTTGTTGGAAAGATGGGGCAAACGGAGATTTGGATGGCATTTTTTAAAGATACAGAAGATAATATTCACGCATTAATGAGTGAGGTCCAGGCTTAATAAGACTCTGAACAATCTCCCATACAAAATCCCCTACTTATATAAGTAGAGGATTTTGTAGAAATAACTATTTATTTTCCATAATAACTAAAACGGATTCGTAGCAATAAAGCTTGCAGTTTTTATATACACACGTGGATTGAGTTTTAGCTGGTTAACAATAAATTCAGCTATATCTTCTGCTTGCATTATTTTTGATTCATTATTTTCTTTAATTAAACTTAAATCCATAGCCAAATCCGTTGCAACGGTGCTTGGTGTTAGAGCAGATACACGGATGTTATTTCGGCGAACTTCTTGAGCTAATGATTCTGTAAAACCGATCACTCCAAATTTTGATGCACTATAAGCACTTGAAGTAGCTGCTCCATTTAAACCACTAGTTGATGAGATATTAATGATGTCCCCACCATTTTTTTCGATTAATTGAGGTAATACGGAGCGTGTTACATAATATGTACCCATTAAATTCACATCAATCATCTTTTTCCATTCTTCTGGGTCCATCTCTAAAATTGTACCGAATTTTGCAATACCTGCATTGTTAATTAGTATGTCAGTAGTACCTAATGATTTCGTTAAAGACGCAATGGCTGTATCTACTTGCTCTTGTGATGATATATCTGCAACTGCAAAAGCAACTTTAACACCTAATCCTTCAATTTCCGAAGCCACTTCTTTTAATGAAGACTCTGTTGTTGCAAGTAAACCAATATTTACGCCTTCTTTTGCTAAGCGAAGCGCAGTTGCTTTCCCTATTCCTCTTGCTGCACCAGTAATAAATGCAACTTTTCCATTCAATGATTGTGCCATTTAAACCGCTCCTTCTTACTATTATTAAAATCATCCTAAAACAGTATGATGATTTTCATTCTATTTTATAATTAAGAATGACCTAACTAATTGTTATCGAACGTATCCTTAATTGGATGCTGCTGAAGCTCCCGCTGCTTGGTCAGCTTTTACACAATCAATAGCAACAACGAGCGCAATGATAATAGTCTCCATTTCTTCATTCAATACTTGCACCTTATAACTATCCCCCCATGTAAACCACTCTTTATTTACTTGGGCGACCAATTCACCATGCTGGTACACTTGAAACTCCATGTCCCACCAATTACCCTGCACATCAATTCCTGCAGCATCAATTGTATAACGTGCTTTAAAGAAGGAAAATTCCTTTTTAGTCGTTAATACATCTCGTCCATTCGCCTCAACAAAAAATCTCGGTAATAAGCTAAATGTCTTTTTTGTAATAAGGGCAACTTCCTCTTGTTTTGTATTCATAATGGAGAAAGTTTTTGGTATACGCATAAAACTTCCCTCTACATAATAGACATCATTTTCTTGGTGATCTTTTACGGTAAATTTCCCCCTTAGACTGAACACCTTTTGTTTAATGTAAAATTGTTTCATACTCCCCCTCCTTAATAGTACTTCCTACTATAAGTATACTATTGGTTAATCCTATATGGAAAATAAAAACAAATAAGATTGGGTTGCTTGTATGTTTATATTAGAGGGACTTCTGCCTGGAATTGAGCAACTTTTCACGATATGAACAAATTCCAGCACTTATCAAGCTACTTCCATTATTCTTTTAATTTTTTCATACTTTATAATTTTATTGACTTATAGATTATTAACTGTTAAAACATTCCTATAATTTAAAATTTGCAAAAGTTTTAATTATTAAGCAATTGAATATCGAGAGGGTTGGTAAAGAGATGTTACATCTAAAAACAATTACAAAAGACAACTGGATTGAAGCAATTTCACTAAAAGTTAGAGAAGACCAACGAAATTTTGTTGCTACTAATGCAGTTTCATTAGCTCAGCTAAATTTCCTGGAAAATTTCCATGCAAAAGGAATCTATTTCGGTGAAGAAATGGTTGGTTTTGCACTTTATGGGATTGATGAAGATGACCATGAATACTGGATTTACCGTATGATGATTGATGAAAAGCATCAAGGAAAAGGATTTGGGAAAGAATCTGTAAAACTAGTAATAGAAGACATTAAGAATATAAAAGAAGAACGTCATCAAACAATCACATTATCATACGAACCAACAAATACTCACGCTAAACTCGTTTATGAGAAAATGGGCTTTAAAGAAGTCGAAGGATTAATAATTGGGGATGAGCAAGTATCCCGTTATTATTTTTAAATTCTATTTGATAAAAAAGATAATGAGATGATCCTATGAAAATCTTATTAGAAGAAATTTTATTAGATACCATAAAAAATAGAAATTACCTATAAGTACAATGTCCAAAAAAATGTGCTCCAATAGTTTATTGGGTAGCACATTCTTTTTTCACAGAGTATTATGAAATTTCTAGAGGGACTTTTTCTTCTTTTCTGTTAGTAACAACCTTCCATAAATCCCAAGGGTACTTACTAGGTGGTAGTGATTTAACTTCGATTGGTTCTTTCCTAACAGGATGCTCCAAATGGATTCTATGAGCCCAAAGAGCAATTTGTTGTCCAGGTTTATTAAGGTGTTCTCCATATTTTTGATCGCCGAAAATTGGGTTGCCCATACTGGACAATTGAACGCGAATTTGGTGGGGTCTACCTGTGTGAAGTTTGACAGAAAGTAAGCTGAATCCTTTTTTCGATTCTAAAACTTCAAAATCGAGAATAGCCTTCTTTGCTTTTGGGTGATTAGGAGCAACAACGGAAACTTTATTTTTCCGAACGTCTTTTAGTAAGTAGTGAACTAATTGTCCACTTTTTTTCTTGGGGGTACCATGAACAACAGCAAGGTATTTACGTTCAATAATATTCCTTCGTATCATATCCGATAATCTAGAAGCGGCTTTTGAAGTTTTAGCAAACACCATGGCACCACCAACTGGACGATCTAAGCGGTGGACAAGACCTAAATAGACATTACCAGGCTTTTGATATCGATCCTTTATGTCATTTTTTAATATCGTTAACAAATCGAGGTCTCTACTGCTATCTTCTTGAACGGGAATGTTTACTGGTTTTTCAACCAAAAGCAGATGATTATCCTCAAATAATATTGGTATATTCATAGACTTTGGTCTCCTTTAAGGCATAATGCTTCTATCATAACACTTATCATTGAAGAAATGGCTAGTACTATTGTTTTCTCATACTCTGTTCACTTTTATGAATCATTAGGCAAAACTATATTAAAAATAGGGATTTTAATGTGGCTTAAAATCCCGTTCCTTGAGATGGATGGTTTATTAGTACAATACAAGTATGCAAGTTTTTCTTTTTGATTCAGTTTTACAAATGGGCTACTTAAGCTTAATTAAACTTTCCTCTAATTAACTAATCTACTCCAATCAGCCAATGATAGTTTACCAACAACTTCATAACCATTCCCTTTTCCTTTAGGCTTTACAATGACTGTTCCCGTGTAAGGTATTGAACCTATACCTACGCCATTTGGAAAACTGTGAGCAACAATCACCTTATTTTTACCATCTTCTGGAATCTCCTCTAAAACAGAGGTAAGTTGTTTTAAAATTTTTTGTCTATCATTACTCGGTAGATTTCCATTCAACCGATTTACCCCAACCAAAATAGGGTTATCTTGAACATTTTCAATGCCAAATGCCAATTGTGCTGTTTCAATTGTTCTGCAATAAGAACTTGCGATAATAGGGATTTGAATTGGAATTTGTAAATAGCGTAGTATTTCTCCATAATATCTAGCTTGACTACGCCCCATATTTGAAAGATTCCTTTGGGTTAAACAATTTTGAAAGTTTAAATTGGGTAAATCGTTCCCCACATTCGCTTCCCCGTGCCTTACATACAATATAAAACCCCCATTTCTAAGGGAGTTAAGCAATACACTATTCAAGTAGATTTCCTCCTTCCAAGAAAAGAATCTAGCTTACTCATAATGTATGTAGCTTTGTTACCATTGGTTATTTATGAGACCAAAATATCAAGACTAAAAATACTCCTGTCTAACCTCTTATACTCATTATAATATTCTCCTTAAAAATGCTTCAATCCATTTCAGTTCTTGAAGAATTATATTCGACCCATGACTTTTAACTAATTAATCAGTTTTCATTCACATATTGATACAAAAACCGATTGGAGTTGAATGCTGCTTGAGCAAGTTTAACCCAGAAAAACTTTATGTTAAATTTAGAAATGGATATACTGCGATACAACCTGTTGTTCCAAGGCGTTACACACTTACCCACTCTGATGAAACTGGAAACCTATTTTTAACGATAGGAAATAAATATGCTTGGGATGAAGTTAATCGCGAGATGAGAGATGAAGTTTTAGGTGAATGGTGTTCATATGGGGGACACTTATATTACTATGTGTATTTATATATAGATCAAGGAGAATTCGATCAAAATATTTCTGCAAGACGGAATGAAATTTTTAGACGTGAGTTACCACTTGCACTAAAAGCAATTCGATATGGTGATAGATTACTATTTACTAAATATCCTTATTTAGATAAGGCCAATATCATAGTTAACTTTATTTCTTCTTATCCTCAATTTACTAGGCAAGAGAATTGGGGGGCTTTCAGCAGTTTTGTCACATAACAACTAATTTCTACCCTTATTCGCCCCTCAGACTAAATCAATTTCTCCTCTTTAGCCTTCAAAACAGCATGAACTCGATCTTGGACTTCTAATTTTGAATAGATAGTAGAAATGTAATTTTTAACTGTGCCTTTGATGAATTTATTGTATACAAAACTTGGAGAAAAAAATTTTATTGTCTATACTATAGATGAACATAATTAGTGTTATAAACTAAAGAACAATAGGATGGTACTTATGGTTGGAATGGGATATCGGACAATTAAGACTGCAATAGGAGCAGGGTTAGCAATTTGGATTGCCACATTACTCGAATTGGAATTTGCATCATTTGCAGCGATCATCGTTATTATGTGTATCGAGAAGACACAGAAAAAAACCTTATATTCTATTCAGAAAAAGTTTTTCGCATCTCTTTTATCATTAATCCTTGGTTCAATGTTTTTTGAACTGTTAGGGTACAATCCAATTGTTTTAACTTTATTTATTTTACTGTTTGTCCCAATTCTTATAAAAGGACGTATTCAGGAAGGTTTCGTCACAAGCATAGTTATTGTCCTACATATATATACAGTGAAGGAAGCAAACCTAGAAAACTTATTAAATGAACTCTATATTATTTTCATCGGTATAGGTATCGCCTTACTCGTGAACAGCATTATGCCGAGTTTTAAGAAAGAAATAGAGAAATATAGAGCTGAAATTGAACAGAAATTTAGCGTTATTCTTTACGAATTCTCTAGTCTACTAAAGAATAGTGAGCGAGAATGGGACAGAAAAGAAATAGTTGAAGTTTCAAATATACTAAATCAAGCTAAAAATGTTGTAATACAAGATGTAGAAAACCATCTATTAAGAAAAGAAAATGAAGATTATTATTACCTTGAAATGCGAGAGAAACAACTAGAAATCTTAAAACAAATGGAAACCATCTTGAGTAATGTTTCTTCTTCAGAGTTAAATGTTACACAAAGAGGAATGCTTGCTAATATTTTCTTAAATATAAGCCAACATGTTGATTCAGGAGATACAACCATTGCATTGCGGCATTTAGAGGATTACGAAGAGTCTATACGTGAAACAGAATTACCGAAGTCGAGAGAAGAATTTGAAATTAGAGCTAATCTATATTATTTAAATTTTGCGATTAAGAATTACTTAATTATTAAGAAAAATATTTTTAGTAGAAGTGAACTTTAGCTCTCTTAGCTAGTCGCTTATTGTAAACGAATAAGGGGCAGGTATCTCGGCTTATTAAGCCAAGAACCTGTCCCCGTGTTCTTTCGCTGGAAAAAACCAGCTTTAAGTTATATGTTAACAAAGCAAAAGATCTTACGTTCTCTCAATCTATTCCTTAAATGCTGCACCTAAAATATCTTTTATTTTTAAAAATGCATCATGTTCTTCTCCTGTTGATAGTTCCCCTTCGATTCGTTTAGTTTCAATTTCTTTAATAAGAGGAATAATGACATCAATAAAAATATTATTTAATCCCATACCTTTAGTTATAAGGTTATAGCAATTCATTGCTTCTTCCATATCTCCATCGGTAATTTTACTAATAAGTAGATTCCAGTATATTTCCCTTTTGTCAATATGGTCATCTGCTTCTGAATCTACGACTTGATCCCACTCAATAAATCGGCTAATCGTTACGGAAAAATTAAGTGGTAGCTGATAAACTTTAGGCTTTCCGATTTCCTCTAATATAGGGAAGTATGGTTGGTTAGGATGAACAGATTTAATTCTTGCCTTTCTACCATTCGATAAACGAACAATACTATCTGTTGGATAAATATTAATTAACTCCATAAGATGAATAACATACTTTGTATCGTATTTATTTGCTTTACTTAATAGCAACTCTATCGCTTTAATGGATGAAAATGCCTTCCTATATGAACGTTGTAACGTAAGAGCGGAATACGTATCGACAACACCTAATAATCTTACTTCTTCTGAAAGATCATCACCTGTAAGTCCTTCCGGATAGCCAGTTCCATCTAATCGTTCATGATGTGATTTGACTAAATCTAGATATTCACTTGGAATATTATTTTTCTTCATAAATTCCACACCGTAAAGCGGGTGTTTCTGAATTTCATCAAATTCTACTTTGGATAATGCGCCATCTTTATGCAAGACCTCATTGCTTATTTCTAATTTACCGATATCATGAATTAAACAACCAATTGCAAAAGAACGAATATCACGGATACCAGACATATCTGCAAGCAATGATCCTAGTAAAAATACATCGAACGAGTGGAAGTAACTATATGGGTCCTTTTTCTTCAAGTTAAATAAGCCCATCGAAATTTCGCTGTTTAATAATGATGAGATAAATAAATTCTCAAGCCATGTAATTTGCGCATCACTATTTAAAATTAGTCCATACCTTGTTTCACTCACGACGTATTGTAAACTTTCATAGAATAACTTTTTTATATCAAAGAGTTCTTTTGAATAAAAAATCTTCTCTTTTTTCTTAGGGATTTGTTCTATTTCTACATCACGCTCTGGATTTTTTAAATATAAAGTGTTAAGTTTTGTAATTCCCCAATTTTGTAAGCTTTTTAGAAGAACATCGTCAATTTTAGTACCAGCTTTAATAAGTAACGTTTTATTAAAATAAATATCGCTTTGAATTATTTCTCCCTCTTCTAACTCATCGATAAAAGTGATATCGAGATTCGACATTAGTTTCTCCTTTCTAAGCACTAAAATGACAAATTCATATAGTCATTTCAAACTAGGTTAATAGATTTATATTATACAATAATTTTCCCTTTTTTGGGACATTACGATTATTTTTGGTAACAAAACCGCATGCAAATAGGTATTGTATCTCGCTTTAAAAAACATTGATTATTAATCTAAAGTATCATACTTTAGACCCCTTTAATTATTTTAACTAAGGAAAAGGAAATTAAGCACTATAATTATCAGATTTCATACCTATTCCCCCATAGAAATTAGTGTATCTTCAGAAGTTCGGTTCCCAGTTCTAACATCAAAATTATTATATAATCCATCCTAATTTAATTTATGTTATTGCCTGTCCAAAGATAATTAAAAAGCCCATCATTTTAATTGATGGTTTTTTTGTTCAAATCATTTAAACAAAATATATTAGTTTTAAAAAATTAATTCTTAAAATCATTTTTTGTTATAGTATGTGTAGAACAAATCTGATATACTACATGTAGAACAAACAAGAATGGAGTGTTTGATTGGTAATCCTAGATTCCTAACCCGCTACTCCATTTATATGTAATTTAAGTAAGAATCCATTTTGCATAAAGTTTATCAATAGTAGATACGCTTTTTGTTTTGGAGCCAATTTTGAGTAGTAATAAGAAAATTATTAGGAGGCGAAAAAATTGAATTTTGAAATAAACTGGGCCTTGGTTGCTCCTCTCCTTGTCATTCAGGCTATCTTAATGATTATTGCATTGTTTGATCTCACTAAAACTGAGAAAACGAATGGACCGAAATGGATGTGGGTACTTATCGTTATTTTTATCAATACTCTAGGTCCAATTTTGTATTTTATCATAGGGAAAAAGCATTCATAGACGATGCTCCTTGAAGGGTGTGAGAAAGATGGAACTGTTGGAAGTAAAATCCTTAACTAAGTCATTTGGAAAGCATGTGGCCGTTAACGACTTATCCTTTTCAATAGAGGAAGGTCGCTGTGTTGCGCTGCTCGGTGCAAACGGCGCAGGAAAAACCACAACGCTGGAAATGCTCGCAAGTCTGCAAAAACCAACAAATGGATCGATATCGTTTTTAAGTGTAGAAAAAAGAGATTATCGGGAATATATTGGCTACCTACCACAATATCCAGTTTTTTTCCCTTGGATGAATGCAATTGAATACCTTGTGTTAATGGGTGAGCTTTCTGGACTGTCTAAGTCTAAGGCGGTGGCACGTGCTAATGAGTTACTTGAACTTTTAGGAATTGCCGATGCTAAAAAGCGCAAGATTGGTGGGTATTCAGGGGGTATGAAGCAACGTCTTGGAATCGCACAAGCACTGATTCATGAACCAAAGTTGCTAATGCTGGATGAACCCGTTTCAGCACTTGACCCTGTTGGACGTAGGGAAATCCTTGAACTGATGAAATTGTTGAAAGAAACTACGACGATTCTGTTTTCGACCCATATCCTTCATGATGCTGAGGAAGTTTGTGATGATGTCATTATGATTCATAAAGGAGAGCTTGCCGTAACGGCGTCCCTTTCAGAGCTACGTAGGAAGCATCAAGAAGACGTCATTATTATATCAGCGGATGAAAATTTAGATGCATGGGCTGGGAGCATTGAAAACTGGAATATCGTTTCCAAGGTTATCTCAACTAATAATAAGATTGAAATTTATGTGAAAAATGTGGCAGAGGCAAGAAATCTACTTCTAGTTGAAATTACCGAGAAAAAATTGCCAATTACAAAATTCACTGTAGGGCAAACTAGCCTTGAGGACCTGTTCATGGAGGTGGTGGGAAGATGAAAAAATGGTTCGTTCTTCATCGAAAAGAATGGCTTGAGATGACCCGAAATTATAAAGTAATCTGGATTCCACTCATTTTTGTGTTGTTCGGACTTATGCAGCCAATAACAAGCTACTATATGCCCGAAATCTTGAAAAACGCAAGTAATCTCCCAGAAGGGTCCGTCATCGAAATTCCAATGCCCACAAGCGGGGAAGTTCTAGCACAAACTTTGGGACAATTTAATCAGATGGGGATTCTCGTTCTCGTTCTTGCATTTATGGGCATCGTTTCTTCTGAACGAAAAAGCGGGATGTTGAAAGCGATTCTAGTAAAACCAGTCAGATTTTCATCTTATATCACCGCTAAATGGATGAGTGCAGTGCTGCTTAGTGTAGGAGCAATATTTCTCGGAATGTTAGCCTCATGGTACTATACAGTGCTCTTGATTGGTGACTACCCTTTTATGAATATTGTTAAGGGTACGAGTCTGTACCTTATATGGATAATGTTTTTATTAACATTCACAGTTTTTCTTAGCACCTTTTTGAAAAGTAGTGGTTTCGTGGCCGCGTTTACACTTTTACTTAGTATTCTTTTGACACTCTTAACATCACTTTTCGAAAAATATATGGAATGGAGCCCAGCACAACTTACAAATGCAGCTGCTTCCCTATTTATATCAGGTAAGCTAGAGGGACCACTCATGCTCCCTCTTATAACTACCGTCATTCTTACTGCTCTTATCCTATACCTTGCTGCTACCCGTAAATCGAGTCTATAACAGCCAGGTAAATTCTACTTAAGTATTAAATAATTATTACTTGGTTGCCCTAACAATTTTGGGCAACCTTTCGTCTATTATAAAACCGTCACTTATTGATCGGGGTATTTATAAATGCACCTATCTGATAGGATTCTCAAAGTTCCAGTTAGTATAAATTACAGCTGCAGTAACTGGATCTGTCGACGTGTCTTCTGTAAAACCACCTATTAGATTGCCTACTCTAAATGTAGGCTCGAATAACTGTTCTTCCTTATGTGGTGCAGTTGGACCATCAATTCCTAATTCTGTTTCATCTGTAACTACTACTTTCATTCCATTATCCAACGTAAAACTCAGTCCATCATCTCCAACTTCAGTAATGACTCCTTCAATATTAACCATTGCACTCGCAGCAGGAGCAGCATTATCTACTACAATTCTATCGGTCAAATCTAGAGCTCCGTCGTTGTTTATATTTGATAAAACTACCACAGCAATGACAGCGCAAGCTACTAAACTTCCAACCAATAAACTTATCTTTTTCATAAAAATTCTCTTTTCCCCTTTTTCATATTTCATCATCTCTTTATGCATTTTGCTTTTAAATTCTTCAGAAGCATGAATCTGTTTCATCACTTTCTTATAAGTACTCATGATACTTAACTCCCTTCTTCTAAAATTACTTTTAGCTTCATTCGAACCCTTCTCAACTTCGACCCTACTGTGTTAACCTTCATGTCTATTAGATTGGCAATTTCTGCAGTCGTGTAGCCTTCGTAATAATGTAAATAAACAATCAACCTCTCATTTGGATCAAGCTCAAAAATTTCAGGGAGAACGATTTGTTCTTCTTTTGAGAAAAACGTCATTTCTTCTGTTATCGGTACTGTCTTCTTGACCCTAGAAGATTTAAAGTAATCCTTACATTTATTAAAAGTCACTTTGATAAGCCAAGCCTTTAAATGGGCTTCACTATCAAAAGGCTTTTTCTGTCTCATAAGTTTCATATAAACTTCTTGAACAATATCCTCAGCCTCAGACATATTTTTTGTCTGCTGCACAGCGATTCGTATTAAGGTGTCGCTATAAGTTTGAACAATCTCATGAACACTTAAGCCTGCAAACATATTCATACCCAACCTCCTTCACTAATTAATACGATTCATTTACGTTAATTTGTGCATCAGGTAATTTTTTTTCTAACTATGGCAATTTTATTTTTAATCACTTAAAGGTTTAAGCATATTCATATCGAATTCTTAATATCGTATAAAGGTATTTTGATACAGAAAGGTTGCGAATATTTGAAAACACTACAAACATTCCTAAATGATTTCAATGATAAAATGCAAGGTTTATACAAAACTACGGCTGAAACAGCCTGGATGGCCCAAACAACGGGGGACCCTGTATGGGCTGAAAAATTGGGGGAAGCTGAAACAAAATACAATCTGTTTTTCTCCTCAAAAGAAACATACGAGAAAGCAAAACACTTTCTAGCAACGGAAAACGTAACAGAAATTGAAAAACGCCAGCTTCAACTTTTACTGAACGAAATGGAAAGAAACCAACTACCTGAAGATGTGATTGCAGATTTGGCAAAACGCGATTCTGAACTAAATTTATTATTCAACACTTATTCACCTGAAGTTGATGGGAAAAAGTATTCTGCGAATGACATTCGAGAGGTATTGTTGAATAGTAATGACCTGGAATTACGCAAAAAAGTATGGCTAGCTAGTAAGGAAGTAGGTAAAGTCGTAGAAAAAGGATTGCTAGAGCTTGTTAAGAAGCGTAATGAGGCAGCAAAACTACTTGGTTATGATAACTATCACCAAATGGGCTTTGCACTTCAAGAACTTGATCGTGATGAGGTATTTGCTCTTTTCAACGAACTGGTTGAACAATCAGATGAAGCTTATCGCACGATGAAAAATGAACTTGATGAACGTTTAGCAACTAAATTCGGGATCAATCCAGAGGTTATACGCCCTTGGCATTATGTTGACCCTTTCTTCCAAGAAGCACCGCCATCCGATTCAACTAATCTAGACCATTTTTACGAGGGAAAAGATGTTCTTCAAATAACAACAGATACGTTTAGCTCATTAGGTATCAAAATAGATGATTTATATGAAAAAAGCGATTTATTCCCAAGAGATAAGAAAAATCCAACAGCATTTTGTATGGATGTTGATCGTGAAGGTGACGTTCGTGTCCTTTGTAACTTAATGGAGGATGCGTATTGGATGGAAACAAATTTACACGAATTTGGTCATGCAGCTTATTTTAAATATGTAGACGCTAGCCTTCCATTCATACTACGTACGAGTAGTCATACCTTAACAACAGAATCAATCGCAATGTTATTTGGAAAAATGGGCAAAGACCCTCGTTGGTTAAAGCGCTTCTTACATGTCGATGATGCAACTGTAAATGAGTTTGCTCCTGAATTAAAGAAGTTCCAACAATTACAAATGCTTATGGCAGTAAGATGGATTGTTACCTTTGTCTTTTTTGAAAAAGAACTGTACGAAAATCCAGATCAAGACTTAAACGCTTTATGGTGGAAAACTGTCAATGAAATTCAGCTTGTCACTCCTCCGGATACAACTGATAACCCTGATTGGGCAGCAAAAATCCATTTTACTCTCGCTCCTGTTTACTACCAAAATTATCTCTTAGGTGAACTAATGGCAGCCCAACTTCTTCGCCATATTGAAACAACGATTTCCCCAGAATTTTTCACAAAAGAAACGGGGGAAATGTTTATCAATGAATTTTTTAAACCAGCTGCACGCTATAACTGGAATGAAAAAATCAGTCGTATAACAGGGGAAAAGTTAAACCCTGCCCACTTTGTAGAAGTTTATTGTAAAGCTCAGGTAAGACACTAATGAAAAGGATAGCTTGGCCTATATGGTCTAAGCTATCCTTTTCATTATGTTTTTACAATTGATTTAAAATGTAGGAACGGTTCATGATCCAGCTAGTAACTGAATATTTTTATCCCTAGGCCTTAACAGCTTACGGATAGGCTATTAATTAGTTTATTTTAACCAAATCTCACTTCAAAAAATTTCTAAGTTAACTTTCCAATTGAAATTAGTTGATTCATACAGCAATCTCATTTAAAAGCTCATAAACTATGTTAACTACAAGAAAAGGACGTTTTGCTGTGGAACAATTAAACCAATATACAATCACTATTCTTGGAAGTATGGGTGGTGTTGCTAAATCATTATTATCGATTTTTAATCATTCTATTAAAGATATAAAAGATCCAATACATCATGTTTTGACAAATTCAAAGCTTTATTTAATTGATATCAATCAAGGGGAAAAAAGTTATTATAAGCAATTGTTTCCCGAGTTAACTGATAAATTGACCCTATTGCAATTTGATTTAAGTGACAAAGATAAATTTACTCAACACCTGAAATCAACAAACACTAAAGTTGTTATTGATGTTTCATGGGCTGATACAGTTGAAATGTTAGAATGTTGTAATCAACTTGGTGTTTATTATATCAATTCTGCATTAGAGAACACAGCGGTTGATGCAGATGACAGCTTATATGGGTTTCCACTAACCGAGAGGTATTATCGATTCGAAGATAGTAGAGATAACTTTACTAATACAAAAGCAATTATTGGATCAGGTATGAATCCTGGTGTAGTTCAATGGATGGCAATTAAACTATTAAAAGAGAATTCCGAAAGCCAACCATTAGCTTGTTACATTTTCGAGCATGATAGTTCCTTTTATAAAGACAAAAACCTTATAAAGCCTAATACTATTTACACTTCCTGGTCAGTAGAGTGTTTTTTAGATGAAGCAATATTAAGTTACCCAATGTTTGTCCAACATCATTTACCGCTTTACTTATATGATGATGTTTACGCTACTGAATATAAAGTAAAATTAGGGAACAAGGAGTTTTATGGATGTCTCATGCCCCATGAAGAAGTACTAACATTGGGCGAACTATATGATTTTGAAATTGGATTTATATATCGCGTCAATGAATATACAACAGAATTAATTCGAAATAATCTAAGTAATGTGGATGACCTTTGGAATTGGAAACAAAAGATTATTGACCCATCTGATGGAGAGGTTGAAGGTGAGGACCTTGTTGGTGTTCTTTTAGTATACAAAGATAAGGAAATCTATATGTATAATTCAATGAAATGTAGTGATATATTCCAAAAATATAAAACGAATGCAACCTATTTCCAAGTAGCTTGTGGAATATATGCTGGAACTGCGAGTTTATTGTTAGATGAGATTGCTTTAGGTGTATATTATGTTGATGAATTATTACTTAATACGCAAACTAATTATGGAAAATATTTAACTCACTATATGCAGGATTTCATCTATGGTGAGAATAACAGCTCGGATGGTTTATTACATCAGAGAATGAAAAGAATTTAAATAACTATTTACCTGAACAAAATTAAATAGAAAAAAATGAAACATGTAGAACAACAACAATTCTACATGTTTCTATTTTTATAGAGAAGTTGCGAAAGCATCAATTCACGATAGAAGAAAAACTTGATCATGCCATTAATAAGATAATGGAATTTGGTTATGTGCCAATCATATTAAATTATTGACAGTGGGACATAAAGCTTTCAGATAAAATCGTGAACGCTCCTTAGTTACCTTACGAACAATAACATGCTTACTTTTCGTAAGTCGAATTACTTGCAAACTTATTTTAATAATTTAATATAAAAATGGGAGTTCGATACAACTAGGAGGATTTTATTATGACAACATTTCAAGCAAAAGATTACCGAACAGCTGAACACGAAATTGCAGACCTATTTTTAAATCGTTGGTCTCCGCGTTCTTATGCTGACAAACCAGTGGCTGACGATGTATTAAATAGAATATTCGAAGCAGCTCGTTGGGCACCTTCTTCAGGTAACAACCAACCTTGGCGCTTCATCGTTGCTAAAACAAAAGCTGACCTTGAGAAATTCCATCCAATCTTAATGGAAGGAAACTTAGTATGGGCTAAAAATGCACCAGTATTAGCAATACTAGTTTCTGATAATACAAAAGGATCAAATGAATTTGATGCTGGAACAGCATGGGGATTCCTATCATTACAAGCAGCTAAAGAGGGCTTAATCACTCACCCAATGAGCGGTATTTACAAAGATGTTGCGAAGGAAGTATTAAATATTCCTGAGAACTTCGATGTACAATTAGCAATCGCGATTGGTTACAAAGGTGAAAAAGAATTGCTTTCTCCAGAATTACAACAACGCGAAACACCATCAGGTCGCCGCCCATTAGAAGAAATTTTATTTGAAGGTTCTTTCAAATAATCTCAGGTAAATTAAATATCCTAAGTTTAAACAAGCCGTTCAGCTTTGACTGAACGGCTTGTTTTAAAAACTTCAATTACTTATAGTACGGTTCTCCTCACCATATTAACTGGTATTTTTATTTTGTTGATTAATCTTGTTCCAAGTTCACTAATCTATTTTTATTAGTGAAGCTTGCACTGCTGCTGAGCCGACCGTCTCACATCAATCCCGTCGGCCACTCTCAGGTCTTCTCCGATGATATTTTCTACAATGTTATTCACCATGCTGAGGTTATCTCCTGCATTAATCATAATACCGTTGGCTGCATGTCGAATGACGTTGCACTCGATATTGATGCCTGTAGGAATGCCTTTACCACGTCCGTCAGTGCCACGGTCTTCACTGAGCTTGATAGACCAGAACCCCTCAGTCCCTCCAGTGATGTGGTTACCGTGTAACTTCGTGCCCGGAGCATTGCGTAGCTCTATACCTACCTTTGAATTATCCCCTGCCGTGATCCTATTGTTCTCTATGAGTGTGTCAGGAGTTCCCAGGATAACGAGTACTCCCTGACGGTTACCGATTAGATCGTTAGAGTGCACCCAATTTCCATGTCCTGAGGCATCGTGCTTGTTCTTGGACCCACCGGAATTACCCAGCGCTATACCCGCCCGTTGCCCGCCGATGACTTTGTTATCCCGGACCTCGTTAAGGTATTCACCTTCGCCATGTAAGTCAATGGCATCGAGATGGCTGCCAACAATGGTGTTCTCTGCTACAAGATTGTTATGTGTGGGGAACTGAAGTAGAATGGCATGTCGCAGATGCCTGCCATCGAAAGTATTGCCGATTACAACATTGTGCCGGGAATCGTTAGAGGCATCTGGGTCGTGCTGGTCCCTTGAGCCTTCAACAGCGATGCCGTACCCCTGTCCTCCTGGTCCAACTGCAGTAGCCTCACTTACGTAATTACCAGAGAGAGTCACTTCACGGCTAGCCTTAACGGAGATACCGTGGCGCTCGAATTTTCTGATGCCAAGGTTCTTTACCAAGATCCGAGAGCTAGCCTTGCCATCTCTGGCTCCTATGTGAATCCCATACATCGGGCCACCACCCGCCTCACCATAGTCAGGGTCCTCGCCTAGTGGACCCTCATAACGAGAGGTGATTGTAAAGTCAGCGACAATGACGTCGTGAACTCCAGAACCACGGATCACCCGGCTGTCATCCTCGCCATCAAAAGAGGTCAGTAACACTGTTCTCTCTTGTCCCTCGCCGCGTATATCCACACCACTACGCAACACGATATTTGCTGACTCATCGTCCGGGTCAGTTGTACGTAAGTCATATGTACCAGCCGGCATTACTACCTCGTCACCAGGTTCAGCTGCATCTAGGGCCGCCCGTATGGCTACTGCATCGTCGTTTGAGTCCGGATCAGGATCTGCCCCAAAGTCAGTGATATCCAAGGTCCTGCCTGTCGCCGTACCTGGCGTCGGCACCTCAATCTGGATCCCGGACCTATCCACCAACCCCGGGACCTGCCAGTCGCCGGGCTTAGACGGAGCAGGTCCTACATTTTCCTTGCTCTCGACCGACCCGTCAGATTCCTCGTTGCATGCGGCCAAGAGGACCACCAGGCCAAGGACTACCCACCACCAATGCGTCAGACCTCTTAGGCTACTCCGAATGGATTCCTTCATTACACTTCTCACGTCCTTTCTAAGACTCCTTTCGTTTCACCGCCCATGTGAGGCGATGAGAAAGGCGATGAGCGCACGCGCTCACCGCCCTTGGGATGTTCCGACAATCCTTACCGGGTCGCCGACTTATCTCATGGCAAGGGGTCTACCTATTATTGTTCCCCTTGTCATTGTTAATATCTTTGGCTGTTGCCATTGTTGTTACCTTTACCTTTATTGTTGCCTTTGTTGTTTTCTTTGCCGTTGTCCTTGTTAAGTTTGAAGTTCAACGGGATGTCTTTTTCCAATGGTGTGTCTGCTGAGGAACCACCGACATGTACGCGGTATTTCCCGTTAGCGGTAGACCACTCGCCATCAGCCCAGTTCGCCAAATTGTCCGGTTCTTCCGGAACAAAATAAGAGAATGGGTGGTTAGAGTCAGCATGGTTAATACGTACAGTCAAGCGTTCACTCTCACCAGGCTCAAGATCAACCTTCTCAAAATTGACAAGTCGCTTAGTCGGCTGCCCTGCCTCGTTTGGCAATGTCAGGTAGACTTGTGCTGCTTCTTTACCGGCAACGTCACCCGTGTTCGTAATCGTGAAGGACACGTCAATGCCGGACAATGAGCCTTTACCTTGGACCTTCTTCACCTTTAGGTCGTCATACGCAAAAGTAGTGTACGACAAACCGTATCCAAATGGGAAGATCGGCTCTACGTCGTTTGCTTCATACCAGCGATAGCCCATCTTTAGACCCTCAGTGTACTTAGCAATTAGTTGGTCAGAACCATTACCGTATGGACCTGGGCCACCTGGCTTGCCAGTATCTTGACGTGTTCCAGGGTACTGCTTCTCAGTCGCAAAAGCTGCTTCACGCTCTGTCGCACCCCACGTCATAGGTAGCTTTCCAGAAGGATTTACTTTACCGTATAGCAGGTTGGCAACGGCATTGCCATCTTCCATACCTGCGTACCAAGCTTCAAGCACTGCAGGTACCTCATCTAACCACGGCATTAGCACCGTACCAGAAGTCTTCAGGATTACTGCAGTGTTCTCCGCGTTTGCTTCCAAGACTGCATCAATTAGTGGCTCCTGCTCCACCCAGTCCTCTTTATCTGGGTTAGTGTTAAGGTCAATCGCCGGGAAGCCAAGGGTATCACGGTCTACAGTCTCATGTGGGTTGTCACCAACCATTAGCAGTACTACGTCGGACTCAGCGGCTAACTTAGCTGCTGCCTCTGGGTCACGGCCATCGTTATATGTTACTTCAGTATCATAGCCAAGCTCCTCGATGACATTCTCAAGTCCTTCTTGCGGAGTGACCGTGTAAGGAGCATTTACGTTTTCGTTATTGTCTCGAACAGATCGCGGAGACATCTTTGCTTCACCAGCGAACCATTCAACGCCGATTAGTGCGATAGTCTCCGGCTCGCCGTCCAATGGTAGGAAATCGTTATCGTTCTTCAATAGTACAGCGCCTTCTTCAGCCATTTTCAGTGCGCTAGCACCGTTAGCAATCGGATCGACGATTTCAGGCATGAACTTGTCGTAAGGCTCATCCATGTGGCCGTACTCGATCATCTTGATGTAACGTGGACGAAGTAGATTGTCGATGTCGTCCTCAGTTACCTCACCCGAGTCAAGGGCATCCTCGATTTTTTCCTCAGTGAAGAACTGTGGTGCCCAGTCAAGCTCTACATTCGTTCCCGCCTTTATAGCAGCAACGGTGTCGTGAATTGCGCGACGGTCACTCATAACGTAACCTTCAAAGCCCCAGTTGTCTCTCAAGGCGTCTTGTAGTAATTCAGAGCTGTCACAAGCATAAGTGCCGTTAACATCTGGGAATGAACACATTACTGACGCTGGATCAGCATCCTTAACAGTCATTTCGAAAGGCAGCATGTATAGCTCGTTCATTGCCTGTGATGGAACTTGGACACCCATTGTCCAACGCTCAGTCTCCTGCTCATTGCCTGCCAAGTGCTTAAGCTGGGCCTGAACTCCTTGTTCCTGGATACCTTTAACCTGTTCAGTCGCCAATGTACCAGTCAAGTATGGGTCCTCACTGAAATATTCATAGTTACGACCACCGTACGGGTGACGAATTAAGTTCATGCCTGGCCCAAGCAACACGTGATGCGCGAAGGCACGAGTCTCTTCGCCGAGAATTCGGCCTGCCTCATAGTTCAGCTCGCGATCGAAAGTCGCTGCCAGCGCAGGTGTTGATGGAAGTCCTGTTGCTTCTGGGTCATTGCCACAAGATCCACCTTTTACGCCCGTACCACCATTAGTCATACGGATTGTTGGGATACCCAATTCCTCAATCCCACGGATCTGACGCCCAGTGTCCTGCCACTCACAACCAGGCAAAGTACCCTCTGGCGCGAATTCACCATTCATGTACTTACTTGTACCGCCCCTTTTAATAACAACCGGCTCACCGGTGTCGTTCTCATTAAAGCGTGAAATGGCGATTTGCTGGATTTTTTGTTCCATCGTCATCTCGTCGAGAAGCATCTCAGTGCGCTCCTCAGCAGACAGCTTAGTGTTCATCCAGGGTTTGTTCACTTCCGAATCTCCATTCATCGCATTCGCAGGCTGTACTAACGATGACATGGAGATGGTAGCTGTCAATAAAATTGTACTAATTCTCTTCATCTTATTTTCTCCCTTACTATCAATTTACGGTTTTTAGTATAGAGAAAAACTATTACCCTGGTATTACCCTAGTATAACGATTAATTACAGATCAGTAACAAAGACCAAGTGATGAGTATTACCCCTAAAGTCATTAAAATTGTATACAATTTCTTTCGCAATCAATGATTAGACATATTAAACAAGTGAATTTCAATTAGAAATATACTTAATTTTCTTTACATTACTGAAATAGAATAGAAGTACTTTATTATTAATTTCTATAAATTTTTCCATTTATTTTTATTTACACATAAAAAGACATCTATAGGGAACAGTAATTATGGGTATGACCTTTAATTAAGGAGATGAATTAGATGTCTGAAATTCTTTATAGTTCGACTGTAACAACTTATGGGGGCGTAGAGGGAAAAGTCCAATCATCAGATGGTGTCATTAATATGGCCACCGCTATACCAGGAACTAATAGAGACGAGGAATTAGAGCAAGTTACAAATCCTGAACAATAGTTCGCAGCAGCATACGCAACTTGTTTTGATAGTGCTTTACAAATAGTAGCGAATAAAGAAAAATTGAATTTAGAATCACAAGTCACAGCCAATGTTAAATTGTTAGAAGATGAGAAAGATGGATATAAATTATCCATTAATTTGAAAATTAAAGGCAAAAATATTGATAACAACCAATTAGACAATCTAATCAAAAAAGCCAACCAAATTTGGCCATATTCAGAAGAAAAAAGAAAAAATATGGAATTAACTCTCGAAATAGATTCAATAAGCCACTAAATAAGGATAGACTTTCAAAAAGAGAACGCAGAATACAGCGTTCTCTTTGGTGTTTTTAAGAATTTGCACTTACTTATGGTACGGCTCAACGTAATATATTTAAATGCAGTTTGTATATTTCAAACTTTATGTATCCTTTCTACAAACTTTCCAGCAGCACGGGATAAAGGAACATTTTTCAAGTAACATATACCAATACTCCTTTTTGGAATTTCCTCTTCTAGCTTTAACTCGTATAACTCTCCACTTTCTAAATAATCACTTGCAAACTCTTTTACTACACAAGAAATACCTAAATTTATTTTTGTGAATTCTAAAACTAAATCATGTGACCCAAGTTCAAACGCAGGCGAAATTTGAAAACCTCTTTTTTTAAAGAAATTTTCTACATATACTCGTGAGTTGGACTTTCTTTCTAAAAAAATTAATGGCATTTTCATTAAATACTCAAAACTGATCGGTTTATCGATCATTCTTTTAAATTTATCTCCACAGACAAAAATATCATGAACCTCCTTACAAGGTATGATTTGAAGGTTCTCGTCATGGATTGGCAAATTACATAGCCCCACATCTGCCTTTCCGGATTTAATAAAATCACAAATTTCTGATGTAGTTCCATTTAGAATTTTCAATCTAATTCCGGGGTATCTTGCATGAAACTCTTCCAAATAAGGCAACAAAAAGTAACGAGAGACTGTATCTCCAACCGCGATACGTAATTGTCCAGTATTTAATTTATTAACTTCTAATATCTTTTCTTCTGCAACGTCGATCATTCCTAATGCAGAATTAATATATTCATTTAATAGTTTTCCTTCATTAGTTAATATTATGCCCTTAGATGTTCGATAAAAAAGTTGTATTTCTAATTCATTTTCAAGCTTCATAATGGCTTGACTGACCGCAGATTGTGTCATATATAATTCCTGTGCTGCTTTAGAAAAACTTTTATTACCACTAACTACGTTAAATATACGATATAAATCCAAGTTCCCAATCATATAAGTTCTCCTTATATCACATATTATAAATATTAATTTTACTTATATCATCTTTGGAGGGTATAGTAAACTTATAATGTTTAAACAGACTTAAGTATTTCTACATAAATTATACTCACTTAGAGGAGAGATTAAATTGACAAGAGCCGTTGGTACAGTAGTCCGCGGACTTCGCGGTCCTATCATCAACAATGGTGATAATATAGAACAAATCGTAGTTGATACGGTATTAAATGCAGCAAAAACTGAGGGATTTTCAATTGAGGATCGTGATATTGTTACAATCACTGAATCCATTGTTGCTCGTGCACAAGGAAACTATGCAACTATTGATGATATAGCAACAGACGTTAAAGCAAAATTTGGCGATGAAACTGTTGGTGTTATTTTTCCAATTCTTAGTCGTAATCGATTTGCAAACTGCTTACGTGGGATTGCTAAAGGATCAAAGCGTATTGTATTAATGTTAAGTTACCCATCTGATGAAGTAGGTAATCACCTAGTAGATATCGATGAGCTAGATGTTAAAGGCGTCAATCCTTGGACAGATGTATTGACTGAGACTCAATTCCGTGAATATTTCGGATATAACAAACATACATTCACTGGTGTTGATTACATCGATTATTATAAATCTTTAGTTGAAGCTGAAGGCGCAACTTGTGAAGTGATTTTCTCAAACAATCCTAAAACTATTCTTGACTATACAAAGAGCGTTTTAACATGTGATATTCACTCACGTTTTAGAACAAAACGTATTTTAACAAACAACGGTGCTGAAAAAGTATATGGACTTGATAATATTCTTTCCCAATCAATTAATGGTAGTGGATTTAATGAAGAATATGGTCTACTAGGTTCAAATAAAGCAACGGAAGACAGCGTAAAGTTATTCCCTAACAACTGTCAACCAATCGTTGATGGGATTCAAGCAAAACTCAAAGAAGTAACAGGTAAAACTGTTGAAGTAATGGTTTATGGAGATGGGGCATTTAAAGATCCAGTAGGTAAGATATGGGAGCTTGCGGACCCTGTTGTATCTCCTGCTTATACACAAGGACTTGACGGTACTCCAAACGAAGTGAAATTAAAATACTTGGCAGATAACAATTTCTCTCATCTTCGTGGAGAAGATCTAAAACAAGCTATTTCTGAATTTATCCAAAACAAAGACGAAGACCTAGTTGGTTCGATGGAATCACAAGGTACTACGCCACGTAGACTAACTGATCTAATTGGATCATTATCTGATTTAACTTCTGGTAGTGGGGACAAAGGTACACCAATGGTCTATATTCAAGGATACTTTGATAACTATACAAAATAAGATAAAAACTACAGCTGAAAATTTTTTTCTAACAATTGAGGGCGAGTTCAAATCAATCAACTAGACGTTGATATTTTCTATATAATAACTTAAGAAATATTTGTTAACCTTGATATAACAACATAAAAACACATTGGAAACAACAAATAAATTCCAATGTGTTTTTTATTTTTATTGTATATCTTCACTTACTTTTGATACGGTATTCGGTAACTCGAGTATGTGAGGTTTTTATGTTTTCATAAAACGCAGTTTAATCTAAATTAGATGCCTCGTTATTTCTTTTGAAATTTTCTTTTACAGTAATACCTCAACTTTTTTTGTAGCCTTTAGAAGCTTATCCGCTAATTGAAGCATTAACCTAATCCCTTTTTGACCATATCCAAATTGGTTTAAGGTTCCAATAATATAGGCATCCGTAGCCGGGTGATAAAACATAAATGAACCCGTAGATCCAGCATTTCCCCAAGAGTTGTATTTTGCCGGCATTAACAAAGGAATCGTTTTTATATTCATCAATCCATACCCATAATCTATTCCTAAAAAGAATTTACCACAGTCATTTTTCATTTTTTCAATAGTTTCTTTCTTTAGCATTTTACCATTTACTAGTGCTTTCATAAACGTTAACAAGTCACCGGTAGTAGATACGATACCGCCTCCAGCATACAAAATGCCCAAGCTCTCGCTATTCGTCATGTCTGTTTGACGAATATAAAACTTCGCTACCTCATATGGACTTTTTTCTATTGGTTCAGTACGAGAGAAATGAGAGTGTTTCATCTCTAGAGGCTCAAAAATATTCTTCCTTAGTACCTCATGGAAAGGTAAACCTGAGATATTTTCAATAATAAATCCCAATAAATGATATCCTGTATCGGAATAATGGAATCCCCGTCCTGGAGGGAAGTGATTTTTCATGTTCTCCTTCGCCCAATTAATCACTTCAAGTGGAGTCCATATTCGATTTGGTTCATCAACAAGCAAATCAGGCATTGACTTTCCTTTAACCGGCTTATCCTCTACGAAATCGTTTAGGCCAGAAGTGTTATTTAATAAATGTCTGATTTTGATTTCATTTGAGTAATCCTTCTCTTTGTAAATATGCAGATTTGTTAAAATCTCAGCATCCAAATACTTTGAAATTTTGTCCTCATATGAACAATACCCCTGTTCAACTAATTGTCCAAACAAAACGGAAGTAAACAGTTTACTAATACTAGCAATATAAAATGGTTGTTCAGAATGGATAGCCTCTTTTCCAGTAGCCATTTGAAAGTCAATCCCGTGCTTCTCTGAATGAACACGCAAATATGCATTTTGAATTTTGGCGTCTTTTTCTACCCTTTTTTTGAAAAACTGTTCAATTCCAGTTTGAACCTTTGCCTTCTCCATGTTCCCATCTCCCCAATTATCTTCTTTTCTTTATCATTTTTACGTAACTTGGCTGCAGTTATGACTAACCGCGTTTACCTATGTTACGGTTCACCGTAACAAGTCTATGTGAGGAGTAACTACTTTTCATAGTTTTTGACCTAACTCTGAAGATAAAGGAAAAAGTAAGAAGGGAACCCTCGAAATAGTTACACTAGGCCACTAAATGTGGAAGGCACGAGATATTTTCTTCTGGGTCTATACTTTATCACATGGTGGTCCTTTTCTAACGAAAGCTTACTCGGTTTCTCCCGCCTCTTTTAGAGTTATACAATGCCTTATCAGCTATTATAAAAAATTGTTCCTGTTTGACTTTTGCAATATCACGGCTTATATTTGCAGTTGTAACACCTACACTAACAGTAACAAATGGACTGACATCTGACTTTGTATGAAGAATTTTCAATTCTTCTACTTTCCTACAAAGCCTTTCTGCCAAAGATATAGCTTCGTCTTTATTTGTATTAGGCAAGATAATACAAAACTCTTCTCCGCCTATTCTACATACACGATCATTTTCTCTAACCTCACTAGCAAGTGTATCTGCTACTTTAATTAGGCACTCATCCCCTTTTCTATGACCGTATGTATCGTTATATTTTTTAAAATAGTCAATATCTATGACTAATAAAGAAAAGACAATATTATGTAGGAGATACTCTTGATACACCTTTTTTAAATGGCGGTTAAAAAACCTTCGATTAAAAACCCCTGTTAATGTGTCGGTATAGATTGTCTTTTTTAATAATTTCTTTTCTTCCTCTAACTCTAATAACTTCTGCTTATTTTTTGTAATATCTCTAGAGATACATATAATCTCATCTGTTATCTTATCTAAGGATAAAACCCTTTTATATTTTGACTCAATCCAAATATACTTCCCATTTTTACATCTAAATCGATAGGTTATTGTTTTAATTTCATCTATCGTATCTGTATGACTACTATCATTTAATAACTTGATATTTTCTATGTCTCTATCATGCATGAAATCATACAGAGATCTTCCCACCATCTCTTTAGATGTGTACCCTAATACATGGGAGTGATTTGGTGAAACGTATGTATATTTTCCATCAAGGGTATGCAATGAAATATAATCAGTCGAGTTTTCAGCAATATGCCTGTACAGCTGTTCATTTCTTTCCAGTCTAATCTCTGCAAGTTTTCTATCCGTAATATTTACATGTGATACAACTGCACCATTGTTCTGATTTATTTTAATTGGAGTAACTCTTAATACGAACCACCGAAGTTCACAATCAGAATGACACGGATATTCATAATTAAAATGATCCTTTGTACCCTTTAATACCTGAATTATTCCTTCTTGAACTTCCTTTGGGCAAACAGTCAAGTAATTGTTCCCTATCCCCGTCTTATCTAGATCAGCATTGTTTTCAATTGAAAAATTCACCCAAGATCTATTAACAGCCATAATATCCCCATCTCTATTTAATACGGCAATTTGATCTAAGAGTGAATCCAAAACCTCTAGATCAATAAGTTTCATAATATTACATTCCTTTCCCATCCTTGAATGTTTAGCTATGCTTTGGACGCTTATTTTCATAGGTTTTATTTATATTAATGGCACTATTCTCTTATTATAGTTTACTGCAAAAAAAACCTACGTAATAGAATTAATAGATTATCGGCTCTTGTCTCTTAGTTAAAACACTGTCTAATAATTTGTAATATATAGATAAGATATAAATTGTGATGAATATCAAGGATATCTTCATAGTAAGCCACTTACGGTAGAACAATTTAATAGAATGTTAGAAGTAGGCAATTTAACATATTAAAGGTTCAATCCCTAAACTAAATATGAAAATTACTCATAATTTCAACCAGAAATAATAATAGACATAGGGTGTACACTAATTAATAATCACACATGTACACGCTATGTACCCAGTTTAATAAACACTTTTTATCAATATTATCTTTATAAACCGCGTTTACTTATGATACGGTTCACCGTCCTGTAACTAAATGAGGGGTTTTATCTACTAACTTTTATAAAATTGAAAAAAGAAGTACCAAGAATGTTTAGTTGTTCTTTGATACTTCTTTTATAACTTATATGACTCTCATTACTTATACTATATCTAAAGCAATTTCCATCATTTTTGTAAATGAAGTTTGTCTCTCTTCTGGTGTTGTTTGTTCATGTGTAATCATATGGTCACTTACTGTTAAAATGGTTAATGCTTTAACTCCAGCGCTAGCAGCATTTAAATATAAACTTGTCGTTTCCATTTCTTCTGCTAATATTCCCATTTTAGCCCACTTTTCTGTTGCCGTTGTTTTATTAGCACTATAGAAAACATCACTAGATAGTACATTCCCTACAAAAACCTTATAATTCTTTTCATCAGCTACTTTTTTAGCTTTCTCTAATAGTTCATAAGATGCTGTAATTGGCATTTGACCAGGGAGATCAAATTGATGTGCAAAATTTGAATTTGTTGCTGCTCCCATAGCAAGTATAATATCGTATAACTTAATATTCGTTTGCATAGCCCCACATGAACCGATACGAATTAGATTTTTAACTCCAAAAACATTAATTAGTTCCCATGAATAGATTGCCATGCTTGGTGACCCCATTCCGGTACCCATAACAGAAACTTTTTTCCCTTTATATTCACCTGTGTATCCCAGCATACCTCTAACTTCATTAAATAGAACAGGGTTTTCTAAATAGTTTTCAGCAATAAACTTTGCACGTAGTGGATCCCCTGGCAAAAGTATAGTTTCTGCTATTTCTACTCCGTTTGGCTTAATATGTGGTGTTTCTTTTAAATCATTGGTGTTCATTTAATCTTCTCCTAATTCTTTATATTATTGATATTTTCTATAAAATGAAAAACCACACTTACTTATGATACGGTTCACCGTAACAGGGCTAAATGAGGTTTTTTCCCTTGTCCATTTTAGAAAGCCGGCTGAAGGATGATCACCCAATCTCTCTTACTCTTACTCCAACGTTCTTCCGGAAGCAGCTTAAATCCTTCAATGATCGTGTCTTCTTCCACCTCGATCAATAGACAGCGTTTGCCATTATAATTGACCTGTTTGACATATCTCAAGTCTTGAGGACTGATCGCAATATTCGCTACTTTTGTGCTGATCTTAATGGACTTAGACGCGTAACTCGGAACGATATGGCATGCTTTCATTTCATACGTTTTGTCTTCAACCATCTGCTGAAATACCCTTTCCACTTTTTCCGTATTCACATCTTTTTCGCAGCTCGCCTTCACACACGTTCATTCTCTTTAGTATCCAAAGTAGGAGTATTCTCATCTTCCACCACTATTTTCAGTAAATCGTCATCCAACTTAAATTGTTTTCGAATCTCTGCTATATCTTTGTATTCATCTATAATTTTAACTCCCTGGCTAGTAAGATTGTGTTTTGGACAAAAAAAGAGCATCCAAGGCTACAGCTTTTGACACTTCTTTATTATAACAATCTTTATGATGAAGAAGGCCTATCTATTATGGATTGGTTTGGTTTCTCTTGGGTCGTTTCACCTCTACTTTTTTGTATATTTTATATTAAATTGCTAATAATGTGTATGACAATGGTCCTTTTAAGTACGACTAGAAATTTTTTTCTCAATAATGGAGGTGGGATGTTTGTTTTGGAAAAAAAAACAAATTGAAAGTAAGCTTGTTACTCAATCAATAGCTGAATCAGAATTATCGATAGAAGCTCTGAAAAAAAGCCTCACTCAAATGGATGATGCAGAATTTGTGGAAATTGACATTTCCGATATTCGAAAAATTCATCTTGTTTACATACGAACTCTCATTGACCAAGAAAATTTAAATGAAAGCATTATAAAACCTTTAACTAATTGTTCCAAACCGTCTATTCAAGATTGCATTGTGAATTCCTCAATTATTCCCAATCATATTTTTATAGAGGCAAAAACAAAGTTGTTTTCAGGGTCCGTTTTGTTATTTGATTCTTCGCAAAACCTTTGGTTAGCTGTGCCATTAAAAAATCCTACTGGACGTGCCATTGAAACTTCCGAAACAGAAACCATCCTGTTCGGAGCAAAAGACAGCTTTAGTGAACAAGTAGAACAAAATATTACGCTTATTCGAAGACGACTCCCCATACATGAACTGAAAACAGAGAAGTTTACTGTCGGTTCTATGAGTAAGACAAGTGTTGTTTTAATGTACATAGAGGGGCTGACTAATCCAGAATTTGTTTCAACAGTCAAAGAGAAGATTTCTGAAATTAATTTTGATCTCTTCTTTGACTCCTCTCAAGTTGCGGCATTCCTGGAGGAACATCAAAACAGTATTTTCCCTCAGTTTCAGCAAACTGACCGGCCTGATGTAGTTGCTTATTCTCTGGGAATAGGAAAGATTACCCTTCTGGTAGACAATACACCATTTGCTCTTGTTGCACCCATTACTTTTTTCCATTTGTTCCAATCACCCGAGGACTATATTAATCGATGGGTAGTTGCCAGTTTTTTGCGTATCATCCGATATGTCTGTTTTATTCTGTCAGTCGCATTGATTCCTGTCTATGTGGCATTGACAACTCATCACTATCAAATGATTCCTATACAAACACTTCTGGTGTTGGTCGAATCAAGGAGCAAGCTTCCTTTTACTCCTTTTTGGGAAGCATTTATCATGTTAATTTTTATTGAAATCATAAAAGAAGCAAGTTTAAGGATGCCTACAAAAACAGGTCAAACACTTGGGGTTATTGGTGGTATTGTGATTGGTCAAGCGGCTGTTGAGGCTGGATTCGCTAGCAAGGTATTAATTGTCATGGTTGGAATCTCGACGATAGCTTCCTTTCTTATTCCCAACTACCTTATGACAAAAGCAAATTCATTAATTCAATTGATGCTTCTTGTTTTTTCTTCTTTACTTGGGATAATTGGGATTGCACTAGGAAGCATTGCTATTTTAGCCCATCTTAATAGCATGTCTTCAATCAAGCAACCCTATCTTTCGCCAGTTTCACCCTTCTTTGGAAAGGATTGGGTTGACTTATTCATTCGAGGGCCATTAGTCAAAATGTTGGAGCGTCCAGAGCATCTTAAACCTCTAAAACTTAAGAGATATAAAACTAGGAGATGACTTGATGATGATGGGAACCCACCAATTATTTAAAAAGAATGAAACCTATAATGGGCTCTATGCCATGTTGTTGGTAAATCGCCTCCAAATGCTATACTTTTTTCTGATTATGCCAAATATCTTGATCAATCCATATATGATTTGGGTGCTTATAGCTGTAGGGTTATTATCCCAACTAAACCTTCTTCTTTTATCGAAGTGGCTTTTAACCCGTTTATCTAGCAATGGTTATAATGGATTTGTCCAATTGTTTGGAAAAAAATTGGTACGATTTCTCTCTTTCATCGGGTTGTTCTTTATTCTACTTAAAATTTCCGTCATAACGTTAGGATTCAGCGAAATTGTTCAAACATTTATACTTCCATCAACAGATACAAATTTTCTTGTCTTTTTTATTTTGTTGTTATGTTTTTATGTCGCAGGTAGGGGCGTTGAACATACCATTCGTTTTGTGTTGATTTCTTTTTTCTGTACATTTTGGATGATCACATTTTTCGTTTTTTTCGTCTTCCCTCCAATAGCTCAACTCAGTGATTTGTATCCACTTATTCCAATGGAGTGGAAAGTAGAAAATTGGAAAGCCGTTTTTTTAATTTTGTCTTCCTATTCTGGTCCGGAATTTCTGGTATTTTTGGGACCATGGCTTAAAACAAACAATAAAACCTTTCGCTATTTGTCTTACGGAAACGCTCTCACCGTTGTAGAGTATGTATTCCTATTTATAGCATCCTTATTTTATTTCGGTTCCAATTTTTTAAGTAAAACTCAATATCCAATTATTAATATGGGCCGTTATTTACAAAACCCAGTGTTTGAACGAATTGATATAATGATGCTTTCCTTTCTATTATTTAACCTAGTTTTTGCAGTTTCTCTATTTCTATTATTGTTTTATGGAGCATCTAAAATAGCTTTTGGTAAAATGAGCAAGCCGACCAGTGGTAAAGGTTTGTTATTCAGTGTATTCCTTATTTTTATTGGAATGGTTCTTGTGAATGAATTATTTTGGAAGTCTTGGGAGAAGCAGAACTTTTTACTTAATCTTCAAATTATAGCTGGAAGCATAAGCTATTTTCTTGTTCCACTTGTTATTGTTTTAGTAATGAAAAAAGAGGGGGTTAAAAAACATGCTTCTACATAAAAAGCTATGTAAAAGATTGATACTCCTTTTTATGACTTTTTGGTTATCTGGCTGTGCCCCTGTTACCGAAAACAACCTTATTGAAGAAATTTCTCCCGTTACCTTTTTGTCAATTAGTAAGGGGGATAAAGGGAAATTAAAAGTCAGTACAATTATGCCTCCTCTAAGTAAAGAAAATAAGTTTGTTATGTCGCAAGAAGTCAGCTTATTAAAGGAGGGAGTACAGAAGTACAACTTTAACTTCTACCAGGAAATTAAATCCGGACAAATGCGGATGCTGGTAATTAGTGATGAACTTGGAAAAGACGGGATTATGTCCATTATAAATGTATTATTGACTGATCCGGATATTTCTCCGAGAATCTATTTAGTACTCGTAAAAGGAAATTTTGATGAATACTTGGAAAGCCAATTGGACAAAGATGAAAACTTTGATTACTCGTTTTACCGAATGCTGAAGCATTATGAGGAAAAAAATCAAGGAGAATTAACTGTCGTTAATCTTCATCAATTTAAACATTTGCTCTATACTCCTTATTCAGATCCTTTCTTGCCTGTATTCAAAATAGAAGAGGATGGGGTCAACTATGAAGGTACAGCCTTGTTTAAAGATGACAAGCTAGTTGAAACTATTTCATCTTTAGATGAGCGTATCTTCCAGCTGATAAACAACGACCACTACTTAAAAGTTTTACCGATTCCAGAATTCGAAATTGTACTGGGTCATGTTAGATCTAAAATAATAGTAGATATCGATAGCAGTTATTCTACAATGACCTATACCGTGAATATAGACACTAGGATTGAGGAATACCGGGGAGAGAAGCAATTATTTGACCCACAGCAGTTAGAAAATATGAAAAAAGATATCGAAACCCATCTTGAAAAACAAACATATGAACTAGTTAAAAAGATGCAAGAATTGAAAGTGGATCCATTACAGCTTGGCATACAAACAAAAAGACCATTCTCAAAACCAATGGAAGAAAAAAAATGGATTGAAATGTTTGAGAAGATGGACATTAAAATAAAATACAATATTAATATCGATCCTTTGACGGATGCAAATTCAAAAAGGCCAAACCTTTAATTTTTCCTATCGAATAAGCCATAATAGAAACAAAATGCCCTAGAATCTAAAGATTCTAGGGCATTTTGTTTACAATCTATTGCTTTGTGTAATTTCTGTCATAATTATACAAAAACACAAGCTAGCGTCGTGGTCGAAAACTTGGGAATTGACCATGATTTCATCACATCCGCCTGGCTTTCCTCCAAAACTGTCTGCGGCTTTTCTTTTACCGTTTGTTTGCTACCAATAATCCACTCTATATGTTGTATTAGTATAACAGCAGCTTCTTCTTCATTAAACTCAGCCAAATGAATTTCCGAACCTTCCTTTGGTATATTGTTCTTATATTTGGATAGCCAAAAGCCTACGGAATTAATTCCGTAGGCTTTCGATTATATGAAAATTCAGCGAAGATACTGTAGAATTAGCTTAATGCTTTTACTAAAGCTTCTCCAAACTCTTTAGCGCCATCTGGCCCATCACCAGTAATAATATCATCATGAGCAACAACATGTTTTTCAACATATGTTACTTTATTCGCTTTTAATTGGTCTTTTTGTATATCTACTGGATAGCAAGTTGCTTCTCTTCCAGTAAGTAAACCCGTTTTAGCTACAGTAACCGCACCTGCACAAATTCCTGTTACAAGAACTTTATTAGTATACGCTTGTTTCAAGTAGTCTTGTAATTCTTGATTTTCCCATAGATGATCGTTCGTACCAGATCCACCAATAACAGATACAACATCATAGTCAGAAGCAGAAACGTCTGAGAAAATGACCTCAGCAGTTGCTTTACCTTCATAATCCCCTATGATTTCACCTGTTTTTGTACTTGCAATTGTCACTTCAATTCCGTTGCTTTCCAATTCCACTTTTGGTTGAAATAATTCGTCTTCATTGAATCGTTCTGGTGGTATAATTAAAAGTGCTTTTTTACTCATTTGTAGTTCCCCCTCATTAATAAAAAAGATTCGCCGGTAAGACGACTATTTCATTCTACTTCTTGTTTTCTTCACTGTGAAGAATGCACTTTTTTGTAAGAAGGTTACCAACAGGTTACAATTGATATAAATAAGGAGGTAAGAATTTATGCCAGATACATTTAGAGATGAAGTTAAAGAAAAGATCATAAATGGTGATTATAATTGTGAAAAAGAACTTACCTTATCAATTATAAGTGGTAAATGAAAAATTGTTATTTTATGGCATTTGGGTGTAGAAGGGCCACACCGATTCAGTGATCTCCAAAGGCTTTTTCCAAAAATATCTCATAAAATATTAACAAATCAATTAAGAGAACTGATGGAAGATGGAATAGTTCATCGCGAGGTTTATCCAGAAGTTCCACCGAAAGTGGAATATTCCATGACTGAATTGGGGATGACTTTACTTCCTATCGTTGAAATGATGTATGAATGGGGATTATAAAAGAAATGGATATCTCTGAATTAAACAATTAAGCATAAGCTTACATTTACAATGTTGCTTTACAAAACCTATTAGAAAAGTTGCACCTTCACTTAACTGTAAAGAAGGTGCTTCTTATGCTTAATTGCGGAGTATTTCGATCATTTATGCTGTGGATTGGTTCAACTGAACGGGGTTGTGTTTTCTTTTATTTACAATAAATTATACATAAAAGAACTAAATGAAAAGGTCTCCATTCCGCTAATGATAAATCAAGGGTCTTATTAGATAATAACCAAATCATTTCCAAAACTGCATAATCCAAAAGGCTGGCTAAAAGAAATTTCTGTTTTTTAGTTGCTTTTTTGCTTTACTAGCCTGTCAACATCCTTTCACAGTGCTAGTCAATTTAAAAACTTGATTAAATAAATTAAATGTTTTTCAATGTTTAGATTCTTATATTCCCTCAAAAACCTCATTTACTTATGATACGGTTCACCGTGTCTATTTAAGAGGCAAAAAATGAGACGAGATGTTTGGTTGATGGAGGGGAAAACCCTAAAAGTAATGTAATCACCCATTTAACAAACGTCTTAACAGTTAATTTGCTATGAAAATGGTAAACAAAAACGCTCAGTATTTAATATGAGCGTTTTTCGGCATTATTTAATGTGCTTCTTCAACTAAAGCCTCCGTTAGCTTAATAAAGAACCTAATAGAAATGGTGAAATGATTAACAATATAGAGATTATAATTAGTGTTGCTGTAACAAACTTTGGAAGTTTCACCATACCTTTTCCTTTATACCACCCTGAAAATTGCAACTTATTTCTGTACAAAACAAAAATAAGTAATAAAATAGCTATTGCACCAAGCCACGAATAAGATTCAGTTACGTCATTTAGTGCATAAATATTGCCTATAATTACCCAACCCAATGCAAATAATATTCCTAAAATAAATAATATACGGAGTAATTCTAAGAATGTTTTCATCCTATTATCGCCACCTTATATGATTTGTTCTTACTTTTCTTTTTTGACTATTTTTGTTCAACAAACCTGCCCCTTTAGTTCAATAACTTCAACAAAAGAGGCATTAATCCTTCTTGGATTAACGCCTCCGTTAGTTAAGTAAGTTTATTTATTAGCTTTTTTATCAATTTATAAGAGCTGAAAATCTATGATTAATATTTTGTAGCTAAACGTTCTTTAACTCTTTCGAACATTTCATGTTGTTCATCATGCATTGCGTTATAGAAATCATGGATATTCTCAACATAATCTTGAAAATCCAGGGTTATAAAGCGAGTTGCCTTTAATGTCTGCATTAAATCTGCAACTTCTATTTCTGTAAGTGAAGTACCGTTCACATATTTTGTTAGATGTTCTTGTACTTCAAGCATTCGACTTCTCCATTCATGATGTACAACGTTCCCGCCAAAAAAAATCAGATCAGTTGTGTGCAGTAAATCATCAGAAAGTTTGTCTAAATAATCTACGTCCGCATCAGTTAGGGGTTGACTAAAGTTCCATGCAAGTAGTTCCTCAACTGTATCCAGTAGTAAGAAGTTTGCAGAATAGTATTGGCGACCGATTTGTGTTTCCAATTGATTTACTTGTTCTTTCGCAGGGTGAACCAACCAAATCACTCCACATAAAACTATTGCAACTAATACACTCACAATATGTTTCAACCTAACCACACTATCACTCTCCAAGATTTATTTAATTGTCATTAGTCTAATAATTACTATTAAGACAACATATTACAGCGATTATCACAAAACTTCTGGTATTTTATAACAATCTCATTGAACTAACCTGCCCCGATAGTTGAATAAGACAAGGGCTGACTTAGCAACCCCATTCTTCAACTAAAGTCCTCGTTAATTGAAAAACATATATACTGGAAAATATAAAACAATAAAAATAATATACAAATATAATAGCCTTAAATTAAAACGTAGACAGAAGTTCATAAAAGCCTTCGATATCTTTTCGACAACTAAAGACACAATAAAAACGATCAATAACGTAAAAAAAATTTGCAAAGAAAATTTAGTTAGAAAGTTACTTAATACAGGGACTAATCCGAGGATGAGTGCATATATAGCAAAGTACAAATAATTTTCATATGGTTTTACATCAATTGTCTTACTTAAGAGTATCCCACCTAAAATCAAATTTCTCTTCTTCAACTAATCTGCCACTTTAGTTCAGTAACTTCAACAAAAAAGGACTTTAATCCTTCTTGGATTATCGGCTACTATAGTTGAAGTAGCTATTAACTAAAGACATGGTGTAGATAATCTCCATGACCTCGGATAAGTTCAACTTCATCCTTTGATGATATCCAGAAGTAATGGAATGTTAGCCCTTCCTCATCTCCTCCACCTGTTGGCTGATGATCCCACTTATCTGGAGCATCCGATACAACAATTTTATAAAAAAATCTATTATGAGTAGCACCATCATCATTTTTCCAATTATCTTCTGCAATTAAATTCTCAACTATAAAATTCTTCAATCCAGTTTCTTCTTCAATTTCTCTAATAACTGCATGATAAGCATCTTCTTGAGCGTTCACTGTACCTTTAGGTATTTGTATTCCAGCTTCAGGAATCGAATGTTGAAAAACCAATACTTGTGTCTTACCATTCTTTATCCTGGTTACGTAACCGTATGCTTTTTTTATTGAACTCAAACCAATCCCACCCTCACTTTTTTAAACTTCTTCAACTCTTCTTCCCCGTTGGTTTAATAAGAATATATTTTAATACCATATTAAAATTTTAACGTAATTTCTCCATTTTTTTTACTCCTACTTTATTCAATCGGTCTGTTGCTCACTAATTTGCACCTATTTAGCACTAAAATTAGCAAGACCACATAAATTTATGAAGTCTTTCTAAAAGCGGTGTTAAAAGATATGTTAAATTATAGATAATTCATGATGAATTAAAATGAAGCGTGCTTATTTTCCTAATACTTATAAATCATTTAACTAATTCACTGCTAATTTGTTCATTAATATTACTTTTCTCATTTTCCTCACCTCAAATGAATACTTTTCTCACAAAATACTAAAATACAATACATCCACAATTACAAAGGAGGTGTATCCATGAATAAAGACAAGTTCCTCACAACAAATAGCAAAAATCGTGTAGCCATCGTAAACGAGTTGCTAAAGAGGGAAGGTTTTGATTTACAAAGAGTAGCGGATGCTCTTGAAATTAACTATTCTACCTTTACGAAACTGATGCAAGAAGACGATTATGTTTATATTAAACGGGAAAACCAGTATTATAAATTTGTTCGTGATGAAGGACAGATATCTACTATTTCTAACCAAAGTAATTCCGAAATGGATTATATTAAAAAGAATTTTCCCCTTTTGAAAAGCATAATAGAAAGATATAAACACAATGACGACTTCATCATTGACAAGCGTATATTCCGATCTACCTCTAAAATCTCCAGTAAAAACTTCCGTATGCCAGACGACCTCTACCAAAACTTTGTTGCTACTTGTGAAAACGAGTTCCCCCATTTGAAAATCCAAGACATTATTGCCCAACTTCTTCTTGATTTCACAGACAAATATTCCAACAAATAAAAATGCACAAAAGACAAGGCAGTTCCATTATTAAAACTCGATAAGGACTGCCATAATTACATCCCTTCTATAAAAAAAGACAGCTCTAATCTAATTAGAAACTGCCTTTCCTTCATATCTTGTTGTAAGTTCTTGTTGTTAAAAGTTCTTGGACAATCTCTTCACCAAGTATCGTTATCCGTTTTAATTTTATATTCTTAACTATCCACTCACTCTTAATTTTAACAAAATTATTTCCATAACCCTTAGTACGTCGAATCTCTACCGTATTTATCCAATTATCTTATAAATTGTACCATAATCCAGCTCGATACCACAAAATTCTCTTCTAATAACAATATAAAAAGTCATCTGCATCTTCTTGCCGTATTCGGTAACTTTCCTCGGTTTCATATAAACCTTCAATCATCTTCGGATGTTAGTAATATTGCCTTTAATCCTTCCTACTTTTAACCCATTGATCTGCTACATATGCTATTTCTTTTCTTCCATATGTGTAGGGGCAGAAATACAAAATAAACTTTTCAAATATTTCTGCAATCATATCAAAAGTATCTTCTAAGGAATCCAACGGTTTAAAGTATACACCAATCTTTCTATGTTCAAATTGTATGTCTGGATGCACCTCATTACGAATTAACTCCCTATGTTTTAAAAATAATCTGTACCTATCAATTCTATGTTTTTCGAAATAAAGCTCTACAAATGCACGTGACTTTACATTCTTAGAGGAGCATCTAAATAGCAAACCATTCTGACCTGAGCCGACTGTTAACGTTAAATCGTTTAAATTCATTTTTTTGTTGTAGTGAAAGTTTAGATAGAAAGGCATTCTCTTGCGAAGTACAGCTAACATTGCCCTTTTTATATCATCTGTTCGTGAAAGATCTAATGGTGGCTCCAATGTTAATGCATGGCCAGCGTGTAAAGGATGTATATTTTTGATTGAATAATCGACAGTTAGAAGCTGTCTGATTTTTATTAATTGCTTCATATGTTCATACACTTCAAGCTTATACATTTGGTTCAATTTTTCTAACATATCAATAGCTAAGGGATTAATTGAAACTGCAAAAAAATCTATATAGTGTAATTGTTTGCTCTTTATCCAATCTGTAAGATCCCGAAGTATTACCTCATCAAATGATAATGCCATCCATACAATAACCGCCTCTTGATTAGCCAGCATCATCTTTTTGATACGCTCCATATAAGTACGGTTCGTATGGTTTTGTTCCAGTGAGATATTATTTAATTCAAATCCTAATATCTCCTGCCATTGTTGATAAAAATCCTTTAGGTAAATTGTAAAAATCGACTCCTTGTTGCTCCCCTTTTTACTCATATCCTATTGCCTCCTACATTCGCTGTGGTTTTTTGTCATTTATTTTTTACAAAAGAAAAGCACCTACCATCCAGAGACGGTAAGTGCTGTTTTTAATGTATATAGTTGAATTTTATAGATAGAATTTGCCATTGGAATCAAACCTTTATAATAATACTGTCCTAACTTTATAGCAAAGGGTTCTGTATTGTCAATAATTCATATAACATATATACAATTTATTAATAATCAATTTTTTGGCACATATTATGTATTTCTTCTATATGTAATCAAAATAATATTCATAACCTATATATATATATAGGTAGAGAAGGAGAAAATCTCTCCTCCTAACCTTACATTTCTTCTTTAAGCTCTATAATTAATTCGCCAACCCTTTTTAAATCTTCCAGCATTGTATCTGCTACCCATTCGATTGCTAAAACAGTAGTACAAATTTTTAGCAGTGAATCTTTCGTATTTGCACTTAGATTTATCCCTTCCCACTCAATTTCATTATTGAAGAAAAGTTCTTCAAGTGAAGCTTCTCTGCCTGTAGAATCAAACTTTGTGCCGAGGAAAGTGTCAACTCCTGTTCCTAATGCCACCGCAATATCCTCTAAAATATTGATGCTTGGATTTTTTCTGTGACCTGATTCGAGACGATTCAAGTACGATGGGGTGACGTTACACAACCTCGCCATTTTTTGAAGTGAATACCCTTTGGATTGCCTTAGATGTTTTAACAGCTTTCCAAAATCATTGCCAAGTTCTCGTTTTCCTTTAGTCATTCAAATCCTCTCCTTTTAATCTTTCCATTCAAGGAACCCTGTTTTAATTGATCGAGTTGATCTTTATATCATAGTTAGGAAGAGGAATTTGATAACATAAGAAAGGTACTAATAGTAATTATAGGCATAGAAAAAGAACCACCCGAAGCCTGGTTAGCGGAGTGGTTCTAATGGATCTACTTATTGCCGAACCGAACTTCAAGTTCGGTAATGGTACACGATACTCGCAATATCGTGCTTATCATTATTATAACCATTATTAACCACATATCAACTGTATTTCTATTCGAATTTAAACATTCTAAATTTATTTACCATAAAAATTTATCAAGAGGATTGCTTAGAGTATTTGGTGCTTTTGGGTAATTTTTTGGAATGGGGATTGGATTGATGCCAAGTTGACTCAACATTTCCAAGCGGTTTCTAAATGTGGCTTTTGTCATTGATTTCAGCGGGGTATCAATACTGTGAGAAGATACTTGTTTCAAAAATACAATCAGCTTATCTTTATTGGAATCAGAGAGGGAGGAGTTACGTATACGTTTTCTTGCTTCATCTAACTTATTAAATTCTCCAGGATGGTAAATGGGGGACATATATTTGCGGAAATAACCTCGATAGACTTCTTCTTTCATATATTCTTTTAATTTCTTAGGTCGACAATTCCCTTTGTCTTGTCGAGCCATATAATTAATATGATCTTGTAGAATTCGTACTTCAAACCTTAGTACGTTTTTTTCATACTCTTGTATCTCTTCTTTTTTAAATAATCGTTCTTCTTCTTTTGAATAAACTACAGCTTGTACCGATTTTGACGAATGGTAAACAGTCGTTTCATATTTTTGAAAAACACCTTCAGCATCAAGCTTACCTATATACTTTTTTTGATACCTATGTGATTTAGTAAGCTTCTGATACAAGTGGAGCAGTATATCTCTGTGGAGTTTTTCCTCTACAACTAAATCGTATCGGTAATCAATTCTTTGCAGAATATGATGTCTGAAATGCAAAAAATGTTTAAAGAGAATCCAAAGAATATTCGTTATCTCTTGTTCTAACGAAATATAGTCATCTTCCGTAATGTCAAACTTACCAAGAAGGAGAATTGCATCTATGAACATATATAACTTCCACTGTCCATTGCCTTTATTTGAAATTTGAAGCGTAACTCCTTTAAACTTACCACCGTAGTAATTAGCAAAGTAGTCATTCAGTTGCGTGTAAATAATATTAAACCTTTTTTGCAAATCCATAACTTCATAGTATTCAATAGGAAAATACAGCTTGATTGTATGGATCATTTATACCACCTCCAGATTGACCTTGGGAGGCTGGAAATCTTTATACATCAAAGGTTTATTGTTATATTTTTGCTCCCAGCCCCATTATATTTATCCTTCCTTGCCCCCAAAATTAGATGGGCTACTGACAATATAGCGAAGAAGTCAAGTTGAAATAAATAGGTTTTGTGTTCGAGCTGGTTCGAGCTGGTTATTCCATTAATTGTTGTAACATTCAATTAACTATTGACATTAGGCAAAATATTTCTTATTATAGTTTATAGAAATTTTTATATAACACATATTTTGATAGATTATAGACTGTTTTACTTAGATACATGAACAATCCAATAGGTATAGTTGTTTCAAGGGGGATTATGCCTTCTTGCTTAACTACTTATTGCGATTTTTTGTATATCTAAGTAAAGCAGTCTTTTTTGTTGTTTTATATGCATTCTTGCTTCTTTTCAAATAATATCCCCCCGATTTTTACATAGGTTAATGACACTTTCCTCACTTCATTAACCTAAATAACCTCAAAATTCCACTACGAAAGGAAGATCCCCAATGAAAGAATCCCCTACTTTAAGTTTTAATGAAGAAATTGAAGAACAATTATTGATTGGACCTGAGCTGGAAAAATATAATGCTCGAAAGTTTCTTAACTTACTGTCCGATCTGATTGTCAAATATGAAACTACTATTTACGACAAATTTAAGGAAAGCAGATTAGGAGCGTGATTGATTTATGCGTGCTGTTGGTTACGTTCGAGTAAGTACCGAAAAACAATTAGACAATACTTCTATTGCAAAACAAAAAGAGGAAATTGAAAAATACTGCAAAAATAATGATTTACAACTCGTTCGCATCTTTGATGAAGGGGCAAAATCGGCTGAATCATTTAAAAATCGACCTGAGTTTAAAGAGTTGTACTCATTTGTTTTTGATAAACAAAATCGAATAGATTACGTTGTCGTTTATGATTCTGACCGTATATCCAGGGACAATTTAGAATCCTTATATATTTATAAACGACTAACGCAAGCCGAAAAACATCTTATTTGTATAGCTGACAATATTGATACAAGAGATCCAAGAGCAAAAATACTTTATCAAATCATGTCATTAGTTGCAGAGTTAGAAAGAGATATGATCATATTCCGAACAAACTCTGGTATGGAGAAAAGAGCCTCTGAAGGAGAATTTAATGGAGGCGTCATTTATGGATATATATCGAAGAATAAGAAGCTTAAAGTTGTCCCTGAAGAAGCAAAAGTCGTAAATTATATATTTGAAAAGTATGCAATCGACCAGTGGGGTTATAAAAAGATTGCTTCAAACTTAAACACTTTAGGTGTCACTACAAAGAAAAATAATTTTTGGTCAATTACTTCCGTAAAAACGATACTAAGCAACCCCATTTATATAGGCAAAATAAAATGGCGTGGTGAACTGAGAGATGGAAAGCATGCCCCTATTGTTGACCTAAAGTTATGGGAGAAAACACAAGAAGTATTGAAAGTAAGTAGTTATAGACAAGAGAAAGTTCATCCTGGAAGCTTCCCCTTATCAGGCTTACTAAAATGCCCAGAATGCGGCTCAGCCATGTTACAAGGAAATAGCAGTCCAAAATACAAATACTATCAATGTTCAAGAAACAAAAACAGCGGTAGTAAGGCGTGTTCCTCAAACCTTGTAAAAAAGGATTATGCTGAAGATTATGTATTCAACCAAGTGTTTATAGCGTTACAAAAATACAACATTATAGAACCTATAACCAGTATGCTACACGCATACGCTATGAGTGAAATAGAGCCATTGGAAATGAAATTAAAGACGTATGAAGTTGAGTTAGATGAATTAAAAACAAAGAGAAAAGAACTTATAAATTGGAAGTTGAAAGATATTATTTCAGAAGCGATTTTGAAGGAGGAAATGGTAGATTTACAAGAGGAAGAGAAAACGATTTTAAGTCGAATTGAAAATTTACAGCACCTCATTAAACTCAGAGATAAAACCTTTTTAGCTGATATTATTTCAACATCACTACACGATTTAAAAGCCTTTTTCGATATGATCGAAGATGATGACAAAAAGGAATTGCTTCGTTCTCTCATTGAAGAGATTCATGTAAATCCAGGGAAGACTACTAAGGATAGAACTATAAAAGAAATCATTTATAAATTTGATTTAAAATATTTGAATCAACTGAACTAAGAGAAGGGAAACATCCTTTCTCTTGTTTGTGTTTCATATTAAAATTACAAGGAAGGGAGGATTTTTATGCATGAAATAAAACGTGTCGCAATTTACTGTAGGGTTTCTACCGAAGAGCAGGCAACGGAAGGATACAGCATAACTGCCCAATTACAAACATTACGTCAATATACTCAATTATATGGTTGGGAGATTGCAGAGGAATATGTAGATGAGGGAATAAGCGGAAAGAACATAAGCGGTCGCCCTGCTATGCAAAAACTTATTTCAGATGTTGAAAAGGATAAATTTCAAGCTGTTCTTGTTTGGAAGATCTCACGCCTATCAAGAAATATGTTAGATACTCTCACTTTATTAGACAAATTCGAAGATTATGGAGTAAAATTCATCTCTTACTCTGAAAACTTTGATACAGGCAGTCCAATTGGTCGTTTAGTTGTTCAGCTAATGGCTTCCATTGCGGAAATGGAGCGTAACACATTAGCAGAGAATGTTAAATTGGGAATGAAACAGCGAGCATTAGAAGGTTCATGGAATGGAGGCGTTGTATTCGGTTATGACAATATTGAAAAAGAACTTGTAATTAATCAAAAAGAGGCAAAGATAGTGCAATTAATCTATCAGTTATATGCTAATGGTAAAGGTTTAAAGGCAATAGCAAACCACCTAAACAAAGCAGGATATCGTACTAAACGAAATCGCCTTTTCTCCATCAATGGTATTGCTCAAATCTTAGATAATATTACTTACAACGGTAAAATCAGTTGGCTAAAGGTAGAAAATTGGGATACAAAACACAGGAGAGGTAAAAACCCTAATCCTATTATTGTCGAAGGACAGCATGAAGCCATTATTTCCGATGAATTATGGAGTATGGTTCAAGCAAGGCGGAAAAGCAAGTCATTTAAACAAAGGCAATCCAATGAACCTTTTTTACTTAGCAGTCTTTTGCGTTGCCCTGATTGTAGTCAAGGTATGGTTCCTGCAATTACAACACATAAACGAAAGGATGGAACAAAGAAGAAATACCGTTATTATGTGTGCTCTAACTTTCATAACAAAGGTTCATCAGCATGTAGAGCAAATTCAATAAAAGCTTATGTAGCAGAATACGAAGTAATTAATAAGATTGAGAAGATCCTTTCCAACCAAAAACAGTTATTCTCTACACTTCAATCTATAAATTCTACTTCGATTGAATCTTTAAACCAACTCAATACTGAATTGAAACAAGTAGAAAATCGCCTTTCTGAAATACAAGAGCTACAGAATCGTTACTTGGAAGCATTTGAGCGAAAGACCTTACCAATAGCAATCTTGCAAGAACGATTACAGCATGTCTCTAAAGAAAAAGCAGAGTTAGAACAAAGGCACAATGAAATCACTGGGCAATTAAGCTCGAATGATGCAAAAGTAATCCAACCAGAGCTTATCCAAAAGCTTTTAGACAAATTCCTTTTAGTCTATAAACAATCATCAAGAGAAAGACAAAAACATTTACTTCAACTCTTGCTTAACAAAATTACAGTAAAGCACCCAATTGGGCAATCACGAATGGTCGATCAAGTTGAACTCGACTTTGACTTTTCAGAGGTCAATATTTCTAAGTCCTTCACACTTATCCACATGTTGTATCGAGAAACGGATAATGCAAATGGTTTTCCACAGCCAATACCCGCTTCCTACAACAAAATACCACCTTATTTACATCATTTTTTGCCTCTATTTATGATACGGTTCTCCCTTGATTATCCTAAAACTCCGATAGATTTGCTCAACCAAGACTAATTTCATCAGCTGGTGTGGAAGGGTCATTTTTCCAAAACTCAGTTTTTCATCCGCGCGCTTCATGACATCCTCATGTAATCCGAGGGATCCGCCAATAACAAAAGCAATTTTACTTGTCCCATATGTCATAAGAGATTCAATATCAGCAGCCATTTGCTCAGAAGATTTCATTTTACCTTCAATGGCTAGCGCAACAACATGCATGCCATCACTGATTTTTGATAGGATTCGTTCGCCTTCTTTTTTCTTTACAATCTCCATTTCAGCTTCACTTAACTGCTCTGGTGCCTTTTCGTCTGGAACCTCAACCAAATCGACTTTGGCATAACCTCCTAGTCGCTTGACGTATTCGTCGATTCCCATTTTTAAATACTTTTCTTTTAACTTCCCTACTGAAATGATTGTGATATTCACAACTTATCCACCTTTACAATACATAAACACATGTTTATTCACATACTTATATGGTAAGGGGTACTATTTCCCAAATCACTAGTACCCCGATAAGATCTACTTTTCTTAACTATTTCCCACATTTCACTATTAACTATTCACAGCTTATTAACATTTACATTTTGTTTACAAACATTTTATCCACAAAGTTGTCCACACTATTCACAATTAGTATCCATATATTGTGTAAAGTTATTTTCTTGATACAATATATGTTGCATCTTCCTCACAATAAGAACATTTTGTGGATAAGTTATCCTCGCTATTATACTTGTCTAATATCGGAAACTCTCCTGTCTCTGCAACGAACATATCTAGAGCTTGATTGATATGGGTTTCACAGCTAAACTTCTCCAAATTTAAAACCTCCTTTGAGCACAAAATTTCCACAAAGTTATTCACACTTTGCACTAAATTATCCACAAACCATTGTAACAAACTAAAAACGAGTAGGAAAGAGAAGGCTTCTCTTTCACTACCCATTGTGTAAAAGTCTATTCACATTTTATAGTTTATCCACAAATCCAACATATACTGTTTAAATCTTCTTCACAGCGCTTATACACTTGTGCCTTCAGTTAATTTTAATTCTAACTCTACCATCTCTCCCTGACGATACACTTTTATCATTAATGTATCCCCAATTTCTGTTTCGTTGTATAAATGTTGACGTAAATCTATAGAATTCTCTACTTTCTCGCCATCCATTTCAACAATAACATCATATTGTTTAACTCCAGCTCGGTCTGCAGGTGAACCTTTCACAACTTCAGAAACAACGACGCCTGTTGTCACTTCTTCAGGTAGTCTTAATGTTTGTTGTTGATAAAATGCAGGCACTTCCGTTAAATCTAAAAGACCAATTCCCATAGTAGGACGTCTTACTTCTCCGTTTTTCTCTAACTCTTGAATAATGGGGATCACTGAGTTGATCGGAATTGCAAAGCCAAGTCCTTCAACAGTTGATTCTGCAATTTTCATCGAGTTAATACCTATTAAATCCCCTGCTATGTTAATTAGTGCTCCTCCACTATTCCCTGGGTTAATCGCAGCATCTGTTTGTAAGACTTCTGTTTCCCAATCCTGAACACCATCTGCATTTAAGTCCACTGGTACCGCGCGATCCTTCCCTGAAACAACTCCAGTTGTAACAGAGCCATAAAAGTCTAAGCCAAGCGGATTTCCTATCGCAATAACTGTTTCACCTTGTTTAAGTACTTCAGAATCGCCAAATTCAGCAACAGTGTCTACATTTTTACTATCTATAGATATTACAGCTAAATCCGTCCAAATGTCACTACCAACGAGGGTAGCTTCTTCTTTTGTTCCATCAACTAATGTTACTTCTAACTGTTTTGCTTTTTCTACTACATGGTAGTTTGTAATAATGTACGCCTTATCGTCTTCTATTTTGTAAATCACACCTGAGCCATTACCTGCTTCACGTTCCATTGATCGTTGGTTCCAAAAATCCGTTACTTCTTGGATATTTGTGATCCCTACAACCGCATTTGAAACCTTTTCAACAGCAGTTGTGATATCAGTCGTAACCTGTGTGGCTGTTTGTTCAATTGGGGTAATCTTCTCTCCATTTGAATTTGCAGAACCATTTGGTAGCTGTCCTACCATGGAAGGAAGGAGAAGCCACATAATTAGCGCACCAACAATAACGCCTGCTAAACCACTGACAAAATAGCCACCTTTATGTCCCTTTTTTTGGTTTGCTCGTCTTTTATTTTCTTCTTCTTCTTCTCGCTTCAGTCGCTCTTGAAGTGGAGAGAATTGTGGATTTGAAGAATACTGTAAGTTTTCGTTGAATTGGTTTGCTGTATTGTTTTGATGATTCGTATTATACGAATCATTTTGTGAATCATTATGAATGTTGTTTTGATTTTCGTTGTCATTATAATTACTCATGAAATTCACCCTTTCCTTTCTTCTGTCATTATGATACAAATCAAACATTAAAATTACATGAAAATGAATTAAAACCAAAATAAAAAGAACTTTGTTTGGCACAAAGTTCTTCTAAGTTTAATAAAAATATTTTTTAAATTATAAAGGATATTTGATACATGTAGGAATACTTACTCAATTTAATTACACTGTTACTAACAAAGTAGGCTCTTCAGCATCTGTGTCGTGTAAGTGTACGTATTCTCCTGTAATAATTCCACATGATTGTAACGTTTGACTGACACTCATCCGCGCTAAGTCTTTCATATTATTATCTTTACTTAAATGTGAAAGATAAATTTGTGTTGGCTTTTCAAAAACAACCTCACTCATTGCAATTGCTGCATCTTCGTTAGAAACATGTCCAACATCACTTAATATACGACGCTTAATAGACCACGGATAGCGTCCCATTTGAAGCATACCGATATCGTGATTACTTTCAAAGACAAAGGAATCTGCTCCACGAATAATCCCTTTCATTCGATCACTTACGTATCCCGTATCTGTAATAACAACTAGTTTGCGATCATTTTCATGAAAAGCATAAAACATTGGATCTGCAGCATCATGGGAAACAGCAAATGATTCGATACTTAACGAACCAAAGGATTGAACAGTCTCCATATTAAAGAGGAACTTTTGATCATCAGGAATATTGCCAATTAAACCATCCATTGCATTCCATGTTTTTTCATTTGCATAAATTGGTACTTTATATTTTCGGGCTACTACGCCTAGTCCTTTAATATGATCACTATGTTCATGGCTTACAAGGATGCCAGACAGCTTTTTCATATCGCGATCAATTTTAGCAAATAGTTGCTCCATCTTTTTCCCGCTCAATCCTACATCTACTAGAAATGCGTGTTCATCATTCTCTACATAGATTGCATTTCCAGAACTGCCACTTGCTAAAACACTAAAACGCATAATATAACTCCCTATTCTTCGTCTTCTTCTACTTTTGTTTGGTCTAGTTGTACATCAATCACTTTTCCTTCAACTGCATTAGCAAAATACTCTTCTTCCTGGCCGTCTTTTGTTTTAACACGTATTTCCCATGTTGGTACAAAGACTTGTGTTTGAGTGGATTTTACTAGTGTTGAATAGCCAAGTTTCACTTGTGTAATATGTGAATCTGGTTTTAACAATTGTTTAGAATAAAACACTTGGATTATTTGAATTGGTGACCATAGATCTTCTTGTTCTTCAAACTCTTCTAAATCGACCAACAATGTTTGTTCATACTTGTATATTTCATTGTCATTATTCCAATAGACCTTAACCATTCCATGGTTATTGTAATAGATTGTCCGATTATTAGTACGTTGGAAAAATGTTGTGGTTTGGTTCGTCTCATCTACTTCCCATAACGTATAATATGGGTTATCAATAATATAGGTTTGTAGAAAATCAACATAACTCAAAGGATCATTAACATCATTTACTGCGATGGGTTCGTCAAATGTAACAATAATTTTTGATTCACTTTCAATGGTTACTTCTTGGCCATTAATAAAGTGCAAATCTTCTTCTGTAAAATGTTTAACACTTCCGGACAAGTACGGTGCCGTTTCAATATTAGGTAATGTTGAATACGTAATATTATCATCTTTCAATCTAGCTTCTATTGTTTTCTCACCTAATACTTCAACCTTTTGCGCCTCTGTATGTCTATTCAAGTAAAGCGAATATAGGAAAATGTCTAAAATAAGGAAGACGATGATGAAGATTGACTTTGATTTACTCCAATCCATATTCATCCCCTCCTAAAATTTCAGATGTTAGACCAATCCAGTTATCATTTATAATTGCAAACCATCTTGGCTCAAGAGCATATCCACTCTCACTAATTTGAGAGAAATAATAGCCTATATATAGTTCATCAATGCTTTCTAGCTTAACGTTTTTAGAACGCTTTATTTTCTCAATCATTTCAATACCTGAAGGAAGCTTTACAATATTTTTATCTGATGAAATATTAGAATCTAAAAAGTAATAAGGTCTTCGGTAGCGGAATATTTGATTGTCTCCCCATGTAGTGGAAATTTTCGTAGTAATGCTACTAAAGACTGGTAACCCCTGTAAGTAAAGTTGATACTCAACGATGTGTCTTGTAGTATTCATATTTTTAAATCGATAGCTTCCAGTGAAGCCACCATGGTCATTAATAAACTCGAAGCTATCTAGTAAAAGTGTTGCACTTGGTATTTCACCAATACTTTCAGATGCAGGGTACACATAATTTAACACTTTACTATTTGAATCCACTGTCATTAAAGCCATTCCATCAATATACTTATCCGACGATGTACTATCAATGCTTCTTTGAACGATACTTGGTTCGATAAATAATATATCTTTAAACGTATTTGGTGAAATTTCGCCAATTGTGTAAGTTAAATTTAATAGTTCTATAGGACTTTCCGGTACATATAATGAGAGTGCATTTCCACGCGCAATTTCAAGGTAGTTTCCTAAATTACTTGAAGGCTTAATAATTTTAGAAATGAATTGATAATAATCGACTGCAATATTTGTACTATAAGAAGTTCTCTTTTCACTATTCACAAAATAGATTGTAATCCTATTTTCAACGGACAAATTACTCCAATCAATAATTAACCGATTAAAAGAAGCATCAGGTAAATCCGATTGTGTCAGTAATAAAATTGAATTCATTATTTTAATAGGTACTTCTGCATCGTAGAAAAGTGTAATTCGTTTATCCTCATTGGTTAAACTATTCACTTTCTGTTCAGATAAATTTCCTTGTATAAACTTAATTTCGGAAGATTTCCATGCTGCTAAATTTATTAATACTTCATCTATTTTAGAAGAATCAACCGTACCTTGGAACACCCCTTCATCTTTATAAAGAATACGAAACGGCTTTACCACATCATGGAGGGTCTTTTCTGTTCCAAGGTTAATCTGATTCACTCTAGTATCATTGATAGTTTGCAAATTTGGCGTGTAGTTCCATATTGAGAAGGTTAGTAACATGCTTAATAGGACTAAGACTGTTAAAACAATTGATTTAAATAGTTCAACAATTTTCAATCCCATTCACCCGCCTCGTCTAATTCGAATGGCAATGTGAAGAATACCGTTGTACCAACACCTTCCTCACTTTCTGCCCAAATATGTCCCCCGTGAGCTTCAATCATTTCTTTTGCAATGGCAAGGCCCAGCCCTGTTCCTCCCATTGCTCGTGATCTTGCACGATCCACTCGGTAGAACCGATCAAAAATTCTTCCAACATTTTCTTTTGGAATACCCATACCATCATCTGAAATCATGATTTTTATTAAGTTTTCTTGAACGGTTACACCAAATCGGATGTTCCCGCCATCAGGTGAGTATTTCAATGCATTTGAAATAATATTGTCAATCACTTGAGTCAATTTGTCAGCGTCAATTTCTACAAAGTAAGAATTTTCTGGTAAGTATCTCTTAAATTCTACATTTTGAGATTTTGACATTTCAAATCGATCAATAATTCGATTAAAGAATTTATTAAACTCAACAAATTCCTTATTTAAATTATACTCTCGGGCATCCATTTTAGATAATTGCAATAAATCATTTACTAGTCTGATCATGCGCTCTGTTTCTGTTTGAGTAACATTTAAAAATGTTGGTGCAATTTGTTCATCACGCCACGCACCATCAGCTAATGCTTCTAGATAACTTCTCATCGTTGTCAGAGGAGTGCGTAATTCATGAGAGACGTTTGATACGAATTCACGTCTTTCCATTTCAATCTTTTCTTGTTCGGTAATATCGTGTAGTACCGTAATTAAACCATTCACAAATCCTGTTTCCTTTTGAATTACCGAGAAGTTTGCGCGTAAAATTAGGCGGTTTTCATGCGTACTAAAATCTAAGTTAACTGAATCCTGTGTATTAATTAAATCTTCAAAGCTATACTCTTTTTCTAATCCAAGCACAGATGCGATTGGGCGATTCAACGTTGTTTCCCTTGAAATTTTCAGAAAGCTTATTGCAGGGTCATTAATTAGTATGACTTTCCCTTTTCGATCTGTGGCAATTACCCCGTCAGTCATATTCGTAAGTACAGAAGCAAGTTTTCTTCTTTCAGCTTCTGTTGTTGACTGTGCCTCTTGAAGTCGATTTGTTAAATGATTAAATGCAATGGCTAATTGCCCGATTTCATCATCCCCATAAACACGAACTTTTCTTGAGAAGTTTCCTCTAGACATCGCTTGTGCTTGTTTTCTCATATCTGAGATTGGTCCAGTTATCGTTCTAGCAATTAAAATTCCAAGAATTATTGTAATTACAAGTGAAATGGCTGTACCCACAGCAAAAATCCGGTTAATTTCGTTCACTTGGTCAAAGACATTTTCAATATTAGATTCGATATAGATTGTCCCAAGAATCTCACCATTGGGACCAACAGTATCAAAAATTGGTGCGGCTAATATCCACACTCGTTTTTGGGTATCAGCATCAAGAACAATTTTATCGATCGCTGTTTGTGCTGCGATTGATTGGTTTACAATTTCGTGATTTCCACGTTGACCAACAATTGATTGGTTACTAATATCAGAAGTTGCTAGAACTCGATTTCGTTTATCTATGACACGAATTTCATTAATATCTCCTGTGGCAAATTCACGAATAATAACATTTAAGCTTTGCCCAATGGTTGGCGAAACTTCTAAATCTCTTTCTTTAAGCATTTCTTCACGAATACTATATTGAACTAGGTCAATTCGTTGAAAAATAGAGTCTTGGAAATTCGCTTTTAAATTTTCTTCTAGTTCCTTTGAAAAATAGAGTCCAATAATTTGTAAAGCAATAATAATTAAAAGTACGTAAATTAATACGAGCTTTACATGTATGGATTTGAAAAAGCCTACTTTCTGCATCTAATTTACTCCTGCTCAGGATTTCGTAAGTAATACCCTACACCTCGGCGAGTTACAATCCAGTTTGGATGACTAGGATTATCCTCAATTTTTTCACGTAACCTACGGACAGTTACGTCTACTGTTCGTACGTCACCAAAATAGTCATAGCCCCAGACCGTTTGTAGTAAGTGTTCACGAGTCATCACTTGGCCTATATGCTTAGCTAAATAATGGATCAATTCAAATTCCCTATGTGTAAGTTCAATTGCATCGCCACGTTTTAATACTAAATATGCATCTGGCTGAATAACTAAAGAGCCCACTTCAATTTCATTTGACTCTTCTTTTACATCCTGTGCTGTCGCATTCACTTGAAGGCGTCGCATGTTTGCTTTTACACGGGCAATTAGTTCACGAGTACTAAATGGTTTTGTGACGTAATCATCTGCTCCCATTTCAAGGCCAAGAACTTTATCAATTTCTGAACCCTTTGCTGTTAACATAATGATTGGGAAGTCGTACTTTTTACGAATTTCGCGGCACACTTCCATACCATCTCTTTTAGGTAGCATAATATCTAATAACATCAAATCTGGTTGTGATTCTTCTACTTTTTGTAAAGCTTCATCACCATCATAGGCACAGATTACTTGATAACCTTCTTTAATTAGGTTGAACTGCAGAATATCAGCAATCGGCTTTTCGTCATCTACAACTAAAATAGTTTTTGTCATGTTTATTCTCCTTTATCTTCTTTTTATCTATATATTCAAGTTCTTAATATTTAATCTCTCATGGCTATTTTTAAAAGTACTTACAATATTATATCAAACAATATAGAATTATTTTCTGGGAAATAATCCTCTAACTAGCGAATCAATTCCTTATATCTATCTTAACACCACTAAATTACATTTGGGAAATATATCTCTTTGTATATTTCATGAGATCAAAAAAGTTAGCAATAAAATAAATAAAAGACAGTCCTAAGCTAACGAACTGTCTCTCAACCTAAAAGTTATTAAAAGTATGATAGTGGATTTACCACTGACCCATTTTTGTGAATTTCAAAATGTAAATGTGTACCTGTAGAGTTGCCTGTTGAACCCATAATTCCGATAACAGAACCTTTTGGTACAATTTGTCCTACTTTCACATTGATTTTTGAAAGATGTGCATAGATTGTTTTATAACCATTATTATGATTGATAATAATACGATATCCATAAGAACCATCCCAACCTGCAGCTGTTACTACACCATTATCTGATGCTTTTATATTGTAGTTAGATGGTCCAGCGATGTCTATACCTCTATGGTATGAACCCCAACGAGAGCCCATACTACTTGAAATATAACCGCCAACAGCTGGCCAAGAAAAATCACCTGTTCCGCGTGATGAAATTACTTTCGTTCCAACTCTAACAACTTGTTTAATAGGTTCTTTAAGAACAACTTCTTTTGTCACAGATTTTTCAGTAACTTTACCATTTACTGCTGTAATTAAATAAGAAGTTTGCTTTTCCCCATCGGCACCCTGTTGTTTAATGACTGTTTCGCCTTTATACATTGTAGAGTCTTCTTCTACGATTTTCTCGTAGTTTATGTTTTCATTTAGTAATTTTTCTTGAACAACTTGAACATTGACTAATGGCTTTAACACAGTTACATTTATTTCTTGACCAATTTGTAAGAGTGAATTTTCATTTAAATCGGGATTTAGTTCTAACAATTCTGCAGTCCTTAAGTTATGTTTCATAGCAATAGCTCCAAGGACATCACCCGCTTGAACCGTATATAATTCTTTTTCTAATGTACCAGTTTGTAAATATTGTACAGCCTTTTCAGGTGTTAATATTTTGTTTGGCGCAATTTCTGTTTCAGTTCCAGTTACAGATTCAATTTTCACATCTAGTATTCTCTCTTGACCAACTTTTAAAGCAGGTAAAGGCTGACCATTTTGTTTGTATGACTCTAATTGTGTTAGTTGTTCTTCTGTAACAAATTGAAGTTTTAATAATTTAATTGTTTTTTCATAGTCGCTACTATCCTTAAGATAAACGACAGGTTGACCGTTCACACTTAAAGCAAATGCATCAGCTTTTGCTACTAACTGTTCTTTTAACGTATTTAACACTTCTTGATCATTCGTTTTATATGAAAATACCTGCTCTGGGATGATAGAAATGCTTGACTGTGCATCCACAGAGTATTCTTTAAATTTTGATTTCGCTTCTTTTTCTTTTTCTTCGATAATATTTTCAACAGCATCTGCATTTGAAACAGCACCGATGTAATTTTTCGCTAAATAAATATGATAAATCTTATCTAAGGAACCCTTGTCTTCAGAACCTTTAGCAAAAGCTAAATTAAATGTCACACTAGATAACAATATAGCCGTGACAGTTGCGGTTTTGATCATGCCCCTATGGTTTTGTAAAAGACTAGTCGTATTTTGCTTTGCAAAGTCTCTTTTTTTGTTCCACTTCGAACTCATAAATAAGCCCCTTCCAAAGTCCATAAATATATAAAAAGGTTAATTCTACCATGTATATTTTCTCACTACTAAACTGTACCATAATCCTAAAATGAGTGGTATAGTTTGAGCCTTTTGTAATGTAAATGTATTATTTGCATATTTTTTGTTACAAATATAATGGTTGGAGTAATATGCAACATACTATTAAATTTTATTTTTACTTATTATTTTTCATATTTTTGGGTTTTTATACATAATTCTCTCTCTTTTTCTAAAGGATAGTATAAATGATTATAGTAGGACTTTATATTTAGATAGATTATCAGCAGGAACACGAAGTTGAATAACTTTAACTAAGCTTTATTTAAGGGAAATAAATAAAAGGAGTGTTTTATGTACTGTAAAGGTTGTTCGAGGCGATTTAAGTTAAGCAAGAGGAAATAAAATCACAGACCTTATTGAAAATGAAAAAGTGCTAGACTCTGTAAAAATTCTACATTAGTCTGCACCTTTGAATTGCACAGCTCATATTCTTTTAAATTATCATATTCGAAATTTAACTAATGACCTATTATGTCACCCTAATTAATTTTTCAAAAATAAATTACTTTAAGATATCAGGATCATCCGTAATAATTCCATCAACACCAAGATTATATAGTTTAGATGCTAAAGATTGTTTTTTTATTGTATAAGGAAACATCGTCATATTATTAAAATGAACACGTTCCACAAGTTCTGCTGTCACCATATTAAAGTTGGGATTAAAATAATCTGCGTAGGTAGCGAATTCTTCTAATTGCCTGTCAGATACACCTTTCCAATCATTCCTTACTAGTACGCCATGAGGTATATCAGGCAATAATTCTTTTGATAATTTAATAGATTCATGATTAAAAGATTGAATAATAATTTGATTGCTGTTTGCAGATACAAGATTATGTTCTTTTAAGGCATTAGCAACTTTTACCTCAATGCCTGGGTAAACTTCTGGGAACTTTAATTCTATTAAAATACTTATTTTGCCTCCAAATTCCGTTAATACTTCATCCAATGTAGGAATTGTTTCACCAGCAAATTCTTTGCTAAACCAACTTCCAGCATCTAAAGATTTTAATTTATCCAAAGTATAGGTATTAAGACTACCGTATCCATTTGTCGTTCGATCTACCGTGAGATCATGTATAACTACCGGTATTCCATCTTTCGTCATTTGGACATCGAATTCTATATAATCTGCCCCCATCTCAACACTCATTGTAAACGCAGCCATTGTGTTTTCTGGCGCATATGCTGATGCACCACGATGGGCAATATTTATCATATTCTCTTGGGCATCCACTATTATAGTTTCCTCAGCAAAGGATAACACTGTTGCAGTTACAGTTCCTATGATAATGATGACTGATAAGAAAATGACTGTTACTGTTTTTTTCATAAGGGGTTGCTCCTTTTAATGAGTATTTTTCTTTGATATAAATTCATTAATCTTTTGGGGGATTTATATATTCTGAAAATTTGTAATACTCAATATAATTCGTTTTAAATTGTAATATTTCCTCTTTAATTTGAAAATTCGACAAAAAAAGTTATGACTTTCTTACCAAACTTAAATTATAGGGATTTCTCACTATACTACTAATAGATTCATTTCATCATTAAATTATGATGGTAAATGTCCCTTATTCAGTAACTATTTGGTCATTTGAATCAGCTAAATTAGCTACTCCAGATTGGGTTAACTACATTTGTTTGTTACTATATCTGCACTTCGCACAGAAATAACGTGTAAAAAAGCTCCTTAGGATATATATCCTAAGGAGCTAAAATAACCTATTTCCAAATTTCCTGTACCACGTTAGTTTGCACCTGTTCGGCGCAGAACATAGAAAGATAAGATTACTAATACTTAAGTCATTAGCAATTGATTTACTACTCCCAAATAGGGTTAACTACATTTGTTTGTTGCTGTTGCTGCTCTTTCGCACAGAACTAACGTGGTTAAAATATAAACTCCCTAAGATGCATATCCTAAGGAGTTAAAATAACCTATTCCCAAATTTCCTGTACCACATTAGTTTGCACCTGTCGCAAGCTTTCGGTGCAGAACATAGAAAGATAAGATTACTAATACTTAAGTCATTAGCAATTAATTTACTACTCCCAAATAGGGTTAACTACATTTGTTTGTTGCTGTCGCTGCTCTTTCGCACAGAACTAACGTGGTTAAAATATAAACTCCCTAAGATGCATATCCTAAGGAGTTAAAATAACCTATTCCCAAATTTCCTGTACCACGTTAGTTTGTTCACGAGCTGGTCCTACAGAGAAAGTCATTAAGTTAATGCCTGTAAGTTCTACAACACGTTCAACATATTTACGTGCATTTTCAGGTAATTCGTCTAGTGTACGAACACCTGTAATGTCTTCTGACCAACCAGGTAATTCTTCGTAAACTGGTTTACAAGCTTCTAAGACATGTAAACTCGCTGGGTATTCAGTAATAATCTCACCATTGTACTCATAAGCTGTGCAAATTTTAACTGTTTCTAAGCCAGAAAGTACGTCGATTGAGTTTAACGCTAAATCTGTAATTCCACTTACACGACGAGAGTGACGAACTACTACAGAGTCAAACCAACCTACACGACGGGGACGACCAGTAGTTGTACCATATTCACGACCTACTTCTCGAATTTGGTGACCCACTTCATCGAATAATTCTGTTGGGAATGGTCCATCACCTACACGAGAAGTATAAGCTTTAGATACTCCAACAACACGGGAAACATGGGAAGGACCTATTCCAGTACCTGTAGTTACACCACCAGCAACTGGGTTAGATGATGTAACAAATGGATACGTACCATGGTCAACGTCTAACATTACTCCTTGTGCACCTTCAAATAATACACGTCCACCTTCATCTAGTACGTCATTTAATACTTTCGAGGTATCTGTCACGTATTTTGCAATTTCTTGACCGTAACCATAATATTCTTCAAAAATATCGTCAAAATTTAAAGCTTCAACTTCATAAAACTTTACAAATAGACGGTTTTTCAACTCTAAATTCTCACGAAGTTTTTGTTCAAATACTTCACGATCCAATAAATCTGCAATACGAATTCCCATACGTGCAATTTTATCTTGATAACATGGGCCAATGCCTTTAATTGTTGTACCAATTTTTTTATCTCCACGAGATTCCTCATCCACTTTATCCTGGTAAATGTGGTATGGAAGGATAACTTGAGCGCGGTTTGAAATTTGTAAGTTTGAAGTATCAATTCCACGTTCCTCTAAACCTTTTAATTCCTTTACGAGTGACTTTGGATTAATAACCATTCCGTTACCCATAATTGAAGTTTTTTCTTTATAAAAAATACCTGATGGAATTAAATGTAGCTTATAAGTTTCTTCACCAATTTTAATTGTATGTCCAGCATTATCCCCACCAGAAAAACGTGCAATTACATCTGCCTTTTTTGATAGGAAGTCTGTAATTTTCCCTTTACCTTCGTCTCCCCATTGTGTTCCAACAACTACTACTGATGTCATATGAGCACCTCCGAAAGTCGCAAATTGCGTACTTTATACAATTTTAACGAGCAATTTAAAACAAATCATTGCTCGACTCGTTTAAATCTTGCACTAAACAGAAATATTGTAACAATGATCATTAGTGTAGTCAATAAAAAACGAACGTTACTAATCTGACAGATTAATAATGTTCGTGTTCTATTACTTTTGTTTTTACTCTCTATTTGGTTGCCCGCCTGGATGCTGTGACCAATCGATATTGATAAACTTATTAAATTCTTTTTTAAATGCTAGTGTTACAGTCCCTGTAGGACCGTTACGTTGCTTTGCGATAATAATTTCAATCATATTTTTGTTTTCAGATTCCTTATCATAATAATCATCACGATATAGGAAGGCAACGATATCCGCATCTTGCTCAATACTTCCAGATTCACGAATGTCACTCATCATCGGGCGTTTATCTTGTCTTTGTTCAACTCCACGAGATAACTGTGATAAGGCTATAACAGGTACTTTAAGTTCACGAGCCAATGCTTTTAAGGAACGGGAGATTTCAGAAACCTCTTGTTGACGGTTTTCTCCCGGTTTCCCACTTCCTTGGATTAGTTGTAGGTAGTCAATTAAAATCATCCCAAGGCCATGCTCCTGTGCAAGACGTCGACATTTCGCTCTTAATTCACTAACACGTACCCCAGGTGTATCATCGATAAAGATACCTGAATTTGATAAGCTACCCATGGCCATCGTTAACTTACCCCAGTCTTCTGTGCTTAAAGCACCTGTACGTAAAGCTTGTGCATCGATGTTCCCTTCCGCACATAGCAAACGCATTACTAACTGTTCAGCTCCCATTTCGAGAGAAAATATTGCTACATTTTCATTTGCTCTGATAGCTACGTTTTGCGCAATATTCAGGGCGAATGCTGTTTTCCCTACTGAAGGCCGTGCAGCAACAATGATTAAATCGTTACGTTGGAATCCAGCAGTCATTTTATCTAAATCTTTGAATCCTGTTGGAATTCCTGTAACGTCCCCTTTTCGATTTTGAAGCTGTTCAATATTATCATACGTATTTACAAGGACGTCTTTAATATGTTTGAAGTCTCCTGAATTTTTTCGGTTGGAAACTTCCATAACTTTTTTTTCAGCTTCTGATAAAAGAGCAGCTACTTCATCTTCTCTTGTATACCCGTCTTCAACGATGTTAGTTGCTACTCGTATTAAGCGACGTAATAATGATTTTTCTTCTATGATTTTCGCATAATGTCCTACGTTTGCCGCAGTTGGTACCGCATTAGCTAATTCAGTGAGATAGGAAAGCCCCCCCACATCCTCAAGCTCTTTTTTACTCGATAATTCTTCTGTTACCGTAACGACATCAATTGGTTTACCATGATCACTTAAGTCAAGCATCGTTTGAAAAATCTTCTGATGGCTAAGACGATAAAAATCTTCTGCTAATAATATTTCAGAAGCAGTAATTAATGCAGTTGGATCTAGAAAAACTGCACCTAAAACAGATTGCTCTGCTTCATGATTATGAGGTGGGACCCGATCCATCATGGTATTAGTCATACCATTCTCTCCTTACGCTTCTTCAGTTACGTGAACTTTTAACGTTGCTTTCACTTCTTGATGTAATTTAACTGGAATATTTGTATAACCTAAAGATCTGATTCCTTCACTTTCCATCTTACGTTTATCGATTTTAATGCCGTGTGCTTTTTGAAGCTCGTCCGCAACTTGTTTCGTTGATACAGAACCAAATAAACGTCCACCTTCACCAGACTTCGCTTTAATTTCCACTGTTAGTTGTTCTATTGTTTCTTTTAACTCTTTTGCTGCTTGTAATTCAGCTGCTGCATTTTTTTCTTCTAATTTTTTTTGACCTTCAATTTGACTTAATGCTTGTTTAGAAGCTTCTACAGCATAACCATTTTTAATTAAAAAGTTTTGTGCATAGCCATCAGCTACGTTTTTAACTTCGCCTTTTTTCCCTTTTCCTTTAACGTCTTTTAAGAATACAACTTTCATTCTTCATTACTCCCTTCATATATCTCCATTATTGCTTTTTTCAATAATTGTCGTGCTTCAGAAATTGTTTCTACTTCCATCTGGCAAGCTGCATTAGTTAAATGGCCGCCTCCACCAAGTTTCTCCATAATCAATTGAACATTGATTTCACCAAGAGATCTAGCGCTAATTCCTATTAAACCATCCGAACGATGTGCAATAACAAATGATGCTGATACGTCCTTCATAGCTAATAGTATGTCTGCTGTTTGTGCGATGAGCACAGTATCATAGAATCGATTATCTTCACCATGAGCGATTGCCATTCCTGGATAGACAAACTCCACAGTTTGAATAATTTTAGATCGCTCAATATAAGTGTTTACATCTTCCTTTAATAATCTTTGGACTAGAATTGTATCGGCGCCATAAGTTCGTAAGTAAGATGCCGCCTCAAACGTTCTTGCACCAGTACGAAGAGTAAAACTTTTTGTATCAACGATAATTCCAGATAATAAAGCAGTTGCTTCTAATTTGGATATTCTATTGACTTCAGGTTGATATTCTAAAAGCTCTGTTACAAGTTCGCATGTTGAGGAAGCATAAGGTTCCATGTAAACAAGGGTTGGATTTGCTATGAAATCTTCCCCTCTACGGTGATGATCGATAATGACAACTTTATCACACAGATCAAGTAGTTGCTCGTTAATAACTAAGCTTGGCTTATGAGTATCAACCACAACTAACAGTGATTTTTCAGTCATTTTTGCTTGTGCTTCTTCAGGAGTGATGAAATTCCCGTAAATCTCTGGGCTCTTTTCTATCTCTTGGAATAGGCGACTTACACTTCCATTTAACTCATCAAAGTTTACAACCACATAGCCTTTAACTTTGTTTTTTTCAACCATTTTTCGAACACCCATACTGGCACCAATGGAGTCCATATCAGGGTTCTTATGGCCCATAATAAACACTTGGTCACTTTCTTGGATTAAATCTTGTAAAGCATGGGAGATTACACGTGCTCTCACGCGAGTTCGCTTTTCAACAGGATTCGTTTTACCACCATAAAATTTCAATTTTCCATCTGGTTGTTTAATGGCGATTTGGTCTCCACCCCGACCTAATACAAGATCCAAGCTTGACTGTGCAAGCTCACCAAGTTTAATAAGTGAGGATGAACCTGCACCTACACCGATACTTAATGTTAGTGAGAGGTTTTTTTGTGAAGTTTTTTCACGAATATCATCTAATATCGCAAATTTACCTTTTTCAATTTCTTTCAAAATTGATTCGTTTAATATAGCTAAAAACCGATCTGATGAAATTCTTCGAGCATAGATTCCAAATTTAGCTGCCCATTCATTAATAATTGATGTAACCAATGTATTTGTTAAACTTCTATTTTGATCGTCCATTCCTTGGGTAATTTCGTCATAATTATCAATAAATAAAATAGCGATTACAGTTCGATCTGCATAATATTTCGTTTCAATTTTTAACTGTTCAGTTACGTCAAAGAAATATAATAGTCTTTCTGTCTGTTTATAGATCACCTGATATTTTCGTTCTCCAATAGTGACGACAAATTCATGTTTTTCATCAGACTTTGTTAATTGTCGTAAATCCTCTGAAAGAGCGAATAATTCCTCTCCTAAAAGGCTATCTACTTTTAGTATATTGAGCATAAAAGGATTCGCCCACTCAATCATATATTTATCATTGATAAGTAAAATCCCTATTGGCATTTCTAATAATGCTTCTTCTCCAACCTTTTTTAATCGATAAGAAAGCGATTCAATATACTTTTCGATTTTTATATAGGATTGCTTCTCGACTTTCCATGCATGAGCAATTCCAACAGCCATTACTATTGCCACAGATATACCAACCCAAATATTCCAAATGAGTAGTAAAATCACTGCAATTAGTCCAATAATTGATAAATACAGAAGTGGATGTCGTATTGGTCTTTTCCTATAAGTATCCATGAGATCAGCTCCTTACTTCTGTGTCTTATCTTTTACTAGTGAGCGAATGTTGAAACCTAAATCCACTATTCCTATTAAGATAACAAGGTTGTAAAAAGGAATTGTCAATATGATTACAAGAACTTTTACAAGGTTAGTTAATTTAACTTTCTTGTCTATGAAATAGAGAATAAATGATAGTCCTTGAATCGTTAATAACACCCATAAAATCATAGATAAATTTAAACAAATAACATATAAGGTCGAACCAATTTCAGGTCGCACAAACATATTAACCGATAGTACGATTAAGTAATACCAAAGAATTGATTTAGGTAATTTTAGATCTTTTAAAGCATTAAATTTTGGAACCGTTACACCTAAACGTTTTAAGATTGGTAAATTAATCGAAATAATGACTAATGCCAATGCAAACGCTGCTAAAGTAACAGCAGCTGGTATTGTAATTTCTAATGTCAAAAAGAGTAACTCTAAATTTTCTTGTGTTATCGGAGATTGACCTGTAACATTTTGCGCAAGTTTAAAAGACTGTTCGTAACTTGTACGTAGCATTTGCATAGATTCTTTAATAAAGTCAATTTCAAACAATTTCAAAGTGATCAAATAATCAATTGCAAAAGTAATTAAAACCGTAAGTCCCGTTGACATAAGGATAAATATTTTGCTTTTCTTAAGCTTTAAATTAATCCCTATAACAAAGCCAATTGCAGCAAAAATCATAGAAAACGGTAATATTAACAATCCACCAATAAAGAAAGTTAGGACACATCCAAGTATTGCGACTAAGATTGATTGATTTCGTTCATAATTGGCGCTATACCATGCGAGTGGCAATGGCGCAAATAAAGTTGCAACAATGCTCACAAGTGGAACATATATTGCAATAGCAATTAATACTACAAATATGGCAATCATCATTGCACCTTGAGCAAGTCCCTTAGTTTTATTATTCGGCATTTAAAACCTTCCTTTTAGCTAGTTCAGATATATACTCATTCGTATATTGTATCACTTTTTCAACTATTGGACAAAAATGCGAGAGTGAGGATTATGACTAAAGTATAATTGGAATTGGATTATAGAAGGAATTTAAATGGATTCTTCTAAACACAAAAGGGGCTTGCCAATAGTTATATATTCTACCTATTGGAGCCCCATGTGTTATGAAATGCTTTTAAAGCTTAAATTTATTGACTAAACCATTTAGTTTTTCAGCTAACTGAGAAAGGTCATTGGCACTGTTAGAAACCTCATCCATCGAGCTACTTATTTGTTGAGTTGATGCAGAAGTTTGTTCTACACCTGCGGCTGATTCTTCTGAAATAGCAGCGATTTCCGAGATATAACCATTCATTTTTTCACTGTCTGTTGCAATGTTTGAAAGATTCTTAGAAACTGTAGATATACTATTTGCCATCTCCATTATGCTAGCGTTAATACCAGCAAATGTTTCTTGAGTGTTTTCTATTTGGGTTGTTCCCAGTACGACTTCCTTATATCCATCTTGTAATGCTGCTGTTACTACACTTGTTTCATTTTGTATACCAGTAACGATTTCAGTAATATCAGTTACAGATCTAGAGACTTGTTCAGCAAGTTTTCTTACTTCATCCGCAACTACAGCAAAACTTTTGCCATGCTCACCTGCTCGTGCTGCCTCAATAGCTGCATTTAGAGCTAGTAGGTTTGTCTGATCAGCAATTTCATGAATAACTGAAACTAATTTTGATATTTCTTGTGATTTTATGTCTAAGCCCTGTACCTTTTGAACAGAGTCTTGTACAATTCGGTCAATCTTAGCCATTTGATCATTCGATGATTCCATCAATTGACTGCCTTCGATAGTCATACGTATAACTTCGTCTGAAGACTTCTGAACGTTTTCACCCATTGTATTTGCTTCTATAACAGAAGTTGAAAATGACCCCATGAGGGAAGCAAGTTCACTAGCCGTTTTCGCCTCTGATTCTGTACCAGCGGCTAACTCTTGCATAGTAGCTGCGATTTGCTCTGTACCTGTACTTACTTCATTTGCAGATTGAGTAAGTTCTTCACTTTGCCCTGTTATTGATCCTGAGACACCGTTAATTTCCGTTAGTAATTCACGAATACTATTATTCATTTCATTAGTTGCAACAACCAATTGACCTACTTCGTCTTGTGATTTTACTTCTAATGGTTCATTGCTTAAATCACCTGATGCAATCAACTTCATTCTTTCTTTCACTTTAATTATCGGTTTAGAAATAATATTGGAAGTAATGAATGCAGCAGCTAAACTTATTAGAATCACTAATATTGGCACTACAATTGCTAGAAATAATGTACTTTTACCATTTTCAATGATTGTTGTCCCAGCGGCACTAATCGAATCTCTACTTTGATCTGCCAATTCATCATAACCTGCCAAAAGTTCTCGAACCACCGAATCTTTTTTAGCTAAATTTTCTCTAGCTAATTCAATATTACCTTTTTCATACTCCTCAAAAACATCACTTGCTACATATGTTCGCCACTCAATAGTCTTTTTAATGAGTGCATCAAATTCCTCAGAAGCTCCTATTTCTCTAATATTTGCTTCTAATTGTTTACCCTCTTCAGTATAATCATTAAAACGGTCTTTAAAGTCACCACCGAATAAAACATAGCCACGAGCTGTTGATATTCGATTCGCAATTGTAGTTGCCATTTCTTGATTTGCGATTAAAATTGGAAGCTCTTTTTCTATAATATTTCTTGCTTCCTCGTTACTTTTTACTACCGATGAATAATTATAAATACCATATACTAAAATTAATAATATGACTAATGAAAACCCAAATAGCATTTTCATCCGCAAACTTTTAAATGAAATACCTTTCTTCACTACTCCTGCTCCATTTCTTATAATATTTATACACAAACAAATGTTACTAATCATTAACAATTGTTACATATCATTTTTTCTAAATCAATGGTACTTAATTGATAAAATCCTAACATAATAATCAGGAAATGACCTTCAAACCATCTCTTTATAACCATAAAAATTCCATTAAATAGTTAATGTTAAATCTTTGTTCTTTGTACAAATAAAAAAACACAACAAAGGTTTTAAAAACCCTTGTTGTGCTTTATATAAATCTTATTTGTCTTCAGCTACGAATGGAAGAAGTGCCATAATACGAGAACGTTTAATAGCTGTAGTTAATTTACGTTGGTATTTTGCACTTGTACCAGTTACGCGACGTGGAAGAATTTTCCCACGTTCAGAGATGAACTTTTTAAGTAAATCTACATCTTTATAGTCGATGTTCGTAATGTTGTTAGAAGTGAAGTAGCAAACTTTACGGCGTTTGCGGCCTCCGCGACGTTGTGCTGCCATTTACTTTTCCTCCTTTATAAGTTTTTAACTAGCGTATTTTCGTCCAACGCTAGTGGTTAGAATGGTAAGTCATCTTCAGAGACTTCAATCGGTCCTTTGCTAGAAGCAAATGGATCCTCATCCATTCTTGTATAATTTTGCTGATTTTGAGGCGGTTGATAGGAAGCAAACGGATCCTGTTGTTGCTGGTTGCCACCATACTGTGGTTGGCTTGTACCATAACCAGGCTGATTGCCATATGATGACTGTGCTCCATACTGCTGCTGAGTGGCACCTCCACTACGTGGTTCTAAGAACTGTACTGAATCTGCAACTACATCTGTTGTATAAACACGCTTTCCGTCTTGACCTTCAAAGCTTCCTGTCTGAATTCGGCCTTCAACTCCGATCAAACTTCCTTTTTTCATAAAGTTTGCTAAGTTTTCAGCTTGTTTTCTCCATGCAATGCAGCCAATGAAATCCGCTTCGCGTTCACCTGATTGGCTCGAAAATGTTCGGTTCACAGCAACTGTAAAACGAGTCATCGGAACGCCACTTGGTGTATAGCGTAGCTCAGGATCTTTCGTTAGTCTTCCAACTAATACGACACGGTTAATCATCTTATACAACCTCCTTTTTTCAGCATTTTGTTTATTTTAAAATTTATTAAGCATCTTGGCGAACAGCGATGTGACGAATAACGTCTTCGCTAATGTTAGCGATACGAGTGTACTCATCAATTGCTTCAGTACCAGCGTTTACTTTCACGATTTGGTAGTAACCTTCGCGTAAGTCGTTGATTTCATAAGCTAAGCGGCGTTTACCCCACTCTTTTGCTTCGATGATTTCTGCACCATTTGAAGTTAATGCTTCAGTTAAGCGTTCTACAACAGCTTTTTTAGCTTCGTCTTCAATGTTTGGGCGAATGATGTACATTAATTCATACTTTCTCATCTTTATTTTGCACCTCCTTATGGACTTTGGCTCACCAACAATAGGGAGCAAGGAGTGAATAATCTTGTTACTCACATCTTCGAATTGTATCATAGAACAAGTGACCTTGCAATAAATAATATCAAATCCCATTCAATAAGTAATTCAGTTATAATAATAGTAATGGAGGTGGAAAATTTGAAAGATACATTAAACCCTCGAATTATTGAATTAGATATGAAAAAAATAGCTAAAGCAAATCTTTGGGCTACTTTATGGTTAACGATTTTATTTATTATTATTAATAGCCTAATTCATCAAAGATTTTCAATGTCGATTAGTTTTTGGACTTTTTTAGTTTTTATTATTAGTTATTTTGCATTAATTGCTTTACATGAAATTTTTCATTTAATCGGCTTTGTGTTATTTGGTAAAGTGAAATTTAAGGAACTAGACTACGGGGTGAATTTAAAACTTGGCATTGCTTATGCAACAACGTCGAAACCTTTAAAGAATCATATTATGAGAAAAGCTATAATGCTTCCATTTTGGACGACAGGTGTTTTGCCTACTATTATCGGATTTGCAATAGATTCATATTTAGTTGTAATTCTTGGTGCATTCTTAATAGCTGGCGCAGTTGGTGACTTTTACATGTATAAGGAATTGAAAAACTTCCCAGATAATAGTTTGGTGAAAGATGATCCTCAATTACCTAAGCTTTATGTATATGATGCAAACTAAAACTACCCACTTAATTTGTAAAAGTGAGTAGTTTTTATATTCTTACGGTGCTAAAAATGCATGTTGGCTAGCAGTACATAAATTACGCCATGCTCGATTTAATGAGGTTGTTTCAATAACTGCATCCATTCCGAAGTAACGAATAAGTGTAAGAGCCATGGATACTAATTCACTTGAGTGTTCCTTACAAAATGTAGTTAATTCTTCTAAATCTATTGTATGTAATACTTCTCCATTAGTATGTTTTTCCCATAGCTTAGCTACTAAACTATAAAAGTTTTCTTCTACACGTTGTAGTTGTGATTGAATATGATTTAAAATTTCTTTCACTAATTCATATCGTTCACTTACTAGTCCTTCTCTTTTCTGATTTAGGGCTGTATTTGCTTCAGTTATAAGTTGTTCCATTAACCCTAAACATAGAGAAAAGAATGAAGATTCCGAAAATGAAGTAAACGGAAATCTATGGACTGGTAATTCATACTCATTTTTGAACAAGTCAAACTCGAAAGTATCCTCCTCTTTCACAAATGTATTCTCTACCTTCATCGAATGACTTGCTGTTGCCTTTAATCCAATTGCGTTCCAATCTGGGATAATTTCCACTGTTTCACGTGGAACACTACAAGTTACAATCTCACCGCTTCCCTCTAGTTTACAGTTCATTGTAAATAAGGTTGCATAGTCTGCCCCACTACAATATTTCCATTGACCAGAAATTTCATATCCACCATCAACTTTTTTTGCAACGCCAAACTTTCCACTACCAGCAATAACTGCATCTTTATGTATAAATCGTTCTTTACAAACTTCTCGTCCAAATAGTGGGACAAACATATTACCACCTGAACCTATCGTTACAGCCCAACCAATATTGCCATCAATAGCACCAACTTGTTGAAATGTTTTTAAACCATCGATGAGTGAAAGTTCTAGTCCCCCTAAAGCTTTAGGGGTGAAAATTTTAAATAACTTATGTTCGTATATAATGTCTAATATTTCAGGTAGAATCGTTTTTGACTCCTCCATTGGTCTTGATAGGCTTTTAATTTTTCTAATTTCATCAACCGTAAACAATTTCCCCATCCCCTTTTATCATTTCATTCCTAAAAAAAACTGCTACCAATATGATAGCAGTTTGTTCTAAACATTTTAAACGTTAAAACGGAATAACATAATATCTCCGTCTTGAACAATATATTCTTTTCCTTCTAATCTTACTTTTCCAGCTTCTTTAGCTGCAGTCATTGAACCAGCTTCCACTAAATCATCATATGATACCGTTTCTGCACGGATAAATCCACGCTCGAAGTCAGAATGAATTATCCCTGCACATTGTGGTGCTTTCATGCCTTTTCGGAAAGTCCATGCACGTACTTCTTGTACACCTGCTGTAAAATATGTTGCTAAACCTAATAAGTCGTAAGAAGCACGGATTAGTTGATCTAACCCTGATTCTTCAATGCCAAGCTCTGTTAAGAACATTGCTTTTTCGTCATTATCTAATTCAGAAATTTCTTCTTCAATTTTTGCACAAATTGTAATAACACGTGCACCTTCTGCGTCTGCGTATTCTTTTACTTGTTGTACATATTTATTATTTTCAGTATCTGCAACTTCTTCTTCAGAAACGTTTGCTACGTAAAGCATCGGCTTAATTGTTAGTAAATGTAAACCTTTAACTACTTTTAATTCATCGTCGGTTAATTCAACAGAACGAGCTGGTTTTTCATTTTCTAACGCTTCTTTAATTTTAACAAGAATCGGTTCTTCCACTAAAGCTTCTTTATCTTTTTGTTTCGCCATTTTGCTTACACGTTGAAGGCGTTTTTCAACTGATTCCATGTCAGCTAGAATTAATTCTAAATTAATTACTTCAATATCATCTATAGGATTAACTGTACCTGAAACATGCGTAATATTCTCATCTTCAAAACAACGTACAACCTGACAGATCGCATCAACTTCACGGATATGCGAAAGGAATTTGTTTCCTAACCCTTCACCTTTTGAAGCACCTTTTACTATCCCAGCAATATCAGTAAATTCAAAACCTGTTGGTACTGTTTTCTTTGGTACAACCAGTTCAGTTAGTTTATCTAAACGTGCATCTGGTACTTCTACAACTCCTACGTTAGGATCGATTGTAGCGAATGGGTAGTTTGCAGCTAAAGCTCCAGCTTTTGTTATTGCATTAAATAATGTAGACTTTCCAACATTGGGTAGACCTACAATTCCTGCTGTAAGTGACATTTAATTGACACGACCTTTCTAATATTACAACTTATTTCATACGTTTTTAACCAGTGTCTATTATATTGATAAGTATTGAAAATGTCTAATTCGTTTAAACTTGTGATCTTTTGCTTATTGTTCTGAATTAGCTTTGACTTTGATTTTTTTCATTTTTTTCTCAAATTCTCGGCGAGGAATGAGGACACTATGACCACATCCTTCACACTTGATACGAATATCGGCACCCATACGGATGATTTTCCAAGCATTTGTACCACAAGGATGTTGTTTTTTCATTTCTACAACATCATGTAAATCGAATGATTTTGCTTCCATTATGCATTCTCTCCTCCTAACTCTGAATTCCCTCTTCCTCGATCATATAGCATCATTTTAGGATATGCCATAGGGATTCCATTTTTATCTAAAATATCTTTGACATCTCGACGAATTACACGTGCAATCGCATAGTGCTGTAATGGTTTTGTTTCAGCAATTATACGAACTGTTACTTCTGTTCCAACTACGCTTTGAACACCTAAAAATGATGGGACACTTACTAATTCTTCAAATTGTTTCGGTAGTGTTTGTAAATACTCTTTAACCAGTTTTTCAACTTTTTCAATATCAGCTTCTAGCCCAACTTGCATATCAATGATTGCTTTTGAGTTATTAATAGAGAAGTTAATGACATCCGTAATTTGACCATTTGGAATTATAAATTGCTCGCCAGTTGTGCCTAAAATTTTGGTCGTTCTAAGTCCAATTTCTACAACTGTTCCTTCAGCAGAACTTGACGTATTTAAACGAATATAATCACCAACACCAAATTGGTCTTCCAAAATGATAAAGAAGCCTGTAATAACATCTTTCACCAAACTTTGTGCACCAAACCCAATCGCTAAACCTGCAATCCCTGCTCCTGCCAGTAACCCCATTACTTCAATATTTAGTGCAGAGAGTATTGCAATAATTGCAGTGAAGTAAACGACATAGGATAGGACACTTTGTAATAATTTAATGATTGTTTTCTGCCTTCGCTCACTATAATTAATTGGTGTTTTTACACGTAATGAAAAGATTCTTTTTATAATTCGTTTACCGATAAAAATAACTAAATAAGAAATCAGTAAAATTGAAATAATTTTAAAGGAAGCATTTATGATAAAATCCCACAATTCTTCACTCGTAAAATAATTCCACATTTTTTCTGTCATTCTAGCAAAAGCACCTGGATCCGTTATGATATTTTCTTCTATTATATTTTCTTCAGCCATTTTTCCACTCCTTGTATAACTACCTAATTTTTTGAATATACTGCATAACAATAAGCTCGAGTTTTGGAGAATCATTTTTTAATAATTTCAAAGAAAGAGAGAGATTTATGCAGAATATAAACGAAACTGTAAAATCCTTTGTACATCATGAACAATCAGGTGCTGTATGGCGTTTAAGTGATCTATTTTTAAATTATATCCCTTTTGACCATGAGCAAATCATTTTTTGTTGTATAGGAACTGATCGTTCAACAGGCGATTCACTTGGACCACTTACTGGCAGCTTTCTTAAAAGCTATCACTCTTTTCCCTTTAAAGTGATTGGCACTTTAGAAGATCCTTTACATGCAGTCAATTTACCACCAACTGTTGAAGAAATACAACAAATGAAAAATCCTCCTTTTGTCGTTGCTATTGATGCATGCTTAGGTTCAGAAAGTTCGATTGGACAGATTCTTGTTCATGAAGGTCCATTATTACCAGGAAAAGCCGTAAAAAAAGAGTTACCTGCTATTGGTGATATTTCAATTAAAGGAATTGTTAACGTAGGTGGATTTATGGAAATGCTAGTTTTACAAAATACACGCCTTAAAACTACTTATTCAATGAGTGATAAAATTGCTAGAGCATTACTTTTAGCTTGGCAACGTCATTCACTGAAAGGGAAAAATAATCGCAATAACTATCCCAACTACGACAATCCCGGGGAGCAAATTGGCTACTCGAATTTTAGTTAAGCCGGCCATATTTAATCCAATTGCTAAGATCATAATACCTCCTGTTGCAGTCATTTCTTGAATATATAGATTTAGTGCTGCTTCTGGTATGTATTCACTTATAATACCTGCTAAAAGTGCAATCATTCCTTCATACAAAAGGATTGGAATTGCTGATAATAATACACCTAGACCTAACGTTGAGGATAAAATAATTGATATAAATCCATCAATAATCCCCTTCGTAATTAGAACATCATGATTGTTTCGCAATCCACTGTCTAGCGCTCCAATAATTCCCATTGACCCAATAACAAATAATAGTGTTGCAGTTACAAATGCATCTGAGATGCTTGTATTGTTTGCTTTTCTATTTTTGAAAAGAGATTCAACCCATTTTCCTAATTTTTCTATTTGTTTATCTAAATCGATCCATTCACCTAGAACTGCTCCAACAACCAAACTAACAATTACAATTACAAAATTGCTCGTTTCAAAGCCCATTTGAATTCCTAGAACTGCTACTGCCAAACCAATTATTTGTAAAACGGTATTTTTCATTTGTTCAGGAATGTTTTGGAACAACCTACCTATTATAGAACCTAGAATAATTAATACTGCATTAATAATTGAGCCCAATAAAATCATATTTATTCTCCAATAAAATCAAATTCGCCTTGGCGTGGTTGTACCTGTGATGTTTATTCTGTACAGAAAAATATCTACTAAATGAAGTTAAAAGAGCGCCAGATTAACTAAACTAGGCGCTCAATTGATTATAGTTCTTCTTCTAATTCTAATATTTCTAAAATCCGCTCTAAATCTTCCTCTGAGTAAAATTCTATTTCTATCTTACCTTTATTTTTTGATTTCTTAATTTGTACATTTGTTCCAAAATACTCCCTTAACTGAGTTTCTTTTGATTGAACAAAAATATCTTTGTTAGTTTTAGAAGTTTCACGTGAAACATTCTCATTCATTTCTTTAATTAAACTCTCCAATTGGCGAACATTCAGTTGCTGTTTTACAACTCTATTTGCAACTTCAGGAATTTTTCTTTTATTTTTTAACCCTAGCAATGTTCTACCATGACCCATCGATAGCAAACCATCATTTACCATTTGCCTAACTACATCAGGTAATTGAAGTAAACGAATATGATTAGTAATATGTGGGCGAGATTTCCCTAAACGTTTTGCAAGATCTTCTTGAGTAAAGTTCAATTTGTCTATTAAGCTCTGATAAGCTTCTGCTTCTTCAATTGGTGTTAAGTCTTCACGTTGAAGGTTCTCTAAAATAGCAACCTCCATCATTTGTTCTTCAGTCATTTCTTTAACGATGGCAGGTATTTGATTGAGCTCTGCTAATTTAGCTGCTCTAAAACGTCTTTCACCAACTACAATTTCATATTTTGAACCTTTTTTACGAACTACAATTGGTTGAATGATTCCATGTTCTCGTATAGATTGTGCTAATTCTTCTATGGCTTCGTCATGAAAAATTTTACGAGGTTGATATGGGTTTGCAACTAACTTCTGCAATGGGATTTTTTTAATTTCATTTTCATTGTCCATTGCTGGTAATAAAGCTTCTAAACCTTTACCTAATCCCCTAGCCATTTTTAACCACTTCCCTCGCCAGTTCTAAGTAAATCTCAGCTCCACGTGATTTAGGATCATAAATAATAATTGGTTCACCATGACTTGGTGCTTCACTTAAACGAACATTTCTTGGAATGATAGATTTATAAACTTTTTCTTGGAAGTACTTTTTCACTTCTTCAATTACTTGTATCCCTAAATTCGTTCGAGCATCTAACATCGTTAAAACTACCCCATCAATATATAACTCTTGATTTAAATGTTTTTGTACAAGTCGGATAGTTGATAATAATTGACTTAAACCTTCTAATGCATAAAATTCACATTGAACTGGAATGATTACTGCATCTGCTGCAGTTAAAGCATTAATCGTTAGTAAACCTAACGAAGGTGGACAGTCAATAATGACATAATCATAATGATCCTTCACATCTTCTAATGCATGCTTTAAACGAACTTCACGTGAAATAGTAGAGACTAATTCCACTTCTGCCCCCGCAAGTGAAATGGTTGCTGGTACTACTGATAAATTTTCAACTTTTGTCACTTTAATGACATTTCGAATATCTTCATCATCAATTAATACATCATAAATACAATGCTGAGTTTCTCCTTTATTGATTCCTACACCACTAGTTGCATTACCTTGTGGGTCAATATCAATTAGTAACACTTTTTTTCCTAAGTAAGCTAAACATGCACTTAAATTTACGGATGTTGTTGTTTTACCAACCCCACCTTTTTGATTTGTTACAGCAATGGTTCTTCCCAAGACGATTGCACCTACTTTCATCTTCTAATTTATATTAATCGAATTTTTTTATTGTTTTAGTATCTATCTAGTATTTAGTACTTCTATTATTCTAACAAAAAAATAGTATTTAGGTTGAAAAAACGATAGAAAAGAGGGCGTCATAAATAAAAAAATTTAGACGACCCCTTTGAGTAAGCAATTAATGTTATGTAGATGCATATTATTTTGGACAATATTTCATAAAAAGATAGGGTTGTCTTAAAAGATATTCTCTTAAGATAACCCCATTCTTTAATTTTTCTTCTTTGGAATTTTCACAGTAATTGTATAAAATTCTTCTGTTTCTTCTTCTTCTGTTTTTACTTTAATACCACTTTTTGTAACCATTGATAGTGATTGTCTTATTGTATTCACAGCAATTCGAATATCTTTACTAATTGCTTTTCTTTTTGGTCTTTCCTTTTTAACTTCTTCGTCTTTTGGAGTTAGAAGTTGTTGTATATAGTCTTCTAGTTGGCGTACATTCCAATCGTATTCTTTCACTAACTCTACTAATTCACTTTGAGTTTCTTCATCTTTGATTGAAATTAATGCTCTAGCATGTCTTTCAGAAATTTCTCTTTTCAAAATAGCTTCTTGCACATTTTGTGGCAACTTTAATAAACGTAATTTATTGGCAACGGTTGATTGGCCTTTTCCTAGACGTTGGGCAAGTGCTTCTTGTGTCAATGAATGGAGTTCAATTAGTTGTTGATAAGCCATTGCTTCTTCAATTGCAGTTAATTCTTCTCTTTGAAGGTTTTCTATCAGAGCAATTGAAGCTGTCTCTTTATCACTTAAATTACGAACGATAGCAGGAACTTCAGTCCAATTTAGTTTTTTCATTGCTCGATAACGACGTTCGCCGGCAATAATTTCATACTGTTCTTCACCAAAACGTCTAACTACAATTGGTTGAATTACTCCGTGCGTATGAATTGTTCTTGCTAATTCTTCTATTTTTTCTTCATCAAAAACTGTTCGAGGCTGAAAACGATTTGGAATAATCTGATCGATCGTAATTTTAACTACTTCTTCTGTAGACTTATTTTCTATTACTTCCACATCACTCTTAACCTCAGATGCTAGTTTATCCCCGCCTCCGAAAAAACGTGAAAAAGGACTTTTCATCCAATGGCACCACCTTTTTGAAACTTTCTTGCTCCTATACTATATTATCAACCAAATATAAAAAAATGTACAGTATTCTATTAAATATAAAAACTAGTAAACTGTACTTACTATAAAATATGTATGAATATAAAAGCAAATTTATTTTTAACTATATAATTGTTTCACGTGGAACTTTTTATGTTTTTTGGAATATTTATGTTTCACGTGAAACAATGAAAGGTTACTAATCTATTATTGAATAGGACTTTTATTAGGGACTCCTGGTTTTCGTGGGAATTTTTTAGGAGTTTCTTTTATTTTATCAAAAATATAGATTGTTCGCTCACTTTCTTCAACTGGTAATAGATAAGCAAACTCTTGATTTAGAGAAGCCCCTAATGTTGCAATTGCTTTTTTTGCGTCTTTTAATTCCTCTGGACCAGCTGCTGCTTTTAGAGCTACAAAGTATCCACCTTTTTTAACTAATGGAATACAAAGTTCAGATAAAACGGATAGACGAGCAACCGCACGAGCTGTAGTTACATCAAATTTTTCTCGATATTTTTGATTTTGGCCGAATTCTTCTGCACGTGCATGGACAAACTCAACATGATCTAAATTTAACTGTTCACTTAAATGATTTAAAAAGTTAATTCTTTTATTTAATGAATCTACAATCGTTACATGTAAATGTGGGAAACAGATTTTTATAGGTAAACTCGGGAAACCAGCCCCAGCCCCAACATCACAAACAGTTGTTACCTTTGAAAAATCAAAATAAAAACTAGCACTAATCGAATCATAGAAATGTTTTAAATATACACCTTCTAAATCAGTAATTGCAGTTAAATTCATTTTTTCATTCCATTCAACTAGCAGTTCAAAGTATTTTTTAAACTGATCGATTTGTACTTGTGTTAGTTCTATTCCCTTTTCCTTTAATGCTTCAATAAATTGTTGTTCGTTCATTTTTATCTCCTTTAAGTATAAGAAATCCTATTTATTGATTAGTATAAGAAAAATTAAGCGTTCGAGTAATCTCTTGCACTCGAACGCTCATTTTTATTCGTTACTTACTCGAGCAATTTTCCCTTGCTCTATATAAACGAGGAGAATCGAAATGTCTGCAGGATTTACACCTGAAATTCGAGACGCTTGTGCAATTGACAATGGACGAACTTCTTTTAACTTTTCACGTGCTTCAGTTGCTAAGCTTGAAATATCATCATAATCGATATTTTCAGGTATTTTCTTTTCTTCCATTTTATGAAGTTTCTCAACTTGCTGTAGAGCTTTTTGAATATATCCTTCATATTTAAGCTGAATTTCAATTTGTTCTTTAACTTCATCGCTTAACTCAACATCTGAAGGTGTTAGTGAAGCAACTAAATTATAGTTCATTTCTGTTCGTTTCACTAAATCTGCAGCACGAATACCATCCTTTAGTTCTGTTCCACCAACAGATCGGATCAAACTTTGTGTTGTTTCATTTGGTTTAATAATCGTTTCACGAAGGCGATTGATTTCAGTTTCGATTTGTTCTTTTTTCGTTAAATATTTAGAATAACGATCTTCTGAAATCATTCCTAATTCATAACCTAGTTCTGTTAAACGTAAATCTGCATTATCATGACGAAGTAGCAAACGGTATTCCGCTCGAGATGTTAGTAAACGATATGGTTCATTCGTTCCTTTTGTTACTAAATCATCAATCAGTACCCCTATATAGCCTTCAGAACGTTTTAGAATTACTTCTTCTTTTCCGAATATTCTTCTAGCCGCATTAATACCAGCCATGATCCCTTGACCCGCAGCTTCTTCATAACCACTTGTTCCATTAATTTGACCAGCAGTATATAGGTTTTTAATATGCTTTGTTTCAAGTGTTGGCCAAAGTTGAGTTGGTACTACTGCATCATATTCGATTGCATAACCAGCACGCATCATTTGTGCATTTTCTAAACCTGGAACCGTTTTTAACATTAGTTGTTGAATGTCTTCAGGTAAACTAGTTGATAATCCTTGAACATATACCTCATCTGTTTCGCGACCTTCTGGCTCTAAGAAGATTTGGTGTCTTGGCTTATCGTTAAAACGAACAACTTTCGTTTCGATTGATGGGCAATAACGTGGCCCAGGTCCAGTGACTAAACCTGTAAACATAGGCGCTTTATCTAAATTGTTATTAATAATTTCATGTGTTTCTAAACTTGTATAAGTTAACCAACAAGGTAATTGGTCTAATATAAATTCAGTTGTTTCAAAACTAAAAGCACGTGGCTCAGTATCACCTGGTTGGATTTCCGTTTTGCTATAGTCAATCGTTTTACCATTAATACGCGGAGGTGTTCCGGTTTTAAATCTAACCATATCAAATCCTAGTTCAAGTAAATTGTCAGCTAGTTTCAGTGATGGTCTTGTATTATTTGGACCGCTAGAATATTTCAAGTCACCTAATATTATTTCCCCGCGCAAATAAGTTCCTGTAGTAATGATGACCGTTTTTGCTCTGTAAATTGCACCAGTTTGGGTAATAACACCTTTCACTTCACCGTCTTCTACAATTAACTCATCCACCATTGCTTGGTAAATTGTTAAATTTTCTTCTGCCTCTAAAATACGTTTCACTTCGCGTTGATAAAGAACTTTATCTGCCTGTGCACGTAAAGCACGAACTGCAGGGCCTTTTCCTGTGTTTAGCATGCGCATTTGTATGTGGGTTTTATCTATTACTTTCCCCATAAGTCCGCCTAATGCATCAATTTCGCGGACAACTATACCTTTTGCTGGTCCTCCAATTGAAGGATTACATGGCATAAAGGCAATCATATCTATATTAATCGTTAACATAAGTGTTTTCGCACCCATTTTACTAGCTGCATATGCTGCTTCTGCACCAGCATGACCAGCGCCGATTACTACACAATCAAACGTACCAGCTTCATAAGTTGTCGTTGTCATGCTTTATCTTCCTCTCTATACATTAACTTATTTATTAATTTTCCCCACTTATCCTGTTTCCATCAACTTTTTATTTCATCCAGGGATAGTCTTTCACTTTAGAAAACCTTTAGACTTAATATTAAAGCTTGCGACAGTCACAAATGCACCAAGGCGCATTTGATTATTTTCCTAAACAGAATTGAGAGAATAACTGATTTATTAAACTTTCTTGTACTGTGTCACCAACAATTTCACCTAATAGTTCCCAAGTTCTAGTTACATCAATTTGAACAATATCAACTGGTACTCCATTTTCAGCACCTTCAATTGCGTCACTAATTGTATCAAGCGCTTGATGTAATAATGAAATATGACGTGTATTTGAAACATAGGTTAAATCATCTGATTCGATTTGTCCTTCAAAAAATAGAGCAGCAATGGCTTCTTCAAGCTCAATTACGCCTTCTTCTTTTAATAATGAAGTCGTGACTACTTTTCTTCCGTTCGCTAACTCTATGACCTTTTGCAGATCAATTTTTCTTGGAAGATCTGTTTTATTTACTACTACAATAAAATCCATCGATTGGATAGTTTCGAATAAACGCTCATCTTCAATAGAGAGTTCTTCAGCTGCATTTAAAACAAGTAATATTAAATCAGCCTCTTTTAATACTTGACGGGATCTTTCTACCCCTATTCTTTCAACGATATCTTCAGTCTCACGAATACCTGCTGTGTCCACAAGTCGTAGTGGTACACCTCTTACGTTGACATATTCCTCTATAATATCACGAGTTGTTCCAGCAATATCTGTGACAATTGCTTTATTTTCTTGAACTAAACTATTTAATAAGGATGATTTCCCAACGTTTGGCCTTCCTAATATAACAGTAGATAAGCCTTCACGTAAAATCTTCCCTTGGGATGAAGTTTGTAAAAGTTTTTTTATTTCTTCACGCACCCAAGAGCATTTTTCTAGTAATACCGGGATTGTCATTTCTTCTACATCATCATATTCAGGATAATCTATATTTACTTCAACTTGTGCCAAAGTCTCGATTAATGCTTGTCGCAATTGGTCAATCAGTTTTGAAAGCTTGCCATCCATTTGCCCAAGAGCAACATTCATCGCTCGATCAGTTTTTGCACGAATTAAATCCATTACTGCCTCAGCCTGCGATAAATCAATACGTCCATTTAAAAATGCTCTTTTTGTAAATTCGCCAGGTTCTGCTAGTCTCGCACCAGTTCGTAATACTAACTGCAACACTCGATTGACTGAAACAATACCACCATGACAATTTATTTCTACAACATCTTCTCTCGTAAAAGTTTTTGGACCGCGCATTAACGATACCATTACTTCTTCTACTACCTCATTGGTTGTAGGATCTATTAAATGCCCATAATGGATTGTATGTGATTTTTCATCAGCTAGCTTTTTACCATTTGGTGACTTATATATTTTATCAGAAATTCTTACTGCTTCATCTCCACTTAACCGAACGATAGCAATAGCTCCTTCGCCCATTGGCGTGGATATCGCAGCAATTGTATCAAAATCCATTTAGTCTCTCCTCCTATAATCAGTTTAAAATCTTATACACAATTTATAGTAACTAAAAATTTTTATCGTTATTTATCCACAAGGGGATAAGTATTTTCAAAGATGATTTACTAACAATTTAGAGTAACATATTTTTGGTGAATACGGAAGTAAAGCAATTTTCCACATGTGGATAAACGACTCCATCCCTTCTGGAAAGTTGTCCCCATTTAACTTTTTAAGTTCTTCTGCTGGCGAAATCTATATACGACATATTAATAATTAAGTGCAAATTTCACATAATTCCAGTTATGTCGTGTGTCATTTTCGTTGAAGTAGAAATTGTTGAGTTTTTTACTGCTCTACATGAACTTTCAATACGTGAACTTTATCCACAATGTGCGATTAAAGTGTTAATTTATACATGATAGATTTCCAGTTTAAATACCACAGTATATAAAAAGAGCTACATAGTCGGTGTCTATGTAACTCTTTTTAATTTGATTATATTTTTAGCAAAAATTTTTCTTCAAATTCTACTATAGGACATGGTTTACCGAAAAAGTACCCTTGGATATATGTACAATTTTGTTCCATTAAATATTCTAATTCTTCTTTAGTTTCAACACCTTCTGCTATGACATCAAGTTTTAGATGCTGAGCCACTTTAATCATAGCTGTTGTGATTCCCGCATTCTCTGAATAAGATGAAATATTTTGTATAAAGGAACGGTCAATTTTAACTCCATCCAATTGAAATGTTTTTAAGTAATTAAAGGATGAGTATCCTGTTCCAAAATCATCAATATAAACTTTGACACCCATATCCTTTAATTCGCTTAAAGTGTGCAGAACAATTTCTTCGTTTCGCATTATCGAGTTTTCAGTAATCTCAATCTCCAACCATTTTCCTTCTAATTGATATTCATTTAATAGTTCCCTTATTTCACTTGAAAAGTTATGTTGTAAAAAACGTTGTGAACTAATGTTTACGCTAATTGGGATCATTGGTACATTTGCTTCTCTCCATGCAACTAATTGTTCACATACTCTTTTTTTCATCCACTTTCCAATTGGAATAATTAGACCTGATTCTTCAGCTAACGGAATAAATTCCCCTGGTGGAACTAAACCAATTTCAGGATGTTGCCAACGGATCAATGCTTCTGCACTTATCGTTTTACCAGTAATTGCATCTACACGTGGTTGGAAATAGGCAATAAATTCATCATTTAAGATAGCTTTTCTTAAATCTCTTTCCATAAAGAAGGATTGTTCTTGGCGTTTATTCATGGACGTTTCATAAATTTGATACATGTTTCGTCCTAATTCTTTAGATTTATATAGTGCAATATCGGCTTTTTTCAATAATTCTACTTCATTATTTCCACCTGATGGATAAATACTGATCCCAATACTCGCTGTAGTAAATATTTCATGCCCTTCGATGAATAATGGTTTTGATATAAAATCTAATAACTTTTGCGCATAGTGAATTACTTCTGTTTCTGACTGAATTTCAGTAAAAAGAACCATAAATTCATCGCCGCCCATACGAGCCGTATAATGTTTTCCTTTTTCTAGTTTTCTCTCGATACGTGCTGCTACACGATTTAAGAGTTGGTCTCCAATATAATGACCTAGTGTATCATTAATCGATTTAAAACGATCCAAATCTATAAAAAGAACTGCAAATTGTTCACTGGTCGTTTGTGCATTTATTAGTGTTTCTTTTATTTTTTGTTCCATCCATCTTCTATTTGGCAGCCTTGTTAATTCATCGTGATGTGCTAAATAAGCATTTGTTTCTTGTTTTTTCTTTTCTTCTGTAATATCTTTACCAATTGAATATACACCTTCAATTTGATTATCAATGATGATTGGTAGTAATGTTACACTCAAATATCTTTTATCATATGGTTTATTTTTCACTTCAAATTCGAAAAACTGTATCTCACCTTTTAGAGCCTTATCAAAATAGTATTGAATTACATTTCTTTCTTCTTCAACCGTAGCCTCTATCACAGTAGTTTTGCCAAGATTGTCACTTGTGAAATCCAACATCTCCATTGTTTTCGGATTCATTGCAATAATTCGGCCTTCTTTGTCTAATGTCGTAATGTATTCGTTACTATAATTTATCAATGATTGGTATTGGACTTGATTTAATTTAAATTCCCGTTGTGCAGTTCTTAACTCAGTTACATCTTCGACAGTACCAATAATCTCAGTAACTTCATTGCCTTGCTTAATGGGACTTGCAGTGACATTAACAAGTTTGCCATTTAACTCAATTTCATAATTGACTCTACTTCCTGCAAATGCTTTTTGATAGCTTTCATTTTTTAATTTAGCAATTTCCATTGGGAAGACTTCAAAAGGAGATTTATTTACTATAATTGATGAATTTGCGCCAATTTTGTCCATCATTTTACCTAAAGACATTGTATAGTATAGATTTCCATCTTCGTTTTTGCGTAATTTAAAAATACCGATTTGGAGGTTCTCTGCCATGTTATTATAATTATCTTTTGATTGTATGATGGCCTCTAGTTTTTTGTTATATAAATTTAACTGTGGATTAATCCCTATTTCTTCATGAACTTCATTTAGATGAAGCACCTCATATATTTCTTCGTCGACCGTGATAAAGTATGATTTAATATCTACCGCAAAAAATTGAAAATCTTTTTTAATAGCTATGTATGGTGATTTAGTTTCATTGTGATTTAGTTTTTGGTAGTTAGGAATCAATATATTAATAGAATTTACTTCAAAATTACCATCTGTATAAAAAAACGTATTTTTAGCGGTATCATTTAGAAAAAGAATCGTTCCAAAACTATTAACGACAATGATACTTTCTGGTTCTCTCTTTACTTTCTGGTAGAATTGTTCAATATACTTGTAATCCCTTTGCTTATCCATATAATCATCACCATTGAGTTGTATTTTTTAGTAGATTTTTACTATTCATATACTACTATTTATTAATTTAATTTTCTTTATTTTAGCATAACCTTAATCTACTATACTTTATTTTTTATATTACGAATTATATTGGTGTGAGAAGGAAAAATGAAGGGTTTTTATTAATGGATGGTGCAACATCTATTGGTATTAAAAAAGGCAAAACTACACGAATAGTTTTGCCTTTTACATTATTATTTTAGTGGTTCTATCACCAAATAGCGATTTGGTTCTGATCCTTCAGAATAGGTTTCAATATCAATACGATTTGCTAATGCATTATGAATGATTTTTCTCTCATAAGATGGCATTGGCTCGAACGCTACCTTTCTACCCGTTCGAACAGCTTTATCGGCCATTCGATCAGCTAAGTTTTCTAGTGTAGATTGGCGTCGTTCACGGTAATTTTCCACATCTATTGATAGAGAAATAAATGTTTTTGCAACATTATTTATCACTAGTTGCGTTAATTGTTGCAAAGCGTTTAAAGTAGCACCATGCTTACCAATTAATAAAGCAGCCTTTTCACTCTCAAGTTTGAATAATAAACGTTTTCCTTCATATTCAGTTTGAATTTTTAAATCATGGATGTCCATTTCTTTTGCAATATCCAGAATATATTGTTTTGCTTTTTCAACTGGGTCATCCTCTTGATTTTCCACACTGTTTTCTACTTCGGTTTCGCTTAGTTCACTTGTTTGAACAGCTTGTTCAACTGCAGGTGCTTCTTCTTTTTCTTTTGAATCTGTGATCTCAATTAACTTTTCTTTTGTAGGTTGAACTACTTCTTCAGCTAATAATTCAATCTTTTCTTCTTCTTTTACAGTAACTCGTAATTCAGCTGGTTTTGCACCAAAACCTAAAAATCCTTTTTTACCTTCTTGTAAAACTTCAACATCTACTTGATCGCGTGTTACCCCAAGTTTCTGTAACGCTAAGTGAAGCGCTTCCTCTACGTTTGCGCCTATTTGCGTAATTTGTTTCACTTTTTCGCTCCTCCCGTTGTAGCAGCTTCTTTGTTTTTATTCCAAGGTTTATAAATTGCAAGGTTTTGTAATACTGATACGATATTTCCGACAACCCAATATAATGATAATGCGGCTGGTAAAACTATACCGAAACCTACGATCATTAATGGCATGATGTACATCATAACCTTCATTTGAGGGTTGTCCATTGCTGGTCCAGTCATTAATACAACATATTGAATTAGACCTGCTAGTATTGCTAGTACAATACTTGGTTCTCCAAGTGGGAATACTAAAAATGTTCCTAATGGGAATAAATCTGGTGTTGCGTTCATACGGCTAATTGCATGATAGAAACCAATTAAAATTGGCATTTGAATTAAAATTGGTAAACATCCAGCTAGAGGGTTTACACCAGCAGTTTGCATTAACGCCATCATTTCTTGTTGGTACTTTTGTTGAGTAATGGCATCTTTTGAAGCGTATTTCTGTTGTAATTCCTTCAATTTTGGTTGAATCTCTTGCATTTTTTTAGAGCTTTTAACTTGTTTAATTGTTAATGGAAGAACTACTATACGAATAATAATTGTTACAGCAATAATTCCTAAACCATAAGAACCTAATAAATCTGCAAAGAATTTTATGAATGAAACTAATGGCCAAACGATAAATTCATTCCAGAATCCTTTACTTTCTGCCGAAATTGGCTGATCAAATTCTGTACAACCTGATAGCAATAAGACTACAGATACTAGTAACAGAATCATCCAAAAATTTTTCTTCAACCTTCTTCCTCCTAAAGCGCTATTCAATTTGTCAATATTTCTTTATTTTAGCTATTTTACCATGTGATGAATAACCACTTCTACTATTGTTTCTACAATACCAATGAAAAGTTACTATCTTTTTAATACTTTTGCTATTTTTAACACATGTTCTAAGCTTTTTTTCGTTTCATGAAAATCTAAAGTGGCCGCCGGAATTCTGGCGATAATAACATAGTCCATATCATGTTTTAGTTGATCTTTTAATTCTAAAAAAACCTGTCGAATATATCGTTTAACTTGTACACGTGTAACAGCTTTACCGATTTTTTTACCTACTGATAAACCAATTCGAAACTCAGCTTGTCCCTCTTTTGGCAAACAGTAAATTACAAATTGACGATTTGCAAAGGATTTTCCTTTTTTAAAGACCAATTGGAAGTCCTCATTTTTTTTAACACGTTGTCTTTTTTTCATTCTTTCACCTATCCCTAGCTTCAAAAGTACAATAGGAACTTAATATTCTCTACTATTTAAAGCACAATAAAGAAAAAAAGACCACTGATGAAGCTCAGTGGACTTATGCTGATAATACTTTTCTTCCTTTTTTACGACGAGCAGCAATTACTTTACGACCGTTTTTTGTACTCATACGTGCACGGAAACCATGTACTTTACTATGTTTACGTTTTTTTGGTTGATACGTTCTTTTCATATATATACACCTCCAAATGAAAGTTTTTAGATCAAATTTACCTTGCCATATTTGAAGCTCATTGTTGTCTTGAGCTTACCACGCTGAAAGAAAGTTAATTTCATTCCAACATACAGACTCAAATATTATATATAAAATTCATCGACTATGTCAATCATTGAATTAGATTACATATTCTTTTTAAATTATCCACAATATTGTACGCCATCTATTCACAAGCTCTGTGTATAGTAGTTTACCCAAAAAAAAATATCCACAACACTTAATAACACCTTTTACACATACTCACCCTTGTGGAAAACTTTAAGGTGCATAAATATACATTGTGTGGATAAGTTTCTTCAACTATTGAAATGACTGTTCTTTTTTGTTACGATTATTGTGTTTTCTCTTGTGGAGTATTTTATTTACATTTTAATTATCCACATTTGTTAATAACTTGTGGATAAAGTTTTACACTAGGTATGGATAATAGTTATCCACAGTATGTGATTTTGTGTAATAAATGAAAATATACATTGGAAATTTGAAATTTTTTATTCAGCAATTGGTAAAAAAATTTTGGATCGAACCTTGGCTGAAGCTGAATGAAGTTCATTATTGGCTAGGTTATCCAATTTAAAGCCAAGTGCATTGATTTTAATAAAAGTAAAGGAGACGAAAGCTTGGAACATTTAGAAGAATTATGGAACAATGTCCTGGCTCAAGTTGAACAAAAAATATCAAAACCAAGCTTTGAAACATGGTTAAAATCAACAAAATTGCTTTCATATAAAGGTACGAACGTAATTATTGCTGCACCAAATTCATTTGCTCGCGATTGGTTAGAAAATCATTATGTACATTTAATCGCGGGAATATTAGCTGAATTAACGGGTGAAGACTTGTTGATCAAATTTGTTGTTCAAAAAGACCAGGGCGATGACGACTTTGAATTACCCGCTCCAATTATCCAAGCAAAAAATACAGATCATTACGATAGTTCTGCTGGAATGCTCAATCCGAAATATACGTTTGACACATTTGTAATTGGTGCCGGTAACCGGTTTGCTCACGCTGCATCTCTAGCAGTTGCTGAGGCACCTGCTAATGCCTACAACCCTTTCTTTATATATGGTGGCGTTGGTTTAGGTAAAACACATTTAATGCATGCAATCGGACATTATGTATTAGAGCATAATCCTAATGCTAAAGTTGTATATCTCTCATCTGAGAAATTTACAAATGAGTTTATTAACTCAATCCGGGATAACAAGGCAGTAGATTTTAGAAATAAATATAGAAATGTTGATGTCTTGTTAATAGATGATATTCAGTTCCTTGCTGGAAAAGAATCAACTCAAGAAGAATTTTTCCATACTTTTAACACATTACACACTGAGTCAAAACAAATTGTTATCTCAAGTGATAGACCGCCAAAAGAAATCCCAACATTAGAAGATCGCCTACGTTCCCGTTTTGAATGGGGTTTAATAACTGATATTACACCCCCAGATTTAGAAACGCGGATCGCCATTTTGCGTAAAAAAGCAAAAGCTGATGGACTAGATATACCTAACGAAGTAATGCACTACATTGCCAATCAAATCGATACGAACATTCGTGAATTAGAAGGCGCTTTAATAAGAGTTGTTGCTTTTTCTTCCCTAGTAAATCAAGATATTTCAGCTGAATTAGCGCAGCAGGCACTTAAAGATATCATTCCAAATTCTAAGCCGCGTATTATTACAATTCTTGATATTAAAGAAGTTGTTGGGGAGCACTATAACATTAAATTAGAGGACTTTTCGGCAAAACGACGCACAAAGCAAATTGCATTTCCTCGTCAAGTCGCTATGTACTTATCACGAGAATTGACAGACTTCTCATTACCGAAAATTGGGGAGGAGTTTGGTGGGCGAGATCATACAACTGTTATTCACGCTCATGAAAAAATCGCCAAATTACTAAAAGACGATCAACAATTACAACAGGATATTAAACAAATTCGTAGTGTGTTAGGTAAATAAGCTTGTGGATAATCTGATAGAGTTCTCCCAGATTTACGAACATGTTATTAACATGTGGATAGATTGATTTCCTTAAGTGAAAATACACTTATCCACAAATCCACAGTGCCTACTACTATATCTATTAAAATCTTTTAAATAATATAATTAAATTAAGAGAGGTATAATGAATGAAATTTGATATTATGCGAGACCGTTTGTTGGATGGATTAAATGATGTCATGAAAGCCGTTAGTTCTAAAACGACTATTCCTATTTTAACGGGTATAAAAATAGACGTGACTGATGAAGGAATGAGATTAACTGGTAGTGATGCTGATATTACCATTCAAACTTTTATTCCTGTTGAAGAAAATGGGGAACAACTAATTAACATTAGTGAACCAGGTTCAATTGTTTTACAAGCAAGAATGTTCAATGAAATTGTTCGTAAGTTACCAACAAATGATGTAGAAATAGAAGTGTCAAATGGTTTCCAGACGCATATTCGCTCTGGTAAATCAGATTTTCACTTAATTGGATTAGATCCAACTGAATATCCTTTGCTGCCAGAAATCGCAATGGACCGACAATTTTCTATTCCTGCTGATTTGTTAAAAGCAATTATACGAGAAACTGTATTTGCTGTTGCCACTTCAGAAAGTCGTCCAGTTTTAACTGGTGTGAATTGGAACATTCATGAAGAAGAACTTATTTGTGTTGCTACAGATAGTCACCGTTTGGCACGTAGAAAAACGAAACTAGAACAATTACCAAGTGATGTAAGTTCAGTTGTTATACCAGGAAAAAGCTTAAATGAGTTAAACAAAATATTAGGTGAATCTACAGAGCCTGTCCAAATAGTTATTACAAATCAACAAGTGTTATTTAAAGATGAGAATGTTTTATTCTTCTCTAGATTGTTAGAGGGGAACTATCCAGACACTTCTCGTTTAATACCAGAAGATTTCAAAACAAATATTACAATTAACGGGAAATCACTTCTACAAGCTATCGACCGTGCATCACTTCTTGCTCGTGAAGACCGAAATAATGTTGTAAAATTTGAAACTTTAGAAGGAAACGTAGTTGAAATTTCTTCTAATTCACCGGAAATTGGTAAAGTTGAAGAACAAATTCAAGTACAATCACTTGAAGGTGAAAGTTTAAAAATATCATTTAGTGCCAAATACATGATGGAAGCATTAAAAGCAATCGATGGACAAGATGTTGTGATTCAATTCACTGGTGCAATGCGACCATTTATATTACGTTCTGTCCATGATGATGCGATCTTACAATTGATTTTACCTGTAAGAACTTATTAATTTTTTGATAATTGATAGTCGATCTTTTTCGGCTATCTTTTTTTAATTTACAAAACTTTCTTTACGAATAGTTTCTCTTAATCTTGGCGTAATGCATTAAAATTAGGTATCATATAGAGATAGATGTATTGTAAATCGGAGGATGAAATACCTTGAATGAAATTGTAATTGATACTGAATTTATCACGCTTGGTCAGGCTTTAAAACTTACGGATTCAATTAGTTCAGGTGGTATGGCAAAGTGGTTTTTACATGAAAATGACGTCTATGTAAATGGTGAAATTGATAAACGTCGTGGTCGTAAATTATTTCATGGTGATGTTGTAAATATACCTGGTGTTGGTAGGTACGTGATTGTAAACAAGAACGGAGAAAAGTAATGATTATTGAACGTTTACAATTAACGAACTATCGAAATTATGAATCGCTTAAGTTAGAATTCTCTCCCAAAATTAATGTTTTTATAGGGGATAATGCCCAAGGTAAAACAAATGTGATGGAATCGATTTATGTTTTAGCTATGGCAAAGTCACACCGTACAAGTAATGATAAAGAATTGATACGCTGGGAAACAGACTATGGTAAAATAGAAGGTGACGTTAAAAATCGTTACGGTAGTTTTCCAATGGAATTGTCTGTTTCGAAAAAGGGAAAAAAAGGTAGGGTTAACCACCTAGAACAACCTAAATTAAGTAACTATATTGGTCAAATGAATGTTGTCATGTTTGCTCCTGAAGACTTGAATGTTGTTAAAGGGAGCCCTCAAGTTAGAAGACGATTTATAGACATGGAGATTGGCCAAATCTCGCCAGTCTATTTACATGATCTTTTAACCTTCCAAAAATTGCTAAAACAAAGAAATCATTTGTTGAAGGTTAATCAGGGAAAAGCAACGATTAATGAGATGCTTTTTGAGATCTATACTGAGCAATATATTCACTCAGCTGTCCAAATTATTCGTAAAAGATTTGAGTTTGTGGAACTTTTGCAAGAATGGGCTGAGAAAATACACTCAGGAATCTCACGTGGTCTTGAAAACTTAACGATAAAATACCGTCCAGTGACGGGCATGGATTCTAATTGGAGTCCAGATGAAATGGCTACATACTTAAAAAAGAAACTATCTGAAGTAAAGCAAAGAGAGTTAGAAAGAGGCGTAACGTTAGTAGGACCACACCGAGATGATTTACAATTTTTTGTAAATGACTATGATGTTCAAACATATGGATCTCAAGGACAACAACGGACAACAGCACTTTCTTTAAAGCTCGCTGAAATTGAGCTAATAAAACAAGAAACAAGAGAAACGCCAATTTTACTATTGGATGATGTTTTATCTGAATTGGACGATTACAGACAATCGCATTTATTAAATACAATTCAAGGTGAAGTACAAACATTTGTTACAACAACAAGTGTTGACGGGATTCATCACGAAACTATTCAACATGCAAAAATGTTTCATGTGAAACAAGGAACTGTTGAATAATTTTTGTGCTTAACAATTAGAAAGTTTTAGTTATATTGAAAAAGCTTTGTAAATTTGACACATACTAAGTTTGAAAGAGTAGGTGAATATGGTGGCTTTAGGAGAAGAAAAAGTTCAACATGCTTATGATGCTGAACAGATACAAGTTTTAGAAGGCTTAGAAGCAGTTCGTAAGCGTCCAGGGATGTATATTGGATCAACAAGTTCTAAAGGATTACACCATTTAGTTTGGGAAATCGTTGATAATAGTATTGATGAAGCTCTAGCGGGCTTTTGTTCTGAAATAATTATTGCTATTGAAAAAGATAACTGGATTCGTGTAGAAGATAATGGACGTGGTATTCCAGTTAGTATTCAAGAAAAAATGGGAATGCCTGCTGTAGAAGTAATTATGACTGTATTACACGCAGGAGGAAAATTTGGCGGTGGAGGATACAAAGTATCCGGCGGACTACATGGTGTTGGTGCATCAGTCGTAAACGCATTATCAGAAACAACAGAAGTTTATGTAAAACGTGACGGCCAAATCCACTCTATAATCTTCGAACGTGGGAAAACAATTCAACCATTAAAGGTAATTGGAGAAGCTGATGAAACAGGAACAACAACACGTTTCAAAGCAGACCCTGAAATATTTAAAGAAACAACAGTATATGAATATGATATTTTAGCAACTCGTGTTCGTGAATTAGCGTATTTAAATCGTGGTATTCGTATTACGATTAAAGATGAGCGTGAAGATGAAATTCATTCTGAAACTTTTCACTTTGAGGGTGGAATTAGAGAATATGTTGAACATCTGAATGAGGGAAAAGAACCTACTCATGATCCTATTGATATTATGGGCGAAAAAGATGGCATAACTGTAGAAATTGCTATGCAATATAACGAAGGTTACGCTTCAAACATTTATTCTTTTGCTAACAATATCAATACGTATGAAGGTGGAACGCACGAATCAGGTTTTAAAACAGCTCTAACTCGTGTAATTAACGATTACGGGCGTAAGAATGGTTTGTTAAAGGAAAATGAAACAAACTTAACAGGGGAAGATGTCCGCGAAGGGTTAACAGCCATTGTTTCGATTAAGCATCCAGATCCTCAGTTCGAAGGACAAACAAAAACAAAATTAGGGAACTCTGAAGTGAGTCAAATTACAAATTCACTATTCTCTGATGGTTTTGAGCGTTTCTTATTAGAAAATCCCGCAATTGCTCGTAAAATTGTAGAGAAAGGGATGATGGCTTCACGTGCTCGTTTAGCAGCGAAAAAAGCACGTGAATTTACACGAAAAAAATCCGCATTAGAAGTATCAAGTTTACCTGGTAAATTGGCTGACTGTACTTCAACGAATCCTGAAGAATCTGAAATTTATATCGTAGAAGGTGACTCTGCGGGTGGTTCTGCTAAGTCTGGTCGTGACCGTTGGTTCCAAGCAATTTTACCTTTGCGCGGAAAAATACTAAACGTAGAAAAGGCAAATTTAAACCGTATTTTATCGAATGCTGAAATTCGTGCGATGATTACTGCATTTGGTACTGGTATTGGTGAGGAATTTGACTTAGAAAAAGCACGTTACCATAAAATCATAATTATGACAGATGCCGATGTTGATGGTGCGCATATTCGAATTTTATTACTAACGTTCTTCTTCCGTTTTATGCGTCCACTAATCGAGGCTGGATATGTATATGCAGCTCAACCACCTTTATATCAAGTGAAACAAGGTAAACATGTGGAATACTGTTACTCAAACGAAGAACTACAAGAAATATTAGACCGATTACCACAAAATCCAAAACCTGTTGTTCAACGATACAAAGGTTTAGGAGAAATGAATGCAGAACAATTATGGGATACAACTATGGATCCAGAACATCGTACACTTCTTCAAATAGAGTTAGACGATGCTATAAAAGCTGATAAGATTTTCCAAGAATTAATGGGAGATGAGGTTGAACCTCGCCGTAATTTCATTGAGGAAAACGCAGTTTATGTTCAAGATCTAGATATTTAGGCTTCTTTTGAAGGGAGGTACATGTAATGGCTGAAGAAAATCAACATTCCGGAGTAAAAGGAATTAAAATTAGTGAAGAAGTAGAAAAGTCGTTTTTAAGTTATGCAATGAGTGTAATCGTATCTCGTGCATTACCAGATGTTAGGGATGGTTTAAAACCGGTACACCGCCGTATTTTATACGGAATGCATGAACTTGGAAACTATTCAGATAAACCATATAAAAAGAGTGCACGTATTGTAGGAGACGTAATGGGGAAATATCACCCACACGGTGACTCGTCAATTTACGATGCTATGGTACGTATGGCCCAACCGTTTAGCTATCGTTATATGTTAGTTGATGGTCATGGGAACTTTGGTTCTGTTGATGGTGATGGTGCAGCGGCGATGCGTTATACCGAATCTCGTATGTCAAAAATTACGATGGAAATGCTACGAGACATCAATAAAGACACGATTGATTATGGACCAAACTATGATGGTAATGAGAAGGAACCTCTTGTATTACCTGCTCGAATTCCGAATTTATTATTAAACGGAGCATCTGGTATTGCTGTTGGGATGGCAACTAATATTCCTCCACATCAATTGGGTGAAACAATCGATGCAGTCATAGCATTGTCCCAAAACCCGGATATTACAACTGAGGAATTAATGGAAATTATTCCCGGACCTGACTTCCCAACTGGTGGAGTAATTATGGGACGAAGCGGTATTCGCCGTGCCTATGAAACTGGCCGTGGTTCGATTACCGTTCGTGCCAAAGTAGAGATTGAAGTACAATCCAATGGGAAAGAAACAATTATTGTAAATGAGCTCCCATACCAGGTGAATAAAGCAAGGTTAATCGAAAAAATTGCTGAATTAGTTCGAGATAAACGAATCGATGGAATTACAGCATTAAGAGATGAATCTGACCGACGTGGTATGCGTATCGTTATCGAAGTACGTAAAGATGCGAATGCAAATGTTATTTTAAACAATTTATATAAACATACGGCTATGCAATCTAACTTCGGTGTGAATATGCTTGCGTTAGTGGATGGTCAACCAAAGGTATTAAGCTTAAAAGAAGTTTTATATCATTACTTAGAACATCAAAAAGATGTTATCACTCGTCGTACAAAATTCGATTTAAGAAAAGCCGAAGATCGAGCACATATTTTAGAAGGCTTACGTATTGCTCTTGACCATATCGACGAAATCATTAATATCATCCGTTCTTCAAGAAGCGGTGAAGAAGCGAAACCATTGTTAATGGAGCGCTTCAATTTAACTGAACGACAAGCACAAGCGATTCTAGATATGCGACTTGTGCGTTTAAGTGGTTTAGAACGAGAGAAAATTGAAAATGAATACAATGAACTTCAAGTATTAATTCGCGATTTAAAAGAAGTTTTAGCAGATGAAGGAAAATTAGTTCAAATTATTCGTGATGAAATAACTGAAATAAAAGAAAAGTATAATGACACTCGCCGTTCACAAATCACTGCAGGTGGTTTCGAAATGCTTGAAGATGAGGACTTAATCCCAAGGGAAGATTCTGTAATTACATTAACCCATAATGGCTACATAAAGAGACTCGCTTCGAATACTTATAGAAGCCAAAAACGTGGTGGCCGTGGAGTACAAGGAATGGGTACAAACGAAGATGACTTTGTTGAACATTTACTCTTTACTTCAACTCACGATGCCATATTATTCTTTACATCAAAAGGAAAAGTATATCTAACAAAAGGATATGAAATTCCTGAGTATAGCCGTACTGCTAAAGGTTTACCTATTGTAAACTTATTAAATTTAGATAAAGAAGAAAAAGTGACTGCAATGATTCGTTCAGAATCGTATCAAGAAGATGCTTACTTTATCTTTACTACGAAAATGGGGATTACAAAACGTACACCTCTTTCGCAATTTGCGAACATCCGTAAAAATGGTTTAATTGCAGTAGGTTTACATGATGAGGATGAGTTAATATCTGTTCGTTTAACTGATGGAACTAAGGACATCATTATCGGAACAAATGATGGAATGCTTATTCGCTTCAAGGAAGAAGACATTCGTTCTATGGGACGTACTGCTGCTGGGGTGCGCGGTATTAAATTACGTAAAGATGACTTCGTAGTTGGTATGGAAATAATAGAACCAGGACAAGAAATCTTAGTTGTAACTGAAAAAGGGTATGGTAAACGTACACCAGAATCGGAATACCGCCTACAAAACCGTGGTGGTGTCGGAATAAAAACTATTCAAATAACAGAAAAAAATGGACCAATGTGTGCTGTAAAAACAGTTGATGGTACAGAAGATATTATGATAATAACGATTAACGGTATTATCATCCGCATGGACGTAAACGATATCTCTGTTATTGGGCGCTCTACACAAGGTGTTCGACTTATTCGTTTAGGTGAAGACGAGCTCGTTGCAACAGTTGCTAGAGTGAAGAAAGACGAAAACGATGAAGAATTAGAAGAAGACTTAGATAGTGAATCTGAGGTTAACGAAGAAAATGAAACAGTAGAATCTGAGGAGAATGAACAAATCCCAAATGATTCTAATATAGACGAAGAATAGTATTGTAAAGAGACTATAGATCATTGAAATCAAAGTTCAATGTCTATAGTCTTTTTTTTATATAACTGTGAAGTTAAGAAATACTTTTATGAAAATTAAAATATAGTATAATTTTTATATATTAAATGAATTATTCTTTAATCTTATAATTTTATGAAAAATACATAGTGAACGGGGGGAGTATTTGTTGGAGGCTACTTATGTTAATGTCGACGAAAGTTATTTAGGTAAAATAGTAGCGCAGGATATATTTGCTAATACCCATAATCCCATTGTTACTAGAAATTCAATAATCACTTCTGAATTGTTACATGTTTTTAAAGTATTTAATATTTCGAAGGTACTTATTTTTAAGGATGACATTTCTGAAAAAGAGAAAAAAAATGTGGAAAATAATAATGCCTCGAAAACAATTGAAATCATTGAAAATCCGTTTAAAAAGAGTTATCAGGAAGCAATAGTTCAGTTTAAAAGGGAATTTTCGAAGTGGCAATCACTAGCTAGAGTAGACATTGTAAAAGTTCGTGGAATTATATTGCCTTTAGTAGAGGAAATCTTGAATGACCGTACAGTACTTTTTGACTTGAATCAGTATTCAAATCCAAAAGACTATATTCACCATCATAGTATTGCAACGGGTTTAATATGTGCAGTAATTGCTCAAAAACTTGGTTATGAAAAGGGTATTATATTACAAGTGGCCATTGCAGGGACATTAGCAGACTGCGGTATGTCCAAAGTTCCATCTCATATTCTCGAAAAAAGAGGCGCTTTAAACCAAAAGGAATATACTGAGATTTGGAAACACACTGTTTATAGTTATCAAATGGTAAAAGATTTACCTGCATTGAAAGACAACATGAAAAAAGCGATTATTGAACACCATGAAAGATTAGATGGAAGTGGATATCCAAGAGGATTAAAAACTGAAGACATTTCACCATTTTCGCAAATCATTGCTGTTGCTGATACCTTCCATGCTATGACAAGTGAACGAGTTTATAGATCGAAAGAGTCACCATTTAAAGTCGTTGAAATGATAAAAGAAAATGAATTTGGTAAGTTTGATATAAGAGTAGTTCAAGCATTAATGGATATTATTGTAGACCTACCAATAGGTATGAGGGTAGAGTTATCTAATTTAGAACGTGGAGAAGTGATGTTTATTAATAAATTTTCACCAACACGACCACTAATTCGACTACTTAAAACTGGGGAAATTATAGATCTTTCAAATAATCGTAGTATATATATTGTTCGAATCATCACAAATTAATATATTTCTATTGACATTTATAAGAGAGTATTTTATTATTTAAAGCCCAACAGATTTTGTTGGGCAAATTAATTTAGTTCTAGTATTACATCTATATATTAGAAAAATAAAAAAATAACTTTTAATTAAAAAAGTGTTGACTTATATATTAGAAGTTGATATGATAGTTAAGTCGCCAAGAGGTGATAACGAAAAGTGAACCTTGAAAACTGAACAACAAAACGTTAATGAATTAAACGTTTCTAATATAGAAACAAAATTTTGGACATCAAAATTGATGCCAGCAAAAATTTGAGCTTTATCAAATTTTCTTTTATGGAGAGTTTGATCCTG
>NZ_JPVN01000052.1 GCF_000772945.1 Ureibacillus manganicus DSM 26584
GTTTATCCTGTGCTGTTATTGCACATGGTGCAACTGCCCGTCGCACGTATAGAAAAGGGACCTACGAAAGGTCCCTTTTAGCTTACTTAAACATTTTCTTTAAATTTGCCATTTCAATTGCAGATACCGCTGAGTCATATCCTTTATTCCCTGCTTTTGTTCCTGCGCGTTCAATAGCTTGCTCAATGTTCTCAGTTGTAACAAGACCAAAAATAACTGGGACATTGGCATCTAATGATACTTTTGCAACGCCTTTAGCAGCTTCATTATTCACATAATCGTAATGGCTTGTAGCTCCACGAATAACAGTTCCTAAGGCAATTACTGCATCGTAATTCCCTGTTTCCACCATTTGTTTTGCGATAAATGGTAGCTCAAATGCCCCTGGAACCCATGCAACATCTATATTTTCTTCATCTACTCCATGTCTTCTTAAACCATCTAACGCACCTGATACCAATTTTGATGTGATAAATTCATTGAATCGTCCAACGACAATTCCTATCTTTAAATCTGTACCTATTAACTGTGCTTCAAATACTTTACCCATTTTTTCAAGTCTCCTCTTCATTAAAAGTTATCTATACTAATTTTTCATTTCCCAAACGATACTTAATTAAATCTGCGATGGATACTATTTTTAAATTGTGTTTTTTAGCATAATTCATTAATCCATCTAGTCGTAACATGGTGCCATCATCCGCCATAATTTCACAAATAACACCAGCCGGGAAACTATCACATGCTACCGCTAAATCAACAGCTGCTTCTGTATGCCCCGGTCTTTCGATAACCCCATTCGTTTTTGCCACAAGTGGAAATACATGACCTGGTCTACGGAAGTGTTCAGGTTTCGCATTTGGATTCATTAATTGTTGAATTGTAAATGAACGCTCATATGCACTAATTCCCGTTGTGGTTTCAATATGATCAATACTCACAGTAAATGCTGTTTGGTGATTATCTGTATTATTTTCTACCATTGGAAAAAATCTAAGATCGTTGGCTAATTCTTTAGAAATTGGAGTACAAATTAATCCTCGTCCATAAGTTGCCATGAAATTAATATTTTCTGGTGTTGCAAATTCTGCTAGAGCGACTAAATCGCCTTCATTCTCACGATTTTCATCATCGACTACAATAATCAACTTTCCTTGTTTCAAATCTTCTAATGCATCTTCAATTTTATTTAGCACACGTGCCACCACCCTTTAGAATCCATGTTGTTTTAAAAAATCGAGTGTAATATTGGATTGATTTTCTTTATTTTTTATATGATGTTGAATATATTTACCAAGCAAATCTGTTTCAATATTTACTTGATCACCAACTTTTTTCATTCCTAAAATTGTTTCAGTGAAAGTATGTGGAATCAGTGAGATTGTTACACTTTGATCCGATACATTAAAAATAGTCAAACTTGTACCGTCGATTGTAATTGACCCTCTAGGGATGCAATTTTCAACAAGTTCCCTTGAAATGCCAATTTCAATATATACTGCATTAGAAACTGGTCTAATACTTCGGATTACTCCTGATCCGTCAACATGTCCAGAAACAAAATGACCACCAAATCTTCCATTCGCCGACATCGCTCGTTCTAAATTTACTGGATCACCAATTTTAAGTTGATGAATATTCGTCGCTTTTACTGTCTCTGGCATAACATCCACAGCCATTTGCTCATTTTGTAAATTAGTAATTGTAAGACAAACACCATTAACCGAAATACTATCTCCTAGGCGGGCATCTGTTAATATTTTGGGACAATGTAGTGTAAGTTCCATGCTTGTTGAATCTTTTTTTATTGCAGTTACTTTTCCTATTTCTTCGATAATTCCCGTAAACATAACATCACCTCTCCTTAAATTTTTAAATTAGGTGTTCTAACAATTTGATCATATTCTCTTAGTCTCCCAGTACTTACTTCATTGCCATTTAGCAAACAAAAGCCAAAATAAAAAACCACTTTAGCAATATTTGCCTAAGAGGTTTTGGGAGATTGTTATTTACATGCATGACTAAAAAGCCCTTTTGAAATATATTCAAAAAGAATTGTTATACAAACAAAAACCCACTTACATAATAAGTGGGAGTGTCCGTTACATGCAAAAATGCAATAAGAAATTAGACCATTAATAAATGATTAATAGCTTTTTACATTTACATCCTTCTCCCATCCAGACTATAACTGTCGGCTTTGGATTCGCACCAAATCCTGCTCGTAATGAGCTCACGGGCTTAGAATTTCTTCATCACCGTCGATTGGGAATTTCACCCGACCCCGAAGGACAATAATATTCGATTGCCTAATACAATATCACGATTTCAAAATAAATGCGAGTAATATACTTTATTAACATTATACTTTTAATAATATTTCGAAGAATTTTCTTCACTTGCTTTACCCTATATATCCGATATAAAGTAGAATAAGCTAAATTGAAGGACGTGAAAACTTTGAGTGACAAAGTAGTAATGGAAATTGGACAAAAGTTTCCTTTAACGATAAAACGCTTAGGAATTAACGGTGAAGGAGTAGGCTTTTTCAAACGGAATGTCGTTTTTGTAAAAGGGGCTCTACCAGGCGAAGTTGTAACTGTAAAAGTTACGAACGTACAACGAAGCTTTGCAGAAGCCGAAGTATTAAACATACGAACTGATTCACCGTATCGCCAAGAACCAAGTTGCCCGGTATATGCAGAATGTGGTGGTTGTCAGCTTCAGCATTTGACGTATGAGGGCCAATTAAAAGAAAAACGTGATATGGTCGTTCAATCACTCGAAAAATATTTAAAGCCGATAGCAGATTCCCTGGATGTTCGTCCTACAATTGGTATGGACGACCCTTGGCATTATCGAAATAAAAGTTCCTTCCAGGTACGTAAAGATGGAAAACGTGTTTATGCAGGTCTCTACGCAGAAGGAACCAATAAACTATTAAATATTAATGATTGCGCTGTTCAACACCCACTTACATCAAAAATTACAGTTGGAACACGTAAAATCTTGCAAAAATTAAACATTTCTATTTATGATGGGAAATCTTTAAATGGTTTAATTCGTACAATAGTGGTACGCACAGGTGTATCAACAGGCGAAACTCAAGTTTGTATTGTGACAACTAGAAAAGAACTACCTCATAAAGAAGAACTTATTGAAAGAATGTTAAAAATTGACCCTAGTATTGTGTCAATTACACAAAATGTGAATAAAGAAAAAACATCGCTCATTTTTGGTGATGAAACGATTACTTTATATGGAAAAGAAACAATTCATGAAAAACTAGGAGAGCTTGCATTTGATTTATCTTCTAGAGCGTTCTTCCAATTGAATCCAGAACAAACAGTCCATTTATATGATGAAATCAAAAAAGCAGCAGAACTTACGGGAAAAGAAACAGTTGTGGATGCATATTGTGGTGTAGGAACAATAGGATTATGGCTAGCAAAAGATGCGAAAGAAGTTCGAGGAATGGACGTTGTTCCTGAGAGTATTGTTGATGCGAAAAAAAATGCTCGTAATCATGGGTTTAAACATGCCAAATACTATACAGGTACTGCAGAAGAATGGCTTGAAAAGTGGCGTCGTGAAGGGTTCGTTCCAGATGTGATCACTGTTGACCCACCGCGCACAGGTCTAGCTCCTAGCTTTATCAAAACTGTGCTAAAAATTAAGCCGAAACGCTTCGTTTATACGTCATGTAATCCTTCCACATTTGCAAAGGATTTGGCTGAATTAACAAAACTATATACAGTTGAATATATTCAACCAGTAGATATGTTCCCTCAAACTGCGAGAGTTGAGATTGTCGCTAAAATGGAATTAAAAAGAAAATAAATAAAATATATTGGTGGTGGAGATAAAAAGATATTTTATCTCCACTTTTTGTATATTTATACATATGTGAATTCGATAATGAAATACCATTCTACAATAATTCCCACTTCCAAAACTATCTATCAAAATAAATATTCTAGAAAAAATCATTATTTTTTATTTAATACTTATTTTTTCTGTTTTAGCCCCTTACAAACTGTATCAATCAGTGTTAGTGTATAGAAAATCAATATTCATAAGACTTTCAACGTTATTCCCAACAACTGTTATAAAACAGAAAAGCACATTTTTTTCTCTTTCGAACTATAAAATTCTATTTGAAGAAAGTATTTTTTAGAAAAATAGTCTTGCAATATTATTTTAAAAAATGTTATGTTCTTAATACAAGAATTATTCGCGAAAAATTCCAACGATAGAAAAAGAAGGGTTGAAAGAGAAATTATGAATAAAAATAGATGGTTAATTGCACTTTCAGCTATTGCTATACATCTATCCATTGGTGGTGCATACGCATATAGCGTTTATAAAAATCCAATTACTGAACAAATGGGTTGGGGCACTACAGAAGTAACAATCGCATTCACAATAATGATGGGTCTTGCTGGATTTGCAGCTGCATTATTTGGTAGTTTGGTAGAGAAATTAGGTCCACGTAAATCTGCAATTGTTGCAGCCGTACTTTTTGGAGCTGGACAAGCTGGAGCAGGGGTTGCAATCGCAACAGATTCTGTAGTCCTTTATTGGTTAACATATGGGGTGTTAAGTGGTTTAGGTATGGGTATTGGTTACATTGCACCAGTATCAACGTTAGTAAAATGGTTCCCAGACCGCAGAGGTTTAGCAACTGGGATGGCAGTACTTGGCTTTGGATCAGGTGCATTGCTTACAGCACCTGTTGCTACATATTTAATGGAAGCAGTTGGAATTTCAAATACTTATTTTATTTTAGGTATTAGTTATTTTGTTTTAATGATTATTGGTGCCCTTTATATTGCACCACCAGCAGTTAACACGTCAGTAGATAAGTACGCAAGTGCATCTAAAGGAATTCAACCACTTGCACAACTTTCTGCAAGAGAGGCAGTTAAAACAAAACATTTCTGGATGCTTTGGGCAATGCATTTAGTAAACGTAACAGCAGGTATCATGATGATTTCTGTAGCATCTCCAATGGCTCAAGAAATCGTAGGACTTTCAGTAGCTGGAGCTGCTGCGATGGTTGGTTTAATGGGATTATTTAATGGTGGTGGTCGCTTACTTTGGGCTGCAGCTTCAGATTATATCGGTAGACATAATGTATTTGTAATATTCTTTGTTATACAATTAATTACTTTCGTTACGCTACCATTTACAACGAACGTTATTCTTTTCCAATTATTTATCTTCCTTGTAGTTAGCTGCTATGGCGGAGGATTCTCAAATCTTCCTGCATTCGCAAGTGACCTATTTGGAACAAAACAACTCGGGGTTATCCATGGATACCTATTAACTACTTGGTCTTTAGGTGGAATTTTTGGTCCAATTATTGTTACAGCTATTCGTAACGCAACAAATAGTTACGTACCAGTGTTCTATTTATTCTCATTATTAATTGGAATATCATTATGTATTTCACTGTGGATTCGCTTTGATGTGAAAAAAATGAAGAAACAACAAAAAGAAGATAACGCATCTAAAATCGGAGATGTTTCTACGATTTCATAAATCGAGTAGGAGACTAGCCATTATTTGGCTAGTCGACCTCTCACAC
>NZ_JPVN01000053.1 GCF_000772945.1 Ureibacillus manganicus DSM 26584
GATTTAATTATATCAAATCGTTATCATGGTGTCAATAACTTTTTTCAAAAGTTATATCAACGTTTCAGTCATAATGTCTGTTTTTAGTTCTTTAAACGACTGGATTCTTATTATATCAAGATAATAACTTCAAGTCAATAACTTTCTTACATTCATTATCTTAATCACATACAATAAGTCGTTAAATATTAGTCATTAACGACTGCTTTTATATAATATCAACATAAGATCATAAAGTCAATCAAAATTCTAATATAAATATCAAATCTATTATATTAGTGCAAAACCAAGGACTTTAAAAAGACTATATAGTGTACACATATAGTTCATCCTCCTTTACTTACGATCTCACTATTTAAAAGGAAAACCATAGCTACTATTTATTAATAGAATCTATGGTTTAATTTTTTAATATTGAAAGAGCATTTTTTTAAAAGGCGAGCCTTTTGAATACGATCGAAGGATATTTATCATAGTACTATTTTATTACTTTCGATTTTATATTCTCTATCCGCAACGTTTTTAATAAAATCCCGATCGTGGGTAACAAATACAATAGTACCTTTATATCCTCGAATGAAAAGTTCTAAAGCTTCAATAGTATGAATATCTAAGAAATTTGTAGGCTCATCTAATAGTAGAATATTATATTCTCCTAAAAACAATTCACAAAGTTGAAGACGTATTGCCTCTCCTCCACTCAAATCTAAAACACTTTTTTGCAAGTCTGTTCCAACAAATTGCATCGAATGTAATACTGTTCGTAAAAACCCTTCATCGTATTCAGAACGATTTTTTATAAACTGAAAAACTGTCTCATCTTTCGTAAATTGATAACTCATTCGACGGAAAAATCCAATCCTTGTCTTCGGTGATATGATCAAATCTGACTTTTGATTGGCAATATAGTGAAGTAACGTACTTTTACCACATCCATTTGGACCAGTTATAGCTATTTTATACCCAAGTGGTAGTTGAAAACTTACCTTGTCCAAAAGAACTCGATCCCCTACTTTTACCGTAAGACCATTAGCCATTATAGGATATTTGTTGTGTAACTCAATTTGTTTTGATTGACGGAAGATAATCGGCCGGTCTTGCTTAACGGCATTTATCACCTCTAGCTTTTCGATTCTAGATTCGATAGCTTTTGCAGTACGTTGAATAGCTTTTTGTGCAGTAGCCTTGGATTTCGTTTCGAACATTCGATTCGCTTTTGCTTTATGTTCTTTATTCATATGGGTAGTTTTGGCAATTTTGTCTGCCATCTTCATTTTTTCCTGTGCTGATTTTTCAAGTCTACTTTTTTCTTTTAAAAACTGTTCTCGAGCTAGAATTTGTTGTTCCCGCTCTAAGTTTTTTTGTTCTAAGTAATTACTATAATTCCCCGAATATACTTTTACCTTTCCGTCTTCAACTTCCCAAATGATTGATACGAGTTCATCTAGTAAGGCTCGATCATGACTAATTAACACGAGTGCCCCGTAGTAATATTTTAGTTCATCATGCAAAAATGATATTCCTACTTTATCAAGGTGTGTAGTTGGCTCATCGATTAGTAAGGCTTCGTAATAATATGAAAATAATTGAGCTAATTTAAGCTTTGTTTGTTCCCCTCCACTTAAACCAAGAGAAACTTTCGGGACATTTAATTTACCTAGTATTGATGGCTCTGCCTCATATGACCTTGGCCCTTCAACTTGTTCAAAATACCCACATTCAACATATCGTTCTACAAATCCTTTTGTTGGACTCAAAACACCAGCCAAAAGTTTTAATAACGTACTTTTACCAGCTCCATTTTTCCCAACAATCCCAATACGATCAAATTGATGAACAGCTAATCGTTCAATCGTTAAAATTTCTTTATCTAAATAAGTGACTTCTATATTTTTCAATCCATAACAAATTTGTTCCATGTTCGCTACCTCCGAAATTTACTATTTCGTATCGATAGCTAGGATCGATACGAGCTTTAAGTGAAAAGCTCGTATCAGAAGAATAATAGTGAATACATATTTAACCCTCCAAACAATAATTTCGGCAATAAAAAAACACAGACAATCTGCCTGTGATATAGAGTAAAGGGATTTGAACATTTTCAATTGTAAAAAAAAGAATGCAAAACACAATTCTTATGTTTCACTACTTCATTATTTGAAGTGAGATTTTTAAAAAAGGACATACAAATCCCGTTTACCCTGCATACATATGCAGAGTCTTTGAACATATTCAGTTATTAGTTCAAAGTAATAAAACGTAATTTCATTGCGTGTGTCATTTTTTAATAACCCTCCATTATATAAGTACAATAACTATTATACACTGGAATTATTTATATTGTAAGTATATTCCACTAAAAAGAGGCACAATCCAATCAAAATTTAGATTTGGATTCTGCCTCTATAACCATTTGTCAATTATATAGCAGTATTTTCTTCCACTTTAGCTAAGCGCTCAAAGCCATCTTTTATCGCATTTAAGAATTCATTTGATACTTTTTGTCCAATTTTTGATGTTGGATTTAAGATTTCAAATGAGTGGTAACCACCTGGGTATAAGTGGAACTCTACGTCAATTCCAGCTTCAGCTAGCTTCGATACATACGTAAGTGTCTCAGATCTGAATGGATCTAATTGTCCGATGAATGTATACGTAGATGGTAGATTTGACAAATCTGTTGCTCTAGCAGGAGCAGCATATACAGGAATATCCTCTGCACCATGTAAGTCACCAAGGTACATTTTCCATCCTGCATCATTTAATTTTTGGTTCCAAATCATGCCATCAGCAATTTCGTTCGCAGAAGGTGTATTATTACTATCATCAATCATTGGATATAATGGGAATTGAATGTGTACTTTTGGGAATTGACGGTCACGAGCTAATAATGTTAACGCAGCAGTTAGCCCTCCACCTGCACTTAAACCACCGACACCGATTTTATCAGTATCAACATCTATATCATCTGCATTATTTACTAGCCAACATAATGCACTATAACAATCTTCTATTGGAGTTGGGTAAGGATGTTCAGGTGCTAAACGATAGTCTACAGAAACAACAACACAATCCGCTGTATTTACGATGTTTACACAAAGTGCATCATCTGCTTCTGCTGTACCAAGAACATACCCACCACCATGAATCCATAAGAAACCTGGTAATTTACCTTCAATTTCTTTTGTTGGCTTGTACACTCTAATTTTAATATCTTCACCGTCATAGCCTTGAATAGCTAAAACTTCAATTGAAACATCCGATTGTTCCAATGGTACATTACCAGCAGCCATCGCTTCACGAACTTGCGGTAGTACCTCTGCATCTAAAACAAGACCTGGAAAAGCATTCAATGTCTCGACTAATTCAGGATTAACACGTCGAATTACCATTATTTATATCCCCTTCCTAATAAACGAATTTGAACATAACTATAAAACTACATAATTACATCTATTAGGTATATATGCTTGTCTATAACTGCATATGCTAGAGGTTTAATAGATAAATATGACACTTTTTATTAAATAATTTAGTTTATTAATAGATTTATGTTTTCATTAATTTTTAAACACAGTTATAAGAAATACTGTAAAAACCCTATTTAAAACAAAGCTAATATAATAAACCAAATAACTGGAATGAATAATGAAGGTAACATATTCAACGTTTTACTATCCTTAACCCCCAAAATAGACAAGCCCGAACTTAAAATCAATATCCCACCCACAATAGATACTTCCGTCATTAAAGCACCGGTTAAAAAAGGTTCTATGTATTGCGCACTGAGATAAATGGAGGATTGCCATATCAATAATACAAGTGCAGCAATTGCGATGCCAAAACCATATGTTGCTGCTAATGCCATAGATGTTACCAAATCTAAAGTTGCATTTGTGAATAAATAGGTATGGTTATCATACAATGCACTTTCAACTGGCCCTAAAATCGATAATGTACCAATACAAAATAATAAAATTGCTGTAGATAAACCTTTACCTAAATCCGATTTTGAATACCGATTAACTAAGTTATTAAACTTCGCATCAAGATTAATGATCGTTCCTACTAACCCACCAATTGCAAGACTTGCGATAAATAACACAGGGTAACTACTATTTGGCATATTTTGTACGACTGCGTTTGCACCTAATGCCACAGCAGCAAAACCCATTGCTGTAAATAAAGCGGTTTGATATTCTTCTTTTATTCCCTTTTTTAATATACTTCCTAAAGCGCTTCCTACTATAATAGCTATTGTATTAATAATTGTACCAATCATATTTCTCACCCTTCCTTAGTCGGTCTAAATGTTATGATTGAAAAGGATAAGAATATTTTACCTGAAATGAATTGATTATTCTGTAATAATTTTGGTAAACATATTAATAACTGAAAAATTGATCAAATCACTATTGTTGAATATTCCATTCCTCTTTAAGTATTGCGTAATAATATTCATCCCACCAACTATCACCGTGTGGAATGCACTTTTTGAAGAAACCCTCTCTCCTCATACCAATTTTCTCCATAATTCGGTAAGAAGGTGGATTCTCTGGCTGGCAAGTTGCAATAATTCGATGTAGGTTCATAGTTTCAAATCCATGTTTTAATGTTGCATAAGCAGCCTCTGTTGCATAACCTTTATTATAGTATTTTGGGTTAAAGACCCATCCAATTTCAAAAGTATGATCTCCAAAATATTTATGAAAATCTAAATGACCAATTAATACATTTTCCTCTGTAAGTACAACTGCAAACTTTTTTGCATCTTCCCCCAAATTCTCAGAAATAAATAATTTTGCATCTTCTTCTGTGAAAACACCTTCAGGGATGTACTCCATTACGATTGGATTGGATGTATATTCATATACCGCTTCCAAATCCGCATTTTCAAATTTACGAATGGTTAATCGCTCTGTTTTTAATTCCATTTTATGACTCCTCATTACTAGATTGTTACCGCTTGATTAATATTCTACTAACTTTGGGTTTTTCCTCTAAAATAATTGCACAAAATGTACAAAGATAGAGTTAAGATTTGATAACATAATAGAAATTATGAAGTTTAATAAACTCCGCTACAATTAGTGGTGAAATCTATTACTCTCTACAGGTTGTTGTACACTCAAATATCTTTAATGTCAGGTATTGATGGTCTTTATGACATATAATTCTGATTTACCAGTCATATTGTCGCGTAATAGGTCTTTCGTGACAACATGGCGTGAATTTCTACCTCTAATGTCTCTTTTATCTCCCTTTCAGGAAATATTGGTTCTTCACTTGTAGCATCACTGATAATTACAACATTATTTTTTATTAATAAAAAATCGAGTAGAGGGAAAATAAGTTAACTTATTTTCGCCCCTCTCACAA
>NZ_JPVN01000054.1 GCF_000772945.1 Ureibacillus manganicus DSM 26584
TCCTGTGCTGTTATTGCACATGGTGCAACTGCCCGTCGCACATAAAAACCGGCTCAATTGAAATCGAACCGGCTTAAAGTAAAAGTTATTAATTTGTAACTGCAGTTTTTAGTTCACTAACTACTTTTTTCATTAAGTCAACAACACGTGCAGAGTAACCCCACTCATTGTCGTACCAAGCTAATACTTTTACTTTTCTAGTACCCATAACCATTGTTAGTGGGCCATCAATTGTAGATGAGTAAGTTGTAGTATTGTAATCAGTTGATACTAAAGGCTCTGTAGTGAAGTTTAAAATTCCCTTCATTGGACCTTCAGCAGCTTTGATGAATGCTTCGTTTACTTCTTCTACTGTAACGTCTTTTTGTACATCTACTACAAGGTCAACTAATGAAACGTTTGGAGTTGGTACACGTAAAGCTAAACCGTGAATTTTCCCTTGTAACTCAGGTAGTACTAAAGCTAATGCTTTTGCAGCACCAGTAGATGTAGGAATGATCGACTCAGCACATGCACGAGCACGGCGTAAATCTTTATGTGGATTATCGATATTTTTTTGGTCATTAGTATAAGCATGAACAGTTGTCATTAAACCATTTTCAATTCCGAAAGTATCGTTTAAGACTTTTGCTACAGGAGCTAAACAGTTTGTTGTACAAGATGCATTTGAAATTACATCATGCTTACTAATATCTAACAAATCATCATTTACACCCATAACGATTGTTACATCTTCATTTTTACCTGGAGCAGTTAAAATTACTTTTTTTGCACCAGCTTCTAAATGCATAGCAGCTTTAGAGCGCTCGTTAAATTTACCCGTAGCTTCAATAACGATATCTACGCCCATTTCCTTCCAAGGTAATTTTAATGGATCACGTTCACTAATAAGTGCAACATGTTTTCCATTAACAATTAAAGCGTTTTCTTTTGCTTCAATCGTTCCTTCAAATTTCCCATGGTTTGTGTCATACTTAACTAAATGGGCTAATGTTTCAGCTGGGTAACTTGCATTTACTGCCACAATATTTAAATCGTCTTGCAGAATCGCTTGACGGAAAACCATACGTCCAATACGTCCAAACCCATTAATAGCAATAGAAACTGTCATAAATAAAAAGCCTCCTGTAATCGGTTATCATTATGTTTTACTTTTCTCCAAATTAGTATAGCACATTATAAATAAAGTGGAACACAATAATTTGGCAAATTAAATATTCTTATTTTCTGACAATTAATCGATTCTATTACTATTAAATGAAGATAAAAAAACTTGGTTCTAACTAAAGAACCAAGTAGTATAAAAATAATTGTTACTTTGGCGATATGTTGCCTTCTTCCTCACGACCAACATCATAATTATCATCTACATAAATATGCTTTTTGTAAGTGAAGGATCCATCACCATTGCTACTGATTGTCATTATCTCCTCTTTATCGCTTAAATTTCCAAAAACTTGTTTTATCGAATTATTTACTAAATTAAGTTCGTACAGTTGCCCACCCTTAGTAACAGTTCCGTATCCATATCCTACGATGACATATAGACGATTTTCATCGATCCATTCAACTTCTTTAGGTGTAAATTGGATGGCCTCATTTCTATATTTATAGATTGTATATTTACCATTTTCGAGATCCTCAATTGTAAGTTGATTGATACCTTCAAAATCCACACCTCTACCATGTAGTATTGCGCGTTTTGTCTTTAGAGGGGATTCTTCAGTTTCATCAACAGAATGGAAATCCATTTGATCTGCCTCAAATACTCGGAAAACGATATTACCTTCTAACTCTTTCATAATAGGTCCGAATGAAGATAGTTCAGTAAGATGGGATAGTTCAAATTCTCGCGTGTCTTGATTGTAAAATTCGAATTCTAATTTTACTTTACCATAACCTTTTGCATAATATTTTCTCGTAATAGACTCTTCATCTTTATTTTCTAATATGAGAACATCTGAAAATGAATTATACATTGTGCCAACTTCACCTTTTGTATCTATTACAGTAAATTCGCCAATAGTATCGCCCACTTTAAATGGAGCAGTCATTACGATTTCAATAGTTGGTAATTGATTTAATTGTTCCGTTGTCATAGATGATGGACTTGATCCGTCAATCATTTCTTGATAGATTAGCTCAATTTGGTTATTTGTTATGTGATAAATCCGCTCGATGGTTGCACCACCGTTACTCGTAATTTCTTGAACAAATTCATCATTGAGCCATTTTGTTTGAACTTTTTCCCCACCATTTTCAAATCCACCGATATAAAAAGCGTCCGAGTTTTCAGAAGGGAAGAAATACGATTTCAATAAATTATTATAGTTACTTTCATTGTCTGCCACTTCATTGTCAAATGAAATGGATACGAGTTCAGAATGCCAAAATCCTTCTGTGTCACGTTTAACTATTCCATAGTTTGGTACATAGTACTCAATTGAATGCATCTCCGGTGTCGTTGGATCAACTCCACCTTCCACAACGACTACATTTGTAAAAGTACCATAATCAGTTGTTAGTTCAGCATCAATTGAAACAATTTTTTGAGCACCAATTTCAGTCCCTACTTCGATAGGTCCTTTTAGTTCCACACCTAATGATGGAAGTTGATCGAGCTCTTGTGTTGTCCACTCCAGCTGATGACCGTCATAGATCCGCTGAATTTCTTCATCAGTAATTCGGTAGACATATGATTTTGCTGGGGTACTACATGATTCACAGTCTTTCGCATAGATGATTTCTTGCACATACCGATCACTTAACCAATTTGTCTCTATATCTAAACCATTTGTATAAAAATCTCCACCTTTAAAGGTTGCAATTGTTCCATCTGGAGGGAAGAATTGCTTTAAATCGTTATAGTAACCTTGATCCTCTACCGGTTCCTTTACTGGATTCTCCACTTCAGGCTCAATTATTGGTGTGTTATCCTCATTTTGTGCAGTTTGTTCATTCATTAGTTTAGGAATGAATAGTAAACCAACGACAAAGATTGCAATGAAAGATGCAAACGTAACATAATAACCCAAAGCGATTTTCTTTTGTTTTTGAGGTTTGGATCGCACTTTCTCATTCACTCTCCTTATGACTCTATTTTTTTGATCGGATGTATCGCCCATTTTAGCTAGTAACTGTTTTTTTATTTCATTCATGGAGAAGCACCTCCCATTGATTGTTTTTCAATTCTTCTTTTAATAGAGTACGAGCTTTGCGAAGTCGAGTTTTTACTGTGTTATCGGATAAGTTTAGATGTTGGGCTACTTCTATTACGGGCAATTCTTCAAAATAATAATAAATAATAACTTCTCTATATTTTAAAGGTAATCGCAAGATCGCCTCTGCTAATTCTAACTTTTCATCTTGCTCTACTAATCTATTTCGATGGTTCTTCGGTTTACTTGAAAAGCTATTCGTTAAAATTTGCATACGGTAACGCCAGCTCTTCAAATAGTCTTTACATTTATTTACAGTCATTTTAGACAAATAGGTTTTAAGTGATGAGCGCTGTTCAAATTGATCGGATTTCTGGTAATACGTGATGAACACATCCTGCACAATATCTTCAGCAGTAGGCCATTCTTTTACATATAAGAACGCTAACCTAAGTAAATAATCAGTATGTTCGTGCATTATTTGTTGAATATCACGCTCATCCATTACTCCATTCATTCCCAATCCTCCTCCCTGCCTTTAACTATTAGACGAAGCTCGAAGTGAGTACGTTTTAAAAGTATAAAAATTTTTATTTTAATTTATAATTCGAGGACAGTTTTCTCGATTTTTTCACTTTTTTGTCCTTGAGACCACTTCTCGATGACAGTTTTATCAATTTTTTCACTCTTTTGTCCTCGAGATCGCTTCTCGAGGACAGTTTTATCAATTTTTTCTCTTTTTTGTCCTCGAGATCGCTTCTCGAGGACAGTTTTATCAATTTTTTCACTCTTTTGTCCTTGAGACCGCTTCTCGAGGACTGTTTTATCGATTTTTTCACTTTTTTGTCCTCGAGACCGCTTCTCGAGGACTGTTTTATCAATTTTTTCTCTTTTTTGTCCTCGAGATCGCTTCTCGAGGACAGTTTTATCAATTTTTTCACTCTTTTGTCCTCGAGATCGCTTCTCGAGGACTGTTTTATCAATTTTTTCACTTTTTTGTCCTCGAGACCGCTTCTCGAGAACTGTTTTCTCGATTTTTTCACTTTTTTGTCCTTGAGACCGCTTCTCGAGAACTGTTTTCTCGATCTTTCTGTCATTTCATTTACCCAAACAATAGAGTAGGGTGACCATTTTCATGGCCACCCCCTCATCAAACCGTA
>NZ_JPVN01000056.1 GCF_000772945.1 Ureibacillus manganicus DSM 26584
AGGTCTTCAAAATGAAAGCATTTCGAAGACCTTTTGTCGACAATCTGAAACACACAATAAAATTGTGTGTTTTTCGTTAGAGGTTGAACCCCTTATAACTAATTATTTTATGAGAATAGCCCCATAATAAATCCTGTAATTCCGTTCCAGATACTTGCAAAGAAGCCACCTATTGCTTGGAATAATAATGAGAACCAACCTGCTCTTTCAACTGTTTCAGTTGTCACAACATCTGCAGAAAAGTCTTTCCCATCAATATATCCATAATCTGTACCTTCAGTTCGTTCAATTACGACTTTACCAACAACAGTACCTTCTTCTACTTTGGCTTCCAGTGTATCCGTTTCTAATGTCAATTTTGGTTTATATAAATCTTTTTCACTTGATTTAACGACGATAGAAATAGGTTCTTTTACACCAATTGCAACTTGATCTTCTTTCCCTTTTGTAACAGGGATTGATTTTTGATCTTCAAATACATAATTTGCTGGTACAATTTCTTGTTTAGAGAACTGTGAAAAACCATAATCAAATAGCGTTCTTGTAGCATCAAATCGTGCCTTTTTCACCGGATCAATACCGTATTCATTTACCGCATTCATAACTACAGCAATTAGACGTGTTCCATTACGTTCTGCAGTCCCTGTAAAACATGATCCTGCAAAATTTGTTGTACCTGTTTTTAAGCCATCTACACCTTCATATTCAAACACTAGACCAGGTAACATCCAGTTCCAGTTTTCCATTTGGATTGCATCTTCTGTACCTTCACGGAAAGTTTTCTTTGGGATACTTGAAACTTCAAGTACTTCTGGATGGTCTTTTAATAAATGGTATGCTAATTTTGCAACATCTGTTGCTGACATAACATTTTCATCGTCAGGACCTGTCCCAGCAGGATGCATACCATTAAGATCTGCATTATTTAAACCTGTTGTATTAACAAATTTATAACTTGTTAAACCAAGTTCCTCAGCTTTTTTGTTCATTAATTTTAGGAACTCTGTTTCTGTTCCTGCAATTGTTTCTGCAATTCCTACAGTTGCAGCATTAGCAGAATAAATTGCCATTGCTTCGTATAGCTCACGTATAGTATAAGAACCATCTGCTCTTAATGGAACATTACTTAATGCACGGTTTTGAGACATTTTATATGTATAGTCTGTTACTCGATATTCCTGATCCCAAGTAATTGTCCCTTCATCGATTGCATCTAAAAGGATATACTCAGTCATCATTTTAGTCATACTTGCAATACCTAAGGCTGCATCTGCATTTTGTTCATATAAAATTTTCCCTGTGTCTGCATCAATTAATATTGCTGCATCTACATTTAAGCCTAAATCTGTTTCTGCACTCGCACTTATTGGTGTTGACATTAAAAAGCTAAGTAACAGAATCGGAATTACTAATAAGTTAAACCATGATGTCTTCCTTACTGTTTTCAATCGAAATTACCTCCACAAATTTTTATTGTTATATCCGCAATTTTATCATAGTTTTCACTATATATGTTTGGGGAAATAATAGAAAAAAGCACTCTTTTATTATCATATATTGACGATAAAAGAGTGCAAAAGGTTCATATCATTTTATTGTAATGAATAGTTTGGTGCTTCTTTCGTAATTTGTACATCATGTGGATGAGATTCTCGAAGTCCTGCACCTGTCATACGAACAAATTGAGAGTTTTCTCTTAAATATTCTAAGTTTGGAGAACCACAGTACCCCATACCTGCACGAATACCTCCAATTAATTGGTGAATTGTATCAGCTAAAGGTCCTTTGTAAGGAAGTCGACCCTCAATTCCTTCAGGAACAAGTTTTTTCGCATCTTCTTGGAAGTAACGGTCTTTTGAACCTTTCTCCATAGAAGCAAGTGAACCCATACCTCGGTAAACTTTGAAGCGACGTCCTTGGAAGATCTCAGTTTCACCAGGTGATTCAGTTGTACCCGCTAGTAACGAACCTAGCATAACAACATGTCCACCAGCAGCTAGTGCTTTTACGATATCTCCAGAGTATTTAATACCACCATCAGCAATGATTGTCTTTCCAAATTCTCGTGCAACTGTTGCACAATCATAAACTGCTGTAATTTGAGGTACACCAACACCTGCAACTACACGAGTTGTACAAATTGAACCAGGTCCAATACCAACTTTTACAACATCAGCACCAGCTTCATATAATGCACGTGTTCCTTCTCCAGTTGCAACATTTCCAGCAATAATTTCTAATTCAGGATAAGCTTCACGAATTTGCTTAACTGTGTTTAAAACACCTTGTGAATGACCATGAGCTGTGTCGATTACAATGACATCAACTTGAGCTTCTACAAGTTTTGCTACACGTGGTAATGTATCTTTTGAAACACCAACAGCAGCACCTACTAATAAGCGGCCTAACTGATCCTTTGCAGCATTAGGGAATTCAATCACTTTTTCAATATCTTTAATAGTAATTAACCCTTTTAACTTACCGTTTTCGTCAACTATTGGAAGTTTTTCAATTTTGTATTTTTGCAAAATTTGTTCAGCTTCTTCTAAAGTTGTACCAATTGGAGCAGTAATTAAATTTTCTTTTGTCATTACATCTTCAATTTTTAATGAATAGTCAGAGATAAAACGCATATCTCTATTTGTAATAATCCCTACTAATGTTTGTTCTTCTGGATTATTAACAATTGGAACACCCGAAATGCGGTATTTCCCCATTAAATGTTCAGCATCATATACTTGATGTGAAGGAGTTAAAAAGAATGGGTCTGAAATTACACCATTTTCAGAACGTTTAACTTTTTCAACTTCTTCAGCTTGTTCTTCGATTGACATGTTCTTATGGATAATACCAATCCCGCCCTGGCGTGCAATTGCGATTGCCATTTTTGATTCTGTAACAGTATCCATACCAGCACTGATCATTGGAATATTTAGTTTAATTTTGGGTGTTAATTGAACAGATAAATCAATTTCCTTTGGTAATACTTCTGAATGTGCAGGTACTAATAATACATCGTCAAACGTTAAACCTTCTTTGGCAAATTTCGTTTCCCACATTTCGTAAAGGCCTCCTAGTTTTTAAATATTAATAGTAAGGTTAACAACATGTAAAAAAAGTGTCAAGATTATTAAAAAAGAAAAATAATTCGGAATATTATAATTTGTTTAATTAAGCTGTTTTTTTAATTACTCTTTTGTACAATAAGTTCTTATTTTAACTGTTTTATCAACATTGAGACGACATTCTCCTTATTAACGGCGATGGTTAATATGAAAAACTATTATTTATTAGTACAGCATTTAAATAAACTATGTTTCCTTAAAATTCATTTCCACACCATTATATTTTGTTCTACTTCTTTAAACTTATTTAAGGGAATACATATAAATTTTCAAACACAACCTGACGATTGGTCTTCGATACAGGTTTCGGTATAAAAAAAACACCACTACAATTAGTGGTGTCATGTTGCGAAGCGATGTCCTACTCTCACAGGGGGAAGCCCCCAACTACCAT
>NZ_JPVN01000058.1 GCF_000772945.1 Ureibacillus manganicus DSM 26584
GACAGATTTACACTTTTTTCATGTTTTTTGTCCTCGAGAAGCAGTCTCGAGGACAGGTTATCGCTTTTTTCATGTTTTTTGTCCTCGAGAAGCGGTCTCGAGGACAGATTTACACTTTTTTCATGTTTTTTGTCCTCGAGAAGCAGTCTCGCGGACAGATTTACGCTTTTTTCTAGTTTTTTGTCCTCGAGAAGCGGTCTCGCGGACAGGTTCTCGCTTTTTTCATGTTTTTTGTCCTCGAGAAGCAGTCTCGGGGACAGATTTACACTTTTTTCATGTTTTTTGTCCTCGAGAAGCAGTCTCGGGGACAGATTTACGCTTTTTTCATGTTTTTTGTCCTCGAGAGGCGGTCTCGAGGACAGATTTACACTTTTTTCATGTTTTTTGCCCTTGAAAACCAATCAGCCAAAATTACCAATTAAAAAGGCACTAATCCTTCTTTGGATTAATGCCCATTGTGGGAATTCCATATACGTTCTAGCGTTACTTTATTCGATTCCTTCTTAAGGAGATAAACGTCCGGATTGCTCAACTTTCCCCATTCTTCAAAACCAAAATTCGGCTGAAAATGCTTTATTAGTAATGACAAAAGATTGCCGTGGGACACGATAATCGTATTCTGAGCATCGCCACTAAATACTTCCTCCACCACATCCGCGATTCGATTCATCGCTTCCTGGCTCGACTCGCCACCCTCAAATTTCAAATCTAACTCATCAAACGTTAACTTTAATTTTTCAAACCAATCAGGAAGGTTTACCGTACTTAGCACACGCTCACTTAATCTATCTTCCACTTCTACTTCGATAGCAAGTTTCGTAGCAAGAGGATGAATCGTATCAACTGCACGTTTAAATGGACTCGATAGGATTCGGTCGATACGAACATCGGATAAAAACTCCGCTAACACTTGCGCCTGAAACTCTCCTCTTTCTGTAAGCGCTGCTTCAGGCGGTTGTCCTTCTGCTTCACAATGTCTTATTAAATAAATATTCGCCAAGTAATTCATTCCTTTTCTTATTAACGATTAAATTTGCCCAGTCACTCATCTACCAACTATTCATACCACCCCTTTTTGGGTCTATTTTCCGGATAACCGTTTATCTGTCGATACCGCTTACGTTCTTCTGTAAAATCGAACCACTGCTTACTGCTTGAAGGATTTTTCGAAAAGTAGATCACACAACGAATTTGATCTTCTACACAACTATCCGTCCATACACCTAATTTTTGTTCTAACTCATCAATAAGCTGCGCACCATCTTTCTCTCTCATTTCCTCAAGAGAATAAATGTTCAGCTTAAATACAAGCTTCTCCGCCAACTTTTGCCCTATGGAAGGAACACTTTGAAAGTCTGCCAACCCTTTTATAACGTTTGCTCTATCATTAGATACACCTAATCGCTCTGCGATTTCATCTTTAGTCAACCTATGTACATCAGCAATTTTCACTTTCGCTTGTCTAAGCCTTGATTTTTCATCATCTGTTAATGGTAATTTAATTGCAGCGCTCAAATGAACCCCCTCCTTTAATTAAATGGAAACTCATACCCTACATAATTAAACACATTTTTAAATCCGATTTTTACAGCAACCGCAACGGATGGCTTATTACCCTCCATGCAATCCCAGTACGGGAGCATTCCGCGCTCCAAACAATCACTCACAAAAGCATGGGCAATTTTTTGAGCTAGCTTTTTCCCTTGATGTTCTTCTAAAGTTTCAATATCTACACAATGCACGTTTTCTACAACAAATCCTGAAAAACAAACACTGACGATTTCATTTTTATAAACGGCACAATAACCAATTCCTTCATTAAAGAAGTTTTCTAACGAAGACCAAAACTCCAATATTTTCGACTCCATAAACTGAGTCTGGTAAGTACCATTAGTCAGTTCCTTACTCATTTTCAAAACTGAATATTCAAGATCAATCCTAGGTTCATGTTCCTTACTATAATCCTCTTTCTTTAGTGTATATACTTTTTGATTCCAATTTCCTAATTTACGATGTTTAAATAGTTCCTCGATTTGCTTATTCCACCGTTCATGATTCCCAACGCCTTCAAACCATTCTAACCCTACCAATTTCGCCTCAGGTACAATCACTCGGTCAATGAAATCGTTAATCTCGTTTGTAAATCTCTCATTCCGTTCATCACCAATAAAAATAAACCCATCATTATTTCCTAACCAAATCATCCCTGTAGTTGGAGCTTGTACATCATCTACAAAAATACGTCCTGGGTTTACTCCTTCAACGACCGCTTTTGCTTCCATTTGGCCTTGTTCGTTTATTAATCTGCGAGCTTTATAAAATTCACTCTTATCTAGTTCAGAAATCATCTTTTATCCCTCCCCCTTTCTGCATGTTTTGAACAACCTGATCTGAATAGCTTATGTATTCCTTTAAATAACTTGGTGAGTTCGGGTGGCTCAAGATTTCATCCGTTGTATACCAATAAACGTTCGCTACCTCATCCAAACTGTTCGCAATTGGCTCACCGGATTCATATTCGCATACAAATACAATATCCACTACATGTTCTCCCGACTCTGTCATAAATGAAGTGCTGTGCACGTAATGGAGCTTTTCTTTTACGTTTACGCCGACCTCTTCTAAAATTTCACGTTTCAACGTTCTTTCTAAGATGGCGGATGAATTCCCTTCGATTTCTACTTTCCCTCCAACAAGAGAAAGCAACCCACCTGCATGCTCCTCTTTTTGACTTCTTTCAATAATTAGCCACTGATTACCCTTCCTAATTGCACCTTCAACATTTACGATGAACATTATTAGTACCTCCCATATGCTAATTAATTACTTAATTCAATAAAAAAGGCATTAATCCTTTTTTGGATTAATGCCTCAGATTGTCGACAAAAGGTCATCAAAATGCTTTTCATTTTGATGACC
>NZ_JPVN01000059.1 GCF_000772945.1 Ureibacillus manganicus DSM 26584
CAGCTCCACCAGCCCCGGCAGACGCTGCAGGAGCAAGGCGAAATGCATTTCTGCGGATTTCGGAGCACCGTGACCGGCCGTTTCGGTTGATCGTGACCGCTCATTTCGCTAACGCGTGACCGCTCATTTCGGTAGCAACGTGACCGATTCTCCGCCTGTTCCGAAACAGGTGGTCACGGCTTACCGAAATCGCCGGTCACGACTTAGCGAAAGCCTTCCCCTTCGTTGCGCATGACCTGATGCGCCGCCATCCTCGACCGATTTCGGGAGAGGAAGATGGCGGCGCCGCGAGTAGCCATGCGAAACATCAAAGAATGTCTGCGCCTCAAGTTTGAGGCCGGCTTGTCCCACGAGAAGATTGCCCGTGCCTTGCAGCTGTCCAAGGGCGTGGTTAGCAAGTACATCGCGGCGGCGCGGGTGGCCGGGCTGGACTGGCCGGCGCTGGTGGCCATGGACGAGGCCGCGCTGGCGGCCGCCTTGTTTGCACCGACGTCGACGAACAAGCCGCGCGGTGAGCGAGTGCTGCCCGATGTGCTGAGCATCCACCGCGAGTTGCGACGCAAGGGCGTGACCTTGCAGCTGCTGTGGGAGGAATATCTCGCCGCGCATGCGGGCCAGCCGACCTACCGCTACACCCAGTTCGTCGAGCACTACCGGCGCTACGCCCAGACGCTCAAACGTTCGATGCGTCAGCTGCACCGTGCGGGCGAGAAGCTATTCATCGACTATGCCGGGCCGACGCTGCCGGTGGTCGACCCGGCCACCGGCGAAGTGCGCCGGGCGCACATCTTCGTCGCCGCCCTGGGCGCCTCGAATTACACCTATGCCTGCGCGACGCCAGGCGAAACCCAGGTGGACTGGCTGACCTCGCTGGGCCAGGCTCTGACCTACTTTGGCGGCGTGCCGGAAATGGTTGTGCCGGACAATCCGCGCGCCCTGGTCGCCCAGCCGGATCGCTACGAGCCGGGCCTGAACCGGGCCACGCTGGAGTGCGCGCGTCATTACCAGACGGTGATCCTGCCGGCACGGCCACGCAAGCCTCAGGACAAGGCCAAGGCCGAGGTGGCGGTGCAGGTGGTCGAGCGCTGGATCATGGCGCGGCTGCGCCATCGGCAGTTCTTCAGCCTGCATGCGCTTAACCAGGCCATCGCCGAGCTGCTGGAGGATCTGAATCGGCGCCCGTTCAAGCGGCTCGATGGCTGCCGGCGCGACTGGTTCGAGCGTCTGGATCGCCCGGCCTTGCGAGCGCTGCCGGTGCATCCCTACGAGGTCGCCACCTTCAAGCGCTGCAAGGTCAGCATCGACTACCACATCGAGGTCAATGGCAGCTTCTACAGCGTGCCCTCCGCCCTGGCCCGGCAGAACGTGGACGTGCGACTGACGGCACACACCCTGGAAGTGCTGCATGGCAACCGGCGGGTGGCCAGCCACCTGCTGCTGGGGCGACGCGGCGCTTACAGTACCCAGCGCGAACACATGCCCGCAGCGCACCAGGCGCATCGTGAGTGGACGCCGCAACGCCTGCTCGACTGGGGCGAGCGGATCGGCCCCTACACGCGCCAACTGATCGATCACCAACTGACCCACAAGCCGCACCCGGAGATGGGCTACCGCGCCTGCCTCGGCCTGCTCTCGCTGGCCCGGCGCTATGGCAATGCACGCCTGGAAGCCGCTGCCGAACGTGCCGTACACCTGCGCGCCTTCACCGGGCGCAGCGTGCGCAACCTGCTCCAGCAAGGCCTGGATCAACAGCCGCTGCCCCAGCGTGCCGCCGAAACGACCTTACCCGGCGACCACGAGAACGTCCGTGGCGCCGACTACTACCAACCCCCGCAACAGGAGCTGTTCGATGATGCCGCAACACACCCTGAATCAACTGCACCAGCTACGCCTGGACGGCATGGCCCGCGCCCTGGAAGAGCAATGGACGCTGCCGGCCAGCCACAGCCTGAGCTTCGATGAACGCCTCGGCCTACTGCTCGACCGCGAACTGGCCTGGCGTGACAACCAGCGCCTGGTACGGCTGCGCAAGAAGGCCAAGCTCAAGTACGCCAACGCCTGCCTGGAAGATCTCGACCGCCGCTCCGGACGCGCCCTGGACGAGCGTCTGATCGCCACCCTGGCCAGTGGCGACTGGATCCGCCAGCAGCACAACCTGCTGCTGACCGGCCCGACCGGTGCCGGCAAAACCTGGCTGGCCTGCGCCCTGGGCAACCAGGCCTGCCGCCAGGGCTATAGCACCCTGTACCTGCGCACCCCGCGCCTGCTGGAACAACTGCGCATCGCTCATGGCGACGGCAGCTTCGGCCGTACCCTGCAACAGCTGGCAAAGGTCGACGTCCTGGTGCTGGACGACTGGGCGCTAGCCCCGCTGGAGGAAGGAGCCCGGCATGACCTGCTGGAGGTGATCGACGACCGCGCTGGCAGCCGCTCCACCATCCTGACGAGCCAACTGCCCATCGAGCACTGGCACGGCTGGATCAACGACCCGACCCTGGCCGATGCCATCCTCGACCGCCTGGTGCACAACGCCTACCGACTGACGATGAAAGGCGAGTCGCTGCGCCGAAAAAAAGCCGAGGAACAAGCCGCATCGTGACCGATGCGATTACAATCCAGAACCCGCGCAACCGGGGTGGAAGCACCGGTCACGTATTAGCGAAACGCTCGGTCACGTTCACCGAAATCCGCAGT
>NZ_JPVN01000060.1 GCF_000772945.1 Ureibacillus manganicus DSM 26584
ATGCTCTACCAACTGAGCTACAGACCCATAATTATATCAAATTCGCCTTGGCGTATTTGCGTCCAGATTTTATTGAGCTTGCTCAATAATTACCTTTAAAAAATCTGTGACATCCGCCGGAGGCTTTAACTTCATTCTGAAAGATAAAATTATCAAAAGTGAACAGCGCTTATCTTACAAATTGTTAAATGAAGATAGCAAGGATGAAGTTAATAAAATGGCGGTCCCGACCGGGATCGAACCGGCGATCTCCTGCGTGACAGGCAGGCATGTTAACCGCTACACCACGGGACCAGTAGTATCAAAAAAATTTCATTTAATTCTTTATAATATTCTTGTGGAAATGGCGGCAGAGGGGATCGAACCCCCGACCTTACGGGTATGAACCGTACGCTCTAGCCAGCTGAGCTACGCCGCCATAATTTTATATATTCTTGGTGGAGCCTAGCGGGATCGAACCGCTGACCTCCTGCGTGCAAGGCAGGCGCTCTCCCAGCTGAGCTAAGGCCCCTTAATGTTAAATAATGCGACTTTTGGCGCGCCTGGCAGGAGTCGAACCCACAACCTTCTGATCCGTAGTCAGACGCTCTATCCAATTGAGCTACAGGCGCAAAAATTACTAAAATGGTGCCGAGGACCGGAATCGAACCGGTACGGTAGTCACCTACCGCAGGATTTTAAGTCCTGTGCGTCTGCCAGTTCCGCCACCCCGGCACATGTTGATGCGGAAGAAAAATTTCATCCAGCAACATACGTTAAAATGTGCTAAATCTTTTAGCACACTAACGCAAAATTGAAAAGAAGATGAGCCATGAAGGACTTGAACCTTCGACCCTCTGATTAAAAGTCAGATGCTCTACCACTGAGCTAATGGCTCAAAAAAATGGTGCCGGCTAAAGGACTTGAACCCTCAACCTACTGATTACAAGTCAGTTGCTCTACCAGTTGAGCTAAGCCGGCATTATGGTGGAGGATGACGGGCTCGAACCGCCGACCCCCTGCTTGTAAGGCAGGTGCTCTCCCAGCTGAGCTAATCCTCCATAAATATGCTGGAAATTAAAACTATATATTGGTGACCCGTACGGGATTCGAACCCGTGTTACCGCCGTGAAAGGGCGGTGTCTTAACCACTTGACCAACGGGCCATACTAAAAGGAAAATATTCTCGAAAATTATGTATGGCTCCGAAGGTAGGACTCGAACCTACGACCGATCGGTTAACAGCCGATTGCTCTACCACTGAGCTACTTCGGAATATTAAAGATATAGCCTAGCAACGTCCTACTCTCACAGGGGGAAGCCCCCAACTACCATCGGCGCTAAAGAGCTTAACTTCCGTGTTCGGTATGGGAACGGGTGTGACCTCTTTGCCATTATCACTAGACTATTATGTTGAAAGAACCTCGTTCTCTCAAAACTGGATAAAAGACATTGAAAGCGTTCAAGTTTAATTTGGTTAAGTCCTCGATCGAT
>NZ_JPVN01000061.1 GCF_000772945.1 Ureibacillus manganicus DSM 26584
CCCAACTGTCACTTGGTTGATTTCTCTTGCAATATCATCAAAACTTCCAGTCCTGTTTCGTCTAGTCTTATATTTAATTTTGTCTTTGAATCTTTTCTTGGCGGAAATATGAGGTCTACAACCTACCCCTTTAGCCGTACTATGAATACAGAAACCAAGAAATTTTAGTTTGGTCGGAGACCCTACCTTACTTTTAGTTTTATTAACTGTCAGCTTCAGTTCCTTCTCCAAAAACTTTGTAATGCTATCAAGAACACGCTCACCAGCTCGTTTACTTTTAACGTAGATACAGAAATCGTCCGCAAAGCGAACGAATTTGTGCCCTCTTTTCTCCAGTTCAATATCTAACTGATTTAAATAAACATTACTAAGAATTGGTGAAAAAACACCACCTTGCGGCGCCCCAGATTCTGTTGGTTTGGTAAGGCCGTCCTCTAAAATTCCACTTTTAAGGAATTTCCAAATTAGCTTTAATATAATTTTATCTTTGATAAATACTTTAAGATATTCCATTAGCTTTTGATGGTTTATGGTGTCAAAGTAGCTTTTCAGATCACAGTCTACTACCACTTTGTAACCTTGTTCATAATATTTGATAGATTTCTTTATGGCTTGATGTTGATTTCTATTTGGACGAAAGCCAAAACTTGAGTCAGAGAATTTCGGGTCAATTATTCCACCAATTATTTGGTAGATTGCTTGTTGCACCATTCGATCTCTGACACAAGGAATACCTAATTTTCGTTTAGTACCATCTGTCTTGGGAATTTCAACCCGTTTAACAGGTAGGGGCTCATACGAGCCATCCTTTAATTTCCTTTTAAGATGGTGTAGGTATTTACTGACGTGACCAAAGAGTTCATCCACTGTCATTCCATCTATTCCAGGTGCACCTTTGTTGGCTTTAACCTTTTTACATGCTCTGTAAAGGTTGTTACTATCAATTACTTTATCAATTAAATCGATACCATCTTGTCGCCCTACTTCTTTAACAACAGTGCTACACGCTCTTGCATACTCTTCAGTTTCCAACTTATCCCTTTGCAAACAGCCATCTTGACATGTTTTCTGTGGTCTTTGCACTGCTATCACCTCCGTAATTCTTCAAGATTGTTATTGTTCGGTCCTTCGTTTCGTAGAAACTACTATGACCTCTGCTGACTTCTTACAATTCAGCCTATCATCACTGGCAGACTTGTTCCTGTGAGATATTCCATCTCTCTTGTCGGGAACCCTTGTAAGACCTCCCCGGG
>NZ_JPVN01000081.1 GCF_000772945.1 Ureibacillus manganicus DSM 26584
TAATGCTTCGAAGCGTATTCGGTCGTGCTCCACCCCGCGAAAATAATAAAAATAATAAAGTTGTATAAAATGTATGGCGGAGGCGGTAGGATTTGAACCCACGCACGGTTTAACCCGCCTGTCGGTTTTCAAGACCGATCCCTTCAGCCACTTGGGTACGCCTCCGTTTTATATCTCTAATTGGTGGACCTTGCAGGACTCGAACCTGCGACCGGACGGTTATGAGCCGTCTGCTCT
>NZ_JPVN01000005.1 GCF_000772945.1 Ureibacillus manganicus DSM 26584
CTCTTTGGGCACATAGAGGCCTTCTATGTTACTTTTCGCTGCATCGTTTCTCTCTTTGGGCACATAAGTTGATTCTGCTTTTGTATCTATATTTCTTAGGGATAGAATGTCAAAAGGGTACAATCCACAGATTGCACCCTTTTCCCTTACTAATTATTAATTATCTCTTTCCGTCATTTGCTTCCAAACAGAACCTTTTGCTTCTTCACCTTGTTCAATGCGAGCAATTGCCATTTTCACTTGCAGTTTTACTTCAAATTCGGGATCATTCTCGGCTTCTTGTAAAGCGGGTAAACTTTCTTCCGTTCCTGTTTCATAAAGATACATTGCCGCACGCCAGCGGACCAATTTATTTTTATCTTTTAAGGCTTGAATCATTGCCGGCTCAAATTCAACTAATCCTAAGTCACTCATACAGTCCCCAGCAGTTCTACGGACAGCTGCACTTTTATCGTTTAATGCGCAAGAAAGTAGCGGAACTACCGCTACATTCTCAATCATCCCTAAATAAACAGTTGCTAAACGTCGAATCGACATTTGTTCATCTTCTAATGCTCTTTCTAGTAAAGGGAGATCATCTATTTCCGGATCAGGTAGTTGATCTAATAATTGATAACGCTTTTGCCAATCCTCTGCACTCTCGAATTGTTCTAATGTTACTTTTTCACGTTCAAGGGAAATTGTCTCTTTCGTATTAGCACCCTCAACAATCTCTTGTACACGAGCTTCTGGGTAAGTTGCATAAATTTCCGTTAAGATGCTTTGGGCAATTTCTTCTTTATCACCATAACGAACGCCAAAATCAACCCATTTTCTTTCTAATATATAATTTTCATCATTTTTCTCAATTTGAATGGATTGAAAAGCTTGCACAAAGCGCTCGCCAGTTGAAATTCTTTGTTCAGATGACGAATCAAATACTTTTATTTGAAGAGGGATACCTCTAAACATTTGAACATGCACAAAAACCTCACCGAAATGATCTACTACTTGCTCATTCTGTGCAACTTCTTCGCCTTTCTCACCTAATGCTTTACGAATACTGGATAAAATAGATTCCCAAGTAAACTTAGCATTTCGTTCAATTGCTAAAAAATCTGCTACATGGTATACCCCTTTTACACCATCCACATTCAAGATTGCTTGTATTTCTTGAGGGGCACTAGATCCATTGTCTTTTGTATAATTAAAACTTTTTCCAAATGGAAGTTCTTCATCTACTACAACTTTCATTGAATTTGGACTTGGCGTTGGTTCAATTGTTACGATTTTCATATTGTATCTCTCCTATCCATTTACGATTTCTTCAAGGTAAGACCATCGTTCAATTAATCGTTCATATTCTTTGTTTAGCTCAGCTAAGTGGTCAGTTAGTTGTTGTAATTTTGTATAATCGGAGCCAGCAGTAGCTATCTCTGCTTCTGTTTTCTCAATATCTTCTTCCACTTTTGAAATTGAATCACTCATCGTTTCCCATTCTTTTTGTTCTTTGAATGTTAACTTTTTCTTATCACTTTTTGTCTTTTGTTGCTTCGGCTTTTCCTCTTTTTCTTCTTTACTTTCTTGTTTTACGACAAATGACTGTTTCTCTAAATAATCTGAATAGACGTCTAAGCTTTCATCCACATTTCCTTTACCGTCCAATATCCAAAGTTTCCTTGCTATTCGATCTAGGAAAAAGCGGTCATGTGAAATAGTAATAACGACTCCTGGGAAATGTTCGATAAAGTCCTCAAGTACCCCTAATGTCTCAATATCTAAATCATTTGTAGGCTCATCCAGTAATAGAACATTCGGTTGCTCCATTAACAAACGTAATAAATGAAGTCTTTTTCTTTCCCCACCAGATAACTTACCAATTGGTGTTCCGTGAGTATGTAAAGGGAATAAAAACTTCTCTAGCATTTGTGCGGCTGAATAACGTACACCTTCCGAATCTGTAATATCATTCGAAGTTTCTCGTATATATTCTATCATTCTTGCGTTTTCATTCATGGCTGGAAGTACTTGTTTAAAATGAGCTCGTTTAACTGTCGAACCGACAATAACCTCACCAGCATCAGGTTCTAGTTCACCTGCTAGTATATTTAGTAAAGTTGACTTACCATAACCATTTGATCCGATAATACCGATTCGATCACCTTGACTTAGTAAAAAGTCGAAATCCTTTAAAATGACACGTTCACCAAAAGCTTTTGATAAATTCTCACCTTCTAAAACCTTTTTCCCAAGGCGAGTTGTTGCTAGTGACAATTCTAAATTTGCATCATTTGAACCTCGCTCGATTTGGGAATCCAAATCTTCAAACCGTTGAACTCTTGCCTTTTGCTTCGTCGTACGGGCTTTTGCTCCACGTCGAATCCATTTCAATTCTGAACGGTAGCGGTTTCGTAATTTATCTTGCGTTGCAGCTTGCATTTCTTCACGTATAGCACGAGACTCTAAATAATCCCCGTAGCTTCCTGTATGTCGATAGAGCGTCTGATTTGCAAGTTCATAGATGTGAGTAGATACTTCATCTAAAAAGTAACGATCGTGAGTAATAAAAATGACCGCCCCTTTTAAACGAGTAACCATCTCTTGGAGCCATTCAGTCGATTGCACATCCAAATGGTTAGTAGGCTCGTCTAATAAGTACAAATCTGCTGGTTCAATTAATACCTTTGCAAGTGCCACTCTTTTTTGCTGACCACCAGATAGGTTAGAAACTTTTTCATCATACATATCGATACCAAGCTTAGTTAACGATTGCTTAGCTAATGCATTGACATCCCAAGCTTTTTCAGAATCCATTTGTTGTTGTAACCGGAATAGCGTAGTTTGTAATTGTTCTGAATCCGGATTCTTAGATAATTGTGCAACTGTATCTTCATACTCTCGATTTAATTTCACTATAGGAGAATCACTAGAGAATACCGCTTGTAAGACAGTTTCATCTTCTGTAAATTGCGGTTCTTGAGGTAAATGGGCAATTCGATACTTATTTGGATGATCTATTTCTATCGTATCAGCATCTTGTATACCTGCTAAAATCGATAATAGCGTCGACTTACCTGTTCCATTGATACCGATTAATCCCGCGCGTTCACCCTCATAAATTGTAAATTCTATATTTTTAAACAGGGTCTTGTCCCCTACCGTCTTAGTTAAGTTTGAAACTATTAAATGGCTCATAAAATTCCTTCTCTTTCCTTTTTGCTATAGAATTAAAGATTTTTCATTTTTCATGCATTGGCAACAATGAAAAACCTTCCATCAGCTTTCTGTTCTTTATATTATAACTAATATTGCAGTAGAAAGCATTTAACACAAATTGAATTGTGTTACCTCTTTTAATAGTCATCTATAAAGTAGGGCAAAAAAAAAAGCCTACGCAGAACGTAAGCTCTTAAGCATATTAATAAATGAAACAATTAGTATAGATTTATTTTATTAATTTCCTTCACTTTTGCTCTACCAGGTTTGGAACCAATTATACTTCCTTCTATGGTTGCTACAATTTTATCACCAGGAATGAATTCTTTTGTATCAACACCCTCTAAAACTGTAAACTCATAAACAAAGTGTTCAAAATTCATATGCTCAATTTCATCTTTTACCCATTCGTAATCGAGCATTGTGAGATCTTCACCAATAAGTAGTTCATCATCTTTTATTTTCAATACATAACCCAAAACAGTATCTGTTAATTGTACATTTTCCTTAATAGCAGATTGTTCGATGATATAGTTTGCTATATTCGTAAACTTAATGCCATCTAAACTTGTATCACAATCACTCCATTGAAATTCTCGTTGGCCTCCATTAATTTTCACTAAAAGATTGTAAGTTATTGAATCATCGTTATTACAGGAACTCTTAAACTCTTTTTCACCTAAATAATTCGCATAAACTAATTTTTTATACACCTCTTGCTTTACATCCGTTGCAATGTTTACATCTACAGTACTCGTACTGATTTCGTTCTCCTCGTTTAAACCATACTTCAACTCAAATTCAAACAAATCTTGTTGGCTCATGTTGTAGTTAATTTGCAAAAGTTCTTGTAATCCATAATATTCATCGTTACAGTCAACCGCTATATATGTCGTATTTGTAGGATTCATTTCCTCAATCAGCTTGCCACAATGATAGGTTGTAATTTCTCCACTTCCAAATTTGTCACGAGTTGAGTCATGTGTCACTTGAAGTGTCCCACCATCGTAACTTATATCCTCTACAATCGGGTCACCTTCAATAGTATAGTGCACAATCCGCAATTCAGAAGGAACTCTATTTTGTGCATTATCATAAAACTGAGTCATCTTTTCCAATCCTTCAATATTTCCATGACTATTTACAATATCAACATTACTTACACCCTTAACGTTAAGTTTAGAGTTATTATCAATTGTTGATGGCTGTTCTTCACTACTAGTTGATTCGATTTGACTATTACAAGCTGCTAACATAACAACAAAAAGCGTGAGGAAAATCATATATAAACAAATTTTTCTCATTCCAATCTCCAATCTGAGCATATTAAAATCAACACAAATAATTCCGGTTAAATTATCCTATCGTTAAATAGACGTTTGTGATGGGAAATAGTCACACTAAGTATATTCCGAAGAAAACAAAAGAAAGCTCGATTAATCAAGCTTCCCCTTTAATTTCCATCTTAAGTTGTTGCAAAAACGATATCATAAAGGCGTGCCTTTCCTCTGCCATTTGTTTTCCTTTTACTGTTGTCATTAAATCTTTTAGCAGTAAAAGTTTTTCATAAAAATGGGTCACAGATGCAGTAGATTTACTACGGTAGTCGTCTTCTGACATTTGTAACCTCACTTCCTCTGACTCGTCATACAATTTACGCCCCTTTGCTCCACCATAAGCAAAAGTTCTAGCAATCCCAATTGCACCTATTGCGTCTAAACGATCAGCATCTCTAACTATTTTTGCTTCAATCGTTGTTACTGGAAGTTCGTTTCCTCCATTAAATGAAACACTCGCAATAATATCTCGAATATGTTGTTTTTTATCCTCACTAATTTCTAATTCATTAATTAATTGTTGTTCAAGATCTTTGCTTTCGCTATATTTTTTATCACTTACATCATGTAACAATACAGCTAAACGAACAATTTCTTTATCACAAGAAGCTTCGCTTGCTAAGATAGCTTCAGCATTTTGCAAAACTCGCATAATATGATCAAAATCATGACTAGCGTCAAATTGTTCATAAATAATTTTTACTTTCTCTTTCATTGATTCAATCATGTTATCTTGACTCCCTCTCAAAGATAAATATCTTTTCCTATATTTTGTATTATAGTTGGACTGGCTATAATAAACTAGTTTTAAAGAGTGTAAAATCGAAAGGAGATTATTCTGAAGGCAAACGAATTTGGTACTTTTCTCATCCGTATTGTTTTAGGTGCGACGTTTTTATTACATGGACTAGCTAAATATCAAGAGGGTATTGGTGTCGTTCAAGATCGTTTTTTAAACTACAACATCCCTTATGCAGATTATGTAGCTTACGGTGTGACGTTTGTTGAAATCGTTGGTGGTCTATTTATGATTATTGGTTTCACTACTCGTTTTGTTGCCACATTGTTCTCAATCATTATGATCGGTGCCATTGTTTATGTAAAATTTGAAATAGGATTCTTACAAGGCTACGAAATCGATGTATTATTACTAGCCATGTCAATGGCCTTATTAGTTGCTGGAAGTAGATTCATTGCCCTGGATAATTTTTTTGTAGAGAGAAAGAAAAAGAAATAAATACTAAGTTGTTTTATCACTCTGGCTTGTTGATTGTTTAATCACAAGCTTTTTATTTTGGTTGAAACGTTCTTCAATTTTATACGACTAATTCACAAAAGGAGATGAAAGTCATTGAAAAGCAAATGGATCATAACTCTTGTTGTCCTAGTGTTTATGTTATTTGGCTGTGGAACAGGAGAACAAACTAACGGAAATTCATCGAATTATGACATAGAAAATGTAACAGAAGGTATTATAGAAGATGGGCAATTCTCATTTAAACTTACGAGTGAAAAAGCTGTCTATCAAGTTGGGGAACCCTTACAAATTCAAGCTGTGCTTACATATATAGGCGATCAAGCTTCTATTACAATTTCACACGCAGCATCACCAATTTGGCTGTTGACAACAAATTTAACAGAAGATTATCAATTTCAAGCTGCCATGAACGAACCTTTAATTTTTACAGAGCTTAAAAAAGACGTTCCATTAATTGAAGAATATCAATTCTCAGGCGGCACTTATTACGATGGAGCCCCAGGTAAGCCATATAGTGACGAAGTGTTTATGCAAATAGCTGAAGGAAAATTCCCTCCTGGACAATATGAAATTAAAGGAAGAACAGATTTTGCAGTTGGTGAAGATATTTCAGTTAACACTGTAAATTTAGAAACCTCTATTATCTTTACTGTGATTGAATAGTACTAAAATAGGAGAGCATTTTGCTCTCCTTTCAATATTTAAATCACATTTTTTAACAAATTTTCACGTTAGAACCATTAATACAATAAAATAGAAACAATCATGAAAATACCCTTTTAAGACCACTCTTAATACTGTTTTTAAGTTGTCAGCTGTTGCTCAGCGTAATTTCTATAGATCTCATGATTAGCGATCAATTCGTCATGTTTACCCATCCCAGTAATTCGACCTTTTTCAATAAAAATAATTTTATCTGCATCAACAATCGTTGATAATCGATGGGCGATTACGAATGTCGTTCTTCCCTTCATTAGTTGTGTAAGCGCCTCTTGTACGACACTTTCTGATTCACTATCTAAACTTGCGGTTGCTTCATCCATTAATAAGATTTTGGGATTTCTTAAAAATGCCCGCGCAATAGCAATTCTTTGTCTTTGTCCACCCGATAACTTTACACCTCGTTCACCCACTTCTGTATGCAGCCCATATGGGAAAGCTCGGATGAATTCTTCTGCATATGCCATTTTAGCAACATCCCACAGCTGTTCGTCTGAAATATCTTCAGAAAGTCCATAGCATAGATTATCACGAATTGTTCCAGCTAACATAGCACTCTCTTGCGATACATAGCCAATTTGAGTTCTCCATGACTCTAGTGAAAGTTGATGGATGGACATATCTCCAATTCGAATTTGTCCTTCTGATGGCTCATAATACCTTTCTATTAAAGAGAATAGCGTTGATTTTCCGCCTCCACTAGGACCTGCAAAGGCAACCATATCACCTGAACGAGCTTCGAATGATACATCTTGAATAACAGGATGTTCTTCATCATAGCTAAATGAAACATGTTCAAATACAATCGATTCGTTCGTTATTTGTAATTCAACACCAATTTGACCGTTTTCAAGAGGGATATTTAATATTTCAATTATCCTTTCTGTTGCACCTTTTGCTTTAGATAGTTCCGTAAAGAACATTGCAAAAGCCGTAATCGGATAAATAATTTGGAATAAATATAACAAGAAGGCAACAAGGGAACCTGTGGTCATAGAACCTTCTGCAACACGAACTCCACCATACCCAATGATGACCACAATCACAATCATGACAATCGTGTACATGATTGGTGATATAAGGGCAAATATTTTCGCCTCTTTTAAACCAAATTTAAATAAATTCTTAATCCCTTTAAAACCTTTGTTTTCTTCATAAACTTCTGCATTGGAAGATTTCATTAAACGAATTTCACTAAGAGTTTGTTGAATATTTCCTGTAAAAGTTGCTGTTTCGTCTTGAAGACTTCGTGAAATTTTAGCCATTTTCGAGCCAAGTGGAATCATAATAATTGCTGTGACTGGAACAGATATAAACATAATTAAAGTCATCTTCCAATCCATAATAAAGAGGACAATAATCGCACCAATAATTGAAATTAACCCTGAAATAAAGTTTGGGAAATGCTGTGAAATTAAATCTTTCACAATACCTGTATCATTAACTACACGACTTACTGTTTCACCACTTTGCTGCTTGTCAAAATAGGAAACTGGTAATCGTATTAGTTTTTTCCACATCATTTCGCGTAAATTGGCCACCACTTTTTGTCCAACATAGCTTAGTAAATACATAGATGTCCCATCAATGATGGCTTGAAGAATAAAAACTGCAACAATCGCAATGACAATAACAATATTAATCGATGAAACTGCAAATCCATCAACAATTTCCCTTGTTAGAAGTGGTATTGCTAGGCCAAATATTGTTGTAATAATACTTAGTAAAAAACCAAAAATCAGTTGCATTTTAGGCAAGCCAGCTTTAGCGATCAACGATTTAAAAGATGTGATTGAACCTTCTTGATTAATCATCTTATTTCTCCTATTAATCTCAATATTTAAATATCTGCAGTTTCTAGTAAAAGTGATCTACTAGAAACAAAATCATGAAAATGCAATAAATTGTCTCGTATATGTAATTTTAATTTTTTTCCAATTATTCTTTTCCATTATATACTAATGGAAAAATGAACACTATTAGAAAGCTACTCTTAATGACTTAGTTAGAAAAAATATGATTTTGTAGTTCAAGTCACTTTTTCTATAAACTCAACAGATTCAGCTTTATATGTTTTCCCTTCCCAAATATATTTAATTTTTAGTTCGCCTATACTAGCTTCCGGAATAGCTACAAATACAGTTGTATAGCCAAACAGAACACCATTTTCCACTTTATAATCCTCTAATGATCCTACTGCAGGAGACTCATTCAAAAATTGATAATCAAATTGCATTAAGTCCACAAAATACTTCATGTTATTTATTTCAACCATAACCTCATTGCCTTCTCCTCCAATATTTACAAGTCTTTTTACTGCATCATTAATGGATTCAACCGGTACTTCTTGATATCTTTTATTAGGATCTTTGAATTGATTCAAAACATGAATTTCTTTAGTAGATAGTCCAGAACCTGAACCAGTAATCAGCGAAACAATTACATCCTTTAACCCGTCCCCATTAATATCCTCATGAAACAATTTTGGTGCAAACTTAGCATTGTACCAATTTGGAAAATTGTAGAATAATTCCCCACCAACACTATCCACCCCACCACCTATTTGGATGGTAAAGTTTTTAGTAGCCACCCCATCTATCTTGTCTGCAATTAGAAATATGTTTTCATACCATAAATCAGATATTATGTGAGAAGTAACAACTCTCTGAGCCGCATATGGATTTCCATTAGGCCAAACGAAAAAAAATATAAATAAACCAATATTAAACATTTTCATTTTCATTATCCTCACTCCTTCTTTTTTAAATTCTCCTAAAAGGAGAGAATAATAAGCATCTTAAACAAAATCCTTACAACAAAAAAAATTAAGAAGATATGTGTTCTAAAATAGAACATATATCCTCTTAATTACTAAGATTTATTTAAATATCAAGTTAAAATAACCCAACTGCGTTCCCGTTCTCATCTACATCCATTCTCAATGCAGCTGGATTTTTAGGAAGTCCTGGCATTGTCATAATGTCTCCAGTTAAACATACGATAAAACCAGCGCCTAATTTTGGAATCACTTCGCGAACAGTTATTGTAAACCCTTCAGGTCGTCCAATGAGATTTGGTTGATCTGATAATGAATATTGTGTTTTTGCCATACAAACTGGTAACAAGTCCCATCCAAATTGTTCGATTTGAGCAATTTGTTTTTTCGCTTTGTCTGTAAACTGAACGCCTAAACCACCGTAAACCTTTTGAACGATTGTTGTAACTTTTTGTTCAATTGACTCAGTTAACTCATATAATGGGGCAAAGTTCTGATCTTGATCTAGTATTTCAATGACATTTTGCGCCAATTCAAGTCCACCTAATCCACCTTCTTCCCATACATTAGTACGAGCGATGCGAATATTATGTTCTTCGGCCCAGTTCATGATGAAGTTAATTTCAGCCTCAGTGTCTGTAATAAATCGATTTAATGCCACTACTGGTTCAACGCCAAAAGTACGAACTGTGTCAATGTGCTTCTCTAAATTCACAATGCCAGTCTGTAATGCATTTACATTTTCCTTAGCTAGATCTGTTTTTTGAACTCCTCCGTGCATTTTTAATGCTCGGATTGTAGCAACAACTACAACTGCATCCGGTGAGAATTGACCTTTTCTTGCTTTAATATTCATAAATTTCTCAGCACCAAGGTCAGCTCCAAAACCAGCTTCAGTTACAACAATATCCGCTAATTTTCTAGCTGTTTGTGTTGCCATAATCGAGTTACAACCATGGGCAATGTTTGCAAATGGTCCACCGTGTACAATTGCTGGTGTACCTTCCATCGTTTGCACTAAATTTGGTTTAATTGCATCTTTTAATAATAAAGTTAGTGCACCTTCTACACCTAAGTCGCGTACAAACACAGGTTCTTTATCAAATGTGTAGCCGATGAGTATACTTGAAAGTCGTTCCTTTAAATCCTGAAGACTTGTTGCTAAACAGAATATTGCCATAATTTCAGATGCAACTGTAATATCAAAGCCATCTTCTCTAGGCATTCCTTGTACAGGACCACCTAAACCAACAATTACCTTACGTAATGCGCGATCATTTAGATCCAATACACGTTTCCAAATTATTCTTCGTGGGTCGATGTTTAATTCATTCCCTTGATGTATATGATTATCAATGAAAGCAGATAAAGCGTTATTAGCTGACGTGATAGCATGGAAATCACCAGTAAAATGTAAATTGATTTCATCCATTGGCAAAACTTGCGCATAACCGCCACCAGTGGCACCGCCTTTTATACCCATGACAGGCCCTAAAGAAGGCTCGCGAAGTGCTACCATTACTTTTTGATTTAAGCGTTTTAATGCGTCTGCTAAACCAACAGTAACTGTTGACTTTCCTTCTCCTGCAGGAGTAGGACTAATTGCAGTTACTAATACGACTTTCCCCTTACTTGTACCAGTAATTTTTAGAGGATCAATTTTTGCTTTAAAACGGCCGTATGGTTCAAGTGCATCTTCTGGTATGCCGGCACTTTCTGCGATAACATCTATTGGTTGTATATCTGCATTATTTGCGATTTCTATATCAGTTAAATTTTTTGTTTGGGCCATATCAATACCTACTTTCGAAATTATTCAATTATAATTATACACTTACCCGATAAAATAAAACTATGAAGGATTTGGTACAATTCCAACAACTTGTATACAGATTTTAGGTTGATTGAATATAGTATAGTAATTGACCTGAAAAAGGGAGGAAACTTTAACATGCACGAAGGTACAGTTAAATGGTTCTGTGATGATAAAGGTTATGGATTTATAGAAACACATGATGGTGAGGATGTTTTTGTACATTTTACAGGTATTTCTGGAGAAGGTTTCCGTTCTCTGATTGATGGGCAAAGGGTATCTTTTGAAATTGTTGAAGGAAATAGAGGTCCACAAGCTACGAGCGTCTCAAAATTATCATAAAAAAACCCTTCCTAAAAGGAAGAGTGTGTACTAGACGATAAACGAATATTTAGCATTTTCAATTTCTATGATTTTTTCTTGCTTTGCCCCACTAATAATAACTTCTTTAATGTTGTTTTGACTATTGGTATTTGAATAAAACGATAAATTACAATTTGGTGTAACTAATAAAAAACCATTATCAGTAGTTTCAAGTGTAAAGTTAAACAGATTAGCCCATTGCTTAATTGGTTCTAGATTAGTTACTTCAAAAACAATCGAATCAATCTTTAAACATCCTAATGGATGCTCACTTAATGCTCCACTGTTTATCAAATCATCGTATCTTTCACGATCTTCACGATTCCACTCTATCAAAAACGGGAAATCTAAATTTTGACCTTCTATCCCAAAATGCAATAATTTCCAAGAGACAATCGTACCATCAGGACGTTTTCTTGAGAAGGATTGGGGCCCATATACTGTTAATCCAGCTTCTTTTAACTTTATAGCGTCTTCTTCAATTGAATTTGTACGAAGTGCAATTCGAGTAAATCCATTTTTTCGATGTCTATTTTCATAAGTTTCATGTAATGTGAAAGGTTCTTTTGCAGATTGTTTAAACATTTCTTCATCAAACAACCCTATAAACTCAATATAGGAAAGATCATCAAAATAACATAGAGAATTATACGTTCCCCACATTTCATGTTTGCCACCAAGAACTGTTAGAACACCTTCATCAGACATTTGTTTGATGAATGATTCTGGTTTACTAACAAAATGCACTATATGGTCTAACTTATACATTTCCCTTTTCCCCTTTTATTAGCAATACAATCCACTTTTCAAAGAACATTTAAATTACTTTTTCACAACGTCTAAGTGGGACTCATCTTTTAATAGCCCATCCCAGTCTTTACTAACATCAACCCAAGTAAGTGCACCAGAGTATTCCATTAACTCATCACATGTAAGCTCTATCGCTGAGTTTATACTTCCACATGCAGGAAAAACACTCAAGAAACGTTTCATGGAGATGTCTAAAAATACAGGTAAATTATTTGCAAGGCCAAATGGACAAACACCACCTATAACATGACCCGTTTGTTCTACAACTTCTTCTGCACTTAACATTTTTGCTTTTACTCCAAACTGATCTCGAAATTTGCGATTATCAATTTTCGCATCACCTGCAGTTACAACTAAAAATGCATTTTCTTCTTTATCTTTAAATGATAGCGTTTTAGCAATTCGAGCTGGAATAACATTTAAAGCAATTGCAGCTTCCTCAACTGTTGCACTACTTTGAGTATATTCTAAAATGTCCTGTTCTCGATTAAATTTTCTAAAATGCTCACGAACACTTTGCAATGACATATTAAACAATCCTTTCTTTTCCTAGAAAATTACTTTGATTAGAAATAATTATACTAAGAAAATTCAGAATTGACCAATAATCAAATTTGGCTAGCTAATAAATCCATTAATGCATTTGCAGTATCTTCTTTTCCGTCTATACGTTTTACTTCCCCATTTTCTGCAACAATGAAATGCGGTTCAAATGCACCATATAATGACTTGGAGCTATTTGCTACCATAAATTGTGCTTGAGCAGACTCCATCCGAAGTTTTGCACGAGAGATTAAATAGTCAATATTATCTGTTGCTTCAAGTTTAAAGCCAATTAACGTAGTGTTTGGTGCCCATTCTTTAATTTGACCTAACACTTTTGGCGCTTTTTTAAAATGTATAACTGGTGGTTCATCTGAAGGCATTTTCCCTTTTTCGTCCATTAGATTACCTGATTGATCATAAACTTTATCAATTAGCCAGTCAGAACCTGCAGCAGCCATAATAACAAAATCTATCTGCTCAGATTGCACAATAGACTTCACCTTTTCCCCTAAATCTTCTATTCCTTCAAACATAATGGTTTTCATATCTTTTGCATGAACAGGAAGCTTTGCAAAATACCCGTGTAAATAAATTACTTCAGCTCCTCGTGAAATTGCAGACTCAGCTAAGAAACATCCCATGCTCCCTTTAGATAAATTCGTATGACCTCGAACAAGGTCCCATTTTTCTAATGTTCCACCACTTGTAATCAATATTTTTTTACCTACTAAATTTTTCACAAGATCACCCACTTGCTTAATAAGTTATATAGACTATTAATCATTCATTGTTATTATGTTTTGATAACCAGTCAGTTAAAAGATTTATAAATTTTTCTGTTGCTGGAGAAATAGATTGTTTTGTTGCAATTCCTATTGTTCGATAACAATTTTGCGCTAAAGGAATAGCTCTAACGTTCATTGGTAACTTCGACAGAATAAGTTCGGGTAAAATTGTTATCCCTAATCCATGTTCGACCATGGACACAATTGCTGACTCATCATGTAACTCAAAACGAATATTTGTTTTTACATTATACATATCAAGTATATATTTTACATCATTTGTTCCATTATAAGACGTCATTATAAACGGTTCTAATTCAACATCTTTAATATCAACTAAATCTTTTTTATATAAGTGACTTTTGTTTGAAACGATACATAAAAGGCGATCGCTATAAATCGGTGTAAATTGAAAGTGATTAGAGCTTGGACGATTTAAAAAACCACAATCAATAACACCATCCAATAACATCTTCTCAATTTCATAATAGTCTCCTTCTTTAATTTTTATTTGTACACCAGGGAATTGTTGTTCCATCTTTTGAATAATAGTAGGCAGCCATTTTGTAGAAATACTTGTAAAAGTTCCAATTCTGAGAACACCCTTAGTGACACCATTAATATTTGCTGCCTCTTGTTTTAATAATTCTTGTGCTTGAAGAACTTTCCTTATAGCACTTAACATGATTTGTCCATCAGTTGTCAATTTAAGACCATTTTTACTTCGATGAATCATTTCAAACCCAAATTCTTTTTCTAAACTTGATATTGCATGACTCACAGCAGATTGGGTCAAACCTAATAATTCCCCAGCTTTTGTGAAACTTCCTATTTCCGCCACTTTATGAAAAATTTCATATTTAAATAAACTCATATCCCACCCACTATATGAAGTAAATTAATATTAAGCATTCGTTTTACTAATCTATTTAGTAATTATATATTAAAATTTCCAATTGAGATATAAGTTAGGATAAAAATACCACCCAAACAAATTAAAAAATAAACTGCACAAGATTGTATATGTTAATCAATCTAATGCAGTTTATTCTTTTGTAAATTAGAATAGCGTATGAAACAATATAAACACATTACTTTTCATATATTTTCATCAATTCATTTCCTAGAAACTTTAACTGTGCACCAACAGAACAGTGCTCTATGCAAAAACGATGGGCACCAGATTTACCACGAATATTTCGCAATTCGCGTTTGATGGGGCAATCGTTACAATATGTGTCAGTAATTTCATCTATATCTTTTATGACAGTATTTTTATTCACAGAGCTCCCCCCTTTACGAACGTATACATATATTACAATTCGGCTGAATTCATTGTCAAAAACAATCTAGCCTTTGATGAGTTAAACATTATTATTTGTTAACAATAAGTTATAATAACTTTAAAAACAATAATTATTTGAGTAAAAGTAGGGATTTATATGTTAGAAGTGTATATTGATGGCGCAAGTGCTGGGAACCCTGGCCCAAGTGGAATTGGCTTATTTATTAAAGGCGAGGGTCATCTAATACAATTTAGTGAGTTCATCGGCGAAACAAATAATCATATTGCTGAATTTAAGGCGTTAATTCGCGGATTGGAAGAAGCAAAGAAATTAAATACTTCAATTGTTTCAGTTCGATCTGATTCCAAAATTGTTGTTGCATCTATAGAAAAACAATATGTTAAAAATGAAGAATATAAACCTTTTCTTGAGCAAGCATTAAAGCTCACAAAAGAATTTGACCTATTTTTTATTAAATGGATTCCTGATAGTGAAAATAAAGCAGCAGATGCTCTAGCTCGACAAGCGATACAACAAGGTAAATGATGATGTAGTAGTACCTATTATTATTTGAAGACTCTTTTGAAATATGCTATGCAAATAAAATCAAAAATGTTTAGCTTAGATAAAATTTTTATACATAAAATTAGATACCTAATGAGCACATTAGGTATCTAATTTAGCGGTCGTCCAATTTATTTAACAATGCACCAATAGCACCGGAGAAGCCGCAATTATTTAGAAATATCGGTTGACGTTTTTTTAACTTTGTATAATTTCCAATAACATTTTTTAAATGTACATTATCAGCTAACGTTGAGCCAATATATATAATATGTTCAGTGTTTTTTTGTTCAGCATATTGAATACTTAATGTTGTAATGACCTCTCCAACAAGTGCTTGTATCGTTGCAAGAAGATCATTCGTGCTATGTACTGCATCTTTTAAGATACTAACTTTCCCAAAATTACTAGCTGTTAAATGCCCCTCTATGGGTGCCTCCATACCTTGAAAAATATCCTTTACAAACAGATCAATGGATTCTCTGCTTCCCAATTGGGATTTCTCAATAATATCATTGAAATCAAAAACACCCGTCATAATCGCAGAAAGACCGGTTAAAGTGCCACCACCTACACCTGTTCCACCAACACGCATATGTTGTTTTCCATCCATAAAATGAATCGATGTCCCTGTCCCGATGTTTGTAATAATGCTTTTTTTTACGTCATACCCCTCTTGACTTAAAAGATAATCCACACCTTTAATAGTAGCCTCAAATTCTACAATATATTGTATAGACTTCATGGTCTTTAAAACACTTAGTAATTGTTCTGTACGACCACCAGTTAAACCAATTTCTTCAATTTGTGGATGTTTCTCAATCCAATCTTTCACTAGTGAAAAGTTGTTTGATGGGAAAATTTTGAACTCAAGTTCATTATTCTCATCTAAATAGACTAACTTTGTTAAAGTTCCACCAGCATCAATTCCTACAACTTTTTGCATGTACTTACTCCTTTAAGTTTTTCCCATTTAAAACTTTAACTTTCTGGATATAATATTGCAACCATTACTTCCCAAATACTCTTAAATATTATGGTAGTATTTACTAGTTATTTCGTCATTTAAAAGATTTCTCCTTTTAAATTCTTCTATAATTACGTTTTGAAGTTTTTCAAATTGTTGAATTATATTAGAATCATCACCGAACGTATCCGTATATTGAGTCAATTGGTTCAGTCCAGTTTCATTCGTAACTAATTGTTTAAGTGACATAGATTCAGTTTTTGGTAACGAAATTCCATGAAGTCGAAAAATTTTAGAAATTGTTTTTAATCCTGAAGTAGAAATTAATACTTTATGATTCATCTTTTCAACAGTTTTAGTTAAAAAGTTTTTAATCGATTGATTTGGGTGAATATCATAAATTTGAACGATAGACGTTTCACCTTCTGCGGTGATTTTTTCTACAGTACGAACTTCAAATGGTAAATCTCTATTAATATTTTTTGCTTCGTTAATAGTTATGTATTCATTCTCAACAATTCCTGAGATATATGTAATCGATGCATTGTATACTTTTTCTTTTTGGTTCATATCACTTACTAGAAAAATAAACTCATTTGTTTTCTGATTTTCTATTAATTTAAGTCCATCTATAGCACGGAAGATTTTTAGTAAACTTTTCGCATCTGCTAATGCTCTATGCTGTTGATCTATTTCAATGTTAAGTGATTCCATTAATAGATTTAAGCTTGGTTGATTTTTTAACTGATGTTCAATCATATATTTTTGTTGGAAATCAACAATTGGATATAGGAAGTCTTTATTTAACTGATGTCTCATAAACTCTTCTTCTAAAACTTTTCGATCAAACTCTCCGAAAGTAACGAAAATTTTCTCGCCTTCTAGTTCATCACAAAATTTCATAAATTCTTTCATTACGGTAAGAAATGTAGGTGCTTTTAAAAGTTCCTCCGTTGTAATCCCTGTGAGATTTTGTATATGACGATTTAATCTTTTAAATTTAGAAGGTCTTATAAGATGCTCAAACGATTCAATTGTATTATTTGGCGACCATTTACATGCTCCGATTTCAATAATGTGTTGTTTTCCGTTTATTAATGTCGCCTCAATATCCAAAAATATTAATGTAGCCATATGATGCAATATTATACACCTTCATCTTTCTGTTGTTCTATAAACCTATCACTCTTTCTAATTGTACCGGACTTTCACAGATTAGACACTATTTTATGGTGAGTAATTTGTGGAAACTTGTAAAAAACGCATTTTAAAAAAGTTTCTATTTTTATTTTCTTTAAAATTAATGTACGATAATAAGGATGGTGTAATGATCGGAGGATATAGAAATGAATGATAAAGAACTCCAAAAAGACGCGATACGTGTATTAAAAGAAACAAGTCGTACCTTTTATATTCCTATAACTTTTTTACAAAAGGATTTAAAAATGGCGGTATCAACGGCTTATTTAATGATGCGCGCAATCGACGAAATTGAAGACAACGAACATACTGAAATAACAAATGATGTGAAGTTCCAATTATTAAATGAAGTATGCGGACTAATAGAAGCATCTACTTTCGATGAAAAAAGATATTTAGAGATTTTAGCACCATATAAAAATTATATGCCAGAAGTAACTATGCGCTTAGGAGATTGGATTCGTCTAATTCCTGATGGTGCAGAACATTTAATTAAAAAATCAACAAGCGAAATGGCTTATGGTATGGCAAAGTGGTCAAAAGCAAATTGGCAAGTAAACACGCGTGAAGAATTGGATGAGTATACATATTATGTTGCAGGACTTGTTGGGGTCATGCTTTCAGACCTTTGGGAGTGGAATGCGGGCATTAAAACCGATAAAGATTTAGCGATTGGATTTGGCCGTGGTCTTCAGGCGGTAAATATACTGAGAAATCAGGATGAGGATATGGTTGAAAGAGGAGTAAGTTTTGTTCCTGGTGGCTGGACACGTGCCCAATTATTTGAATACGCTGAAGAAAATTTAGCGAAAGCGGACCTATATATCGAACAAATAAATAAAAAATCAATTAAATTATTCTGCAAACTTCCCCTTGCTTTGGCACATAAAACGTTAAAAGCATTAAAAGAAGGAAAAGAAAAAATTACCCGCGCGGAAGTTGAAGAAACCGTGAAGGAAGTACAGGAAGATTAGTTAGTATGTGCTGCGTGCCGGATATATCTAGCAGAGCGGTTGGAGCTTATCTGGGGTCTTGGAGAGGTAATCTTCCAAGACCTCCTTTGTCTAGGTGTCAAAACCACCGACTACTGTTACATTTCTCTGGTTATTAGGACATCTCCGCACTCAAATCAACCGCTACTGTCTTTATTCATCCATTATTTGGACATCTCTGCTCATAAATCAACAGCTACTGTCTACATTCATCCGTTATTTAGACATCTCTACTCACAAATCAATCGCTACTGTCTAAATTCATCCATTATTTGGACATCTCAGCTCTCAAATCAACGGCTACTGTCTAAATACACCCGTTATTTGGACATCTCTGCTCACAAATCAACGGCTACTGTCTAAATATACTGGCTATTTGGACATCTCAGCTCTCAAATCAACCGCTACTGTCTAAATTCATCCGTTATTTAGACATCTCTACTCACAAATCAACCGCTACTGTCTAAATTCATCCGTTATTTGGACATCTCTACTCACAAATCAATCGCTACTGTCTAAATTCACCCGTTATTTGGACATCTCTGCTCACAAATCAACCGCTACTGTCTAAATTCATCCATTATTTGGACATCTCTGCTCTCAAATCAACCGCTACTGTCTAAATACACCCGTTATTTGGACATCTCTGCTCACAAATCAACCGCTACTGTCTAAATTCATCCATTATTTGGACATCTCTGCTCTCAAATCAACCGCTACTGTCTAAATACACCCGTTATTTGGACATCTCTGCTCACAAATCAACCGCTACTGTCTAAATTCATCCATTATTTGGACATCTCTGCTCTCAAATAAACGGCTACTGTCCCAATTTATCTGTCTATTAGGAAGTCCCTTCTGTACCCAGCTCAAATTACCTCACTGTCACATTTCTAGCACATATTAGGTCATCACTGCTCACAAACCGCCATCCAATTTCAAAAGAAGTAGTTTCAAATAATACCGGATAAAGATTTAACTCTCATTCAAAATATGCCCCTCGAGTTTTCCCAACAAGCGTATAATTCTTTTCTAGGATTCTGTTAATCCTCTTTCTAGACTCAACCACCCTACACCACTCAAATATAGCAGCAGTAGTAATCTTAGCATCCGGAAACAGTAACTTAAATTCCTTCACACAGCGCAAAACCGAGGCAGAAACATTTTCAACATGACCGCATTCCGTACAAATACAACTATAATCTTCAATTGTAACTAAAAATGAATGACACACCGCGCAAGTAATTCCCTTTCTCAATTGGTCATAATTATAGGAAGGAATTTGTGAATACTCTGATTCTGATAGATGAAGTGATATTAATTTGTCAGCTAGTTGTTTATGTTTATAAGTGATTGGTAGTGTTTTAAACTCGAGTTGTTTTAAATAACGAGTTATTTGGTTTGGGAAAATGATTGGCTTATCTAATGGTGCTTGATATAAGTTAAATGTTGGGTTAACAAAAACAACCGAGGCTTTGATGGGTATTCTGAATCCGAGACTTTGAAGTAATTGACGTAATAATGATTCAGCTCTTTGTAACTGAATAAGAGGATTTGTAATTTCAACTTCTTTAGATTTTGGGAGAATTTGATTTGAGTAAGGTATGTAAACATAATCGCCCTCAAAATTTTTCACTTCGAATAAATAAATCGCATCAGACATAATGATTAGCGAGTCAATTTGGAAAGTAGTCTTATTTACTTTAAATAATAAATCGTTTAATACTAAGCAATCATCACACTGTAACTTTTCCACATATGAATCAAACAATAATTCTCCTTCAAATCCCTTTTTAAGATTGTAATAATATTGCTTATCATTTGTAGACAAATTCATTCGATTGATTATTGATCTGAAAATGACTAGTTCCGTAGATTCTGATCTTGATTTGTAGAATGTAATCTCCTCCCTTAATTATCAAGAAAGCTAATTAAATTTCAGCAAAAATTCACCTCTCTAACAATAGATTTAGTTGTTAATTTAATAATAACATTTTTTACCTTTTCGACAATATGTTTCACTATTTCTACTACGCTGTACGCCCTCCCCTGCTACAAATTCTCACAAAATAAAAAAAGCCCAGAACTACTTTTCTGAGCATTCACAAACTTCTTTTAATAAGTATATTCCAAATAAAGTCGACGTTGTTCTTCAGGCACCATATTTCCACCTGTTGACCAAACCAAATGGGTTGCGCCTTCTAATTTCTCATTCAAACCATGTCTATTCAAATAATCAGAACCTTTATTTAACAAACTAATTGGTCCATAAACACCGGCATGTGCTGAAGGTTCCATAAAAATCCCTTCCCTTTCATACATCCTTTTTACACTTTCAAATAGAAAACGATCCTCTACTGTATAGCAGCCACTAAGTACGGGCTCCATCACTTTCCCGACAAATGAGGATGCTCTGCCAACAGCTAACCCATCAGCTTCTGTCTTATTTGTTAAACCAATATCCTGAACAGATATTTGGTCATGTAATCCAGTCATCATCCCGAGTAACATACATGGAGATTGCACAGGTTCAGCAAAAAATATGTGTACATTCTCCCCGTAGATTTGTTTCAATCCATATGCAACTCCACCTGGTCCTCCACCTACTCCACAAGGTAAATAGACAAACAATGGATGATCCTGATCTACTTTAATATTTAATTGTTTAAATTGTTGCTGTACTCTTAAAGCACTTACAGCATAGCCAACGAATAAATCTTTTGAATTTTCATCATCTACAAAATGACACATTGGGTCAGTTTCAGCCTGTCTTCTACCTTCATCTACTGCTTTACTATAGTCACTATCGTATTCAATTACAGTTACACCTTTTTCTCTGAGTAAGGCTTTTTTCCACTCTTTTGCATCACTAGACATGTGAACGGTTACGTTGAAACCTAGTTTTGCACCCATAATTCCAATACTCAACCCTAAATTCCCTGTGGAACCAACAGCTATTTTATATTGACTAAAGAATTTTCTAAAGGAATCACTGTGAAGCTTCTCATAATTGTCTTCAATGTTTAATAAACCATTCTCAATAGCAAGTCTCTCTGCATGCTTTAATACTTCATAAATTCCGCCTCTTGCTTTAATTGAACCTGAAATCGGTAATTGATGATCGCATTTCAACATTAAATTACCTTGGATGTGTAAATCATATTTTTCTTCTATTAACATTTTCATGTGAGGTATTTCAATAATATCAGATTCAATGATTCCTTTAGATTTTGTTGTTTCTTGGAAAGCCAACATTAAATATGGTGCAAATCTCTCTAATCTCTTTTCTGCATCAATCACTTCATCAAAATGTAGCTGATTATTCGTGTCATTATCTATTAAATAATTATCATTTTCCCACAGTACTGGGTTTAAACTCTTTAATTCATTTATTAATAGATATTTCTCAGATAACTGATCAATATTAATCTGACTCAATCTAATCCAACCTCTCTTTTCATTGAAATTGCCCGTTCACAAATTTGTCGAAACTTTCTCTCGAATGATAAATTATTTTCCTCCGTACGTTTTTTCGGTCCTTTTGTTCTGCCACCAGCACGTCTAAATTTTGCGCTTTCATATCGAAATGCGAGAAGCTGATCAATATTTTCTGATGTCATTTCTCTTCCATTTTGATCCACAACAAAGGCTCCTTTTGCTAAACACATTGCTGCTAAACCATAATCTTGAGTAATTACAATATCAAATTTTGTAATCGCATTCACTAGCTTAAAATCTACAGAATCTGGTCCCTTTGGCACCATAATTGTTATTGCATTTTCTCGTTCAATTCGATGAGATGTATCGCAAAATAGAATAGGTTTTATCTCATAATGCGATGAAATTGATAGCGCCAAATCAGTTACTGGACAAGCATCTGCATCTATTAACAGTTGTAAAATAATAATCACCAACCTAATGTTTTAAAATATTAACTCACCTGAAATGCTATATTGATATAACTCCAAAAATAGTACATCTAAATTACGTATTATATTCATCTAAAAACAAGATTGAATAGATTGAAAATTTTTAATACGATACAACCATCAACAAAAATGGAGGTTACACGATGACGACACCTATTGTAAATGCAAAATCAGAAGCTCAAAGATACGTTGATTCAGTATTTAATGAGCTTAAAGAAAAATATGCGCATCAAAATGAATTTTTACAAGCTGTGGAAGAAATATTCATATCTTTAGTACCGGTTTTTGAACAACGTCCTGAGTATATTAAACATAATGTATTATCACGTATTGTAGAACCAGATCGAACTATTTCATTCCGCGTAACATGGCAAGATGACCAAAACCGTGTTCACGTGAACCGAGGATACCGCGTCCAATTCAGTAATGTTGTAGGACCATACAAAGGCGGATTACGCTTCCATCCCACTGTTAATAAATCCATCATGAAATTCCTTGCTTTTGAACAAATCTTCAAAAATTCCCTTACTGGCCTACCAATAGGTGGAGCAAAAGGTGGGGCTGACTTCGATCCAAAAGGAAAATCCAATTCGGAAATTATGCGTTTCTGTCAAGCCTTTATGACTGAATTATACCGTTATATTGGTCCTGATGTCGATGTTCCTGCTGGGGATATTGGTGTTGGTGCTCGTGAAGTAGGATACTTATACGGACAATATAAACGCATTCGTGGTGCTCATGAAGCAGGTGTTCTTACTGGTAAACAACCTGGGTACGGAGGTTCCCTTGCTCGTAAAGAAGCAACAGGATATGGATTAGTTTACTTCGTAGAAGAAATGCTTCAAGATGCAAAAATGTCATTCTTAGACAAAACCGTGGTCGTATCTGGTTCAGGGAATGTAGCAATCTATGCAATGGAAAAAGCAACACATTTTGGAGCAAAGGTTGTTGCATGTTCAGATTCAAATGGATATATTTATGATCCAGAAGGAATTGATTTGAAAGTAATTAAAGAGATTAAAGAAGTAAATGGTGATCGAATTAGCACTTATGTGAACTACCGCCCTAATGCAGCTTATACAGAGGGTTGCACAGGGATTTGGACGATTCCATGTGACATCGCATTACCATGTGCTACTCAAAATGAAATTGACGGTGAATCAGCACGAACATTAATTGCAAATGGAGTTAAAGTTGTTGCTGAAGGTGCGAATATGCCTTCGGATTTAGAAGCAATTAACGAATTTTTAAATAACGGTGTTCTTTTTGGCCCAGCTAAAGCTGCAAATGCAGGGGGCGTTGCAACTTCAGCTCTTGAAATGGCTCAAAATTCAAGTCGTATATACTGGGCTTTTGACCAAGTTGATTTAAAATTACATGAAATTATGAAATCGATTTATGCTCAGTGTAAACAAGCTGCAGAAGATTATGGTTATGCAGGTAATTTAGTAGTTGGGGCAAATATTGCAGGTTTTGTAAAAGTTGCAGATGGGTTATTAAAAGAAGGGGTTTATTAATATAGATTAATAGATATGGGGGTAGTCTTGAAAGTTAAATCTCAAGACTATCCCCTACTTTCGTTATACAACTAACTATTTTCTGAATTTTAGAGAAATTTAGGTGAATTCGTTTGGTAGTACTACCATTTATTTGATAAAATTATAGTCTAGTAAATTTTATTAGGGGGATTCGTATGATTAATAGAAGTGAAGTAAAAATTGAAGAAACGTGGGATTTAACTCACCTATTCCAATCCGATGAAGCTTTTGAAAAAGCTTTAGAAGAAGCGAAAGCAGATACTACTAAATTAGTGGAAACATTTAAAGGGAAAATTTCTAATGTTGATTCAGTTGTTAGTGTAATTAATGACTATCAAGAATTATATAAAAAAATGATCCCAATTGGTACTTTTGCAAATCTTGCATTGAGTGTGGACCAAACAAATGATGCTGCACAACTTCGTGCTGCAAAAGTTGGTCAAATCATGGCTTCAATTAGTGCAGAAACGTCATTTGTAACTAGTGAATTGCTTGAACTTGATGAAGCATTACTTGAAGAAGCAAGTAAAAAAGCACCTGAGTTTAGTGTTATGATTCAAGAACTAATCCGTAAAAAACCATATCAATTACATCCTGAAGTTGAAAAAGCACTAGCAGCGTTTGGAACAACTTTTGACGGACCATATGAACTATATAATACTACTAAACTTGTAGACATGAAATTTGATGATTTTGAAGTAAATGGAGAAAAGTTCCCACTAAGCTATAACTTATTTGAAGGTGACTGGGAATTAGAGCATGATACAGAAAAACGCAGAGCTGCTTTTAATGCATTTTCTAATAAGTTAAAAGATTATCAGCATACAACTGCAAAAACATATGACATGCACCTACAAACAGAGAAAACAAACTCTGATTTAAGAGGTTATGATTCAATCTTCGACTCGCTACTATTTAATCAACAAGTTGACCGTTCGTTATACAATCGACAAATTGATATTATTATGAAAGAGCTGGCACCTCATATGCGCCGCTATGCAAAACTAGTGCAAAAAGTACATGGTTTAGATAAGATGACATTTGCTGACCTTAAAATCCCGTTAGATCCATCTTATGAGCCTACGATTTCAGTAGAAGAATCCCGTCAGTATATGAAAGACGGTTTATCTATTATGGGTGAAGATTATGTAAATATGTTAGACCGCTCATTTGATGAACGTTGGATTGACTTTGCGCAAAACAAAGGAAAATCAACTGGTGCCTTTTGTTCAAGCCCTTATGGACACCACCCATATATTTTAATATCTTGGACAAGTCGTATGAACGAAGTATTTGTATTAGCTCATGAATTAGGACATGCAGGACATTTCTATTTAGCTCATCAAAACCAAAATATCTTTAACTCAAGACCATCTTTATACTTTATTGAAGCGCCATCTACGATGAATGAAATGTTAATGGCAAATCACCTACTGAAAAGCTCTACTGATGCACGTTTCAAACGCTGGGTTATCTCTACGATCATTGCTAGAACGTATTATCATAACTTTGTTACACATTTATTGGAAGCAGCTTACCAAAGAAAAGTATATGAAATTATCGACCAAGGTGGTAACGTGAATGCTTCTATCCTTAACAAATTGAAAAAGGATGTTCTAGAAGAATTCTGGGGCGGCGAAGTTGAAATCAATGATGGTGCAGAATTAACATGGATGCGTCAGCCTCACTATTACATGGGCTTATATCCATACACTTATTCTGCAGGTTTAACAATTGCTACCCAGGTGTATCAACGCATTCAAACAGAAGGTAGTAATGCAGTTGAAGACTGGCTAAAAGTATTAAAAGCTGGTGGTACGAAAGATCCTGTTGAATTAGCAAAAATGGCTGGTGTAGATATTACGACAGAACAACCATTAAAAGATACAATTACATTTATCGGGTCTCTAATTGACCAATTAGAAGAATTAACAGCTGAAATAGAAAATTAATTTTTTTGGAGATGTGATGTTTATAAGTCACATCTCCTTTTTATGATTTTATTATTCTGAACGTAATGGTGATACAGAAAGTTGGCCTAGTTGAGATACACCTGATTCAATTGCTGCATTGGCAACAGCTTCAGCAACAGCCTTTGCAACTCTTTCATCTAATGACTTTGGAATAATGAAATCCTCACTTAATTCATCTTCTGAAACAATGGAAGCAATAGCAGTTACTGCTGCTAATTTCATTGCATCATTTATATCCTTTGCCCTAACATCTAGAGCTCCTCTAAAGATTCCTGGGAAAGCGAGCATATTATTCACTTGGTTCGGATAATCTGATCTGCCAGTTCCAATGATTTTTACTCCCCACTCTTTAGCATGTTCAAATGTAATTTCAGGATTGGGATTAGCTAATGCAAAAACAATGGGATCATGATTCATTGATTGAATATGCGATTGATTTAATAAATTCGCTACTGAAACCCCGATAAATACATCAGCTCCTACTAATGCATCGTCTAGACTTCCTTGTATGAGATCCAAATTTGTGATTTCTGCAATTTGTTCCTTAATAGGATTCATACCAAATGGTCTACCACTATAAATAATCCCTGAAGAATCACACATGATTATATTTTTATAGCCTAGTTTAAGCAACAATTTTAATATTGCAATCCCTGCTGCGCCTGCACCATTTATGACTATTTTAATGTCCTCTTTCTGCTTTTCTACAATTTTTAATGCATTATCTAATCCTGCACCTACAACAATAGCAGTTCCATGTTGGTCATCATGAAATACAGGAATATTACATTCAGCACGTAAACGTTCTTCTATCTCGAAGCATCGTGGTGCTGAAATATCTTCAAGATTAATTGCACCGAATGTTGGGGAAATTGTTTTAACTGTTTGTACAATTTCATCAACATCTTTTGTATCTAAACAAATTGGAAATGCATCAATATTGCTAAATCTTTTTAATAATAGTGCTTTACCTTCCATTACTGGGAGTGCTGCTTCTGGTCCAATATCACCAAGACCTAGTACTGCTGTGCCATCTGTTACAATTGCAACTGTATTCCCTTTAATTGTATAGTCGTACACTTTTGTACGATCTTTTTCTATCTCAATACATGGAGCAGCAACACCTGGTGAATAGGCTAAGCTTAAATCGTAAGTATCTTCTATCGGAACTTTAGATGCTACCGTCATTTTCCCTTTATTTTGTTCATGCATAACTAAAGACTGCTTCATCAAATCCATTATTTTCATCCTTTCAACGATACCAATATATAATTTTGAATAATATTGCTTTAACAAAGTAAAGTCAATATTATTTGCTGAAATTTTCAGAAAAAATAAATTTAACCATTTAAAAATCAATATAATCTTGTTATTAATGTTGATTTTTAAATGCTTTCTAAAGAAGCTAAGATAATCATTTTTGTTTTCTTAGTATAATAATTATTTCATTTATTATAAAGGTTAACCCTATATAATCCATAAGGTTATTTTGTGAAACTTTGAACACTTAATTTGTCCTTTAAAATATGAAGAATTTCACATACTTATAAAAGTTACTGAAAACACGGCAATTTATTTAGTCACAAAAATTTCACAATTTAAATAAAGAAAAAAATCTATAAAGCATTATGCCTTATAGATTTTTTTCTTTATTTAGTTTCACCAACAAGCATTTCTAATAATTCAAAAGGAACATACGTTTTACCATATTCTAATAATGCTGGAGCTTCTGAGAAGTTTCTTAGAGCTTTGTTATATCCGTACATTTTTTCTCCAATAGTAATTGTATAGCTCACTGGGCCCTTAGATAAAATAGCACCCTTACCTGTATATTCCACCTCATAACCCAATTGTTCCGCGATTAAACGTAATGGGATCATTTTAACTCCGTTTACTTCATAGTTGTCGAATTCGGCAATTTTATATGCTAATTCTTCATTCGATGGGTCTAATACAATAATTTTCGAAGGACTAGTTTGTGCTGGCAAACTTTTTGTTGAAACAGTATAAAATACAAGAACATTTTTATTGATAATGTCAGTTTTACTAAGTTTCTTTCCTGATAGATTATAGATTGGTGTCTCATCATTTAAATTCAAAACTAAATCTTTATTTTTGTTTAAGAAATTTTCATCGAACTGATCTTGTTGTACTGTTCCCGCTTCTTCAGTCTTTACGATAACAACTTCTGGTGAATATCTTGGTGGATATATCATAATCATCGGTTTGTTAGAATCTACATAAGCTGTAAATTTCATGCCTTCTTTTAACTCAACTTTTTGGCCAAGATTATCTAGAATAATTGTCTTGTCGTCAAAGTAGAAATTAAACGGCTGTTCTCCACCAACTGTTACTAAAAAATTGCCATTCATTTCTTCAGAGATTTCACTTATTATTCCCTCAATTTGTAAGAACTTCGCAATTTCTAAAGATTCATCAATCGATATCGTTTGAATTTCACCATCTCCCATAATTAGAGTTTTATACTCTAATCCATCAGTTTCTACATTTTCTTGACCTTCTAAGTATTGAGCTGAAGCTGTTGGTACAATAATAGAACTTGCTATAAGAGAAGCAGTAGCAATTATTGATAATGATTTTTTTCTCATATTTTCTCTCTCCTTTCAATCTGTACATTTTATTTGTCGTGAATTAAAGAAAAAGGTTACTCTTCATAGTGAAATTGTATAAAGAAATTAAAAGGGACATTTTGGAAGGTTATTACCTCACAAAATGTCCCTAATCACTAATTACTTATTTTCCCCTGTTTCAACCTCATATTGCGTAATCCAATCGCTGAAACTACCAACATATAGGCGAATATTATCATATCCTGCATCTGCTAATACTGCATAAAGTGGTGAGGCTGTCACACCAGATCCACAATAAACAACAATATCATCAATTTTGTCGAATTGTTCAAGCAATTGTTTAGTTGCAGTTAACTTGTTGTTGTCTTTTAATTGCTCCCAGTCGAAATTTTTAGCTGTCGGTATATGTCCAGCCTTCACGTCAATTGTTTCGAGTTCGCCTTTATATCGAACAGAAGCACGCGCATCAAGTAATGTAGCTTTATCATTACCATCCACAATTTGTTTCACATCTTGACGGTTTGCATAGATTTTTTCGTTCCAATCTAGGTGTAGAGATGATTTTGGAAACATTTTGATCTCGCTCGTAACCGTAAAACCTTCTTCAATTAGAGCGTTTATTCCACCATTGACTATAAATACATTTGGAAAATTAGCATACTTTAACATCCACCAAGCTCGTGCTGCAAAGGGTGCTACACCTTGATCGTAAATGTAAATGTTATCTTCTAATGTTAGTCCAGCTGTTTCAAATAATTGTTGTAGCTGTTCCTTTGAAGGCATTGGATGGCGTCCTTCAGTACCAGACATATTAGACAGTTCGCTTTCTAATCCCCAATAGATAGCCCCTTCAATATGTGATTCATCATACACTTTTTGTCCCCACGATTTATCTTGCAAATTAAATCGAGTATCGATAAATCGCCCATCTTTTTTCACTTCGTTTGCTTCAACGATCAATTTCCCCATCACTTATACCCCCGTTTTTTGCAAATCAGAATAGATTTCTTTCCAAAGAGTAAGTCGACTTTCTTCCTGTAGTAACATACGTTCAGTTTGAATTTGAGTAATTGCTTCATGAGAGATATGTTCTCGTAATCTCTCTGCTTCATCTTCAATAAAGCTAGTAGCCCAACTTTGCAGCTGAACCTTTTCATAGTTTAAGTATTTTTCAGCATCTGGTTTAGTTAACTCTTCTAATGCAGCTCTCAGCTGTTCTTTCTCATTTTTCTCAAAGAAAGCCTTAGCGTTTTTGAAGAAGGATTTAACGGATTCATATTTTTCGTATTGTTCAAATGGACCAGCAAATTCTAATAAGTTCGGTTCATCTGACTCATAAGCAATAAATGAAAAACTTGCATTCATTTCTTTAAGAGTTCTTACATCTTCTTTATAACGCTCTTGCATTTTCTTTTGAATAAATTGAGCCAATCGGAAATTAGTAACACGAAGTTCTTGAGCAAAGTCGAATTTTAACGCATCCAAAGTTTCAGTTAGAGCTTGTTTCAAGGCAACTTGGGCTTGCTTTGAAGCGAACGTTGATGGATTATAGCTTTCTCTAAAGAAATCAGGATATCGGTAATAAACCCTCTGCAACACATAATATAGAAGTTCGTCTAATTCCTGTTTTACATCGCTTTCTAAGCTTGTTGTTGAGAACATTGCATACATTCGTCTAATTTTTTCTTCTAGTTGTGCTAATTCAATAAGACGTTCATCTTTACGAAGTAAGTTATCTTCTGTTTGTTTTATTAGTCCTTCTAAACGTTGGTGAGTTTTTTCCACTTCTTCATTTAGAGCTTGAATCGCAATTGCAGTTAAATCCTCTTTTAAGAAATGATAGAAGGATTCCTCAAAAGGTATCATTCCTGATTGCAAATCACTATGTTCCACTTTTTCTCGTAGTGCATTTAAGCTTGATACACCAAAGATTTTAGGGAAACGAATTCCAAAACGTTGTAATTCATTACGCACATAGTTTTTTACATCTTCTTCTTCATCTTTTGTTGATGCTAAGTCAATCGCATTGACGATGAAGAACATTTTGTCTAATTCGAATGCGTCTTTTACGCGCCCTAATTGAATTAAAAATTCTCTGTCTGCTTTTGCAAAGGCATGGTTGTAATAGGTTATGAAAAGAATTGCATCTGCATTTCGAATATAATCAAAAGCAACACCAGTATGCCTTGCATTGATTGAATCAGCCCCTGGAGTGTCAACAAGTGTTACTCCCATTCGAGTTAATGGACAGTCATAGTAGAAATCGATATTATCGACAAAACATGAACGACTTTCCTCTGCTACAAATAGTTCAAATTCAGTTCTATTAACTCGAATCAAGTTTCCTAATTCGTTCTTATAGTTTAGATAGCCTTTTGCATATGCACGAATAAAGGACTTATGCACATTTAATCGTTCGTCAACTAACTTAACCGCAAGACCTTCCTCAGCCCGTTTAAACGCTTCTTCTAAAGAAGATATTTTCAGCCCTATTGACTCATATGCATTTTGAATGTCTGCTAACATTTGTTCCTCTGTTTTCAACTGTACGTCAGCAGATTCATGTGGGTGCTCTTTTGTAGCTGGACGAATTTTATTAATCGTCGCAGTTGTTGGATTTGGTGAAACCGGTAACACTTTTGCACCAAGTAATGCATTTGAGAAACTAGATTTACCAGCACTAAATGCACCGAACAATGCAATCGTGAAATCTTGCTCCTGTAATCTTGCCACTTTTTTCTTTAAAAAGCTTGCCACTTCTTCAAAACCATTAATCTTGCTAACTGCATTTGCAGTTCTAATTGCTGCTTGAATCACTTCTGTGCCACTTACATTATCTATCGATGACTCTTTCGTTTCTTCCTCATAGTTCGTTACCTCATTTTTAGAAGTATTCAGCATAGATGGATCGAATAAGCGAATTTCCTGTAGATCCTTCTCAAAATCTCTTTTCCATTGTTGAGATTGCTTATTTGCTTCATCACGTGTTTCCTTATTAACTTGCACCATTTGCTTTTCAGCAAATTGTTTTCTGCTATCTCTGTCTAATATGCTGTTGATCACCGATACTTTTTTAGAAAGGTCGTTTAATTTATCTGAAACGGGAGCAATTGAATCTTGCGCTACTTCATTTAAAAAATCTTTTTGTTGATCTTTCCAAATGTCTGTTTCCTGTACAAAGTAGCGTTTTGTTGCATCTGCTACACGATTTGCGAAATTTAAAACAGCATCGCCAGTTACTAATGAACCTTTGTGAATTTGGTCCTCAATTAATGAAAATGGTAAAGCAAATTGGATATTTTCTATTTGGGAAACGGCTTGGTCAGTTAATGCTCCAACATCTTTTAATGATTGTTTCATTAACCCTTTCAAATGCCCAATTATTTGAGAACTAACGATTGATTGATATTGTTCATACACATCATTTTTTCGACGATTAATTTCTTCTTCAGTTTTTTTCTTTGCAGAAAATAATCCGCCCACTTTAAAGCCTGGTTGCTGACTTTCTAAAAATAATCGTAATTTATCTCTAAAATCAGCTGGTATAATGGCAGCATTATCTAATAATTCTTTTCTATTATCTTTAAATGTGTCATTCCAATTTTCGAAAGAGAACAATTCAGTTTGCAGTTTTAATTTTTCATATTGTTCTAGAAGATCCTGTCTATTATTCCAATCATCCTCTGAAAGAATATCAGTAAATTCATCTAACAATTGGTTTTTTTCTTCATTTAAATATTCAATATGCTCATCATGCATCTTTTTAAGTGTACTTTCTGCGGTAATGAGAAGTTGTTCTTGCCAGTCATTCATGGAGTCATTCACAATACGCTTCACTGTTTGGAAGTCATTATTTGGGTGATCCAGTTGTTTTAATGATGTAAAGAAGATTCCTTTTGGTTCAACTCCCCAAGTTCGGAATGATTGGTATACGGATTGTTTATATTCTTCGAAAGTTAACTCCTGATCTTTATGCTTATCAATTTGATTTACGATTAAATATAAATTTGGATTATATTTTAATAGTTGTTTTGTGAATTGGAAGTTAAGTTCTGATTGTACATGATTGTAGTCCATTGTATAAAACACTATATCTGCAATATGAAGCGCTGATTCCGTTGACATTGCATGTGCATCGTCTGTCGAATCAACTCCTGGTGTATCCATTACAGTTACTCCAGAAGGTAAAGTTGAATCCCGATGTCCTATTTCTATTTGTGAAACGAGCTCACCGTTTTTACTTAACTCTTTTACAGTTTTGAAATCGTACCCTGCTTCAAATTTAATTGGTTTATCATGATGCATATAAATAATTGCATAATCTTCTTCTGATTTATGTACTTTTACGATATTCGCAGAAGTAGGGATTGGACTTGCAGCTAAAATATCTTCCCCTGATAATGCATTAATCATGCTCGATTTACCAGCAGAAAAATGCCCTGCAAAAGCAATCGTATATTCCTTTTGTTGTAATTTTCGCGCAAATAATTTCAGTTTTTCCATTCGAGCTGTATCTTCATTATTTCTATACACTATGTATTGAACAGCAGTTTGAGAAAATAACTGCTGAAGTTTTTCATCAAACGAACTCATCTACTTAATACCCCTTTGTCTTAATTTTGTCACAATTATTATATACTATCATGAACTAAAAACAAAATCGCCTAGATTTAATAAAAAAATAGAAAAGATTTTTACTAGTTGATTTCACGAGAATTTATTTTAATGTTTAGCTTTTTGCATACTGAAAGGAAATAAATATAAGTTTTTATCAAATTCAACAAATTGCGACAATTTTTTCTAAAAAGTCACATACTAATCCTTATTTTCAAGTTATAATAAAATCACAATTATTATACAGACCATCCAATCTAGAAAGACATACATAAAAACTTTTGTAAAATTACAAGAACAATGAAAGGTGCAAAATAAATGAAAAATTCAATTCACATTCAAGCTATTATAGATGGGACAAAACAAGCATTAAATACTATAGTCCCAGCGAATGTCACAACTCAGTCAGTTTCTTTTCTAAATGAACCATATGTTCAACAAGAGATGTCTGTTCTTATAGGATTTATAGGTGATATTAAAGGACGAATCATTATTGATAGTAATCAGCCAACATACGGTCAACTAGCATCTAAAATGTTTGGAATGCCTATTGAAGGTGAAATGTTAGAATCCTTTACTGGTGAGTTTGGAAATATGGTCGCCGGTGCAATTTGTACTCATGCTGGTGCACAAAATATCAATATTGATATTACTCCACCTACTGTTATGGTAGGTAAAACAAAATTATACGGTTTTGAATCAGCGTTTTATATTCCAGTTAACATTGAAGAAGTTGGTGAATTATCGATTCTCTTCACGATAGATGGAAATGAATAATAACTAAATAATATAAGAAGAAACGTTCTTAAATTTAAAAAAGGAAGCTCATTTTTTGAGCTTCCTTTTGTTGTTTTTCAAATATGGGTTTTTGTTCTTTCACATTTATTTCACATTTCGGATAGTGAACTGTGATTTTTATCACATCTTGTGAAAACGTTTTTATATATGATTAATTCGTAGATTACCAATCTTTCAAATTAGGAGGGAGAGACAATGGCAGGTAACAACAATAAACATACAGATGATAATTTAAAAGGAACACTATATGCAGTATTTGGCTTAGGCTTCTTTATAATCATCGTTTGGGCACTTTGCTTTAACCTATTTATGGATCGCTTCTAATGTAAAAAAACCTTTATTTAAGAGGGGGATAAAAAATGCACTTACATAAGTATGAAAAATGGTGGCTAGCGTTTGGTACATCCATATTAGTTGTTTTTCTAGTAGTTGTTGGTGTGACAGCTGTTCATGGCAGTACTCATCCAAACCAATCTAAATGGACAATTAATTATGAAGAAGTAGACACTATCGCACCTTTCGACAACCCTGGTGTACACAAAGTTGAAGGAAAAGATTGGGATTATGAAGTAGTATTAGTTGCTTCTGCATTTAACTATAACCCAATGGAAATTGAAGTTCCTGTTGGTTCAAAAGTAAAATTCATTGCTACTACAAAGGACGTTATACATGGCTTCCAGGTTGCAGGTACGAATATTAATATGATGTTAGAGCCTGGATATGTTTCTCAATATGTTGCTACAGTTGATAAAGTTGGCGAGTACACAATCGTTTGTAATGAATACTGTGGTATCGGTCACGCAATGATGTATTCAACTTTAAAGGTGGTGGAGTAAGATGACAACAGCTATTAAAGAAACTAAAGTCAGTCAATCTATTAATTCAAAAGTAGTAAGTAAGTCCAAAACTATTACTAAGGTTGATCGTAAAGACGCAAAACTTGCACTAGCTCATATGTATGTCGCATTTATCGCTTTATTTATTGGTGGGCTTTGTGGTTTACTACAAGTTTTAGTACGTTCTGGAAAATTCGAATTACCTTGGGGTATTGGTTATTACCAAGTATTAACAGTACACGGTGTTTTATTAGGTCTTGTATTAACAACATACTTCGCAATGGGATTCCATACAGCTGCTGTAAGTCGAACTTGTGGCGCTTATACAGATGGTCAACGTAAACTTGGTTGGATTGGTTTCTGGATCATGACAATTGGAACAACAGCTGCTGCTATTATGGTACTTCTAAACGAAGCTTCGGTTCTCTTTACTTTCTATGCCCCACTACAAGCACACTGGATCTTCTATGCTGGTATAGCTTTAGTTGTAGTTGGAAGTTGGATATTAGCTTTAATGCAAGGTTTACGTTTTGCTCAATGGAAAAAAGAAAATAAAGGTCAAGTAACACCTCTATTATCGTTTATGGTTATGATCAACAACTTAATGTGGACTGTAGCTACAATTGGTGCAGCTGCTGTAGTACTATTCCAATTAATTCCTTGGTCAATTGGTTGGGTAGAACGTATTGATATTTTATTATCACGTACTTTATTCTGGTATTTTGGTCACGCTCTTGTTTATTTCTGGTTGTTACCTGCATATATGGTTTGGTATATTGCAATTCCTAAAATTATCGGTGGGAAGATTTTCTCTGATGCTTTAGCTCGTTTAGCATTTATCTTATTCTTATTACTTTCTATTCCAGTAGGTATTCACCACCAATTAACAGAGCCAGGTATTGATGCATTCTGGAAATTCTTACAAGTTGTATTAACTATGTTTGTAGTCGTTCCATCTTTAATGACAGCATTTTCACTATTTGCTACGTTTGAATTAAGAGGACGTGAGCTTGGAGCAAAAGGTATTTTTGGTTGGTTTAAAAACTTACCTTGGAATGATAGCCGTTTCTTATTACCATTTATCGGTATGGTCGCATTCATCCCTGGTGGTGCAGGCGGGATTGTAAACGCATCATATCAAATGAACCAGTTAATTCATAATACAATCTGGGTTACAGGTCACTTCCATTTAACTGCGGCTACTACTGTTGTATTAACATACTTCGGTGCTGCATTCTGGTTAATCCCCCACCTAACTGGCCGTAAATTAACACAGAGAATTAACCACATGGCAATTACAGGTGGTATCTTATGGTCAATTGGTATGGTCATTATGTCTGGAGCAATGCATATTGCTGGTTTATTCGGTGCTCCACGTCGTTCTGATTATTCAACTTATGGTGGATCAGAACAAGCGGTTGAGTGGATTTCTTACCAAGTTGCTCAAGCAGTTGGTGGTACGATCCTATTCGTTGCAATTCTAGTAATTATCGGTGTAGTTATTAACTTATTATGGTATGCTCCAAAAGGTGATGAAGAATTCCCTGTTGCTGAAGTTGCAGAAGGAGCTGCAAAAACTCCGATGATTTTAGAAAACTTCAAAGTGTGGGGCGTTATCTTAGTTGCTCTAATTATTATTGCTTACACTGTTCCAATCATTGATATCATTAGCAATTCGCCATTAGGTTCAGTAGGATATCCTCACTTAATTGGTCGTTAATAAAGAAAAGCGAAGAACGCTCGCCCAGCTCCGAAAGCAACTGGAGAAACCGACAAAAGAGCGCTCTTTGCTCTTGCAGGCGGTTTTGAAGTTGCCGAGGAGCTAGCGTTCGCAGTTAGACACTAAACAAACGTCAAACATGAAATATCCTTCTTTAGATTAACCCCCTCCCCTACTAGTGGCATACTAGTTGGGAGGGGGTTTTTTATTGTTCATATAACTGAACTATTTTCTTTTTATCGATTTTTCCAACATGGGTTTTTGGCAAACCTTTGATAAAGTAAATCTTCTTCGGAACTTTGTATGCCCCTAGGTGATTGCGACATAAAGTCTTAATCTCCTCACATAGATTATCATCACCTTGGTCACTTACAACAACAGCTGTAACTACTTCCCCCCATTTAGGATCTTTTAATCCAACAACAGCAACCTCTTTTATCTTTGGATGTGTAACGATGCATTGTTCTACTTCTTGTGGGTAGACGTTCTCACCACCAGTAATAATCATGTCTTTGGAACGGCCGACAATATACACATCACCATCGTCATCCATTTTGGCTAAATCACCTGTTTTTAACCACCCATCAACAATTGCTTTGTTTGTTTCTTCTTGGTTATTCCAATAGTAGGAAAACATATGTTTACCTTGAACAAGGAGTTCCCCTACCTCGTTTGGTTCACATAGATCCCCTTCTTTATTTACTATTTTTATAGAGTTAAAAACCATACTCCTACCTACAGATCCTGGCTTTAATGCGGAACGTTCAGGTGAAATATAAAAATTATTCGGCCCCGCTTCTGTAAGACCATATCCCTCTTTAAACTTTATACCCTTTTCTATGAAATGTTCATAAATTGTTTTAGGACAAGGTGCACCGCCAGATAAAAATAATTTAACAGAAGGAAAATGTGACTGTTTAAAATAATCTGTTTCAATCATAGCCTGGTACATTGTGGGAACAAAAAGAGAAATTGTTGTTTGATAATCATCGATTGCCCTTATTGCCTCTTCAGGAACAAATTTATTTCCAATTACGACGGTACCACCCACCATTAAAATAGGTATGGAAAGAGCATTGAGTCCACCCGTATGGAATAGCGGCATATAATTTAATGTACAATCATTTTCTTCTAAACTCCAACTGACAATTGTATTAATGGCATTCCAATTGACCGCATCAAATGATAAAACCACACCTTTTGGTTTCCCTGTCGTACCACCAGTATAAATCATTAACCATGCATCTTTTGGACTCCATTCTGTCCCAACTCTTGAATGTATCTCTGTTGGCTGAAATTCAATAATTTCCTTAATCACAATAGTTTTCGCTGGATGAATCTTCACTGCAAAATCATGAAAATTATCATCTGTTAGCAGTAGACTAGGTGAGGAATCTTCAAGTATCAATTGGAGTTCCTCTATACTTAAACGCCAGTTAAGTGGTACGTATATGTACCCACCTAAACCACAGGCAAATAGTATTGGGAAAAGGTCAATCGAATTTTCAGCTAATATCGCTACTCGATCTCCCTTTTTTATACCGAGAGATTGTAAATAGACTAGGCAGTTCATAGTTCTTTTTGAAAGTTCTTCATAGGTCCAAGTGCGCTCAGTTCGAATATCGATTAACGCATTTTTTTCAGGGGTTAATTTTGCTCGATTTAATATCCAGGTTTGCTCATTAAACATACTACACACCCCAAATCACATCATGATTCCACCATCAACATTTAAAACATGGCCATTTACATAGCTTGCTTCGTCAGAAGCTAAAAATAAATAAGCATTAGCAATATCTTTTGGGACTCCTAGTCGTTGTAAACTGACAATAGACTCCATATAGTTTAATATTTTCTCCGGCATCTTTTCAGTCATAGAAGTTCTCGTAAAACCTGGTGAAACTGCATTTACATTAATACCTTTTCTTCCTAGTTCTTTTGCCCATGTTTTTGTCATACCAACGATTGCCGCTTTCGTTGCAGCATAGTTTGTTTGACCGATGTTCCCATACACTCCACTGACCGAGGCAGTATTAATGACTTTTCCATATCCCTTTTCGATCATGTGCGGAACAACTGCTTGTGTACAGTTAAAAACTCCCTTTAGATTTACATCTACTACACGATCAAAATCTTCTTCAGTCATTTTTACAAGCATCGCGTCTTTTGTTATACCAGCATTATTGATTAATATATCAATCTTTCCGTAGTTAGATAGAACTTTTTGTACCATCGTTTGAACGCTTTCTCTACTCGCTACATCCAACTTTACAAATTGAACATCAAAACTTTTCTCACGTAATTCACTTTCTAACTGCTTTCCTTGTTCCTCTGCGAAATCTGCAATTACTACTTTTGCACCTTCACGTGCAAAGATTTCTACAGCTGCTTTACCGATTCCGTTGGCACCACCAGTTATAATCGCAACCTTATCTTCTAATCTCAAAAGTGCACCTCTATTCTAAAAATTTTTCAATTTCTAATTTTAATCTTTCTAAGTCATCGATTAATGGAGAATGACCACAGTTAACTAATTGAACATTTTCCGCTTTGTCTCCTAAGTCATCAATAATCTGCTGTGTCATTATCATCGGAACGACTAAATCTCTATCACCATATAGATTTAATACGGGAACGTTTATGTTATCTACTTCCCCAGTGCCTTTGGCTGCCACATTGTCAAAATGACTAATATTAAATGTATTTAATGCATGGTAAACATCAGCTAGATTTCGTTGAGTTAACATATCCTCAATATATTCGTTATATTTTTCTTCTACAGGTTGATTATGCGTATAGATTGCCGCATTCCAAACCATTTTTAAGCCTTCTTTATTTTTTGTGTCATATAGTCCTTGCATTGGAATTGTTCGCATTGGGTCACTTTCAATTTCCTCGATTGTAGTAAATCGTTTGGAAACATCTGGAGAACCATCACTATTCGTTTTAAAATGTGGGTATCCTCGGGTTGATCCTGAAGCTAATAACACTAGCTTTTCGCAATATTCTGGATTATCAATGCAGAATTGCATGCAAACAGTCCCGCCAAAAGACCAACCTACTAAACTAAATTTCTTCAATTCTAATGCATCAACAAAAAGTCTTATGTCATTGCTAAAATCTCTTACGTGTGAAGCTCTTTTGTTGTAAGTAGAGCCACCAAATCCTCTTAAATCAGGAGCGATAATAGTAAAATCATCACTAAATGCTTCCATTAAGATATCCCAATGCTTTGAAGAAGTCATATTTCCATGAATAAACAAAACTAACTTGTCACCGCCAAGTCTTTCCCGATAAGTAATGGTTTCTCCATTTGATAATTCTACAGCTTTTAATTGATCAATCATGTTCATGGCATTCTCTCCTATTCTTTTCCCCATCGAATTGTAACTGCACCCCATGCATAACCTATACCTGCACTTACTAAAGTAACTACATCACCGTTATGAAGTTTTCCTTCTTCTTGTGCTAGTTTAAGAGATAATATTTGGTCAATTTGGCCAATATGACCATAATCCGAAAGATAAATAGAATTATCTTCCTCTAAATTAAATGCCTTCAATACATAATCATGTGCTGATTTTTTTACGTGAAGCATTCCGATATACGACAGATCACTTTCATTAAATCCACTTTTTACTAAGGAATTGCGTATTACCTTAATAAAATTATCTAATGACTTTTGTTCAAGTCTACTTTTCATACCGGCTGGATCCAATACATCTAATCGATAAAGTCCTTGTTCCAAATGTTCAGGAGTTAAAGGTTCTTTTGTACCGCCTACTGGTACTAGTACATCTTCAGAAAAAGATCCATCTGTTATAATTTCACTTTCATAAACGATATTTTCTTTTACATCCTTTCGAAGAACAAGTGCTCCTCCACCAGCACCGAGGTTAAACATAAATCTTGTTCGTTCATTTTTATAATCAATGAAATCGTGATTTCTGTATCCACCTGCCAGTAATACGGTTTTTATACTCTCATCAGATAACATTAAACTTTTCGCAAGTTTAATACCCATAATAGTCGTACCACATCTTAGTTGGGCATCAAATGCCCACGCATTTGTAGCTCCGACTTCTTCTTGAATTTTTATAGCAGCTGTCCATAGCGGATATTCTTTATGTTCTTCGCCGATATAAATAATGACATCAATTTCTCTTGGATCGATATTTGCGTTTTGAATGGCATCCTTTGCTGCTTTAATACCCATTTGAACGGTATGATCATTTTTACCTGCAATGGTTTTTTGATTGATCCCCATTTTTGTTTTTACAATATGAGCTGGTATATCAGCAATCTTAGCTATTTCTTCCCCTGTCATTCTTTCTGTCGGTAAATATATACCAATTCCAATGATACCTACATTCATTTTGAACTCTCCTTACTCTTTGAAAGTGGAGCGACGTCTAATTGATTTCTCTTTATTTTCCACTGAGAATATTTCGTCTGAATTGTTCCAACAATGCCTTTAGGGAAGAAGATTACAGCTAAAATATAAATAATACCGAAGAAAATAATCCATCGTTCAAAAATAGGGAAATCTCTCGCTAACCCCGATAAATAGTGCTGTGCGGACTCAATAACAACTGACCCAACTAATGGTCCAATTAAAGTTCCAACCCCACCAATAATTGTCATTAGTAATGCATCTAAAGTAATTTCCATTGTTAATACACTTGTATTCACAAAACGTAGTGATACAGCATACAAAGATCCTGCCAAGGCAGCAATGACTCCTGCAACAACAGATGCAATCACTTTATAATACAGTGTTTTAAAACCTAATGATTTTGTTCGTTGCTCATTTTCGCGTACGGCAATAAGTACACGTCCTAGCGGAGAGCTAACAAAACGCTTCAATACGATAAATACAATGACTAATAACGCTAAAACAACTAAATAAAATATAACTCTATCTTTAAAGACTTCTGGAGCTTTAAATGTAAACCCATCATTTCCTTTTGTTACACTTCTCCACTTTTCCGCTACTACTAAAAGAAGACCTGAAATAGCCATTGTTAACATAGCAAAGAAATGACTTTTTAATCGTAGTGTAAGTAAACCTACGATAAAACTTAATATCCCAGCAATAAGCATTCCAACAATAATTGAAACAATGAACACGCCAATTGTTGATTCGAAATCTGATAGCATAATTGCAGTACAATATGCTCCAATACCGAAGAACATAGCATGACCAAATGAAACAATACCGGTATACCCTAGCAAAATATCATAACTCATGGCTAAAATGCCGAAGATTAATATTTGTGTAACTAAAATTGTCAACGTCCGAGAGTCCATTACAAATGGAAAAGCAACTAGGGCAAGCACAATAATAAATAAAATAATATTTGATCTTGATAGTAATATCGGTTTATTCATATTCTCACCCCTTCGCCGTTGTGAATAATCCTTGAGGACGGAATATTAACACAACAACCATTATTATCATATTTACTGCAAGAGATAGATAAGGAACATAATAAGCCATGAAACTACCCGCTAATCCAACTAAGATTGCAGCAAATAGTGATCCTTGGAAACTACCCATTCCCCCAATTACTACCACGATAAATGCCATAATTGCAAATTCCATTCCAAGTTCAGCATAAATTGCTCCAGAATATGGTGCAAATAACATACCCGCTAATGCAGCAAGAGCAGAGCCCGTCATAAAGACAACTAAGAAGATTCGTTTAATATTAATCCCAAGTGCCTGTACCATATCACTGTTCATAACCCCAGCTCGAACAATAAGACCAATTTTTGTGCGTGTCAGCATATAATGTAATAGACCAAAAATTATAAATCCAAAGAAAATAATGAAAATACGATATTTAATAATAATTATATCTCCTAGTTGCCAACTCCCAGCTAAAAGTTCAGGTACCTTTACAGCAACAACGTTTGGCCCGAAGACTACCTTAATCATTTCTTGAAGAACGAGCATAAATCCTAAAGTGATTAGAATCTGTTGAACGAGATTTCCGTAAACTGGAGTAATAATTAACTTTTCCGTAATAAACCCAAAGACAAGTCCCGTTAAAATCGCAACAATAATCCCTACAATAAAACTTCCAGAATAGGCATAGCTAAATACACCTGCATATGCACCCCACACGAATAATCCACCGTGTGCAAAATTAAGAACATGCATTAGACCAAATATAAGTGTAAGCCCAGAAGCAAGAAGGAATATTAACATCCCTGTTGCAAGACCATTTATAACTAAACTAATAATTAAATCCATGTAGTCCCCCCCTTTAACCGATTCCCAAATATTTATGTTTCAACTCATCATCTTCAATCAATTCTTTCATTGCCCCATTGCGAACTGTTTTTCCATCATCGATTAATGTAAAGGAATCACCTATTTTACTTGCCATAATGAAGTTTTGTTCAACTAGTACAATCGTTGTTTGTTTCTTCATTTCAACAATTGCTTCCATTACTTTTTCAATGACAATTGGAGCAAGACCCTTAGATGGTTCATCGATTAAAAGTAACCTACTATCGTTAACAAATGCACGTGACATCGCTAACATCTGCTTTTGTCCACCAGATAAATTACCGCCAGCCTTTTTCCAAAACTTCTTTAAATCGGGAAATAAATTCAGTACGTACTCTAATTTTTCCTTACTTTCATCTGTTTCTTTTCGCATTGCTACTTTAATATTCTCTTCAACTGTTAAATCACCAAATATTCCCTGATCCTCTGGAACATACCCAATCCCTAGATTTGCAATATCATAAGTTGCTTTTTTCGTAATGTCTTGATTTAAAAATGTGACCGAACCACCTGATGCTGGTGTTAGACCAATAATTGTCTTTAATGTCGTAGTTTTTCCTGCACCATTACGTCCAAGAAGTACTGAAACTTCACCTTCTTTAGCTTCGAAATGAACTCCTTGTAAAATATGGTACTGGCCTATATGAGTATTGACATTATCAAGTTTCAACAAGCTCGTCATCATAAAGCCCTCCTAAATAAGCATTTTGAACCGTAGTATTATCCATTATTTCCTTTGGTGTGCCATCCGCTAATAGTTTTCCGTTAAATAGCACCATGATGGAGTCCGATAAGTCCAAAATCATATCCATCTTGTGTTCGATTAATAGAATCGTTTTATCTCCGCGATTTTTAATTGATTTAATAACATCTAAAATGGCAGGCACTTCCTCAAGAGACATACCCGCAGTTGGTTCATCAAGCATTAGAACCTCTGTATCTAGAGCTAATAACATAGCAATTTCTAGCTTTCGCTTTTCTCCATGTGCTAATTGACTTGCTATATGATGGGCTTTATTTTCCAGTAAAACTTGTTCTAATATTGTCAATGCTTCTTCAGTAATTTTCTTATAATGTAAATAATGTTTAAAAGGGTTAAAACGGATTTTTTCCTTCGACTGTACAGCAAGACGTACATTTTCTAGTACCGTTAGGTTTGGAAATACATTTGTAATTTGAAATGAACGACCCAAACCTAGTCTTGTACGTTCAACTGATGATAGGTTAGCAATGGATTTTCCTTTGAAAAATACATCACCTTCAGTATTCTTTAACTCGCCGCTAATTAAATTAAAGAACGTTGTCTTTCCTGCCCCATTTGGTCCAATGATTGATTTAAAATGTTTTTCAGGCATTTCAAAATTAACGCGATCGACCGCCTTATGGCCACCAAAACTAATACTTAGATTTTCTGTTCGAATGATCGGTTCCATGTTTCTCCTCCTATCTGTTCCTCTTAAAATCTTTAATAGAAATGCGGAAGGCGCTCGCCCAACTCCGAAAGCAACTGGAGAAACCGACAAAAGAGCGCTCTTTGCTCTTGCAGGCGGTTTTGAAGTTGCCGAGGAGTTAGCGCCTGAAGCTAGACACCTGAAAAGTGGAAGGCGCTCCCCAAGCTTCAACAGCAACTTCCAACTAAACTTCTAAATTGAAAGTAAAGATTTTAAGAGAAACAGACCAACAATATGGTCTGTTTCAAATGGTTTGTTTTAATTCCTTATTGGTGGCTCAGTCTCAGATGGAGAAAGCTCACGAATTAAAACAGGTACTGGATAATCGAAACCATCCACTTCTTGTAAAGTTACAGAGTAAAGTGGTTGTAATGCTTGGTGGTCTTCAGGACGGAATGTCATTGTTCCTTTTGGAGTTTCAAATGACATACCTTCCATTAAAGGTATTAATTTGTTACCATCAGCATCTCCACCTGATTTTTCTAAAGCTGTAACAATTGCCATTGCAGCAGCAAATCCACCTGGAGTAAATAAGTCAGGCACTTCACCGTTATGACGTTTTTTGTGCTCATCTACTAACCAATCATTAATTGGGTTGTCTGGTAAAGTGTGATAGTAAACAGAGAATCCTTCCATACCAACTAATTGACCCATTGTTTTAAGAGCTGGGATATCTGGAGCACCTGTTGAAACTTTAATACCATTTTCTTGTAACTTCATGTCATTAATTTGTCCCCAAGGTGAGTTTGCACCCGCCCAAACAACAAATAGGTAGTCAGGTTTTGAATCTATAATTTTTTGTAAGTTTGAAGTGAAGTCAGTAGCGTCAGCTGGCGCATACTCTTCAGCCACAATTTCAGCACCTAATGCTAAAGCTGCATCTTTGAATGCAGATACCCCATCCCAACCGAAGGAATAGTCTGGAGCAAATGTTGCAATTTTTACACCTTCACCAGCAATAGCAGCAGCTGCAGCATATGCATCTTGCGAAGAGTTACGTGCAGTTCTAAAAATATAAGGGTTAAACTCAGAACCTGTAATACTATCAGCAACTGCAGGTTCTACGATCATAATTTTTTCATATTCTTCTGCTAAAGGAAGAACAGCTAATGTGTCACCAGAACTAGAAGATCCAACTAGGAAGTCAACCTTGTCATCTTCCAATAGTTTCGTAGCTTTTTGAACTGCTACTTCAGGTTTTGTTTCTGTGTCTTCATAAACAATTTCAATCTTTTTCCCTGCAACTTCCATCGTTCCACCAGTTGCATACTCAAGACCTAATTCAAACCCTTTTTGAGTTTGTTTACCATAAGACTCAAGAGCACCAGTTAATGATGCTAGAACACCGATTTTGATTGTGCCACCAGATTCAGTTGCTGTTTCTGTAGTTTCTGTCTTTTGTTCTTCAGTTTTTGTTTCTTCTTTATCAGTCGTTTTCCCAGGAGTGTTAGTAGATGATTGTTCTCCACCACAAGCTGCTAGGATGACTACAAGAAACACAAGCATAAACAGATACCAAAGCTTTTTCATGAAAATACCCCCTTTGTGTTTTAAAGCGCTTTCAACTGCTTTGAGAATAAGATAAAACATGGGAGTTACAAAAAAGTTACAATTTAGTGAACATTTTTTCGAAATATAGAGAAATTCAATTATTTCCAAGGTGTTTTTTATAAAATTATTTACACCAAGCGGACAAATTTGTTGCTTGCTTTAACGAGTAGCGGGTACTCGACAGAAAAAAAGCTAATGACTTACAGAAAGCTTTCACTCTCTGAAAATCATTAGCGTATAATCATTTCATATATTTCGTACGTTGATTCCATTGGATCGATGTTTAGTTCAGTTTTTAAACTTTCAACACATTTTTCAAACCATTTTACTGCTTGTGTTCGATTATTTAAATGATAATAGCTTAGCATGAGAAGTCGATATCCTTCTTCCCAAGTATTGTCTTGCTTAATTACCTTTTCAGCCCAGAATATGACCTCTTGATACCTCTTTAATCTAAATAAATTTTGAGCAATTCTTTCTATGACTAAGAGATACAAGTTAACTAGTTCTTCCCTTTTTTGTTGAACCCAATCTATATGGTAGAACTCTTCTAATAAATTTCCTTTATACAATGATACTGCCAATTGTAACCATTCTATGGAAATTGATGGTTCTTTTTCTTCTAATCCAAATGTTGCAAACTTTTTAAAGTAGTCAATATCTGTTGAAAATGCAATGCTTTGCTGAAGTTGGTACATAGAATTTTTTCTAATAATGTAGGCACTTTCTTCTCTTGCATTTCTTTCAGGTTCAAGTACTTTTAAGCACGCATTATATATCACTTTAAAGTCGCGTGCCATTGCCACATCATTACCCTTTGGCCAAAGAATGTGTAACAATTCTTCTTTAGACACATAGCGATCTTTGTTTAATAGTAGATACAAAAACAATTCCTTCGCTTTTTCACGTTTCCATTCTTTATCATCAATTTCTTCATAATCACGAAAAATGCTAAATGTCCCTAGTACATTTACGGAAATAAAATATTTCGGAACAACTTCTCCCTCTTTATATTTCATCAAATATCCAATTTTCTTAACTTCATCATTCGAATTATTTGTCAAATGATAGTGAAATAACTGATGAAATATTAATAGATTTCTAGGACCAAGTAATGTAATTTTTTGCAGGAAAAACTCGTATTGATGATCAATACAAAGAGATATAAATCGTAAAAATGAATTCGTAAACTGATTCTGATCATTTTTCAAATAATAAATATAGGACATCCAAAAGTTACTAACCATTTGTCCATAGTGATCTTTACATATTGTAAATAATTCTTCTGCACGTTTTGCATAATGCAACGCTTCAGGTAGTAGATGATTCTCAACATTGATTTTCGTAAAAGTAGCAAGTAATAATGCTGATACCCATTTATCTTGTACTCTTTCGGTTTCGTATAAACCAAGATTTGCATAAGAAATTGCTTCTTCGATATTTCCTTTTCTGCTATAAACTAATGCTAACCCCATATATGACTCAGCTTTTGCCCTAGAAACATGAATCTCATCCATAATTTCAATCGTTTTTAAATAGCTAATTTCTGCAGTCTGAAGATCAAATGGATTTAGGAGAAGAAGTGCATGTCCCCTACGTAGAAAAGCCACTGCTTCTGCATATTGTGAAAAGTCCCGTTCACTATTTTTCACACAATTATTCGCCCTTACAAAGGATTTTTCAATCTCACCTAACATTGTAAGGATTAGAGAGTTGAGAACATCAGATTCACGATGTGCATCCAAAGGCAATACATCCTTAACTTCTCTCATTTTAATAAGCATTCTTGCTTCACTTAACTTTCCTTGTCTTAACATCGTTCGAACATCTAAATTGCCTTGATATAAAACATTTTCTGGCAAGTTCATTTTTGTTACCCATTGTTCAGATTCATAAGCTCTGCCTAAATTCACAAGATTCTCTGCATATTGTCTTTGCAATAAATGGAGTTCTTCTATATTGATATTTACTCTTTGAGAGATTTCTAATGCTTTTTCTAAATAATCTTCAGCATAGGCAGGTTGAATCGTATCCAAATAAATATGAGCAATCCCTGCATTCGCTTTTAAAATGAAATAATGATCCATCTGTTCTTGAGCAAAGGCTAAACAATAATCATATGATTTTTTTGCTTTTTCGTATTGTGCTTTATAACGAAAACACTCACCCTCATAAAAATATAATGCATAGTAATTTTCTTTTGTTTCACTAGATAATTCTTTAATTCTTTCTAAATAATAATCAAATTGTCCAGCATTAATGAAATCGGTTGCAAAACTTACTAAAATCTCAGCGATTAATAGTTGGTTTTTCGCTTTGTTTGCATGGTGTAGTGCAAACATTGGTTTATTTTCGTTAATAAAATAATTAGCTGCTTTTTCTTGTAAATAAGTATACTCTACTTCATTTCTTTCCTTCAGTTTCATTTCTAAAAACTGTTGGAACAACACATGAAATCTAAATTCTTTTTGACCGTATAAAGGTTGAATGAATCCTTGAATCTTGACAAGTTCCATTAATTGATCTGCCATTTCTTTACTATAGAATTGTTCAACTAAATGAGTAGAGAATGTTTGGAATATACTAAAGTTTAATAATGCTTCTTGTTGCCTACTACTCATATTTTCAAAGATTTCATCAGACAAATATGCAAAAAATTCATTTAATGATAAATTTGTAATTTCATCTATTGATATGGTTGAGTCTGAATCTCTTAGTTGTAATGCAAGTAAAATGATAGCAATTGCCCAACCTTCAGTCACTGCAAGTATTTTTTGAATTTGTTCTCTTGATAAATAACATTCAAAATAATCTTCAAACAATACTTGTATTTCTTCTTCAGTAAACTGAAAATCTTCTTCTGTACATTCGATTAGTTGTCCATTAATTTTTAGTTGTAAAAGGCAATTCCAGCTAAGTCTTTGTCTTGTAGCTACGATAAAATGAATATGTGAAGGTAAGTTTTCTATGATTTTGTTTAACACATAGTTAATTTGGAATACATGATTCACTAGGTGAAAATCATCAATCACAATAAAGAATGGCTGATTAATTTTATATAATTCATTTACAAATAACTTATATAATTTATTTAACTCATCTAACTTAGGGAACATGGACAGATTATCCCATCCAACTAAAGATGCTCCGAAATCATGGCTCACTCTTCGAATACTATAAAATAAGTGTCTCATGAAAGGTAAAATATCATCATCTTCATCTGTTACCTGATACCATGAAAAGAGTAGGTTTTGGTCTGAGGTTAGTTGTGTAAGAACAGATGTCTTTCCATACCCCGCACCGCTTTGAAGGACAGTTAATTTTGCTTGTGAAACTTTTGATAGTTTTTTTGCTAAATTGGCCCTACTCATAATATGATTTGAAGTATCTGGTGGAATAATTTTAGATAATAAGACATTTTGCACCTTTATGACCCTCCTTTACCTTAAATTAACGAAACTACTCTATCATCCTTTTATATCCATTTTAGAATATTTTCAATAATTTAAAAATAGCAATGTAAAAATTAAATAAAATTTTTACATTGCTATCTATTTACTTAGCTAAAACTGGCAATATATCAATGAATTGGTCTTTCACTTTTACTTCTTCCTCATTTAAGAGTATATGAATTTCTCCATAGTCTTTAGAAGTACGAATTAGTCTACCAATCCCCTGCTGAAGTCTTAAAAGCATAAATGGTAAGTCCACTTCTTCAAAAGCATTTTTAGAGAAAGCACGTTTTGCATCGAATAATGGATCTTGTGGTGGAAATGGCAAATCATAAATAATTACTCGTGTTAAACTTTCTTCAGGTAAATCAAGACCTTCCCATAAGTGATAAGAACATAATGTACTGATTGTTCCACTTTGGAATTCACGAATTGTTGATGATAACTCTTGGTCACCTTCAAAGAAAACTGATAATCTTGCCATTAAAGACAAGCTTTCTTTAAATTTAAGCATTGAATGTTTTGATTTAAATAATATTAGCGTTTTCTGTTTATCTTTAAGTAATTCATTTACCTCAACTACCTTCTCGTTTTTTGCTTCATGAAGTTCGATTTTCATCACTTCATCATAGTCAAACGGAGATGGGACACTAAATGACATATAATCCTTAATACCTAAACTTGATGCGATAAATGTAAAATCTTTTTTGACAGAAAGAGTTGCCGATGAGAAAATAATCGGTAAGTTTTTCGAAAAGAGTTTTTCCTCTAAAACCTCCGTTATTAATCGTGGCATTATAACTAATGTTTCTTCGCCATCTGCTTCTTCTAACCAGTCAATTGCATCCGATTTCGCCGTAAATATTTTAATCGCAGCTTGATATTGCTCCAAAAATTCTTCCGCCATATTTAACTCATATTCTGGAATCATATAAAGCTCTGATTCAAATACAAACTCCTCTAACAGCTTCTCTACATCATCAATTAATCTTTTACCATAAGTTAATAATGTTTTGGATTTGTTAATTTTTTTACGGTTTTCTTCTGATGGCACAATATCATCACGAAGTTGGTCAAAAAACCGTTCATGATCTTCTTGTAATTTTTCCATAGCATATAAAGTACTTTCACGGACACCATCTACCATTAAGCGATCTAGTAGGTTTACAATTGTAAAGTTTTGCACTTTGTAAGTCATTGCTTTTTGTGCAGCATATTCTAGTAAATGCCCTTCATCTAGTACCATCATTGACACTTCAGGTAATAATGGTAAATGCCCTTCACGTTCCCGTGATTCTTTCGTTGCTAAATGTTCCATTAAAAAATCTTGTGAACAAATAATTAAATCACTTGAACTACGATAATGAGCTCTATGAATTGTTTGGCCACAGCGATTACGCATTTCACAAACACCACATTGCATTAGTGAATTAAAGTTTACTTTTTGCCAAGATTCATCACTTATAAATGGATAATCACTACGAGCACCGTATGGTTGAGTAGAAAGCATTGAACCTTTTGCATATACCCCTTCAGGAATGGACATGGCAATGTCATCGATCCAATCGTCAACTTCAACTTTTTCAGCTTCCTCAAAACGTTTTAAACATAAATATTGATCTCTTGATTTTGCAAGTCGCACATCTATATCCAAATTTAATAGATTCTCTAGTTTCTCAATATCACCACCAGCTTTTACGAGCTGATCGATTAAAGTTTCATCCGCACATGCTATTAATGCCGGTCTTCCTGTGTAACGTGCATAGGAAATGGCAGGTAATAGATATGCAATCGTTTTTCCTGTACCTACCCCAGCTTCTGCGAATAAAACACTCTTTTCTTTAAGTGCCTTTTCAATCTGATAAGCCATAAATATTTGTTCGTCACGCATTTCAAGACCTTTTTCAGGTAATTCATCGTAAAGAACATCCCCCATCCAATCACTAAGTGATTCAAAAAAGGACTTATCCTTTGATAATTCAAATGGTAAAGGTTTTCTCATAAAGTTTGTCTCCTCAAAATTTGTCTAGTATAGACATTGAAAAGGAAGGAGCAAAAGTCCCTCCTTCCGTTCAAGTACTTCCATAAATAATTTATTCATCACGTTTTGATTTTTGTCCCCAAAACTGATATAAATCTGTTCGAATAAACCCGTTAAATAGTTTACGCTTCTTGGTAGCTTTTCTTCCATATAATTCTTCAAAATTTTCCATCGAAGACAACATATAAACCGACCATGTTGGGTATTGCTTCATTACTGCACCTAAGTCTTTTATGACTTTTTCAATCGCTTCGATTTCACCTATACGTTCACCATATGGAGGATTCGATACGATCACGCCATCCATTACCTTCGTTGTAAAATCTGTTGCTTGCATCTGTTTAAATTTGATTAGGTCACCAAATCCAGCCTCAATTGCATTTCCCTCTGCAATTTGAATCATTCGATGATCAATATCTGAACCTATTATTTCAAGCTCTTGATCATAATTGGCAAGTGAGTCCGCTTCATTCCTAGCATCTTCCCAAACTTTTGCTTTCATCCAGTTCCACTCTTCAGAAATAAATTCACGATTGTAACCAGGTGCAATATTTTGACCAATCATCGCAGCTTCAAGCGGTATTGTGCCAGATCCACAAAATAGATCTACGAAAGGTCTACTCGGACTCCATTTTGAAAGTTTTACAAGAGCAGCAGCAAGAGTTTCTTTTAATGGTGCTTCCCCTTGGGTTTGACGATATCCTCGCTTATGTAGACCGCTACCTGAGGTATCAATTGTAATTGTTGCCAAATCTTTCAAAATTGAAACTTCAATTTTAAACGTTGCTCCAGATTCATCTAAAAGACCAATTCTTTTATAATTGAATTTTAGACGTTCAACAATAGCTTTTTTTACAATCGCTTGGCAATCAGGTACACTAAATAATTTTGACTTTACTGATTTACCAGAGACAGGAAAAGCAGCATCAACAGGTAAATAACGTTCCCATTCAATTTTCTTTGTACTTTCAAAAAGCTGATCGAAACTGTATGCAGGAAATTGAGCTACAACAATTTTCACACGATCAGCGATGCGTAACCAAAGATTACAACGGGCAATTGCTGTTTCATCACCTTCAAAGTATACTTTTCCGTTTTCTACTTTTGTTTCATAACCTAAACTTTGTACTTCCTCAGCAACAAGTGCCTCAAGACCCATTGCACTCGTTGCTACTAATTGATATTTAGTCATTTTTCTTTCCCCTCTTGATGTACAACTTCCCAGATTTGTAAAAATTCAATTAACTCGTCCATTGGGACTGGTTTAGAGTAATAGTATCCTTGGATAAAATCACAACCCATTTCGCGTAATAAGTTTAATTGTTGAACACTTTCTACTCCCTCTGCAACAACTTTCATTTTTAGTCGGTGAGCCATTTGTATAATTGCGTCGACGACAGCTTGTTTTTCATCGAGGCTAACCATATGCTGTATAAAGCTACGATCTATCTTTAAATAATCTAGTGGAAATCGAACTAAGTAACTTAATGATGAATAACCAGTACCAAAATCATCAATCGATAATTTAAAACCAAGTTGTTTTAAGCGTACTAACTTACTCACTGTATCTGTATCGTTATTCATAACTGTTCTTTCAGTCATTTCGATTTCAAAGTTGTTTGCCGAAGTATTATTTTTTTCTAAAATCGATTTTATGGATTTTAAAAAGTTAACTTGTTGGAAATGGATACTAGAAATGTTAATCGACATTGTTATATCCGAATATCCTGCATCCCGTAATTTTCGTAAATCTTCACAAGCTTTATGAATGATAATTTCGCTGATTGGGATTATAAGTCCTGTTTCTTCAGCAAATGGAATAAATTCAGCTGGAGACACGAACCCTAGTTCCTCGTTATTCCATCTAACTAGAGCTTCTATTCCAACAACTCGATTATCACTTAAACTTATTTTGGGCTGAAAATACAATTCAAAATCTTTATTTTCAATTGCTTTTCTTAATTCTCCATCCAATTTTAAAACCCTTTTAGAATCAGAACTTAAATCCTCGAAATAAAACGAAAAACCATTTCTACCATTTTGTTTGGAATAATACATTGCTTTATCCGCTCGATTTACTAACTCATCCGTATTATTTCCATCATGTGGATAAATACTGATTCCTATACTAGTGGATATGTAAATTTCTTGTTCTTCTATGTAGACAGGTTCTTCAATAATTTTAATAATCTTTTCAGCAAAATAAGCTGCTTCCCTAGGATGTGTAATGTTTGTTAAAGTAATAACAAATTCATCTCCACCGTATCTTGCAATTATATCCTTATTTTTCAATTGCCTTTTTAAGCGTTTTGCAACAACTAATAATAATTGATCTCCAATTGAATGACCTAGTGTATCATTTACTTGTTTAAAACGATCTAAGTCTAAAAAGAAAACTGCATGTAACATTTTAGAGTTAATTTTTTTGGAAGATTCTAATAAGCTATTCATACGTTCAAGAAATGCAAAGCGATTATTCACTTCAGTTAATGAATCAGTTAATGCACGTTTTTCTAACTCATTCTCAACGATTTTCATTTCAGATAAATCGGTGAATAGACCACAATAATTTGTGATGTTACCCTCTTTATCCCTTACTTCTTTGATTGTTAGACTCTCTGGATATATATCACCAGTTTTTCTACGGTTCCAAATTTCACCCTGCCAACTACCAGTTCTTTTAATTTGTTCCCACATCTCTATGTAAAAATCTTTTTCATGAATACCAGATTGGAGTAATGTTGGTGTTTTCCCAATTACTTCATCGGAGCTATATCCAGTAACAAATTCAAAAGCTGGGTTTACAGCAATAATTTTCAAATGTTGATCGGTAATCATAATTCCTTCAGCAACATTTTCTAATATAATTTCAAGACACTCATATGGGTATTGATAGATAGAATTATTGCGATTTCCATTATGTAAATCTTTACTATTTCCCATAATATTAACTCCCATCACTAAAAGAAAAGCTCTCCACTACGATGGAGAGCTTTCAATACTTGAGCGTTATTGCTCTTTCTCATTATCAAACCATGCCACGTAACCCATATACAAATTTACATATACGTACGACATGTTGAAAAATAATGAATCAGCGCATTTTATTAATAACATATGTTTAAATCATGTAAAATTCAATAAGCCATGTTTTGTTCCCGAGTACTCAAACGGCTTTCGCCTCGTACGAACCGGGTAGTAATCATCTATCTACGCGAAAATTATCGCGTCTCTCCATCTGTTCATTTCCTTCAGGAGAGTGCCCCTACCATAATTTGGGTTTCTCACTCGTGGGGTTTACCTCGTTCCACCTTCACCGTTTCCGATGAAGCTCCGTCACTGTGGCACTTTCAGGAAGTGTCAACCATATCAGAACGACTTAGGTTTTCCTTCCGCCGTCAAGGCTAAGCCTTGCCTTACCTTATTTTTTCAGTAAGCACGAACACTACGGTCATCTCAGAGCCGTGTGAGCATGGACTTTCCTCTACAACTTCATATGAGTTGCAGCGATTACTCGAATTTCACATTGATAAAATCATTATACTAAAAAACATTTGTTATTTCAACATTTAGCGACCAATTAATTATTCGTATAATTTGCTACCAAATACATGTTTTTCTAAATTTGAAAGTCTCTTTAAAATATCAAAATTGGTATTTCCAACAGGTTGGTTTGGTTGAGGCCTTCTTGAAGCATTTTGTAATTCTTCTTTTAAACGTGTATTTTCAGTGCGAAGTTCAGTCAGAATTTTTTCAAAAGCGTCATAATCTTCCATGATTTGATCTAAAAATTGATCAACCTGGTCCACACTATAACCTTTCATAGCTTTTTTAAATTCTTTCTCTAATATTATTTTTGAATTTAATTTTATATCCATTCACATCGCCCTTCCATACAAAACATACGTGATTATATTATATCATATGAACATGTTGAAAAGTGAAGGAAAACACACTACAAACTAAAATTAGCGATCGACTAATAAAGTAGATACTATTTTCTTTCATCGAAAATCTTGTCACATTATAGTAGATATACGATATGTTTTTTGTCAAATCTTGCGCTTACCTGGGAAATAGAAGTAATAAATATTTAGGAAATAATTTTATTTTCTAATCTTTGTATTCTCTTTTCCCATTGTTCTATTAATTTTATTTTTTGTGATGCATTGAAGCAAGTAGCATTTTCTATCAATTTAAGTCCATCCAATGCACATCGGATTGCTTTTTCAAAAGTTTTTAATTGATGTTCATAAACAATGGCTAATTGCTCATATGCTTTAATTTGTTTTTTTATATCTAGATGAGGGATTGCATATTCAAAATGTATAGCAGCTTCTACAAATTGACCATTTCTTTTCTGTTCAATTGCTAGGTAGTAATAAGCAAGACCTGTTTCTGGACCTTCAAAATGCTCAGTAACTTTACTTAAAAAACGTTCGCTTTCACCCTTATGCTTTAAATCTCCATACCATTTCCCTACATTTGTAAGGGTCGTAGCGGCTTCTTCAACTCTAGTTTCAATTAATAAATTCGTTGAATGTATATAAAGTGTAACTAATGAAAGTAAATCCCATTCGTTATGGTATAAAACTTTTATCAAAGTATCTGCTTGACCACTTTTTAATGCATCGGCATAAATAATTGGTGCTAAAAAACCTGGAATATCACCTTTTCGATGAAAGCCAAGTTTTTCTTCTTCCACTGTTGTTAATTTCATCTTTTCAAGGTTGTTCTTCCAAATACGTTTTGAACTATGAAGTAAATCGATTTGTTTATGATTAGTTAGTTTGGGTAACGTATTTCGATGTAGTGTCCATCTCGTTTCAACCTGTGGCCAATCAAAGCTTTTACCATTATAAGTAATGATTGTCTTTTGTGTTTGCCAAAATTTAGACTCGAATAAAAAAGCGGCTTCATTTGAAGGGTCAGCTAAAACATATTGGGTAAGTAAAAATCCATCTGTTTTAGCTTCAAGAACTCCTATTAAAAAAATATGGGTTCCAACACCTTTTAACCCTGTTGTTTCTGTATCAAAAAATAAAATGTCATCGTCAAAACTTAAGGAAAAAGGATGACTAATGCGATGATTCTCCCACTTATCGATAGCATCATACAAAGATCCTAATTCATAAAGTCCATGCTTATAGTCGTTGGAATACATAACTTCACGTTTAAAAACAACGCCAAAATCATTTTCGATGACGTTCAACCCACATTTTACCCAATTCTCTAAATAGCTTGGCTTTGGTGGTTTTACAAAAGTAGGTTTTTCAACTACTTTCTCTTTTTTACTACCCAGCATTTTCTTCAATTGAAGTATTTTATTTTCATATGACATTTCGATCACTTCATCTCATTTAACAAAAAGGATAATAGTTTAGTAACTTTCTCTTTTCCATTTTGCAAATTATTTTCTACACCTATACATGATGGACATCCATTTTCACAAGGGCAAATATCTACATGTTGAATTGATTCTTCAATAATAGAATCCAGAATATCATACACTTTTTCACTTAATCCAATTCCACCTGGGTAACTATCGTAGATGAACAATGTTGGTTTTTCATTATGAATCGCCTTAACTTGTGGAACGACAGATAAGTCTTTTCGATCACATTGGATAAACAACGGAACAAATGATCCGATTGCGTATGCTGCACCAGTAAGTGCATCCGTAAGTACATCTTCTGACCAATTTTCGAGATTTTCGAAAGAGAGCCACGTAGAATTTGTATGCATTTCTAGAGGTGGAATATGAATCTTTCCTGATCCGATATTTTCGTGAGTGTTAAATCTAATTTTTTTGAAAATGGTAGGAATCGCCAATAAGCTAACATCACCATAACCTAATTGTGCAGAAGGATAAGGTTTGCTCTTGTCTTCGCTTAACACTTTTAGTTCCACTGCTAAATTTGCATCTGTAAAATAATCCACATCTACTTCTCGGACAAATGCTTTCTTTTCTTCCCAATCTAGTTTTTCTACCTGGTATTGAATCCCTTGATGTAGATAGATGGCTTCTTCATGCAATAAGGTCATGGCGCTATACGTATCCATTTCACCAATGACTTTTGTTGAACCTTGAATGGACCAATCAATAATAACGACATTTTCTTGAGCACTAGAGCGCAGACTTATTTCATGTGCGGGAAACCTGTCACTCATCCAATGCCAATTTGAACTTGTTTTTAAAAGTACGCCTTCTTCTTCTAAAAAGGCTAATAGTTCTTGAACTTCAAACTCTCCGTAAACATCAGTCATAGAGAACGGTAATTCAAAAGATGCGCACTTTAAATGTTCCATTAAGATTAAAATATTTTCAGGATTAATCAATGCTTCTTCAGGTGAACTCCCTAACAAATACTTCGGATGATTGACAACGTACTGATCTAATGCTGTTGCACCTGCAACATAAATAATTAAAGCGGAATCTTGTCTTCTCCCTGCACGACCTGCTTGTTGCCACGCACTTGCTATATTACCAGGATATCCCGTCATAATACATGCTTGTAATTGCCCAATATCAACACCTAGTTCTAGGGCATTAGTACTAACAACAATTTGAATCGAACCATCACGTAATCCTTTTTCGATCGCACGACGTTCTGTAGGTAAATAGCCTCCACGATATCCACGTATGGATTCATCCTGTATTTTCTTTTTTGTTAACTCTTTTAAATAGGTTACAAGCATTTCTACTCGAACTCGAGATTTAGCAAATACAATTGTTTGAATACCGGCTTTATAAAGTTCTGTAGCTAAATCTCGCACCTCAAGCACACTACTTCTCCTCACACCAAAAGTTGGATGGACAATTGGTGGATTATAAAAAAGAAATGTTTTTTTTCCAACCGGAGCACCTGAATTTGAGATTAGTTCATGAGTAGTATTTGTAAGTTTTTCTGCTAGTTCTTTCGGATTTTTAATAGTTGCAGATGTACAAATAAATATTGGTTTACTACCATAAAACTCGCAAATCCTTTTCAACCTTCTAATAACATGTGCGACATGGCTTCCAAAGACACCTTTATATGTATGTAACTCATCAATTACAATATATTTTAAATTTTCAAAGAGAGAGACCCATTTTGTATGGTGTGGTAATATGCCTGAATGAAGCATGTCAGGATTTGTCATAACAATATGACCAGCCTTACGGATTTTTTGACGAATTGCCGGGGATGTATCTCCATCGTATGTGTAACTAAGAATTTCTTCGTCCATACTTTCTATCAAGTTATTTAAATCAGTCTTTTGATCTTGTGCAAGCGCCTTTGTTGGAAATAAATAGATTGCACGACTTGACGAATCTTGTAAAATTTGTTGAAGGACTGGTAAATGATAGCAAAGAGATTTACCAGATGCAGTTGGTGTTACTGCTGTAAAAGATTGTCCTTCAGAAGCATAATCAAAGGCATCTCGTTGGTGTGTATATAATTGTGAGATCCCTCTTTCGATTAAAGCTCTTTTAATAGAAGGATGAAGTTTTTCAGGAAAGGATGCAAAATGAGCAGGCTTTTCCTCTATTGTTTCAATATGAAGTATATTTTTTTTAATATCCGAATCGTTTTTCCAGCTTTGTACAAGCTCATCAACAGATTTTTTTTTATTTAATTGCATCTTTTTCACCTTCCTCTAAGAAGCGTAAAAAATTAGACAAGGTATAATGAACAGATTGAATAGATTGTGTTATACGTTTTTTACTCGTTTCTTTATAAAATGATTGCACTACAAATTGATTCATTGCATCAACAACATTTGCTATTTGAACTTCGTGAATATATTTCGGTTGATTTATACGTATCCATTCTTTTGCACTTTGTTGCCAATCGTTCAATTGTGTTTGAATTTTGTCTGCATAAGGTTTTACTTCGTCAAAAAATAAAGGTGCTGCGTCCAATTCTCGCATATTAAAAAAGCGATTTACAGACGCATCACACTCTTCTATCAATTGTTTTGTTTGATCTATCAAAGTCATTTTGGCTACCCCAAACTATAAACATTTTTTATATCTATAGTGTACCAAAAACTAATGAAAATCACTACTAAAAGGGGAACAAGTATTCTTTACATGATATTGCTTTTCTGCTAAGCTTACTTTTTGATGAGTGGTTACGAGTTTTGTTAAAAATGCATCATTCATAGAGTTACGTTCCTTTTCAATTTTTGAGCCCAACATATGATCGATACAATCAATTTGTGCTAGAAGCATTTGAATTCTATTCAAATTAACCATCCTCCCTTGCTAGTAGAATTCCTTGCAAAAATAGAAATACCTTTCGTGTTGTCAAAACTAGACAAGGGATGCTAAAAGAAGAAATATTTCGATAATCTTTTATAGTTAATATTATTCTAAAAAATGGTTATCATTTTGGAGAAGGGTGATTTAATGACAATTCGTTATCCGAATGGCAAAGTTTATAAGCCATCGGGCGAAGTGCCTAAAGTACTAAAAACAAATAAGAAAGAAAAAAACCTTTCATTTAGTAACCGTGGGAAAACCCTAGAGGATGAAATTAATGAAACAAATCTTTTTTACTTAAATCATCAAATTGCAGTCATTCATAAGAAACCTGTTCCGATTCAAATCGTCAAAGTAGAGTATCCGAAAAGAAGTGCTGCTGTTATTCGGGAAGCATACTTCCGTACTGCTTCAACTACGGATTATAATGGAGTATGGAATGGCTATTATCTAGATTTCGAAGCAAAGGAAACAGAGAGTAAAACTTCCTTTCCTTTAAAAAATGTGCACTCACATCAAATCAAACATATGGAGGATGTCATAAAGCAACAAGGTATTGCTTTTATGATTGTTCGATTCTCAAAATTAGATAGATATTTTATATTACCTTTTCAAATTTTGTTCGATGCTTGGAACAAAATGGAAAAGGGTGGCGCAAAATCAATACCACTTAAAGTTTTTGAATTAAGTTCAGTTGAAGTTTCACCTGGATTTAATCCACGTATTGATTTTTTATCCGCCATTGAAAAATTAATTGCAAACAAAGAATAGTAGTTTGTATAAGTGAGGAGATTACTGTGGCTGAAAAAAGAACACGAGAAGAATTAAAACGTGAACGTGAATTACAAAAAAGACAACAGAAAAAACCAGCAAAACTTTGGATCAAACGAATCATTTTATCGCTATTGGCTATCGGTTTAGCTGGATTTGTATTTGGCGTTGGGCTATTTGTTTACTATGCAAGCTCAGCACCTGAATTAAATGAAGAATTATTAAAAGATCCTATTTCTGCTGAATTTTACGATAAAAACGGTGAACTATTTGCAACAATAGGCGTTCAAAATCGGAAATATGTCGAATATGAGGAAATTCCGAAAGAAATGGTTGATGCCATACTAGCAACAGAAGATGTGCGTTTCTTTAATCACTTCGGAGTCGATGTTTGGAGAACAATGGGAGCGGTTCTTGCAAACTTCCGTGATGGATTTGGTGCACAGGGTGGAAGTACAATTACTCAACAAGTAGTAAAAAATTCATTCTTAAGTAATGATAAGGCGTTGAAACGGAAAGCACAAGAAGCTTGGCTTTCGGTTCAATTAGAACAGCAGTACGATAAAGAAGAAATTTTTGAAATGTATTTCAATAAAATTTTAATGTCTGGAAGAATATATGGTTTTGCGACAGCGGCAGAATACTTCTTCGGTAAAGAGTTAAATGAATTAGAACTTGACGAAATGGCATTACTTGCTGGGATGCCACAAAGTCCTAACAGATATAATCCATTTAAAAATCCAGAACGTGCACAGCAACGTCGAGATTTAGTCTTAGATTTAATGGTACTACATGAAAAAATTACAGAGCAACAAGCAGCAGCTGCAAAAGAAATTGATGTAGTTTCACGATTAGTACCAGAAGATAAACGTCAATCAGTAGCTGGTTCAAAATATGATGCATTTCTTGATGTTGTTCAAAACGAACTTGAAAGAAATGGTGATGGAGAATTATTGAGTGAAGGTATAAAAGTTTATACTACTCTTGATCCGGATGCACAAACAGTTGTTGAGAATGTTATGAACAATCCAGCTAACTTCCCTACTGAAAAGATAGAGTCTGGTGTTGCGGTAGTCGATACTAAGACTGGAGCTATTAGAGCAATTGGTGGTGGACGTGACTATGGAGGTCGTGGTTATAACTTTGCAGAAGATTTAACAGGTCGTTCTCCTGGTTCAACGATGAAGCCATTACTTGATTACGGACCAGCATTTGAATATTTAAAATGGTCAACAGGACAAACAATCGTAGATGATAAAATTACTTATACTGGGACCAATCAAGCTATTTCAAACTGGGATAACAAATACCTTGGGACTATGACAGTTCGAGAAGCCCTGTATACTTCACGAAATGTGCCAGCTGTTAAAACATTAAAAGAAGTAGGTACCAATCAAGCAAAACAATTTGTCTCTAAACTTGGAATTCAAACGGATGAAGTCTATGAATCGGATGCAATCGGTGGTGGGAAAATAAAGCTTTCCCCTATTCAGATGGCAGCATCATTTGCAGCATTCGGTAATAATGGTGTTTACAATGATCCGCATACAATTAAAGAGATTGTTTACCGTGATGGTTCTAAAAAATCATATGATAATGAATCAACCGTAGCTATGGAAGACTATACAGCATACATGGTAACAGATATATTACGAGATGTATTAAGTAACAAACCAGGTGCATCTGGCTCTCGAGCAAATGTCTCTGGGTTAGATATAGCTGGTAAATCTGGAACAACAAACTATTCTAGCGATGATTTTGCGAAATATAACTTACCGAATTCCGCAGTACCAGATTCATGGTTCGCAGGTTATACAACAAATTACTCAATCGCAATTTGGAGCGGATATTCTGATTATAAGGAACCTATCACAACGTGGGATGAACGATGGTTACCGCAAAATTTATTTAAATCAATTATGTCTGGGGTATCAGCAAATGTAGAAACTCCTCGTTTTAGTAAACCAGGTTCTGTTGTTGAAGCAACGATAGAAGTTGGCACAAATCCTTTAAAACTGGCGAGTGAACATACACCTGATGAACTTCGAGTAACAGAACTGTTTATAAAAGGTACAGAACCTACAGAAGTTTCAGATCAATTTAAAAAGCTAGAATTAGATCCAGTATCTAACTTACAAGCAGTGCCAAATGATGTTGGTGGGCTCGTTGACTTAATGTGGGAATATACTCCTCCGACAATCAACAACGGCGATAAAGTTGATAAAGACGAAGCGCAACAAACTGTTCCAATTTCCTTTGAAGTATCCATGACAGTTGATGATGGAGCACCAACAGTCATTGGTACCACTGAGCAAATGCATGTCACGATTCCGAATCTTGAATATGGTAGAAACTATACATTTACTGTAGTCGCGGTGTCAGAAGATGTGCGTAGTGAGCCTGCTTCCGTTTCAGTAATTGTCGAAAATCCAATTGAAGAACCTATTATAGAAGATCCAATCTTTGATGAAGATGGTAATCCTGAAAATGGTGATGACAATGGAAATACCGATGAATCTGATGAGAATAACGATGGCGAAGAATCGCCTGGCAATGAAAATGGCGCAGACAATGGTGAAGGTGCAACTCAACCAAATTCCCCTTCTCAACCAACTAAACCTGGACGGGGAAATAATAACGGTTAGTTTAAAAAGAGGTTGAGACAAAAGATAACTTTCAACCAAGAGTCAGTATTACTATGATAAAAATCTGCTAACGCTATATTAGAAAGTGGTTCGTTGGAGAGGCATGCGAAGACTCCTGCAGGACGTAGAAGCAGTCATGAGACCCCGGAGAGCTTTAGCTCCCGGAGGCTCATGGCTTCCCTGCGGAAAGCGAAGCATGCATCGGAAACGAACGTCACAATATCAAAAAGGTACAATCCATTTGAATGATGGATTGTACCTTTTCACTTAAGTCCCAGCCTGTTTTTTTATTTCATCTTTACACGCAAACGCGCTAGTCTCTTTTTCGTTTCTTTAAATAACTCATCTAATTGTCTGTAGCATGCAAATTGGCCAGGTCTTGCTTTAATAAAAGATAATCGTTCCATTCCGTTTAATGGCAAAACCTCATAATCCTCGTTAACGTTAATACCCTCGGATTCTTGATTAGACGTCGTCACGATCAATCTTTCATATAATTCAATTCCCTTTTCCATAAACACTTTTGCCTGTCGATTTCGCTGTTGGTGGGCTTCATGTATTAGTTTACTTAATTCTTCCCACTCTAAAAACATTGGTTCTACAGCATTTTTTTGAATCTTTACTGGGTCAAACGTAATCACAATTTCACCAATCCTTTTTTCAAGCGTTTCTGTCCCTCTCTACAATCATCTAATAGAGGACAAGTTCCACATTGCGGATTTTGTGCTTTACAATGGTAACGGCCAAAAAAGATTAATTGATGGTGTGTTTTCGACCATTTTTCTTTTGGTGTTTTTTTCATTATAGTTTCTTCGACTTCTAAAACTGTATCTTTAAGCCGACATAATCCAAGTCTTTTTGAAACTCGCTCAACATGAGTATCAACAGCTAGAGCTGGTATATCAAAGGCAACAGAAAGCACTACATTTGCAGTCTTTCTTCCTACTCCAGGTAAAGTGACTAATTGTTCGCGGGTTTGAGGTATTTCCCCATTAAACTCATTAATAACTTTTTCGCATAATAGCTGAATATTTTTTGCTTTATTTCGATATAATCCAATGGATCGTATATCTTGCTGTAGTTCTTCGAGTGAAACTGCCAAATAATCTTCAGGTTTTTTATATTTTTTAAATAAATCTTTTGTTACTTTATTCACTAATACATCGGTACATTGTGCTGATAGTAATGTTGCAATTGTTAACTCAAATGGGTTATCGTGGACGAGCTCACAATGTGCATCTGGGAACATTCTATCCATTTCTTCTAAGCAATGTTCCCATTGTTTTTTCGTAAGCACTACATTTCCCCCTATTCTCTCTCATCTAACCAATTGTAAAACGAAACTTTAGGTGGTTGATTTGCTTGGTTTGTTTTAGTATTTGGTGAAACGAATGTTGATTTTGTATGGAACTGCTGAGAATGCTGTTCCACTTGTTTAAGGCTAGTTATATTTTTTTTCTTCCATTCAAACAAAATCCGATCAATATATCTTAAACTTATTTTACCAGCAATGACCGCTTCTTTCAGAGCAGCCTTAATAATTTCAGGTGTATGCTTATCTACATCAAGCCACATAGAAATCGTTTCCAACTCCATCGGTGATAGAAGTCTCCCAAATTCTTGCTCAAAGATTGAAAACAATTCGCCTTCTTCATTTTTCTTCGCGCTTTTTTCCTCAACTCTATCTTTTGACACAAGTAAATCTAATATTCTTTCCCATAAAGGATAAATAGAATATTTTTCAAATATTTTACCGCTTACATCTACACCTTGTGAAATTTCAATGAAACCCTTTTGTAAAAGTCGCTGTAACTGAATGGCAATTTCATTGTTCGTTTTATGTAAACGTTGTTCTAAATCATTTGGAGTTGGAAAGTCATTATTTTCTGCATGAAAAGAAATTAAATGCAGAAGAATAATTGCCTCATCATCTGTTATCTTCAGTTCTTTATAATGTTTAAAAAACAATTGTGGAACTAAAACCGTCTTTTGTTCAGTCCATAAGCGAAATCTAGCATTTTGTTCATGCATAATGATCCTCTCCTTTCCTAATATTTGAGTAGACAACTGATTATGTGTGTAATAATTATGTAGGTTTATATCTTTTTTTGTTCGGCTTAGAAAAATACATCTCGACCCGAATTAGGGAACAAAGCCTAAGCGCGCCACTTATCGTCGAAAACGCTACGTCCTGTAGCATCGACGATATGACCAACGTCCTGTTGGCCTCTGTGGCAACGGCTTTGTGACCAACATCGTGTTGGCCCGAGATGATGTCTTTTCTGATGCGGATTTCCTCAAAAACTTCTACTTTCTAATCCGCTAAAGAAAACGTCCGCTTTTGACGGACGCTTTACTTCACAGGTTAAACCTATTAATTATGGATATAGTCTGTTTAATAATCTTGGGAATGGGATACATTCACGTACGTGTTCCGAACCACTAATCCAAGCAACTGTTCTTTCTAAACCTAGTCCAAATCCAGAGTGTGGAACTGCACCTTGTTTCGTAAGATCTAAATACCAAGCATACGCTTTTTCATCTAGATTATGCTCTTTTATACGTTGTAATAGAAGTTCATGATCATAAATACGTTCAGAACCACCAATGATTTCTCCATATCCTTCTGGAGCAATTAAATCCGCGCATAATACTACATCATCACGCTCTGGGTGTGGTTGCATATAGAACGGTTTAATGCCAACTGGATAATGGATGATAAATACTGGTTTATCATAGTTTTCCGCGATAGCTGTTTCGTGAGGTGCACCAAAGTCATCGCCCCACTCGATATCCGTAAAGCCTTTTTCATGTAAGAATTTAATTGCATCATCATACGTTATTCGAGGGAAAGGTGCTTGAATATTTTCTAGTTTTGAGATATCTCTACCTAGTCTTTCAAGTTCGATTTTGCAATTTTTTAATACAGATTGAACAATATATGACACATATTGTTCTTGAACTTCTAAACTTTCTGCATGCTCGACAAATGCCATTTCAGGCTCCATCATCCAGAATTCGATTAAATGACGGCGAGTTTTAGATTTTTCAGCACGGAAAGTTGGTCCGAATGAAAATACTTTTCCTAACGCCATTGCAGCCGCTTCCAAATAAAGTTGTCCTGATTGAGATAGGTATGCATCTTCATCAAAATACTTTGTATGGAAAAGTTCTGAAGTTCCTTCTGGTGAAGAACCTGTTAAAATTGGCGGGTCAATTTTTGTGAAACCATTATTATTAAAGAATTCATATGTCGCGCGAATTACTTCGTTACGTATTTTCATAACCGCATGTTGTTTTCTAGAACGTAACCAAAGATGACGGTTGTCCATTAAAAATTCGATACCGTGTTCCTTAGGTGTGATTGGGTAATCTTGTGCAATATGAATCACTTCAATGCCATCGATTGCTAATTCACATCCGAAACTTGAACGTGTATCTTCTTTTACAACTCCAGTTACATAAATAGAAGACTCTTGTGTTAAACCTTTTGCAGTTGTAAATAATTCTTCTGAAACTTCTTCCTTTACAATTACACCTTGTACGAAACCTGATCCATCACGTAATTGTAAAAATGCAATTTTTCCGCTAGAACGTTTATTTGCTACCCAAGCTCCTAGCTTTACTGTTTCACCAATATGATTTGGCATTTGAGAAATTGATATTTTTTTCATAGTGCCTCCAAAAACGATTTAATTAGTTTTGCCATTTTGACTTAACAAAATTATCAATACGAGTTACTGCTTCTTCTAATAGTTCCAAAGATGTTGCGTAACTTAAACGGATTACATTTGGTACCCCAAATCCTGAACCAGGGATGACAGCAACATTAGCTTCCGTTAGTAATGCAGTTGCAAATTCATCAACAGATGTATAACCTGTTTTTTCAGCTGCTTCACTTACATCTGGTAGTAAATAAAATGCACCTTGTGGTTTAATCACTTTAAATCCTGGGATTGCATTTAGTTTAGGATAAATAATCTCTAAACGAGACTCAAAAGCTTGTCTCATTTCTTCCACAGAATCTTGTGGTCCATTATACGCTTCCATTGTTGCATATTGAGATGTTGTTGTTGGATTTGAAGTTGAATGTGACGCAAGGTCTGTCATCGAATTGATGATTGTTGAATCACCGGCTGCATAACCTATTCTCCATCCTGTCATTGAGTGCGATTTTGCCACACCATTAACAACTATAGTACGCGCTTTAATTTCCTCTGAAATTTCAGCAATGGAGAAATGTGTCAATCCATTGTATAAAAGTTTTTCATAGATTTCATCTGAAATGATTAAAAGATCTTTTTCTACTGCAACTTTCGCAATTTCTGTAAGTTCTTCTTTTGAATAAACCATACCAGAAGGATTGCTTGGTGAGTTTATAATAACTGCTTTTGTTTTATCCGTAACTGCATTACGAAGCTGCTCTGCATTAATTTTATAGTTTTGTTCACTTGTACTTTCTACATAGACAGGAACGCCACCAGCTAATTTTACTTGTTCAGGATATGAAACCCAGTATGGAATTGGGATGATTACTTCATCGCCTTCGTTCAAGATCACTTGGAATAATGTGTAAAGAATATGCTTTGCACCATTTCCAACAATTACTTCATTTCGGCTATATGAAAGGTTGTTATCACGCTTTAATTTATTGATAATCGCATCTTTTAGCGCCGGTAAACCACCAGATGGTGTATATTTTGTAAATCCTTTATTCATCGAATCTGCTGCTGCATCAAGAATGTTTTGTGGTGTATTGAAATCAGGTTCACCCGCTCCAAGACCTATGACATTAATGCCTTGTGCTTTTAGTTCATTTGCTTTTGCAGTGATTGCAAGGGTTGAAGATGGTGTTAATGATTTAACACGCTGTGCTAATAACTCTTTCATGAAAAAAATCTACTCCTCTACAAGTTCAAAATTCGTTTCCACCACTGTCCGTCTTCAAACAAAATATAGACATAATTCAGTTTATCGGCTTTGTTTGTATAGCTTATTTCCCAAACGACTCCAGCCTCTTCATAGCCTAATTTTGTATGTAAGATCTTCTTTATATCTTTTTCGTTATCAATAACTGATAAAGCCTGTTCTCTTGTAATACCGTCTTGCAAATATACTTCCTGAATCGAATTTTCTTCTAAACTGATTGGAACAAATACTGCTTTTTCATTACCGTCTTCGTCTTCCCCGAAAACAGTAACATACGGTTTGTTACCATTATAAATATAGGAGTTAGTAACAACTGCTAGAGAATTAGTTGAAATCGCTAATTCTTCTGCCTTTTGTTCAATATTTTTAATAGGAGAAATGGCTTGAGATATAACTAGAATGGAAATGACAAGTGACATAGATAAAATAAAGAGTACGATAAAAATAACCCAGTTCTTTATTTGATCTTTTTTATTTTTTTCCATATGTCGACCTGCTTTCTATCCTAATCTTAACTATTATACCAATGTTCCAGCTCTTGTACCATATCTTGTAGAGTTAGTTTTTGAATAGATATTGGCGGTAGTGCTGAAGTGAATTCTTTTCCATATGACTTTGTTTCGATACGTCGGTCTAATATGATAAACACACCTTTATCTGTAGATGAACGAATTAATCTTCCAAAGCCTTGTTTAAAACGAATTACTGCATCTGGCAATGACAAATCTGTAAATGCATTCCGTCCTTGCTGCGTAAGCTTAATGGATTTCGCTTTAAATATTGGTTCCTCAGGTGCAGTAAACGGAAGCCTTACAATAATTACAGCAGATAGGCTATCCCCTGGAACGTCTACACCTTCCCAAAAGCTATTTGTTCCAAATAGGACTGAACGGTTAAATTTTTGGAATGACTTCAATAATCTCATCCGACTTCCAGGAGTAACACCTTGTGCAAATAACATATACTCATGCAAAAGTTCACTTTCTTGTATTAATTCCACTGTTTTTTTCAACATTTCCTGTGATGTGAATAAAACAAAGCATCGACCTTCAGTTGCTCGAACCGTTCTCGTTACAGCAAGTGCAACAGATTCAACATATTCATTTTGGGAGACACCTTGTATGTCTGGCATATCAGTAACTATATATGCCTTTGCCCCACTATAATAATCTTCATTTGCGATAAATGTATGAACTTCTGTTTCTTTACTAATTCCTAACTGATCAGCAATGTATCTTTTATTATTTGGCACAGTCATCGTTCCGGAAGTCCAAATAATTGCTCTATTTCTTCTAACATCATTAAATAATTGAGAAACTGTATCCTTTACATCGATCGGCTTTTTATATATCCGAATACTCCCAGGAACATTACGTTGGTCAGTCTCAACCCACGTTGAAAAGTGACTATTATCATTTAGGAAAATTTCATCCCATTCTGATGCTTTTATTTTAAATTCTCTAATCCAATACTTCCATTGTTCAACTATTGAAACGTGTTGTTGTAGCAATTGTTCCATGTTAGCTTGTGAGACAATTTTTTGGGCCAAATCTACCCATTTTTGAATTTTCTTAGGCAACTCAAGTGCGATTGGTTCACTGTCTTGAAACAAATCATCTAAAAAAGCAATTTGTTTAGTCTCAAATTTATTTCTAGTCGTATATTTAAAACGTTGAACTATCTTGTTCATCATCTGATCAAATAATTCAACCATTTGGATAAAGACATTTTCTAGTTCATTAAATAGTTGAATTGGAACATCCTTTTTAAAAATTTCTTTCATCGAGGCAAATACCTGATCATCCGTAGATATTCCAATTTGTCCAAATGCATACTTCCAATTTGTATAAGTTAAAATGGATTCATCACGCATTTGGGCTGCTTGAATAAATTGATGGGCCTCATCTATTATAAATCCATCTATATTATTAAAAATCGGTTCTCTGCGATTTAAGTCCGCAATAATCATCGAATGGTTCGTTATAATTAAGTCAGCCTTATCACTTTCAAGTAGTGCAAGTTGATAATAATCATAAGAATCGTTTTGATTGCTTGTAGAATCAGGGCTTTTACGAATCTTATCTAGAAATAATTTCCCGCCCCCAGATACATTTAGTTCTTCCAAATCACCAGTCTCAGTTTTTGTAAGCCAAACTAAAACTTGTAGCATTGTTAACGTTTCGTCATAGGACAGGCTTTTCATTTGGATGATTTGCGAGAATCTTTCTATATCAATATAATGATGCATACCTTTTAAAAGTACTGAATGAATGCTTCCACCTAATATATTTTCAATTTTAGTTATTTCACTCGTTAAAAGCTGTTCTAAAAGATGAGATGTATATGTGCTAATACAAACCTTACTCTCATTTTGCTTCGCATAAATAATTGCTGGTAATAGATAGCCAAGGGTCTTTCCAATTCCAGTAGATGCTTCAATGACCACTTCACGTCTCATATTTAGGTGATTCCATATCAAATCCATCATTTCAAACTGATTCGGTCTTTGTTCAAAATTTACTATAGATCCTTTGAATAAAGACACTTTTTCCTCAGATGATGAAGGATAGTTAACAGCTCGATCTAATGTTGAAAGGTTTAGACGTTCCTTTTTCCTTAACACCAAGTCCTTATAATAGACAACATTTTTCTGTTCATTATTCGAACTACGCTTCACTTGTAATGCATTAAAAAAAACATGAGATAAATTTGATTTTAATCGAAATGATTGTTTATGAAGTTGTTCTAGTGTTGTTTGTGGAAGAAGTAATAATTCTTCCCAACATTTTTTTAAAATAAGTGCACATGCATAGGCATCTTCATCGGCTCTGTGTGCATGATCTAAAGGAATATTTAAATCGAATGCAAGATCTCCCAGCTTATAACTTAAAGAAGTTGGAAAGACGATTTTTGCAAGTTCAACTGTATCAATTTTCTTCCCTCTCCATTTTGGCAAACCTGCACGGACAAATTCTGCCTGTAAAAAAGATAAATCAAAATCTGCATTATGAGCTACAAAAATTGCATCTTGCATGAGTTCAAATATTTTATCTGCATAAGCTTCAAAAGGTAGTGCATCTTTTACGTCTTCATCTGTAATATTTGTTAGATCTTGTATATATAGTGGGATTGATTTACCGGGATGAATGAAGGTTGTAAAAGTCTTTTCAACTGTCCAATCATTCATTATTACAATTGCAATTTGAATCATACGATCACCATTAGCTGGTGAATGACCAGTCGTTTCTAAATCAACAATTGCAAACTTTTGACTTTCCATTGTAACTTCAACTCTCATTCACATTAAATATATTGGAATTTTAACATATACAATGTACTAAGGTCATGTGTTACCTATTAAATCGTATTGGAAAAGAAAAAAACCTACTCACCTTTAATAAAAGTAAGTAGGACTTGTTATGTATATTATAAAATAAGTGATGAGATTATCAAAATTAAGCTAAGCTCGTATCGAGTAGAAATTTCTATATATAAAAAAAAAGCAGGGGCTCATCACCCTGCTGTGCAACCAAATCCCGACAATCCGTGTCGTTATAGAATTAGTTGTTGTAAAGTATAAACTTTACTAGGTTTGGCACCTTCAATTATCTTAACCTACAGTAGATAAAAAAGCAAGGTTTTATTTTTGTTGAAGTTAATTGTAACGAAATGGAATATTAAGCATTTATCGCTTTCCAATATACTGCTTTCGCGGCATCACCGATTTGTTCACTTTTCGTAGGATGTGGGAAAATAATTTTTGTTAAATCAGTAGCTTTTCCCCCGGCCACTTTAGTTGCAAGCATTGAATTTAATATTTCAGTTGCTCCATCCCCAACAACACAGGCACCTAAAATTTCATCAGTTGTTTTTGATGCGATAAATTTAATAAACCCGTCCTTATTCCCTTCCATTAACGCTTTAGGATTACTCGATAATGGTAACTTTGTAATAATACACTCATTAGAATTTACTTCATCTTCTAAAAGTCCAAAAGTAGCAATTTCCGGTGTGGAATAGACGCATCTTGGTATTTTTGTTAGATCAATTGAAGATGGATTATTTCCTAAGATTGCTTCAACTGCTTGTATTCCCTCTGCACTTGCCGCATGAGCTAATTGGTAACCACCAACAATATCTCCAATTGCATATACATTTGGCATACTTGTTTCAAATTGCTCATTTACTTTGATGAATTTTCCATCTAGTTCTAATTGAAGTTCTTTAGCAATTTCAATATTCGGCTGTCTACCCGTTGCAAAAAGTAGGTTTTCGTAAGGGAAGTTTCCGCGAGAAGTAATAATTTCTTTGTTAGTAATTTCTTGAAACTCAAAATCAAATACAAGATCCACACCAAGATCAAGTAATTTATTTCTCACAATAGGACGAGCATCTGGTTCTTCTGTTTGAAGGATATCTCTACTGTGATTTAAGATTGTTACTTTTGTTCCTAGTGGTGCAAGACTAAATGCCAATTCAACAGCAATAACTCCACCACCAATAATCGTCAATTGTTTAGGTAATTCTGTAATGTTAAAAATCGTATCCGTTGTATGATATTTAGCAGATTCAATTCCTTTAAACGGCGGTACGAATGGTTTGCTTCCCGTAGCTAAGATAATATTTTTTGCAACAAATTGTTCGTTCTCAACTGTTATGATTTTATCGTTTGACACTTTTGCTATTCCTGTAAAGTAAGTAATCGAAGCATTTCTTATATAAGAGTGGATGTTTTCTAGTAATTTTTGAATGATACCATCTTTTCGTTTTGATAATTTACCAAAATCTACATCAATTGATGAAACATTAATACCCCATTCATTAGCAGTTTTTATTTTTTGGATAAGTTTACTGTGCTCAATCATAATTTTAGATGGAATACATCCAAGATTAAAGCAAGCACCTCCCACTTTACCTTTTTCTACCAACGCTACTTTCAATCCGCTTTTTGCTGCATGGATTGCTGCAACATATCCTCCAGCACCCGCCCCAATAATAGCTAAATCAAACTTTTTCATTCAAATCACCTCTCTTAAACAGTATCATTACCATTGTGTGGAAATCAATTTGATATTTGCAGTGAACCAATAAAAATCAAGTTGGGACATAAGTGAAAAGGTACAATCCATCATTTCAATGGATTGTACCTTTTTGACAAAGCGACGTTCGTTTCCGATGCATGCTTCGCTTTCCGCAGGGAAGCCATGAGCCTCCGGGAGCTAAAGCTCTCCGGGGTCTCATGACTGCTTCTACGTCCTGCAGGAGTCTTCGCATGCCTCTCCAACGAACGACTTACTAAAATATTGTTATCGAATTATTATTATACGCAAAATGACTTTTGGTTGAAAGTTATCTTTTGTCCCAGCCTTTTTCATTCTTCATAATAATTATAGTACTGTTGCCTCTGGTTCATAACTAATCATTTCTTTAATAATATTATTTTCGCCCATAATGGCTACTGTTGGCTTATGCTCAGTAGCTTCTTTATTGTCAACATATACATAAGAAATAATAATGACAATGTCACCCTTTTGCACTAATCTAGCTGCTGCACCATTAACACAAATAACGCCACTACCGCGCTCACCAGCAATAATATAAGTTTCAAAACGTGCACCATTATTATTATTTACAACATGTACTTTCTCGTTTGGTAACATGCCAACTGCATCTAAAATATTTTGGTCAATTGTAATCGAACCAACATAATTCAAATCGGCTTGCGTTACTGTCGCGCGATGGATTTTACTATTCATCATCATTCTAAACATGTTGTATTACCCCTTTGTATGAAAAATAATATTATCTATTAATCTAGTTTTTCCAATATATACTGCTGCAGCTAATAGGAAGTGATTTGTTTCATCTGTTACTTGTGTTAAATCTGGATATGATAGAAATTGTAAATAATCTATGCGACCAGATGAATTTGTTTCAATATGTTTTGTTGCTAACTCTATTGCATTATGAACATCTTGACTCGTTAAATAGGTTTCTTTAGCAATTTGTAAAGCTTGAAAAATTGCTGGAGCTTCTTTTCTTTCTTGTTCACTTAAATATACATTTCGAGAAGATTTTGCTAAACCATCTTCTTCACGAACAATTGGAACTGTGCGAATTTCAAGTGGGAAATTATAATCTCTCACCATTGTTTGCACGATTGCAACCTGTTGAGCGTCCTTTTGACCAAAATACGCATGTGTTGGCTCGCATAAATGGAATAACTTCGCAACTACTTGTAGAACACCATCAAAATGCCCAGGTCTTGATGCTCCACATAAAATTTCTGATTGTCTTCCTGCACGAATATAAATACCGCCATCATTTGGGTACATTTCTTCAACTGTTGGTGCAAAGATAAAGTCAACACCTACAGATTCGGCTAGTTTACAATCACGTTCTAAATCTCTAGGGTACGATTCAAAATCCTCATTTGGGCCGAATTGTGTTGGATTTACAAATATACTCATGAATACAAAATCATTTTCTTTTCTAGCTGTATTTGCTAATGTTAAATGCCCCTCATGTAAATAGCCCATCGTTGGGACAAGTCCAATTGTTTTACTATCTAGCTTTAATTTATTTACAATTTCTTTTAGTTCTGGGATGGTTGTTACGACTTCCATTATTTAATGCCCCCATAAATTTGAGATAGCTGTTCTTCCTTCATAGTAAAACTTTGTACTAACGTTGGAAATGAACCATTTCGTACGGCTTCTGTGTATCCATTAACCCCACGTAAAATTTCTTCACCAACGAAGGCGAAACTTTCAGCAAATTTTGGAATATGATGATTTCCATATTTTAATAAATCATGGAATACAAGTACTTGACCATCTGATTTTGGACCAGCACCAATACCAATTGTCGGGATTATTAGTTCCTTTGAAACTACTTCTGTTAATTGGTGCGGTATACACTCTAATACTACAGCACAGGCACCTGCTTCTTCACAAAGTTTAGCATCTTCAAGTAATTTTGCAGCTTGCTCTGCGGTTTTCCCTTGTACTTTATAACCTCCAAGTACGCCTACTGACTGTGGTGTTAATCCTAAATGCGAAACTACGGGAATACCAGCATTTGTTAATTTTCTAATAACATCTAGTAGTTCCCCTGCACCTTCGATTTTTAATGCATCCGCACCAGTTTCTTGCATCATACGAACTGCTGTACGAAGAGCGTCATTTGGGTCTCCATGGTACGAACCAAAAGGCATATCCACAACGATAAATGTGTCTTTTGCACCTCGGCGAACTGCTTTTGCATGGTGAATCATATCTTCAACTGTCACAGGAACAGTTGAGTCATAACCAAGTACTACCATACCTAATGAGTCACCCACTAAAATCATGTCAACTGAGGCTTCTTCACAAAACTTAGCTGCTGGATAATCATAAGCAGTGATCATAACAATTTTCTCACCATTTTGTTTCATCTTTAAAAAATCGCTAGTCGTTTTCATTTTTGTTCCTCCTTTTAAGGGTAGGAAGAAAACTTGGAAACTTTAGATTCGAAGTTTTTTCTTGAGAGGATCGTTAATACAATTTTTTCGATCTTCAATAAAAAACCCTTCTGCAAAATAGACAGAAGGGTTGCGTTGTTGTTTAACAAGAATCATTAACGCGTCGTTTTCTTCCGTCCTTGTCTTATTTGATCAAGGCAGATTGTTTTTAGTATTTAGTCCATAGGTACAGTTCAGAATTGATACTGTCCATACGGCTACTATAACAGCTTTCAAAGAAAACGTACAGCACAAATTAATAGACTCGAAAAACCTGTATCTCTATAAAAATAATTAAAAATTAAGTAGTCTCATAGAGGTTTTTCAATTTCGATATCTGCAGAATAAATACGTTTAATTTCGTTATTATCTAATTTTACCTCTAGCACTCCATCCTCCGTAATACCAATAGCAGTTCCTTCTATCACTTCACGTAAAGTGGTTGCCTTAATTTTTTTTCCGATAGTACCTGAAAATTCTTCCCACAGTACCTTAATAGGCTCAAAGCCTAGTTTCAAATACACATCTGTATATTTTTCTAAATATTGTAATATCGCTGCGATAAGTTCTGCGCGTTCTATTTTCTCATCCGCTTCAATCGCTAGAGAAGTTGCAATATCTTTTAACTCATCTGGGAAATCTTCTAGTTTTTGATTCACATTTATACCAATACCTATGAGTAAAGCTTGAACCCCATCCATTTCAGCAATCATTTCAGTTAAAATACCTGTACATTTTTTACCGTTTAGTAAAATATCATTTGGCCATTTAATTTCTGGACTAATCGATTTGCCTAGGGACCTTATTGCATTAACAACAGAAACCGCAGCGATTAACGTAAACTGCGGTGCTTGGTGCGGTAATATTTTTGGTCGTATAATGATTGTCATCCAAATACCTTTACCTTTAGTAGATTCCCAATGCCTTGCCATTCTACCTTTGCCTTCAGTTTGGCTTTCCGCAACTACAATCGTTCCATCTTCAACCCCATTTCTTACTAGTTCATGAGCAATGGTCTGGGTAGATGTACATTCATCATAGTAATGCACTTGCTTTCCTAAACGAGCGGTCTTTAAAAAAGAAGAGATTCTTGCTGGGTCAACACGATCAGGTTTTGAGGTAAGGATATAACCCTTTTTCTTAATCGTTTCAAAAGTATATCCTTCCTCTTGAAGAGTCTGAAGATGTTTCCAAATGGCAGTACGGGACATTCCGAATTCTTCAGCTAGTTGCTGACCAGAAATCGGTTCATTGTTTGCTTTTAGAAATCGACTTAATAGTTCATCCTTCGTCGTTAAATTCATGTAAAAACCATTCCTTCAAATGTTCTTCGTCATTTTTTATATGTCTTTTAAGCACAGCTAGAATAGCGGCATCTAGGGCTACTTTTAACCATGGCCCACCTTTTTTTGTGGTCCATTCTTTAAGGTGATTTCCGTTAATAGCCAACTGACTCGTTGATTGGATAGGTAAATTAGATTTTACTTGGGCTATATGTTCCTTTTTAAATGGGACTTTGACTTTTTGCCAAACTGCAAAGTCATACGCTACTTCTAAAGTAACTAAATCATATTGGAAATAATGTAGTTCGCTCCATCTGTTTAAAAAAGCATCATAAGCATTCAATACATTTCTTAAAAAATTCTTTTCTTTGTTCGATAGTTTGTAGAAATTAATAAGTTCACTTAGAATTTTTCGATTTAGAAGGCATAAATAAGCCCAACCGACTTCAGAACTAGATGTTGTAAAGTATCTCCAGTCCTCTAATTGCTTTTTAAAGTCCCCTATTAAATAATTTGCAAGGTTACTCACTATTAATGCGTTAACGCCTTCATACACATTTTTTGCGGTCCACATTTTAGAAAGTTCCATATGGATTCTTTCTTTAGCAATAAATTCAATCAGTTCACTATCTTGCACAATTGCTGATAGAGTGTTTTTTTCAATTGTAAAACCTAATTGGGCACTAAATCGAACTGCCCTTAGCATTCGAAGGGCATCTTCACGAAATCTTGTATTCGGATCTCCAACAGCACGAATTAGTCCATTTTCTATATCTTGTCTGCCACCATACAAATCGATGAGTTCCCCTGTTTTCGTCATGGCCATGGCGTTAATTGTAAAATCACGTCGTTCTAAATCTTTTTCTAGGCTTTTAACAAAAGTTACTTGTTCTGGTCTTCTAAAATCTACATAAATACCTTCCGTTCGATAGGTGGTTACTTCAATAGGCTGACCTTCATCTAGAACAAGAACAGTTCCATGGGCAATCCCTACATCGACTGTAGAATGGAATATTTTCTTTATTTCATCTGGCATGGCACTCGTTGCTACATCTACATCATTTACATCTTTATCTAAAAGAAAATCTCTTACAGCCCCACCTACGATAACTGCTTCAAATCCCGCTTTTTCTATTTTTTCGATGACTCGAATTGCAGCATCCCAGTCTTTAGTTCGTCTCATACTCGCAAAACCGCCACTCGTTCATATAATGCCTCGTAGTGATCAATTATTTGTTGTGAATTGAATTTATCTTTTGATGCAGCCATTGCAGCCATTCTAAACTGTTGTAACTTTTCTTCATTCGTCAGTAAATCAAGAGCGTATTCTGCTGCAGCATCCGTATCACCTATTTGAACTAAATATCCGTTTATACCGTGTTCAATTACTTCTGGTATACCACCTGTTGCAGTCCCAATACCTGGTACCCCACAGGCCATTGCTTCAAGTAAAACTAAACCAAACGATTCTTTATCGGAAAGTAGGAACATTAAATCACTAATTGCAAATAATTCTTCTACATTTTCTTGTTTTCCTAAGAATATTATATCTTTTTTATAAGGCGTTTCTTTTGCTATTTCCATGACCCGTTGTTTCTCAGGACCATCACCAACTAAAAGAAGTTTAGCTGGAATCTGTTCTCTTATTTTAATAAAAGATTTTACAATATCAGGTAGATTTTTTATTTTTCTAAAGTTCGAAGCATGAATAATGACGCGTTCATGGTCACTTATACCAAACTGTTCTTTTAGATTTCCTACATCTATCGGTCGAAAAACTTTATCGTCAACAAAGTTATATATAGTTTCAATCTGTTTTGTTGGTTGGATTAACTCATAGGTCTGTTCTTTTAAAGAATCTGAAACAGCAGTAACGATATCAGATTTCTCAATTCCGTATCTTATAGCCTGTTTAAGGGTAGAATCCTGGCCTAAAACAGTTATGTCCGTACCGTGTAAAGTTGTAACAATTCCTACATTCTCCCCTGACATTTCTCTAGCTAGAACTGCACAAATAGCATGTGGGATTGCATAATGCACATGGATAACATCTAGTTTTTCTTCTTTAATGACGTCTGCCATTTTACTAGAAAGAGCTATATCATATGGTGGAAACTGAAAAACAGAATAATTACTTACTTCAACTTCATGGAAAAATACGTTCGGATATATTTTGTTAAGTCTAAAAGGTACACTTGATGTAATAAAATGGATTTCATGTCCTCGTTCTGCAAGCATTTTTCCAAGTTCAGTTGCAATGACTCCTGACCCACCGACAGTTGGATAACATGTGATTCCAATTTTCATTTTTCTCATCCGACGATTCATCCTCTCTTACAATAATTTATTGTCTACGTTCCGCAATTAGACGCCAGTCGACAAAACCTTTTTCTAATCCTTTGAGTAAAATTTCTGCAGTTCCCATATTTGTTGCTAACGGTATATGATACACATCACATAATCGGACAAGTGCAGTGACATCTGGTTCATGGGGTTGTGCTGTTAATGGATCACGGAAAAATATCACCATATCCATTTCATTATTTGCAATCATTGCACCAATCTGTTGATCCCCACCAAGTGGACCTGAGCGGAACCTGGTAATGTCAAGACCTACTTCGTCTTGAATTCTTTGTCCTGTTGTACCTGTTGCATATAGTGTATGTTGTTTTAATATTTCTTTATATGCGATTGCAAATTCAACAAGACTATCTTTTTTATGATCATGAGCAATTAATGCAATTTTCATCTGATTCATTCCATTCTATATCGATTACATATTTTATTTATATTTTTGGTAATCAAAAAATTTCAAATATCGCGAATTATATTAAGTTTTCTAGACCATAGACTAAGTTTTCTATTGTCATAACAGCTTCAACACAATATAGGACGCCACCCATAAATGACTCACGGTTATAGGAATCATGACGAATTGTTAGAAGTTGTCCATCGCCTCCAAATAAAACTTCTTGGTGAGCAACTAAGCCAGGCAAACGGACTGAGTGAATACGCATTCCTTCAAAATCTGCACCTCTTGCACCATCAATCGTTTCTTTTTCACTTGGGTGACCTTGTTTCTTCTCATTTCTAACTTCCGCAATTAGTTGTGCGGTTTTTAGACCTGTTCCTGAAGGAGCATCTAATTTGCGATCATGGTGTAATTCAATAATTTCAACATCTGGTAAATATTTTGCCGCTTCCTTTGCAAATTTCATCATTAAAATAGCGCCAATTGCAAAGTTGGGAGCAATAATACAACCTACCTTGCTATTTTCAGCTAGCGTTTTTAGTTCGTTTAACTGCTCATCAGTAAATCCTGTTGTACCTACTACTGGACGCACATTCCGCATAAGTGCAACTTTTGTGTGTTCATAAACAGATTGTGGGTTAGTTAGGTCAATTAATACATCTGGTCGTGTATCTTCAATTAGTTGATCTAAGTTTGTAAAAATAGGTACATTTAAATTCGGTGGAAAAATTTCAAGTTCAGCTAAACTATCTCCTACACGTTTATAATCAAGCGCAGCTACTAATTCCATTCCATCACGTTTTGTTACTGCTTTTACAGCTTCAGACCCCATTCTTCCTCTGGCACCTGCTATTGCTACTCGTATTGTCATCGTCATTCGTCCTTTCACGTAAAGCGATTAACCTTATAGTTATTGGTTAATTTATTTACTACTATTGTACAGTTAAAAAGATAGTTTTTTGCATATTTTAACTCTTTCTTATAACATCGTATATAATATGACATACTGTTGTCAAAAGATGAAAAATAAAACATAATTATGATTGGTTCAGAGAATTTTGTAAAGTTCCAAAAATGGGGGCAAAATATGAAATATGTAAAAGAAATCCTTGGAATATTATTAGGCGCTGCAATCTTTAGCTTCGGTTTTGTCCATTTTAATATGCAAAATGGACTTGGAGAAGGCGGATTTAGTGGTATTACATTAATACTTTATTTTACACTAAACTGGGATCCTGCACTAATGAATCTTATATTAAATATTCCAATGTTTATTTTAGGGTGGCGCTTACTAGGGCGCAAACAGTTTGTTTATACTTTAATTGGAACATTTGCTGTTTCAATTTTCTTGAAAATCGCTCAATTTTATGAGATACAAATGAATTTGCAAAACGACTTATTTTTAGCGTCACTTTTTGCAGGTGTATTTGTAGGTGTTGGACTTGGGATTATTTTCCGTTGTGGTGGAACGACTGGTGGAGTCGATATAATTGCTCGACTCGTTCAAAAGTTTTTTGGGTGGAGTATGGGGAAAACGATGTTTACCTTTGATGCATTTGTATTAATCGCATCATTATTAACATTCTTAGATGCTCGCTCAATGATGTATACACTCGTTGCTGTCTATTTGGGCGCTAGAGTAATTGATATGGTTCAAGAAGGTGCATATTCAGCTAAAGCGGCACTTATTATATCAAACAAGCCAAATGAAATTGCAGATTATATTACAAATGAAATGGAACGAGGGCTTACGGTATTCCATGGATACGGGCATTATACGAAGCAATCTAAAGACGTACTTTACTGTATCGTAGGTCGAAATGAGATTGTACGTTTAAAGTCTATTATTCGAAAAATTGACCCAAATGCGTTCGTGTCCATCATAGACGTGAAAGATGTAACGGGTGAAGGGTTTAGATTAGATCAATAAAGTAGTGGCTTGGCAAGTTTGCCAAGCCATTTTTACATTAAATTTGATACTTTTATTCTCAATCATTAATTATAAACGGTTGATGAATTTCTTCTACTAAGTAAGGTTTTAATATTTCATAGGATAATAGGTATGAATAAATGGCTAATCCAATAATTACTAATACTGTAAGAATCCCAAACAAAAAGAATTTGCCATAATCTATGTTCACTACTGCCTCTCCCTTCGGATTCATTTTTGGAAGCGGTAACAACCACTTACTTACCACATCTTATTAATGAAAATGAAGGAATATTAAAAAGCATAAAACTTATTGTTAAAAAAAAACGTATAAAAAGACCAAATCGAATGTCGATTTGGTCTGAAATCCATTGGTTTTTATCTTATACATTAGTCATCAGAACGCATGCCTGTATAAATTAAAATCAAACGAAGTAATTCTAACACGGCTACAGCTGCTGCTGCAACGTAAGTCATCGCTGCCGCATTTAACACCTTTTTCGCGCTTCGTTCTTCGTCATTGTTAATAATCCCAAGTGAAACTACCTCGTTCATCGCCCGTTTAGAAGCATCAAATTCTACAGGTAATGTAACTACTTGGAATAATACTCCCGCAGCTAATAAAACGATACCTAATAATAATAAGCCTGACCATTGAGCTAGGATACCGATAATTACAAATATCCATGATGCATTTGAAGAAATGCTTGCAACAGGTACTAATTTAGAGCGTAATGTTAAAAATGAATATGCTTCTTTATGTTGTATTGCATGTCCAACTTCATGTGCTGCTACTGCTGTACCAGCAAGTGAAGAATTATAATAATTATCCTCAGACAATGCCACAGTTTTAGTCATAGGATTATAATGATCAGATAATACGCCTTGTGTAGGTACTACACGCACGTCATATAAACCGTGTTGATCTAGTATCATTCGTGCAACTTGTGCACCAGTCATACCTTTTTGTGCAGGTACTTGTGAAAACCTTTTATATGTGCTTTTCACTTTAAGCTGGGCATAAATCGGCAAAAGCAAGATGACTAGAAAATAAATTATAAACATTCCTCCTGGCAATTCTCTCTCCCTTTCTATTTTTAGAATTACTATAATTTAATTTTAATAATAATTTATAGTTTATGCAAATATTCTTTCCTGTTATGTGCAACAAAAGCGATTGCAATACAGGCAATCGACAACCAAAATGTAAAATAGCCAATATGATTAGTATACTTAGTAACAACATGATAATACGGAAATTGTCCATAAACATAGTCGATCACATCATTATGCAATGTCCAGATGGCCGCAATAATTACGTGGCTATACGTAAATCGATACTTTCCAATATAAATAACCGCCTCGACAGCCATCATAAAATGTGAAAAGACTAACATCCACGCCTCAGGTTCAAGAGAACCGTTCTCATACAACGTCAGTAAATTCATCACTACGGCCCAGATTCCATACTTTACTAACGTTATAAGAGCCAATGCTTCAATTAACTTAAAGTTTTTCCCCAGCAACCAACCAATTACTGCAATTGAAAAAAATAAACTTGCCGTTGGACTATCTGGCACGAAAATTATAAATTGCGGTGCTGTTATTGCTAATTGATATTGGTACCAAATATAGCCATAAATTGTACCAGCTGCATTTACTATCAATAACAATGTTAAAAACGTTCTGTGTGTTAACAAATACCATAAATGCGTTAACAAATTCATAATACACCCCTGTAATAGTTTTGAAATAAGATGAATAAAATAAGTATATATATGTATTAAAAGACGAGATATGTCCCCTATATTTTACAAGATAGTGAACAAATATGTATAGTAATTAGAAAAAATTAAAACGAAGTTAAAATGAAAGAGAGTCAGTTACCCGACTCTCTTTGACTAGATAGATTAATCTATTATTCTGCTTCTTTTAATCCTGCGATGAACTCAGCTAATTGTTGAAGTTCTTCGTCAGTACCTTGGAAAGCGCCAGCTGGCATTCCGCCACGTCCGTTTTGAATAACTTCGGCAACTTCTTCAGCAGTTAGTTCGTTACCTAATAACATAGGTCCACCAGCACCTGCTAAGTCACCACCGTGACAGCCTACACATGAAGCTTGAGCTTGGTAAATTTCATAACCAGGAGCAGTTTCATCAATCTCTACATCAGGCAATAAACCTAAATGTTTGTCAGTGATAGCACCTTGAGCTTTAGCAGCTTCCCAATCATGGTTTACAACAGATTCCCAAGTTAAATAGAACATTGCAGCTACTGCTAAAATCATTAAAGCAGTAGGAATTGGTCTTTTTGACGGACGACGTTCAGGACCTTTATCTAGGAATGGCATTAAAATTAAAGCACCAATTGCTAGACCTGGAACAACGATTGCTCCAATAATGTTGTATGGACCTGAAGCATAAGTGTATTTTAATAATTGGTACAAGAATAAGAAGTACCAGTCTGGTAATGGAATATATGAAGCATTTGTTGGATCTGCTGGACCTTCAAGTGGTGAAGGATGTGCAACAGTTAACAAAAGATAACCGATTAAGAAAACAGCACCAACCATCCATTCTTTTAATAAGAAGTCTGGCCAGAAAGCTTCTGTTTTACCAGGATACTCGGAATAGTCTTTTGGTTGATTCACCATACGGTTATTTGCCTTAATACGTGAATCACCAACGAATTTCATCCCTTTTCCGCGTTGCATAGTGTCCCCTCCTTTAGTAAATCATAAAAACATTTGTTTGGATCATAGCGGTCCAGAAATACCTTGTTTACGAATCATGATAAAGTGCGCTGCAAGTAATGCAAATAATGCAGCCGGTAAGAAGAATACATGAATTGCAAAGAAACGAGTTAACGTTTGAGCACCAATAATTTCAGCATCTCCTGCTAATAAGATCTTAATAAGATCTCCTAAGAACGGTACCGAACCTGCAATTTCAAGACCTACTTTCGTTGCAAACAACGCTTTCATGTCCCAAGGAAGTAAATATCCTGTGAAACCTAAGCCTAACATTACACAGAAAATTAAAACACCCACAATCCAGTTTAGCTCACGAGGTTTCTTATAAGAACCTGTGAAGAATACACGAAGCGTATGTAAGAACATCATTACGATAACTAATGAAGCTCCCCAGTGGTGCATACCGCGAACAATTTCACCGAAAGCAACTTCGTTTTGTAAATAATAAACTGATTTCCATGCATTCTCAACGTCTGGCACGTAATACATAGTTAAGAACATACCTGATAAGATCTGAATAACAGTAACAAAGAATGTTAGTCCACCGAAACAGTATACGAATGCAGAAAAGTGATGTGCAGGGTTAACGTGCTCTGGCACTTCGTGGTCGGCAATATCACGCCAAATAGGTGTAATATCTAAACGCTCATCGACCCAATCATAAATTTTGTTTAGCACAATTGTCTACCCCCTAACTAATTAAACTAAAGTATTTGCGATTTTTTTCCCAAGCAGTAAGAATCCATCTTTTTCAGAAACTTCATACTCATCTAAAGGACCTAATGGTGGTGTTCCAGGTATGTTTTTACCTGATTTCTCATAACGTCCAGCGTGACAAGCACAGAAGAATTGATTTTTGTGAGCTGGATCACCCTCCCAGTTCACAGTACAGCCTAAGTGTTTACATACAGGTGAAAGTGCTACTATTCTGTCACCATCTCTATACACCCATGCAGCCTCAGTAACGTCAGATTTGTACCAAGCATCAACTTGTTCAAATGTAAAATCTACTTTTACTGGATCTTCATTAATATCAGCAATTTTTTTACTAGTTTGTACAAAATCACCTTCTGCTTTAACTTGAAGAGCTGGATCTATTGCAAAACGCAACATTGGCATTAATACACCAGCCGCCATAAATCCACCAACACCTGTTAGAGTGTAGTTTAGAAATTGACGTCTTGTAACTCGATTTTTACTCATCCTTTTCCCCCCTCTAACTAAAAGGTCAGTCCAACGGACATACTTTTACAAATAATAAAACTAGGACATATCTATGATATATCAATAAAATAGGTAGGTCAATATTGCATTCTCTTTCATTTGGAAAGATTGTGAACATTTAATGAAACAAATTTCTAGCTTTGAGACCATTTGGAAGATAGTACAGGAATTACTTGTTTAAGTTGATCTTCTAAAATTGTCTTTTTAACTGAAAGATCCATTGATTCTAACGGAATAGAAGGTAACCAAATTAAGTCCACTTCATCCTTTAGGCTTGTCCAACTATGATCACAAGTAATAAATACGACATGCTTAAAGCCAGCACTTCGGAATTCTTCTTGAAGTTTTACTGGTGAGATACTATCTTTTGATTGTTCAATATATGAAAATGGCGGCATTAACATTAGACGTCCTTTAAATTGTTGTTCTATAAAAGAAGTTAATGACATTAAATAATGCGCAGATGAACTAGATTGTTTAATGGTATCGTCTTTAAGATTTACAGAAAGTAGTGGAATTATAACTGTATCGATAAATTCTTTTTGTGATTGAAACTGTGAAACATCTTGAACATTAAAAAACATAATCTTTCCTCCAACAAGAACAATCGTATAAAGTATTAGATTTTTACGATATTCTCAAACATATTTTTTTATAAGAGATGTATCTATGTGAAAAGTTAAACATACATATTCAAAAGTAAAACAGTAGAGAAGCTCCCATATGAAAGCTTGTTGGTGCCTCCACTGTTTTACAGTTTACTAACTATTTTTTGATGTTTGTTTTAATGCTTGTAACAAATTTGAAAGCTCATAAAACTTTTCTTTGTCACCTTCATCTAAAGCATCATCTATTTCCTTCAACAATTTTTCTTCTTGAAATGCTAACATGCTATTGTTTAATAATTCTTCTGCTATAACTCTGTCTTTTTCGCTGATATGAAGAAACTTCGGCATATAAGGGTTTTCCTCTAAAACCGCTAAGTATTGCCTGCTCGGTGGAACATTTGGAAAATTTAATTGTATATACATACTTTCGTTAGGATGTAGGCGAAGATCATGAAAGGATTTTTCAGCATCGCTTGTCATGATATTTCCTTTATAAAATCGAAATGGAACTCCGTTTGAATCTACACTAGACATGACAATTGCTCGGGGGCAATAATGAGCCTCCTCAACAAAATGAATATTTTCAAGCAAATTATCATTACTCAATAAATAATTTAAAATCCAAACACATTCTCTACGCTTTAACTGATAATTCTTTAAAAACCACCTGACAAAAGCCTTTTTATCAACGAGCGGAACGGAAGAAGTCATTAGCTTTCCCTCCTTTAGTCAAGAGTATCTAGCAAATTTACCCAATGTTCTTCTAAAGGTTCCAGTGCAATTAATCGGTTTACAACTTCACGTGCTTCTTGCCTTTTACCATCTTCTATCAAGAAGTAACAATATTTTTCTAAAAACGACGTATCATCTTTAAAATCATTATATGCTACTTTGTAAATTTCGTATGCACGAAGGTACTGTTCACATTTTCCGTAAGCCTCCGCCACATATGGAAGAATCGTATGAATACTAAAATTATTTCTTTCTAATTCTTCATATAGATCAATAATTTCTTCATTACGATCTTCATGTGCATAAATCGACATAATAACAACAATTGCATCTATATATTCTGGATCTAATGCGATTGCTTGTTTCAAATAGTCGATTGCTTCATCTGGGAAACCATTTTTAAGGGCAATTTTCCCTGCAAATAAATAAAAGGACTTTTCATATTCATCACGCTTAATGCCCTCTTGAATAACAGCATATGCTCGTTGGTTGTCTTCTATCATTGCATAGCTCTCTGCTAATAATAAATAACCACTAAAATAATCTGGATCTAACTCTTTTAAATCTTCAAGTTGCTTAGTTGCAAGTTCATATTTTTCTGACTGAAAAGCTGCATATCCAGAACCAAACATCAAATCAGGTGTCACCTTTTCTTCTAGAGCTTCCATGTAAAAGTCTAAAGCTGTCTCAAAAGCCCCACCTGAGCTATAAGCTTCTGCAAGTCTTTCCGCTAATAATACTCCTGCAATTGTTTTTTCCTTTTCATGCAATTCTTCATAAATACGACATGCTTCAGGAAAACGGCCCGTTTCATATAAAATTTCAGCTTTAGCAAACTGTAATAATGGTTCATTAGGTAAAATTTCAATTGCTTCATTAATTCGTTTTTCAGCGACTTCAAATAATCCTTGCATTTGATAATAATCTGCTAATAATAATAGACTTTGAGGATATTCTGGTGCATCTGGTTGAATACTCATTAATAACTCTAATGCTTCATCTTCTTCCCCTAATTCAATTAATACGGAAGCTTTATCAATTGCAATTTGCGCCTCTTCTGGATATAAAAACTGTAAGTGTTCTAATACTCGATTTGCCTCATTTAAATAACCATATTGCATAAACAATTCAGCAATTTCATATTGCTGCTCTGGTGCTTCGTTTATTAAAAAGTCCTCAATAAAAGTTTCTAATTTTTCTAAGTCGCCATTTTGAATGGCCTCAAACATATCGTTCATACGATTTGTCATTTTATTCACCTAATCTCTATTTTTATCATTTTACCGTTACATAAGAATAACTAAATAATATTATAAAAACACGAATTGTTGCCACAATGCAACAATTCGATATTTTTCTTATGCGGATACACTCTAATTTATTCTAAACTATCCTCCAAGAAAAAACTCTCCTTTTAAAAAGGAGAGTCCGATTTATTTTGATTTGTGAATTAGTTCTTCCACATGATCAAAAAATGTTGGATATGAAACTGCTATGCAATCCGAATCATCAAGTTCAATTGGTTCTTCCGAAATTAAGGCTGCTACTGCTGCCATCATTCCAATTCGGTGATCTCCGTAAGACTTTACAGAACCGCCATTAAGTTTAGTTGGGCCTTCTATAATCATTCCATCTTCTGTTGCTTCTATATTAGCACCTAATTTTTTTAACTCTGTCACAACAGCAATTATACGGTCGGTCTCTTTTACTTTTAGTTCCTCTGCATTGCGAATAATTGTTTTTCCATTAGCCTGAGTTGCAAGTAATGCGATAATTGGAATTTCATCAATTAGTCGAGGAATGATATCCCCCTCAATAGTTGTTGCTTCTAATTGGGATGTTCGAACAATGATAGTTGCAGTTGGTTCAGCAGCTTTCTCGTCTTCAATTTGAATCGAAAAGTCCGCTCCCATTTGCCTAAGCACATCAATAATTCCTGAACGCGTTGGATTTACTCCGACATTTGTTAATGTAATCTCACTATTTGGAACAACTGCACCTGCAACTAAGAAAAATGCAGCGGATGAAATATCGCCCGGTACATTCACGTGAGTACCAAATAATTGTTGGCCACCCTCAATTGAAATAACGCCATCATCAACCGTTACACTTCCACCAAACTGTTTTAACATTCGTTCAGTGTGGTCTCTGGAAACTTCTTTTTCACGAACAATTGTTGTCCCATTTGCACGTAAACCTGCCAGTAAAATAGCTGATTTTACTTGAGCACTTGCAACAGGCATTGTATAGTCTATTGCTTTTAATTGAGTACCTTGTATTGCTAATGGTGTGAATTGACCATTTGCTCTACCAGCAATCTCAGCTCCCATTAATCGTAATGGATCAATCACCCGGCGCATAGGACGTTTACCAATAGACGAATCACCAGTCATTACTGTATGTAAATTTGTCCCTGCTAATATTCCTAGCATTAATCTTGTTGTAGTACCAGAATTCCCAGTGTATAGTACCTCATTTGGTTCTTTCCAAGCATCAATTCCAGAACTAGTGATTGCTACATTTGTACCATCAACTTCAATTTCCACACCTAATTTACGAAAAACATCTATTGTACTTAGACAATCTTCTCCAAGTAAGAATCCACTTACAGTTGTTTTCCCCTTTGCTATGGCACCAAACATAACTGAACGATGGGAAATTGATTTATCACCTGGCACTTCTATTGTGCCTTGCAAACTTTCGTTTTGGTAATTAAGTATTTTAGTATGAGGCATTGGAGTTAACTCCTTTCATTTTTGAGAAACTCTATCTATGCAATATGCATTTCGAATTTTGTACGGCTCTGTAAACAGTTCACCGCTTTTTCGCGAATTTCGCTCGTTTGAAAACTAATCACTAATATCCCGAATATATCTTCGCGTGCTTCTAGTATCCGTATATTCGTAATACTTATATTGTCTTCTGCTAAATATCCTGTAACTTCCGAAATTACCCCTGGATAGTCTGGAATATCAACATATAAATCAAAAGTTGTATAGAAAGCGCCTGTTGAAATTGGTAATTGATCACGAACATCTTTTGCCACTGCAAAATAATCTTCTATTGACTTGTCATCATTAGATTCTAGTATAGAACGAACACGATTCATCTCATCCTGCCAAACATTAAGTTGATCTAATAGCTCTTTCCGATTTTGTAATGTAATATCTCGCCAAATAGAGGGGTTGGATGATGCAATACGTGTAATATCACGAAAGCCCCCTGCAGCTAAAAGCGAAGTCATCGGAAATTGTTGTTTTTCCCCATTTAATTGATGAACAAGAGAAGCTGCAACAATATGAGGAAAATGACTTACAACAGCTGTCATATGGTCATGTTCGTTTGCATCGACTTTTACAAGTTTTGCAAGTGTATATTTTAAAAGTTGTTCCAATTTTATGATTTGTTTACCATTTTCATCTTCAAAGGGTGTTAACATGTAATAAGCATTTTCAAACAAATACTGTCTTGCAGCGGTAACTCCACTTTTATGAGAACCAGCCATAGGGTGACCACCAATGAAGGTAATTCCCTTTTCCTTTAATTCAACTGCTTTTTCCATTATTAAAGATTTAGTACTTCCAGTGTCTGTTACAACTACATCTTCTTTTAACGACCAAGTTTTTAGTTCGTTCATCCACTGTAAAGTTCCATTCACTGGTGTACCAAAAATTATTACATCAGCGATACGAGCAGCCTCTTTTACATCCGTAACAACTTCGTGAACAATGTTTAACGTTGCAGCAAGTTCTCTCGTTTTCTCTAACACATCATAGCCATAGACTTTTGTTTGAGGTGCTTTTTGACAAGACAAAGCAATAGACCCTCCGATTAAGCCTAAGCCAATGACAAGAACATTTTGTGTCATGCAAGAACCCCTTGTTCTTTTAGCAGTTCTTCAAGTAAGTGTAAAAATTCAGCATTTTGTTCTTCTGTTCCAATTGTTACACGAATATATCCTGGGGCACTCAGAGCTTTTCCACTACGGATTATAAATCCACGTTTCATCATTTCTTTAAATACAAGATCACTATCCGCTTTCACTTCAAATAATATGAAATTTGTTTGAGAAGGATAAAAATTTAAATTATGTTTTTCACAGAATTCTACAAATTGTAGTTTCCCTTTTTCATTTTTCTCAGTACATTCACTGATAAACCCTTGATCCTGTAATGCGATAGTCGCTACCTTATGGCTTAGGACTGTATTATTAAATGGAGCACGCACTGGATCTAGTTTACTTATAACATCTTCATTGGCAATTGCATACCCAACACGGAAGGACGCAAGACCATATGCTTTAGAAAATGTACGCATAATAATTACGTTTGAATTTTCTTCTACATAGTGAAGTGTATTTTTGTATTCTGGTGCGTTAACATATTCGAAATAAGCTTCATCTAAAACTATTAAGACATCTTGAGGTACTTTTTGGATAAATTCACTTAACTCCTCATCGGATACGATTGTACCTGTAGGATTATTTGGATTACAAACCCAAACGATTGATGTATTTTCATCGATTGCTTCTAACATTGCATTTAAATCATGCTTTCCATCTTTTAAAGGAACTTCTCGAACTTCAGCACCTTCAATTTCAGCATTATGGCTATACTGTGAGAATGATGGTTTTGCCATTACAGTATTTACACCAGGATATAGTAAAGCTCTAGTAACAATAGCGATTAAGTCGTCAGAACCATTTCCAAATATAAGTTGAGTTTCTTTTACTCCTAAATGCTCTACTACAGCTGTTCGTAAAATTTGAGCGTAGCCATCTGGGTAGATCGCATGATTCGTATGATCTGATTCTAGAAATGCTTTCACTTTTGGTGAAAAACCGTATGGGTTTTCATTGGAAGCTAATTTCACAATTTTATCCAATCCATATTCTCTTTGAACTTCCTCAATAGGCTTACCTGGTTGATATGCTTTCATATCATGAATTTGTTGCTTCCATTTCATATGAAAAGACTCCTCTTTATGCAAATTTTTTATTTTACTAAATCTGGTCTTAGTGCGACTGCACCGTTTAAATAGACATGTTGAACATCTTTTTGAGATACGTTTGTATTAACATGCATTAAAACACGAATACAAAGTGGCAATGCACCTGGTACATTCATTTCATGCATGCACATTGTCGGAACAAATTGCCATCCTTCCAAAGTTCTTACAGCTTTTGCAGGAAAGGCTGTATTAATGTCTGGAGTTGTAGAAATTACAACAGAGGCAATATCCTCAGGTTGAATATTATTTTCTTTAACGATATTCTCTACCAAATTCACTGTTTCACTATAAATAATTTCCGGGAGATTTGCTTCAATTGTAGTTGCGCCTCTAATTCCACGAATCATTTGCATACCTCCTGTATTAGCTTTCTAAATTCTTGGTCAACTTCTTTACATTCTGAAAGTTCAATAGCTTGTACAAAAGGTGCACCAATTTCTTTAAGTAGAACGAATTTTAAAACGCCATATTCATTTTTTTTATCTTTCAATAAAAACGGTGTTAGTTCTTCAAATGTAAAGTGCGAAACTTGGTCAAATGGATAACCATTTTCATAGGCAAATTTTAAAAAGTCTTTTGTGAATTCGTGACTTACATTTCCATATCGCTTGCTTAATAGTAGAGCATAAACTGTCCCAATCATAACTGCTTCACCATGAGCAATACCACCATATCCAGCAGCAGCTTCAATAGCATGGCCATATGTATGACCAAAGTTTAAATATTTCCGTACAGACTGCTCTGTTTCATCTTCAGCAACAATCCCCGCTTTCACTTCGATTCCCTGTTTCAAATGGTCTGCTAAACTATGAGAATCTAATTCTGTAATAGGAAGTTGCATTAAATGATGTAACCAATTTTCGTTTGAAATAAGGGCATGCTTTATGACCTCCGCCATACCAGAACGAACTTCTTTTTTGCTTAAAGTTGTAAGTATGTGTGTATCATAAATGACTGCTTCTGGCTGATAAAATGCACCAATCATATTTTTCCCTTGAGGATGATTAATAGCAGTTTTACCGCCAACAGCTGAGTCATGTGCAAGAATGGTTGTCGGAATCTGAATGAAAGGAATTCCGCGCATATAGGTTGCTGCTACAAAACCTGCCACATCCCCTACTGCTCCCCCACCAAATGCAATGATTAATGATTTTCTCGTACAGTTTTTTTCTAACAAGTATGTCTGTACGTTGAAGTAGTTTTCAAAGCTTTTACAAGTTTCGCCTGGAGGCATTACGAAGTAATCGAATGGATAAGGGAAGTTGTTTTGAAAATAAGTACTCTGTGCTTCCCATACATGTTCATCTGTTAGAACAATGATTTGGTCGCACTTATCAACCAATCCTTTATACGTTTGTAATGCTTCACGTAATATGCCATTTCCAATAACCACTTCATATGCATGAGATGATGTATTTACTGGAATTCTCATCATTAAAACTCCTTCGCATATTTTCGCATTTCGTCAATTTGCGTTTTTAACTGTGGTAATTGGTCACTGTGGAACTGTTCTATAATCGCTTTTGCTACTTCCCAAGCAATTACATTTTCAGCTACGATAGATGCAGCAGGTACAGCACATGCATCTGAACGTTCAACGCTTGCTTTGAAAGGTTCTTTTGTTTCAATATCTACACTTTGTAGTGGCTTATATAAAGTTGGGATTGGTTTCATCACACCGCGAACAACAATCGGCATTCCAGTAGTCATACCACCTTCTAATCCACCTAATCGGTTCGTATTACGTGTATAGCCTTCTTCTTCACTCCAAAGAATTTCATCATGGACATCTGAACCTTTTTTACGAGCCATTTCAAACCCAAGTCCAAATTCAACACCTTTAAATGCATTGATTGAAAGCATTGCTTGAGCTAACTTACCATCTAATTTACGATCATAGTGTACATATGAGCCAATTCCTGCAGGAAGACCTTCAACAATTACTTCCACAACCCCACCAATGGAATTACCTTCTTTTTTCGTATCATCAATTAGCTGCACCATTTTTGCTGAAGCTTCCGGATCAAGACAATAAACAGGATCTTCTTCAACAATTTTTCGGATTTCTTCAGTTGATTTCCCTTCTGATTTGGTAGGATCAGCTTTAACTCCACCAATTTCAGTTACATGCGAAACAATTGAAATACCTAGTTCATTTAATAAAGCCTTTGCAACAGAACCTACCGCAACTCTTACTGTCGTTTCGCGAGCACTAGAACGTTCTAAAACATTTCGCAAATCACGATGTCCATATTTCATACCACCAACTAAGTCCGCATGTCCTGGACGTGGACGTGATACTTGTCTTTTAATTTCATCTGGATCGACATCTTCAGGAAGTGGATCAGCACCCATAATCTTCGTCCAATGCTTCCAGTCATCATTATTTACTACAAGCGCAACAGGAGAGCCTAATGTTTTACCATGGCGAACGCCACCTACAATTTCAACTAGGTCCTTTTCTATTTGCATACGTCGGCCGCGACCGTGACCACCTTGACGTCGTTTCAAGTCATAATTAATTTGTTCTGATGTTATTGGTAAAAGGGATGGTAACCCCTCGATAATTGTTGTTAATTGGGGGCCGTGTGATTCCCCAGCTGTTAAATATCGCATTAAACACTTTCTCCCTTCAACTCGCTAAAGTATAGTATTTTTTATCTTAACATATTATAACCGAAAAAACATTGGGATTTATGAAGTATTTCACAATAATTATATTTTTTAAAAAATTCTAGCATATTTCTAAAAACTTGTGTAAATTACTTCGTACACGCTATCTATACAAAAAAGAGACTCTTTCGAGAGCCTCTATGTTGTATTTCATTAATTATTGTTTTTTTCGATAAAAGAACGTATCTTCTACTTCAAAATCATATTTTGAAGGGTTAAAAATTTGTTCTGTTGATCCAACAAATAAAATACCACCTGGACGTAATGATTTACTAAAATTATGATATATTTGATCTTTTGCTTCTTCTGTAAAGTAAATCATTACATTACGGCAAACTATTAAATCGTAATTTGTATCATACGGGTCTTTTAGTAAATTATGCTTTTTATATGTAACAGTGCTTTTTATGTCATCTTTTATTTTATAGAATGGTTCTTCATGGATAAAGTATTTAGATTTCATATCAGTTGGTACTTCTGCAAGCGACCTTTCAGGATATAGGCCAAGCTTCGCTTTTTGAATCACATTTTCATCAATATCAGTTGCCATCACATGAATTTGACTTAGTGGTAGATAATTTGAGAGTACCATTGAAATGGTGTAAGGTTCTTCACCAGTGGAACATGCAGCGCTCCAAATTTTTAGTCTTCGATTTTGCTGTAGAAGCAATGGGAAAATCTTTTTCTGTAATATCTCCCAGCGTTTCCCATTACGGTAAAACTCAGATACATTAATCGTCATTCGATCTAAAAATTCGTTCATCAAATCTCGGTCTTTTTCAAGTGCAAAGAGGAAGTCTACAAAGTTTCGAAAGCCCTTTTTTTCGTAAAGGGAAGTTAATCGACGTTTCATCTGAGCTTCTTTATATAAACTTAAATCGATTCCTGTTTTTCGTTTTATTCCTTCAATAAATTGTTCATAGTCTGACATTTTAATCTTTCCCCTCATATGTCGTACTTCGATTATAGCTTAAAATGACTATTTTCAAAATATTTTTAATCGAATTTACATTCTATTGTCATATGGAGGGATTTATTTCTAACTCTAAAATTCTATTCTTTCGTTAAGTTTTGTGTTTTTACATATGGTTGATCTAAAACTAATTGTTGTCTAGTTTGTTCTATTTCTAATCTGAGTTTTTCAGATTCAATGACATAGCTTTCTTTTCTTTGCTTTTCTAATTCAATTTCAAACTTTAATGCTTCTAGTTTTAACTTTGATTGTTTTCTAAGGTGATGGGTTAAGATAGCAGTAATCGGAATAGAGGAAACAATTAGTAAAATGCCCCAAACAAATATAAATGGTTCCACAAGAAAACCTCCTAAATATCATTATTTTCCATATAGGTATTATCTTATAAATGGTTTCAAATTGGAATAAAAAAAGAGAATAATCAGTAATTCTTTTACGGTACTTTTAGATTATCCCTAGTTTTTATGCAAATTTTATATTTATTTGATTAGATTTATTTAATTTCCTTAACACTCGTTTTTTCATAACTGTTATCTAGTGATAACTGTTGTCTAGTATGTTCAATCTCCATACGAATCTTTTCTGTTTCTAACATAAAGTTTTCCTGTTTCAGTCTCTCCAGTTCAATTTCTTCCCTCGTTGCTTCTATTTTTAACTTTGCCTGTTTATGAAGATAATCAGTCACAATTGCTACAACAGATATTACCCCAAATACGATCCACATCCAAGACATCTAAATCCTCCATTCAACATTTTCATGTAAACTAATCCTGTTTATTAAATTATACTTGAAATAATATGTAAAAAAAAGACAAAGCCATATAGACCTTGTCTTTTCAATAATATCTTAAGCGATTCCTTCGCTAAACCATAAACTAATTTCACGTTCTGCAGATGCAGCAGAATCTGAACCGTGAATAACGTTTTCAGAAATTGTTACTGCATAGTCACCACGGATTGTACCTGGTTGAGAATCAGATGGTTTTGTTGCACCCATCATGATACGAGCTAATGAAATAACGCTTTCGCCTTCCCATACCATTGCAAATACTGGTCCAGAAGTAATGAAATCAACTAATTCACCAAAGAATGGTTTGTCCGCATGTTCTGCATAGTGAGCTTCAGCGATTTCACGTGTTGGTACCATTAATTTAGCACCTTTTAATTCGAATCCACGACGTTCGAAACGGTCAACGATATCACCTACAACTTGGCGTCTAACACCATCAGGTTTAATCATTAAAAACGTTTTTTCAATTGCCATTTCTAAAACACTCCTTCAATTCATATAAGGTATTACACCTACCGATAAATATTACCAAAATAACAATAATCAGGTCAACTAAGATTGTTTATTTACATGAAAGTTAATATATCCCAGTCTAAAATATAAGTGAAACTTTATTGAAATCTATTATAAATTATAATTAGAATTTCCTTTTCCCTATAAATAATGCAACATCTCGTAATTTCTTTTTCATTGGATGGTTGGGTAAAGCTTCTACCTCTTTTAAAGCTTTTACTAAATACTGATTACTTATTTGCATAGATTTTTTAATTGCATCTGATTTACGAACAATTTCTAACATGTCTAGTCTTTCTTGTTCGGTTACTGTCCCCTGTGAAGCTCGCTCGATAAATTGTTTTATCTCAGAGTGATCCTGTAATAATAGGATTGGCAAAGTAATGTTCCCTTGTAACAAATCACTACCAGCTGGTTTTCCTAATTCTTTATCAGTTGAAATAAAGTCTAAAATATCATCGATAATTTGATAACTCATCCCAACATAGTAACCATATCTTTTCAGATTGTTCACTACTTTAGGATCACATTCACCAACAATTGCTCCCAATTCACAGCTAGATTCAATTAATAGCGCTGTTTTTCGTTTGATTCTTCTAAAATAATCTTTTAGGTTTTGATTTAAACGAAACTTATCTTCGATTTGTATGATTTCACCATTTACAATTTCCACCATTGTGTGAGCAAGAATTTGATGAACCTTTTTGTTCTCAATTTTAGTCACATATTCTAATGCACGTGCAAAAATATAATCACCTGTATACATTGCCACTCGATTGTTCCATTGGGCTTTGACAGTATGTTGACCTCTTCTCATATCTGAGTTATCAATTACATCATCATGTACTAGCGATGCCGAATGAATCAATTCAAGAGGAACTGCAACGTTTTTGACTTTATCAATATTATAGTTCCCAAATTTCGCACTAATTAAAACAAAAACAGGGCGAATTCGCTTTCCGCCCGCTTGTAATAAATGGAGTGATGCTTCATAAATCAAGTGTGAAGACGAGTTCAACGCTTCTTCTAATTCTTTTTCGATGATGTCTATATCCTGTTTTAAGTCAGAATAGAGCATTTTTAGCTTCATCTTTTCCACGCGATCACACTTCCCACTAGATTTCTTTTTTATAGCCCATATGCATAGCAGCCGCACCGCCACTATATCCTTTGTAGCTTACTTTGGCGAATCCTGCTTCTTCAAACATAACCGCTAGCTTTTTCATTCCTGGAAATTCATTTGCTGATTCTTGTAACCAAGAATATTCGTTATAGCTCTTAGCAAAAAGCTTTCCAAATATAGGCATTATATATTTAAAGTAAAAACGAAACAGCTGTCTGTAACCTGGCATTTCAGGTTGAGAAGTTTCTAAACAAACTGCCATACCACCAGGTTTTAACACGCGGTTCATTTCTTTTAGCACTTGTAAATAATCTGGGACATTTCTTAACCCAAATCCAATAGTCACATAGTCAAATGTATTATCTTCAAATGGCAATTCCATCGCATTGCCATGAATTAACTCTACTTGAGGATATGGCTCCACCTTTTCTTCCCCAACTTTTAACATATTTTTGCTAAAATCAAGGCCTTTTACAATCCCCGTTTCACCTGTGGCTTGAGCCAATGCAACGGTCCAATCTGCTGTACCACAGCAAACATCTAAGCACTTTGACCCTGGCTTTACGCCCATATGTTTCATTGTGTCTTTACGCCATTTTACATGTAATTGAAAACTAATTACCGAATTCATCTTGTCATAGTTTTCAGAGATATTTTCAAATACCTCATGTACACGTTCTTCTTTTGATTTTGCCATTTTTTCAAAACCTTTCTACTTTTGAACAAGTGCTAATTGATTTTTTATGTATAACTTTATATCGTCTTTTAGGAGGTTTGACGAATGAAGATATTCACTCAATTCATCCTTTAGCATGTCCACCTCTTGGGCAATTACTTTCTCAACAGATTCTGAAATATTAACACTCGATTGAATCATTTGAATAAAAGTTGATACTTGACCATTTTGGTAGTTCAATAATTCATGTTGTAGTCTTAGCAAAACTAAACTGTTCGTCATGATATTATTATATTTTTCAAATTCATAGAACGAATAAAATTTATGAATTAGTTCTGTTTCAATTGTTAAAATGTAATGGATCCATTCTCGTATTGTTAACTTATTTTTCTCATACACTCGCATTTGTTGTTCACAACGAATGGCAATCCCCTTTGAAATTTCACGGATTAACAAAATATTTCCTGTTTCCGCTAACAACTGATAGTATCGTCCACTATAAAAATCCCCAGATAACACAGTAAGTTGCTGTTCTTTATTAGTAGCTTCATACTCATCTATTTTATCATGCTCATCTAAACTTGCATGGACGATTGCAATAGTAACAGCACTCGTATTTAAATCTTCATCCCAATTTTCACCGTTTAAGTAAGGCAATAAAAGAAAAAATAATTGCTGTTCATCCAACTTTGCATCTTCAATATATTTCAATAAAGTATTATGGTGTAATTGGTTGTATATATTTGTTTTTAGTTGTTCTATTCTTTCCGTAATGTATGTCGCATCCATTCTAATACTCCATTCCACTTAAAGTGCGAATGCTTGATAATATCAATTTACCTCAAGCTTTAGCTTTTTTTCTAGATGACTAAACAATCGCTTAAGGTAGCAACATTGTTAATCTAAAATTATGTACATTTACTAAACAGTAAATAAGTTGAATATTTCTAACGAATGTTTAGAAGTCACTATACAATGTTACTTAAATCTCAATACCAAAACATTTTACTTTTTATAGCCACTTTCTACAACACCATTTGCAGAATAAATTTGTGCTTTTCCACGAATTTTCATTGCCGATGTATGTTCTGTAAATTGGGCAATCATTACTTCACCTGCATCTAACTTCTCAGAGTGGTGGAATTTAGTATCCGTACCACGTGTTAAGCCAATAACATGAACTCCATCTTCTTCTGCTCGAATGATAATATAATCTGGATTTGTCATATTGAATTCTCCTAAGGTACAATTTTCTTATGTCATCATATCATAATCGAGTATTTTATTTAAGACATTTGAATAAATGAAATTACTTCTTTCCTTTTCACATCGTCTGTCTCAAAAATCCCTCGTGCTACAGATGTTACCGTTTTCGAGCCTGGTTTTTTTAGTCCACGCATTGTCATACACATATGTTCTGCTTCAATTACAACATAAACACCATAAGGCGTTAGCATTTCCATTAAGCTATCAGCCACTGTAGATGTAATTCTTTCTTGTAATTGCGGTCTTCGTGCAACAGCTTCCACACAGCGTCCAAGTTTACTTAATCCTGCAACTCGTCCATCTCTCGGAATATATGCAACATGTGCTTTGCCATAAAAAGGCACTAAATGATGCTCACACATTGAATGGAATGGAATATCCTTTACGAGTACAAGTTCTTCATGGTCTTCGTGGAACACTGTAGAAAAAAATTCTCGTGGATCTTGATGAATTCCGCTAAACATTTCTTCATACATTTTTGACACTCGTTTTGGTGTATCGAGTAAACCCTCACGTTCTACATCTTCTCCTACTGCTTCAAGTATCATTTTTACTGCTTCTTCTATTTTTTTTAAGTCAACATTAGACATCTTTATCCTCCTAAATTCCTCGCTACACTGTCAAAATATCGTAGCATATACCGACATGAATCGCAAAAAAGCTTGATAATATAACAGAAATAGTTCATTGTTGTTTATTTTTTCAAATATGTTGTATTTTATGTAAATATATATCCTGAGTACTATGTAAAAATAAATTCAATTCATTATAAACTATTTAAAAAAGAGTAGCCATCTTGAAGTGATGGCTACTCTATGTAACTGCAAGACGCTATTATTTTACAGCATCTTTAAGAGCTTTCCCTGGTTTGAAGGCAGGTACTTTGCTAGCAGCGATTTCGATTTCTTCTCCAGATTGTGGATTACGACCTTTACGAGCCGCACGTTCACGTACTTCAAAGTTACCAAAACCAATTAATTGTACTTTGTCACCCTTTGCAAGTGCATCTTGAATTGTATCAAATACAGCTTCAACTGCTTTAGACGCGTCTTTTTTAGAAAGAGCCGCAGCTTCAGCTACAGAGTTTACTAATTCTGTTTTATTCACACTATTCACCTCCTCTCAAAGGGTCATCTACCTAAATCATGTAAAAAGAGTAACATATAGAAAACCTTGGTGCAACTGTATTTATTCATGATATGACTCAATTTATACAGATTTTTAAAAATTTACACAAACAAAAGGACTTTTCACCTATTGAATGAAAAGTCCTGTTACTATTAACGGCGTAAACCTTACGCCTTATTCACTTTCTAGATGATGAATGTAACTAAACCGCGGTCACCTTCATTTACCATTCTTTCGATCGTTTGACGCATTCTATTTTTAGCATTTGGAGGAACAGAATCCATCTTATAGCGAATGCCCTCTTTTAACACTTGATGAAGTGGTGTTCCAAACAATTGAGTTTCCCATAACGCTTCACGATCATGATTATACGCATATTGTAAATCTTTTAACAATTGTTGTGCATAGAATTCAGTTCCTATAAGCGGAGCAAATTCTGTTTGCATATCTACACGGATGACATGATACGATGGAGCAGCTGCTTTCATACGTACACCGTAGAAATTGTTTTGCTTAATAATTTCTGGTTCACTCGGTTCAAACTCTTCCAAAGTTGGAAGTGTTACGCCATATCCATTGACTACAGCGTCCTGAATAGCAGTATGGAACTTCGCTTGAACACCTTTTGCTTCAGCGGCTTGTTTTATAAACAATAACCAATCTTTTTTACTTTCAATTGGTTGATCTAACCATTCGTTACATACCGCTTTGTACACTTCTGGCTTTAATGTGATTCGAACTGTTGCAACACCTAATCCAGCATCTACTCGCTCAATAGCACTATCTTCAATAAAGTCGATTTGTTTCAGTTCTTCAGCTGCTTGAGAAACATCTCGAATCTTTGTAATCGAATCAAGTACATTGTTAACCGAATCGGATAATGATTGATTTACTGGATGTGTTTGGTCTAATACATCTAACCAATCTGGCTTTTCAACTTCAATGTCTTCTACTGGGAACTCATATAATGCTTCTTGTATAATGTACTCCATATCACGAAGTGACATTTGATCAATCGAAACTGCAATAACTGGCACTCCGTAATGTTCAAATAATTCATTACGTAAAGCGACAGTATTCGTATGACTAGGAACACTACTGTTTAATATTACTACAAACGGTTTACCAATTTCTTTTAGTTGCTCAATAATTTGTTCTTCTGCAACTTGAGCCGCATGCCTTGGGATGCCATTGACTGTTCCATCAGTCGTTACAACAACCCCAATATTCGCATGGTCTCTAATGACTTTATCTGTACCAATTTTTGCGGCTTCTTGGAATGGAATAGCCTCACTATGCCATGGTGTATGAACATATTTTGGACCATTCTCATCTTCATAGCCTTTCACACCGTCAATAATATACCCAACACAATCTGCAAAGCGAATTCGGAAAGGTATTTCACTTTCCCCAATAGTAATTTGAGTACCTTGTGCAGGAACAAACTTTGGTTCTGCAGTCATAATGACAGGACCTGGTGAACTTTGAGGCAGCTCGTCCAGTGCTCTTTTGCGATCTTCTTCGTTTACGATATTCGGGAGCACAATTGACTCCATCATTTTCTTCACAAAAGTAGACTTACCAACTCGTACAGGTCCTACAACACCGATATATACATCCCCATTAGTTCTCTCTGCTATTTGATGAAAGATTTCTTGGCCTATTGTAGCTCCTCCTTTACGTAATATAGTCTATGACCCATATTCCTGGAATATGAAAACACCTTGTACGAAAAATGCATAAGTGTGAAAAAAATATTGTAGTTTGTTTTTGCGTAATCTTTCGCTCTTTTCTATTAATCGATTCTTATGTTCTAATAGACCAAGTAATAAGAAACCGATTTTTTCTAATATCTGCTGCTAAAATCTTGCAACAGATAGGAAATAAATCTTAAAAAAAAAATCCCCCTACAAGGCTAATTATCCTTGTAGAGGGCTATTATATTAGTTTGGTGTTTGCTTCAGAACTAAAATTGCAAAGAATTTGTCAAAATCAAGACATAATTAATCCTTTTTCGTAGGGTCAAACATAAATACAGGCTCATTATTTTCGTTTACTGTATAAGGTAACGAATAAGCTGGGACTACTGGGTATGCCTCTACTAATAGATTTCTAATGTCTTCCCCTGGAGTCGGTGTCAAATTGTTTTCTTGAATAAATGTATTTAAATCAATCGAATAATCGACATATACATCTCCATCTGTAGAAACAACGAGTGGTAAATGATTGTTCGAATATGGACTTGGCACTGTTATTTCTTTCCCTACACCTAATTTATCGTAGTCTATAGAATAGACATAAGTAGTAATTGGCTCTTTATATGTAGGATATTTTGTAGCAAGGAAACGAATATTGACATCACGAATCGCATCGGCTGTACGTAAATCAACTAGTTTAACAGTCGGTTTATTCTCAGGATCCCAAATAATATATTGGAAAATACCACCTTTTTCATAGGAATTTCCAGGCGAATTTGCCAAATACTTAGGAACAAGTTTGTCAAAATCAATTAAATATTTAATGTAAATATCCGTATCCATATCGCGAGTTTTTATTGGTAATACCCCAGTATCTGCTCTATATTCATCAATCGCTCGTTGAACACCATCCAATTGGACTTGATCAGGGATTTGATTTTCTACTCTTTTGTCAGCAGGATACATACATCCAGCCAATATTATCGAGAGGACAACGAGCAGATAACTAACTTTCAATTTATTTCTCAACACTTTCACCTCATATATAATCAGATTCACCATGGTGTAATTTTTCACTCAAGTTACTCGAGTAATCCTAAAAATGTTGTATTTACAGGAAGTTTATAACATCATTCCCCTATTTTTATATAGAGAGTCTCCTACACTACCAAAAATTTTTGAATAAAATTAAGTTAAGACGGCCAAGTAAATACAACGAGTACCATTAAAAATGAACCTACTAAAAACAATAAGAAGGCAAACATTTTAACAAAAAAAGATACAAAGGCATTCTTAATCCATTTTCTTGTAGCTGATAATATTAAAACCGATACTAACATTGCCCCAATGGAGTAAAAAGAAACCCACATTACGTCTAACGCATGCATACTTGCAAGAGGGCCACGTGCAGTGTTTAGAACAAATAAATCTACTGGTGAAAACTGCATAATCATACCACCTTCCACAACAAATCACTATGTATTTAATCTAATTTTTTTTACTCGAAAAGAATAGGAGGTATAATAGTATACCTCCTTCTCGAGTAAACTCTATTTTACAATGAGTTACAAATTTTTTGCGTACAATTTCACAAAATCATGGAGAAATTGTGAATACTTGTTGAAAATTTATTGATAATTTCCATCAAATATTTAATAAATGAGTTGATTAAAGAAGATTATCTATTTCACGTTTTTTCATGCGAATCATAAGTTCATCCACAGTAACTTTTGGTGGCTTTTCGTGAAATAGTACTTCAAATAATGCCGACGTTAACGGCATTGACACTTCGTATTTTAATGCAAGCTGATGTGCTGCCTTTGTAGTACGAACACCTTCAACCACCATACCCATATTGTTAAGTACTTCCTCTAAACTTAACCCTTTACCAAGCATGTTTCCCGCTCGCCAATTACGTGAATGAACACTTGTACAAGTTACAATAAGGTCACCCATACCTGATAATCCAGAGAATGTGAATGGATTACCACCCATTCTTACTCCAAGACGAGTAATCTCAGCTAAACCTCGAGTAATCAATGCAGCCTTCGCATTATCCCCGTAATCTAAGCCATCTGAAATTCCAGCTGCTAGCGCAATGACATTTTTCAATGCCCCACCAAGTTCAACTCCAACCACATCTGTGTTTGTATACACTCTAAAATAGCCATTCATAAATAAATCCTGGACTTTTTCGGCAGATTGAATATTTTTACAAGCTGCTGTAATGGTTGTTGGGTGACGTAGAACAACTTCTTCTGCATGGCTTGGACCAGATAATACGACGATATCTGAGACAAATTCCTCTGGTAAACAACTTTCTAAGATTTCCGATATTCTCATAAGTGAATCCGGTTCAATCCCTTTAGAAACATGAATGAATAACGCCTTCTTGTTTAGCGTCTTACTCATATTCCCGCATACTTCTCGGATTGCTTTTGTAGGTACAGCCATCACAAAAATAGATGCGTGATCAACTGCTGTTTCTAAATCACTTGTTGCAGTTAGTTCAGTCGGTAAAATGGTTTCTGGTAAATATTTTTTGTTTGTATGTTTTATATTTATCTCGTTTGCTTGATCTTCACGATGTGTCCAAAGTAATGTTCGGTGACCGTTCTCAGCTAAGACAATCGCAAGCGCAGTTCCCCAAGATCCAGCTCCAAAAACTGTAACATTTTCCAATTGTACTTCCCTCGCTTTCAATCAAATTCGTGTTAGCGCTATCACTTTAAGTAATTAGGTTTGTCCGTCAGAACAATCCTAACTACTTAAAGAAGTGAGAATTATGTTAAATGAAATTATTCTCTAGCACGTGCGATTAAACGAATCGGTGTCCCTTCAAAATCAAAAGTTTCACGAATACGATTTTCTAGGAAACGTTCATATGAAAAGTGCATAAGCTCAGTATTATTAACAAATACCACAAAAGTTGGAGGCTTCACTGCAACTTGTGTTGTATAGTAAATACGTAATCTTTGTCCTTTGTCACTTGGAGCAGGATTTCTGGCAATAGCATCTTCAATCACTTCATTTAATATAGAAGATTGGATACGCATTGCATGGTTTTCACTTACTCGTTTTACTAGAGCTAAAATTTGATGTACACGTTGTTTCGTTTTCGCTGAAACAAAAATAATCGGTGCATAGCTTAAAAATAAGAAATGTTCACGAATTTGTTCTGTAAACAGGTTCATTGTTTTTTCGTCTTTTTCAACAGCGTCCCATTTGTTTACAACGATAATGATCGCTTTTCCAGCTTCATGTGCATAGCCTGCTATCTTTTTATCTTGTTCTTGAATTCCTTCTTCTGCATTTAATACAACTAAGACAACATCTGATCTTTCAATTGCTCTCATTGCACGAAGAACTGAATATTTTTCAGTTGACTCAAACACTTTCCCTCTTTTACGCATTCCAGCTGTGTCAATAATGACATACTCTTGGTCATCGTAAGTGTAAGGTGTATCAATTGCGTCCCGTGTCGTACCGGCAATATCACTAACAATTACTCGATCTTGACCTAAAAATGCATTTACTAAAGATGATTTTCCTACGTTCGGACGTCCGATTAAACTAAACTTAATCGTTTCGTCAGAATACTCAGCTTCATCTTCTTTAGGAAAATGCTTCGCACATTCATCTAGTAAATCTCCGAGTCCAAGTCCATGAGAACCTGAAATCGGGAACGGTTCCCCAAAACCTAATGAGTAGAAATCATAAATCATTTCACGCATATCTGGGTTGTCAATCTTATTGACAGCTAGAACGACTGGTTTTTTCGTCTTATATAAAATTTTTGCTACTTGTTCATCTGCAAGTGTTACACCTTCACGTCCATTTGTCATTAAAATAATGACATCGGCTTCTTGAATGGCGATTTCTGCTTGGGCGCGAATTTGATCTAAAAAGGGCTCGTCCCCGATTTCAATTCCACCCGTATCGATGATATTAAATTCATGTGTTAACCAATCTGCCGAACTATAAATGCGGTCACGTGTAACACCTGGAATATCTTCCACGATGGACACACGCTCACCAACAATACGATTAAATATTGTAGATTTCCCTACGTTCGGACGACCTACGATGGCGATTACTGGTTTTGTCATCTGTACTTCATCCTTCCAAATTCTTATCTTTTGTATTATACACGAAATCATTGCACTTATCATTTTTTCACAATCTTTTGATTAGGACAATTTAGAGGCTATGGAAAAATCAGCTTAAAAATTCCATAACTTACATAAAGCTTATTCCAGTCAAATCTAATATTATTTTAATAGAAATTTATTAACAGTATGTGGGTTTTGCTGTGCCGAAGATAGCTAGAAAATGTTATTAAAGAAAGAAGGGGAAATTAAATATTATCAAAAGCAAACAGATAAATAACAATTTATTTTTTTGACATATTCTATAGTACGTCTCAACATTTGCATTTTTACTGTACACACGACCATTTTCGGGAATGAGATATAATTAGATAATTGCATCTGTTAACGCCAATAAGCGTCTGAGTATTAGTTTATTAGGTTGTATTAAATTGTTCATTCTAAGGTAAAGTTAATGCCAGATTGTTTACATTCATCACCGGATCATTATTGGCATAATTGTACCCATTCATCGTAATTGGGTTCATCGTATCCCCGCGCATTGGGTTTAGAGCTGAATACTCCTGTATCCTTTGTATTAACGTGCCATTAAGTAGTAGATCTTTGTTTCTTCATCGTATCGATACCCTGCATAACGGGTTGATAGAAGCCATTTCCCCACTTCGTGTTAAAATATTGCCCCAATCATATTTATACTCTGTAGCAATTTCACCACTTGCATTTGTTAAGGCAATATGTCTCAACGGTAGTTTTTTAAGTAATAGTTTGTTGCACCTTTTTACATTATTGTCAGTGGATGGCCATCTACGTCATATGTATGGGCTTTTTTCACCGTATCTCGCGTTTTCCTCAAATAATACGCAGTTACTTGTCCCCTCAATAGAGAATAGGCTTCTGGTTTACTATAGATTCATTTACATTTTCCATCAACCTGATAGATAGGATTTATTTCCATGTTATTTAAATACATATATTAAGTAAGCTATCTGAAAAAATCAGATAGCTTACTATTGGTAGTACCTAAAATTTTAATTTTTTTGTTAATTTCTTAATAAACAACAAGTACATGCAGAAAACAGAAAATGCAATTAGGGCGCTAGTTAACCCAGTTATGCCAAAAGAATTAAAAACAAATTTTATTAATTCAAATAGTAATCCTGCACATCCCAATATTAAAAAATACAGAAATGGGTCTATACTTTTAGCTATTACTGTAAGAATAACACCAAATATGATAAGACCGATACTAAGTGGTAACATTCTCTCCCTCTCTTTCTACTAAAAGTTATTCCATTTTATGATTTTCGATAATGATTAACTGTGTAATAAATCAGATTAAATGTAAAAACTATTCCTTCTGAAAAGCCTACACCAGCTACCCCTCCGAGAATTTTTAACGCAGCTGTTTTTCCTAAACGTTTAATCAATTGATTTTTTGCAGTCTTTTTCAAAGTCCCAGTGAATTTTCCAGCAACTTTTTTTATATAACTTAAATAAGCTGTAAAGTTTGTTTGTTTTATCTTGGCCATATTAACGAAGGCTACACTGCCAAGAATAAAATTGGCAGTGAGACTAACTATAGTTTCACCTAGCTCCCTAGAAATTCCCCATTTCCCTATAAAAATCTCTAATGCTTTCAAAAAGCCATATTTGAAGCTAGCCCATAGACTTCTCTCCCCATCCGGATCCACATTCATAACCGGATTATTATTCGCATAATTGTACCCATTCATCGTAATTGGATTCATCGTATCCCCGCGCACCGGGTCTAAAGACATGAAAACACCTGTATCGGGATTGTAGTATCGTGCCATTAAATAGTACAATTTTGTTTGTTCATCATAGCGATACCCTGCATAACGATAAGGGTTGGTGGAAGCCATTTCTCCACTTTGCGTTAAAATGTTGCCCCATGCATCATAAGTATACTCAGCTACGATTTGGCCATTTTCATCTGTTAACGCAAGAACATCACCACGATAGTTCGTTAGGTAATAATACGTTGCGGCATTATACGTCATTGTTAATGGATGACCACTCGCATTATAAGTGTAGGATTTTGTGATGTTGCCAGCTTGATCCTCTTCAAACAAGACATAGTTACTTGTCCCATCATAACGATAGTACGTTTCACCATTTACGTCCTTACTGTACACACGACGACCATTTTCGTCATAGTTATACTTGGCAATGGTTGTGCCAGAAAGAGATTTGACTTCCGTTAGTTGGTCAAAGGCATTCCATACATATTCATATCGACCGTCGTTTGTCGTATTACCGTTTAGGTCAACGGAAAAACTTTGGTCGCCGGCTTTTGTTAGTTGGTTTGCTGCGTTATATGAATAAATTGTCGTAGTAGTATTTCCGTTATTTGTAACGGATTTTGATATACGATTTCCTACTGTGTCATACGTATAGGAAATTGTTAATCCATTGCTGTATTGTTCTTTTTCCAACTGATTTAAGTTGTCATACGTATAGACAACATTGCCCGCATTATTTATTACTTTTGAAATTTGCTTATTCGCATCATAGTCATAGGTATGCGTATCCCAAATAGTTGAGATTGTTGTATTAAAGATTTGGGATTTTAATAATGTGTTATTACCAACATAATTATTATTTATGAAAATAGAATTTGAATTACCAAAAGTTGTATTCTCAAGTAATCCATTATTATTAAAACCGAATGTAGCTAAATTTATGCCATTTTGAGATATTGCCTCAATTTGACCATTTGCATCTGGCGTGTATTTAATCGTGTTCCCACTAAATTGAATGGTATCTAATAGCTCATTATTATACATATATACAATCGCATTATTTGCTGGTGAACTGAAATCCACTTGCTTTAAGCGACCATCTTCAGACGAAATATAGGTTGTCGAAGAATTATTTAGCATATGATTCGTAATCGTTGTCGCTAGTCCATCCGATTTTGTTGTGAACTGATTAGTATTATTGATGGACACAATCGATGATTGTGTTTGTGAATCTTGGTTATAATTAATTTTAGAACCATTTGCCTTAATCACATTAATTAAATTGCCGTCCCCATCGTATTGATACTCCGTTACTTTGCCTAATGCGTTTGTTTCTTTCGAAATATTATTTTGTCCATTATAGGCTAACACCGTTTGATGACCAGCTACATTTTGGATTACTGTTAAGTTCCCATTTCCATCATATTGATAATTTGTTGTCTTTCCTGTAGCGTCTGTTACAGATGTTAACTCGTTTTTTAGATTGTATTTATATATTGTTGTGTAACCTTTTCCATCTTTAAAGGATAGTAAATTGTCGTTAAAATCATAAATACTTTCAGTCGACTTCCCAGTTGCTGGGTCTGTATGAACCGTTGTTTTTTTACCATCTGTATAGTTTGTACTAAACGTGTCGCTGCTTCCTGATGGATACGTTACTTTCGTTAAATCACCACGCGCATCATATATATACGTTGTTACTTCACCTTTTGGGGTAATGATTTTAATTAAGTTCCCTTTTGCATCATACTGATTTTGAGTTACATAGCCCGATGAATCGGTTTCTGTTAACAGATTCCCCGCAGTATCATACGTATATTTCGAGACAATTCCTTTTGAATCCTCGACTTTCTCTAAATTCCCCTTCGTGTCATACGCATATTTTTTTGTATATGGCGTTTCTCCTGGTACTGTCACTTGTTCTTCTGATATTTTATATTGGTTGTCTAGGGTATAGTTTCTTTGTGTCCCGGACGAATCTATTATTTTTGTTATTACATAGTTATTATTTAAATAGTAGACTGTTTCTTCGCCTTCTGGGCTTGTCACAGTGGCTTTCAGATTAACATTATCTAAATCATAATAAGTTGTGGAAGGCGTATTCCCCCCTACACTTGGTAATGTTACTGAACTTAAACCAATACTACCATAGGCAAATGAAGTAACATTTCCATTCGCATCTATAATGCTTGTTATCCGATCGTTTGTATAATTAAACGAAGTCGTCGTTTGTTGACTTGCATCTTTTTTTACTACAACGGATGTTATATAATGCTTCCCATTATAGTTATATGTGATTTCTTTTCCTTTAGATACTGCTTTTACAATGACACCGTTTCGATAAGAAAGTGTTAAGAAATCTCCTAGTCCTGTAGTGATTTTCACAAGTTGGTTATCACTATTATATTCATAAGTGATACTATTTTTGTTTTTATCTTCTTGTTTCGTAATATACGCTACCTTAACAGATGTGTCATTTGCTTGTTCCTTTACTATGAATGTAGAAACAATATTATTTTGCTTAATTGTATATTCAGAATCACTTACTTTTGTTAGTTCACCTTTAAATCCTACCGGTTTCACATAGTTTGAACCATTCCAAGTGAATACATGTACTGTACCATCTTCGTCTTGGTAATCAATGTTTGTTTTACTATTACCTGTCCCAATGAACAACTTTTGATTGCCTGTAAATGTCCAGCTATGTCCAAATGCTGAATTCTCTAGTGCTTTACTATTATAAGTACGAGTAAAGTCTAATCCAAAACCTGCATAGTTTGATAGTGAAAAATCTGTATATTGCAATATATTATTTTGTGTACCTATATTAATATAATTCGTACCATCTATTAATGGAAATGAATTATAGTCCCAATAATCTTCTAAACCAAATCGTGCACTTGTTTTATACGTAACAACGAGTTTTGGTTTATATTTGCTGTCTACTGTATTCTCACTGCTATAAAACTTTTTATAGACTTTGGAACTTTCCATTGCACTCCTGATTAATATCCCATGATTTATGTTTGGAGTCCAAACCCAACCATACACTTTATCAATGGGAATTGGCCATTTAACGAGTGCATCCTCAATGTTACTCGGTATCGTTGAAATATTTTTTACAGTTGCCTCTCCATAAATTCCATAATCTGCACCTGCTGTTGACCACTTTAATGTGTTTGTACGATTCTGCCATGTAGCTTCATTTTCATTCCATGCATTATTTACATAATGAACTGAAATGTCGATTGGTGAAGTGCTGTTCGTAGATGAAAGATATAAATTTAAATCCGCTGATAAAATTTCACTTACAGTAGCTACGGAAGACAAATCAAAACGTAAAAGACTTCTAACAATATTATCGTTCGCACGCCCTGCTCCGATTTCGGTATCATTCCCCCCGCTTTGCGTTGGAAATCCACTACGAAGAATTGTATCTGTTGTCAAGTCCGTACCCTGGACACGAACAATTGTAGGATCAATCACAATCGGATAAATCCGATTCTCATCTTGCAGCCATTGTCGATCTGGGATTAAATTAATGTAAAGCTTATTGTTTTCTTCTCGTGTCTTAAGTTCAATTGAATATGATTTTGCTTCCTCAGGAACTGATTGAATTTCTTCTGATGCTTGAAAGTTTACTGGTGTAAATCATCATACATAAAAGGGGCTTCAATCATAAAAATCGGTTCTGATGTAATAGCATCATACAAATATATTTTATTGTCAATTTCTTCATAAGTTAATCCGTTTAAATCCAATGTGTAGGTAAATTTTTCTGGAAGTCCATTTTTTGGAGGATTATCTATAATAATATCTTCCTTAATAAAGTTTTCCCCAACCGTATATGTTGCGGATATTTCATCAAATATCTCAGAGTAAGTAATTTGATTATCTTCTACTATACCTGTTGAAGGTTGAAGAGATTCCTCTGATTCATTTACAAGATTAGTTAGTTGTAGATTTAGTTCATATTCATCTTCTTTTAATTTCAAGCCTGTTGATTCATTATTGATTTTTTCATCAAATTCAACGCTAAATTTATTTTCTTTATTTGCATATCCGCCATTATTGTTACTGACCAAATTATTTTGGATATCTTTCCATTGACCTTGCTCATTCATAAAATGTTGTGGAACTTGAGTAATCTCAGTTGATAAGGTTCCATCTAAATTGTCGAAGGTTTTGGAAAACTCTGTTCTTTCTTCTTCTAACTCAATTCTCTTTTTTGTTTGATTCTCAGATGTTAGAGAATCGTTTTTTAAGCTATTTGAATTTGTTAAGTTATCGGGTAATTTTTCTGCTGACGCAAAATTACCAAATGGTATAAACGCTGATAACATACAAAATATTATAATAACATTAATAGTTTTCCTCATTTAATAGTGCTCCTATCATAAATTTGTTTAACACTTGGATGAATATATCATAAAAGACCTATTAATATAATATTTTTATTAAATTTTTATTAAAATTAATATATTCCTATTATTCCAGAGATGCTCTATTATTAATATAAAAATGCCAATTCCATTTTGTAAAATTGGTTTTGTAGTCAATTAGCGAACATGACTCGCTGATTGACTGCAAAGGTTTAGTTTTTAGAGATGGTGTGTCAGTTTTTGAGGACTTTGCCTATTGAGGAACGATTAAATAGTAAAATGCTCCAGAGGTTTATGTAGCAATATATAAACACCATTTATCCAATGGAATTTTAAGTGAGACGATATATTAAAGAAAAAATATAAAATAAAAAAGTAACAACATTTTCTATTTTCTACAAAATGTTGTTACTCTTTTTCATATACATATTTAAAGAAATAGACATGAAACAAATTATGACACAAAATCACATTTTCATTATTGTTGTTACGGGTATAGAAACGTTAAGTGTTAGATCTCATCCATAATCGGTCGGTCCGTATTCTATTTTTGTTGTTAAAATAAAGCCGTTCTTTTTTTCAGAACGCGGTTCCTTTAATATCTTGAAATTCCTTAAGTGACGGAATCTCTACACGACATATTCAAAAATAAGTGCAACTTTCGCTTAATTTCAGTTATGTCGTATTTCAATTTCGGGAAAGTACGAAATTTTCTTTTGGAGTGAGTGAATACAAAAAAAACAGGTATGCACTAAGACACACCTGTTCAATAGATTATTCATTATTATTTATTTAAAGCCCTTTAAACGATCACCGATTACTTCACTTAGTGAGAATCCAGATGTTTCTTCAGGTAATTCGTAGTCGAATTCTTCTTCCTTCTCAGGATTTTCTAGAAGTTCTTTAATCGTAAGTGATAGACGTTTTTCTGCACCATTAACATCAAGGACTTTCACTTGTACTTCTTGGCCATCTTTTAACACTTCATGTGGTGTATTGATGTGTTTGTGAGAGATTTGAGAGATATGCACAAGACCCTCAATTCCTGGGAAAACCTCTACAAAAGCACCAAATGACACTAAACGTTTTACAGTCCCTGTTAATACAGATCCTTTTGTAACACGTTCTTCAATGTTTGACCATGGTCCTGGAAGTGTATCTTTTATAGATAAAGAAATTCTTTCACTCTCAGGGTCTACCGAAAGTACTTTCACTTTAACAGCTTGACCTTTTGTTAGAACTGAATTTACGTCTTCAACATGATCATGGGATACTTGTGAGATATGCACAAGACCATCGATACCACCGATATCAACGAAAGCCCCAAATGGTGCAATACGTTGTACTGTACCATCAAGTACATCGCCTTCTTTAATACCTGTAAGAACTTGTTTTTTCTTAGAATTTTTTTGTTCTTCAACTACAGCACGATGAGATAAGATAAGTCTTCCTTTATCTTTATCAAGTTCTGTTATTTTAAAGCTTAATGTTTTGCCTTTATAGTCTTCAAAGTCTTCAACAAAATAATCTTCAACTAGAGATGCAGGAACGAAACCACGTACACCTAGATCAACGACAAGGCCACCTCTTACAACATCCTTTACCTCAGCATCAAAAATTTCTCCTGTTGCAAATTGCGCTTCTAGCTTATCCCACGCTTTTATTGCATCAACTTTTCTTTTTGATAAAACGAAATTTTCTTCTTCGACTTTCGTGATGATTAACTCTAACTCATCACCTACTGATACAACATCAGAGGCTTTTTCAATATGCAAACTAGAGAGTTCGCTGATCGGTACAATCCCGTCAAACGGTGCACCCTCTATTGAAACAGTTACTGCTTTATCTTCAACTCTCGCAGCAACACCTTTCACAATATCTCCTTCTCGAAAATCCTGGTCTACTTTCACGTTCATTTCTTCAGACATATGTAACCCTCCTTCGCATCTTCCAATTTCTATTTTATTAAAAAACTTCTATAAAGACAAAAAATATTCCTTTTTTTTTAGAAAAACTTGGTTATTTCTAAATATTTAATCAATTACCCTTTATTTCACTTATATTTTTCTATTTTTAAAAAATGTATCTATATAATGAAAATACGTTCAACTCTTAAAATTATTCCATTTTTTCATTTGCTAATTTTAAAATTGCATCTGCTGCTTGTTCGATTGATAGTTCCGTTGTATCAAGATAGATTGCATCCTCTGCTTGAACTAATGGAGATGCTTCTCTCTCACTATCTAGCTTGTCTCTTAAAGAAATTTCTTGAATTAAAGTATCCATATTCGAAGGTATGCCGCGCTTTTCATTATCAATAAATCGTCTCTTTGCTCGTTCTTCAACAGAAGCTGACATGAAGATTTTAAGTTCTGCCTCAGTTAAAACATGAGTAGCGATATCACGGCCATCCATTACGATTCCACCATTAGATGCTAATTCTTGTTGTTTTTTCACTAGTATTTCACGAATATTTGGGTGTGCTGAAACTTGTGAGACATTTGCAGTTACTTCGTTTGAACGGATTAAATTTGTAACGTCCTTTCCATCTAAAAAGACAAGTTGTCCACTTTTCGATGGTTTTAAGTCAATCACGGTCTTTAAAAGCATCGATTCTAATGCTTCTGCATTGTTTAATTCTATGTTTTCATTTATTGCTTTATACGTAACTGCTCGATACATTGCTCCAGTATCGATGTATGTAAAGCCAAGGTTTTCTGCTACAATTTTTGCAATCGTACTTTTTCCAGCCCCTGCAGGACCGTCAATAGCAATTTGTATTTGTTTTGACATAGTAATATCCCTACTTTCCAAGCAACATTTTACCATAGGTGTTGGCGCATTTTCTCGTATTATACTTTTTAAAACAATAAAATAATTTTGAAGTGACAAAAGAAAAAGCCCATATCATATAGGGCTTTTAAGCAAATGGGGAAATGTTAAACGTATCCTTTTGATATTCTATAATTCATCGAATTTTTTGAATCCTACATAATTTTCATTTCATTCCTACGGTTCATCAATTGTCTTTCAAAACAGAAGCGTAGTATTTGTTGTTTTGCTAAATCAGAAGTCTCTATAAACTGAATAGAAGCTAGTTTATCCACACCTTTTTCAAAAGTTCGGATGAACGCTGCCTTTGTCTGAACATATCGAATGTCTCCATTTGAAAATGGTAATACAATTGTTAAGTGAATTTGATCACCATCTTTAAAAGGTACATTTCTATTAAGATTGAGTGCTAGACCTCCAGCACTAATATCATGTGTTACGAACTGAAAAGTTTGACGATCGAATTCAACAGCGACATCGATGGTCGTTTTCACACGAACAAACTCTCTTCGCTGAATTTTAATAAATTCATCATCTGGAGGAAGTGTTAACATAATCATTGGAATATTAGTCATTTTACGACCTATAACTTCGGTATTGAAAGCATAACTTTTATCTTGTCCACTGACAAAAGTTACACGAAACTGAGAACCATCTACTAAAAAGGCAGTTTTTTTTGTTAAACTATTAACTGGATAATCGATATAAAGGATACGATCCGTCTGCTCAACTAGTTTACAATGGAATCTTTCAAAGTCTTCTAGAGCAGGTATCGGTTCCAAAGTTAGCTCTGTTCCAATTTTAATCTCCAAATAAATCTCCACCTCGTGCAATAATAATATATAATCTATTATTGCACGAAATGTTTATATTTTCTATATTTCTCAAATGACATTCAATTAACGCATATATTCTACCTTAATAACTTCATGAGTTTCAGCATCTACTACAACTCTAAATGTTTCGTTTAATTCGTTATCGTAACGAGCAATTACTTCATAACATAATCGTAATTCAAATAAATCATTTTCAGTATAGATCATTCTTTCTTCTTCTACGAATGTTCCTGGGCGGAAGAATTTGTTCCAGTCAATTGCCTTTACTGGTTGTTCTTTTATTGTTTCTTTTTGTACATACTCCATTGCATTTAATCCTAATAATTCTCCACTAGCCTTTGAAACTTTTAGCTGAATTCCATCAGGATAAACAAATGCTTCACCGTAAACTCGTGCTGTTGCAATATGATATACTTGATGATTTTCTCTGAACTCTATAATTTCTACATCCTCGTAGCCGGCATTTCTCATAAATTGATAAGTTAAATCACGGATATCCTGTTCTGAAATATTACGTTCTTCTTGCACAGGACGCTCAGATAAGAAGGATAAAATATGGCCACCCTTAACAGTAATGTCTGCATATCCGATACGACTACCTTTTACAAATTGAATATGATAAAACGGGTATGGTGCAGTGTCTTTACTTTTTGTCACTGTATAGGCAGCATCTTTAATATTAGGTATTAGTAATTCTAAAACATCGATTGCTTGCTCTTTTGTAATTTCCTTATCATCTAAGTTTTGTAGTTCTCTTTTCTTCAACCAATCAGATTCACTTGCTGTTAAAGGGAAATCTGTTTCAGAATACGTTTTTAAATTTGAAGCAACATTTGCAAATTGATCTTGTTCTGTTTCATTATTTAACACTCGTTGCCACTTCGAGAAATCTCCATCATTTTCGAAATATCTAGAAGTAGCAACTTCCCATTCATTTGATAAGTTTCTTAGATTCGACCCTACAACACCCATTTTTTCATGCCAAGCTTCATAGTTTCCTTTTTCAGCAGCTAATCTTGCTTCTTCACCGATACTACCAATGTATTTCATCCAATTATTAGCTACCTCCCTGTTTAATGGTAACCCACTTAAGGAAGCTCTTAATTGGTCACTCAGTCGCCAAATATTGTCCAGTTCTTTATTAAGTGCATTTTGATCCTGGAATAATAGCGACTGGTTGACAGAAGTTTGAAGAGTTGATAATGTTTCAGACGCACTTGTTAATGCGTTTGTATATTGTGCATGTACCGTTCTTTCTAACAGTTTGTTTTCATTCCTAACTTCAAACGAATATAATCCAAGTGCAAGAACAGCTATTGATAACAAATAGACTGCATTTTTCATGTGATCCCTCCTTTAGTAGCAGAATATATGTTCACCGATTTGCTTAATTTGTGGTCTTGACCAAATCCATTTACTTGTTGCAGTAACTGGATTAAAGTAATAGAGCGCATTTTCCGATGGGTCCCAACCATTCATAGCATCTAGGACGGCTTGTTTTGCTCTATCATTTGGTGTTAACCAAATTTGACCATCTGCTACTGCGGTAAATGCACCAGGTTGGAAAATAATTTCTGAGATTGTATTTGGAAAATCAGGTGATTCTAATCGATTTAAAATAACCGCAGCCACTGCAACTTGTCCTTCATAAGGTTCTCCACGAGACTCCCCATAAACAGCATTAGCCATTAATTGTAAATCACGTTCTGAATATTTAACTGGCAATTGAACAGTAGATGCATTATTTTGCCCTTGTCCACCATTAGTGCCTCTTCCGGCTTTTGTTTGTTGTTCTAAAGGGGTATTTCCATAGTGGGTAAACTGGTTACCTTGGGCAATTTGTTTGTGAACCCAATCACGATTAAATTTACTTGCTCTTACTAATGTGTCTCTAGTTTTTTGCCCCATAATCCCATCAACATCTAGACCCCATTGTTCTTGGAAATTACGTAATGCCCAGTAAGTTCCATAGCCGAAAATTCCATCAATTTTCCCATTATAAAAACCTACCCATTGTAATCTAGCTTGTAATTCTATTACGTCATCACCAGAAGAACCGCGCTCTAAGAGACGCCCTGAGAAAGCATGAGCTTCTTTTGTTTGATCAATAGATGAAGCAATTCCAAGTACTAATACAAAAGTAATAAGTATGCTTCTTACCATTACCATATAATTCACTCCTTTCTCATAGCATGTAAAAAAGAGAATGTTTTATACGTTGTAAATAGAAAAACGGTCCAAGAAATCCAATGATTGATTTCTTGAACCGTTAATTGTATTTTTTTTGTTCTATTAGGTGTTCTACTAAATGTTGGTGCGCAAGTTTCACTTTATTTAATGCTAACCACCATAAAAATAACATAAATGGAGCAACAAGGTATACCCAGTAATCTTCAAATGATAAAATCGTATTATAAATAAGATGTAATATTAATGGTGCCAAAAATGCTAGTAGTAAATATTCCGTCGCTTTATCATTTTTCGCAAATTTACTTTTCCCAAAGTAATAACCCATTAACACACCATATAATGCATGACTACTTACTGGTAATATGGCTCTCATAAAAGCAGTATCAATACCAAATGATAGTAAGTATAGTACATTCTCAACTGTAGCGAATCCTAAAGAAACACTTGCACCATACAGTATACCATCATACGGATCATCAAATTCAACATGGCCATAAATAACTACAAAAATAACAAGCCATTTAAAAAATTCTTCAATTGTACTTGAAAATAAGACGTTCGCTATAAATGGACTAGCAAAAACACCTTCTTCTTGTAAAACATATTGAATAAACATTATTGGAAAGGTGATAAATGCCCCATAGATGAATGCTTGAAACAGGGTTCTTCGCGGTTCTGTTGACATTTGATTACGAAGGTAGAAATAACTGAACAACGCGAGGCCTGGAGCTATCGCAGCAGACAATATTATAAACATGTCGATTTGCTCCTTTTACAGTCTAAACTCTAAAATTATTATAACATGTAAACTTGCTTATAAAGCGAATTTAAAGGAGAATTTAAAAATGAAAAAAAACATTTTATTAGTACATACCGGTGGGACAATTTCAATGCAAATAAATAATGAAACCGGGTCGGTCACAACATCCGATTCAAACCCGATAATGGGCTTAAGTAGTAATCTAGAGAAGTACGCTAACATAATTGAAGTAGAAGCATTTAACCTACCATCACCACACATAACACCTTATGAAATGCTTCAACTCAAAAATTTGCTCGTTGAATCTATAAAAGCAAATCAAGTTGATGGTGTCGTTATTACACACGGAACAGATACTTTAGAAGAAACTGCCTATTTTCTAGATTTAACAACAAATTATGATTTACCAATTGTAATCACAGGTGCAATGAGATCTTCCAATGAACTAGGTGCTGATGGAGTCTATAATTTAGTAGAGGCTGTTCGTGTTGCGTGTAGTGAAGACGCACGGAAGAAAGGTGTTCTCGTCGTGATGAATGATGAAATCCATCAAGCATTTAACATTACGAAAACTTCTACTTCTAGTGTAAACACTTTTCAAAGTCCACAATATGGTCCAATTGGTTTAATTACAAAAAAATTAGTTCATATCCACCAATCGCCAATAAAAAGAAGATACGTTGAAGTAAACTCCTTAGAGAAAAGAGTCGCAATGTTGAAAGTATATGCTGGCATGGAGGGAGATTTGTTAGAATCTATTTTTCAACTTAAATATGACGGTGTTGTCCTAGAGGGATTAGGTCAAGGAAATGTACCTCCAAAAGTTGTAGATGGCATTCAAAAATTAATTGAAGCTAAAATTCCTGTTGTCCTTGTTTCAAGATGCTTTAACGGAATTGCTGAACCGGTTTATGGCTATCATGGTGGTGGTAAAATGCTTGAGGATTTAGGTGTAATCTTTGCAACTGGAATTAGCGGACAAAAAGCCCGACTAAAGTTGTTGATTGGGTTGAATCAGGTGAACAGTCCTGTTGATTTGAAAGAGTTTTTTAATTAATTTTTATTTAATAATGGGAGCAATTATCCAATCTATGTATCAAACTCGAAATACATTCCGTTATTAACTGACATAGATGGCCAATTTAATCTTAGCCTTATCTAAAGTAAAATAGCGGCGTTCACCCGCCGCTATTTCATTTCTCTTTATTCACAATACAATTCGCAATAAATCCACCATGAAACTTTCCGTTTTCGATAAAGATTTCATTTGCATTGTTTCCTGCAGCTAGCACTCCAGCAATGAATAAATTTTCTACATTTGTTTCCATTGTTTCTGGATTATATATTGGTCGACCCGTTTCTTGATCTATTCCAACACCCATTGATTGTATGAAGTGATGATCCGGATGATAGCCAGTCATCGCAAAAACAAAATCATTATGGATTATTTTTTCCTCTCCATCAACTAACAATGTCACTTCATTTTCAGCAATTTGTAACACATTGCTGTTAAACAGCATTTTGATTTCTTCATTTCGTACGAGAGCATCAAATTCAGGTAATATCCAAGGTTTTACACTTGGTGAGTACTGACTTCCCCTATAAGAAACTGTCACTCTGGCCCCCGCCTTATTTAGTTCCAATGCAGCATCCACAGCAGAATTTTTCCCACCTATGACTAAAACATCTGTATCAAAAAATGGATGTGCCTCTTTGAAATAATGGAAAACTTTTGATAGGTCTTCACCGGGGATATTCATAAAGTTAGGCTGATCATAATACCCTGTTGCAATTACAACATAAGGTGTTACATATTCATCTTTATCTGACTTTACATGAAAATTTCCATCTTCAAGCTTCGTAACATGAAGAACTTTTTCAAATCGATGAACTTGAAGATTTTTCATCTTCACCACTTCACGGTAATAAACGAGCGCTTGATTTCTCCGTGGTTTTCGTTCCTCAATGATAAATGGAACATCACCGATTGCTAATTTTTCACTCGTACTAAAAAATGTTTGGTGTGTCGGATAATGATAGAGGGCATTTACGACATTCCCTTTTTCAATAATAATTGGTTGTAATCCAATATTTTGCAATTCGATGGCAGCCGATAGACCACAAGGACCTCCACCAACGATAATCGCGTCTTTCCTTTTCATACTGACATCTCCTTAAACGAACCTAGTACTATTATATCTCGAAGTTTCCAGTTCGTTTAAAATTTACCCTTTAAATTTTACGTCAATTATGTGACATTCTGGTTTCGCACCGAATCGGAAAGGTAATAACGTAGTTCCATATCCGTTACTAATCAAAGTCGGAACACCATTTTTAATAGAAAATGATCCCTGTGGATGAATACCAAACGGTCCTAATCTTATTTGTCCTCCGTGCAAATGTCCACCCATTAAAAGATCCACTTTAAATCTCTTTTGGATCTCGGGAAATATTTGAGGATTATGAGAAATAAAAAAATTGAGCTCATCTTTAGGAACGATCTTGAAGGTTTTTTCAACATCACCCCCTACATCCGATGTAAAATCAACAGCACTCAACCATATTTTATAATGATCGTTCAATAAAATAGCATTGTTTTCAATCACTTGAACACCGGTTTTTGCAAAAATTTCGCGTAGCCTAGCCTCTCCTACTTCTCGATCATTATTCCCCCATACAAAATAAGTTGGGCCTAATGAACCTAACAATTTCAAATTGTCGTAAATCCGATTAATAGATGTTCTCTTATCAGCAAGATCACCACCAACAATAACCGCATCCACTTTAGTAGAGATATTTTGAATCATTTTTTTATCAATTTTTCGTACATGTATATCAGAAATGAAAAATAAAGTGATGTTTCCTTCAATTCCATTCAACTGAAATTCATGATATAAAACGTTATTTTCAAAAGCTTCCTTCACCATAAATAGTACAATTGCAACGCAAAGAAGTACTAAAAAAAAGATATAAATCAAGAAGCCCACCCCTTTCACGACAAGAAAAAAGACGATGCAGTTTTTATACCATCGTCTTAAAAATACAATTTTTGTACCTATTATATGAAATATATTGTAAACGATTAATAATTAGAAATAAAATAATCTGTTCACATATTATGGAATTATTAATGTTTGTCCCACTTGGATATCTGGAGTTTGCATACCGTTTGCTTCCATAATTGCATCAACGGTTGTATTTCTTTCATTAGCAATTTTGTAAAGAGTATCTCCAGTTTCTACTTTATGCTTTCCATTTGAAATTTGTTCATCTTTTTTCTCTTTTTCAGTTGATGTTTCAGCAGATGATGTATCTTTATTTGTACTCTGTTTATCATTTGATTGATCGACTTCATTTGAATTTCGATTGTCATTTTCAGACAAGTCATCTTCCTCTTTATTTTCATCTACCGTGTCATCTATTAAAACAGGCTCATCAATAGTAGTTTCATCTTCTTCTAGTTTATCATTCTTCTCATATTCTAGTGTTTCTTCGTTACCCTGAGCTTTACTTGGAGTTGTTGGTGTATAGAATCCCCATATGTACACTAGTACTACAAGTGGTATGAAAATAAAAATAACAGTTAATATTGTCATTAAAGGATCTCTACGTCTAGGCTTTTTATTTTTTCCATAACGAGAGCGTGACTGTCTGGAGTTAGGTTTTTCTACATCTATAGATTGACGATGTTGTTCAATTTTTTCTCTATAATCCTTTTTACTCATTTTTCCACCTCCGACGCTTCCATTATCATATTATGACGAAATTCAATGTAATTGTAAATGCATGTAAATGCAATTTTCATAGATTATGTCGAATTTTAGAAGAAAAAGTTTCATCATTTATTTTTTCTCCCAATTAATATGCTCTGAATTCTATCTTTCCATGAGTCAGGTTTAGTGGAAATTTCATGTAATTTACGAGGTTCAATGATCTCTTTTACAATTATACCGCAGCATTCACAACAGTTATTTGGTCGTTCAGTTAACTGTTGCCCAAAATAATGTACGAGTACATTTCTCATACAGTCCTTTGTTTGTACAATTTCCATCATTTCATCAACAGCTTGCATTTTTTCGATTCGCATTTTATGTAACAATCGTTGAACTTCATCAGTTGGCTGTTCATTCATCCAATAATCTAGTACTCGAAAGGCAGTTTCAGAGATTTCACCATTTTGAAACATGATGAATGGATTTTCATTTTTAAAACGGTAATTTTCATAGAGTGCTATATGATGGTCTGTTGGTAAATCATCAGTCGCTAGCATTTTTGCAAAATTTTCGTCACCATCTTCATATAGCAAAATGGCTAGCGAATCCTTTCCATCTCTACCTGCCCTTCCGATTTCCTGCATATAATTTGCTATATTGGAAGGCAAACTATGATGAATAACTTGTCGAACATCACTTTTATGCACACCCATTCCAAATGCATTTGTCGCAACAATCCACTGAATGGATCCTTCTATAAATTGTTGCTGGATAAATTGTCGATCCACTGATTCTTTTCCTGCATGATAACTTGCTGCTTGAACCCCCACTTGAATTAGTCGATTACTAATGTTCTCAGCTTTTGTTCGCGACTGTGTATAAATAATGCCTGGGCCTTCAGTTTCTAATACATGCTCAATAATCCAGTCTACTTTGTCTTCTTGGCGCTGAAATTGTCGTCTAGATAGATGAATATTCTTTCGGTCAACTGAATGAATATAATGAAAAGGCTCGTCCATTTTTAAATAGTTCTGAATGTCACCAAGAACTTTATTTGTTGCTGTGGCAGATAATGCTAATATCGGTGGCCTATTTACACCATGGAAAAGCTCACCTATCCGCAAGTAATCAGGTCGGAAGTCAAATCCCCATTGAGAAATACAATGTGCTTCATCCACTACAACCAAAGATAAATTCACTTCATTCAGCCGCTCATACACCTGTTTTTGTAACAACATTTCAGGTGAAATGAATATAAATCGATACTGATGTAAGTAATTTAAAGCATATTGCTTTTGCTGAAATGTTAAAAAAGAATTTAAAGCGACCACTCGTTTTTCACCAAATTGTTTCATTTGTGTTACCTGGTCTTGCATTAAAGATAATAACGGAGATACGATCAAAACAGTTCCATTAAAAACATAGCCTGGTAATTGATAACATAATGACTTCCCCATCCCTGTAGGCAATAGAGCAATCACGTCTCTTCCAACAACGATTTGCTCAATCACTTCCTTTTGGCCCGGTCGAAAGGAATGATAGCCAAAATGTCGATATAATATATCTTCTAATTCCATGAATTTGAGTCACCTCTTGCTAAAACAAGTCGTAATTGAAAATAAGACAAATTCGGTAAAACTTCATGCAATACTTTTAACTTTTTTGTTTGGTAATCGTCAATTGTACGTAATACGCTATTCGTTTCTTCTTCTGTTAAAAATTTTACAATAGGAAATTTGCGGTCGTTCATTGCTAGTTCTACAATATGATCTTCAATCGTACTAGTTTTCAGATTCCTAATCATACTTATTTCATCAATAGAATAGCCCTTTTTGAAAAGTTGAGCTGTCTGGTTTGCTGATTCAGTTAATGTCATTTCAATGCGGACTCGTTCTGCTATTTTTGATAGTAATGGATAGTTTTCCTCACTAAATGTAATTTCATTAAGCCAATGGTGTATACATGAGATGTATAGTAACTGAACATCCATTTCAGTTAATTTTTCATGAATGCTAATCTGTTGCCAAGTAAATCCTGGTTGATTTACACCACTTAATCTTTTTATAACGATTGACTTTTCTCTTTCTTCGTTTTTCACCTTCTCTAAACTTGCAACTATTTCATTCAAAAGCTTTTGTTGTAAATGACCGTTTTGATATTGTTGTGTTTTTAAATAAGATTTTACCCATAATTGAATATCATCATTTTGTTGAATAGGTATGAACTTCATATTTCCGTCGCTGAGGTAAGATAATGTTTGAACAATTAGTGACAGTCGGGCAAAAAAGATATGTTCATTTCCTCGATAATGCCATCCATCAAATGAAAGTTTCATAGATTGTTTTAAAAAAGAATATCCTGTTTCTGTAATCCTATAACGATTTTCTGGCAAAATAGATATGTAATGTTGATTTGATAAATTATTTATTTGTTCATCAAATTGCCTTCTTTGTAGTTTTGGTAAAATTCCAAAATAACTATGTAAACCAAATATTCCAACGTCTTGAATTGTCTGTCCAGACCGCTTTCCACGCAACAAATGATAGACTGCTGAAACGGTCCGTTCTCCATTAAATGTTGCGAGTAAATTTAAGACTAAAGTTTGAAATATCAAAATCAACCACTCCAAAATTGTAGTATTATGTTGAAAAGTCGATTAAACCGATTTAGAATGAAAAGTGTGCTCTTATGCAGCAGATGGAAAAAGGAGAGAAAGAGATGCCAAAATTTACAATTGTAGATAAAGATACATGTATTGCTTGTGGCGCTTGCGGTGCTGCGGCCCCAGATATTTATGATTATGACGATGAAGGAATTGCCTTCGTTATTTTAGATGATAACATGGGGACTACAGAAGTTCCAGAAGATCTACTAGAGGATATGCAAGACGCTTTTGAAGGCTGTCCAACAGACTCTATTAAAGTAGCGGATGAGTCATTTGACGGAGATGCATTAAAATTTGAATAATAATAGGACATGGCTTTCCATGTCCTTTTTATTTTACTTCTCGATATTTTTTTAAAATATAACTCGCAAGTAGCAAAAAACATCCTAATCCAAATGGAGTGTAATAAGAAATCGTCATTTCTGGTCCGAATGGTTCCATGAAGAAGTTAATTAGGAATCCAGCCGCAAAAAGAACTACCACTAGCGTTCCAAAAAAACGCGTTGACAATTCCTTCTTCTTTTTATCAGAAATAGTGGAATTTCTTACGATTTTAATAACTACATAGACTAATAGTAGAAGACTTGCTATAAGTAGTACGGCAGAAACAGCAAGGGAACCAAGTTGAATGGTAGGATCTTCTTTCTTTACAGCTGGCCAGATTCCCCACAAGATTAAGAACCATCCAAACAAAGTAAAAATAATTTCTAATCCAAATTCAGCTATACTTTTACCACTCTCCTTTGGTAATGACTGAATCACTTGATCTGCCAACTGTTTCGACGACCTACCAAATAATTCTTCTGCAGACTTCCCTTCTTGTTGGGCCTCCAAAAGCTGATCCAACAAGCTTAACAACACTTCTTCAGTAACTCTCTCATTTTTAAAAAATTTCATTCTCGTGTATAAAAGCAAATCTGCATAATACTTTTCATTTTCAGTAGTTAATAATTTACGTTTTTCATTATTTTGTTTAATAATTTGTTTTACTGTTAGCATCGTTGCATCCCTCCAACTTAAAGGTACTATAATTCTATTGATATTTACAGGATTAACTGATAAAATCATTTTTAGTAGTTGGTACTAATAACTGATATAATACGAATTATAAAGGGGCCGAATCTAAATGGACGTTTTACAATTGAAAGATAAAAACATCGTAGTGATGGGAGTAGCAAACGAACGAAGCATTGCTTGGGGCGTTGCAAAGAAACTATTAGAAGTTGGGGCGAATGTCATTTTTACATATCGTAAAGAACGTTCGAAAGGTAAAATTGACAAAGTTTTGGCTGATTACACAGAATATAACACAGATGTAGTTCAATGTGATGTGAACAGTGATGAAAGCATTGCTAACGCATTTAGTGAAATCGGCGAAAAATATGGAGCAATTCACGGAATCGTTCACTCTGTAGCTTTTGCAAATGCTGAAGATTTACACAATCGTTTTGTTGAAACAACTCGTGATGGCTATGCATTTGCACAAGATACAAGCGCTTATTCTTTAGTTGCTGTGGCAAAAGCTGCTCGTCCTTACATGTCAGAGGGCGGTTCAATTGTTACGATGACTTATTTAGGGGCTGAACGTGTATTAGAAGGATACAACGTAATGGGTGTTGCAAAAGCTGCACTTGAAGCTTCAACTCGCTATTTAGCATACGATTTAGGTGCTGAAGGAATTCGTGTAAATGCTATTTCAGCTGGTGCTATCCGCACATTAGCTGCAAAGGGTGTTCCAAGCTTCAACACAATCCTTCATATGATCGAAGAAAAATCACCATTAAAACGAAACGTAACTTCAGAAGAAGTTGCAAATATGACAATGGTTATGTTAAGTAACCTTTCAAGCGGTGTAACTGGAGAAATCATCTATGTAGACTCTGGCTACAATATTATGGGATAAAAATATGAGCACCTTTCACTGTATCTAAAGTGGAAGGTGCTGTTTTTATGTTGGTTTGGCTGATTTATTTTGGTCTATTGACGGATTTCCCAGATTTATTGGCGGATTTCTCATCAATCTCGGCGGATTCCCTAACATTTTTAGCTCCAATAAGTCTACTTAATTTTCATCACAACAATATCGGCATCTTCTTTCACAACTAAACCGTGTTTTCTAAAGGGCTCCATATACACAAGTTTAAAAGAGTTACTCTTTCATTAACTTAATTAACATATCATTTGTAAGTGGTCCTATGATTTGCTTTTCGAGATTTCCATTTTCATCAATAATGTAAGTTGTTGGGATTGTTAAAATTTCATACTTATCTGTTATTTCCCTATTCTCATCTAACAATATTGGATACGTAATTCCATAATATTCTCGAAACTGATGAATTACATCAATCCCAAGATCATCCTTCGTTATATTTAAACCAAGTAAAACAACCTCATCATGATTCATAGTTTCTTCGTAAAATTTCTGCAGTTCAGGTACTTCTTCTTGGCAAGGAGGACACCACGTTGTCCAAAAGTTTAGTATTACTTTCTTCCCTAAAAAGTCTGATAGTTGTACTGTTTCACCATCTAACGTTTTCGTAATGAAGGCGTGCGCAGATTTGTTCATATTTACTACTTCAGTTGTATATTCTTCATGCAGATGACCGTCATGAGTGTAATGGTTTTCTATTAAATTAGCATCATGTTCATGTTCCTCATGATTATGAGGCTCATTGTCTTCCTGGTCGTTATTCTCAATTTGGTCATGCTCAGTTATTTCGGAATTACTATCTTCAGCAAGTTCGATTTCGTGACTACCTATAGCAATTGTTTGATTACTAGTTTTTTCTACCTGAAAAAGATTTGAATAGATGGTCCAAATGAGAGCAAACAATAGAACTCCAACTAGTATGAAATTCAGCCGTTTTTTATACAAGGATTCCCCTCCTTTTATAAACATTCTTACTGTATTCAATATATGTCCTGAATCTCACATCATGAAAAATAGTTTTTTAAGAGAATCGATAAAAACAAATGAAAAAGATGCTAGAAAAAAATCTAGCACCTTACATACTGTAATCTAATTAGTACCCTGCACGTTTTAATACATTTGAATATACTGTTCGCGCTCCCAAGGATGTACAGCGATTCTAAACATATCAAACTCAATCTCTTTTGCTTCCTTGAAGTTAGAGTAAATATGCTCACCTAACGCCCCTTTAATCACTTCATCTTTCTCTAATTCTGATAACGCTTCTGCTAGCGATCCTGGTAAGTTAGCAATTCCATTCTCTTTCAGTTCTGCTGCACTCATAACATAAATATTGCGATCGACTGCTGCAGGAGGAGTTAATCCGTTACGGATTCCATCTAAACCAGCTTCCAAGATAACTGCCATCGCTAAATAAGGATTTGCTGACGGGTCTACCGAGCGTAGTTCAATACGAGTTGATAAGCCACGTGATGCAGGAATACGGATTAACGGCGAACGGTTGCGTGCTGACCAAGCGATATAACATGGGGCCTCATAACCTGGTACTAGCCGTTTATAAGAGTTCACTAATGGATTCGTCACCGCAGTAAAACCACGTGCATGTTTCATAACGCCAGCCATAAATTGACGAGCCGTTTCTGATAATTGTAAATCCGCATGTTCATCCCAGAATGCGTTTTTGTTGCCACTAAATAATGAAAGATTTGCGTGCATCCCAGAACCGTTCACTCCAAATAATGGTTTTGGCATAAATGTCGCGTGCAAACCGTGTTTTCGGGCAATAGTTTTTACAACTAATTTGAATGTTTGGATATTATCACATGCTTCCACAGCATTGGCATATTTAAAGTCAATTTCGTGCTGACCTGGTGCAACTTCATGGTGGGAAGCTTCGACTTCAAAGCCCATTTCTTCAAGTTCTAATACGATATCTCGGCGACAGTTTTCTCCAAGATCGGTTGGAGCCAAATCGAAGTAACCACCTGAATCGTTCAATTCCATCGTCGGCTCGCCCTTTTCATCTAATTTAAATAAGAAGAATTCTGGCTCAGGTCCTAAGTTGAAGCTAGTAAACCCTAGCTCTTCCATATTTTTTAACACCCTTTTTAAGTTAGAGCGTGGATCACCAGCAAATGGAGTACCATCAGGATTTGTCACATCGCATATTAAGCGGGCAACTTTCCCTTTTTCAGCAGTCCAGGGGAAAATTACAAAAGTATCTAAATCCGGCTTCAAATACATATCTGATTCCTCAATACGAACAAAACCTTCAATTGATGATCCATCAAACATCATTTTATTGTCTAATGCTTTATCTAATTGACTTAACGGAATTTCAACATTTTTAATCGTACCAAGTATATCTGTAAATTGTAGTCGAATAAATTTTACACCTTTTTCCTTAACGATTTGTTTTACATCTTCTTTAGTATACTTACTCATTCCAATCACTCCTAATATTCAAATTATTTAACCTATTAATCTACCTACTTACCTTTTTGTGTAAATCGTGTTAAATCACCTTGGCGCAGAGATGTTTTCTTCATAATGCGTGCCTGTTGCATTTCATCGCGTAAAATTGTGCGGAGTTCTGAATCTGATATCGATAAGATGTTAGGTTTGTTTACACGATTTGTTTTCATATCGAAAACTTTTTTGATTCCAGCCATGTTAATTCCTTGTTCAAGAAGTTCTCGAATTTCAAGTAATGAATCAACATCATCTAACGAAAACATTCTGCGATTCCCTTCTGAACGTACTGGTTCAATCAGATTGTGTTCTTCATAATATCGAATTTGTCTTGCAGATAACTCCGTTAATTGCATAACCATGCTCATTGGGAGTAACGGCATCGATCTTCGATACTCTCGACTCATTAACATCTCCTCCCTTACATGTTTTTATTTTATTTCATGTTATGTTTCAAATCAATATCATGTTATAAAATATAACATACAAATTTTAGATACTAACCATCTCATAATTAGATGAAAAAAATGGAAATAATTATTGGCATATTGATTAAATTGCAAACTACATGTAACATCTCGTTACATTAACACATAAAAAAACACGCGTTCACATATCGTGAATGCGTGTTTTTATCTTAATTTATATTTCATGTGAAAAATACTAATCGTCAATTTTACTAATAACCGCGCGAACCGGAGCGGCATCCGCACCTACAATATTAAGTGGTAAACCGATAAATTCATAGAAACCAGGTGTTATGTTTTGTAGCACTAGATTTTCAATGATATAAATACCATTATTGTATAGTGAATGGTGTGTATTTAATGATTTACTATCGAGCGCATCTACCGATGGACAATCAACACCCAATAACACAACACCCTTTTCTTTAAGAAATGGGGCAATGTCAGGATGTATGATTGGAACTAACTCTGGAAATTCTTCAAAATTCACTTCTTGATGAAGTTTTAACAGTATTCGCTTAGCTCCCCTTAAATCGATATCTTTGAAATCTTCACTACAAAGCTCCATCTTATTGCTTAAATCAACCACCAATGCAGTCCCTATAAACACATTGATATCCAACTGGTCAACGGTTGGTGTATTATCATCAAAATGAAAAGGAGCATCCGCATGGGTTCCTGTATGAGTACTCGTTGTAAACCTCCCAATATTAACGGAACCCGTTTCATACTTAGTATAAGCTAAGTCAAAAGTAAAAGGTGTATCCCCAGGCCAAGTAGCAATCGTATTTGTGAAAGGTTGCGTAATGTCTATCCATTTCTTTGCCATTTCATCACCTATTCTCAATAATCCTTATAAACTTGTTCGTAAATCCCAAAGTTCAGGGAAGAAACGGTGATCTAGTACTTTTTTCAAATAATTTACACCAGATGATCCACCCGTTCCTACTTTAAATCCTATTATTCGTTCAACTGTTTTCATATGTCTAAATCGCCATTGCTGTAACCAATCTTCAATATCTACTAACTTTTCCCCTAACTGATAGAGATTCCAATATCGGTCTACATTTAAATAGACTTGTTTCCAGGCGGCTGCAACAGATTCATCCCCAGAATAAGTGATACTGAAATCTCGAGTGAGTAAATCTTTATTAATCGGAAGTCCTTCTCTTGCCAATGCTTGAATGGCAACATCATATATACTCGGAGAATTCAGTGCTTGTTCTAGGGTTTTTGTAAGCTCTAAATCCTTTTGATAGATTTTTAAAATATGTTTTGTTTTATACCCTAAAGCAAATTCTATTTGGCGATATTGATATGATTGAAACCCTGAAGCCTTACCGAGTTTATGGCGAAACTCTAAATATTCAGATGGTGTCATCGTCGCAAGTACGTCCCAAGCTTGTATGATTTGAGTTTGTATTTTTGAAACACGAGAAAGCATCTTGAATGCCGGTTGCATTTTGTTTTGCTTTATGGCTATAATCGCACTTTTCATTTCATGTAAAATCAATTTCATCCATAACTCACTCACTTGATGAATAATAATGAAAAGCATTTCATCATGGTGATCTGATAATAATTTTTGACTTTCTAAAATTTGATCTAGACTTAAATATTCACCGTATGTCATTTCGTTCTCAAAATCCGTATGAATCCCTTTTTCGCCCTTAAGTTTTTCTTGTAGCTCAGAAATGGAGTAGTCCTCCACGAAATATCCCCCTTCTTGGCATCGTTACGCGATAACATCCCTCTGGTTATCAAATAGTTTATATGTTTGTTTTTCCATTATAGAATATAAAATTTGCACCGTTTCCCAAACGTCAGTGAAAGAGGAGTATAGCGCTACAGGTGCAAGCCGAATCCCGTTTGGCATTCGGAAATCAGGAATAACTCTTTCCTTCTTTAATGCTTTACAAATACGTGCTGCTTCCTCATGTACCAAGTAAATATGTCCGCCACGGGAAGATTCTCCAATTGGATTTCCAAATGTAAAGTCAAACCCTCTCAACTTATGATCAATTAAATTCATCATATAGCCTGTTAGCTTTAAAGACTTCTCCCTGATTGCATCTATCCCGACCTCATTAAATAGTTCAAGTGAACCAAACAACGGGGCTAAACTTAATATATGCGGTGTCCCTAATTGATAAGCCCCAGCAGTTGTCGAAGGTGTCATCTCAGTTTCCAAGTTAAATTGTTTAGATTTTTCAGATCCAAACCAACCTAATAACCCCGGAATCTTTCCTAAATGTTTTTCGTGAACAAAAAGTCCTCCTACAGCACCCGGGCCCCCATTTAAATGTTTATAATTACACCAAAATGCAAAATCCACACCTGTTTCATGTAGAGCATGAGGTATCGCTCCTATTGAATGACATAAATCAAATCCAATGATGATACCACGCTCGTGAGCAGCGTCTGTCAATTTTTTCATATCTAGCACTTGACCACTGCGATATAAAACTGAAGGCAAAATGACGACAGCAACATCTTCTTTCATTCCTTCAATTATTTCATCTTCCAGTAATGTATGGCCGTCCTTACTCTTAACTAAGACTAAATGGTCTTCCGTCTTTAAACCTCTTAAAGCAATTTGACTTTTAATAGCATATAAATCTGATGGGAAATTTAATTCATCCGCTAAAATCTTTGTTCTAATGTTTTGCGGTTTATAGAAAGTAGCTAATAATTGATGTAAATTACTAGTAGTTGAACCTGTCAGTATTACTTCTTCTGGCTTCGCACCAACTAACGGAGCAGATTTTTCTGCAAGTTTTTCCGAGAAATAAAACCACGGATATTCACCCTTAGTCCAGCCATCTATTCCATATTCCTTCCAAGAATTTAAAATAGTGAGTACGGTTTGTTCGGAGCGTTTCGATAAGATACCTAACGAGTTTCCATCCAAATAATAAACATTGTCTTTCACATAAAATTCCGCTTTATATTTTTTCAGAGGATCCTTAGAATCCAAATGTTCTGCAAAACTTCGAGCAAACTGATTAACATTCACGATCAACACCACCATTGTTAAGAGTTTTAAATTGAAACAAATTTTATCGAGTAGAAGTATACAAGATTTATACTTAAGGTTTATATATGCAAAAAAGGTCGCTCTCTTTCAAGAGGCGACCTTTTTATTTAATCATTTTTATTTTTGTAATAAGTATTGAGCTCTTTGATTTTCAATCCATGTTTTCATTGTACGGAATAATACTAATGCTACAAACATTAATAGAATTCCTTTAATAACATTAAATGGTAAAATCCCTAAAATAATTGTCTCTTTCATATCGAAAGTTCCCCATCCTAATAGGTAAGTGTACATAGGTAGGAATGCAATATAATTTAAGATACTCATGCCAACTGACATCGTTACTGTCCCAACAACAAGTCCAAATGCCAATCCTTTTAACGAAGTAAATTTTTTATAAATATAATAAACTGGTAGAATAAATAGAACACCTGTAGCAAAATTTGCCATATGTCCTACAGGTATTCCTGTTGGAGTACCTGAGAAAATCCAGTCTAATAGGTTTTTAAAGAATTCAACAGTAATACCCGCAATAGGTCCCATTGTAATTGCCGCGATTAAAGGTGGCACATCACTAAAATCAATTTGTAAAAATACTGGGAAACCTGGTAGTGGGAATTTAATTAGCATCAATACAAATGCAATGCTACTTAACATTCCAATTGTTACGTATGAACGCAACTTCATGTTTTGATTACGCATAGATAATCTCTCCTCTTTGCTGATTCAACTCGCAAGAAGAAAGGACAGTCTCACTTTTCGTTTTCTAAAATGAAAAACCCTTATGCAAAGAAGCGCATAAGGGAGAATAGGTATAGTTTAATAAACGTCTATTCGGGTAATTTGCATGTTAAAAGTAACCTAAACTGGAGTTTAGATATACTTAAATAAGCATAGTTGTGTGGAAAATTTACACAAAAATACTTAAACATACAGTTACCTTTCATTAAAGTACACGAAAGACGACCGTACCTTCACCTTCTCCCATCCAGACTATACTGTCGGCTTTGGAATCGCACCAAATCCTGCTCTAAACAAGCTCGCGGGCTTAAGAAGTTATTTTGCATAGTCCTCCAATTGAATGGTCAGAATTGCAAACTTCTATTACCGCCGATCGGGAATTTCACCCTGCCCCGAAGATGAATCATATTTAATTTAATATTACGAATTCATTATATCTTGTTTCTGGGCATCTGTAAAGATAATTGTTTGAATTCGAGATATTTACATTAGTCATGTGAAGTTGTTTAGGGATTTGCTTGGGTTGGCAAGGACAATGTGTAGTTGATCGTGGGAAAGAAGGCGTTGAGGGTATTGTATGGTCAGTTTGTGGCAAATGGAGAAGTTATATTAGACAATTTTTGTTTTTTAAATATATTCTGATTTGTTGAACACGTCTATGGTACATTCTTTTAAGTTTCTTTACCTATTTGTCTCGTAGAACGACTCTATGAGACAATTCTCCCTAAATTCTATAGTGTTTTGTCTCATAGAACGGCTCTATGAGACAATTCTTCCTGGATTCTTTAGCGTAATGTCTCATAGGACTCTATAAGACAATTCTTCTTGGATTCTATAGCGTTTTGTCTCGTAGAACGACTCTATGAGACAATTCTCCCTAAATTCTTTAGTGTTTTGTCTCGTAGAACGTCTCTATGAGACAATTCTTCCTGGATACTTTAGCCTAATGTCTCATAGAACGACTCTATAAGACAATTCTTCTTGGATTCTTTAGCGTTTTGTCTCGTAGAACGTCTCTATGCGACAATTCCTCCTGGCTTTTTTAGCGTTTTGTCTCGTAGAACGTCTCTTATTTCATTACAATACTCTCATGGATAGTTTGCTTACATTTTCCATTGCCTCTATGATAATCACCTCTCGCATAAAAAAGAAACCCGCGCAACACCGCGCGGGTTTCATCCTACATGTCCTTATTCAACCAACAATGGCAGCTTATTCGGCCCTACCGGTATTGGTAATGGATTTGTGAAATCAAATCCGCCCCAATCTGATTGTAAAACGTTTTCGAATTTCACTTCCATATTAAAGCTAGCCGCTGTTAATAAAATACCTTCTATCATTTGCATCGCTGCCACTTGATCGTAACTTAGTAAATCAAGCTCAGAAGTAAATTCAACAATGACTGCTTCACCATTAACAGCAACTGTGTAATCTACCCCTGGTAATATAACTGATTGGAAAGGATCAGTTACCACCAGTTTCATGTTTTCAAGTGCTTCTATCACAGTTGCATATGATTCACCACCATATGTTGATAAAAATACTGAACCATCATCCTGTGAAATTCTAAAATAATTATTTTGAGTAGTTTCAGAGTGTAATTCTATTGGTTTTTCAATTAATCCAGTATGAGCGAATCCTGCAGGTGAACCATCTTCATTTAACAACACAGCTTGATTATATGATTTAAACGTATCCATTAATGACCTAATATATATACGTTCCGAAGCAGAACCCATATCATAACCATGATCCGGTGGTAGTGTATGGATCACCTGATTTCCATTCTCGGAAATCGTTCCTTTATAAGGGTGGTAATCCTGGAAACCAATAGCTTCTTCGTTAAACAATGGAGCATAATAATTATACAGTTCCACTCCAGTAGGATCCGGCTTCCCCAAATCTTCCATTACCTGTTCCTTCGGTATTAAAATAGTAAATGGAATGTTGTATGCTTGATCACCCGATAAACCTATATGAAAAACAGTGTATCCTTCTAAATCTTCAGGATAAACGGATGTTCTCAAATTCATAGCATTATCATCTGCCATAATGCCAAACTCATTGGAATCAAGTCCTATTTTAGTTTCAGCAGACTCAGCATTAAATGCATTCATATCAGTAGATTCTTCGCTTGCTTCTCTAGCATCCATCGAACTAGTTGCAACTTCGTTTTTCCCACTATCCATTTGATTCATAAGTGAAGGAATCATTAGTGCAATTAAGGCAATAGCAGCGACAGTAATTAGCGGAGGAATCCAAGTGCGTTTTTTCTTAATGGTTACTGTTTTCTCTGAAGGCTCATCATCAAAAACACCATCGTCTTTTAGTCGCTTTAGGATCTCATCTTTTGTTCGATTGTCTTTCATTTTAGGAACAGAAGAAAGAAGGTCTTCGATTTTGTCGTCATCCCACTTATTTTGACTCATGTGACTTTGCCTCCTTTACAGTGTCATTCGTTAATAACTCCCTTAAATGTTTAATCGCTCGATGTTGTGTCGTTTTAACTTTTCCTTCTGTCCAATTTAAGATTTCTGCTGTCTCAGCAATGGAAAGCTCTTGAAAATAGCGCATCACAATTACCATTTTTTGATCACCTGTACATTTTTCCAGTGCTAAAAGTAGCTCTTGCATATCGTCGTTTAACTCTACTAATGCATCGGGTGATTTTGTAGGAGAAACTAGTTGGTTCGTCTCCCAATCAAAGGCATCGAATGTACGCGATGAACGTACTGAACTTTTCCGAAAATAGTCTATTGCAACATTTTTAGCAATCGCAAATAGCCATGTTTTTTCAGAACTCTTACCCTCAAAACGATCGTAGGATTTTAACACCCTTACATATACTTCATGCGATAAATCCTCAGCAACTGAGCGATTTTTCACTAAATAAATTAGAAACTGAAAGACGTCTTGATGGTAAGTATCATACAAACGATGGAAAATGGACTCTTTCATCCATAACCACTCCCATTCTACTAAATTTGTCGTTTCAAACTGTTAAAAGTTACGGTATCTAACACTTTTAAATTTTTCCAAAAAAGCAGGGAAAATGCATTCCCTGCTTATTGTAAACGAATTCCTTATAGTGGTAAATAAAAAGTAAATGTCGTACCCCTACCAACTTCGCTATCTACTTTGATATTCCCTTTATGTGCCTCTACAATATTTCTAGCAATAGCTAACCCTAAGCCAGTTCCACTTTTTGAGCGGGTTCTTGCTTTATCAGCTTTATAAAAACGCTCAAATACAAATGGAAGATCTTCTCTCGGTATTCCTTCACCAGTGTCAGATACATTTATCTTCACATAGGAAAGCTCTACCTCAAGTGAAACTGTCACACTTCCTTCCATCGGTGTATGACGAATCCCATTATCGATCAAGTTCGTTAATACTTGTTCAATACGATCCTCATCCAAGTCCACATGTAAGTCATCTGAGAGTTCGGTCTCAAATTCAAGGTGGACATGCTTTTCTTTTGCGACTTGTGCGAATTTTTGTGTGATTCGTTCAATCACGTGGACAATTGGTATGTTCTCTTTAAATAATGTAACATTGCCTGATTCCATTCTTGCTAAGTCTAATAGGTCTGAAACAAGTCTTCCCATACGTTGGGACTCATCGTAAATAATACGAATCATTTCGTTTCGTTCTTCTTCACTTGAAACGACGTCATCTATAATAGCCTCGGAGTATCCTTGTAGCATTGCAATAGGTGTTCTAAGTTCATGAGACACATTGGCGATAAAGTCCGAACGTAATTTTTCCAATTTCTTTTGTTCCGTCATATCTCGAATAACTGCAACTGCACCACGAATGGATTGTCCATTATTTTTCAGCGGACTAATTGAAATATTATAACTTGATCCTTTAATGTCTAATTCTTCTTCGATTTTATCCTCAAAATCAAGTACATGATCAAGCATATGGTATATTTCATCTGGAATTGGGCTGCCACTCGTAGCATTTTGTTTAATGAACCATTTTTGCAATAGTATGTCGGCAGGTGGATTACTTAAAAGAATTGTTCGATCACGATTGAACGTAATTACCGCATCTGTCATAGACGTTAATATACTCGATAACTGTTCTTTTTCCTGATTTATCACTTCTAAGTGATGTTTCAGCTGACGGCCCATTTGGTTAAATGCGACCGCTAATTGACCAATCTCATCGTTTTGTGTGGAAGGTAATTGGCCATCGAATTTCCCTTTAGCTAACTCAAATGCATGTTCACGCATTTTTCTTAACGGTAACGTAATTTTGCTAGATAAGAAAAATGCAAAGAAAGTAGTTAACAAGAAGGCAATAGCTGCGGATAAAAAGACGATTTTCGTTGTTTGGCTAGTCGTTTTCAAAAGCGCATCAGGGTTTTGGAAGATAAATATTGCCCCATGGACTTCTGATTCACTTTTTAGCGGATAACCTAAAACGACATAGGATTCTAACTGATCTTTTTCCTTTTGAGAGGGAAGAATCATTTCATTGATAATCTGTCGATCGGTTTCAAATACTTGTTTAAATGCATCACTAGTTAAAATGTTATTTTGTATTTCTACTTGATTGATCCCTGTTTGAAATGAGGAAGACACTTCGTTTGGATTTTTTGCGATAAATGCATTAATATCAGCACTTAATAAATCACCAATAATGTCATCTAAAAACTCATCCACTTCATATTGGTCAACGATGTTGGCAATGGTTGCGGCTGTATTACTTATTGAAGTTTTTGCTTGTTCTTTGTGGTAATTGTCAAAAAACTCAAGCATTAACACCGTGAAAATGAATAATACAAATGAAACGAGAAGCAATATGGTTGCCCATAGCTTCCCGACAATACTATTCCATATTCTAGTCATTGACTACCTCAAATTTATAGCCAACGCCCCAAACAGTTACGATCATTTTCGCCGCATTTTCTGAGACACGGTTTAACTTTTCACGTAAACGTTTCACATGCGTATCTACAGTACGAAGATCTCCGAAGAAATCATAATGCCAAACTTCTTTTAGTAATTGTTCACGGTCAAAAACTTTGTCTGGCGATTTTGCTAAAAAGTATAGCAATTCATATTCTTTAGGTGTTAAGTTCACTTCTGTTCCATCAGCAGTAACGCGATGTGCATCGTGGTCAATTGTTAAGTGTGGAAATACAACTAAGTCCTTTGATGCAGATGTATTTGATACTGGTGAAAATGCTGCTGAACGACGTAAGATTGCTTTCACACGTAATACTACTTCACGTGGACTAAAAGGTTTTACTATGTAATCATCTGCACCTAGTTCAAACCCTTGAACTCTGTTTGCTTCTTCACCTTTTGCAGTTAAAAGAATTATAGGTGTTACTTTCTTTTCACGAAGTTCTTGGCAAACTTGAAGCCCATCTTTTTCAGGCATCATAATATCCAATAAAATACAGCTATATTCTTTCTCGAATGCTTTTGCGAGAGCGACTTCACCATTTTCAGCTTCTTCTACTTCATATCCTTCTCGTTCTAAATACATTTTCAATAAACGACGAATACGATCCTCATCGTCTACGACTAATATAGAAATATTTTCAGACATAGGTTTTACCCCTCTCATTCTTCTCTACTATTATTGTACTATTTATGCAAAAAAATGAAAAGAATATAAAGCGAAATAGGACTTTTCTCTATTTCGATCTATAGTTTAATCTGTTTTACAGCTAAATGTTAAATAGAAAGAAAGCTCTCCCTTATAAGAAGAACTTTCGATAATCCTAATATTATGCGTATGAGTGTAGACCAGCGATTACTAAGTTTACTACAACTAGGTTAAAGATAATAATTGCAAAACCGATTAATGCAAGCCATGCACTTTTATTGCCTTCCCAACCTTTTGACAGTCGTAAGTGAAGGAAAGCTGCATAGAATAACCAAGTAATTAGAGCCCAAACTTCTTTTGGATCCCAACCCCAGAATCGACCCCAAGCCTCTTGTGCCCAAATCATAGCAAAGACAAGTGCCCCTAATGAGAATACTGGGAATCCAATTAATACAGAACGATAACCAATTTCATCAAATAGTTGTAAGTTCACTTTCTTAACTAATGGTTTAAGCATGTCAGCTATTCGTCTTCTCGCAATTAATCGAATTAAGATATACAGAATTGTACCAACAATTATTGCCCAAACAACTGTTGTTAATTTTAAAGCATGGATGAATGCTGGCACTTCAATCATCGGATCCATCGCACCTTCAGTAAGTGTTGCAGATTCATTCATTCCGAAAATCGCAGGAACATTATAAATAATTTCTTGTGACATTCCGTTTTTATCTACATAAGAATACTGTGCTTCATAACCAACTGCATTAAATACAGCTGAAGTGACAATATTTCCTAAAATAAGTACTAAGAAATATAAAATTGCTTCAAGCCAAAAACGTTGCTTCCCTTTTTTCTTTGTATCAACATCTTTTAACAAATAAATTAGACCTGCAACTGCACTAATAGCCAATATTGACTGACCTAATGCTGCTGTAATAACGTGTATCGTTAACCAATGACTTTGTAATGATGGAACTAATGGAGTAACATCTTGCGGGAACATTCCTGCCCAAGCAATAATTAACAATGCAATTGGTAAAGCTACTAATCCAAGAGCTGTAACACGGTACATAAAGAAAATTAATATAAACGACCCAACTAAGAACATACCAAACGCCGTTGTAAATTCGAACATATTACTCACTGGTGCATGTCCTGAATGAATCCAACGTGTGATAAAATATCCTATATGAGATAGGAATCCTATTATCGTAACTAAAATTGCGAGATTTCCCCATTTGTTAGCACGTTTTTCTGCTCCATCTGGCTTGTTACTTTTAATCGAACCACCGATTAATAGTGTAGCAATTAAATAAGCAATAAATGCAACTTCTAATAAATTACCACTTAAATCAATTAAACTCATAAGGTGTTGTCACCTTTCCTTTTCATATACAATCTAATTTTTTTGATCCTCTTGATCGTTTTCTTCATCTTTATCTTTATCTTTTTCATCATCTAACTGGTCAATATACTGTGGTAGATGTGCATGTTCAGTAATAGCATCAAGATCTTTCTTAATACTAAACCAGTTTTTGTTTGTATGTGCTGCTAAACGTATTTGCCCATTTTCAAATTGTTGAATCCAAATACGGCGGTGGTTCCAATAAGATCCTATTGCTAGGCCTAATAAGAAAATAAACCCACCCACAAATAAAATTGGAATTGTTTTGTCCATTCGGATTGTTAATCCTGACATGTTAATAGTATCTATCCCTGAAAATGCCATTTTGTACGTGTTATCTCCTGCTGGCTCAACTGTTTGTTGAATCGCAACAAAGCTTATTTCTCCATCTGGATGTTCTGGTGTAATCATATTAAAAATGAATGCTGGATTATTTGGGTTCGGAGATAACGTTTGTGGTTCACCTTCATTATTAAAACCTGAAAAGTCAGGATAGAATTCCATTAGCTCTACTTTAGTATTTTCATCAATTACATATTCTTTTTTTGGATTTCTTAAATCAACTGCTACCTCACCTAATGCTTCACCAGTTTCCTTATTCGTTAACTGGAATGACATTTCCTTTAATTCATTTAATCGAAAATCCATTTGATATAGTGCATATCCATTATGCTCTAATGGATGATTTACTCGAATTGAATATTCTTTCACCACTTCTAAATTATCAGTTTGTCCTGGTAATGCATCTTCGGCTTGCTTGTATAATACAATATCAGTTTGATAGTTTTTTGCAACCGCATTCACACCTTGCTGTATTTGAGCAGTTGTCGGATCATTATCGTGTGTTTCGAAAATAAATTGTTTATTTTCTAAGAAGTAACCTTCCATTCCAGGAATAGCACGAGTTTCTCCTTCGCGAATCCACATAGACTCATCAACATAGACACCTGGAAATTTGTGCATTAACACGCCAATTAAGAAAATTATTAAACCTACATGGTTGATATAAGGCCCGTAACGAGAAAATCTTCCTTTTTCAGCCAATAGAGCTTCTCCATCACGACGAACTTTATAATTTAATTTTTTCATTTTTTCTTCTACTACATCTAACACTTTAGAAGAATCGCTTGATGGTACATAACCTTCTGCAATAACACGTTGGCGTTTCATAAAACTTTCATGACGACGTACACGTTGATTTTTTAAAGATTTATGTAGAGGTATTCCACGGTCAATACTAGCAACGATTATTGATATACCTAACATTGCAACAAGAACAAGATACCAAATTTGGTTGTATAAATCAGAAAAACCTAAAGTATAATAAAGCTTTCCAAAACTACCATATGAATCTTCATAGAATGCAGCTCTGCCTGCTTCATTCCCTGCGGCTACAAACGCTTCTTGTTTAAGAATTGTCCCAATGGAAGATACGACTAGTGTAATAATAATTAATGCGACCCCTACTTTTACACTAGAAAAGAAATTCCAAACTTTATCTACAATTGACTTGTTGTAAGTTTTAGAGCGGATGGCAGAACCGTCGTATTTCATATCTAAAACTTTTTGAGATTTTGCTTCTTCCGTTAATGGTCTACCACAGTTTACGCAAATTTTCGTTCCAACAGGGTTTTCATGACCACAAACGCAAACATTTTTTTCCATAAAGAGGACTCCTATTCTGGTTTGATCATTTCCATATGCGAAATTATGTCTGCTTCTTTCATTTCACCCGTTTTTATTTTTAATACTTTTCCATCAGGATTGATAAAAATAGATGCTGGTAAATCTATGACATTATAAGCAGTCATTACATCTCTTGTTTTATCAATAACTGTCGGAAAATCAACACCAAGATTATTTAAAAAGTTTTGAACCTCAAATTCAGATTGTGCGATATTAATCGTTAGAAGATTTACACCTTGGTCTTTGAATGCTTCATATTGGCGGTCCATAGCTGGCATTTCTCTTTTACAAGGTTCGCACCATGTTCCCCAAAAATTTAACATAACGCCTTCTCCTCTATAATCTGAAAGACGATGCTTTGTGCCGTCTAATCCAACAAGTTCAAAATCGGGTGCAGTGTCTCCTACTGCTAATAATTCAACTTTATCTTTCGTGAATGAGCTGTATATTGTAAATCCAATAGCTACAAGTAAAACAGCTAAAATAACTCCACGAATAATAGAGCGCTTTCTTTTTTTATCCATTTGAGCGGTAACCTCCCCAATTTTTACAGTCTTCTCTATTATAACAAATATCTATGATAGTACTTTTATCTAATTTGAATGATTTTCGAACTTTTCACTATTTGCATTGTGCTAATCGATCTTACCAGTTTCCGCCAAGACCCTTAGAAGCTTTACTTCATGTTTTGATAACTGGCGATATTCTCCAGGAGTTAGTCCTGTTAAATCTAGAAAAGCAAATCTTTCACGCTTAAGCTTAACAACTGGTGTTCCAATTGCTTCAAACATACGACGCACTTGACGATTTCTTCCTTCGTGAATAGTAATTTCACAAATCGCCTTCCCCGCTTGCTCATCAAAAGAAGTCATACTTACTTTTGCAGGAGCGGTTTTGCCATCTTCCAACTTAATTCCACGTTGTAGTTTTTTTAACCCTTCAATCGTCGGAACACCTTTTACTCGTGCAATATAAGTTTTATCAATCTTAAATTTAGGGTGCGTCATTTGATATGCAAATTCGCCATCATTTGTTAATAATAAAAGACCAGTAGTGTCATAATCGAGACGTCCAACTGGGAAAATTCGTTCAGGTACATGCTTGAAAAGGTCTGTTACTGTTTTACGACCTTTATCATCAGTTACTGCTGAAATAACTCCTTTCGGTTTATATAGTAGGTAGTAAACTTTATCCTCTTTTTCAAGTTTAATACCATTCACTTCTATAACGTCAGAATTAGATACTTTGGTTCCCAATTCTTTTACAACTTTTCCATTTACTTTTACTTTACCTTCTAAAATGAGTTGCTCTGCTTTTCGCCTTGAAGCTACTCCTGCATATGCTATTACTTTTTGTAATCTTTCCATTAATTGTTCACTCCGTCTATTAAGATGCTTTATGAAAACGACATAAGCGTTAAAATTTCGAATTGTCGCTATAGGAACTAATTATGTCCCTCTACATAAGGTTACCCTTTTTTAGTGTTCTACAAAAAAGTTATTCTTGAATCTGTTGAAAATTATGTCATATTTTATCGCAATATTAAAGGAAAATAGCTTATTGTACCAATTCAAGATCAAGCTATGCCACTTTTTGTACAAAAATATATATAATAACTCATCTTGATACTTCTTAGGTTGTACAACAATAACTTATCAATGTTTATTCAAATATAATATTTCCACCAAAATTCATTAAAAACAAAAAAAGACTTACCTAGAAATTTGAACATTCTAGGCAAGTCCTATTACACTTAAACCCTACGTTTCTAAATCTACCTTTTTTGTAAAGACACTACGATTATTTAAAAATATGTGCCACACTCCAAATTCGCTTTGTTTTCTAGAAAGATATAGTACATTTTTTAGTTGGTTTTCTTCTTTTGGTGTTAATAATAATCGAATTGGTTCTTTCAAAATTACGGATATATTTTTATTTACTTGATAAGTGCCTTTGTCAGCAATTGTCACAGCCTTGTATTCATCAAAAGCTTTTTCCGCAAGATATTTATGTACTTGCCAATCATTTGATTCATTTAACGTGACAACAATCACTCTTTTACCATCTTTTTCAAAATAAGTCGCTAACGTTCTACCTGCGATCTTCGTAAAACCTGTTTTACCCGCAATCGCTCCAACATTTTCTCTTAATAATCGATGTTTGTTTAACCAGTTTGTACCGTGTGTTAGCTTATCAGTAGAATTGTATGTGATCGTAGTAGCAATTTCTCTAAAATTTTCGTTATCCATTGCATATTTTAACATAAGTGCAGTGTCATAAGCAGTTGAAATATGGAATTCATGATGTAGTCCAGATGGATTTGTAAAATAAGTATTCTTAAGTCCATAGAACAAAGCTTTTTCATTCATCAAATCTACGAATCCTTCAACGGACCCACCGACACTTTCAGCAATTGCATGGGCTGCATCGTTTCCAGAACGAAGCATTAGACCATACAGTAAAGTTTCTAGCTTTACCTTTTCACCTGGCTCCAAATAGATAGAAGATCCTTCTGCAAGACCGGCTTCATGTGAAATCGTCACTTCCATATCTAGTTCAGCATTTTCGACTGCTACAAGGGCAGTCCACATTTTAGTTAAACTTGCAATCGGCATCTTTACATGAGGACTACTACCATATAATAGTCTCCCAGTATCAGCATCAATAACAGCGTATGAAGCACTGGCGGCTTGTGCTACGCCGAAATATGCAGTAAGTGAAAATGCTAAAACAAAAATCACTTTAACAAGTTTCTTCAGGCTAGGCACTCCTTCGTTAAATAGTTATCTAAGTATTTAATTGTTTAACAATAAACAAACTAAATCTATATTAACTCAAACATATGCATTTATATTTCCTACCATTACTAATAATAGAGATTAAAAACATTACTGTTCCTCACCTGCAAAAGTCTCTTGGAATTTTGTCATGAATAAATCTGTATCTTGATCATTGTCTTTAAGTACTTCATCTGGTAATGGCGGAAGATCCTTCAATGAATTTAATCCGAAGTAATTTAAAAATTCTTTTGTTGTGCCATATAAAATAGCTCGGCCTGTCCCTTCTGCACGCCCGACCTCTTGTATGAGCGCACGTGATACAAGTGTTTGAATAGGTCGATCGCTCTTAACTCCACGTAAGTCTTCAATCTCAACTCTAGTAATAGGTTGTTTATAAGCAATAATTGCGAGAACTTCAAGTGAAGCTGTCGATAGCACATTACTTGTTGGATTTTCAACTAATTTTTTAATAGTATCAGCCATTTCAGGTTTTGTAGTTAGTTGGTATGTACCTGCTAAATTTTTTAAAGTGACTCCACTTACTTCAGATTGTTCGTAGTTTGTTTTTAATTCACTTAATGCTGCTTCTATTTCCATCGTTTCAACTTCTAGCAGTTGCGATAATTGTTTTGCAGTAATTCCTTCGTCCCCAATAACGAACAAAAGTGCTTCTATTTTACTCATCAATAGTTCTGAGTTCATTGTCAGGAACCTCCTTGTCCAAAATTACAAATAATTCATCAAAGTTTTTTTGTTGTTCGACAGAAACGACTTGTCTTTTCATAAGTTCTAAGATTGATAGAAAAGTTACGATAATGGTTGTCTTATCTTCATAGGGAAAAAGATCTGAAAAAGAAGACTTCCCACCTTGCACCTTCAATGAATCTACAACAGCAAACATTTGCTCTTTCACAGAAATCTCCTGTCGCGCAATTCTTGTAGATAATGGTTTTCTTAAATTTTTACGACGTAATATTTTCTGTAGCGCACCAATCATGTCGTACACATTTACTTTCGCGTCAAACAAAGCAAGCTGTTGATCTGGTACCATTGAAGTTAAGTCACTTGGTGGCCGAGTATAAACTAAGGATCTGTCCGATTCTAATTCTTTCAACTCAATTGCAGCTTCTTTATATTTTTTATACTCAATTAGTTTGATTACTAGTTCTTCCCTTGGATCTTCTGTTTCGACTTCAAATTCAGCATCTTCCAATTCACCTTCATGTATTGGTAAAAGCATTCGACTTTTGATAGCAAGTAGTGTTGCAGCCATTACTAGGTACTCACTTGCCTCATTTAGTTCTAATTCTTTCATAGCATGAATATGGTCAATATATTGCGAAGTCAATTCTGCCATTGGAATATCATAGATATCAATTTCCAACCGATGAATTAAATGCAATAATAAATCAAGAGGCCCTGAAAAGGCATCTAATTTTACTTCATAAGACATAACTGTACCACCTATTAAAATCACTCATATGTAGTGTTAATTTTTTTGGAATTTTATTTGTCATCAGTTGTGAAAGTTAATGAGATTAGTTCTGAATTTGAACTTACTATTTTAATGACACTAATTAGTATATAGGAAAGAGGATTTCAATGCACTCGCAGTTTCACCCATTATTTATAGATTATTTGGCATTTTTTAATGGCAACCAAGATTATTTTGAATGTCACGAAGTTTTAGAAGATTATTGGAAAAAATTAGCGCCAGGTGAGAAAAATCATCCATTAGTTGGTTATATTCAATTAGCAACAGGTATGTATCACTGGAGGCGACAAAACCTGAACGGTGCACTACGTATATTACGTAAAGCTTATGACAATTTTCAAGCAAATAAAAACTCTGAGTTCTTTGAGCATATTGATTTTGAAGATTTAATCGATCATTGCTTAAAATCAATGGATGCATTAATGCAAGATTGTCCATTTGTAGCGTTTCAACTACAGGTCACTAACTCCGAATTAAAGTCCATTGTAGCTAAAAAAATTGAAGATCTACCAAATCATTCGTATCACTTTCTACTTAATAAACATATGCTTCGCGATCGCTCAGATATTCTAAATGAAAGAGAAATTAAAAGAAACTTAAAAAATAGAAAATAGAATGATTTGTCCTCGAAAAGCAGGTTCGAGGACATTTTTTCGGTTTTCGAGAAATTTTTGTCCTTGAGAAGCATGTTCGAGGACAATTTTCCGGTTTTCCAGTGATTTTTGTCCTCGAGAAGCATTTTCGTGGACAATTTTCCGGTTTTCCAGTGATTTTTGTCCTCGAAAAGCATTTTCGAGGACAATTTTCCGGTTTTCCAGTGATTTTTGTCCTCGAGAAGCATTTTCGAGGACAGTTTTCCCGTTTTCCAGTGATTTTTGTCCTCGAGGAGCCAGTTCGACCGATTTACTCCATACTTTTCTCCAAAATCGCCGAATTTATTTTGTAACCCATTTGCTAGAAATTCCCTATATGAGTTAACCTATCGAAATGACGATCATTCAGATTTAGATAATTCATTAAAGGAGATTTTATTCAATCACTCAAAAGAAAAAGCAGAGGTACACTATTCTGTACCTTCTGCCTCATTCAAAATGGATAAACATTTTTCTATAAATGGTTTAGTCGTTTCGTTTGCGTGAATCGTATGATATTGATTTGAAAGTTCTTGAAGCATTGCTAATGCAACACCTTCACCTCTGTGGGAAGGGATGACGGAAATATGCTGGACCGTAGCGGTTTTTTCATCAACAAAAACGCCCACTATTCCAATATATTCTTCCCCTTTTTTCCAAAAGAACAATTGCCAATGATCATCCTGCTCATACTTTTGCATCGTTTCCATAAGATGTTTAACATCTTTTTCTTGAGGCATAAACGAAAGCAGTCCCATTGCTATTTTTTCAAATGATTTTTTATAGCGAACTAACATCTATAACATTCCCTCTTTTACTTAACATAACATCTTTACATAATATTAACTATCCTACACGAATTATCTAAAGTAAGCAACTACACACTTGTGACTTATTACCTAATGATTGTTCACATTATTGTAAAGATGAATTTGGAATGATAATAAATAAGTATATTAATGCCCAGACAATACATGCCACCACTAAAATACCTAATAGCCACCATTTTGCACTTTTACTCATTTTACACTCACCTTATTCAAAGAAAATGGAAGATCATTTACAACAAGATCCTCATAACTTTCTCTTTGAACAGCTAGTTGATGGTCACCAGATTCAACAAAGACAACCGCAGGACGTGGAACACGATTATAGTTTGAGGCCATAGAGTAACCATAAGCACCAGTACAAAACACAGCTAGTAGATCACCTGCATCAGCTTTTTGTAATTCTGCATCTATGATTAATTTATCTCCTGATTCACACAGTTTACCTGCAACCGTGTATGTAAAGTTTCTATCTTCGTGTGCTTTGTTTGCTATTGTCGCTTCATATTTTGCATCATATAAAGCAGGACGAATATTATCACTCATCCCTCCGTCAACAGCAATGTATTCACGAATATTTGGCACAGTTTTTTGTGATCCAATCGTATAAAGTGAAGTTCCAGCATCTCCAACTAATGAACGACCTGGTTCAATCCAAATTTCAGGCATTGATAATTTGTATTCTTTAACATTTTCTTGAACCGTTTTGATCATTTCTTCCACATACACTTTAGGCTCTAATGGATGGTCTTCTTCTGTGTAGCGAATACCAAAGCCACCACCTAAATTTAATACTGTACATTCAAATTGGAATTGCTCTTTCCAATCACTAATTTTTTTCATTAACTTTCCAGCTGCTAAGCTAAAGCCGTCAGTTTCAAAAATTTGTGAACCGATATGACAATGTAACCCTAATAATTGTAAATACGGATGATTAACAACTTTTTGGAATGCTTCATCGGCTTGACCATTGTTTAAATCAAAACCGAATTTAGAATCAGCTTGGCCAGTTGTGATAAAGTCATGTGTATGCGCCTCTACCCCTGGTGTTACACGAAGTAAAATACGCATGGATTGTTTTTTCGCTTCAGAAATCTCTTTTAATAATTCGATTTCATAGAAATTATCTACAACTATACATCCAATTTTTGTGTCGAACGCAAGCTCTAACTCAGCGTAGGATTTATTATTTCCGTGGAAGTGAATTCTTTCTGCTGGGAAGCCAGATTTAATTGCCGTATATAGCTCACCACCAGAAACAACATCTAAAGATAAATTCTCTTGTTTCGCTAGTTGATAAATAGCAATACATGAAAATGCTTTCGATGCATACGCCACTTCAGCTTTTACACCCATTTTGTTAAAAGTATTAATAAAACCTCTTGCACGATTACGTATTAATTCAATGTCATAGATGAAAAGTGGGGTACCATATGTCTTTGCTAAATCGACTGTATCTACCCCACCAATCATTAAATGACCGTCTTTTGAAATGTTTTGAGTTCCATATAAATGCATAAACGATCTCTCCTTAAGTTCAAAGGAAAATGAAAAATCCCCTTCAAAATAACAAAAAACTTATATGTGAACTTTAACATAGGAAAGACCGTTTCGCAATGGTCCACTCAAGAACGTTTGCGATATTTTGCACCGACAATATATGGTCTGATTGCATCGTCTGCCATTGGGAATCGAATAAACACACGCGTAAATGCTTTCGGAAAGAACGGCACTAAAGGCCACATATATGGCACGTTCATCGGTCTTAAATGACAGAAGTAAGAAAATGTAAAGAATAGTGCAATGAAGAATCCATTGGCTCCCCAAAGAGCAGTTAAAATAATTATTAAGAATTGGAAGTATTTTAACGCTGTACTCAGTTCGTAGGTTGGTATTGCAAAGGAGAATATTGCAACAACTGCTGTATAGAGAACAACTTCAGGTGTGAATAACCCAACTTCTATTGCAATTTGGCCAATAATTACACCGGCGACTAATCCCATTGCGGTCGATAATGGTGTAGGTGTATGAATCGCAGCTAGCCGCAAATACTCTAAACCTAAACTCGCAATGATAATTTGTAAGAACAATGGTATGTGGGACTCCTCTTTCGATCCAATAAAACCTAGCCCCTCCGGAAGGTGAAACTCATTGGTGGCTAATAAATACCAAATTGGTAAAAGAGTTAAACTTAGAAATGCGGCTATATACCGAAGCAGTCTTACGGAGGTTCCGATAAATGGAGCTTGACGATATTCCTCCGCATGTTGCAATAAGTGGAACATCGTTACTGGAACGATGATTACCGATGGTGATGTATCCACTACAATCGCAATATGGCCTTCCAATAAATGAGCAGCAACGATATCAGGTCTTTCCGAATATCTGACAAATGGCATCGGATGGAACTTTTGTTTAAATAACCATTCTTCCAGCGATTTATCAGACATCGTAAGACCATCGTGTTTAATTTGATCTAATCTTTTTTTTATCCACTCTAAATGTTTAGTATTTACAATGTCATTCATATAGACAATTGCAACGTCTGCTTTACCTAAATCAGTTACTTTATGAAGATTAAATCGTAATTGAGGACTTCTAATACGACGGCGGATTAAACCTGCATTGATAATAATATTTTCCGCAAAGCCATCGCGTGACCCTCTGATAACTTTCTCATTATCCGGTTCCTCTGGTGAACGTCCAGGATAATTACGTAACTCCAATGTGTAAGCATAACCATGTAGTGTAATGATTCCTACCGTTCCACTTAGGACTGAGGTAACAAACTCATCTTTGTCTTTCACCTCAGATTTCCCAAAGAAGTTAAGATGTTCATTAAAATAAGCTACTTCATCGTCAATGGGGTCATTCATTTCAAATTCTTTACTATCTCTACGCTCAAAGAAAAGCGGAGTTAGTTGAATCGTTAAAGTATTTGAATCAATTAACCCACTAACGTATACAAGTAGAACTGGTAAATCTCTTACATGAGCTTCTTTTAAAAGGATATCAAACGATTCATCTTTTCCAAATTGCCCTTCTAAATATACTTTTGCCTCGTCTATAGATGTAAAAATCTTGTTTGTCATTTATTCACCGTCTTTTTAGTAGATCGTGATGTATTGTTTGTGTCCATCCATTGTTTAAGTTGTGCTAAAATTTTCTTTTCAAGCCTCGACACCTGTACTTGGGATATACCGAGCCTTTCTGCAATATCCGTCTGCGTCAAATCTAAGTAATAACGTAAGTAAATGATGGCCTGTTCACGTTTATCGAGCTTAGCCAGCACTTCTTTCAGCGGTACGTATTGGAAGGGTAATTCGGATTTTTCATCCTTCATTTGATCCATTAAAGTGATGGAGTCCCCTTCACTTTCAAATAGTTGTTCATGTAATGAAGCAGGATCGCGCATTGCATCGGTTGCAACGAGTACTTCATCCTTTGTTACTCCTAACATATCTGCTAATTCGGAAACGCTTGGTGGTTTTTCGTTTGTCTTCATAAATTCATCGGTCGCATGGCGAATTTTATAATTAAGCTCACGAATCGAACGACTGACTTTTACCATCCCATCATCTCGTAAAAAACGCTGAATCTCCCCAATTATCATGGGGACAGCGTATGTTGAAAATTTCACATCGTAGGATAAATCAAACTTGTCAACCGATTTCATGAGCCCAATACACCCGATTTGAAACAAATCCTCAAGCTCAACTCCACGAGAAGCAAACCGCTGAACAATCGACCAAACGAGCCGTGTATTGCCTTCAATCATTTGCTTTCTTGCTTCAATATCACCAGCTTGTGCTAGAGCAATGAGCTCACGCATTTCCTCCTGTGTCAATAAAATGTTGGACGGCTGTTCGATTGTCCTCATCCCCCTTACTTCTATCAAATACGTCTAACGTATTCGCGTCCAATATCATGAAATTTGTGGCATCTTTACAGAGAGAAATTTTTTTGAGAAAGTAACTACTGTTCCAACACCAGGCTCAGATTCGACTTGTAAGTTATCTGCAAAGCTTTCCATAATAGTAAAGCCCATGCCAGAACGTTCCATTTCTGCCTTTGACGTATACAACGGTTCCATTGCCTTCTGTAAATCAGAAATACCTTTTCCTTCATCCTTAACTGCAACCGAAATGACATCACCTTCACGTACAGCATGAACAGTAACAACACCCTTACCATCTTCGTCATAGCCGTGAATGATTGCATTCGATACTGCCTCTGAAACAATCGTTTTAAATTCGGAAAGTTCATCAATGGTAGGATCTATCTGCGAAACAAAACTCGTTAATGCCATCCTCGCTAAACTTTCATTTTCACTTACAGCTAAGAATGAAAGCGTCATTTCGTTATCCATTCACAATCCCCCTTGCATGCATTATTGCGTCTTTTTCTTTTCCATCCATCATATAAGATGATAATCCCGAAAATTGGAAAATTTTCTTCATCGTATTCGATGGGTTTAATATGATTGTTTGTCCATTTACTGCACGCAGTTCTCTCATGCGCCCTAATATCAACCCTATCCCAGAACTATCCATAAAATTCAACTTTTCTAAATTCCAAATAATCGTATTGAGACTACCTTGTAAAATAGTTCTAGAAATTTGGTCACGGATTTTTTCTGTTGCATGGTGATCTAGTTCACCAAATAAACGAATCACTGCGATTGTATTTGAGTGCATATTAATTTCATAATTCATGTATGGTATTCGCCTCCTCTTACATAAGGCTATTCCACATTGCACTCTTTTTTCCCTTCCGACTGACAATAGTAGAAGTAATTCGTTAAAAGTTGTCGTAATACGACATATAAACTTTTCTCTTCGACTATTTTAGCGGACTAAAAACTTCAAGTTGTTCTGTTTTTTTAACTCGAAGTTGCTATGTAAAATGGACAGTGTAATCAACCTCATTTATTGTTACTTATAGAAAATAGACACTTTTCTTAAATGAAGTTAAAAAGACATAACCATCATTTAGTATGGATAAAAAGGAAAAATTTTAATCAAAAAAAAAACATCTTCCAAATTAGATTAACCAAATTTGAAAGATAGTTTTTTATTTATTAACTTATTTTAGTACTTGATAATTCTACACATTCACGGAATGCGAAATGTTTACAACCAAGACAAACATTGCGATTGAGACACCCAATAGCTCGATTGATGGCATCCCCAGTATGATTATAGAAATTACCTTCTCCAATTTCCTTCGATAATCCGTTTTGATCTAAGATGGTTTTCAATCTGTCACTTACTCCGGTTACAAGAATTATTCCACCTTGACCTTTAAAATCTCTAACAATATTACGGAAATATTCTTCGCCTGTAGTATCTATAAATGGCACTTTCCCCATTCGTAAAATTAATACATTTGGTCTGTAGTTAATAGAAGACAATATAGATTGTTCAAAGGTTTGTGCGGCACCGAAAAATAACGGTCCTTCAATCGTATAAATACTAACTTGAGGACAGTCATGTGTTGGTTTGACTACATGTGGTAGTACTTTGCCGTTTGGTTCTTCATGATCTGGCAGTACTTTTGTTACCACTAACATGTCGCTCATTCGTTTTGCAAACAACACCACTGCGAGTAAAAGTCCAACAACTACGGCATTTGTTAAACTAGTAAATACAGTAAGTAAAAATGTGATTGCGAGAACGAGAGAATCACCTGATTTTAACTTCATAATATGTGCAAAATGTTTGCGTTCACTCATATTCCAAGCAACAATCATTAACACTGGAGCTAAACTTGCTAGTGGAATATGAACGGCAAATGGCGCAAAGACAAGTAGTGTTAATAGTACTACAACACCATGGATCACACCTGACATTGGTGAGACTGCACCAGATTTAATGTTCGTTGCAGTACGAGCTATTGCACCAGTTGCAGGAATCCCACCAAAGAAAGGTGTAACGATATTGGCAATCCCTTGACCAACTAATTCTTTATTGCTATTATGTTTACTATTTGTCATCCCGTCTGCTACTACTGCGGATAACAGGGATTCAATACCCCCTAGCATCGCAATTACAAAGGCAGGTCCAAGTAACAAATAAATCTTCTCTAATGTAATTTCAGGAATTTGGAATTCAGGTAGTGTACTTGGAATGGCACCATAAGTTGAACCAATTGTTGCAACTTGCCCACTAAAAAATAGCGCCGCGATAATTGATGAAACAACAATCCCAACTAATGCACCAGGAACTTTGGGTAAAATTTTAGGTGTTAACAATTGTACAGTTAAACAAATCAGTGCAATGATTACACTATAAAAACTAATTGTGTTAAAATGCATTGCAATTTCCCGTATGTTATCTATGAAATATTCATGTGATTTCATACCTGTTAACCCAAAGAAATTACCGATTTGTCCTGTAAAAATGATGACCGCAATACCCGCTGTAAAACCAATTGTTACTGGTCTAGGAATATATTTAATCAGTGCACCTAGTTTAAAAATTCCCATTAGGACTAGCATGACACCGGCCATTAAACCAGCTATTAATAGATTCTCATAACCGTATGCAATGACTACCCCAAGCAAAATAGGAACAAATGCGCCAGTTGGTCCACCTATTTGATACTTTGACCCACCTAGTAAGGAAATTAAAATACCTGCAATAATAGCAGTGTAAATTCCGTATTCTGGCTTCACACCTGAAGCAATGGCAAATGACATGGCAAGTGGTATTGCTACTATTCCAACAATTGTCCCGGATAATAAATCCTTCTTAAACAAATTAAATGAATACCCTTCAAATCTCCCCGTCCAAAATTTCCCCATATTATCCCTTCTTCTAGTAATATTTCGTTTTTCTCTCTTTTTTGTCACAAATTCACTCGTAACTGTTAAAAAATATGAAATTAACCTTATTCTAGCATATTTTTCTAGAATTAAAATAAAAAGTTAGTCGCATATAATAATTGTTATACGCTACTAACTGTAAAAGTCGTCTTTATCGATCTCAATCTATTGGGGAGGATCTGTAGGCGATATTCATTTAAGTTATAGCTTAAACCACTTGTGACATGTACTCATGTGTGAATTATGCCTTTAATTTTAGCACCATTTCTGTTATATAACAATAGTCCTAGAAATATTATTTTCTAGATCGATCCTGGAAGTATTTTATTATACTAATATTAATGGAGAAATATATGGGGAAGTGAGTGTGGAAATTAGAGGCTTTCGTCCAATGAGTTATGATACTTTTCTTGTTCAGAATTGATTCTTTTTGGTACATTGAGTGCTGCTAAGTTTACCTTAATTGATCAGGATTAATCCTTTGGTAACATTAGACGCTTCTATGTTACTTATCACGTTCGGTATTGAGTCCTTTGGGCACATAGAACGTTTCTATGTTACTATTTTCAATCGAAATGAAGTCCTTCAGGCACATAGAACTTTCTATGATACTTTGCTCGTTCAGGATCGGGTCCTTTGGGCACATAGAATGCTTCTATGTTACTTTGCTCGTTCAGGATCGAGTCCTTTGGGCACATAGAACGCTTCTATGTTACTTTGCTCGTTCAGGATCGAGTCCTTTGGGCACATAGAACGCTTCTATGTTACTTTCCTCAATCAGGATTATGTCCTTTGGGCACATAGAACGCTTTTATGTTACTTTGCTAGTTTAGGATTGAGTCCTTTGGGTACATAGAACGCTTCTATGTTACTTTTTTCGTTCAGGATCGAGTCCCTTGGGCACATAGAACGCTTCTACGTTACTTTGCTCGTTCAGGATTGAGTCCTTTGGGCACATAGAATACTTCTATGTTACCTTTTCTCGATAACTAATTGCCTTTCGGGTACTGATAACCCTTCTCTGTTACCTTCTCACGAAAACTAATCGCCTTTCGGGCACTGATAACCCTTCTCTGTTACCTTTTCACGTAAACTAATCGCTTTCCGGGCACTGACACCCCTTCTCTGTTACCTTTTAACGAAAACTAATCGCCTTTCGGGCACTGACATCCCTTCTCTGTTACCTTTTCACGTAAACTAATGGCTTTCCGGGCACTGACATCCCTTCTCTGTTACCTTTTCTCGAAAACTAATCGCTTTCCGGGCACTGACATCCCTTCTCTGTTACCTTTTAACGAAATCTAATTGCCTTTCGGGCACAGAAAGCCCTTCTCTGTTACCTTTGCACATAATCCCATTGCCTTTCGGGCACTGAAAGCCCTTCTCTATTACCCTTGCACATAAACTAATCGCCTTTCGGGCACCGAAAGCCCTTCTCTGCTACCCTATCACGAAAACCAACCGCCTTCCGGGCACTGAGAAATCCACTTAGATAAAAACCGCCTATCGAGAAAAGTAATACAACAATCAAACCAATATTGACTCCATAATAAAGAAAGGAGATTATCTAATTTACGTTAGATAATCTCCAAGCTATTTACTCTGTAATTACTTTTTTAATTAATTCGGGTGCTTCAACCTTATCAGCAGAAATAATGATATGTGCATAAAGTTTTTGAATGACCTTTTCTATATCAAGATCATTTGTATGAATTGTCACAAGAGTATCGCCGATTGCAACTGCATCCCCAACCTTTTTCTGTAATACAAGACCAACAGAAAGATCTATCGTTGACTCTTTCGTTGCACGGCCGGCACCAAGTAACATTGCGGCGATTCCGATGTCATCGGCCTCCATTTTACTGATGTACCCAGTTTCTTTAGCAGCGACATCGATTTTATATTTTGCTTGAGGTAAAAGCGATGGATCATCTACAACAGATGGGTCTCCACCTTGTGCAGCAATAAATTTTTTGAAAATTTCTAGTGCTTCACCACTTTGAACTACACCCTCGAGCATTGTTCGAGCTTCTTCAATTGTTACAGCCTTGCCGCCTACTACGACCATTTGAGAGCCTAATGTATAACAAAGCTCCTGTAAATCTTCAGGTCCTTCACCTTTTAATGTATCAATCGCCTCTTTCACTTCAAGGGCATTCCCAATGGCATATCCTAATGGCTGGCTCATATCTGAAATAATTGCCATCGTTTTACGACCTACATTATTCCCGATTTTCACCATCGCATGAGCGAGTGCTTCCGATTCTTCAATCGTCTTCATAAATGCTCCGTCACCTGTTTTTACATCAAGTACTATGGCATCTGCACCTGCTGCAATTTTCTTCGACATAATGGAACTAGCGATTAACGGGATGCTTGGAACTGTTCCTGTCACATCGCGTAGAGCATACAATTTTTTATCGGCTGGAGTTAAGTTGCCACTTTGACCGATAACTGCCATTTTTATATCATTTACTTGCTTAACAAATTGATCATTTGATAACTCCACATGGAATCCTTCAATGGCTTCCAGCTTATCAATCGTTCCGCCAGTATGGCCAAGCCCGCGACCGCTCATTTTTGCAACCGGTACTCCACAAGCTGCTACCATTGCTGCTAAAGATAATGTTGTCGTGTCGCCAACACCACCAGTTGAATGCTTATCGACTTTCACACCTTCAATTTGGGATAAGTCGATTTTGTCTCCTGACTCCACCATTGCCATAGTTAAGTCAGCTCTTTCACGTTCTGTCATATCTTTAAAATAAATGGCCATCATAAGCGCACTTACTTGATAATCTGGAATATCACCTTTTGTATAACCATTTACAAAAAAGCGAATTTCCTCATTCGTAAGTTCTTCACCATTTCGTTTTTTTTCGATAATATCAACCATTCTCATATTGAGCGGCCTCCTTCTTGCCTTGGTTTATTATTCACAAAATCTTTTTTATTTAAGTTCTGCTAAGAAACTCGTGCCAAATGGAGGTGCACTTACACTAAAGTTTTCCGAAATTGTTGCTGCAATATCTGCAAAGGTATTGCGCAGTGGTAATTCATTTCCTTTAGCGAATCTTGGTGAGTAAACAAGTAAAGGAACATACTCACGTGTATGGTCTGTTCCAGGGAATGTTGGGTCATTTCCATGGTCTGCTGTGATAATCAATAAATCATCTTCAGCTAATTCAGATAACACTTCTGGTAAACGACGGTCAAATTCTTCTAACGCTTTACCGTAGCCAATTGGATCGCGGCGATGACCGTAATTTGCATCGAAATCAACTAAATTTAAAAAGCTAATACCATGGAAATCACGTTTTACAACTTCAACAAGCTGATCCATTCCGTCAGTATTATTTTGAGTGCGAATTGATTCAGTAACACCCTCATTATTGTAAATGTCCGAAATTTTTCCAATAGCGATAACATCTAGCCCTGCATCATTTAGCTCGTTCATTGTTGTACGACCAAATGGTTTCAATGCATAATCATGTCTATTAGAAGTTCGTGAAAAATTACCTGGCGTTCCGATAAACGGACGCGCAATTACACGGCCAACTAAAAACTCAGGCTGCAATGTAATTTCACGTGCAATTTCACAAATTTTATAAAGTTCATCTAACGGAACAATATCTTCGTGTGCTGCAATTTGTAGAACTGGATCTGCAGATGTGTAAACGATAATTGCACCCGTCTCCATATGCTCTTTCCCTAATTCATCAAGAATCGCTGTTCCACTTGCTGGCTTATTTCCAATTACTTTGCGACCTGTTTTAGCTTCTAATTGTTCGATTAGTTCAGCAGGGAATCCTTCAGGATATACTTTAAATGGTGTGTCAATATTTAACCCCATAATTTCCCAATGTCCTGTCATCGTGTCTTTACCTACTGAAGCTTCTTGCATTTTGCCATAGTATGCTTTAGCAGTATCAACTTTGTTTATCCCTTTAATTTCACGAATGTTAGAAAGACCAAATGACTCAAGGTTTGGCATTGTTAGCCCGTTCATTTCCTCTGCAATATGTCCTAAAGTATCTGCTCCTATATCACCAAAGTTAGCAGCATCAGGCGCTTCTCCAATACCGACTGAATCCATAACCACTAGATGTATTTTTTTAAACTTGTTCATATTTTGTTCCTCCTACGATGTTAACTTTACCTGTTTACAACTCACTCGGGAAATTATACCGATAAAATTTTAAAAAATCCCGAAATAACACTTCGAACCTATAAATTTAAGCTCTCGGATGGAATTGTTTGTATACTTCCGATAGTCTTGTTTTGCTAATATGTGTGTAAATTTGGGTTGTCGAAATATCGGCATGACCTAGCATCTCTTGAACTGCTCTTAAATCTGCGCCATTTTCTATTAAATGGGTTGCAAAGCTATGCCTTAAAGTATGGGGCGTAATTTCCTTTTTTATATTCGCTTTTTGTGCATGTTCTTTTAGAAGTTTCCAGCACCCTTGTCTTGTTAAGCGTTTCCCTCTTTGGTTAATAAAAAACGCATCAGTTTTCGGATATTTACCTTGCAGCTGATCTCGCGCAATTTGTAAATAAGAATCAATTGCTTTAAGCGCACTTTTTCCTAGCGGGACAATTCGCTCCTTCCCACCCTTACCGAACACACGTACAAAACCCATTGTGATGTGGACATCATTTAAATCTAACCCAATACATTCGCTAATGCGCATTCCTGATGCATAGAGCAACTCTAACATGGCAACGTCACGAATCCCTTGAGGTTTTCTTCGATCAGGTGCGGCAATTAGAGCATCAATTTCCTCAATTGTTAAAACCCTTGGGAGCTTTTGATCGATTTGTGGCATGTCTAGATGAATCGTTGGATCTGAATCCGTCACCTTCTCACGCAGTAAAAACTGGTGAAATGACCTTATCGCCGATATATGCCGCGCAATAGATCTAGCCGCAATACCATTAGTCCGTAGATCTTCCAAATGTAGCAGTATGTTTGAACGGGAGACTTCCGATAAATTCTCAATCTCTTGTACTTTATGTAAATGCTCAATATAACTTTCTAAATCTCTTCGGTAAGAGGCTAATGTATTTTTTGAAAGCTGCCTTTCTACTTGTAAAAAATGAATATAATCTAACAGTGCATCCTTTGAATGTTTCACCTTCATCACCTAACCTTCTTACGTTTTATGATAGTTTTTTTCTGGCAGGTGTACAAGATTTATCCCTTGATTTTGCAAAAAGTCTTAAAGTTTCCTATCTATATTTAAACACTGTCTATTATACTCAGTAGTTTGTCTATTAATTTAGCATTTGCGTCAATTATCATATACGTTTTGTCTGTTATTTATATCAAAATCTAATAAACCCGATTTATTTTTCCAAAAGAAAAAGCACAATCCCCGAAAGGATTGCACTTTTTACACACAGAATGCCCTATTTTATTTATTTAACACTTTTCTTATATAGCCCCCACAATAATAACTAGCAAAAGAAAGTATGTAGGCAACAATTAATGTACTAACGATTTCAAAGCCGATTTTGATTGAGTTTTGATCGTAAATATAGTCAATGCCAATCTTGATGCCAAACCCATTTACCAGTACTAATTGGATTGCAGTAAACATTAACGCAAAAATCGCAATATCTTTCAGATTCAATTGATGCGCATTAAATGTAAAGTACCCTACTACCGCTATAATAATGACCGCAATTAAAAATAGCAAAATCATGTTATGGAACAAAATATCCGTGCCTAGCATATCGACCATTACTTCATTTCCACGTCCATTAAACAAGGCGCGATAAGAAAATGTTTCATGATTGTTGCCCATCTGGAATAATCCTAAAATTGACATTAACCAAGTCGCAATCCCTGTATACACTGACATAATAAAGTGCGGGATTTCAGGACCGTACCTCATAAAATCTTCCATAATAAACACTAGTGAATACAAATAATTAAACACTACACCTACAAAGGTAGCTATAAAGGCTGCGTATGCATAGAGTACTATTTTGGACTGCTCTGCAGTTTTCACAAATACTAATTTTCCGTAGTAAGAAATTAGGGCAAAACTTCCGAAAAATAAAGTCGATAAAATTAGCGATGTATATAGAATGTCAATAAATGACGTTGATAAACTAATTTTCAATGTTCCTTCTATAAAATAAGCATCAACGGTTTTATTGAAAGAAACACGCGCAAAAATCGATAAAATCATCATGACAACTGTGTATCCCACTATGGAATAAAGGATTCCTTTATAAACTGGCCAGTTATTCTTAATTGCCATCCGACCATAAATAATCCCACCAATGATTAGTGCGAGTATTGGAATTATTAGTAAACCTGTAAAAAGATTATTTAAGTCAACCTTTATCCCTTCTGTTTCTCCCATAGCACCTACAGTCATTTCAAAGTCTAAATCTGCATTATGAAGTAAAGCCGCCATAATGGGGAATGAGGTGAAGTTTGGGACATCAACATCTATACCAAACTGACTTGATATTTTATCTTCTATTACATCAGGTTTTAATAAAGCTGCAAAGACAATAGTTTCTTCATCATAATACCCAAATTCGTCTCCTAATGCAGAAAGTGCAGTAGACTTAATCCAGAATGTACTAATAATCATAATAATGAGTGCTATGAAAATTGGTACCATTATTAATTTATTCTTTTTTATATAATTTAAGTTTTCTATAGAAGTAGATTTTAACCGTTCTGTATTTATATTTACCTTTGAATGTATTTTCATGTTTGGGATTGTATCTTCTGCCACACGATTCAATGTATTTTTCTTATGTTCTTTTGCTAAATAAGATTGCCCACAATTTACACAATAAGAATAGCTGAACTCATTTTTCGTTCCACAATTTGAACAAAAGTCGTTGGCAGTATATGTTAAATAATTTTCATCATATGAATCGATTCGTTTTGACGTTTCGGGACAATACACATAATGACTCGGATGCTGCCTATTACAATGTATACACCTCATTAATTGCCCTCCTGTATAACACCGCAGCAAGGGCAATACATATGTTGTGCTTCTATTAACTGTTCACAAGTATTACAAATAACTTGTTGTGCATTTGGATCAATAAAATAAGGATTCAACGTCCCACAATTCCCACAAAACTTTGCACTTTCTTCCACCTGTTGCTGACAATTCGGGCAGTGATGTAATTGTGCAGCAAATTTTGTAATTGCATTTTGAGTTTGGTATATGATCACATCTTTATGTATAATTTCATCCGAAATATTTTTAAGTAATGAAATATCAACCTCATCAATTCTTAATTGACCTAGAGTAATTTCACCTAACTTAATAACTAAATTTATTCTTTGTTCTTTCGCTAGATTAAGTTGTTGTTTTAGCTCTTGAAGTTCGGGGACTCTTTGCTCAATTGAATCTATCATACTATTTCCCTCCAATATTATTATTCCATTCTAATTCTAATGGGTTATCCATAATTCTATCAACCTAAAAGAGGTATTAATTTTTTCCAAATAACATGGTACTATAGTTTTAGTTAACTATATTACAAAAGGAGTAAACTATGAAAAAATGTTCTAATTGTGGTTTTGAAAGTAAAGACCACGAAAAATTTTGTATCAACTGTGGAACGATGTTTCCCGCCCCTAGCAACAATATACATAATTCTTCACAGCAAGAATCCGTTCCTCCAAACAATTTAAACAATACGATGGAACAACCAACTATGGAACCTAATCATCCAAGCCATTCGCCTAATCATCCAGAATCTATCCCTTTCCAACAAGGTGAATTCCAACAACCGCAACAAATATGTACAAACTGTGGTAGAGTATCCGTGAATCCTAGTCGTTTTTGCTTAGAATGCGGCGCACCGTTAACAGAAGTGCCAATGAATAACCAAACGTTTCAAAACGACCAAGCAAAACGTACACAATACGACCAACCACAAAAAGTAAAAAAGCCTCTAAGTCTAGGTGCGAAAATCGGAATTATTTCTGCCATAGTTTTAATTGGATTAGCAATTGGTGCACATTTCTTCATCCAAAACATGCTAGATCCAAAAGGTCAATTAGACAAAATTACACAATACTTTAAGGATGGAGATGAAGAACAGTTCACGAATTCCTTTGTGTTCCCTGATGGCACATATGTCGAGCCAAAAGCATTCTATCAATATGTTGAGGACAATGATTGGATTATTGATGATTTAGATGAGGCCGTGCAAGACGTAAAAAATGGAGCTATTATAGGTATTGTCTATAACGAAAATCATGATCGACTCATGTCAGTAAAACAAGAGGACTTCTTATTTTTCTATAAAAAGACAGTATTTCAAGTAATTCCTGTTGAATTCTCGGTCTATAATTATTTTCCTGACTTTGAAAGCACACTAAAAATCGGTGAACAAAAAGCGGTTAATATATCAAAAGAGGAAACAAAAATTGGTTCGTTCGCACCAGGAATTTATAAATATACTCTGAACTATAAAGATGATTACTTTGAAGAAACTATCAATGAAGAAGTAATTATATCTGGTACTGGTAAAAATAAATATACTTATGAAATTGATTTAAGTCCTAATTTCATCTATTTATCTTCTGATATCGATGATGCAACAGTATTTATTAACGGGAAAGATACTGGTAAAACACCATATGAAATTGAGTTCATCGCTGCGCCTTTAGATGGTTCTGTGGAAATTTACGCAGAAGCAACAAACGAAAATGGTGAAACGATACAATCAGAAACCCTTTATTTAACCGAATATGACACACATATTTACTTTGCTGAAATTCAGGAGCTTTATGAAATTCAAGATTTCTATGATTATTACAGTTACGAAGCAGAAGATATGTTCTATAGTTTTAGATGGGACTATCAATACGCTGTAAATATGGCAGACTTTAGCTATGTGGAAGATTATTTTATTGACGGTAGCCAACTTCAAAATAATTACGAGACATTTGTTGTAGATCACGAGGACTTAGGTTTTTACTATTATGATTTTATTTCAAATGAAGTTATAGACAGTTATCCACTTTCTGCGAATAGTTTAATTGTCGAAACCCTTGAAACATTTGAATTTTACTCAGAAGAAGATGGCACATGGCATTACGAACGTGAAAAACGTTATACGTTTGAATATGTCGATGGCATGTTAAAAATTGCAAACATTGAAGATATAAGAGAAGTAAATAAAACAAAAATAGATTAAATTTTAACGGTCCTTCGAGTAGCAAACCTATCGAAGGATCGTTTTTTGTTGAGATTAACTATATTAGAGCAAAAGAAAAAGTACTGCATGTAAGTATACAGTACTCTACGAAATTATTATTTAATTCCTTTATTTCCATTACATCGGAAACAAATTCCATGAAATGTTAGTCGGTGATCTTTAATAATAAAATTCCATCTTCGTTCAACGATAGCCTCTACATCATCTAATAGGTCTTCTTGAATTTCATCAACAGAACCACATTCAATACAGACTAAATGATGATGGAAATGCTTCGCTCCTTCTTGTCGCAAGTCGTAACGGGAAACGCCGTCACCAAAATTAATTTTATCGACAATTTTCAATTCCGTTAATAACTCTAATGTGCGGTAAACAGTGGCTAACCCAATTTCAGGTGCCTTATCTTTTACTTTTAAAAATACATCTTCAGCGCTTAGATGATCTTCTTCATGTTCCAATAGCACTGCAACTGTCGCTTCTCGCTGTGGCGTCAGTTTATAGCCAGCACTATGTAATTGTTTTTTTATTCGATCGATACGGCTTTCCATACGACGCCCTCCTAAACTCACGTTCATTATACCAAATGAGTAAAAGTCATGACAAGGAGAGAATGTTTAGAAAATGTAAGATATTACTATAATCTCAAAAATACATATTCCTGCAAAGACTGCAAGAAGTATAAAAAATAGATTTTGAGCAAAAAAATGTCTTCGATTCGGTCCAACCTTCTTTGAAGTATATACCGAACACAGAATTAGTAACAAAATGCAATAGATGAGCTGGAATGGGAACCACCATAGGCTATATACAATCATTGACTCTTGTTGCGTTAGTAAAAATACTGAGCTAAATCCAAAGAAGGTAGCTCGTATTGCAACTACAAATTGGGCAACAAAAGGAATATACGGATGTGTTGCAAAGAGAAGGACGAGTAAAATGGAAACACCTAAAGGAAGAATTGATTGCCAAAATGACACATTAGAAGGATCTATTACTCTAGAATCAATCAATTCGATTAATTGAATGGATTTGTCCAATGCAAACGCCTGAAATATAACAACGCCACTCACAAAACTAATTGCTAAAATAACCGCATATTGTATAAGTATAGTAGAACGAAACATAAGCATTCTCCTTTCGTTGATACATCTTATGCCCGTTCTCTATCATTATGCAATTTTAATAGGATTAAATTTTAAGAAAAAATAGCAATTTTCAAGCTGTGTTCCTCTTTATTTTATATGATTAAAATTTGAATGGATTTGTTATTGGTTTAGCTTTATCCAAAGTACTGCAAATGCCGTTTTTGCATCATATATTTTTTGTTCTACTACCATTTGCTCTGCTTCTTCAAGGGTAACTTCAATTAAGGACACGAACTCATCTTCGTCAAGTTCTGCTTTATTTTCTATTTTGTATAATTGTTTTGCCACATAAAGATGAATAACTTCATCAGCAAAGCCTGGTGAAGTGGCGAAGGTTTGAATATATGTTAGCTCATGACAGCCAAAACCTGTTTCTTCTTCTAATTCTCTTATAGCGGTATGTTCAGGGGCCTCCCCCAATTCTAATTTTCCTGCTGGAATTTCTATAATGGACCTCTCTAACGCTTTTCGATATTGTTCAACTAGAATAACTTTCCCATCATCTGTTATCGGGATAATTGCAACAGCCCCAGGGTGATTAACAATTTCCCTTTTCGATACCTTTCCATTAGGAAGTGTGACATCATCTACCTTTAAGGAAATCACCTTCCCTTTAAATATTGGCTCTGTATGGATTGTTTTTTCTTCAAATTTCTTCATAACTGAGTTTCCTCACTTGTCGTTAAGATTTGTTTCATTGTACCATTATTATGGAAATACAGTGATAGAAAAGAGGTTCTTACTGTGAAAAAAAGGACAGTTGGAAATAGTGGGATTGAAATTTCAGAACTTAGCTTAGGTTGTATGTCGCTCCCAACGAATATGAATGAAGCGAAACCTATAATTGAGCTTGCGATTGAACATGGCATAAACTACTTTGATACCGCAGATTTGTACGATCGAGGGATGAATGAGGAAGTTGTTGGAAAATGGTTGAAATCTTATCGCAATCAAGTTGTGCTTGCGACAAAAGTGGGAAATGTGTGGAACGAGGACGGAAAAGGTTGGCATTGGGATGCGTCTCCAACCCACATTGAACAAGGCTTAAAGGACAGTTTACGTCGTTTAAAGACAGATTACATTGACATCTATCAGTTGCATGGTGGAACAATTGAGGACTCTTTGGATGAAATCATTGCTACCTTTGAAAAATTGAAAAAAGATGGGCTTATACGAGAATATGGCATATCATCCATTCGCCCAAATGTCTTCTTGCCTTTTTTCAAAAATAGTTCAGCCGTCTCGAACATGATGCAATATAGTATGTTAGATCGACGTGCTGAGGAATGGTTTGAAGGGATTGAAAAGTCGGGGGCATCTGTTGTAACACGAGGCTCCATCGCTAAAGGATTATTAACAAATGAATGGAAAACACGTATTGAAAAGTCGAATGGTTACATGAGTTATACGAAAGAAGAATTGGTTAATGTACTCCAACAAATTGAGGCTCAGTATGGTGATCTTCATGCAGCAGCTATTGCCTATAATTTAAGTCATCCCGTCATTGCTTCAACAGTGATTGGAACGAAAAATGAAAAGCAACTTCTCGATAATATAGCAGCTTACAACCTCGCACAAAAGATCAAAAACATCAAGGATATTAATCCAACTCTAAAGTTAGACACATATACAGAGCACAGATGAAAAAATATATATTACTATTAGTGATTGGGTTGATCACCTTGGTTACCTTTTCAAACACTACTTATGAACAGCAAACACTCATTCCTTCCTTTAAAACAATATTAGCAGATCAACCTTTTTATAATTTTTTAAGTGGCATTGAACTGAACTACTGGGGAAATACAATTTCTATTGAGACACGTGGCTATTATCATTTTGTAGAGTTTTTAATACGAAAAGGTTTTCATTTTGTCGGGTATGGACTGTTAGCAAGTATATTTTATTTGGTTTATCGAAAATTCAAATTGAAGTTTGCAGTGATTTATGCGATTGTGACAACGTTCATCCTTGCTTGTCTTGATGAATATCATCAAACGTTCCTTTCTGGTCGCACGGGAGTTTTTCAGGATGTCATCATAGATACTGCCGGTGCTATAACGTTTGTGGTAATCTGTAAATTTTTGATTTTCATAAGATATTTATTGAAAGATAGGAAAACAAAGACCTTCACAAACTGACATATTATGTCAGTTTTTTTGTTGTTTCAATATAATTTAGACTATTCTTATTTATTACAAAATTAACTGTTCTATACGAGAACCATTCTAAAACAAACATTGTTTCTCTACTTTCTTAGCACTCTAACTTTTTAAAGGGTCTTGTATAATTCGACAAGAACTGTTACTATTCGTTTAAACTTTTTTTTAGAAGTTTTGTAAGGTAGTAAGTTTATAGACAACTACATAAAATGCGTTGAAGGCTATGGGACCACTATAGCTGGAGCAATTTCTGGAGAGTCCGCATTTAGCGGCGCCGAAGGGTTCACAATCTCAGGCAAAAGGACAGGAACTAGTAAAAAATAATTTATGGGAATATTTTTTTATTCTCTTCATTTTATTTTTTCTATTCTTAGACTTCTAGAGATAGCTCATCCGGCTATCTCTTTTTTATTTTTAATAGAGTTGTTGCGGTTTGCGTTTACAACTCCATTCCGAGATTTCCCTAAGTGTTATACGAAAATTTTATTAATTATTGGGGGCTTTATGTGATGGCACAGCAAGAATTAAAACGAGATTTGAAAAACCGGCATGTTCAATTAATTGCCATTGGTGGAACGATTGGAACAGGATTATTTTTAGGGTCTGGAGCTGCAATTGAGAAGGCTGGCCCCTCTGTTCTACTCGTCTATTTAATCATAGGAGTAGCTGTATTTTTTGTAATGCGCGCTCTAGGTGAATTGTTATTATCGAAAAAGGGCTATCAATCTTTTATTGACTTTGCGACCGATTATTTGGGAGATTGGGCGGGTTATGTTACAGGTTGGACTTATTGGTTCTGTTGGATTATGACTGCAATGGCAGACATAATCGCTGTAGGTGTGTACGTTCGATATTGGTTTGATATCCCGCAATGGATCCCTGCTATTATCTGTCTAGTAATTTTACTTGGCTTAAATTTACTGACGGTGAAGTTATTTGGAGAATTAGAGTTTTGGTTTGCGATTATTAAAGTAATTACGATTGTCGCACTTATTATTATTGGGATTGTCATGATTGTCATTGGTTTCCAAACAGATACTGGCTATGTAACGGTATCAAATCTATGGGAGCACGGTGGATTTTTCCCGAATGGTGTTGCAGGGTTTTTATTTGCCTTCCAAATGGTTGTGTTTTCTTTTGTGGGAGTTGAATTAGTGGGGGTATCTGCAGCGGAAACGGCAAATCCAGGGAAGAATATTCCTTCTGCCATCAACAAAATCCCTGTTCGTATTTTGTTGTTCTATGTAGGTGCAGTGTTTGTAATTTTATGTATAAATCCTTGGACAGAATTAAGTGCTGCTAGTAGTCCGTTTGTACAAGTATTCTCGTTAGTCGGAATCCCTCTTGCTGCTGGAATTATAAACTTTGTCGTCTTAACTTCTGCAGCATCTGCCGGGAATAGTGGTTTATTCTCCACAAGTCGCATGATGTACAACTTAAGTAAGCAAAAATTAGCGCCAAAATCTTATGCAAAGTTAAATAAAAATCACGTCCCTGGAAATGCATTGTTTGTATCTTCTGTTGTTGTATCAGTTGGAGCATTACTCAGCTATGCTTTACCAGATTCTGCGTTTAGTATCGTTACAACAATAAGTGCAATTTGTTTCATTTGGGTGTGGAGTATAATTTTAATTTCTCACATTGTTTATAAGAAAAAACGTCCTGATTTACATAGAAAGTCGACGTTTAAAGCACCACTTACACCATTTATTAACTATGTTGTACTCTGCCTATTTGTAGCGATTTTAGGGATTATGTTTGTTTCAGATGATACGCGACCTGCGTTACTGCTAACACCGATTTGGTTTATTTTGTTGTTCTTTATGTATGGGATGCGTAAAGCTAAGTAGAGTTTTATGATTTGTGTGGGTTTTAGGGTTGGTTAGACGTATGTTTGGACAAAATTTCGGTATTCTTAATTTTTTTGTCCTCGAGAAGTGATCTCGAGGACAAGTTTTCGATATTCTTGATGCTTTTGTCCTCGAGAAGCGGTCTCGAGGACAAGTTTTCGATATTCTTGATGTTTTTGTCCTCGAGAAGCGGCCTCGAGGACAACTTTTCGGTATTCTTGATGTTTTTGTCCTCGAGAAGCGGTCTCGAGGACAAGTTTTCGATATTCTTGATGTTTTTGTCCTCGAGAAGCGTTCTCGAGGACAACTTTTCGATATTCTTGATGTTTTTGTCCTCGAGAAGCGGCCTCGAGGACAACTTTTCGGTATTCTTGATGTTTTTGTCCTCGAGAAGCGGTCTCGAGGACAAGTTTTCGATATTCTTGATGTTTTTGTCCTCGAGAAGCGTTCTCGAGGACAACTTTTCGATATTCTTGATGTTTTTGTCCTCGAGAAGCGGCCTCGAGGACAACTTTTCGGTATTCTTGATGTTTTTGTCCTCGAGAAGCGGTCTCGAGGACAAGTTTTCGATATTCTTGATGTTTTTGTCCTCGAGAAGCGTTCTCGAGGACAAGTTTTCGATATTCTTGATGCTTTTGTCCTCGAGAAGCGGTTTCGAGGACAATTTTTCGATATTCTTGATTTTTTTGTCCTTGAGAAGCGGTGTCATGGACAGTTCTCACAAGTATTCTGATTGTTTTGTCCATGAAAAAACGCTAACATACACCAGCTTTACTCAAACACAATCATCCTCACTAAAACTTCGATCCGCTATCCCCATACTTCTCAAGTAATTCTTCAAAGCTCATGTTTTTTTCGCGTTGTTTTCGTTCAAACGCGAGCTGAGCTTGGCGTTCAGCTTCTTTTGCCTCTGCTTCATCCATTAAGCTTTTCTTTGCAAGCTTTAATTTTGCCAGAACATCACCATTCAATTGATCTTGTAGTGTAAGTGACTCTTGCTTTGAAGTTGAATTTTCATTCACATTATTTTTTGGACGTACTTTTTTATTTTTAGCCATAAAAAACACCTACTTTTTATTTTAATTAAACCGTTTTGGACGAGATTAATGAGAACCTATCACGCGCTTTTTGCGTAAAATAGTAATAAGCATCTTGCGCGTAATTTTTGTCTCGTAATGCGATTTTAACAAATTTCCCCTTCCATTTCGAGTCGAATATCAATTTATACTGTATTTACAATCCCGTGCTACAATGAATTTAGACTTATGTTTATGTGGTATCTTCAAAATTTAGGAGATCGAGGTGTTTTTATGAAACGACGGAAGGTTCTTTTATTCTCCAGTATTTTTACAACTGCCCTATCTGCTGCAACTACTGCTTTTGGTATCCTAGTCACAAACAAATTAATGTATATCAAAAAGAAGGACGATCAATTTATTTACGACCGTGAAATAAAAGCACAACGTTTTGATGAACAATGGTACAACAATTGCCGAAAAGAAGAAATGCTAATTGATTCACCAAATGGTTATCAAGTAAAAGGTGTATTTCTACAACCACTTAACACGAAAAATACTGTAATTATTAGCCACGGAATAACCGAAAACAAACTGAATTCCATGAAGTATGTAAGGATGTATGAAAGACTAGGATTTAACACGTTCGTGTTCGATCACCGCAGACATGGTGAATCTGGTGGAAAAACGACAAGTTATGGTCATTATGAAAAATTCGATTTACAAGCTGTCGTGAACACGGTTCGTTCCATTATTGGGGATAATGCCATTTTAGGTATTCATGGAGAATCCATGGGAGCAGCAACGACACTACTTTACGCTGGCTCAATTGAAGACAATGCAGATTTTTATATAGCCGATTGTGCGTTTTCAGATTTCTCAAAGCAAGTTTCCCATGTTATTAAAAAACAAACCGCTCTACGCACAAAACTTCCAGTGCACTTAGCAAATATTTTCCTTCGATTACGTGACGGTTATTCAATTTGGGACATTTCACCAAAAGAAGCTGTCGCGAATATCGAATCGCCGGTCCTTTTTGTACACAGCTTACAGGATGAGTTCATCTTACCAGAAATGTCAGATGAAATGTACGAAGTAAAAAATGGTCCTAAAGAGATCAAACGATTCGAAAAAGGTGCCCATGCCCAGTCCTTCAACGAGAATCCTGTAGAATACGAACAAACAGTTAAAGATTTTTTAGAACAATACGTATTGAATAAAGTCAAAGAACAGTCTGCTGCTGAATCCTAATCAACATAATATCCATAAAAAAAAGGTGCTCCCAACATGACGTAGAGCACCTTTTTTTTATTTATCTATCGTTTTACAATGGTAGCGACGCCTTGGCCTCCACCGATACATAATGTAGCAAGCCCTGTTTTTGAATCGCGCTTTTGCATTTCGTGTAGAAGTGTTACTAAAATTCGAGCACCACTTGCTCCAATTGGATGTCCAAGTGCAATTGCTCCACCGTTTACGTTTAGTTTCTCGTGGTTAAATTGTAATTCACGATCAACCGCGATCGATTGTGCTGCAAATGCTTCGTTTGCTTCGATTAAGTCAATATCATCTAATGCTATCTTTCCTTTTTCAAGAACTTTACGTACAGCAGTTGCTGGTGCAATTCCCATAATTGAAGGATCTACGCCAACTGCTGCATTAGCAACAATGGTTGCTAATGGTTGGATGCCAAGTTCTTCTGCTTTTTCTTTCGACATTACAACAACAGCCGCTGCACCGTCATTAATTCCGGAAGCATTTCCAGCAGTTACAGAACCATCTTTTTTAAATGCAGGGCGTAATTTAGCAAGTGTTTCAACTGTCGTATTGCCTCTAATATATTCATCTTCAGAAAAGATAATCGGCGCTCCTTTACGTTGTGGAATCTCTACAGGAACAATTTCATCTTTAAACTTCCCAGCTTGTTGTGCCTCAGCAGCTCTGCTTTGCGAACGTGCAGAAAACTCATCTTGTTCTTCACGTGAAATATTATATTGTTCACATAGGTTTTCTGCAGTTATTCCCATATGATAGTCGTTGAATGCACACCATAAACCGTCATTAATCATTGAATCTACTACTTTTTGGTCACCCATTTTGTAACCATCCCGCGCATTTTTTAATAGATATGGAGCTTGACTCATATTTTCAAATCCACCAGCAACCACAATATCCGCTTCTCCAACAGCAATCGCTTGTGCAGCTAGATGAACCGATTTTAAACCAGAGCCACAAACTTTGTTTATAGTCATAGATGGAATCGAATGAGGTAAACCAGCATGAATAGCTGCTTGGCGAGTAGGGTTTTGACCTAAACCAGCTTGTAATACATTTCCCATAATCACTTCATCGACTTGGTAGGCAGATAATTTCGCACGACTTAAAGCTTCTTTAATAACGATTGCACCTAATTTTACTGCTGATACATCTTTTAGAGTACCTTGGAAAGATCCTATAGCTGTTCGGACAGCACTCACAATTACTACTTCTTTCACCACATTCTCTCCCTTTTCTAAATTTTTCACTTGAATCAAAATACATATATAAAAATTAATAAAAGACTAATGTCTCTCTATACAAATTTACCAAACTAAATAACATTTTTCGACATTATATTGATATTTTAATAATCATTAACAGTAACGCAATATTTCACTAAAACAATAATCGATAAAGTACAATTTTATATTCTAAGGGATTATCATCTTCAGTTATTGGTTCGGGTAGAGTTAAGAAAAAAAGGTTATCCTAAATGAAATTGAATCATTTTGGATAACCTTTTCCTATTATTTATCTTGTAATTTATTCATTTGTTGCATCATTTGACGCACTTGTTTTTCAGATGGCTTACGGCCCATTTGTGCCATCATGACGCGAATCATTTGCTCGTTAATTGGTGGGTTTTCTTTTAAATATTTCATCATATATTGACGTGCTAGAAAAAATCCTAGAACAGTACCCCCGATTAATGCAACGATAATTAATACAATTCCAAGCACTAAATTCATTATGACAATCTCCTCTACAATAAATATACCGAGAAATTCTCTCCATTAAAGGATTATACACTATTCATTTTATTGTTACTAGCTTTTCCATATTTTTTTATTGAGTTTCTAAAAGAAAAAGGAAACTATCTAAATGATAGTCTCCTCTTTCCATGTATTAAGAAAAGAACCCTATAAAATAGTATGCACCAAATTATCCAATCTTATATACAGATACTTACTTTGAGTGTTCAGTAATCCAGTTTTCGATTAGAGGGAATCTTTCAGCAACTGCTTTTCGTCCTGTAACAACCGAAACATGCCCTGCTTGTACAATCTCTAACGTTTTATCTTTACTAGATACCTTATCCATTAGTGGAGTAGTTTGTGACGGTGAAACGATATTATCGTGTGTAGCAGCAATTGTAAATAAATTTGCCGTTATGTCTGATAATAATACCTTTTGACCGCGAACAACTAATTCATCATTAACCAGCTTATTTTCTTGGTAAAAATCACGAATCCATTGACGGTAAGATTCACCTGGGAAAGGAACACCATCGTTTAACCAATGTTGCATTAACTTCCAAGTTAAAACAGAATCTTCATTGTCAATTTTATCTGCTAACGTTACATATGCACCAAGTGTTGTAGCAAGTGGGCTAAGTAATTTGTTTCCGAAGTCTATCATCTCAAATGGAATGTTCCCAAGTGTATCAACAAGATTATCTAATTTGAAGTAACGTTTGTCTAACCAATTTGTGTACATCCCCGCATCACTAAAATCAATTGGTGTTGTTAACAAAAGTAAGTTACGAATAGGTAATACTTTGTTATAAAGAGCTGTGAAAATGGCTGTCATTGTTCCGCCCATGCAATAACCAAACATTGAAATTTCTTTTGCACCGGAATGTTTTAACACTTTTTTCGCAGCACGTGGAATGTAGTCTAAAATATAGTCTTCAAGTTTCTTGTGACGATCTTCATATCCTGCCTCGCCCCAATCTAGCAAATAAACGTCATGGCCCTTATTTGTCAAATATTCTATTAAACTATTCCCTGGGTATAAGTCTAAAATATAAGGTTTGTTAATAAGTGCATAGATCATTAAAATTGGGACTTTATTAGTCTTTTCCATATTTGGTTGGAAACGATATAATTTTGCTTTATTTTTTGTCCATATAACTTCTTTCGGTGTTTGACCTACTTTTGGTTCTGGCTCAACAAATAGAACATTCGCAACTTTTTTCATACGTTCCATGCTTGGATCTTTGGGTAAATTTTCGATAATTCGTTCTAAAGGCTTCGTATCTAAATTAATCACACTATCCCTCCTAAAATTGAATTGAAAATCTAAAAGAACAATGAGCAAAAACCTACATATATAATCCGCCATTAACACTAATAGCCTGACCTGTAATATAGCTTTGTTGTAGTAAGAATAAAACTGTTTCTGCAACTTCTCGTGGCTCTCCAAGTCGACCAACTGGTACTCTTGCCACAACACCAGCTAATACATCTTCTGGCATAGCAGCTACCATTTCAGTGCCGATAAAACCTGGGCAAACTGCATTAACTGTAATTCCTTTGCTAGCCGATTCGATTGCTAACGTTTTTGTGAAGCCAAGAATTCCTGCTTTCGTTGCAGCGTAGTTTGCTTGACCGAAATTACCAGCTAACCCAACAACCGATGAAATATTAATAATACGACCAAATTTTTGACCTAGCATGTGATCATAAACTGCCTTAGTCGTATTGAAAATGCCGTTTAAATTTACATCGATCACAGCATCCCAATCTTCTTTTGTCATTTTTCTAAATGAACGGTCTTTCGTAATACCTGCATTATTAACTAGAATGTCGATTTTACCGAACTTTTCGATTGTTTCATTCACTAAATTTTCACAATCTTCTTCGTTTACAACATTTGAAGACATAGCGTGAACGATTCCGCCTTTTTCTTCAATTTGTTGTACGACTTCATTAATAGTTTTTGAACCATGTTGGTGTGTCGCAACTACAGAAGCACCTGCATCTGCTAGTACACGAGCGATTTCAGCGCCGATTCCACGGGAAGCACCTGTAACGATTGCAACCTTCCCTAAAAGTGGTTTTAATGGATTTGCTTGTTGAATTTCTAATACTGTCGTCATGTTCCATACACTCCTTAGAAAATTAAAATTCTTTATTTTTATAAGAAATAAATTTTAGACAAGATTACTTGGAAACTACTTCAGAATTATTCACTTGCAAAAGCTCAGCATTTTTATTTAAAAGATCGATAATTGTATCCATTTTTTTCTCTAATTTTGTTATTTTTTTAGATAATTGATCAATTTCAGCATTAATAGTTTGTTCCTCTAAAAATTCTTCTAAACTATCAACCTTCGATTCAACATTGATAACTAATGATGCTAAATCTGCAATCGTTTCTTTGGATGGAACATTTGCTTGTTTTAAAAAGTTTTCTGTCATTTTGTTTACTAGTTCCTGATACTGTAAATAGGACGTTTGAACATTCCCTAAACTTTCAGAAAAAGAGGGTTTTTCTAAAGTTTCTTGAATCACTTCACGCCAAGCACTTTCTGTTTTGTTATACATTTCTTTAAAAAGATTAAAAGCATCAAAAGAATTTGATTGCGTCACTGGTATTCATCTCCTCAAATGTATATTGTTTACTTAACAAAATTATCCTACCATATTTCCTGACTCAAAACGCGGAATATTCAAAATTGTTGATATTTTTACACAATTTACACAATTTACAACATAATTTACATTTCCTTAATTGACAACTATTTCCTTTAGGTGTAAATTACATATATAGTCTTTTTAATATTATTCAGAAAGTAGGTGACATATGATGGAATCAAATCAATCGAAAAAAAATAGTCCTACATTAGGTGCACCAAAGAATTTCCTCATTCCAATTATGCTTTTACATCTACGTGACTGGAATGCGCATGGTTATGAATTGATTGAAAAACTTACGAAATTTGGAATTAATTCTTTAGATCATGGAAATTTCTATCGTACTTTAAGACAACTTGAAAAAGATTCACTCGTAACATCTGTTTGGGATACAACTTCTGGTGGTCCTGCAAAACGCATCTATTCTTTAACAGAAGCTGGAGAACAGTATCTAGATATGTGGGCAGGATCATTAAGTGAATATCAAAAAATGTTAAATTCTTTTTTCAACTTATATAATCCATTCAACTTTAATTTCTCCACTACACCTACGAAAAGTAAGCCTGTTAAAGATACGACTGAAACCGTTGAAAAAGAATCGAAACCAAATGTAGATTCTGTGAACAAAACTGAAAACAATGACGCTTTGACAGAAATTACTGTAGCTAATGAAAAAACAACAATTGAAAAACAACAAAAAACGGTAGTTACAAATACTACCGCTACTAAACCAGCTGCTAAAAAAACTACAACTAAACGCACAACTAAGCCTAAAACTCCAAAGACTACTCAATCGACAGCAAAAGCATCTGCGAGCTCACAATCAACCGAAAACGATTAATTAGGATGTTATGCAAATTATTGCATTCATTATAAATTGTGAAACTGTTTTTAAAATTAAAGGAGGATTACAAAGATTATGGCAAATGAACAACTTGCAAAAAACGTCGATTTTTTATGGGATGGTTGGTTTAACAGTCTAAAATCATTCCAACAGCTTCAAGATGATATTGAAAACAAAACTTTACAAGCTTTTAACTATCAAAAAGAATTACTTGATTCAACTGTTTCTACGTTACAAACAATTGAAAACGAATCTAAAAAGGCTTCAAAAGAGTACCAAGAGAAATTACAAAGCACTTTTAATGAATTAAACAAAAATGGCCAAATGGATCAAGTATCAAACTGGATTGAAAGTGTTCAAGAAATTACTGACAAAGCTCAACATTTAGCTTGGAAGCCTAGCAACACAATTTTCGAACTTATCACAACTTCTCAATTGAATTGGGAAGCTACAGTTAAAAACGTACTTGACCAACAAAAACATGAGCGTGATGAAACATTCACTAAAATTGAAGAGTTAACTTCACAAATGAAAGAAACTCACAAAAAATTATTAGCGGTTAACGAATAACTCGAATTCGTTAACATTGTGTACCCCCTGAAATACACATAAATAATTATCCCTACCCCAAATTGTGAGGTAGGGATTTTTTTCTATTTAATTTTGTCTCGCTATCTATTAGAAAGGTAATCACTCCTCTAGTAGGTTAAATGCTTAATCGGCTTCAACCAGCCACATTCTGATTCTTCTTTATTAAATGCTAAGAACGAATCATTAATCTGTCCTAGAGATTGAAACAGGTCTAAATCGAGCATACGTGAGCCTTCACATACAGCTTCGATATAATATTTACGCAGTTTTATTTTTATTTCACCTTTTAGTTGATGTTCGATTTTCAGTACTTCACCTGTAAATGACGTATTTGGGAATCGATCTTGTAAATGTTCAAGGATATGGCCTTTCACACTCGATTCCTCTAACGGCTCGCATATAAAACTGAGTTGCCTGCTTACAGAGGACTCTTTTACTTCATCTGTTGTACGTACCATTTCTAAAAGCATGCGTTCTCTACCAAAAATAAATGACTGATATTCTTTTCTTATATTAAAAATTGAATAAATTCTCATATGGATTTGTCCTCCTTTCCTTAATTGCTATTATACATAAACTATTCTGAATATTTTGTCACATACTGTCATGAGTTCAGTTCTATTTTTGTCAAAATACCGGATACAGTGAAACTTCCATCAGTGGAGGATCTTTTCACTCCGCTGATGGTTAGTTGAACCAATCGGGGTATTAGCGTCCGTTAACTCCCCCCTATCTTTTTCAGGAGGAGTTTTACGGACGGTTATACCGGGAGAAACTCATAAATAGCACTGTATTCCTAGTTCGACTCAGTCTCAAGACCTAGTTGAAAATCCATTTACAGTCCGTTTTAGAAAAATCGTGAGGAAGGTAACATAAAGGTATCAACGAAAGGAGTTAACGAAAATGAAAAAACTATTATTATTAATTGCCGGAGGAATTACTTTCATCATTGCAATTGCGATGGTTGGTCCAATTATTGGTCTTGCGTTTTCAGCGCTATTAATCTTCCTTGCAATGCACTTCTATGTAAAAAGTAAGACAACTTTTTCAAAAGTTATGTGGATTATCTTAGGAATTATCGGTGTACTATCTGCTATCTCGAATATTCCAGCGGTTATCGGAATTGTCGCAATCGTCGTTCTATATGTACTTTATAAAAAATGGAAAGACGAAGATGTAAAAGTTGACTTCCCAAAAACAACTAAAAAAGACGATCCATTTACAAACTTTGAAAGAGAATGGTCAAACTTAACTAAATAACAGTAGGGGTGGAATCCCCTCCCCTACTACAACTTTAACTACGAGGAGAGAATAAAAAAATGACAAGTTTATTAACAAGATTTAAGTACCAAATTCAAGCGGATTTACACGAGTTGTTTGACAAAAAAGAAAATAAAAACCCAATCGCCATGCTAAACCAATACATTCGTGAAGCAGAAAAACAAACAGAACAAACAGGTAAACTTCTTCAAAGACAAGTGGAATTAAAAGACAAACTCGATCGCGAATTAAAAGAAACAGCAACTATGTTGGAAAAACGTTCTGCCCAACTAGTGCTTGCATTAGAATCAAATGAAGCAGATTTAATTGCTTTTGCTGAGCAAGAAGTTGCAGTTTACAAAGTGCGCAAAGAAACTTTAATTACTAGTCTAGAGACTGCGAAAGTTCAAGTTTTCGAGCTTGAAAGCAAATATGAAACAATGAAACATAAAATTAAAGATATGAAAGTTCGTCAATTGCAGTTGATGGGGAAAGAAAATGTAGTCCGTGCACATCACAAAATGGATCATGTCATTGAATCTAAAAATGATGTAAGTTTTGAAGACATTTCAGCTTATATTGACCATCTATCAACTAAAATTGATAAAAAATATGAAGTAACAATGCTAGAAACACGTTTGGCACAACTAGAAAAAAATAAAGCAGTTTCGACACCTACATTACAAGTAGAAACTTCTAACGAACAAGCAATGTAATGGTATAATTAGTAAGAATATTAAGGAGAAAGCAGCTTTTACGCTTTCTCTCTTCTTACGTTAACGCACTCACATGATATAAAGGAGGTACCTGATATGAACAAATTTACAACCGACCAACTGACAACTGGACTCATTATTTTACTTTTAATTGTATTTGCTGAGCTAACTGTTTTTAATAACGGTGGTGCCTTCCTTCTTATCATTAGTGGATTTTTACTCTATTTTAGTTTTAAAAAGCGTAATAAAATTATGTTTTGGGTTGGCTGTTTCTTTGCCTTTTTAGCGGTTTTAAACGTAACTTCTTTGCGATTATTTGTCATCGCTACCCTAATTTACATGCTCTATAAGCAATATAAAAAACCACAGGATGACATTATTGTAGATGGAGCAGCTTTTGAAAAAGGCGCAATACATAAAAATGATTTGATTGGGTCAATATCTCCCCCACTAGAAGCATACAAATGGCAAGACGTTCATATTCAGCGGTTTCTCGGTAACATTACGATTGATACGACACAAACGATATTGCCTGTAGGGACATCGGTTATTACGATTCGTCAATCCATTGGGAAAGTGACAGTCGTTGTTCCTTACGATATTCCGTTCCGATTACAATATTCGACGATTTTAGGTGAGGTCAAACTCCCCGGGAAACCATCGAAACGATTAATGAATGAAAATCTACTTATTACTGATGGTGAAGCCGATGGAGCAAAACGAAAACTCGTCATCCACGTTGCAACCTGGTTAGGTGATGTGGAGGTGGTCAGACAATGATTGCATTTGTCATTCGTACTTTTACAATGTTTATGCTACTGAGCACGATGATGTTTATGTTCTTTTTTATCCTCCTTGGTGAACCTGTCGAAGAAACATTCCGACCACTTTGGGAAGATCGCTATGAGAACATGCCGATCGTTGCCTATTTCGTTATTGCGATTTTTGTTATAAGTTGTGTGATCAGCATTTGGATGGCGATTGCCTCAAAGACAAGAGAAACTTTGGCAATCAAATATGTGAAACAGTTAGTTGACCCAGAGTTCTCATTGGAAAAGAAGCGAAATATTCCAAGAGCTTTAAGAAAAGCATTACTTCAAACAAGTGAACTTATCGAAACCCAGCGCAACAGCTTACAAAAGCTAACAAATGAAAGAGTGGACTCAAACGATGTCATTATTCAAGAACGAATTGTTCAAGAAAGACAACGTTTAGCTCGCGAACTTCACGATTCTGTTTCACAACAATTATTTGCCGCATCAATGTTACTATCGGCATTAACCGAACAAGGCCAAGGCGATGAAAAATCTCAAAAGACACTCCAGCAAGTGGAGAAAATCGTTCAACAAGCACAACTTGAGATGAGAGCGTTACTTCTTCATTTACGCCCTATTGCACTTCGCAACAATACACTTGCAGAAGGTTTAACAGGGCTTGTGATTGAATTAAAACAGAAGGTTAATTTTGTAATAGACTATAACATTGAAGAAATTGTACTTTCAAAGGCAGAGGAAGATCATTTATTCCGCATTGCACAAGAAGCATTATCAAATACATTACGCCATTCAAAAGCAACAGAGGTTGAATTGTTACTAATCGCACGCGAAAATATCGCAATTTTACGTATTCAAGATAATGGTCGTGGTTTTAATGTTGAGGATGATAGTAAAACGACTTCTTATGGGTTGAAAAATATTGCTGAACGCGCAGTTGAAATTGGATGTACCTATAAGATTGTATCTGTTCCTGACGAAGGGACGATTGTGGAAGTGAAGGTACCATTAAAGAATCGTACTATAACGGCTGAACCTTTGAAACTAGAAGATGCTTCTGAAAGTGATTCTATGTAATATTTTTTAGATTGGGGTGGGAAAATGATTAATGTGTTGATTGTGGATGATCATGAAATGGTGCGGATTGGGGTTTCTGCTTATCTATCAGCGCAACCTGATATGACAGTTGTCGGTGAAGCAGAAAACGGCAAAGAAGCTGTGGAATTGGCATTGAGCTTGCGTCCAGATTTAATTTTAATGGATAATGTAATGCCTGTCATGACCGGTGCCGAAGCAACTGCTGAGATTTTGAAACAATGGCCAGATGCCAAGATTATGATGGTCACCAGTTTCCTAGATGATGATAAAGTATACCCTGCCCTTGAAGCAGGTGCAGTTAGCTATATCTTGAAAACGTCTAATGCGAAGCAAATTGCTGATGCAATACGAAAGACGATGAGCGGTGAATCCGTTTTAGAGCCTGAGGTTACGACGAAGATGATGCAAAGAATGCGCTCCAATACAACAGTTGCTTTACATGAACAATTAACGGATCGCGAAATGGAAGTCCTACTTCTTGTAGCACAAGGCAAAACGAATCAAGAAATCGCAGATGAATTATTTATTGCTTTAAAAACTGTTAAAACACATGTAAGTAACATTTTAGCGAAGCTAGATGTTCAAGATCGTACCCAAGCAGTTGTGTATGCGTTTCACAATGGATTGGTGAAAAAATAAATAAAATATAATCGATGTAATTGATCAAATTGAATTTATGAAGCGGCTTCGGGGACAAATTTTCCGATATTTTCTGTTTTTTGTCCTCGAGATGAGGTTTCGAGGACAAGTATATGTAATTTTTGGCTTTTTTGTCCTCGAGACGTGGTTTCGAGGACAAGTTTATGTAATTTCTGGCTTTTTTGTCCTCGAGACGCGGTTTCGAGGACAAGTTTATGTAATTACTGGATTTTTTGTCCTCGAGACGCGTCTCGAAGACACTTTTCTTATAGTTTCAGTCTTTTTGTCCTCGAGATGCGGTTTCGAGGACAAGTTTACGAAAATTTTAGTTTTTTTGTTCTCGAAAGTGGGTTTCGAGAACGAATTTCCGTTATTTTCAGTTTTTCTGTCCTCGAGAAGCCACATTACTGATACAACGTAAAAAATTGGCAAGCTAGATTCCCATAAATAACCACAAAAAACGGATGCACACCCCCTGCATCCGTCTATTTTTTTATAAATTAAAATGCCTAACCTCTATTTGTAGTGTTTCAGCTAACTTCGTTAATGATTGAGAATTGAATGCAATCTCTTCATTTGCTTGCAGATGCTGCTCGGTTGCAGCACTCGTTTCATTGGAAAGTGAAGCGACATCCTTCGCATAGGCTTGTACTCGTATAATACTTTCTTTTACTGAATTAGTCAGCTGTTTAATTTCTCTAATAGCATTTGTAACTGTTTCTGCTTTAATAATGACGTCATTAACACTATCTTTAACGTTAGTAAATACTTGTAAGGATTCTTGCGTTTTGTTGATTCCTTCATTCACTTTGGATCCACCATTTGTTACAGATTGAACTGCTTCCATACTTGCCAATTGAATTTGTTTTACCATTTCATTAATTTGTTTTGCTGAATTTTTGGACTGCTCTGCTAGTTTCTTTACCTCATTAGCAACAACTGCAAAACCTTTTCCGTAGTCTCCAGCACGTGCTGCCTCAATCGCTGCATTTAATGCTAGTAAATTTGTTTGTTCTGAAATATCTGTTATTAAGGAAGTAATATGGTGTATGGCACTAGATTTTGTTTCCATATTTTTTATCATTTCAGTCGTCTCATTAAACGTTTGGTGAATCAAATCCATTTGCATCACAACTTCTGTAACTACTTCAGAACCTTTCACTACGTATTTGTGAACTGATTCCGTTGAGTGAATCATTTCCTCATTACTCTTTGCGATTTGACTTACACTAGAATCAAGACTTTCCAACTGATCGACAGATGTTTGCATTAAGTGTACTTGTTGTTCACTCGTAGTTAATTGTTTTTCCGTAGTCGTTGCAACCATTTGTGATGAAGCTAAAGTTTCTTGAGAGGTAGCGGATAATGTTTCTGCACTCGTTGTTAGGTGGGCAGAAGAATCACGAACTCTTTGGACAATCTGACGTAAATCTGCGAGCATTTTGTTGTACGTTTGAGCCATGATCCCCACTTCATCACGACTTTTAATATGAAGTTCTTCAATCGATAAGTTCCCTTTCGCAATTTCTTCAAGTCCAGATGTCACTTTTCTTATTGGGTTCGTAATATAAATGCCCATTGCTGTAGCAATACCAAGGCCTAAAATAATGCAAATCATTGTAATGATTAATACGAGAATAAACGACCTCGCCTGATATGAATTTATATCAGCTTTCACTTGTTGTATATTTTGATTTTCTAAATCTATTAACTGACTAATTTGTGAAGTAATCGTATCATTATTTTCTTTCATTGTATTTAATGCATCACTTAGATCTCTGCCACTTGACTTAAGGGAAATAATTTGATCGGCAGATTTATAAAACCAACTTGTCGAGGATTCCAGAGCAATGATAATATCTGCAATGCTTTTGTCTTTTGTTAATGCTTTCAGTGTGGCAATTGCTAAAAACCCATCATTTTGCGCATTTTTAATATCTACAATGGATCTCGGATTTTCTAATGTAATATATTCAAAGACTGAGACTTCCGCCTCATTTTGTAATATCTCTATTTCTTTTCCTAGATTAATCTTTTCTACCTCAATATCTAGTATATTTTGATATCGATTGGTAAGATCATTAATTGTAAATAACGATACGATACTTATAGCTAATAGTAAAAATAAGACGAATCCAAACCCAATCCATAGTTTTTTACGAATCGAAAACTTCATACACACACCACTCTCCTCAGTTATTATAATATTAAAAATTTTCAGTAAAAATAGCAAGTAGATAGGTGAATAGTTTCATAATCAAATTCGCCAAGGCGAATTTGTGCCCAAATTTTATCGAGCTTATGCCAACAAAATCCATTTTGCGACGAGGAGCTACGGCACCGCAGGAGCAGGATGTTGGTCACTCAGACGTTGCCACAGGACGTGGCGCTCTTAGTCTGAGTTCAATTATTAAACCTTTAAAAATCTGTGGCATCCGCCGGAGGCTTTAACTTCATTCAGTCTAGGCTTACACTACCACGGAGTGCTAATCCTTTCCAATTAACTCTCTATTTATGAAAGTATTAACTCTTACTGAATGAAGTTAAAAAAAGCCTACAACAAACTCTGTAGGCTAGATTTTGATTATATTTTAAATTTACGAACTTCCTGCTGAAGCTTTTCAGCTAGCTCAGCGAGTGAGTGCGCACTTGATGAGATTTCCTGGTTGACTGCAAGCTGTTCTTCTGTTGCAGCGCTAGAATCATTAGAGAAAGCAGCAGCATCCTTTGCTAGAGACTCTACTTTCATTACGCTTTCTGTTACGGAGTCTGCAATTGCATGAATTTCTTCAATGGCAGCAGAAACAGATTCTACTTTTCCAATGACATCTTCTACACTTATTTCGATTTCTTTAAATACATGCAATGATTCGTTAGTTTTTGAGATTCCCTCGTTCACTTTTACCCCGCCATCTGTAATGGCATGTACGGCTGCTCCACTTGCTTTTTGTATTTGATCAACCATTTTTTGAATTTCGTCAGCCGATTTTTTCGATTGCTCAGCAAGTTTTCGAACTTCATCGGCAACTACAGCAAAACCTTTTCCATACTCACCAGCTCGCGCTGCTTCAATTGCAGCATTAAGTGCAAGTAAATTTGTCTGATCTGAAATATTTGTGATGAGTGCTGTAATCGTTTGAATTTCGTTTGAGTTTTTTTCCATTTCAAGCATGATGGAATTTGTATCATTAAATGTTTGATGAATCGTCTCCATCTGATTCACAACATCAGAAATAACGATTGAACCTTTTGATACTAATTTGTGCACGTGATCGGATGACCGTAGCATTTCTTCGTTGCTTTGTGAAATTTGGTCCATCCCTGTGTTTAAATCACGCATAGCATCAACAGATGATGTCATTAATTTTACTTGTCGATCACTTGTTGTAAGCTGTTGTTCCGTCGATGTTGCAACCATCTGTGAGGAAGCCAGACTTTGTTCAGAACTCGCAGACAATTCCTCAGCACTTGCTGCAAGCTGTGAGGAGGAATCTCTTACCTTTCCAACAATGCTTTTTAAATCTACCAGCATTTTATTATACGTTTGTGCCATCAAACCTACTTCATCTTTATTTTTAATGTGAATCGTTTCAGCTAATAGATTACCATTTGCAATTTGTTCTAATCCGTCGGTTACTTTTTTAATTGGGTTCGAAATATTCCTACTTACAATTATTGTGATTACTATACCAAGTACAATACTGACAAGGATTATAACGTTAATAACTATCAATATAGTCGTCTGATACGTATTAATTTCGGCTTTTGCCTTTTCAACATTTGTTTGTTGAAGTTCAACCAATTGTGATAAATAAGTAACGATTTGTGTATTATGCGTTTTTAATTGGGCCAAGGAACTTGTAAAAGGCTTACCACTTTCTTTCATTTCTATTACTTTATTATTCGTTTCGTTATATACCTTAAAGTTTGTACTTACTTTTTCTAATATTTTGCTAGTTTCTTCATCATTTTGAAAACTAGAAAATTTCTCAAAGGAATTTGTCGCATTCTGTAAAGACCCGCGTATTTGATCGACTGCCTCTACATTATTAAATGAAATAAAAGCCAATAAATTTGCTTCCGCTTTTATTTGCGACTTTTCAATTTCGTTCGCTATATTAATTTTTTCAATATTCACATCAACAATTGTTTGATATTTTCCTGTTAATGAAAAAAAAGAAAAAACAGAGATTACCCCAGTTATTAATAGTAGAACGTTTAATGTACTAAAGCCTAGCCATAATTTTTTTGCAATAGTTAGTCTCATGTCGTCATCCCATCCCTTGTGCCTCAACTAGTTAAATATTTTGAAAATTTAGTAGATAAGGAATATTTTACATGATTTCTGATTCTTTTGAAAGTTTTTAAGACTTTTTCAAATAGATAGTTTTAACTACACTTAAATGAAAAGAAAAAAGTCGATTTGTCACAAAACTTGTAACAAATCGACTTATGAGATGATTTTATTTTATAGAGATTTTACTTTTGCTACTACGTTGTCAACAGTGAAACCGTATTTTTCCATGACGATTTCCCCAGGAGCACTTGCACCGAATTGGTCGATTGCAAGAACATCACCTTCGAAGCCAACATATTTATGCCAACCAAATGATGCACCCATTTCAATCGCTAAACGTTTTGTAACAGCTTTTGGTAATACAGATTCTTTGTATTCAGCAGTTTGTTGTTCAAAGCGATCCATTGAAGGCATTGAAACTACTGAAGCATCAATTCCGTCCGCTAATAAAGCTTTTTGTGCTTCAACAGCTAATGAAACTTCTGAACCAGTAGCAAGAAGGATTGCATCTGGCGTAGCTTTTGTAGCTGGTGATACGACATAAGCACCTTTTGCAACACCGTCTTTTGCAAGCTCAGCTGATTTTGCTAACACCGGCAAGTTTTGACGTGAAAGTACTAATAAAGTTGGTGTTGATTTTGATGAAATCGCTAATTTCCAAGCTTCAGCACTTTCATTTGCATCTGCAGGGCGAATAACTGATAAGTTAGGCATTGCACGGAATGCAGCTAAATGTTCTACTGGTTCATGTGTCGGACCGTCTTCTCCTACTGCAATTGAATCATGAGTGAACACGTATGTTACAGGTAATCCCATTAATGCAGATAAACGAACCGCTGGACGAACGTAGTCAGAGAATACAAAGAATGTACCACCGAATACGTTTAAGCCTCCATGTAATGCCATACCGTTTAATGCTGCACCCATTGCGAATTCACGAACACCAAACCAAATGTTACGACCTTCTGGAGTTTCAGCAAAGAAGTCGCCGCCGCCTTTGATCGTTGTTTTGTTTGAACCAGCAAGGTCTGCACTACCACCAAAGAATGAAGGTACTTTTTTAGCTAATGCGTTAATTACATCTCCAGAAGATGAACGTGTTGCAACAGATTTACCAGCTTCATAAACAGGAACTTCTGCATCGAAATCAGCAGGTAATTCGTTATTCATTGCATTAGCGAATTGTTCAGCTAATTCTGGGAATTCTGCTTTGTAGCTTTCAAATTTAGCATTCCATTCAGCTTCAGGTTGTGCACCTTGTTGTTCTGCAGCCGCATTGAATGTATCATATACTTCTTGCGGAATTTGGAATGGCTCATGACCCCAATCGTAAGCAGTTTTAGTTAATGTTACTTCATCTGCACCAAGAGGAGCACCGTGAGCATCAGCTTTACCTGATTTATTTGGCGAACCAAAACCAATTACAGTTTTAATTTCGATTAGTGTTGGCTTGTCTGATGATTGTTTTGCTTGCTCGATAGCAGCGTTGATAGAATCAATATCAGTACCATCTGCAACATGAATATAGTTCCAACCATAAGATTCAAAACGTTTTTGAACATTTTCAGAGAATGATTTTGCTAAATCTCCGTCTAAAGAAATATCATTTGAATCGTAAAGTACGATTAATTTTTCTAATTTTAGGTGGCCAGCTAAAGAAATTGCCTCTGCTGCAACACCTTCCATTAAATCTCCATCACCACATAATGCGTATGTGTAGTGGTCTACGATTTCATGGCCAGGTTTGTTGTAAGTTGCAGCTAAATGACGTTCTGCCATAGCCATACCAACTGACATCGCAATACCTTGTCCAAGTGGCCCAGTCGTTGCTTCTACCCCAACAGTATGTCCATACTCTGGGTGACCTGGCGTTTTTGAACCCCATTGGCGGAAATTTTTAATTTCCTCCATATCAAGTCCGTAACCACCTAAATGGAGTAAGCTATATAATAACATCGATCCGTGTCCTGCTGATAAAACGAAACGATCGCGATTAAACCATTTTGGATTTTGTGGGTTATGTTTTAACTGTCTAGTCCATAAAGTATATGCCATTGGCGCAGCACCCATTGGTAATCCAGGGTGTCCTGAGTTCGCTTTCTCAATTGCATCAATTGATAAAGTTCGGATTGCATTAATTGCTTGTAAATCCGCATTTGTTGTCATTGCTAGACTTCCTCTCTTGTGTCTTTTTCTTCTAATACAGTTTAGACAAAATTGTGTAATAAAACAATCCTGTTCTATGACAAATTCGGAAATATGACATACATTTTACTAATGTGTTATATCATTCTAGTTAATTTAATCGATTACGTTTTACTTGTTTCACTTTTTCAGGGGTTACATCATTCCCATTCTCATCAAGAACTTGAACGTTTGTAATCGTGTCGCGGAATGAATTACGGAAAGTATCTAAATATTCTTTACGAAGTGCTGTTTGCTCTTTCGCTTCTGCTTCTGTCAGTGTTCCCTGTTTTTTTTTCTTTGAAAGTTCGTTAATTCTTGCAATTTTTTCTTTTGATAACATCTTTGTTCCAACCTTTCTAAATACCAATACTTAAAAGGTATGAGAAAAAGAGTCGAAGTGCAAGTGAAAGTACTTAAAAAAATATATGATCCATTCAGTTGGAATGCTAAGCAATAAGATATTTTACAAATTTGTAAGATTCTTGTTGAATTAAATTAAAAGAGCTAGTTCTCGATGAACTAACTCTGTTTGATTGATATAGTGTGCAAAATTATTTTATTTTCGGAAATTTGGAACAGGGCTTGATTCCTCATTTCCATCCATATATTCCTGATATCTTCGATGCACGGTTGCTTTACTTACTTGGAACCCTACGCCACGTAAGGTTGAGGCGATCTCATTGAAAGTAAGTCCTTTGTTACGTAGATTAACGATTTCTTCTATTGGAACTTCGATTCGTTCTCGTCCTTCATGATTTCCTCGATCTTTTAAGTTTAGTTCTGGCTTATAGCCATTTTCTACAGCACGTCGCATGCCACGACGGATTTTTGCATTATGAATCTTTCTTTGATATTCTTCAACAATTGCTAAAATCTCAAGTAACATAGTATCCATTTCATTTAATGAAATAGGTCCAACATCATTTAATGAATAAATGGTAGTTTCATATTTTTGTAGCAAATGTATAACAGCCATTCGAGCATGTCCACGCCCTAAGCGTGTTTCATCCTGTATAAACAATGCCTCAACTTTATGTTCTTTAATATAATCCATCATTTCAAGTAGTCCATCACGGTCAACTTCATAACCACTATGCTGATCTTGAAACGAAGCAAGTTCAGCATAGCCCATTTGCCCTGCATATTTTTGTAGTTCATCTAGTTGACGGGTTAATGAAGTTTCTTGTGAATTTTTTTCTGTGCTTACTCTTGCATATATTACTGCAGTTCTTTTTTTGTTCATCATTGGTTATTCGTCGCTACCTTTACTTCTGTTTCATCTTGCTCAAAATCCTGTGCCATTATAACAGCAGCTTCTAGAGGAATTGTTAACTCACGACCTGCTACAATGATTTCTCCATCTAAATTGTTTTCAATTTGTACAGTTTTGATCCATTCATGGGTTGGCGTACTGCCACGGTACTTCTCTGCTAATGACCATAAACTATCGCCATGTTGTACTTCAATTTGTTTATATGTTGTCTCACCATCATCAGTAATTAGTACGTATCCTGCTATAAGTAAAAATGCTGTTAGAAGTACTTTAATATAACTATTCTTTTTTAGCCAATTCATATCCCTTACCTCTTTCCGAATGTTTGTTCGCATATGTATATTCTTAATATAAAACCGAACATACGTTTTTGTCAACACTTTATTCGAACTTATGTTTGCATTTTCCATTTCTCGTTGCTATACTATATGTAACTAGTATTGATAGATATTCATACCAGAGGTGAGATAGATTGAAAAAAGTTTCGAAAAGACAGGAAGATATATTAGCATTCATTAAAGAAGAAGTTCGTACAAAAGGTTATCCACCTTCTGTTCGTGAAATTGGAGAAGCGGTTGGCCTTGCTTCAAGCTCTACTGTACATGGCCATTTAGCGCGCTTAGAAAGCAAAGGGTTAATTCGTCGCGATCCTACGAAACCTCGTGCGATAGAAATTTTAGAAATGGAAGAAGAAAACCTTGTTCCAAAACAAAATGTTGTAAGTGTTCCCCTAATAGGGAAAGTAACAGCTGGTCTTCCAATTACAGCAATCGAAAATGTTGAAGAATATTTCCCTCTACCAGATTCTTACGGCACAAGCGAAGATCAATTGTTTATGCTAGAGGTTATGGGAGAATCGATGATCGAAGCTGGTATTTTAAACGGAGATTATGTCATCGTAAAGAAAACTGCTACAGCTAATAACGGGGAAATTGTCGTAGCAATGACTGAAGAAGATGAGGCAACAGTTAAACGCTTCTACAAAGAAAAAAATCACTTCCGCCTACAACCGGAAAACTCATCAATGGACCCAATTTACGTAAATCAAGTATCCATTTTAGGTAAAGTAGTTGGATTGTATCGTCGTATTCATTAAGAGTGATATATAGGGAAAGTCGATTTTGAAACAGGTGAGTTTCTGAATCGGCTTTTTTGTTGTTTAATAAGTTTATTGGCTCTGATAGTTGATAATGTTGCTTTCTGAGGATTATTGCGAAAGTGATCCTTGTTTTGTCTTATAGGGCTGTTGTTCGGGATATATAAGTCCGAACAGTTGCCTATTTTGTCTCGTAGAACCTTTCTATGGGACATTTGAGTTGGAACCGTTTTGAGTTTTGTCTCGTAGGGCCATTCTATGAGACATTTATGTTGGAAACGTTTCCTGTTTTGTCTCGTAGGGCTATTCTATGAGACATTCGAATTGGAAAAGCTGCCTGTTTTGTCTCGTAGAACCTATCTATGAGACATTTGAGTTGAAACCGTTTCGAGTTTTGTCTCGTAGGGCCATTCTATATGACATTCGAATTGGAAAAACTGCCTGTTTTGTCTCGTAGAACCTTTCTATGAGACATTTGAGTTAAAACCGTTTCGAGTTTTGTCTCGAAGGGCCATTCTATGAGAGATTCGAATTGGAACCGCTGCCTGTTTTGTCTCGTAGAACCTTTCTATGAGACATTTGAGTTGAAACCGTTTCGAGTTTTGTCTCGTAGTGCCATTCTATATGACATTAGAGTTGTAACTGTTCTTTATTTTGTCTCGTAAAGCCATTCCATGAGACATTTGAGTTAAATTGTTTTTTGCTTTGTTAATCGTTCCGATCTATAGAGCGTTCTGCTAGGACGGTTTTCGTTTTTGTTTCCTAGAAACCCCCATCAAAAAAAGCCACCGAGTCTCCCCCAGTGACTTTAAATCCCAAATTCCAAACATTAATTTACTTACTTGCAACCTCTACCTTCTTACTCGCTACAATAAACGCCGCAAATAGTTTTTGAGAGTCTGAATCTCCACCGACAGCCATTTCCTCTGGATGCCACTGAACGCTTAAACAAAACGGATGATCCTCAATTTCTACTGCTTCTATAATGCCATCATTTGCTTTCCCAGTAACTTTTACACCAGGAGCCACGTCTTTAATGGCTTGGTGATGGAATGAGTTCACGACGATTTTATCTTTTCCAAGTAGTTTATATAGTAAACTATCTTCACTCACCGAGATAAAATGCGTGCCTTCATGTCTTGGAGCCGTTTGACTATGTAAGTAAATATCTTTTGTTTGTGAATAAATATCTTGATAAAGCGTTCCACCTAAGGCAACATTTAGCACTTGATGTCCGCGACAAATAGCAAAAATCGGAATCCCCGCCTTAATCGCCGCTTTCGCCAATGCCAATTCCAGACGATCGCGGTCACTGTTGACAGCACCCAATTTCACATGTGGTTCTTCCCCAAATGTATGTGGATGTAAATCGCCACCACCTGATAGCACAATACCATCAAACATCTTTACAAGCTGCTCTGCGTCTTCTTCAACCCATAGAGGAATCCCAACTGGTAAGCCCCCTGCCCCAATAATTGCCTTCGTATATCGCCAATTAATAAAACTTGTATCATTTTCAATACTTAATGTTAATCCAATTACAGGTTTCAAACTAGCACCCCCATAGTAAAATCATAATATATCAAATTATATTTCATAATGTTTTAAATTGCGAGAATTATTTAAATAATGGTATCTCCCGACAAAATAAAAAGCCTAACGACATCTCGTTAAGCTCAACATTTACAATATACTTATGTACCATTCAATAATTTGATCTCCGTAAAAATAGACAATGATCGCAGCGAGAGCAATGGAAGGTCCAAATGGAATTGGCTGTTTTCGATCTTGTCCACGAACTTTTAGTATTACAAAACCAACTATCATCCCAATTACGGAAGCAAAGAACAATGTCACCAATGTACCAATCGTTCCAAGCGCAAGGCCAATGAGGAAGAATAACTTAATATCTCCACCGCCCATGCCACCTTTAGACAGTAACGCCACTAAAAATAAAACCGTAAACCCTACTACTGGCCCTAGTAAACTATCCCACCAAGGATCGGATGGGGCGAAAAATCGACCTAAAGCTAGCAAAGGAAGGAAGAATAATAATACTTTATCGGGAATAATCATATAGGCGATGTCAGAAACGACAATGATTGCAAGTAATGAAATAAATAACAACGCAACAACTAATTCAGGTGTAAATCCTAGCTGCCAATAAGCAAAGGCAAATAAAATCCCCGTAAATAGTTCTGTCGCCATATAAATAGGTGACACTTTCGCACCACAGTAACGACACTTCCCTCTCAGGAAGATATACGAAAAAATCGGTATTAAGTCAAGAACTGATAAGCGATGCATACAATTCGTGCAATGGGAAGGTGGATATGCAATTGACATCTTCAATGGGATTCTTAATCCAACAACGTTATAAAATGACCCAAAAATCATCCCAAATAAAAATGCAAATATCAAAATAACATATTCCACTAAACCCAACTCCTAATCTAGCACTAAAAAATAACTAATTCCTAGTATAAAGGTTCTAACAAAAATGTCAAAAGCATTTCTTAATAACTACTCCCCTTCATAATAGAAAGTAGTTACTTGAATCGAAGCAGTAACAATATCCGAAGCATCTTCATTAAATTCTGCATCTTCACCAGGAAGTGAAAAATTAATGGAATCAACATGCATGATTCTCTCTAACTTTTCAATTTCATCGATAAATTGCAATAAACGATTGTAATCTGGAGATTGAACTTGCATACTAAATGAAATCATTTTTAATTCTGGCGGTAAGTCCATGCCCAAATTAAAGGGTGAAGCATTTTCGTTTCCAGTTTCCCCTTCTGTTGTTTCAGTTGTATTTTGTGCATTTGGATCAGTAGTTGTTTCTTCTTCATTTTGGAACCCAATGCCTGCATCTTGAGCAGAAGAATCATAATCATTAAAAGAAATAGATAAAACAAGTGAATCCGTAACATACTCAATTTCTTCAATATTTAATAATAGTTCATCTACTTTACGTGAATTTGGCATCTTTTTGCGTAAGGAAAGCGCACTGGATGTTTTTACTTTCCTAGCAGCTTGCTCTTGCCCGATTTGCTCTTGAATCGTTGAAATCTCAGTATTTAAAGAGTTAATAGATCGATTCAACGCATCCACTTCACTTTGTTTTGGTAAAACTAAATAATAATAGACTGCAAAGATAAGCGCAGCAATTAAAGCAACGAGTAAAATAATCTGTGTGTTTTTGCTACTGGATAAATTCATTGCTATCTACCTCCTGTAGCAAGATAGAGTTCATCGATGATTAGAGTAATGCTTGTTGTATGTCTTGGAATAACGTTAAAAGTTTCCTCAGTATCATCGTCAGTTGGGTTACCTAAATCAAATTGCGAAATATTAGAGATTTGAGCATCTATAAAAAATTCACTATTGGTTAAACGGGAAATATACTGTGACACGTCATTCAAAGTTTCAAAATCCACGGAAATCGATACAGTATCAACACCAAACGAATAAGAACGTAAATATGCATTGTTTGGTTGTAAAGTTTCAATTTCCTGAATTAAAGGTAAAACAGGATATGAAATAATTTCAACATACTCAATAATTTCGTCGATCGAATTTGTTTGTGTATTAGTTAACTCTGTTTGTTTTGCGAGTAATTGATCTCTTTGTAATTGTAAATTTGCTTGTTCGGCTTGTAGTGCAGTAATGCTACTATTAGCACTAAAATATTGCCATGCAAAAAAAGCTAGTGCGACAAGTGTCAGGGCTCCTAGAATGATATAAACAAGCTTAGATGTGGTCTGTTCTCTCTCTAACTTGGGTATGAGGTTTATATCAGGAATCATTGTTAAACCACCTTTAACGCAAGACCTAGTAAGGATGCGTGCTTTGCTTTAAAGTTAGGAAAATGTTTGTCTACCAATTCATCATCCACAATATTTACTGGTAAAGGTAAATTCTCTTGTAAGAAAGATTGAATTTGTACTAAAAATGGATTATCTCCCATGACAACGATTTCATCGACAGATTTTTCTCCTTTATTCAAAGAAAATCGGAAGAAATTCATAATACGGTCAAGTTCAAGCACTTGGTCAGATAAAATCATACGATAGTCTTCCATATTACCTGAAAAAGAAAAATCAATTTCAGATTCTGAAACCGCATTCGCACGCCATTGGGATAAATCCGTATCGATTGGTTGATAACGGATAAATTCAACACTACCGTTTGAATAGATACAGATAGAAAGTTCATTGATTAACCAATTTGCTATTAAATAGGTTCTGTCCTGTTGTAATAATTGCAAGTGATCTAAGAATCGCAAGTTGCATAACGCACGAATATCGGCAACATCGGGATTCATATCTATATCTAAAAGTAAATTTGTCATTTTATGTACTTCTTCAGGTGCAGCTGCAAAAAGCATTGCTTGTCTATCTCCAGGAATCGGATCATATACATCCATTAGCGGCCCTTGGAATGGTAAGTGAATCGTGTGACCTAGCTCCATTTCCACATACTCTTTTAATTTACTAGTCTCCACATCACTTGGATGCTCAAAGGATTTCAATAGAATCGTTGGGTCAGGTACAAAAAAACGCACACTTTGCTTTTTCCCAGCCAACTTCACCGCAATCGATTTAAAAATATTGAATAGCTCCAATTCATCTTGAATGGAAGCCTCTTGAACAACCCCTCGAGGAAGCTCCACTTCAATAACCTTCGCATCCACAAAAGAATGGCCCTTCATCACAAGCGCACGAAAAACATAGTCGTTGAGTTCTATAGATACGTGTGAGGATTTCTTTTTTTGTTTGAACATGTGGTGGGCCTCCTTTTCTTTTAATTGTCTAATGAGGCAACTAACACTTTTAGTTAGTTGTCTTATAGATAATTAATTATTTTATATGAACGTCTTGAAGTTAGTTTAATATTGATAGTAATTCTTCTTCTGTTATTGTTGTTGTAGCATTAAAAGACGTTGTACCATCACTACGTTTAATATTAATTATGTCACCGAATTTTGTATAATTAATATTCCATTTACCTGCAACTAAAACTACACTAGCATTCTCGTTATTAGTTCCACCAAGTGTTATACCATCTATGTAATTATTTAATATATCTGAATCACAATATTTTGGATCAGCATCATTTGTAATACTAGCGTCACAAGCACCTGATAAATTAGCAAATTTTGCGCCAGCTATGATATTAACAGCATCTGAAAGAACTGCTTTATCACGGGTATTCTGGATTAGGTTCCCTGTGGATGGTACTGCTATTGAAGCGATTATACCCAGGATAACAATTACAGCTAATAGTTCAATCAAAGTTAAACCATGTTCATTTTTAAATCGTTTAGCTATTAATTTTTTCATAAAATATTTCATAGTTTTGTCACTCCTATTATTTGTATGTATTATTGATTTATCATTACTATAAAAATACTATAATTTCCCACAAAATTAAATAATTCAACTTCTTTAAATAAGAATATAATATAATTATATAAGCCTAAACTTTAAGTAACGAACTAAAATTATGAAGCAGTAAATAGGGCTATGTTAAAAGTCTTCTTAATATTAATTTTCTAATCAGACAACTAACTCAAAGTCGTTAGTTGTCTTATAGAAAATTAAGAATAGATACATTATTTCATATAATTAAGATCCTGCTTTTACAGTAGATACAGGAGTAGCATTTGTATTTCCAATAGTTGCAGAATCAACATCTATTTCAGTAAGAGTTGCATCATTAAAGTAAATAGTTGTAGTACCTGCTGTCCCAGTAGCTGTTATTGAATTACCTCCAGATGCATTCTTTTTTACTGTAACTGTTGATTGATCAAGATTTCCAAAACTAGTTAGATAAGTACTTAATTGAGTACCTGTAGCATTTTGTGCATCTTGATTCTCTGTAAAATAAATATTAGCTGCATTTATTACATTTACAGCATCTGCTTTTACTGCTTTAATACGTGAACTGTCAATTATACCACCAATCGCAGGTACAGCAATCGCAGCAATAATTCCTAGAATAACAATCACAGCTAATAATTCAATTAAAGTCAAACCTTTTTCATTGTTAAGACGTTTGTTTAATAATTCTTTTACGAATTTTCTCATCGTAAATCCTCCCATATTTTGGTTGTGTAAAATTTCAATTTCTTTTTGCTTGGACGTTCGTTGCATACTGCTCACCTCCCCGCAAAACGCCCTTCCACGATTTGTTCCGTTTAAAGTTGTCCATATAAGCTAAACATCGGCATCATAATGGCAGCGACGATAAATCCTACAACGACCGCTAAGATTAGGATCATCATTGGTTCGATTAATGCTTTTAAAGTGTCTACTGCTCTATCTACTTCTGCCTCATAAAAATCTGCTATTTTATCTAACATGTAGTCTAGTGAACCTGTTGACTCACCAATGGAAGTCATGGATGTCACTAACGGTGGGAATAGCCAACTTTTTTCTAGAGGTTCTGTTAAGGTACTTCCTTTTTCAAGGCTTGTCCTAGCCTCTAGCACAACTTTTCCTACCACTGGATTCCCCACTACTTTTTCTGCGATAGTAAGTGAGCTTAATATTGGTACTGCACTACTAAATAATGAAGATAATGTTCTCATCAGACGTGCGATGACGTTCTTTTGTAATAATGGGCCAAAGACTGGCGCTCTTAAAATTGCATAATGAACGGTATAATGAAATTCTTTATTGTTTTTATAAAGAAATTGAAAGACTATAATAACTACTATTGCTAGTAATAAAACAACCCACCAAAATTTCTGTAGGAAATTACTTAGCGCTAACGTAAATAACGTAATCGCCGGTAATTCCGCATCCATCGACTCAAAGGTAGTAACAAAGTTTGGAACGATAAATACTAATAGGAAGAATACTACGAATATCGTAATTACCATTAATATCGCCGGATAAGTAAGCGTAGACTGGATTTTTTTCTTTAAGTTATATTGTTTCTCAAGCGTATTTGCTAAACGTTCCAATGTTTCATCGATGTTACCAGTCGCTTCCCCAGAGCGCATCATGTTTGTAAATAATGCAGGGAATACCTTTGGATGTTTTACCGTTGCTTCTGAAAATGGGATACCTGATCGGATATCGTCCTCCACTGCATCCAAAGCAGTTTTCAAAGGTTTACTTTTTGTTTGTTTTGTTAATATATTTGTTGCATCTACTATCGAAACTCCTGCACGAATCAGTGTGGAAAACTGGCGACAGTAAATAACAAAATCTTGATTTTTTACTGATGCTCCACCTAATGTTAATTCCTTATGCAGAATGCTTTTTGACTCTGTAAGCTCACGCGGATTAATCCCTTGATTACGTAATTTAGCGATTGCCGCATTTTTGTTCGCGGCGCTAATGGTACCCTTTGTTGAAGCACCAGTTTTCGTTCGACCTACGTATTTAAAAACGGTCAATTAAACTCACCCACGTTCAAATAAGGTTTTGCATCCTCTAAGGACACCTTCCCTCTTGACACTAATTCTTGTAGTGAAGACTGTAATGTGTGCATTCCTAATGCTCTACTTGTTTGCATCACACTTGGAATTTGATGAACTTTTTCGTTACGAATTAAGTTCGTCACAGCAGGTACTGCTACCATTATTTCAGTAGCTGCAATTCGACCATTTGTATCTTTTCGAACAAATAATCGTTGCGAAATAATTCCCTGTAAAACGTTCGCTAGCTGTATACGAATTTGACCTTGTTGATGCGGTGGAAACACGTCAATAATACGGTCAATTGTTGTTGGTGCACTTGATGTATGAAGCGTTGCAAAAACTAAGTGCCCAGTTTCAGCTGCTGTAATAGCCGTTGAAATGGTTTCTAAGTCACGCATCTCACCCACAAGAATTACGTCTGGATCTTGACGAAGTGATGCACGTAATCCACTTGCAAAATCATTCGTATCTACACCGATTTCACGTTGATTGATGACTGATTTTTTATGGTGATGCAAATACTCAATCGGATCCTCTAACGTAATAATATGCTTTGATTTTGTTTCATTTATATAGTCAAGCATTGCTGCAAGTGTTGTAGATTTCCCTGACCCTGTTGGACCTGTTACAAGGACAAGCCCTTGTGGTTTATCAGCCAAATCGAATAATACTCTAGGCATTCCAAGTGTTTCAATGGTTGGAATCTTTGATGGAATTAAACGAAAGGCAATGGCTCCAACATTTCTTTGATGATATGCATTCACACGGAAACGACATAAGTCACCAAGCGAATAGTTAAAGTCGGTTTCTCCTTTAGCTTCAAATTCATCTGCTTTATGTTTTGGTAATATTGCATTTACCATTGCTTGTACATCTTCTGGATTGATAATGTCTTGTCCATATTGTTGTAATCGGCCATTAATACGATATACTGGCGGAATACCAACTGTTATATGAAGGTCTGATGCTTTTTCTTCATATGCTTTTTGAAGTAATGCATCAATCGAAAAATTACTAAACATATTCTCACTTCCTAATCAAATGTAGCTACACGAAGAACTTCTTCTGTCGTAGTAACACCATCTAGAACTTTTAACAAACCGTCTTTTACTAATGAAGGCAATCCCTTTTCCGTCATATAATCACGAATAACAGTGATGTTGCTACGTTGTAAAATGTGATCCCGAATGACACGATCCACAGGTAATATTTCATGAATTGCTAAACGACCGCGATAGCCAGTTTGACTACATGCACCGCAACCTCGTCCCCGTTGAACGGTTTCAATCGTAATCCCCGCTTCTGCAAAGATTTCCTTTTCCCTCTCCGTTGCTGGTACCGTTTGAGCACAGTCACGACAAACGCGACGTACTAAACGTTGCGACACAATCCCGATTAAGGAAGAAGATATTAAGAAAGGTTCAATTCCCATATCTCGTAACCTTGAAATTGACTCAACTGCACTATTTGTATGAAGCGTACTTAATACTAAGTGACCGGTTAAAGATGCTCGAACTGCTATTTCTGCTGTTTCTAAGTCTCGAATCTCCCCAACCATTACAATATCTGGGTCTTGACGTAAAATCGAGCGAAGACCTGCAGCAAATGTTAGCCCAACTTCTTCTTTAACTTGAATTTGGTTAACACCTTCAAGTTGATATTCAACCGGATCTTCAACTGTAATAATATTAACGCCTTCTTGATTTAAATTATTTAAAGCTGCGTACAATGTTGAAGATTTCCCTGATCCAGTAGGACCAGTTATTAAAACAATTCCATTTGGTCTTGAGATCATTTTACGGAACTGATTTTCGTTTTCCTTTGTAAAACCTAATTTGGAAACATCATTCATTGCACTACTCAAGTCAAGAACACGCATTACAATCTTTTCACCGTAGACAGTTGGTAATGTTGATAAACGAATATCTACTGGTTTAAAATTAACAGTCGATTTGATACGACCATCTTGCGGAACGCGGGTTTCTGTAATATTTAAGTTCCCCATAATTTTAATACGTGCTGTAATCATATTTTGCATATGTTTTGGCAAAGAGCGTTCCGACCTTAAAATTCCATCGACACGGTAACGTACGCGGAAATCTGTTTCTTGAGGGTCGAAGTGAATATCACTTGCTCGCTGCGCCACACCGTTTGCAATAATTTGGTTCACAAGTCGTACAATTGGTGAATCTTCATCTGTAATTTCTTGCTGCGTTTCTGTCGGTGAAACACCTAAATCAGAGAGTGCGGCATCCATTGATTCTTGCAAGTCATAGTATTTCGTAATTGTTCTATATAAATCATCTTTGGCCGCGATACTTGTCTCAATTTGACACCCAGTAGCCATTCGGACTTCTTCAATCGCGAAGTAATCCATTGGGTCTGCCATGGCGATAAATAATTTATTTTTATCTCGACGAACGGGCATAATTTTCGCACGTTTTGCCAATTCGCCAGGTACTAATTGAAGTAATTCAGGGTCAATTGCGTATTGATTTAGGTTGATATGAGGTATTCCTAGTTGGAACTCTAAAACCTCTATCAACTGTTGTTCAGTGATAAAATTTTCTCGAATAAGAAAATCCCCGAGTTTTTCATCACTGCTTTTATTGGATAAAGCATAGTCAAGCTGTTGGGTTGTAATTACACCCGATTCAATGAGTAAGTCCCCAAGTCGTTTCCGTGTTGTACCTCTCATTGTGCATTCATCCCTTTCTATGGAGTTACACTATCGCCACTTTTATCATAAGTTGTCGGCTCGTCGTCACTCTTTACTGGTACTTCGATGTCTGGTAACCCGTCTCCATCTAAGTCAATTTCCATGTTAGAATCATATTCCCCTGTATTTGGTTGCAATTCACTGATCGGGTCAGGCTGTTTTGAAGATTTCAAGATAATTTCATTAACTGGTGGATAATAATCCCGGCTAATCCTTTGTTCTTGAGTAGTACCGTTTCCTGAAATCGTACGAGTAACAATGACTCTGTACCCTTCTTTTCCATCTTGAAGCAGTTGCTGCTGGCCAAGTGGTAAATCATTTGAATATCGGTAAATCATTCGAGGCATAAGGATTTCTTTATCAACAGTAACGTTCACTTCTTTGAATTTCGTGTCAGAAGTAATTTCAACCTTCAACGAATTCCCATCAAAAGATGCATTAATTTTCCCAACATATTTCGTATTGTTTAAGAATCTCAAATCTTCATTAACGTTAACATTAATGACTGCTTCTGTTCCGATTTCTACTGATGTTGGTACTTCTTTACTTTGATGACGTTCCAGAATTTCAAATTCCGTCTGTAACACAGCATTATATAATAAGGAAGAAACAAAATTTAACGATTCGTTATTTACTTTGTTAATATTCTCATTCACAGTTTCGATGAATGAAAACTCCTCATCAGGGTTAACCATCTTCCCATCTAAAAGCGTTACTAATTCAACTGGAGCAAAGGCATCTGACGGAATATTACTAATCGCTAAGGCAAGTCGCTCCGTATTATAGGCGTCCAATTGCTTAACTTTTGCTTCTACTTTATGATCCATTAAAAAGGAAACTTGAGATATTAGTTGATTGTAGGTTTCATCAGTATCCCATGCTGCAACTTTCGCAACTTCGTTTTTAATCTCCTCATTTTCAGCTACTTTTAAAGGTATATGAATTACACGTTCATTATCCCAAAATGCATACCAGGGCTTTTTTACTAGAGTTTGGAATTCAGTGATGGTAGATGGAATGTCAAATTGGAGCTTGGACGAATCAACAATAAGTCCTATTTCTCCACCAATCACCTTAATGTCTTCTTGCATCCATACATTTACCGCATCCTGTAAAACGGATTCTATTTCCTCTGGATCTAGTCCATTTACATTAACACCAGCAATTGTAGAACCGTTACTTTCATCATCAGCAAAGACTCTCATAATATCTTGTGTCGGTAACCACATATATAGAAGAAAAATACACATAACAGCAAGAGTGAACATTTTAAATTGGATTTTCATGTATTTCACCCCAAATTCTAGTAAGTAATAGATTTACTATTTATATTAGATTTTATCAAAATAATTGGTAAGATATGACTACTATTTTATAATATTAGCATACACAAAACTGATTTAACTGTATATGCTCTTAACAATAAATTTAAAGAATCGATATAATTAGAATCACTTATAAACCATAGTCCTCATAACCTATAAGGCTCATTTTTTATCATCCACTAAACTAAGATTACTATGTATCAATTCACACTAATTATTTTTTCTTAACTATATTAATCTATAATAATAATCTCATTTATTCATTTTTATATCAAAAGTTGAGTTTTGTATAGCCCTTTTTTATCTATTTTAAAAATATTTTTATATTTATAGTTTTAATTACGTTACTTTAGACTCATTTATTTTCGATTCTTATACTATTTTTTTATCTTTTAATTAAAAAATCGAATAACTTGTTGATTAGAATCTAATGAATATATGAACAAAAGATGTCACTTTACAAATTTCCTTACCTTGCATTTAGATATGAGAATAAAACAGCTTTGCTCCTTTCAAAATAAGAACAAAGCTGCTAATTTTCTGTACTTTTAAAATTCATAACCTAGCATTATGAATTTTAAATAGTAGGTTATGTGGTAGAATAAATCACGAACTACTTCTCATAATTAATTCAAAAAATATGAATCTATCATTTATATTTACACAAATAGTAGTATTATATTCATAAATACAAAAATAAAAACACATTAAATTTAAATTCTCATTAAACATAAATATTTAAGGGGGAATATACTAACCTCATGCACAACGAAAAAGGACTTACACTAGTAGAAGTTATTGCGGCAATAATTCTTCTTTCAATTATTTTAATTTCTATATTCAGCTTCTTATTAAACTCTACTCGGTTAAATAATATGAATGACGAAAGTATTCAAGCAATGAATATTGCAAGAAGTACGTCTGTTGAAGTCAGAGAATCGTCATGTAAAGTTGTTAAAGCCAATACTTCTTTAAACGGAGAATACTATACTAAAGAGTTCTTATCTGGCAACTCTGAATATACAATAAAACTTTCATTAAACAAAAATCCGGAAAGTGGAAATTTGCAACCAGAACTACATTTGGTTCATATACAAGTGATGAAAGAAGGTGCAGAAGTATCCGATACCTATACTTACTGCAAAGGAGAGTTGGAAAATAATTGAAGAAAATAAATAATTCATCTGGATTAACCTTAGTAGAGGTTTTAGCTGTGATAGCCATTCTTTCAATTGTTACCGTTTTAATTATTAGCATTTCTTCAACCGGATTTAAAATCAGCAAAAATACAGAAACTAATGCATTTCTCCACCAAGAAGCGAATTATATCATTTCAGTATTAAATAAACTACATAAACAAAACAAAAATTACGAAATATTAATTGAAAATGATGATCAAAAGTTAACCATAAAAAACGATTCTGAAACTATAACAATTTCGGAAAAACAATTCGTTTATTATTTATATATAATGAAGGATAATGAAGAATTAACTAATAAAGATGGTAACGAAATAACAAAATTCACCATTAACCCTTTAGAACAAAAAACACTTAATGTACGAATTGAAATTGAAAGTTCTTCTGGTGAGCAATACGAAATTATAACAACCTTATCAAGATTGTAGGTGACTTATGAAAAAATTAAATAATGATCACGGTATGGCCTTAGTGATGGTATTATTGATAATTGTTGTCTTTACCATTATAGGATTACTCCTTATGAATCTCACATTTTCAACTAGTAAACAAGTCACTATCACCGAAGAAAATATGCAAGCAGAGGACATTGCAGAAATGGGAATTATATATATGGAAAATGTATTAATCTCAAATGCTCAAACCGTTTTACAACCTGCTATTAATAAAGTAATCGCTAATATTGCAGTTGAAAACATTAATAAAGTAGCAAATGGCGAAAAGGAAATACCATATACTACAGATGAAATTTTGAGTAGACTAAACATATCTGTAGATAATGACGGATTATTAAAAGGTATTCCGATAAAACACCAAATCGGTGGGCAATCAGACATTCATTTTGAAATTGTTGATGTAGTTTCAGCGTATGTCAACAATAAAATCATCATCAATTTTGAAAGTAAAGGGACAATTGATAATAATTCCCACAGCATTAGTGGGACTTTTGAATTAGAACTTAATAGGGTTTTGGATAGAGCATTAACTCCCTCAACACCTAACATACCCGGTACCGGAGGGAATTCCATTTCTGACATTCTTGGAATAAACATAAATGCACTCATTTCTAACGCACAACCTAAAAACACAATTTCTGAACCATCTCCCCCTTCTGTTAGAATTGAAAATCAAATTAACTATACAGGAAGTATAGATGGCAATGAATTTATAAATAAAGATTTATATAGTAACACATACATCCAGTTTAAAGAAATTTATAATGGTTTAAAAAATACAAATTTCTATGCAAAATATGGTGATATGTCAGTTTCAAATCAACTCAGCGGTGGGATTAATAATACTAGCCTCTATAGCGGGACAAGTATCGAGATGAAAAAAATATATGACGGAATCACTAATAACTCAATCTTGTATTCAAAAGGGACTATCTCATCAGATAATGAACTAAGTGGCGGGATATCAAATTCGAAATTATATAGCTTTTCTGATATGACATTTAAAAGTTTTAATGGAGGCATAAAAGAAGACTCATTATTGTATTCCGATAAAAATCTAACAATTGATAACATCTTTAATGGTGGGATAAATAATTCTAAACTATTTACTAAAGAAAATATGACATTTTCCAATCATTTTAATAATGGGATTATCAATTCAACATTATACAGCAAAAAAGATATGAAATTTGGCAATCAATTTTCAGATGGAATTTCTGACAATTCATTTTTGATTTCTGAGGGGAATTTGATATTTGAGAATCACTTTTACAATGGAATAAAAAATTCAACATTATATAGTAAAAAAGATATGATATTTGGCAATCAATTTTCAAATGGTATTTCTGACGATTCATTTTTGATTTCTGAAGGAAATTTAGTTTTTGACAATCATTTTTACAATGGTATTAACAATTCAACATTATATAGTAAAAAAGATATGAAATTTAATGGTCAATTTACTAATGGGATAAATAATAAATCATTCCTATATGTAAATGGCGACTTATTATTTGATAACCATTTTTATAACGGAATTAATAATTCAAAAATATATGTCCACGGTGATGCTACATTTAAAAAAGGTAATGTTAATGTTTCTAACGATTCACTTGTATGTGTAGAGGGGAATATCTCAGGACTTACCGAGAATGGTATAAATGTTATTTCTAAACTTGTACACCAAAATGATTTTGAACAAAAATGTTCTCAATTAACAATTGACGAAGGAACAAGTTCAACTCCCTCACCAAGTAAACCCGCAACATTAGATAATTTACTACCTAGCATTGAAGCTGTAAGGGATTTTGAAGTTATCTATAAATAGTAGTTACAAAGGGGATTATCCAAAGTAAATTGGATAATCCCCTTTTCAATGTTAATCTAAAACTTGATAATAATTCCTATCCTTTTTACATTAGGTTTTCGAATTATTCATGAGCTTTTTGGGTGACTTAAACCTAAATTCCTCAAATATCCCAGTGCTGTTTTATCTTAGTAGTTTTATTCCCCAACCCCCTCTCATACTATATGGTAACAATTGTATTATAAAAACATCACTAGTTTGCAATTCATCCTAATACAATCTTTCCAAAGTAGGTGATCTGAATTGACACTTAAAAAATCAATTGATCATTCATCAGGAATTTCACTACTAGAAGTCTTGGTCTCTATCGTTATATTATCTTTGATTTTTTTAAGTTTTTTCTATCTGTTCATTCAGTCGGCTAAGACAACAAAAAGTTCCGAAACCATTATAGATTCAACTTATGTTGCACAGTCGGAAATGGAGCAGATGTACTACCTTTCTAGTAACATCGTTCTTGGACAACTAGTTACTGGAGTGGAATCACTCGACCATTGTAATGATACGAATCCAGCGAATCGCCCAGCTACAAAATATTGTTATCACAAAATCTCTCAAACTAGCGGGAAAACGGTATTTGATAAGTATGATTTTGAAACAGATCAATATATTAAACTCACTTTGAAACAACATACAATTGCAACCAATTCAAACTTCATCAGAATACTTATTCAAGTTTTTGAGGAAAAGGACGGTCTACTTAAGGCTCAGATGGAAAATACAATCGAATGGAGTGATGGGTCTTAATGTATCGTAAAGTTACAAATCATCAAGGTCTTACTTTAATCGAAATCCTTGCAGCACTTGCCATCACCTCTCTCATAACGATTCTCATATTTAATGTCTTCATACAAAGTCAAAATGCTTACTATCAACAAGCAGGTCAAAATGAACAGCTATTGAGCAACACTCTAATTTTAAAAGAGTTAACTAGAGAGATTAGAAAAACAGATACTGTTAAAATCGAAAAGGATTCAAATGGGAATCATTTGCTAGTAATCAATAATCACTTAAGTTATCAATGGGATTCCGCTAATAAGATTTTATATAAAAATGGCTCTCTATTCGCGAAGCAAATTGACGAATTTATTGTCGATAAAATTGGGGCAAAAGTGACCATTAAGATTAGAAGTAATGATAAAGTCAACCAAACAGTAATCGTTGTCAGGGGGGAAACATAATTTGCGTAAATTTCCAAAAGTAGAGCGGAACAATAATGAACAAGGATTTACGTTAATTATCGTCATTCTAACAGTAGTTATAATTTCAATAATCGGCCTAAGTATATTACAACTTTCCTCCTTTATGTTGAAAACAACAGTACATGAAAGAAATGATCAGACAGTCTACTATATTGCAGAATCTGGATTAGTAGAGAAAAAGGCAATTCTTATCACAGAAATTAATCGACTCTATAATCTAGCAGTAACAGACTACGAACAACAATTATCAACCCCCTCCCCCCAACCATTTAAAGCAATATTTTTAAATCATTTAACTAAAAATATGACACCAGATGCGTTAGAAACAAGCACCTATACCCACTACCAAACACAATTTTCTCAACAACCTGAGTCAACTATTAAAGTGGATGTCGTTTGGCAAAATGAGCAATTGATTTATAAACTATCATCCACAGGAAAAATTAATAACAATTCACGTACAGTATCTCAAAATATTGCTATTAATTTAAATAGCATTCAGCTTACAGGTGGAGGATTAGGTGATTTTAGTAAAGTAGCTGTATATGCTAAAGATCAAATATCTTTAGGTTATGATGATATATTGAAAAATATTAAAGGTGAACTCGCCTCATCAACTCAAAATAGTATCAGGCTAACTAACGGGCAAAGAAGAACAATTACTTACGACCCTAAAAGTTTTAATCTTTTAATAGAATCAACTTACAAGAGTCATCTAAACTTTGACTCAAAACAGTTTGAAAATGCCACATACATCCCTAACTACTCTCCATTAATACGTAACAACAAAATTGAGGCAACTTGGAACACTCATCACGATAAAACTCTCTCTTTAACTGGGAACTTAAAAATAGACAAGATGTCTGTGGGAAATAATATGAACTTCACATTAGACGTCGGCAACTCCGATAAAATTTTATATGTCGATGATTTATCACTTGCGGCCAACTTACACATTATCGGCACTGGAAATTTAACAATCTTCGTTAAAAATAACCTTCAGTTTCAGTACGCTAATATAAATTTAAGCGGTGCGACTAATAAATTGAAACTCTATTATGCTGGCGATTCGAAAGTAACAATTGCTGACGGACTTAAATTGAATGCTGATTTATATATAAAAGACGCCGATCTACAAATTTCCGGTGGCGCTGGATTTACTGGAAATATATACTCAAACGGTGTAGGCACTGTACAAATTGATGGAGGATCTATCAATGAAAATGTTTTACTATTTATGCCAAATTATGATATCACTTTGACAGGTGGTGCGACTTTAAATGGCACACTCCTTTGCAATAACTTTCTTATTACAGGTGGCGCTCGTATAGACGGTAGTGCCGGTGGAGGTTTGCAAAATGCGTATACCATCGAAAAAACGGACCCAGTATCTGTACAGCCATTAATCGAAACCTAGTGCATTTTGTAAATCCCCCATTTTAGACATACGACATATTTAGAATTAAGTGAAAATTACACATAATTTCAAATAAGTCGTATGCAAATTTTGCCTAACGAGAAAAAATCCATATTGTATGCAGCCATCTTCATTTCAGTGTTCCTTTTTTGTACACAGTAATTGTAAGCGGTTTAGTGTAAATTAATAAGTAATAAGAGTTTCCATGATTCCAACTAAAAGTAGGTGAATTCAATTGAAACAATTTATGCAATACATACGCAATGAACAAGGTGGTTCTGCCGTGAAGGTGATTGCGATTTTCGTGATTGTTCTTTTATTAGTGGGTGGTGCTGCCGGGGTTTATTTCCAATATTTTAGTAACGCTACATTTACAGAAGAACAAATTGCTGAAGCAACAGGGGTAGCACAAAATGAGTATGCTGGATTGTCAGCCATTGCAGTTGATTATACAGTCGACCAACAACAAGATGCCATTACAAGTTTAGGTTTTGAGGAAAATAAAAAAGACAAGCAAACTACGATTTACGAAAAGAAAAATAATAATGATACAGATTTTTATATTTTACTAAGTGTTCAACCACACGATTCATTTCCAAATCTATCTAGAACATTAGTGCAAGTGTTTGATAAAGAAAACCGTGAGTTAATGTACGAAATGGATAATGTTGTTACTTGGAAAAAGTAAGGTTTTGGAAGGGGCTCCTAAATTGGAGCTCTTTTTCATTTTTGAATGAAAAAAAATAGCTAATCCCGAAGTTTACCGGAATTAGCTATATAATGTCAGAATCGTTTCTGAATTGTGTGAGTGCAAAGCACCCAATTAGTACATTTTCATGTACTGATCGCGCTCCCAAGGGTGAACATAAGAGCGGAACATTTCGAATTCGATTTCTTTTGCTTCTTTGAAGTTTTCGTAAATGTGTGAGCCTAGAGCTTCTTTAACAACTTCATCTTTTTCTAGTAGACGAAGTGCATCGTCTAATGAAGGTGGTAAGTTGTCGATACCGTTTGCAATACGCTCAGCTTCAGTCATTACGTAAATGTTACGGTTAACTGGTGCTGGTGGTACTAAGCCTTGGCGAATTCCTTCAAGACCTGCTTCTAAAATTACAGCCATTGCAAGGTATGGGTTTGCTGATGGGTCTACTGAACGTACTTCAATACGAGTAGATGCACCACGAGCGGATGGCACGCGAATTAATGGTGAACGGTTTTGAGCTGACCAAGCAACATAACATGGCGCTTCATAACCAGGCACTAAACGTTTATAGGAGTTTACAGTTGGGTTTGTGATTGCTGTAAATCCTTGAACGTGGTGAAGTACACCTGCCATAAATTGCATAGCCGTTTCTGATAATCCGATTTCAGTATGCGGATTGAAGAATGCATTTTCGTTTCCTCTGAATAGAGATACGTTAAAGTGCATACCAGAACCTGCTTCACCGAATAATGGTTTTGGCATAAATGTTGCATGTAAACCGTGTTTACGTGCAATTGTTTTTACTACTAATTTAAAAGTTTGTATATTATCACATGCAGTAATTGCATCTGCATATTTAAAGTCGATTTCATGTTGACCTGGCGCTACTTCGTGATGAGATGCTTCGATTTCAAAGCCCATTTCTTCAAGCTCTAAAACGATATCACGACGGCAGTTTTCACCAAGATCAGTTGGTGCTAAGTCGAAATAACCACCATGGTCATTTACTTCTAGCGTTGGCTCTCCTTTATCATCCAATTTGAATAAGAAGAATTCCGGCTCAGGCCCTAAGTTGAAACTTGTAAATCCAAGTTCTTCCATTTTCTTTAAAATACGTTTTAAATTTGAACGAGGGTCCCCTGCAAATGGTTGACCGTCAGTAGTAGCGATATCGCAAATTAGACGCGCCACTTTACCTTTTTCATGAGTCCAAGGGAAAATTGCGAAAGTATCATAATCTGGATGTAAATACATGTCAGATTCTTCAATTCGTACGAAACCTTCAATAGATGATCCGTCAAACATCATTTTGTTATCTAATGCTTTATCTAATTGGCTTACTGGTATTTCAACGTTTTTAATAGTACCTAGAATATCCGTAAATTGAAGTCGGATATATCTTACATTGTTTTCTTTTACGATTTGTTTAATGTCTTCTTTTGTGTATTTACCCACAGATTGCACTCTCCTAATTTCGCTTGCTTGTCAAAATTTTTTTCTCTGTATTGTGTTACTGGTAAAAACGTGACATATCCCCATGTCTTAGGGACGGTTTTTGCTGGCGTTGCACCAGCTTCATTTCTTCACGTAGGATTTGACGTAATTCACTATCTGATATTTCTTCTTTAGCTTGAGCTTTTAACTGGCTTGAATGTTTTTTCATGTCGAACACTTTTTTGATTCCAGCCATGTTTACCCCTTGTTCAAGCATATCTTTTATCTCAAGAAGAGTATCAACATCATTTAAAGAAAACATACGTCGATTACCTTCCGTACGGTGCGGTTGAATAAGCTCGTGTTCTTCGTAATAGCGAATTTGCCTAGCAGAAAGCTCTGTTAATTGCATCACTGTACTAATTGGCAATAGCGGCATTGAGCGACGAAGTTCACTAGATCTTTTGTTTTCACTACTCACTCTCTCCACCTCCCCTTACAAATAATATACTCTTTGGAAGATTGGTTGTCAATTACATGTTAGGAAAACTAACATACGTCTTTTATTATTGAATTTTTTGGAAATTTAGATGATAAAAACTACAGATTCGTAAGGTAAACGAGAGATCTGTAGTCTTTATTAAGATGAGGAATATTGTGCGTGATAATCAATTTCGCCTTACAACTTCTAGTAAGTTTGCTATTAGATTAAAGAAACTTAAAAATAGGTAAAGTGTCACGTAAATAACATCATCATCTCTCACATAGTTGTAGCAGATCATGTTGAATTCGAAGACGGTGTAAACAGCAAAAAAGAGAACTAGCATTGCCGCAAGGAATAGTAGGAATGTATTTTCTACTGGAAAAAATACGAAAACAAATGAAAAAACGATTACTACCACGACAACTGCAAATATGATACTCCCCATTTCCGTAATATCCCCTGGAATTTTCATCCCAGCCACAGCAAGCAGAGTAAATATAATAACCGTACTTACGAAAACGGTAAACAGTAGATCTTCCCCAAGTATGTCAATAAAAAATAGGTACAGCCATAACAACATAATCCCCGTTAAAAATGGGACGAGATAAAGAATGATGTCAGGGAGTCGAATGTGTTTCACAAAACAAGTAACCACTATTAATGCAAGACAAATCAATGATATCGGGGTGACTACTGAAGATGGTAACCACGTCCCAAACAGCACACCAAACAACATTAACCCCCACATCACAGCATAATGTTGCAAGATCATATTAACGTTTCTGTTGCGCCCAGCGTAAACCATTTTCAACCCCAATCTTTTCTTTATTACTTACTATATTTCAAAAGATTGTGGGATATTAGTAGATTTTGATGAAGATTGAAGAATGGAGGTTATGGTTTGGTTACGGGGTGACAGATTTTGCATAGGTGGGGTAGGAATTTAACGTGTTTGGGTAGATTTTAAGTGCGGATAATACTGATCAGTTTATTATTTTGTCATTTGGATTTGATACAAAATTTGATTTTCTATCGATTGTTGGAAAATATACTATCTTTAATGGAAATGAGGAAATGCTCAGTTACCTTTTGCTCGTATTTTTATTGCGCTTGGGCACTGAGGAGGTTTCTCGGTTACCTTTTGTTCGATTTCTTGTTGCATTCGGGCACTGAGGAGGCCTCTCTGTTACCTTTTGCTCGATTTCTTGTTGCATTCGGGCACTGAGGAGGCCTCTCGATTACCTTTTGCTCGATTTCTGGTTGCATTCGGGCACTGAGGAGGCCTCTCGGTTCCTTTTGCTCAATTTCTTGTTGCATTCGGGCACTGAGGAGGCCTCTCGGTTACATTTTGCTCGATTTCTTATTGCATTCGGGCACTGAGGAGGCCTCTCTGTTACCTTTTGCTCGATTTCTGGTTGCATTCGGGAATTTGAGGAGGCCTCTCTGTTACCTATTAATTTTAAACCAACTTCTGCACCGCGCTACAAATCGCGTACTTCACATGCTCGTAAGTTAAGCCACCTTGAATGTATGCAGTAAAAGGTGGGCGAATCGGGCCGTCAGCAGTTAACTCAATGCTCGAACCTTGCACAAAAGTTCCTGCAGCCATGATCACATCATCTTCATAGCCCGGCATGTAAGCTGGTATTGGCGCGTAATGGGCATTAATAGGTGATGCGGCTTGAATTTCTTGACAGAACGCCACCATTTGCTTAGCCGTTTGGAAAGACACAGATTGAATTAAGTCCGTACGAACATCTGTATAATGAGGAGACGTTGTCATCCCCACTTCTTCTAACATCGCTGAAGTGAAAATAGCCCCTTTCAGACTTTGCGCTACAATATGTGGCGCCATAAAAAATCCTTGGTAAAAATCGGCCAAAGTATTTAATGAGGCTCCTGCTTCTGCACCGATCCCTGGAGAAGTCATACGGTATGCGCACATCTCAACTAAATCAGCACGGCCAGCAATGTATCCGCCAATCTTAGCTAATCCTCCACCAGGATTTTTGATTAAGGAACCAGCCATTAAATCAGCCCCCACTTCCGTAGGTTCTTGCTCCTCAACAAATTCCCCGTAACAGTTGTCCACAAAAATCACGACATCTGATTTGATTTCTCGAATTTTCTCACACATCTCACGAATCGCTTCTATCGTATATGAAGGACGACTAGCATATCCTTTCGAACGTTGAATGGCTACCATTTTTGTGCGTTCATTAATGGCAGCACGAACCCCGTCCCAATCGATTTCCCTGTCATCGATCAAGTCAACATGCGAGTAGCCAATTCCAAAATCCTTCAAAGATCCTGTATCCTTCTCACCACCATCGACGATTGATTGCAATGTATCGTAAGGCTTCCCTGTGATATAAACGAGCTCGTCACCAGGTCTCAGCACGCCGAAAAGACTTAATGTAATTGCATGCGTACCTGAGATAATTTGTGCGCGCACAATAGCAGCCTCTGCTCCGAAGGTTTTTGCATAAACGCGTTCTAAATTGTCACGTCCCTCATCATCGTAACCATAGCCACTAGATGGATGAAGATGATAATCACTCACTTGATTTTCCCTAAAAGCAGCAAGCACCTTTTGCTGATTAAAGAAAGCAGTTTGATCTACTTTTGCGTGGTAAGGACGAACTCTTTCTTCAATTTGTCTTGCTAATGCAAGGGTTTCAGGTTTAATAGATGATATAAATGCCATATGTATTACTCCGTTCTTTATGAATTCCTATATCATCATATCAATACTTTTCATTTTTTGAAATAATAATAAAATCCTTTCACTTGCATGGAATAATTTTATTCTTCTCACCTGTGTAATAACCCACGCTTATTTAGGAAAACATAGTGAAAAAGAGTTTTTGGAGGATAATTAATGCAAGAACATCCAAGTGAAATTTATAAGACTTTTTGCAAGAGTGAATACGATGTATTAAAACGTGTCATTCTTTGTTCGCCTCAATATATGACCATTCGTGATGTCATCAATGAAACACAAAAACATTTTGAGAATGAAGGAATTCATATTCAACGCGCGCTAGAGCAGCATCGTGAATTTGTAAAAACGTTAATGGATCATGATGTTGAAGTGATTTTACTACCTTATCATAAAAAATATCCTGAACAAGTTTTTACTCGGGATATTGGCTTTACACTTGGACAAACAATATTTGTTGCAGAAATGGCAACCGATGTTCGTGCCGGTGAGCAAAATGTACTAAAACAGTGGCTGGAAGATGAAGAAATTTCTTACTATAATTTAATCGGGGAAGAAATTGAGGGTGGAGATGTAATGATCGATCAAAAGACAATTTATGTCGGTTTGAGTGATCGAACAAATGAAAAAGCAGCCCAACAACTTCAACGTTTGTTAAATCAATACGAAGTAATTCAAATCCCATTTAAAGAAAAATATTTGCACTTAGATTGCATATTTAATGTGATTTCACCAGAAGTGGCACTGATCTACCCAAAAGCTTTAATGCAAAAAGACATTGATTTTTTAGCTAGTCGCTATGATTTAATTGAAGTATCGGAAGAAGAACAATTTCAGCTTGGCACAAATGTATTAAATATTGGTAATAAGAGAATCTTTAGCTTGCCAATCAATAAGAATGTAAATAAACAACTGCGTGATCGTGGCTTTGATGTGATTGAAGTGGATATTACAGAAATCATCAAATCTGGCGGGTCATTCCGTTGTTGTACACTTCCTATTTTACGAGAGCTTTGATAATCAAGGTGCTAGGCATTCAAATGCTTGGCACCAAAAAACACACAGAAGAAGGATTTCCTCTGTGTGCCAATAGTTTTATTTAAATTCTAGCTCTCCATCATAGTCCATCATGCCGCCTTCAAGATTAACCACTTGAAACCCTTGTGATTCAAGGTATTCGCAAGCATTTGCACTGCGAACGCCACCTTTACAAACTAAAATATATTCTTTGGACTTGTCCAATTCATTCACTTTTTCAGGAATAGAGCCAAGTGGAATATTGATAGCACCAGGAATCATCCCATTTTCAACTTCAAAATCTTCGCGAACATCAATAATGTTTAAATCTTCGTTAGCGTCTAATAAATTAATGATTTCTTCTGTAGTCATCGATTTCATTTTCATAAAACTCCTTTTTCTTTTACTATTGCCATTATAGATAATAATAGGGAAATCGGCTAGGAAGTTAACTTCTTCATGTTGAATTAATTTATGATTTTATACTGCTGAATTTTTGGGCTATGCCTGGGGTCACCTTGACTGACTGGCGATTACTTCATTAATTTTGGCTAATATCCCTGGCAATATCTCTCCCCGAATCCACAAGAACCAACGTCCAGCAGATTTCGCACACAAAAAAATCGGCTAGTAGGAACTGCCGATCTAAAAATTATGCATTTTCTTCAACACTATCATGGATGGAGATGTTTTTTGCGGGAACGAATGTTGAAATAGCATGTTTGTAAATTAGTTGTTGTTTGCCTTCTGTTTCTAGTAATACAGTAAAATTGTCGTAGGATTTAACGATTCCTTTCAGTTGGAATCCGTTTAATAGAAACACTGTTACGAAAGTACCGCTTTTGCGTAAAGTATTTAGGAAAGTATCTTGTAAATTGATCGATTTCACACAAACACCTCATTTTTCCTTATAATTTTGACCTATTCGTATACATTCTCTATTAATCGACTATTTTCCTTCTTGATATTCAAAAAATTTGGAAATTTTTATAATTTCACTCCAATTATTGCCAATCCATTGAACGTCCATTTTATTTCGAAAATAAGTCAACTGTCGCTTTGCATAACGTCTGGAATTTTGCTTTAAATCCTCTATCGCTTCTTCCAATGTTAATCTTCCATCGAAATAGGCATAAAGTTCTTTATAGCCGATTGCTTGAACAGACTGCACACCTCGAATATCTCGGTCATACAACGACTTCGCTTCCTCAAGCAATCCCTTCTCCATCATAAGGTCAACACGCAAATTAATGCGCTCATACAATTTTTCACGATCCATATCCAGACCGACAATCAAATGATTGTACATAGGAATCGTCCCTCTATTAAACTCCTCCGACGCTTTAGAGACACCGTTTAGCTCAACCATTTCAAGCGCTCGTATTACCCGTCTCGTATTATTCGGGTGAATCGTTTTCGCTGTTTCTGGATCAAGCTCCATCAGCCTTTCATGCATAGCTTCAGGACCAATCCGTTCAAGATCCTTATAATACGCCATACGTGCATCTTCATCTACTTTTTCTTCTGTAAATTGAAAATCATATAAAACAGCTTGAACATACAAACCCGTTCCTCCGACAATAATTGGAAGTTTACCACGCGATCTAATTTCAGCAATCTTTTCCCGTACTAATTGCTGATATTCCGCTACAGAAAAACTTTCGGTAGGTTCTTTTATGTCCAATAAATGATGTGGGATGCCTTCCATTTCTTCCTCTGTAACTTTAGCTGTTCCAATGTCCATTCCCACGTAAATTTGCATGGAATCGCCATTGATAATTTCACCATTAAATTCTTTGGCCATTTTTATACTTAATGCTGTTTTTCCTGATGCAGTAGGCCCAACAATGGCTACTACCTCAATTTGCTCTTGTTTTGTCATTTGCTTTTAACCACCGTGTTACTACGTCATATACGCGTTCTTTATTAACTTCATTTAAAATTTCATGGCGCATGCCTTCAAACAGATAGATAATTACATTTTGAAGCCCTGCATTTTTCAATTGTTCTGCAACCTTATAAACGCCTTTACCTTTAAGTCCAACAGGGTCTTCAGTCCCACTTATCAATAAAATCGGCAAATCTTTTTCAATTCGCTCGTTTTCTTCTTTTCGATTAATAACGAGTAACCCTTCTGTCAGATCGACAAAAAATTGATTCGTTGCAATAAATCCACATAGCGGGTCTTCAATGTATTTACGAACTTCATCTTCGTCAGATGTTAGCCAATCATATCCCGTTTTCACATTTTTAAATTGCTTATTAAAACCGCCCAAAGAAAGCTCATTCATTAACTCACCTTTAGAGTCTTTCCCTTTTGTTCTTGCAAGAGTTCGAGCAAGCGTATTCCCAACTTTATGGAGGACTGTTGTTGTGCCTGTTCCGCACAAAATACAACCATCGACAACATCACTGTATAGTTGGATAAAACGTCGTGCAATAAAAGAGCCCATACTATGACCAAAAAGATATATTGGGACTTTTTTGTAATCATAACGAACATTTTGAATCACTTCATAGACATCATCAACTACTCGAGCAAATCCATTTTCATCTGCAAAGTATCCAAGCTTCCCGTTCATTTCTGCAGTTTTCCCATGACCTCTATGATCATGAACGGTGACGAAATAACCTTGCTCCATTAACATTGTTGCAAAAGTATCATACCGTCCCCCGTGTTCCCCCATTCCATGTAATATGTGGAAACGTCCAATTACTTCTCCAGTCGGTTCATAAATTCGAACAAATACTCGATGCCCATCATTAATCAATAACTCCATCGAACGCTTAGTCAAGTTTTGCTCCTCCTAGTTCCCCTAGTATTTAACGATAATACTTATCCTTAATATTACAGCTAATTGGAGTACTTTTCAAAAAATGCATTCTTCTTTATTTTGGATTTTTCGCATCATCGATAAATAAATCAAGTTGCGTTTGGTAAATTAACTTTTCCGTATCAGAATAACCAATAGTATTGCTCATTAGATCAACCACTGCACTCTTATATTGTTCAACTGTTGCAATATCAAAATAGAGCATTCCAGTTCGGCGAATAAAGAAATCCGAAGGTGTATAAGCCATTTCTTTCTCAATGGAATAACTTAATTCTGCGTATAGAGCTAAAGGAAGATTCAAATCTGCACTATGGTTTTTCGCATGAATGAACACATCATCTACATTCGTACCGTATTTTGCAGTTAAAGCTTTGGCATCTTCATATGAGAAACCGAGTGATTCCCCTACTTTTGCTTTATTTTTAATATAGTCCTCAAAGTTTTTCGAATTAAGGCCCTTTGCACCCGATAATGCTAGAACTTGCGTAATGCAGTTCGTTGCATGTTTAAAACGATTTTTCTTAACTATTTTATCAACAATTTCTTCTGCCATTTTGCGATAGCCTGTTAATTTTCCCCCTGCAATGGTCATTAATCCGCTTTTAGACGTCCAAATTTCATCTTTTCTAGAAATTTCAGAAGGATTTTTTCCATCTTCATAAATTAAAGGGCGGACCCCTGCCCAAGTAGATTCAACGTGCTGAGCTACGACGTTTTGTTCAGGGAAAATAAAATTAATTGCCTCGATTAAGTATTCAACATCTTCACTGGTTGCCGTTGGGTTAATCGGATCATCCTCGAAAAACGTATCGGTCGTCCCTACGTATGTTTTCCCATCCCTTGGAATCGCAAAAACCATTCGCTCATCTTCTGTATCAAAATAAACGGCTTGTTCGAGCGGGAGAACAGATTGATCAATGACGATGTGAATGCCTTTTGTTAGGCGCAGCTGTTTTTTCTTCTGCGCTTGATCAAGTGCTTGCACATCTTCAATCCATGCACCAGTTGCGTTTACAATTTGGTGTGCGTGAATCGTGATCGTGTCACCAGAGATTTCATCTTTTACTGTAGCTGCCACAATTTTTTTCTTTTTGTAAACAAAATCTGTAACCCTAGCATAGTTAATGCAAACAGCTTTATATTCAACGGCTTTCTTGATTACTTCCATTGTAAGCCTAGCATCATCTGTTTTGTATTCTACATAATAGCCAGCACCCTTTAAACCTTCTGTTTTAAGGAAAGGCACTTTGTCTAATGTTTCTTTTTTGGAGAGCATTTTTCTGCGTTCATCTTTTCGCACATTGGCAAGTCGATCGTAAAGTCTTAATGCAACTGAAGTAGTTACTGACCCAAGAGAGCCTTCTTTATATATTGGAAGCAGCATCCACTCAGGTTTTGTTACGTGAACCGCATTCTCATATACAATTTCTCGTTCACGGCCAACATCGGCCACTAACCCGACTTCAAATTGTTTTAGATAACGTAATCCACCATGAACTAACTTCGTTGAGCGGCTAGACGTTCCTGCCGCAAAGTCTTGCATTTCAACAAGGGCAACTGAAAGACCGCGTGACGCAGCATCCAGAGCGATTCCTGCCCCAGTAATTCCCCCGCCAATTACGAGCACATCAAATGCGTAACTGTTAAGCGTGTTAAAAATGTGCGAACGTTCTTTATATGAATACATGATATTGCCTCCTTTTTTATGTTTGTTTGTAATTGTTTGGTGTGAGTAGTATAATCCCGACAAATCTGCGAATATATCCGACTTTTTTGCTGAGAATACCGACAAAATTAAGAGTAAATCCGACATTTTCATAGAAAATTCCGACAATGGCAGATTACTACAATTAATTATTAAATATTTCACCTACATTACACGCTTAAACATCTTCTCCACTTCATAAGTTGAAAAGTGTATCATAACAGGTCTGCCGTGCGGGCATGTAAATGGATTATCAGCTTTTCTCAAATCTGCCAGAAGTGCTACCATCTGATCCTTTGTCAAAAAATAATTCGCTTTAATCGATTTTTTACAGCTCATCATAATTGCTGCTTCTTCTCGTAGTTTTTTCACATCTGCACGTTTCGTTTGCATCACTTGTTCAATAAGTTCCTCAATAATTTCCTGTTCAAATCCTAGAGGGAACCAGGTTGGATGTTCGCGAACCACAAACGAGGATTGACCGAAATCTTCAAGAAAGACACCGACTTCTTCTAACGCATGAAGACTTTCTTTGAGTATTAAAGCCTCATCATATGAGTAATGAAATGTTAGCGGAAGTAGCAATGACTGACGCTCATTTGGATTGACCTCTCCTACTTTATCTCGGAAATATTCATATTTTATGCGTTCTTGAGCTGCATGCTGATCGATTAAATAAAAGCCATCCTCCATCTGCGCCACAATATACGTACCATGAATTTGGCCAACGATTTCCAAGTCAGGGAAAGGTTCTTTTTCAGCTACAGGCGGTGTTTCAGTGAACGTTTCGCTTTCGCTTTCGCTACTTTCCTGATGGCAGAAGATTTCATCATCGCTACTTTCATGCTGTGTGGTAGTATCGAATACATCGCTCGTTTCAAATGTCGGTGTGATGTCAGGTTGTGAGATTTCATTTAACGGCACTTCTTTAACAACTGTCGGTTCAGCGTTCAATCGTTGCACAATTTCATTTAATTTTGTTTCATTAAATGTTGGCGTACTATTTTTCCATATGTTCATTTGCTCACTTGGCACGCGGGTTGGTTTTTCCTTTTTTTGCGCTAGAGGTACATGAATTGCCCCACGTATCGCTTCACGGACCGCCTTCTCGACTAAAGGCAACAGCTCTTGCTCTTTAGATAAGCGAATTTGAAGCTTCGCTGGATGAACATTGACATCCGTTAATTGCGGATCGCCTTCTATATAGAGAACTACAATAGGGTAGCGTTCAATGGGCAAATATGTGTGATATGCATCAACAATTGCTTTTTGAATCAAATAATGTTTTACCCATCGACCGTTTACAAATAATGAAATATAGTTTTTCGATGCACGTGTCACTTCCGGCATTGAAGCGTAGCCATGCACCTTGTAGTCCTTTGATTCAATACTGAATGGGATCATTTTTTTCGCATTTTGCATTCCATAAATCGCCGCCAGCACTTGCTGAACATTGCCCCTGCCGTTCGTTTGGAGGAGAACCCCTCCATTATGTACAAGTTTAAAGGCAATATCGGGATATCCAAGTGCTAAGCGATTCAATAAATCAATAGAGTGCCCAAGTTCGGTTTGTATTGTTTTTAAATATTTTAGCCGCGCTGGTGTGTTGAAAAATAACTGGGATACTGTGATGTCCGTTCCTTTTCTAAATGCGGTCGGTGTTTTCGATATAACATGACCGCCTTCTAGATGCACTTCCAAGCCGCTCGTTTCCCCATCAGATGTTTTCAAAGTAACTTTTGAAACGGATGCAATGGACGCAAGGGCCTCACCACGAAATCCTAGCGTTCGGATTCGGAAAAGATCTTGCTCTTTTGAAATTTTGGAAGTGGCATGGCGTCCAAAACATAGAAGGGCATCATCCTCATCCATTCCTCTCCCATTATCTGTTACTTGAATGGAGGTTAGTCCTGCTTCTTCGAGAAAAACTTCAATGGACGTACTTCCCGCATCAATGGCGTTTTCAACTAATTCTTTCACGACCGATGAAGGACGCTCAACCACTTCCCCAGCGGCAATTTTATTTGACAGCCATTCTTCCATTACTTGAATTTTTCCCATTAGGAATCGCCTCCTTTAATATTGTTTGGTTATTAATTAAGAATCCCGACAGTTTTCCTAATAATCCTGTAGTTTTTTCGTCTAATCCCGACAATTTATTAGGGATTTCCGACAAAACTCTTGTTTAATGGATAGTTCAGCTTTGTTTCCTATTCGTTTTGTTTCATAGAGCGCTTCTATTGGACAGTTCACCCTTGTTTTCGTTCTGTTTTGTCTCATAGAGCGCTTCTATTGGACAGTTCACCCTTGTTTTCATTCTGTTTTGTCTCATAGAGCGCTTCTATTGGACAGTTCACCCTTGTTTTCATTCTGTTTTGTCTCATAGAGCGCTTCTATTGGACAGTTCACCCTTGTTTTCATTCTGTTTTGTCTCATAGAGCGCTTCTATTGGACAGTTCACCCTTGTTTTCATTCTGTTTTGTCTCATAGAGCGCTTCTATTGGACAATTCACCCTTGTTTTCAATTCGTTTTGTATCATAGAGTGCTTTTATTGGACAGTTCATCCTTGTTTTCGTTCTGTTTTGTCTCATAGAGCGCTTCTATTGGACAGTTCACCCTTGTTTTTGTTCTGTTTTGTCTCATAGAGCGCTTCTATTGGACAATTCTCCCTTGTTTTCATTCTGTTTTGTCTAATAGAA
>NZ_JPVN01000064.1 GCF_000772945.1 Ureibacillus manganicus DSM 26584
ATGTTTTACTTAATGGTCGAGAAGACAGGATTCGAACCTGCGACCCCTTGGTCCCAAACCAAGTGCTCTACCAAGCTGAGCTACTTCTCGTATATATTGGCGCGCCCGGCAGGAGTCGAACCCACAACCTTCTGATCCGTAGTCAGACGCTCTATCCAATTGAGCTACGGGCGCTAATATTGTAATAAATGGTGCCGAGGACCGGAATCGAACCGGTACGGTAGTCACCTACCGCAGGATTTTAAGTCCTGTGCGTCTGCCAGTTCCGCCACCCCGGCACATTATTAAGAAAACTGATGAGCCATGAAGGACTTGAACCTTCGACCCTCTGATTAAAAGTCAGATGCTCTACCACTGAGCTAATGGCTCGAAAAATGGTGGAGGGGGACGGATTCGAACCGCCGAACCCGAAGGAGCGGATTTACAGTCCGCCGCGTTTAGCCACTTCGCTACCCCTCCGAAAAATGGTGCCGGCGATAGGAGTCGAACCCACGACCTACTGATTACAAGTCAGTTGCTCTACCAACTGAGCTACACCGGCAAATATGGTGGAGGATGACGGGCTCGAACCGCCGACCCCCTGCTTGTAAGGCAGGTGCTCTCCCAGCTGAGCTAATCCTCCACAAAAAAAATAAGCGAAGCGACGTCCTACTCTCACAGGGGGAAGCCCCCAACTACCATCGGCGCTAAAGAGCTTAACTTCCGTGTTCGGTATGGGAACGGGTGTGGCCTCTCTGCCATCATCACTTCACTTATTAAGTTGAAAGAATTCATTCTTTCAAAACTGGATAAAGACATTGAAAGCGTTCAAGTTTAATTTGGTTAAG
>NZ_JPVN01000062.1 GCF_000772945.1 Ureibacillus manganicus DSM 26584
TATTACTTACTACGTGAGAGGAAAAGGAGAAACGAGTGTGCAACTTTTAGAAAAGATTCTAAGCAATCAAAATATGAATGAAGCCTACTTACGTGTCTATAGAAATAAAGGTGCAAGTGGGGTCGATGGAATAACGGTCGACGAACTTAATCAGTATCTGAAAGAGAACAAGGATGAACTACGTCAGCGCATCAGAACTAGAAAATACCAACCACAAGCTGCCTTACGAGTGGAGATCCCAAAAGAAAATGGAAAGATGCGCAAACTAGGAATACCAACAGTAGTGGATAGAGTTGTTCAACAGGCAATTCATCAGGTACTCAGTCCGATATTTGAAAAAGAGTTTAGTGAATACAGTTACGGTTTTAGACCAAATAGAAGTTGTGAGATGGCAATCATAAAAAGCCTCGAATTTCTGAATGATGGATACGATTGGATAGTGGACATTGACCTTGAAAGATTTTTCGACACAGTCAACCATGATAAACTCATGCGAATCATATCCAATACAATCGATGATGGAGATGTCATTTCTTTAATAAGAAAATACTTGGTCAGTGGGGTCATGGTAAAGGGTAAATATGAAGAAACACCGATTGGAACTCCGCAAGGAGGAAACCTCAGTCCACTATTAAGTAACGTAATGTTGAATGAACTGGACAAGGAACTAGAAAGTAGAGGACTCCATTTCGTGAGATATGCGGATGACGCTCTTATCTTCGTGAAGAGTGAGAAAGCTGCAAATAGAGTGATGGAATCAGTCGTGAAGTTTATAGAAAAGAAATTAGGGCTGATAGTCAATGCAGAAAAGAGTAAAATCGCTCGTCCTAAGGACTTGAAATTCTTGGGTTTTGGATATTATTACGATTCAAAAAACAAGAAATATCAAGTGAGACCACATCCAATGTCAGTGCAGAAATTTAATAGGAAACTTCGACAATTAACAAAGCGAAACTGGAGCATTCCGTTAGATTATCGAATATTGAAACTAAAACAAGTCATATTCGGATGGGTAAATTATTTTAGAATCGCAAATATGAAA
>NZ_JPVN01000063.1 GCF_000772945.1 Ureibacillus manganicus DSM 26584
CAAATTAAACTTGAACGCTTCCAATGTCTTTATCCAGTTTTGAAAGAATAAGCATATGCTTATATTTATAATGAAAAGCATAATTAATTTAATTAATGGTTGAAAATGCTTTCAAATATGTTATAATAATACTTGTCTTTCATTAAAGTCTAGTGATTATGGCAAAGAGGTCACACCCGTTCCCATACCGAACACGGAAGTTAAGCTCTTTAGCGCCGATGGTAGTTGGGGGCTTCCCCCTGTGAGAGTAGGACATTGCTAGGCTAGAAATTTCACTATTCCGAAGTAGCTCAGTGGTAGAGCAATCGGCTGTTAACCGATCGGTCGTAGGTTCGAGTCCTACCTTCGGAGCCATGCTTCTTGGAGAGTTGTCCGAGCGGCCGAAGGAGCACGATTGGAAATCGTGTAGGCGGGTAACACTGTCTCAAGGGTTCAAATCCCTTACTCTCCGCCATAAATACTTATGGCCCGTTGGTCAAGTGGTTAAGACACCGCCCTTTCACGGCGGTAACACGGGTTCGAATCCCGTACGGGTCACCATTTAAATTCTATAGATTTAACAACTAGTTGGAGGATTAGCTCAGCTGGGAGAGCACCTGCCTTACAAGCAGGGGGTCGGCGGTTCGAGCCCGTCATCCTCCACCATTCTTAAAAATTTAGTAAATTAAGTAATAATATTATCGCGGGGTGGAGCACGAACGAATAAGCTTCGAAGCTTAACATCAGCGTAACGATTTTGCAAAACATCTTGAATTTGCTCAACAAAATCGGGACGGTTCAGTAGCAATACTAAGTGCGGTAAAAGACATCCAGTCTTTATATTTATAATATTATCGCGGGGTGGAGCAGTGGTAGCTCGTCGGGCTCATAACCCGAAGGTCG
>NZ_JPVN01000065.1 GCF_000772945.1 Ureibacillus manganicus DSM 26584
AATTAAACTTGAACGCTTACAATGTCTTTATCCAGTTTTGAGAGAACGAAGTTCTTTCTATAATACATATCAGTCTAGTGATAATGGCAAAGAGGTCACACCCGTTCCCATACCGAACACGGAAGTTAAGCTCTTTAGCGCCGATGGTAGTTGGGGGCTTCCCCCTGTGAGAGTAGGACATTGCTAGGCTCAAAAAGTCATTACTGATTCATTCAGTAGTGGCTTTTTTATTTGATCTGAATTTTTAAAAATTTATTAGAAAGTTAACAATATTACTTGATTATTTTCCAATAGTGGATATAATTATATATGTACTTTAAGTTAATAGTATAAATATGATCGTTCCGAAGTAGCTCAGTGGTAGAGCAACCGGCTGTTAACCGGTTGGTCGTAGGTTCGAGTCCTACCTTCGGAGCCATTTTTTTTTGATTTTTTATGGAAAAAACTTTTATATAATAAAAATCAAAAAATTTATAAAAAGAACATAAAAACTATTTGCATTTACATTAAATTCGTGATATGATTATTCTTGTCTTGTTTAGGACATGCCTTATGGCCCGTTGGTCAAGTGGTTAAGACACCGCCCTTTCACGGCGGTAACACGGGTTCGAATCCCGTACGGGTCACCATTATATTGTTTTAATTTCCCGCATTTTTATGGAGGATTAGCTCAGCTGGGAGAGCACCTGCCTTACAAGCAGGG
>NZ_JPVN01000070.1 GCF_000772945.1 Ureibacillus manganicus DSM 26584
TCTGTCGTTTGTGACAGAAACTAATTGTATCAAGTTTTTTTTGTTATGTCAACACAATTTTTAATAGTCATTTTTATATAATTGTTTATCGAATGACTAGAATCATATTATATCAATAAACCATTTAAGAGTAAAGACATTTTTAAAATTTATTTATCATATCAATTCAACCAACCATATTATTGGTCTCCAGAACGATAGACTTTTATGATGATATCAGACAAACATTAATAATGTCAACTACAAATATAAAAATACTTTTTATAAATTATGATAACGTTATTGCTGAGAAACTCTTAAAGGATGTCAATTAATCAAAATATGATCGAGATAAACCTTTGGTTTCCAGAAAATAAAACACCGCTATGATATGCGGTGTTTGCGAAGCGATGTCCTACTCTCACAGGGGGAAGCCCCCAACTACCAT
>NZ_JPVN01000079.1 GCF_000772945.1 Ureibacillus manganicus DSM 26584
ACTCCTAGTGCCAAGGCATTCACCGTGCGCCCTTAATAACTTAACCTAATTCGGCTTCCAATACACGTCGTTCTACTTCGTCAACTGCGCTCGCTCACATCCTCATGTACCTGAGTACACTGCGGTGTTCGCTCCCTTGTTTCCTTGTATAACTCGTGTCTTGAAACCCTCCGGTCGTTACACTTCTCAATAGAGAAGATTTAGACTTACAATAAAATTCTTGAACTAATTGCTTATTATCAATGTCGTTT
>NZ_JPVN01000077.1 GCF_000772945.1 Ureibacillus manganicus DSM 26584
TCATATAATGGTGGAGCCTAGCGGGATCGAACCGCTGACCTCCTGCGTGCAAGGCAGGCGCTCTCCCAGCTGAGCTAAGGCCCCTATATAGGAATATGAATTGTATGGTGGGCCTAAATGGACTCGAACCATCGACCTCACGCTTATCAGGCGTGCGCTCTAACCAGCTGAGCTATAGGCCCTCTATTAAAGGTTATAATAAACCTTCAAAACTGAACACAAAACGTTAATGATTTAAGCCGAAGGCTTAAATTCCGTTAAATATCCTTAGAAAGGAGGTGA
>NZ_JPVN01000078.1 GCF_000772945.1 Ureibacillus manganicus DSM 26584
TGACGGAATCAAAATCCGTTGCCTTACCGCTTGGCTATACCCCAATAATATGATAAATAGAATCAATATATTACAATTTAAATGGGGCGACTGATGGGAATCGAACCCACGAATGCCGGAACCACAATCCGGTGCGTTAACCACTTCGCCACAATCGCCAATACATTATTTGTTTTTATTACTAATTTAAAATGGGGCGACTGATGGGAATCGAACCCACGAATGTCGGAACCACAATCCGATGCGTTAACCACTTCGCCACAATCGCCATA
>NZ_JPVN01000080.1 GCF_000772945.1 Ureibacillus manganicus DSM 26584
AGAATGTACTTGTAGAAATAAATAAAAAAATTTGGCAGGGGTAGTAGGAATCGAACCCACACCAAAGGTTTTGGAGACCTTCGTTCTACCTTTAAACTATACCCCTAAAAACTGGTGGAGGGGGACGGATTCGAACCGCCGAACCCTAAGGAGCGGATTTACAGTCCGCCGCGTTTAGCCACTTCGCTACCCCTCCAAGAAATGGTGCCGGCGATAGGAGTCGAACCCACGACCTACTGATTACAAGT
>NZ_JPVN01000006.1 GCF_000772945.1 Ureibacillus manganicus DSM 26584
ACGGTTTGATGAGGGGGTGGCCATGAAAATGGTCACCCTACTCTATTATTTTGTATCTAAAATTAACTCAAGAAGTTCATCGCGATTAATCAAGTATACATCATTCGATTCTGCTAATCGCTCTGCTTGTTTTGTAAAGTAACTGTTTGTCACAACCCATGCTTGTGTTGCTTCGTACATTTTCAATGCACCGATAACCTCTTGAACAGCTTTGACTCCAACTGTCCCAGAATACCTTTTTGCTTGAACTGCAATTGTATCTTCTGGATCGCTCAATATTAAATCTGCACCGTAATCAGATGATGCTTTCGTATAAGAAACCTTGAAACCTCTTCTTTCAAATAATTCCCCAAGATACTGCTCGAATTCTTCACCTGTCATTTCATCAATATGATAAATGCCAGCTTTTCTAAATTTAGCGGAAGCGCGAGATTTTCTCCATAGCTTGAAAAAGATATATAGGAGCAGTGCAACGACGATGGCAACTGCTATTCCTTCTAATGTCTTTGTGTAATACCAACCGGTACCACCTATGAGAATTAAAAGGAATAGAGGGAAGCGTCGAAACCGTTTTTTTCTATTCACTTTTTGTTTTCGCAAATCTATATACCCCTTTATGAAATACACTAAAGCTATTGTAACATAAAAGGGTACATATGTTTGTATATATTAAATGTAACTGTTTTTTGAACTAATTAGTGCAGATACAAATAATAAAATTGAGACAATAATAAATAAAGTAATTGGTAAAGACCAGCTGTATGTAACATCATGTAGATAGCCAAATAGTACAGGACCAGCTGCTGCTAGTAAATATCCAGTAGATTGAGCGAAGCCCGAAATTTGAGAAGCTTCATATGCTGTCCTTGTACGCAATATAAATAACATCATACATAAACCGAATGATGCCCCGGAAGCAATTCCTAAACTAATCATCCATACTAAAGTTAAATTTGTTATTTTGAAATAAATTCCTATAAAGGCAATAAGATAAAAAATCGAAAACATCCAAACGATGGAGCGTTGTGACTTTAGCTTTTCAGCAAAAATAGGGATTAGAAAAGTCATTGGAATTTGAGAGTATTGTGAAATGGATGTCATCCATCCTGCACTTTCTGCACTAAATCCTTGTGATATTAATATTTCTGGTAACCAAGTTGTTGTACAGTAAAAAAGTAGTGATTGGAATCCCATTGTTAAAGCAATTGCCCATGCAAGTGGTGATCTCCATAACTTTTTATTATTATCTTTAACACTTGTATTATTGACATTATTTAAGTCTATCTTTTTACCTTTTAGTTGCGGAAACCAAACAAGTAAAGTGATTATAGTTAATACAGCGGTAGAAGCAAGTGCACCTTGCCAACCAAACGTTGGATTAGAAGCAATTGGTTGACTAATCCCTAAACCGATCCCTGCTGTAACGTTCATTGAAACTGTATATATCCCTGTAAACAAGCCAGTCTGATTAGGATATTTTAATTTAAGTAACCCCGGAATTAATACATTCCCAAATGCGATAGCTACACCTATTAAGATTGTTCCAATAATAAGATTGGAAGTTGATCCTAAAGAGCGGACTATAATTCCGAATGTAAGCAATATAACAGAGTAGAATAATGTAAATTCCATACTAAGTTTACGGGCTATTTTAGGAGCAAAGGGTGATATAAGTGCAAAAGCAAGTAGTGGAATTGTTGTCAAAAATCCAGCCAGGACATTTGAAATGCCAAGACTTTCTCGAATATATGAAATAATTGGTCCAACACCTGTTAATGGCGTTCGTAACGTTGAAGCGAAAAAGATTATTGCAATAATAAATAATATTGTTGAAAAGGTTATTTGTAGCTTTTTTTGTTGGTTTGTTGATTTATAAGAAGCCATTAATTTCCTTGCCTCCAGAAGAATGATAATAACTATATATTAGAGTACACTTGACCAAATTAATATTACAACCTATTTGTTGATAATGGATAAAATTTATACTAAAACATTTTTCTAATAGTGAAAACAAGTTATAATATTTGTTTGGAAAAATGATATTAACATCATCCAGATGTCAAAAGCTCAGCACAAAGGTGCAAATGCGCATTTGATTTAATGAAAACGTTATACTACTATACATAGGTGACATCAAAGGAGATTACAACATGAGTGAACATGAAATTGGCACAAAAGCCAATCAACCAAAATTAAAAAGAAACTTAAAAAGTCGTCATATTGCAATGATTTCATTGGGTGGAACTATTGGGACAGGCCTATTTCTTGCAAGTGGTGCTTCTATTGCCCAAGCAGGTCCTGGTGGTGCTTTAGTAGCGTATGCCGTAATTGGAATCATGGTATATTTTTTAATGACTAGTTTAGGTGAAATGGCAGCTTATATGCCTACATCAGGCTCTTTTAGCACGTACGCTACGAAATTTGTAGATCCTGCATTTGGTTTTGCAATGGGTTGGAACTATTGGTACAACTGGGCGATAACAATTGCTGCTGAAATAGCAGCAGTAAACTTAATTATGAAATATTGGTTTCCAGATACTTCATCTGCACTTTGGATTGTTCTTTTTATTGCAGTTGTTTTAACATTTAACTTACTATCTGTGAAAGCGTATGGGGAAAGTGAATATTGGTTTGCGATGATTAAAGTAATTACAGTTATTGTGTTTATCATCGTTTCATTTTTGATGATTATCGGTATTTTAGGCGGAAATGACCCTGTTGGATTTGAGAATTTCTTTATAGGAGATGCTCCATTTAACGGAGGATTTCTCGCGATTTTTGGAATCTTTTTAGCTGCAGGTTTTTCATTCCAAGGAACTGAATTATTAGGAATAACAGCAGGAGAAACAGATGATCCAGGAAAAAATATACCAAAAGCCGTTCGTTCTGTCTTTTGGCGAATTTTACTTTTTTACATTTTAGCAATTTTTGCGATTGGTCTATTAATTCCTTATACTGATTCAAGATTATTATCAGAAGATATTGCAGTATCACCATTTACTCTTGTTTTCGATAAGCTAGGCATTGCATTTGCTGCATCTGTAATGAATGCCATTATTTTAACAGCAATGCTTTCTGCAGGGAATTCGGGTCTTTACGCATCTTCTCGAATGCTTTGGCAGCTTGCTGTGGATGGTAAAGCACCTAAGATTTTTGCAAAGTTAAGTAAAAATGGAGTACCGTACTTTGCATTACTTGCAACTTTAGCGATCGGCTGTTTAGCATTTTTATCATCTTTCTTTGGTGATGGGGTAGTATATATGTGGCTATTAAATGCATCCGGCTTATCAGGCTTTATAGCATGGGTTGGAATTGCCATTAGTCACTATCGTTTCAGAAAGGCCTTTATAAAACAAGGGCGAAAACTAGAAGAACTTCCATATATAGCACGATATTACCCATTTGGTCCGCTTTTTGCTTTTATCGTTTGCTTAATAGTCATTGCTGGACAAAATTATACAGCTTTTATTGGCGGTACTATTGATTGGTACGGAATTGCCGTTTCTTATATTGGAATACCACTATTTTTAATTCTTTGGTTTGGTTATAAAATAAAATACAAAACTAAGGTCGTTCCATTAGAGCAATGCGATCTGAATAATGATTAATATAATAAATCAACAAAATTCAAATGATTGGATTTTGTTGATTTTTTTTTGGCTATTCTCATAAGTAAGAAATGAAGTACATGTTTAGGGTTGAACCGCATTTACGTAACATACACTGATGGAGGTACGTAATGTTATAAACAAATGTCACTTGCTATAATATACTTAGGGAAAGTAAGTGTGAATCTTAAGAATTAGATGAATAAAGGATGTTGAGAATATGGCTGTGTCAGCGGGATTTTATAAAAAAATTGAACAGTGGGTACTAAATCCACAGTTAGATGAAATATCGTTCCAACCATTCCAAACAAATGGGAACCCATACAGGTCAAATGTGTTTTTAATCGGTGAAACACCTGAACCATATCTACAAATAGATGCCGATGATTTGGATTTATATGCTCAATCATTGGTGGACCGTGAAGTATTTCAAGAACTTTTTTATGAAGAGTTAAAATCAGCTTCTCGTGAATATAGAGGCTGTATTCATTTTATGGATTGGATGAAGGAAAATTATAATGAAGTTGTTGTTTTCTCTTATTTGAACTGCCTACATGTAGAAGACCCTAACTACTATAAAGAATTAAAAATGCGACAAGATCCTTTGTATGCTAAAGGTATGGAGATTCTACCTGAATTGTTGGATGAATTCGCTCCGAAAATGGTCATTGTGCAAGGCGCTGCGAATTGGAAACAGTTCATTGAACGTTTTGAAGAACAGTTAATTGATGTAACAGATATAAAGCAGTCTGTACAACAACTTGAATCAAAAGGGGTTTTAGCTAAGCTACCTTTAACAAGTGGTGAATCAGTAAGTGTCTTAGCCTGCCGTAGTATGGGTAATTTCGGAAAAACAGGCTCTACTTTTGGAGAATTAAAACAAATAATAAACCAATTATTAAATAATGGTTCGAATTCAGAATAGTTAAAAAGCGAACATTATATAACTACTTTTCACTTATTATTAACAATTTCCGAATGATTAATTAATAATTTTTAAAAATAATGTTGCATTCGACATAATTCTTATTTTATAATGAGTCTCGTTCAGTATAAACTTGTTACAACTAAAATTTAATAAAACACTCATATAATGGCGGGGATATGGCTCGCAAGTTTCTACCGACTTACCGTAAATTAGTCGACTATGAGAGACAATATAAATAGATAGTAGTTTTACTATCTATTAACTTTCGTATATTCACCCGAAAGCTTGTTGACTCATAGAGGAAATAAGCTTTCGGGTTTTTTATATTATTCGGAATTGTTATTAGAAGGGTTGGTAATTTACTTTGAAAATATTGAAAGAACAAATTATGAATGAAGGAAAAGTTTTATCAGACACAGTCTTAAAGGTAGATTCATTTTTAAATCATCAAATCGATCCACAGCTAATGAAAGAAATTGGAGAAGAATTTGCAAATCGTTTTTCAAACGAAGTGATTACAAAAATATTAACAATTGAGTCGTCAGGAATTGCACCTGCAACAATGTTAGGTTTAACAATTGGTGCTCCTGTAGTCTTTGCACGTAAAAGAAAATCTTTAACTCTTTCAGGAAACTTATATTCCTCAAAAGTTCATTCGTTTACAAAAAATGAAACAAATGAAATTTCTGTTTCAAAGGATTTTTTAACTCCAGACGATAATGTCCTAATCGTTGATGATTTTTTAGCAAATGGAGAAGCAGTAAAAGGGCTATTAGATATTGCTGAACAGTCTGGTGCAATGGTTGTTGGTGTTGGAATTGTTATCGAAAAAGGTTTCCAAACAGGTGGACAAATTCTTAGGGAACAAGGAATACGAGTTGAATCATTAGCAAGAATCAAATCGTTAGCAAATCGCCAAGTTGAATTTTATGATACGGAGGATGCTTCTAATGAATAAGGCAAAGGAGTTTACATTAGGTTTACAACATCTGCTTGCAATGTATGCCGGTGCAATACTAGTTCCTATCATCATCGGTGGTGCTTTACAATTTTCGACTGAACAAATGACCTATCTAGTTGCAATTGACATTATGATGTGTGGGATTGCGACCATCTTACAAGTTATTCGAGGGAAAATGTTCGGTATAGGATTACCGGTTGTATTGGGCTGTACGTTTACAGCTGTAACGCCAATTATTGCTATAGGTACCGATAAAGGTGTAGGCGCGGTGTACGGAGCAATTATTGCTTCAGGATTAATTATCGTACTTATTTCAGGTGTCTTTGGTAAGCTAGTTAAATTCTTCCCACCAGTTGTAACTGGATCAGTTGTAACGATTATTGGGATTTCGCTAATCCCTGTAGCTCTTAATAATATGGGTGGGGGACAAGGATCAGAAGACTTCGGTTCTGCCTTTAATATTTCATTAGCTATGATTACATTAATCGCTATTCTATTAATCTATCGATTTACAACTGGTTTTGTACGCTCGATTTCCATTTTATTAGGACTTGTTATTGGCACAGTAATTGCATCATTCTTAGGGAAAATTGACTTTTCACCGGTTGCAGACGCTGGCTGGCTACATATGGTTCAACCATTTTATTTTGGAACACCAACGTTTGATCTAGGTGCTATTATCACTATGACATTAGTTGCTATGGTGTCATTAGTAGAATCATCAGGTGTGTACTACGCATTAAGTGATATTACAAAAAATAAATTGGATTCAAAAGACTTAGCACGTGGCTATCGTTCGGAAGGTCTCGCATCGATTATTGGTGGGATTTTCAATGCTTTCCCATATACAACTTTCTCTCAAAATGTAGGGTTAGTAAAAATGACAGGTGTTAAGTCACGTCGAGTAATTATGATTACTGGTGTTCTTCTTGTAGCATTAGGATTCTTACCAAAAATTGCAGCATTAACTCAAATTATCCCTGTACCTGTATTAGGTGGAGCAATGCTTGCGATGTTCGGAATGGTAATTACACAAGGAATTACGATGTTAGCTCCAGAAATTATTCGTTCTTCTGAAAATGCTATGATTGCTGCTATCGCAGTTGGATTAGGTGCAGGAGTAGCGTTTGTTCCTAATATCTTTGCTATACTTCCAGAATGGGCCTCAGTATTTACTTCAAACGGAATTGTTTGTGGATCTGTAACTGCAATCATTCTAAATATCTTATTTAATATGATCGGACCAAAAAGAGAGAAGTCAACACATACAGAAGTTGTCCCTGTAAAATAAATAAAGAAAACAGGCTGGGAGATAAGTGAAAGGGTACAATCCATCAATTTGGATTGTACCTTTTTGATATAGTGACGTTCGTTTCCGATGCATGCTTCGCTTTCCGCAGGGAAGCCATGAGCCTCCGTGAGCTAAAGCTCTCCGGGGTCTCATGACTGCTTCTACGTCCTGCAGGACAAGGAATGCTTCCTTGAATAATCAGCGCAACGAGAAAATGCTTTAGCATTTTCGAGAGAGTCTTCGCATGCCTCTCCAACGAACGACTTTCTAATATAGCGTTAGCAGATTTTTATTATACGTAATACTGACTCTTGGTTGAAAGCTCTTTTGTCCCAGCCTCTTTCTTTTATTCTGCGTTAGGATAAATCATTTTTTTCGGGTCTACATATTCTTTAAATTGTTCTTCTGTTAGTAGTCCGAGGGCTAGAGCTGCTTCTTTTAAAGTAGTTCCTTCTTTATGAGCCTTCTTAGCAATCTTAGCAGCATTTTCATAGCCGATATATGGATTAAGTGCTGTTACAAGCATTAATGAGTTTTCTAAATTTCTTTCTAACACTTCCATATTTGGTTCAATACCAACTGCACAGTGATCATTAAATGACTCCATTCCGTCTGCAAGTAAACGAGCAGATTGTAGGAAGTTATAGATGATTACCGGTTTAAATACGTTTAACTCAAAATTACCTTGGCTAGCTGCAAATGCAATTGTTGCATCATTTCCCATTACTTGCGTAACAACCATTGTCAACGCTTCGGATTGAGTAGGATTTACTTTCCCTGGCATAATAGAACTTCCCGGCTCGTTTTCAGGAATTGTAATTTCACCAATCCCACTTCGTGGACCGCTCGCTAACCAGCGTACATCGTTAGCAATTTTCATTAAATCCGCGGCCAGGGCTTTTAATGCTCCGTGTGCAGAAACCATTTCATCATGGCTTGTTAAAGCATGGAATTTGTTTTCGGAAGAAGTGAAAGTTTTACCTGTTAAATTGCTAATTTCTTCAGCAACCATATCTCCAAATTTAGGGTGAGCATTAATACCAGTACCCACAGCAGTACCACCAATTGCTAGTTCCTTTAAGAACTCAGTATTCAACTGAATCATTTTTTCGGATTTTACAAGCATATGGTGCCAACCACTGATTTCTTGGCCTAATGTTAATGGCGTAGCGTCTTGTAAATGAGTACGTCCAACTTTAATAATATCTTTAAAACTTTCCGATTTATCTTTTAATGTCTTTTTTAGTACCTGAAGACGAGGTAACAAGTAATCTTCAATTATTTCCACTGCCGCAACGTGTAAAGCAGTTGGGAAGGTATCATTTGAACTTTGTGATTTATTTACGTCATCATTAGGATGAATGCGTTCAGTAGAGCCTTGTTCTTCAAGTAGTTGATTTGCACGGTATGCAATTACCTCGTTCACATTCATATTAGACTGTGTCCCACTACCCGTTTGCCATACAACAAGTGGGAAGTGTTCATCCCATTTACCATAAAGAACTTCATCCGCAGCTGTTACAATAGCATCTGCTTTTACAGGAGCAAGTTTACCTAAATTCTTGTTTGTAATAGCTGCTGCTTTTTTTAATGTTGCAAATGCGCGGATAATTTCAATTGGCATTTTTTCTTGACCGATTTTGAAATTCTCTTTACTTCTTTGTGTTTGAGCACCCCAGATTTTATCCGCTGGTACGCGAACTTCACCTAATGTGTCTTTTTCAATACGATAATCCATTCGATCAACTCCCCTATATTGTTATATATTTAGTTATACATCAATAATGAACACTATATCTAGTGATTTGACTTTCGGAGACCTTGTCCATAGAAAAAGACAAACACCACTTTATCCATATAAGCAGTAGCCCTACAGGAAGAAGCGGTGTTCTAATAAGTATTCAATTAATGTCACCTCATGGTTAAATAATCTTTACATAAAAATCTTTACCGTTATTGATCATCGGAACAATGGAGGAGTTTTCATTTTGATAATAAATTGCAATTGTACGTGCTAATCCAGAATAACCATTCAAGTAAGTTCCCGGCTCAAGTGGCTTTCCGGGATTATGAAAATCAAAATAGAGACGAATTTCTTCGGTCATACAATCCATAATTTCTAAGAAATCTTTCATTGGAATATGGACCCCTCGAATATAACGGCATTCCCTTCTATAGGTATCATGCGAAACGTTAATAGGCTTAGATTCTAGTACGATTTGAACTTTTACCATATAACCAACCCCTTATACATATGTTGAAAAGTACTTTCGACTATTATATCAAAACTATTAACTTATTGTGGAAATATTTTGTAAAAATTGTAAAAACAATATAAGGAATGTTAAAGTTATATAACTTACCAGTTCGACTGTTGCATTTCTTCTGCAATGATTTGAAGATCATATGCGTTTATTGTAATTATTTTATAATTATGATTTTCAACATATTTATCTACTAGCTTTTTTAGATATTTGGGAGAGCCTTCATTTTCCTCATCATAAATTAATAATAGTGCATCAGTATTTTGAATGATAAATTTATCCTTTTCGGAAAATTGCCATGGAGCTTCATAGGGTCTTTTCGTAACAGATGTAACAAAATCTGCTTGGGTTACTATATTAACGTACTTTTGTTGTTTAACTTCATTCCAATTTTTCTCTTGCTCTAAAAATGGTGTAATAACTGAATATTTTAGTTCAGTAAATTCCTTGCGAAGTTCAATAACTACCTCGGCTGCCCAGGTTTCAACCCCTTGTCCGCCACTAATGACAACCCATTCAAGGCCATCATCAAGCAGTTTCCTTAATTCGTTTTCAATAGCTTTTTTAATAATTGGAATGCCTGGATGTTTATCATTAAAAATGCCTAGTTCATGTGCACGGTAACCAGATATGTAAAGGGTTTTAATCATAATAAAACCTCCTTAAATATTTTCTTAACTTTACTATAATTGATTTTAGAACGAAATACGAAAAAGAGGTGATTTGAAATTTGTTCGAATCACCTCTTTTATATTTAATTATGCAAATACTTTTGTAATTCTCTCAAGCGCCCAGTCTAGTTCTTCTTTAGTGATTACTAAAGGTGGGGCGAAACGAATAACGAAATCATGTGTTTCTTTACATAGTATACCTAAATCCTTTAATGCTTCGCAATATTTACGAGCAGGTACAGTTAATTCTACACCTATAAATAAACCTTTCCCACGTACGTCTTTGATAACAGGGTTATTTATTGCACGTAATTGTTGTTGGAAGTAGTTTCCTAACTCTAAAGAACGGTCTGTTAAATTTTCTTCTTCAAGAACTTCTAACGAAGCAATAGATACAGCACAAGCAAGTGGGTTTCCACCAAAAGTTGAACCGTGTGAACCTGGATTTAATACACCTAGGATATCACTGTTTGCACAAACCGCAGAGATTGGCATTACTCCACCACCTAGTGCTTTACCAAGAACGATAATATCAGGCGTTACATCTTCCCATTGGTGTGCAAACATTTTACCTGTACGAGAAAGACCCGTTTGAATCTCGTCAGTGATGAATAATACGTTGTTTTCTTTACAAAGTTGTTCCGCCTGTTTTAAGAATCCTTCTGGTGGAATGACAATTCCCGCTTCCCCTTGAATAGGCTCAACTAGGAAAGCTGCTGTATTCGGTGTGATTGCAGCTTTTAGTGCTTCAATATCACCATAGGGGATCAGTTTAAAACCTTCAAGCATTGGCCCGAAACCACGTTGATAATCGGCTTCTGATGATAAGGAAACTGCTGCCATCGTACGACCGTGGAAGTTTCCATTACAGCCAATGATTTCAGCTTTATTTGCTTCCACACCTTTTACATCATAAGCCCAACGACGGGAAACTTTAATCGCTGATTCGACAGCTTCAGCGCCAGTGTTCATAGGTAAAATCATGTTTTTCCCAGTTAGTTTAGTTAACTTTTCGTACCATGGACCAAGTTGATCGTTGTGGAAAGCACGGGATGTTAATGTAACGCGGTCTGCTTGATCTTTTAGTGCTTGAATAATTTTTGGATGACGATGGCCTTGGTTTACAGCAGAATAAGCAGAAAGCATATCCATATATTTATTGCCTTCAGGGTCTTTTACCCAAACCCCTTGGGCTTCTGATACTACGATTGGAAGTGGATGATAATTGTGAGCACCGAACTTTTCAGTTTGCTCGATTAGGTTAGTAGATGTTGTGTTAGTCAAAGTAATTCCTCCCTATAATTAGTAAATGTCTTGTATCTGAAAATGTTTGGACCCCAAATGAGCCAACAACAGACAAAGCATTAAAGTACCCCTTACTCATTTAGTTCTAAACGGTAAATAAAAAACCCTTTAAAATAATTAAAGGTTATGAAATAAATATCATAAATTGAGTTAAACAATTTACGCACATATAATTCCTATTTAGAATCCAACTGTGGCTTCCTTCCAACAATGTTAGAAATATTACCGATAAAGTTTAATATTTGGTAATGAATTTCCGCTAAATCTTGGACAGTTTTCCCCTCATAGTCTTCCAACCATTCTTGAAAAAGTCCTAAAATAGCAGAAGTGAAAAAAGCCGAAAAGTACTTATTGAATTCTTTTTCAGAAAGAATTGGTGAATATTCGGCTAAACGTGAAACAAGCGTATTTCTTAAGATATCCTTTACCTTATTTGAAAAGGAAGGATCGCCGTGGTTTCCAAGAATGGCTCTTATTGTAACGGCATTATCTAGTACAAATTCATAGATTCCCATAAATGGCGTATAAATCTTTTGTTGTTGAATGGAGATAAATATTTCAGATGGAGCTATATTTCTTATTTTTTCTTGTAGCTCATCTAAAAGCTGATTTTGTATTTTTTCCATACAATCAAATTTATCTACATAATGTAAGTAGAAAGTTCCGCGATTTATACATGCACGTTCTGCAATTTTTTTCACAGATACATTTTGAAATCCTTCTTTATGTACTAAGTCAATAAAACACCTTTGAATTTCAAGCTTTGTTTTCTGCGCCATATGTTCATGAACTGTTCCCATAATTTCGCTCCATTCACTTAACATTAATTGTAATTATGTTTATTGTATTTGCCAATATGCTACTCTAAAATGATTTTATAATCAACACGTTGTTCATTAATTGGTAGAGGATGTGAGAAGATGAATGTAATCAACCTTCAAAACGTTTCAAAAAGCTTTAAAAGGAAACATGTCATCAAACCTACTACGCTAAAAATCGAAGAAAAGAAAATCTTCGGTCTATTAGGACCTTCAGGTTGTGGGAAAACGACATTGATTAAATTGATTGTTGGCATGTTAAAGGCAGATTTAGGTGAAATAACAGTATTAGATAGACAAGTACCTAATGCTTCATTGCTAAGAGAAATTGGCTACATGGCACAATCAGATGCACTTTATACAGCATTAACAGGTGAACAAAATCTTGAGTTTTTCGCTAAATTATTTGGCTTTTCAAAAAGTGAAAGAAAAGAGCGAATCCAATATGCATCTACAATAGTACAACTTACAAAAGATTTAAATGTACCTGTATCGTCTTATTCGGGAGGGATGAAACGCAGGTTATCATTAGCGATTGCGCTTATACAAGATCCAAAAATTTTAATTTTAGATGAACCTACAGTAGGAATTGATCCATTATTAAAAAAGTCAATATGGACTGAGCTAGAACGATTAAAAGATGAAGAAGGTAAAACGATTGTCATAACGACTCATGTTATGGATGAGGCAGAGAAGTGTGATCATCTAGCAATGATGCGTGATGGAGAAATTATTGCGACAGGGAAACCTTTAGAGATAAAAGCACATTACCAAGTACAAAACTTTGATGATGTGTTTCTGAAAATCGGGGGTGGACTGTAATGAGAACACTTGCTTTAGTAAACCGCATCATTCAACAGCTCCGAAAAGATAAGCGAACTTTAGCATTGTTATTTGTTGCGCCTTTATTAGTACTGACACTTATGTATTTTATATTTGACTCAGAAACAAGCGAATTAAAGTTAGTCGTTACCGATATGAATGAAAGAGTAATCGAAATACTAGAAGAATCTGAGTTTGAAATATTCAAAGAAGACTATTACTCAATAGAGCAAATGACAAAAGATAAAGTTGATGGTTGGTTACAAAACGATGAGGATGAAATGGTGCTTACCCTATTAAATGATCAACCCTCACGTTCTAGTGCAGTAAAGATGTTATTAGCTCAAACCCTTAGTGCTGGGAACATGGCAGCAAATCCAAGCATAGACACTGAGTATATTTACGGAAATGAAGAAACAAAGATTTTCGATATTTTTAGCCCAATGTTAGTTGGATTTTTTGTATTTTTCTTCGTATTCTTAATCGCGGGGATTGCTCTACTTAATGAAAGAACAAGTGGAACATTAGAAAGATTACTGGCAACACCAATAAAGCGATATGAAATTGTTGCTGGGTATGTAGTAGGTTATGGTTTGTTTGCTTTAGTGCAAACGATCATCGTTGTTCTCTATTCCGTACATGTGTTAGATATTGTTTTAGAGGGTTCTATTTGGCTTGTATTACTAATCAATATTTTAGTCGCATTTGTTGCATTGTCACTTGGAACATTATTGTCTAGCTTTGCATCTTCTGAATTTCAAATGGTGCAATTTATTCCGTTAGTCATTGTTCCTCAAGTATTCTTTTCGGGTATTTTCCCTATCGATGGAATGGCAGAGTGGCTACAACAATTGGGGAAAATCATGCCTTTGTATTATGCCTCTAATGCACTAAATGGTGTCATGTATAAAGGATTTACCTTTAGTGATATAACTTTAGAATTATTTGTGTTATTCATATTTGCTATCGTCTTTATATCCTTAAATATAATTAGCTTGAAGAAGTACAGATCAATTTGAAGAATATGCTAAAACGGCAAAGGTTTCGCCTTATGCTGTTTTAGCTTTTTTCAATTCGTTGTTTTGCTCCTCGGAGTTGGTCCTGAATAAACAAGTCAATCATTTCAATCATTTTTTCAGGTGTTTCATCCATTTCGCCTAACACCCAACTTTCTACTAAGGAAGCGAGGGAAACTGTGAAAAAGTGGGTTAAAAATGACATATAATCTTTTGGTGCTTGAAATTTTTCCCCAAATTCATAAACGACGCGACCGATGATGCTAGAAATATCGGAATAAAAAAATCTTTTTAAATGACCCCGCCCAAGCGATTTCAATGCGCAGATTGAAATTTCTCGATTCTCATCTAAGTAATGAAACAATTGTAATAGCCCTTCCTGCCATACATCTACACTTTCATGGGCAGCTAATAACTGCAACGCTTCTTGTTGAAATGTCCACTTCAATAGATCATAAATATCCTCAAAGTGATAATAAAATGTTTGGCGATTAACAGCAGCAGTTTCTGTAATTTCACGAATTGTTATCTTTTCTAATGCTTTTATTTTCATTAATTCCTTTAATGAAGAAGCTAGGATTTTTTTCGTTTCGATGCTATTTTTCATTTTTAGAACCTCACAATTTTAAACATATCTCATTGATTGTCTATATTTTAATCTTTTTTGTAGTGTTAGGCTATTTATGTTGATTTAAGACATAGCGTTTAAACAGATAGAAAGGAATAGGTGGTAATCAGTGAGAAATTGGCTAAATGTACGTATAGCGTCAATGTTATTTTGGGTAATTGTATCAGTAGTCATGATTGTAACGATGCCAAATCTTGACCAATTAGTGCGGGAGAAAGGGAAAACAGAAATCCCCTCATACATGCAAAGCCAAGTGGCATCGAAGTTACTGGCGGAAATGGAAGATGAAGGTACAGAGACATACCAGTTTATAGCTGTCTTCAATAGTGGATCAGATAAAGTATTAGATGAAAACCAGTTAAAGGAAGTTAATACTGCAATTGAAACACTTCGAAAAGATAGTGATACTTTGGGTGTTACTAGTATAATCGCTCATACAGATAGTGATGAGACTGCCAAACAGCTAGTCTCTGAGGATGAAACGACCATTTTAACACAAATTGCAATTGATGAAAAAATGGGCACAGTTGAAGAAGTTGCAAAAATATTAGAAGAAAGAACAGAATTAAAGTCTGTTGAAACTTATCTAACAGGTACTGATATTGTCCTCGATGACTTTGCAAAATCATCACAAGAAGGAATACAAAAAACAGAAATCATTGCGATTATTTTTATTTTAATCGTACTTGTATTAGTTTTCCGTTCTCCTGTTGTACCGGTTATTTCATTAATAACTGTTGGAGTTTCCTATATAGTTTCCCTTGGTATTGTTACACAGTTGGTGGATCATTTTAATTTTCCATTTTCAAACTTTACACAAGTGTTTTTAATAGTAATTCTTTTTGGAATTGGTACGGATTATAACATCTTACTGTACACTCGATTTAAAGAGGAACTTGGTAAGCAAGGCCATATTCTTAAGGCAATTACAGAAACGTATCGCACTGCTGGCCGTACAGTTATTTATAGTGGAATGGCAGTATTTATAGGTTTTATGGCTTTATATTTAGCAGAATTTAAGTTATATCAAGCTACATCTGCTGTTGCGATTGGTGTAATGGTTCTTTTATTAGTACTTATTACTCTTAATCCATTTTTCATGGCTGTATTTGGGATCAAAATGTTTTGGCCAGCAAAAACAATAAATGGTCATAGTGAAAACAAATTATGGCATTTCCTATCGAAGCATTCGTTTTTCAGACCAATCGCGGCACTAGCAATAATAGCGATCATTTGTATACCATTTATTTTCGTTTATTCTGGTGAACTTAACTACAATGATTTGGTGGAAATTAGTGATGAATACGAGTCTAAACAAGGTATTACAGTAATTGAAGATCACTTTTCCGCAGGTTTTTCTTCACCTACAAATCTTGTCATTAAAGCTGACGAATCATTAGCAACACAGGATGGTTTGAAAGAAATTGACCAATTAGCAGATACAATTTCGAAAGTAGAAGGTGTATCTGAAGTTTTTTCGGTTACAAGACCAACCGGTGAGAAAATTACAGATTTATATATTGACGAACAAGTTTCTTCATTAAATAACGGTTTAGATAGTGCACAAGAAGGTTTAGGGACGATTAATGACGGACTTTCTGAAGCAGAAAATGAACTTGGCCAATTTGATGAAAGTAGCTTTGATAGTGTAAATGATTTAATAAGCGGTACAGAAGAAATGGGAACCGGGGTAAGCCAACTTGTTGATGCACTTAATCTTATTGTTGGTGGTCTTGAAGATGGATCAGAAGGTGCTAAAGAATTATCAACTAATTTAAGTTTATTAGAAGATAATGTAACGCTTCTAAAAGACTCTGCACTGGAACTTCAATCTGGATATGGCCAGCTTCAAACAGGTTTCAGCTCTTTTACACAACTGTTCACTTCAGTAAATGAAGCGTTAACGAGTATGAATGAAAGCTATGCTTCAATTGAGCAATCTATGAGATCTTTAATACAATCAAAGCCAGAATTAGAAGGGGACAGAAATGTTCAGACTGCCCTTCAAACTGCAGTGGCTGCACAGCAAAATTTAGCGCCACTTATGGAACAATTAGAGACATTAACTCCACAATATAATCTGTCTGTAGAATCATTTAAAGAGGCAAATGAATCATTATTAGCAGTTACAGCAGGCTTACAACAAATTGAAGATGGCGTATCTAAATTGCAAAATGGTGCAGAAGCCTTATCCCAAGGGTTAGAAACTGGGGTCAGCGGCGCAGGGCAAATAGCAACGAAATCTGAGGATTTAGAAACTGGATTGAAAGCAGTAAATGATGGCCAAAAGCAGTTGCAATCAGGATTAACTCAGCTTCAAGAAAAAATATCGCTATTACAGGACGGGTTATCTCAAAGTACGGACGGACTAACAGAAATTAATGACGGTTTAAATGAAGCGAAGGACTATTTGAACGGATTAGGTGCTTCGAATAAAGTATTTTATATTCCTCAAGAAGTATTGGATGGGAAAGACTTTGAAGAAAGTTTAGATATGTATATGTCTCTTGATCGTCAGACAACAAGAATGATGATTATTTTAGATGTAAATCCATACTCAAAAGAGGCAATGACTATTATTGAGGAAATAGATAAACAAGTTCAATCATTTTCAGCAAATTTAAGCTTTGAAAACGCTGAAATTGCACTTGGAGGAAAGTCTGCTGTTAATGTAGATTTACAACAAATGTCGAGTTCAGATTTCACAAGAACAATCACTATTATGTTAATTGGTATTGCAATTGTGCTATTAATAATTACAAGATCCATTTGGCAACCTGTTGTAATTATTGCATCTCTTATCGTTGCCTACTTTACAACACTGGGTATTACGGAACTAATCAGCGAATATATTTTGGGTCAAAGTATATTAAGCTGGAATGTACCATTCTTTAGCTTTATTATGATCGTTGCCCTTGGTGTAGATTATAGTATTTTCTTAATGATGAGATACCGTGAAGTGGAAGGAAAAGGTGCAGAGGGCATTGTTGAGGCCGCAAAACATATTGGTGGTGTTGTATTATCAGCAGCACTAATACTAGGCGGAACTTTTGCAGCACTAATTCCATCTGGAATAGTGACATTAATGCAAGTAGCTATATTTGTCATTGTAGGTTTAGTTCTATTGAGTATTATGATGTTGCCAATCTTTATGCCAGCTATTATGGGTGGTTCAACAAAGATTAGAAATGTATTTAAGAAAGAAAAATAAAAATACAAACGATTCCTATCGGACAAAAAGTCCATAGGAATCGTTTTGTTTTCTAAAATTCTTTTAAAAAACGAAGGATACCTATTAGCGGAGGTGTTCTAATAGGTATCTCCTTTAGAGGTGAATTTTTTTAAATGGTTTATGTGGTAGCAATCAACCTATTTGAAATTCAAACTACTTAAACTTTTTATAAGAATCTGCTTTTCTTTTAATCTTCTTTAAAGGAATTCCTTTATAGTAGTATTCCTTTGTATATTCGTATTTATCATTTTTATGATTGTAACTTTCTTCCCAATGTTTTCTCCTATTGCAATTGCAAGTTGGTTTGTTTGGGTGATGTTTACTTTTGTTCAATTGATCGAACAAGTTATCAAGATTTAATAGATTATGTTTATAAAGTAAAGATAGTACATCTGCTAACCAAATTTTGTCTGGCATTTCTGGTTCGTTTTTATGATTGTAATGTTGTTGCATTTCTTCCGAAGATGATGAATCTAACTCAAAATGGAAGTTTTTACGTTCATGACTTTTAAAATTTTCGTGTTTATTCATCTCTTTTTTAAAGTGATTGTATTCGTATTCAAAGCTAGAAGAAAAATCTGATAAAAAGTCTTCGTAGTGTTTAGATACTTTGGAAGAGTCTGGTTCTAATTCGAAATGGCGATATTTTTTTCCAGGTTCATTCTTCTTGCAATCACACTTATGCTTGGAAGAACTTTCATCATGCTTGTCGCCGTGTTTCCACCAGTCATGATTCTTTTTAGGGTGATTTTTACATTTACACTCATGCTTAGAAGAACTTTCATCATGCTTGTCGTCGTGTTTCCACCAGTCATGATCCTTTTTAGGTTTGTTTTTGCATTTGCATTCATGTTTGGAAGAACTTTCATCATGTTTGTCGTCATGTTTCCACCAATCATGGCCTTTTTTAGGTTCGTTTTTACATTTAAATTCATGTTTGGAAGAACTCTCATCATGCTTGTCGTCGTGTTTCCACCAATCATGGCCTTTTTTAGGTTCGTTTTTACATTTACATTCATGTTTGGAAGAACTCTCATCATGCTTGTTGTCGTGCTTCCACCATTCATATTTATCTTTATCTTTATCTTTATCATGATGATCCTTACACTTGCATTCATGCTGAGGGGCTTTAGGTTCTTTCTTCTCTAATTCAAATTTATTAAATAAAGTGATTAAAAATAGGAATAAACTTTTCATAGTTTGTGGGTCAGCCATAAGACTAGAAAAATCAAAGTTATTGAAAATTGTTTTTTCTTCTGCTGGTTTTGCTACCGGTTTTGGATCAACTTTCTTTCTCTTACCGCATGAAGTGCAAAGTGTATGATCGTGGTGATTTGAGTGATAACTAGAACTCATTTCTTCACCTCCTTTTCGTAATCATCATATTCACTTAATAGAGTGTGTGAATGGACGATAGCCACTGTAATAAAAATGTGCTATTGACTAATTGGGGGTTTTGAGGAAATAGTCTATTATTTAATTCTAATTAGAAGGAACTTTAAAATTAAAGAGTTTAAGTTAGAGACATTGAAGAAAGATAAAAAAATACAGCTAACTAAAAGAGCAGCTGTATTGGATAATTATTCATTTTGTAATTTTGTAATAGCACTTGCCTGCTTTCGATCACTAAAAACTTTTCCAAAAAGTAAAGTCGCAAGTGCAAAGATAACGATTATACCCGCAAATGTTAAAGGCGCTTTATAACTTTTAAACATGAATTCGAACCCACTTGCTAAGATCGGACCAACAATTTGTCCTAGAGCATAAGCGGTTGTTAAAACTGATACAACTGCACCGCTTTGCTTTGGAAAAAGTTGTCTAGCATAAGCTGTAGATAAAGAGACAATTCCAACAAAAGTAAAGCCAAAAAGTAATGCGGACAGAAGGACACTCCAAGCGGTTTGCGAAAATACAGGAAGTAGGATACCGATTATTTGTAAGATATAAGCAAAAGATAGAACTTTTACAGTAGACATTTTAGAGATCATTGCCATCCAAATGGGTGCTGCTGGTGTAGCGGCGATTCCGGCAATGACCCAACTGAAGCTTGCATAGCTTCTTAAACTTTCAATATTATAAATAATATCAACTAAAAATGTACCAGTAATAATGTAGCCTAACCCTTCTAGTCCATATGCAAGAACAAGCCATGGCATGAAACCTTTAAAAATTTTTGTTTCATTAGTTCTTTCAACTTTTTCCCCATCACGTATAGTAACTTTTCTCCACAAAGTCAAAGTAGTCATTAAGAACAATGTGGACAAAACTCCAAGCCCAATCCATGTGCCTTCCCAAGAAAACGAAGCTTCAATATAGGGAACGAGTAAGCCCGATATAGCAATCCCAAGCCCAATCCCTGAAAATAAATAACCTGACCAACGACTAAGAGAATGTTTTGCTAAGTAATCCATAATAATACTAGATGTTAAGACGAAAATATAACCAGCTGTTACTCCAGCAATAAAGCGTAAAATAATCCATATTAAATAAGAATGTGTGATCCCCATGCTTAAAATTGAAAATACATTTAGTACAACAGTAATAAGTAAAAAATTCTTTTTATGACGATAAATAAACCCTGCACCAAGTGCTCCGACAAAGTAACCGATATAATTACTAGAAGCTAAATATCCTGCTGCTTCAAATGACAAGCTTTCATCAATCCGCATAAATGGCAAAATTGGTGTAAATGCAAACCGACTAATCCCCATAGCAACAACTAATAATAGTACGCCCCCAAATATCACCCCAATATGTTGCCTTGACATAATACACCCCTTTGTAATAATACCATTCCAATTTTTGAATTATTCTATCATTTTATCACTATATTAAGATGAGGCAAGTTATTTAGAAAAAAGGAAAAGTACAAAATAGTATTGAGTGTTAATGTACAATGTAAAATGAGAAAAACATACACAATATGTATTTGTGATAAAAGAAAACATATCTATATAAAAGGGGCGCAAAGTTTTGAAAATAACAGAAATTACAATAAGACATTTAACAATGCACTTAAAAAACCCATTTACCACAAGCTTTGGAACATTTAAAGATAAAGAATTTTTATTAATAGAAACAATTGATGAAAAAGGAACAGTTGGCTTTGGAGAATGTGTTGCTTTTGAAACACCTTGGTATACAGAAGAAACAGTAAAAACGTGTTGGCATATGTTAGAGGATTTTTTAATTCCATTGGTATTAAATAAAGAGATTTCCCACCCAGATGAAGTGAGTGAAATATTTAAAAGTATTCGTAAAAATAATATGGCCAAGTCAGCAATAGAAGGTGCATTTTGGGATATTTATGCACAGCAAACAAACCAAACATTAGCGCAAGCGCTAGGTGGAAATAAGAAAAAGATAGAGGTAGGTATTAGTATAGGGATACAAGAAACCGTTGAAAAACAATTAGCAGTAATTGACCAAGCTATTAAGAATGGATATAAGCGAATTAAAGTAAAAATTAAGCCTGGTTGGGATTTAGAACTAATTCGTATTATAAGAGAACACTTTCCAAAGGTGCAACTAATGGCAGATGCTAATTCCGCTTATACATTAAATGACATCGAGTTATTTAAACAATTAGACCAGTACAATTTAATGATGATTGAACAACCATTAGCAACAGATGACATCATCGATCATGCAAAACTTCAAAAACAAATTACAACACCAATTTGTCTTGATGAGAGTATTACTTCTTTAGAAGATGCACGTAAAGCAATTGAATTAGGGAGTTGTGGTGTCATCAATATAAAAATTGGACGAGTTGGAGGCTTAACAGAAGCGAAGAAAATCCATGATTTATGTGAAACAAATGGTATACCTGTCTGGTGTGGAGGGATGCTTGAAGCTGGGATTGGTAGAGCACACAATATCGCCCTGACATCTTTATCGAATTTTGTTTTACCTGGTGACACAGCAGGTTCAAATCATTATTGGGAAGAAGATATTATTACGCCAGAAGTTGTCGCTCAAGACGGTTACATAGCAGTCCCACAAACTAGTGGAATTGGCTATAAACCAAATCGTGATGCAATCCAAAAATTTACGATTTCAACGAGACATTATAAATAAAATAACTAGTCCCTTAAATGATTTTGCGAAGATCTATTGAAATGAGGGAATGAATGAAAAACAGCTTTCGAATTGGACTAGCTTTTGTTGGTTTAGTAGTTGGAGGTGGGTTTGCATCTGGGCAAGAAATGATGCAATTTTTTACGAGTTTCGGAGTCTACAGTATCTTCGGTACGATATTAGCGACGATTGGATTCGCCTTTTTAGGAATGAACATTGCCCAGATTGGTTACCGATTAAACACATCTTCCCATAAAGAAGTTGTCTATTTTCTTTCAGGACGTACGTTAGGTTCTATTTTAGATATATTTATTACAATTTTTTTATTTTGTGTAACTGTTGCTATGTTTGCCGGAACTGCCTCTGCATTTAGACAAGTTCTAGGTTTTGACCCAGTCATCGGAAGCGCATTTATGGTGATTTTAACAGTACTTACTTTAATGTTAAATATTAAAAGTATTATTAATGTGATTGCGTTGGCAATCCCCTATTTACTAGGACTTATGTTAATAATTTCAGTATTTTCTATTCTAACTACCGACTTATCCTTAGCAGAACAAACTGTTTTGGCCGAACAACAGCGTTCCGCCGCTCCGAACTGGATAATGGGAGCATTACTTTATGTCTCTTACAATATTGCCTCTGGTGTAGCGATGATGACTGTTATTGGAAGTACAGCGTCTAGCAAAAGAGTAGCTGGCTTGGGTGGAATTTTAGGAGGACTTATACTAGGGGTACTGATTTTGTTAGTCAATATAGCTTTATTTGCCAAAATGGATGTGATCACGGGCAAAGATATGCCGATTGTAGAGATCGCTTTTAACATACACCCAATCATCGGGGTTTTAATGGCTATTGCTTTACTTGCGATGATTTATAGTACAGCTGTTGGGATGATGTACTCATTTATCGTGCGATTTATATCTCCAAAGGATAAAGTCTACCGACCAACCGTCGTATTTTTTGGGATTCTAGGATTCTTAGCGAGTTTTGTTGGCTTTACGACATTAGTAGGAAGCGTCTATTCACTAATGGGTTATTTAGGTTTTGCAATTATTGCTGCAATTACTCTTACGTGGCTGACAAAAAGAAATTAACTCCGGAAGTAATATACTTCCGGAGTTTTATTTTTTATACATTCGGCACATTTCTTAGGTCATAATCATTAAATAAAGTAGGTAATAAATCAGGGGCTAATCTACTAATTAGAAAGGGGAGTACAATGAATAACTATTGGCAACCTAGTGTAATGCCTCCTTTGTATATGCAAATTCCAATGGGACAAACAATTGTTACTTATAAATTGGGCGATGTGACAGGTGATGGTTTTCAAGACTTAATATATATAACAGCCGATAAGCAAACAGATAGTCCAATTTTTTTAATGAATATTAAGTTATTTGTAAGATACGGTAGAACAAATCGCACTGAAATGTTCCGATTACCCGAAAATGCCGGATACAATCCAACAATTTGGTTAGGTGATGTAACTGGAGATGGAATAAATGATATTTTGGTAGTCATAGATTCGGGTGGTAGTGGAGCAATTATCTTTGCATATATTTATTCAATGCAGAATGGTCAATTATCGAATATATTTGATTCAATTAAAATGAATGAACAACATCCATATAAGGTTCTTTATGCAGATTATTATAGGGCTAATGTATTTAGCGTGAGTCCACCTAAAAAATATACACTTGACCTTCAATATAAAGGTGAAGAGTATTTAAATGAAATTTATAATAGCGATGGAACATTAAAACAACCAATAGAAGGATGGGTAGATCCTATAAGTAGCCTAAATCCTGTTGATTTAGCGAGGAACGGTAAATATGATTTGCTTGGAATGCAGCAAATTGCAGGTAGATACCATGCAGATGGATTAGGGTATGTAGAAAATTTATACCATTGGAATGGAAGAAAGTTTGATATAGTTCGCCAAACAGTTTCCATTTATGGTGAAGAAATCATTAAATAATTATTGAAATAGAAAGATGAAAGATAGACGAAAAAACCGATTTTTAATAGAATCGGTTTTATTTTCTTTCTATTAAACGTATGATGGTGTAAATCTAACAATAATTAGAAATGAGGGCACAATATGACGATCGTTTACCCTGTCCTTACAAGTCAAACTACAATTGGCGTAACAGCCCCGTCATCAGGATTATACAAAGAAGAATACACACTCCTTGAAAGAGCCATTGAGAACATGGAATATAAAGGGTTCAAAGTTAAAGTTGGAGATACAAGCTGGATGCAATATAAGGCGAAATCAGCTCCGGCTAAAACAAGAGCATTTGAGCTAAATAGTATGCTTCAAGACGATTCGATTGGCTTCATTTTTCCTCCATGGGGAGGGGAATTATTAATCGAGATTTTGGAACATCTTGATTTTGAAAATGTGAAGCCTAAATGGATTCTGGGTTATTCAGACACTAGTGTACTATTACTAGCAATCACTCTGAAAACAGGAATTGCAACTGCACATGGAACAAATATAGTAGATTTGCGCGGTAGATTTTCCGACCCTACAACAGCAATGTGGGAAAAGGTGTTAACGACGAAAAAGGGGGAGGAAGTGGTTCAATATTCTTCAGAAAAGTATCAATTGGAATGGCAACATAATAATGAAAGTGACTATGTGTTTCATCTAACTGAAAATACAAAGTGGAAAACGATATCTAATAGCCCAATGTATGTGAAAGGTAGATTACTAGGAGGATGTATAGATGTAATTCGACATTTAATAGGTACTCCTTTTGGAAATGTCAGGGCATTCCAAAAACAGTTCATAAACAATGAACCTATTATTTGGTATTTTGAAAATTGTGAGCTTCATACAACAGATTTAAGACGGACATTAGTTCAAATGAAACTAGCTGGTTGGTTCGATCATACAAGTGCTATTCTATTTGGTAGAAGTCCAGTAAATCGGTCGATAGAAGATTATCATGTGATCGACGTGTATATGGAATTGGCAGAAGAATTAGAAATCCCAATTGGCTATGATATCGATTGTGGTCATTTGCCTCCGCAAATAACATTTGTTAATGGGGCTTTTGCAGAAGTAAGGATATATAATAATGCAGGAATGGTTACGCAGAGATTTATAGATTAGACAAAGATTGTCGGTGAGTTCTGCTTGCCACAGTCTTTTTTTATAAAACTTTTTATTATGTGTTTCTACTATAGTAAATTAATTGATTTTATATAATGCTTGATGTTATTATTTAGCTATTGTTTTTTTCAAATTATTCAATAATTTTTTTAGCTTTAAAACCTAGTTTTTACATAGGTATAACTGTTTTTAGTTTAGTAAAGTATGGAGTGTTGAATGTGGCTATACTATTTAAAGAAAGTTTGAAAGAATTAAAGTCTTATAAACCTGCAAAAATAATCCAAGACATAAAAGATGCTTATCAAATTAATAATGTAATTAAGTTAGCTGCAAATGAAAATACCTTTGGGGTTTCACCAAAAGCACTTGCTGCTCTTTCGGAAACGAATAATGATTTGTTTAGTTACCCTGATGGAAAGTCCCGTCTACTCCGTAAAAAATTATCACAATTGCAAGGTGTACCTGAAGAACGTTATTTCTTTGGAAATGGCTCCTTTGAAATTTTAGGCTTACTATCAAAAATTCTATTAGATGAAGGCGATGAGTCGATTGTTCAGGAAACAACCTTTGGATGGTATAAATCTGTAACAAAGATATCAGGAGGAAAAAATGTTATTGTTCCTCAAGAGAAATTAGAAAACAATCTACAAGGGATGCTAGATGCAATAACAGACCGTACAAAAGTGATTTGGATTTGCAATCCGAATAACCCAACCGGTAATTATATTACCCATGATGAATTGGAGGAATTTTTAAGTAAAGTCCCAAATCATATAGCTGTGGTTATTGATGAAGCATACGCTGAGTTTGCGACTAATGAAGATTTTCCTCGAACAAAGGAATTTATTAATCTCTACGATAATCTTATAGTATTACGAACTTTCTCTAAATTTTACGGTTTAGCTGGGATTCGTATCGGTTATGCAATTGCTGATCCGGCTGTTATTCATGAATTGTTTAAAGTGAAAATGCCGCATAATGTAAATACATTAGCGCAAAGAGCAGCAGTGGCAGCATTAGAAGACGCCCGATTCCAAGAGCAGTGTCTTAGAAATAATACAGAAGGACGCAAATTTTATGAAGTGGCGTTTAAAGAGCGTGGCCTAGAATTTATCCCTTCATCCGCAAACTTTATTTTAGTAAATATTAATAATAGTAGCCAACTTGTTTGTGAGGAATTACTGAAGCGCGGTGTATATATCCGACCTGGAGCAGAATTTGGTCTAGATCATTACGTAAGAATTTCTATTGGTAAGAAGGAAGACAATATAAAAGTTATTGAAACTCTATTTGCTGTATTAGATGAATTAGAACAACAATAAGTAGTCAATTTAGCGTAAGTAGTTTAAAACCATTGCAAAAGTAAATAAAAATAAAACTAAGTTAGTTGGTATTATTTAAAGGGAGTCATTAGGATGGTACAAAAATTTGATGAAAAAACTTTTCCATATTCATTCGAAGAATTGGAAAAAACTGCAGCAGATAATGTTTCTCCTGAAGCTTTTGATTATATACAATCTGGTAGTAGTACAGAACAAACATTACGATCTAATGTTCAAGCATTTAGTAAATATGCATTTAAACCAAGAGTTTGTGTGGGTGCGAAAACTAATGACAGTGGGGTTACATTATTTGGTAGAAGTTACCCGTATCCCATTCTTTTTGCGCCAATTGGTAACCAAAAAGTTGTCCATCCTGAAGGTGAGTTAGCTTCTGCACGCGCAGCAACTAGACTTCAGGTTCCATACATAGCAAGTACTGTTTCAAGTCATACAATTGAAGAAATAGCAGATGCAAGTGGCGATGGGGAAAGATGGTTTCAGTTGTATGCTACAAAAGATCAAGAAGTGACTTATAGCTTATTAAAACGTGCAGAAAATGCTGGTTATACTGCGATTGTGTTAACAGTTGATATGGCATCAAGCTGGCGCATTAAGGATATGAGTAATCGATTTTTACCATTTTCACGTGGGCAAAAACCGTATCCTTCCATCGTAAGTGATCCTGTATTCCAGGAAAAATACGGAGCTGCAGTTACTGAAAAAGGTTTAGAACCAACGATTCGTAGCATCTTTCCGAATCCTCAATTTTCATGGGAAGACCTTGCAGAGTTAAAAAAAGTAACAAAATTACCTGTAATCGTAAAAGGTATATTAGATGAAGAAGATGCATTAAAAGCAATTGAACATGGGGCTGACGGACTTGTAGTGTCAAACCATGGCGGACGTATGATTGATGGATGTATTCCATCGATTGAAGCATTGCCAAGCATCGCAGAAGTAGTTAACAAGTGTATACCGATCTTTTTAGATAGCGGAATTCGTTCTGCAAAGGATATCTTCATCGCCCTAGCTTTAGGGGCAGATGCTGTATTGTTAGGTAGACCGTTCATCTATGGTTTGGCAGTTGCTGGTGAAGAAGGTGTTTATAAAGTGTTCGCTAATCATTTTGAGGAATTTAGACGTATGATGGTTCTATGTGGTACGAATACTATTGAAGACATAAAAAAACTAAAAATAGTAGAATTGAACTAAAATAAATAAGTTGATGTAATTCCTAGTTTTCTGATAAGATAAATATAGAATTTTAAGGAGATTAATATTATGCCATCCCATGTTATAGATATGATCATGTTAAAAAACAACTTTGGTACAGAACAAATGCGCCAAGTTTGGTCAGATGAAAATCGTCTACAAAAACATTTTGACGTTGAAATAGCACTTGCAAAGGCTGAAGGCGAGCTAGGATTAATTCCTAAAGAAGCAGCTCAGTTAATCGCACAAGCAAAAACAGATGACGTTAGCATAGAAGAACTTGCTGCAAATATGGCAAAAGTAAAGCATTCATTAATGCCTACTATTACTGCGTTACAGGAACGAAGCGGTGAAGGTGGAGAATTTGTTCACTATGGTGCAACAACACAGGACATCGTAGATACTGGAACAATGTTACAGTTAAAGGAAGCGCATCAAATTATTCGTGCTGAATTGATTGATGTTGCGGCTGGATTAGCTAGATTAGCAAAAGAACATCGTTTAACTCCAATTGCAGGTCGTTCACACGGTATGCAAGGATTACCAACAACATTTGGTTTTAAAATGGCTGTCGTTTTAAGTGAGGTTCTTCGTCATTTAACACGTTTAGACGAAGTAAGTGGTCGAGTTTTTGTTGGGAATATTAGTGGAGCAGTTGGCACTTATGCATCATTTGGACCAGAGGGAATTGAAGTAGAAAAACGTTCATTAGAACTTTTAGGTTTAGGTGCTCCAGAAATCGTTTGGCATTCATCACGTGATCGTTTAGCTGAATACGCTAGCGTACTTGGTTTAATCAGCGGAACTCTTGGAAAACTTGGTAATGAGTTTTATAACTTAATGCGTACTGAGATCGATGAGATTGAAGAACCGTTTACAAAAGGTAAAGTAGGATCATCTACAATGCCACACAAACGTAATCCAGCGGCATTTGAAGGTATCGCAAGTTTGACTCGTCCAGTGCTACAAAATGTATCATTAATTCAACATTCATTAATTGTTGAACATGAACGAGATGCAATGTCATGGCGTGCAGAATGGATTGCGATGCCAGAAATATGTATTTACCTATCTTCACAACTAGCAAGTACAAAAGGTGTACTTGATGGGTTAATTGTTAAAAAGGAAAATATGTTAAGAAACCTAGATTTATTAGGTGGATTGCTACTATCTGAACGTGTAATGTTCGCGATTTCTGACAAGGCAGGAAAACAAACAGCACATCATATCATTTATGAATTATCTATGGCGTCCTTTGAAGAAAAAGTGCCATTTAAACAAAAATTAGCTGAAAATGAAACAGTGAAAGAATTGTTGTCTGAAGAAGAATTAAACGAACTATTCAATTACGAAACTTACTTAGGGTTGGCTCCGGAAAAGGTTGATGAAGTGTTAACCAACTATTATAATAGCCCATATGCAAAAACAGAGGGGAAATAATATGACATTTCATTTTCGACAAGCTACAGTCAATGACGCAAAAGCTTTACAAGAAATACTAGTGAAAGCTTATGCGGAAAACGGTAAATTAGGCATTAAGTTTGATGCGGTAAATGCGGATATTGAAATGACAACACGTCATTTGCAAAACAATATGTGTTTCTTTATGGAATATGAAGGAAATGTAGTCGCTACAATTTCACTACGAATGCCTTGGAGTCCTAACCCTGGACCGGAGAAGGTGCCGCATATTGGTTGGTTTGCAACAGATCCTGATAGTGGTCAAAAAGGTCTTGGGTCAAAACTTTTAACTTGGTTAGAAGAAGACGTATTGAAAAAGCAACTTAGAACACCTTTCGTAACATTAGGAACAGCAGATAAGCACCCTTGGCTAATCCAAATGTATGAAAGAAAAGGATATCAAGTTTTCGGTCAAAAGGACCTAGGAAAAGGTCATATCACAATCTATATGAAAAAAGAATTTAACTTGGAGGATTAACAAATGAAAAAGATTTCATTTTTACTAATACTAACTTTAGTGGTTGGTATACTAGCGGCTTGCGGTGGCAATGAAGAAGGTACAACAAACGAAGGTTCAAATCAAACTGAAGAGAAAAAAGTAATCCGTGCTGGAGCAACAGGTGTAAGTTATCCAAATAGCTATAAAGAAAATGATAAATTAATCGGTTTTGACGTAGAAGTATTAGAAATTGCAGCAGCAAATTTAGGATATGAAGTTCAATGGGTAAACTCTGATTTCAGTGGTTTACTAGGCCAACTTGAAACTGGAAAAATCGATACAATTGCTAATGCTGTAGCAGTAACAGAAGAACGTAAAGGGAAATATGACTTTGCTGATCCATATTCTTATTTAGGTATTACAATCGTTACTCATGAAGAAAACGATCAAATCAACTCATTAGAAGACTTAAAAGGTAAAACAGTATCAGGGGTATTAGGTTCAAATAACGTTAAAAACTTAGAAGCATATGACAAAAATGGTGAAATTGGTATTCGTACGTACGAAACACGTGACGGTGCGATGAATGACGCTATTAACAAACGTGTTGATGGATATGTAAATTCAAAACCAGCATTACTAGCGGAAATTAACAAAGGTAACTTGCCTTTAAAATTTGTTGGCGACCCATTTGTTTATGAAGCAGTTGCCTTCCCATTCGTAAAAGGAACTAATGAAGAATTACGTGAAGCTCTTAGCGCAGAAGTGCAAAAATTACACGAAGATGGTACAATTACTGAGCTTTCAATCAAATACTTCGGTGAAGATGTTTCAAAGAAAGACTAAGTCAAGATTAGCTGATAGGTATTTATACATTTATCTAGCTGTTTAAGAAAAACACTAACTAAAAATGACTAAAGATGTGTTTTTCTAATAATATAAATGGCCGTCTTAAAAGTAATAATACTTTTTAAGACGGCCTTTTTTCACAATATAGAACAAGGAGATGATAATTGCGATGAATTTTGACATAGGTTATATGTTTTCTCTTATTCCTGAAATAATGGAGTATATTCCAATCACATTATTTATGGCTATATTAGCTATGATTTTAACAATCATCATTGGTTTATTATTAACTTTCATGCGTAGTAGTAAGCTGAAAGTATTAAATTATATAGCTACCGTATACATTTCATTCTTTCGAGCGATTCCGATGCTCGTACAACTATTTTTAATTTACTATGGTTTACCCCAACTGTTCCCGGTGTTTACGAAAATGGACGCAGTTACTGCTGCAGTAATTGGTTTTGGGTTTAAACAAGCAGCTTTTGCATCAGAAATTTTCCGTGCTGCTTTTCTGTCTGTTGATAAAGGACAAATGGAAGCTTGTTTAGCAGGGGGAATGACAAAAGTTCAGGCGTATCAACGCGTGATCATTCCTCAAGCATTCCGAAATGCATTACCAGCTACGGGTAATACGTTCATCTCTTTAATTAAAGAAACATCGTTAGCATTTACATTAGGTGTAGTAGAACTATTTGCAGAAGCAAAAATGCAAGCTTCCAATACATTACGATTTTTTGAGGCATATTTAGCCGTTGCACTTGTATATTGGGCAATAGTAGTTATCTACTCATTCCTACAAAGTAAACTTGAACGTCTATTAGAGAAACCTTATCGGACATAAGGAGTGTGAAAGAATATGATTAAAGTAAACCAACTTAAAAAATCTTTTAATGATTTAGAAGTGCTAAAGGATATTAATTTTGAAGTAAAACGTGGAGAAGTTCTTTCCATTATCGGTCCATCTGGTTCTGGAAAATCAACATTATTACGTTGTTTAAACTTTTTGGAAACTCCAAATGCAGGAACAATAACAATTGATGGACTAACTGTTGATGTTGAAAATGTAAAAAAGCAGGATATTCAGCAACTAAGAAAGAAATCTGCGATGGTATTTCAAAACTACAATTTATTTAAAAATAAAACAGCATTACAAAATGTAACTGAATTATTAATCGTTACAAAAAAAATGCCTAAAGCAGAGGCTGAAAAAATAGGAATGGAATATTTGGCACAAGTTGGTCTTGCAGATAAAGCAAACAAATATCCAGTAACGTTATCTGGAGGTCAACAACAACGTGTAAGTATTGCACGGGCATTAGCATTAAATCCAAGCGTTATATTATTTGACGAGCCAACTTCTTCCCTTGACCCAGAGCTAGTATCGGAAGTTTTACAAGTTATAAAACAAATTTCTACGAAAGATACAACAATGATTATAGTTACACACGAAATGGATTTTGCTCGTGAGGTATCGGATAACGTTATTTTCATGGCAGATGGGTATATTGTCGAAGAAGGTCATCCAAGTCAATTGTTTGGTAATCCACAACAAGCTCGTACAAAATCGTTTATACAACAATTAAACGAAAAACATTAATGAAAGAAGGAAGTTGTACCATGAGTACTACAGAAAACTTACAATCAAAACTTATTGCATATCGTCGTGAATTACATGAAAATCCAGAATTAGGGTTTAAAGAAGTTGAAACTACAAAGCGAATTCGTCGCTGGTTAGAGGATGCAGGAATTACAATTCTAGATTATCCATTAGAAACAGGTCTTGTAGCAGAAGTTAAAGGTGAACTAGAAGGTCCAACAATTGCATTACGTGCAGATATTGATGCATTACCAATTGTCGAACAATCTGGCGTAGAGTTTTCCTCTAAAGTTGAAGGTGTGATGCATGCTTGTGGTCATGACTTCCATACTTCATCAATGATTGGAGCCGCTATTTTATTACAATCTAGACGTTCGGAGCTAAAAGGAACGGTACGTATTATCTTCCAACCTGCCGAAGAAATTGCTCAAGGTGCAGTTTATGTTGCTGAACAAGGTGTATTAGATGGAGTATCAGCCATCTTTGGAATGCACAACAAACCTGAACTACCAGTTGGAACAATCGGTGTACGTTCTGGCTCGTTAATGGCAAGTGTAGATCGTTTCGAATTAGATATTATTGGTGTCGGTGGTCATGCAGGAATTCCAAATGACGCTATAGATCCAATCGTTATTGCGAGTCAAATTGTATCTGCTTTCCAAAGTATCGTCAGCCGTAATATGGATCCATTCCATAACATTGTTGTTTCGGTAACAAAACTGCAAGCAGGAAATACATGGAATGTCATTCCTGAAAAAGCAGAACTTGAGGGTACGGTTCGTACGTTCCAAGAAGAAACGCGTGAAGTAATTTCTAATCGTATGCGCGCTATTGCTGAAGCAATTGCAGAAAGTTTTGGTGCACGTGCTGATTTCAGATGGTTTTCATATTTGCCAGTAGTTAACAATGACAGTAGATTCACAGAAATCGCAGCTGAAGCAGCAACGAAAGCTGGATACCAAGCAATCGAAGCTCAACAAGTTCCTGCAGGTGAAGATTTTGCATTTTATCAAACAAAGATACCAGGCTATTTTGTATGGATGGGTGTAGATGGACCGAAAGCTTGGCACCATCCTGAATTTACATTAAAAGAGGAAGCATTAGAAGTTGCTGCTAAGTATTTTGCTGAACTATCAATTCAAGCTCTTAATAAGCCGGAGCTACTTAAATGAAACTAACCGAAGAATTTGTCGGTAAAATATACAATGCAATCCCTACTGAAGAAGCAATTGAAAGTGCTAAATTAGGTGTTTTAGATTTCTTAACTTCGAGTTACGCTGGTAAGGATGATCCCGGAGTACTCAAGCTTCTTCAACTTATAGAACTTGAGGGTGGATTAGAGATAACGCCTCTAATTGGTCAAAGTCGAATGGCTACACCTCAACAATCTGCTTTAATCAATGGCTTTTTAGCCCATGCATTGGATTTTGATGATGTTCATGTCGAGGTACGTGGACATCCTAGTGCAGTTCTACTTCCAACTTTAATCGCATTAGCTTCAAACAATGAAGTTTCAGGGAAGCGCTTTTTACAAGCTTATGTGGTTGGAGTAGAAGTAATGGCTAGAATTGCTCGAGCAATTTCAGATCAGCATTATGAAAAGGGTTGGCACAATACAGGAACAATTGGTGTACTGGCCGGTGCACTAGCAGGGGGCTACATGCTTCAATTTTCTCGTAAACAACTTGCGCAGGCGCTTGGTTTTGCAACGACTCAATCAAGTGGATTACGTATTCATTTTGGAACAGAAACAAAACCACTTCATGCTGGATTGGCTGCTCGAGCAGCAGTTCTAAGTGTTCAGATAACCATGGTTAACTTTTTAAACAATACGAGCAGCTTTGATGATAAAGGAAACTACTTTGATGTTTATGGTGTTGGTACAGAAGGAATTTCATCCATTCTATTAGATGGATGGAATGAGGGGTGGAAAATCGATTCACCTGGATTGTGGTATAAAATTTACCCTTTTTGTTCAGCAGCTTTCTTCGGAGCGGATGCTGCATTACATATAGGAAAATTGAATTTGGATGAAATTAAAGAAGTAGTAATTACATTTTCAAACAATACCGATGCTGCGTTAATTCATCGTCATCCTAAAACGGGTGAAGAAGGTCGTTTTAGTATCGAATATATTGTCTCGCTTATATTACAAGGTAAGTCATTAGATTTTCAACAATTCGATTCAAAACCAATTGATTCAGTATCCGAACAGCTAATATTAAAAACTGCAAGGCAAAACGTTAAAGAGCAACCTAGTATAGCTAGATATACAAAGGTAAAAGTAATATTAAACAATGGTGACATAATTGAAAAGGTTTCTACCACACCAAAAGGTTCACCTCAAAATAAAGTGACAAAACAGGAACTGATTGATAAGTGTAAATCTATCGTTAAGAGTTGTGAGTTAGAAGATAAATGGCTAAATACAATATTTTCTTTAGATCAACATAAAAACATGTCGTCATTTTTATCATTGCTGTAACTAAAAGGGTGCAATCCATTTAGGATTGCACCCTTTATATTATTTTACAATCAATGCTGGACAATTTACTCGTTTCATCACTTTATGACTCACACTTCCAAGGATCATTTCCTGTAAACTGTTAAGACCACGACTACCAATGACAACTAAGTCTACTTGGTGTTCGTTTGCGAATTTTACAATTTCAGGACCAGGGTTGCCTATGAGAATCGATGTTTTATATTTTACATTTGCTTCATTTAGAAATTGTAAAACTTTCGAATTCTTTTTTCGACGTTCAATTTCTAGAGCGATACTAGAATTAGAATGAAGTACATCAGATTTTGCCTTATCAAAGTCTACAACGTACACAACTTCTATAATAGAATCAGGTGTACAAGAAGCAATTTTGACAGCCTCTTTTGCAGCACGAACAGCATTCTCAGAACCGTCAGAAGCAAGTAAAATATGTTTATACATAAAATTCCTCCTAATTAGATGAAGACATGCCTTGCAGTTTTGAAATGATTTTTTTACTAGATGTATCTAGTTCTAAAACTACAACCGAAATTCCTCTATCTTCAAGCATTTCCTCAACTTTTATAAGTGAAGCAACACCTGAATCGTCCCAAATTCGACTATTTGAGAAATCAATTTGAATCTGTTTAGCATCTATGTTTTTATTTTTAAAATAGTTGATAAACCCATCTGAAGATGCGAAGAATAATTGGCCATGGACGATAAAACGATTGTCTTCTTGAACAATTTTTACTGTAGATATTTTAACAACAAAGAATATAGCACTTAAAACTACACCTGCAATTACTCCTTTGGATAAATCATGTGTCCAAACTACAATAATCACAGTCACTAACATAACAATTGCATCAGTTCGTGGTGCTTTTACTATATACTTAAACGAACTCCAATCAAATGTCCCAATACACACCATAATCATGATTCCTACAAGAACAGGCATTGGAATTTTAACAACTAAATCCCCTAACACAAGTATTAAGAACATTAAAAATAAACCTGCAACTAATGTTGAAAGACGGCCTCGTCCACCTGATTTGACATTAATAACGGATTGGCCGATCATTGCACATCCTGCCATTCCACCAAAGAAACCATTTACAAAGTTTGCAATCCCTTGTCCTCGTGCTTCTTGGTTTTTATTACTTTCTGTTGCAGTCATATCATCTACAATTCTAGAAGTTAATAAAGATTCAACTAGTCCAACAATGGCAAGTGAAAGTGAGAATGGAAAAATAATTTTCAATGTTTCAAATGTAAAAGGGACGTCTGGGATGATAAAGGAAGGTAAGGTTTGTGTAATATTCCCTAAGTCACCGATTGTTCTCAACTCAATTCCACTAAATATCGCAATTGCAGTAAGTGCGACAATCGCAATTAAAGGAGCAGGTATCACTTTTATAAATCTTGGTAATGTATAAACAAGTATTAATGTAATTGCTACAAAGACATAGGTCATGTTTGAAATACCTAAAAAATGAGGTACTTGGGCCATAAAGATTAATATAGCTAATGAATTTACGAACCCGATCATAACTGCATTCGGAATAAATTTCATGAGCTTTGCAATTTTTAAAGTACCGAAAATAATCTGAATGATTCCCGTAAGGATTGTTGCGGCAAATAAGTATTCAATTCCATATTCACGTACAAGTGGAACCATTACTAGGGCCATTGCCCCTGTAGCGGCGGAAATCATACCTGGTCTACCGCCCACAAAGGCGATTAAGACTGCTATAGTAAATGATGCATATAACCCTACCATAGGGTCGACGCCTGCAATAATAGAAAAGGCGATTGCTTCTGGAATAAGTGCGAGTGCAACCACAATACCCGATAAAATATCGCCTCGTATGTTGCCAAACCACTGTTGTTTTAAACTTTGCATGAGTAACTCCTTAAGTATGATATAAACTGTTGGTAGTAGTATGATTAGTATTAGTTAATATATATTGAAAATGCTTTAGTAATCATAACATCGTTTTTCCTATAAGGGAACCCTTTTGGGAAGGTGATTAGGAGAGGTACTATGAATTATGGATATTTAAGACCACTATATAATGACGAATATGGTGAAAAACAATTAGAGAAGTTAAAAGACCGTTGTGAATTTATATATAGTGAGTTACATGGAACGCCTAAGAAAAGAATTGAACTTGAAAATCTTCTTCTTTATTTAAAAGAGGGAGACACGGTTATAGTTGAAAGAATGTTTGTGTTGGCAGATACTACAAGGCACTTACTTGAACTATTAAAAATTTGTGAGAGAGATCAGGTGAATATAAAATTTCTCAATGAAGATTTAGACAGTAGTGAGCTTTTAATGTTAAATCTTCATGAAATGATTGAAAAATTAATAGATTTTCAATCAGATATTGTTAAACAATCGACTATGATTGGTTTATCAAATGCAAGGGCACAGGGAAAACCAATCGGTCGACCAAAAAAATCCGATGATAAAATAATTCAGGCGATTTCGATGTACCATTCAGGAAACTATACTTTAATAGATATTAAGAATGAAACGGGAATTAGTAAATCCACCTTATATCGTTATTTAGAAGATGACGGTTTGACGAAATAGTTAAACGAAAGGGCATAGTCACTTAGACTATGCCCTGATTATAAACGTTGGTATGGATTGTAAGGCTTCTTTGGCACTTGAAAAGGCTGGACCAATTAGAAGTAATCGCTCTATATAATTTTGTACCTCTTTAGGTAGTTTTAACTCCTCTTGCCAACTGCGTTCTTTGCGACTAGTGGGAGAGTAATTTGAATAAATCAAAAATAAAAGAAAATGACCGATGAAATATAAATCACTTCGAGGATCTTCTAACTTTTTTGGATTATTAATCTTTTCAATAAAAGCATTTTCTGTAATGTAAGAAGCTAAACCGAAATCAATGATATAAATTGTTTCGTTTTTTATTAATATATTAGGAGTTCTTAAATCTCTATGAACAATTTTTTTATCGTGAATTTTGATTACGACATCTAACAGTTTCTTTAGAATAGTAAATGATTCTTCTAAAGAAAAGGATTTACCCTCTTGAAATATTTCTTGTTCGAAGGTATGGCCATCTATAAGATCCATTATATAAAAAGGGATGCCTTCAATTTCGCCTTCAAGAATGACATTTGGGATATTTGGAAAATCTAACAATTTTAACATTTCAATTTCTTGTTTGAATTTCAGTATGGATTGTTTCTTCTTCTTAAACTTTGATTTCATCCTTTTAAGTACGTACTGTTCTCCAGTTTCTTTATGAACTAATACGTACGCAATACCGTACGAGCCCTTCCCAAGAAACTTTTGAAATCGAAAGGATGTTTCTTTCTCAATATAGTTATTTAAAAGACGTTTGATTTTTGTCTCACTTAACATTTTTAGCTACTGAAGAAACTGCCACTTCTAGAACCGAAGAATCCGGAACTAAAACTTCTACGTTTTCTTTTGTAGTGTTTGTGGCCATAATATTTATCTTTATGGGAATAACCTCTACGACTTGAAGAATAGGAATACGAACGGTGACTTTTTCCAAATAGTGATTTCTTGAATTTATCAAACATAAAAATGGTTTCCCTCCAAAAGAGTTTAATTATAATTGTTATAATATATATACGATAATAAACGTAAGATGTTTCGTTATCTAATAATAATATAAATAATTTTTTTTCGTATGTACACAACTTTCTGAAGATTATAAATAATTTAGGAATCACTTGGGCAATAAAGGTTTTCGCGAGGAGAATCTACTAATAACATGATGAATAATTTAAAAACAAGCTTCCGAACTAAGTCGGAAACTTGTTGTTATATTCCAATTACTCGTTCATGTGAACTTCGCCATCTTTGTAAGTCATTTGTTCTGGATAACGTAAGTTCGTTACATAATCTTGAATTTCTTGTTTAGGTGGTTTTGTTGATAATGACACGATGATGTTTGCAGCAAATGCAGCGAGCGCTCCGAATACACCTGCACCTGTATCAATAATACCTAAAATTGTAAAGCCACCATATTTAGCTGCGAAGATATAAGATAATGTAACTGCTAAACCAATGACCATACCTGCAATTGTACCTTTTGCATTGCCACGTCTCCACCATACACCTAATACTAATGCAGGGAAGAATGTACCGGTTGCGATAGCAAATGCCCAAGCAACAATTTGTGTAATGGCACCAGGTGGGTTAAGAGCAACGATACCAGCAAGAACTGTTGCAACCACTATTGTAATACGTCCCACATTTAAACGTTGCTTATCTGTAGCAGTTGGTTTTAAGATTCGATAGTAAATATCATGAGCGAATGCAGAGGAAATAGCGATTAATAAACCACCAGCTGTTGATAATGCAGCAGCCATTGCACCAGCAGCGACTAAACCGATTACAAATACACCTAGGTTAGCGATCTCAGGTGTTGCCATTACGACAATATCATTTTTTATTACCAATTCTACCCATTGAAGTATACCATCGCCATTTTGGTCGGCAACACTTAATAATCCTGTATCTACCCAAGTTTTAGTCCAAGCAGGTAGTTCAGCAATTTTACTTCCAGCTACTTGCGTCATTAATATGAAACGAGAGAACGCAGCATAAGCAGGTGCAGAGAAGTATAATAACGCGATGAATAATAACGCCCAAGCAGCAGACCAACGAGCAGCCTTCATTGTTTTAACTGTATAGAATCTTGCAATTACGTGAGGAAGTCCCGCAGTACCACACATTAACGTAAACATAAGTGCAAGGAATTGCCATTTCGTCCCGTTCTCAAATGGAGCAAAGTACTCGGATAATCCAAGTGCTTGATCAAGCGCTCCTAATTCACTAACAATATGACCGTAAGATAACCACGGAAGTGGATTACCTGTAATCTGTAAAGACATGAATATAACTGGAACTAGGTAAGCAACTATTAGTACGATGTACTGTGCTACTTGTGTCCATGTGATCCCCTTCATACCACCGAAGGCTGCATAGATGGCGATTAACACTACCCCAATCATTGTGCCAATTCCAGCATCAATTTGGAACAAGCGACCAATTACTACTCCAGAACCTGATAATTGTCCAATTGAATATGTGAAGCTGATGATCATTGTACAAATCGCCGCTATAATAAGTGCAGTTTTACTTTGGAAGCGGTCTCCGATAAATTCAGGAACAGTATAACTTCCAGACTTTCTTAGTTGTGGTGCGAGTAAAAAGGCTAAGAATAAATATCCTCCTGTCCAACCCATAATATAGGCTAAACCATCGTACCCTAAAACCATGATTGTACCAGCCATACCGATGAAAGATGCAGCACTCATCCAGTCGGCAGCAATTGCCATACCATTATATAATGGTGGAACGCCGCGGCTGGCAACATAGAAATCCGAAGTTCCCTTCGCGTTATTAAAAACGGCGATCCAAATATACAATGCAAATGTTGCTAAAATAATTGCAAGCGACACTATAAACTGTGTATCCAAAAGCAGTCCCCCTTTTTACACAAAATTTCATATTAATGGTTTTGAGTCGTTTTACTTCCAATTTCCTCATTCTTACTTTCATTAATGCCGTATTTTTTATCGATCTTATCCCCAACGATGGCATTTACGAAAAGTAAAATAATGAATACAGCCAATGCTCCTTGAGCGCCCATAAAGTAGTGGAATGGGAATCCGTTAAATGTAAATTGACTTAACGGTTCTACAAAAAGAACAACACCATATGAAACGATTGCCCAGATAATGAAATAGATAATCATATACGTTGTTTTCTCACGGAAGTAAGCATCTGCAACACTCTTATCAATTTTCTTCACAAATTTCACCCCTATTTAAAAAATTTCCCCATTATCCATACGAGTTACAGAAGCGATTGATTTACCGCTAATTCCTCCTTTCAAACTATCATCTAAGGATGATTACCCAAGTTCTTTAGGTAAGTTTATATTCACTTTGTCCTGTAATGGGACAAAGAAAATAACTCTTTCCAAACGGCAGATTGCCATAATACTAAAAGGATTATTGTAGGCTAAATATAAACTTGATAGTGTCTATAAAGGGAAGGGGTACTAAAGCAACTTGAACAATAAAGTAGACGATGAAGGCGATTACAGGAACGGTTAAATAGAGCATTTTTTTTGTTTTAAATGCAATAAATAGACAGAGGCCAGCTAGAATAATAAATGCAATAAACATTGGATTCCTCCTTTTAATATGTGTTGTGTAGAAATTGTTTTTTAAAATTTATGATAATATGAGGAACTTTATAATCAATTGAATAGAAAAAATGTCATAAAAATATAAGGAATAATAATGAATTGTTAGTTCTAAAAAAGATTAAAGTTAGTGTAATTAATTCGATTAGTTCTAAAGGGTGGGTGAAGTAAGTTCAAGATTAATAGAGCATTTGTCCTATCTTTGTTACATATGGAAATAGAAAAGCCTCTTCAAAAATAAGAAGAGGATGAATTGTGTTTATAACAAAAATGCTAATCAAGGAATTTAATAAAATACTCTGCCATTTGTTCCTGCGATATTTTCAACTTTTTAATAATGCCTGTGCAATTTGAAAGAATGATGTCAGAGCCTTCTGATTGCACTAGTTGAACATGATAGTTCGACTGAAGCATCTTGGCAAACTCCCACTTTTCTGTGGAAAGACATTTGTCCCCATTATGGAATCGACCCATTTCAATATATAAATCTTTAAAAAAGGGTTCGAAAAGTTCACTTTTGTTAAGAAGCCTGCGATAACTAATTGAATTAGTTGGTGCTCCTTTTACATATATGTCTTTAAATACAATTTGGATGATTTCTTCTGGATCAATAATCTCATAATCTGTTTCTTCAATTTCCAAGATTGGACAAGTAAAAAGAGAATGAGTATGGAGGGTTTGTTCCTTTTGTATTTCGTTACTAGAGAATTTTTGCAATATTACACCATCATCAGACACATAAAGAACTTCAAATTCACAAGTTCTATGAATACCTGGTTCATATTCTTCCTCTAAAATGGCATAGCTTTCACCATATAATTGTTCTGTCATCATCATAATAGGTTCATTGTTATTACAGAGGGGGTGCTTCTTCTCTAAACTTAAATAGCGAATATAAAGATTGAAAATATCCTTTTTTTCAGGATTTACTAAACAAAGACTATAGTTTTTTTTAGGAATTACAAATTGAAGGATCTTCATCACTCCTCATGATGTTTTTCGAAAATATGCAAGCAATGGAAGGTGCTCAAAAGTAAATATGAAAAATCACTGACTATAAATACATATTCGAGTTTTAGAGCAATATTCGTTATCAATTGAATTTTAATTATTGTAAAACTAGGTTTTATGTATTGATAAAACGAACTCTAATAGTGAGATATACATTTTACAAAAGTAACTAAATAATGAAAAATAGGCATTTTCTAAAGGGCATTTACCCTTACTAGGCAATTGTTTTCTACATACATTGTAGGTAGTTTATAAGGAAAGGGGTTAGATGTGTTGTATCCTTTTGATTACGATGATGATTATTTTTCTCAGTTTAATGATGACAACCAGGGACGAGGTCGTGGCAGAGGTCGTGGCAGAGATGATGATTCACCTTCATTCCGTGGCGGTTTTCCAGGAGGTTTCCCCGGTGGAGCACCAGGTGGATTCCCGGGAGGTTTTCCAGGCGGAGCACCAGGTGGATTTCCAGGAGGTTCTCCGGGAGGTTTCCCAGGAGGTGGTGGATTCCCTGGAGGTGGCGATCAGTTAAGACCACCAACTGCACCACCACCAAGCTTTACACCACAAACTTTTTCGGCAACACAACAACAAGAGTTTGGTAGACGTGGCGGAGTTGGCGGTATTAGACGTTGTATGTTCCGTAATACATTCATTTGGATGAGAAATGGGAACAGCTTTTGGTTCTACCCAATGTTAATTATGGGGAATTCAATCGTTGGTTTCCGTTGGCGAGGCAATAGAGGTTGGGTATTCGATTCAATCAACCGCAACAATATTATCTTCTTCCAATGCTACTAATTTTGATAAAAAATATTACTTCGTAAGACTTTAGGGCGAGAAAACTTCTCGCCCTTTTTACTTGGAAAAAATTCTTTTCTTCTAATATCCTTATCTATAGAATAAAAAATAATATAGAGGGGGTGTCTGTTTGGAACATAACTTAAAAGTAAGGGAAGAATTATTACAAGTAATTGAAGGTCTGACAGATGAACAGATTAATGAGGTTGTTGAAGATGGTAAATGGACAATCGCACAAGTATTAGAACATCTATATTTAACAGAAAAAATAGTTGTTCGTAGCTTTTCAGGAGCACAGCACATTACTGCAGAAAATCCTGTGAAATTGAGAAAGGTGCATTTGACTCAAGATCGATCACAAAAAGTGAATGCACCAAAATTTCTTGTGCCATCTAATGAATACCAGACAGTAGAACAATTGAGTGAGAAATTAAAGAAATCAAGAGAATCGCTTCAAGCGTTTATGTCAGAAGTAAGTGAAAATGATTTAAACGGAAAATTTCTACCTCACCCATTTTTTGATAAATTAACACTGAATCAATGGGTAGAATTCCTTGGATATCACGAAAAAAGACATATTGCACAAATTGAAGAACTTAAGATGGCGCTTGGACGATAGCGATTACTAGGAAGGGGTTATATACTCCTTTCTATTTTTTTTGAATTTGCAAATTACGGGAATATCAATGAAATTAATATATAATGTAACGGATATGTAGTTCTAACATTGGAGGATGGATTCTATGTGTGGTCGTTATACACTATTTGCTTCGTTTGAAAAAATTTTAGAAGAGTTTGACATTCAACAAGCTATTAAAGAAATATTTTATGAGGCAAGCTACAATATTGCTCCATCGCAGCATGTATTATCAATCATTAATGATGGACAAAAGAATCGAATGGGGTTTTTGAAGTGGGGTCTAATCCCATCTTGGGCAAAGGATGAAAAGATGGCTTCAAAAATGATTAATGCTCGTTCGGAAACGGTAGACGAGAAACCAAGTTTTAAAAAATCCTTTTATCAAAGGCGCTGTTTAATTCCAATGGATTCCTTTTACGAGTGGAAGAAAGAAGGAAAATCAAAAACCCCAATGAGAATTACAATGAAAGATAATTCTCTTTTTGGTGTAGCAGGTCTTTGGGATACTTGGAAGACGCCTACAGGTGAAGCTATTCATACGTGTACAATTTTAACGACAGAGCCCAATGAATTAATGAAGGATATACATGATCGAATGCCTGTTATTTTAAATAAGAAACAACAATTAACATGGCTTGACCCCAAAAATCGCGATAAAGAACAGTTAAAATCCTTATTGGTTCCATTTGATGCGGAAAAGATGATAGCATATCAAGTGAGTGATATGGTCAATTCACCAATAAATAATTCAGAGCAATTAATCATGAGAATTGGTTAGGATATTTAATAAAGCAAATAGTAAATAACAACTTCTAGCGAGGTGTATTCCAATGACTAACATCCTATTAATATTATTGTTGCAGTTAATCTATGTCCCACTATTAACACTTCGGACAATCTTTTTAGTAAAAAATATCACCTTCTTAGCAGCGTTAATTGGCATAGTAGAGATGTTAATTTACGTATTTGGTCTGTCTCTTGTTTTTGGTGGCGATCAAAGTTTATTAGCAATGGTAGTTTATGCAGTCGGCTTTGGACTTGGGATATTCTTAGGAACGAGAATTGAAAATAAGTTAGCCATTGGGTACGTGTACATTACGATTAATACACAAAGCAAAAACCAAGAATTAATAGAGACCATTCGGTCACATGGTTTTGCCTTAACAACTTATATTGGAGAAGGACGAGACAGTGACCGCTATAAATATGAAATTTTGGCAAAACGAAATCGCGAAAAGGAATTGTTCCAGTTAGTGGAGTTTATTGAACCAAAAGCATTTATCATCTCATATGAACCTAAATCATTTAAAGGTGGATTTATGTTAGATCGAATGAAGAAAAACAAAAAAAATCAACAGTGAAGATAGTGGATTGAAGTTCAATAAGAAAAAAGGGGGTTAATTGAAAGTATGCTTTCAATAACTCCCTTTTAACTTTTAAACCTTTATACGCTGTTTAAATTTATCATTGTAGGCGCTTACTAATTGCTGTAAACGTACTGCTTTATCAGGGCCATTCGGACATGGATGAAAATATTCATTTTCCTTTGACAACACACCGAAGTAAGGGACTTCACTATCAATAATGAGCTCCAGCCACTTTTCCTTTTCTTGCTCAAAGTGAATCCAACTTTTCTTTTTTTCCACTCCCCAACCAATCATAATCCATGGATGTTGCTGCATTTCATAAAGGTTAGGTGGAATGATTGTAGGGTACTTACCAGAGACTTTCAAATGTTCAAAAAGTTCAATGGCATCTCTACTTTTCGTCTGCTTTACATAAAACAAGTTGTATATATGCAACCTTCCATCCAATTTTTTGTGGGTTTTTTTCATGAATTGAATGAGCTGTCGCATTGTTTCATCGATTGATGTTTCGTCTGTATGTGATCCGTTCATAAAGAGTTTCTTTCTTGCTTCTCCCTGTAGCTCGGAAGATCCAGGGTTTAGCATGACAACTGCACCTAGGGACTTTCTTTCTGTACCGAATTGAAGAAACGTGTTTGTTCGGTAAATTTCATCGCCTACTAACTGAAAAGTTGCGATTGCTTTAACACTACCCAACCAATTACCCCCAATTTATCTGTGTTGTCGTATATATTTATTCGAGATGTTTGGGAAATAGTAGTTAGATGCAGTTTCTTTTTTTTACTATTCCGCGAATAATAAATTAGTCTATAGGAGTAAGGAAATTTTGAGTAAAGTACGAATCATAAGAGCCGATTCCAAGATGAGTATAGGACGTTTTTAAGATTGTTTCTCGGTGATGAAGGGAGTTCATCCAAGCCTCCATTACAGTCATTCCATCTGAATAACCGAATGCAATGTTTTCACCTGCACTAGAGTATGCAATACCATCAAGTTGAATTCGATCAAATGGGTCGTTGCCTTTTAAGTTTGTGTGGCTGAAATATTTATTTGAAAACATATCTTTACTATGTTTATAGGCTATATTAGCAATTTTATTATTCCATTTCAGTGGGGATTGCCCAAAGATTTTCCGATAACTATTTGTAATTTCAAAGATGAAAAAGTTGTTTATGTCATTAAGTTCTGTAGTTGTTGTATCAGTTAAATTCCAGCCACTCTGTTTTATTTGAATGGCTCTAACATGATTTAAGTTAGTTAATGTATCGAAGTAAAAAGTAAGTGAATATTCATCGGTAGTTACTTCGGTTGCCATGTCTGTTCTCTCTATCTCAAAATAGTCATTTACTATTTGTCGATCTTTTAAGGAAATATCATCTTGTCTGACCGTAAAAATTTCTTGGTTGGTATATAGCATGACTGCCTTTTTGTCTTTATCAAATCCAGCAACTATAAAGTCTTCGTAATCATTATGATAATACGTATGTACCGTAAGGCTATTTACTTTCGATATATTTTTAGGTACACCGTATAACTGTTCAAACTTGCTTTGGTGATCACCAAGTTCAAACCCATTGATTGAAACATCGTTCGATGATTGCTCAATAACCTTTAATGACTTATTTTCTAAATTGTGTTGAATGTTATACAAGAAAACGACAGCATGAGCGCGGTTTAACTTCTCATTTGGATGGAAAGATTCATATGTTCTAGGAGGTATATCATTCCCATCTAGATACCCTATACTTATTTCGTTATCATACATCCACTGTACCGCTTCTTGCTCTGTCAGTTTTTTGCCAGTTAAACCTTGTGCTAATAATTTTGCTATTGTCCCTCGACGAATTGGTTGATCTCTTTTCAATATAGTAATGTAGGATAATTCAAAATTATAGTTTTGCGCTAACTGATAATAGGGAGAAGACCAATGTTCGCCTTTCTTCGAGCCAACTTTTAAATTGGATTGTAATTCATTGATATTTAAAAAGTTTAAAAGCATTACCGTCATTTCAGCTTCTGTAACAAATTCGGAGGGTTTCAGCTTTTTTTCTTCAGGATATCCACTAATGATGCCTTCGTTAATCGCCCATTTCATGGGTTCTGACCAATTAGTATTACTTTGATAGTCTATAAATTCGATTGCAGATAGCTTTGAAGCATTTGTTGGGATAGTTAGTACCATGCACAAGATGCCGATGAATAAAAATGAAAATAGTTTTCTCCTCATAGTCCCCACCTTTCATTATTGAAAGTCTATGAAATAGAGTAGGTTAAATATTATTAAAAATACTAAAGATCTTCGTTAAATAATGTTCGGAGGCGATGTAATTTCATAATTTTTTATGTCGTTTCATTCTAACTTAGAGCATGCATTCCACAGAAAAGAGAAAATAACATTTTTTTGAAAATAGTACATGTGAAGTATATATTAATTGGAAGATATCTAGTATTATATGGATTTGTGGTCTAGGACTTGAGGAGAAGTGTATTGCAGATTAAACGGTGGATAAGCAACCTAATAATCTTAAAAAGTGCTTATGATTTGAAAAGTTTAAATAATTATTAAAGATGGAGAATAAGATGCAAAATAATCAGATGTCGTTAACAAAATCAATGATTTTCTTTTTAATACCTGTTGCACTTTCGAGTGTGTTGCAATCGGCAGGACAAATCATTTCTACGATTGTTGTTGGTCAAACTTTAGGAGAAGACGCGCTAGCAGCAATTGCCGCTTTCTTTCCATTATTTTTCCTTTTAGTATCTTTTGCGATTGGGGTAGGGTCAGGAAGTTCGATTTTGATTGGTCAGGCTTTTGGTGCTAAAAATATGGAGAAACTTAAAGAAATTGTAGGAGTTACAATCGCTGTAACCTTAGTGATTTCTGTAGTAGTTGCATTAGTTGGCGGCCTTTTTTCAGAGGGTATTTTAAGGTTGATGGGTACTCCTGAAAACATTTTAGAAGAAAGTGCTAGCTATGCTCAAATTTTATTTGTTACATTGCCTATTATGTTTTTATATATGTGTTATACAACCTTTATCCGTGGATCTGGTGATTCCAAAACACCTTTAGTTTTCTTAATCATTAGTATTGTTCTAAATATTGCATTCTTACCGATATTTATGTTCGGTTGGATTGGATTCCCAGCTTTAGGGTTGAATGGTGCGGCTTATGCAAATGCTGTTTCCTTCTTGATCACATTTATATGGCTACTTCTTTATTTGCATAAAAAAGATCATGTAGTTAAATTAGATAAAATTACTATAAAAAATATTAAAATCAAAGGGGATTTGGTAAAGAGTTTACTTAAACTTGCCATTCCTTCAAGTATTAGTATGGTTGCCATTTCACTTGCGGGGATTGCTGTAATTTTCTTTGTAAATAGTTATGGTTCAAACGCAACTGCATCATACGGTATAGTAAACCAAATTGCAAGTTACGTACAAATACCAGGTATGTCTGTAGCTATAGCGACATCAGTATTTGTCGCACAGGCAATAGGCGCTGGCAGACAGGAAGACTTAAAAGTAATTACTGCATTAGGATTAAAGTTGAGTTACCTATTTGGTGGAATACTTGTAATCATCGTTTACTTGTTTGCTGAACCAATTCTTAGAGTATTCTTAACAAATCCAGATACGATTTCTATGGCAAAAGGACTTATGTATATATCGTTTTGGAGTTATTTATTATTAGCACATGTTCAAGCAATCTCTGCAACAATGCGTGCAACAGGAACGGTTTTCTGGCCAACTGTAATTTTAATTTCCACAATTTGGATTATTGAAGTACCAGCAGCTTATCTTTTATCAAAATATACACCACTTGGTATAAATGGAATATGGCTTGCATATCCAATCTCGTTTGGAATTAATCTAGGCTTACAATATTGGTACTATCGTTTTGTTTGGAAGAAGAAGACGATAAAAGCATTGGTGCCATCTGCAAGTGAATAAATATTAAAAAAAGGACTTCTAATGTAGGAGCCCTTTTTTAGTATTTGTTATTTCAATTACCAGATCTGCTTAAATCGACCAATAACATTTTGAGTTGAAATGACAGAGATAAACGCATGTTCATCAACACTTTTTATAAGCTTTTTCAATTGTGTCACTTGTCCTTTTACAGCAACACATAGAAGAACAGTTTTTTCATGATGAGTATAACCGCCAGTTGCTTCCCACATCGTAGTACCCCTGTGTAATTCACTATTAATGGCAGTATTAACGTCTTCACCTATTTCTGTAACAATTAAAATCGTTACTCTGTTTACGTGATCTAATACCACTTCATATGTTTTCATTGAAGCAAACATTGAGATAATCGTATACAGAGCAATTTCACTCCCAAATAAAAAGCCAGATGCAATAACAATCATGACGTTTACAGTAAGATTTGCTTTTCCTACAGAAACATTAGAATATTTTGCGATAATTCTCGAAAGAATATCGATTCCACCTTGGGACCCGCCGCGACGTAATATGATTCCACAGCCAATTCCATTTAGCACACCGCCAAATATAGCAGCTAATAAGATATTATCAGTCCACATAAGTTGAACGGGAAAAAAGTATAAAAAACTAGAAACTAATGTAATAGAAATTATAGTATATATACTGAACTTCTTACCAAGGAAAATATAAGCTGCAATCATTAAAGGGATATTTAAAATAAAAAAGAACACCCCAACACTAATGGGGAAAAAGTGATTGATAAATTGAGCAATTCCTGTTGTTCCACCAGCTAAAAGTCCAGAAGGAATCGTTAACATATTTAGCGCGACAGCCGATAAGGCCGTTCCAGCAAGAATAGTGAGTAAATCAATGAATATATTGGCCTGTTTCTTTTCTTTTTCTGTAATATGCATATGCATTGTAGTTTACCTCTTTATTATTAATAGATTGAAAACATAAGGCATTATAGTGTAAGGCATAATGAAAAACTTGATACAATCTCAGCTCCATTTTGGTCAAAATACCACAAATTCATAAAAAAACTTGAACTAAACAATTCAGTTCACTGATGGTCGATTCATTTTAAACATCTTAAACGATCATTAGCAATATAATTTCTTTGAAAACTGATATAATTTAATCTTTTACGTCATAAATGTGAAAAAATAAAATTCTTAATCTGTAAAATATTACTTGTAAATAATGGTTGTCCTCCTATAGGTTTAATATCATAGAACCTTGGAAGGGGATTCGTTTAATTTGAAACGATTGCGCTGGTTTTTAATCTTAGTCATCTTTATTTTGGCTGCTTGTGGAAATGATTCAGTTGAAAAGCAAACTAATGAGTCGAAAGAAGCTTCGGGTGTTAGTGTAGATGAAACAACAGAAGAAGTAACAGCAGAAGAAACAACAGAAGAAGTATCAGTTGAAGGTGAAACGTTAGAGGAAATCGAGATACTTGATAATGGTTGTTATAGTGATGAAATTTATATAGAACATGAACAAACTTGTATTAAAGAAATTGAATGTACAGATTACGAATCCTGTATTGAGTGGGGAAATCAACTTATAAGTAACTTGGAATATGACTATGGGTCGCTTGTTGCTGAAGAATCAGTAGCAACAGATGAAGAAGGGTTAGAAGTATTAGTAACGTATGATATAGATCTAGAAACCGAAGAAATTTCAACGTTAGCAAATGTCACCGATGAAGAATTGGAGTGGCATGGGGACCTATGGTTTAGTTTTAGTTGGCTAATTCCTGAGGAATACCGAGAAGCATTTAATAAATTTGATGTATTTGAAAGTGGTAATACACTTGCGTATGTTGTAATAAACGATGATTATGCTGAATATTGGACTTTAGGTATGAACAATCAAAACATTGAACTTGCTTCGGAAACGTTAGTCACGTATTTACATGAATATGCACATTATTTATCACTTAACGACAAAGAGGTAGACTACTTTACAGATGAAACAGGATGTAATTCTGTGTATATTGAATCAGGCTGTTTATTTGAAGATGCATATATATTAGATTTTTATATGCAATTTTGGGCAGATGGGAGCTATGATGAAATAGATAGCTACTATGTTTCTGGCTATGCTATGACTTCACCAGAAGAAGATTTTTCTGAGTCATTTGCTCATTTTGTACTAACCCAGACACCTGAAGCTAATACCATCGCAGATGAAAAAATATTATGGTTTTATCAATATGAAGAATTTGTTCAATTACGTACAGAAATATTATCTCGTGTAGCAACATGGATGGTACGTAGCGTTGCAATGGAATAAATAATGGTACCCACCGCAAACTAAATGCGGTGGGTTTTAATTTGGAATATTATTTAGCTAATCCATCTATAAATGCTTCAATTTCTTCTTGCGTTTTACGATCCTTACTTACGAAACGACCCACTTCATTTCCATTATTATAGGCAATAAAGCTTGGAATTCCATATACATCTAACTCTCCACATAAATCAATAAATTGATCTCTATCTATTTTGACAAATGTATACTCAGGATAGTTTGCTTCAATTGCTGGCAAAGCTGGGTCGATAAAACGGCAGTCACCGCACCAGTCAGCTGTGAACATAAAAATGACACGTTCTTCATCTGTTTTAAATTTTTCAAATTGTTCTATGGTTTGTAAGTTTTCCACAACAAATCCTCCAATCTATAAATCTTCCATTTAATTCTACCATATTGTTCGAAAATTATAAAAAGTGTGAGTTGGTTAATGATTTGAATTTAGACTTCAATAGTAGTTTCGCCCAATTTAATCTCAATATGTAGACATTACACATGGTTTATAAAAATCCGGTTATTCTAATTTAGAACGAAAGGAGGTTTATTTTTGAATCAAATGTTTATTCCCTTAATAGGTTTAACATTGTTTTGGAGTACGATTTTTACTTCAGAAGCAGTAGCAAATACACAAGAACCATCTAGGGAAGAAATTATGAATAGTCGGATGGATTACTATGCAAAATACAACGATATGTTCGTTACCTGGCATTACTTAGCAGCAATTGACCAGTATGAAAGAAATATTCAAGCAGTAAGAAAGGATATCCCAAAAAGAGAAGGGGTAATTGCTTTACAATTTTCAAAGGAATACTGGGCTGGAGCTCTCAATCCAAATCAAGATGATACATCCATTGAGTCAATTCAATATTTTGGTGGTATGGGTCTTGATGGAGATGGCGACGGTAAAGCTGACTTAGCAAATGATGATGATGTTATGTACACAATGAAAACATACTTAAGCCAATACGGACATAGTGAAGAAGACTTTAAAATTGCCTTATGGGAATATTACAAAAACGAAAAAGTAGTTAATCAAATTATATCCATAGCGAAACTTTATAAACATTTTAATACTATAGATTTAGATACCCATGTGTTCCCTGTACCTGTTCGTGGTTTTAATTATAGTTATCGTGGTACTTGGGGGGCTAGCAGGGGTTGGGGCGGAAGACGTATCCATGAAGGTACTGATATATTCGCAGGCTATGGCACGCCTGTAGTTTCCACATCCTATGGAGTAGTAGAAATCATGGGCTGGAACGAGTTTGGTGGATGGCGTATAGGGATTCGTGACAATCATAATACGTATCATTATTATGCACATCTTGCGTACTTTAACAAAGATCTTAAAGTAGGAGATATTGTAGAACCGGGTACACTAATTGGCGGTGTAGGAAGTACAGGTTACGGGAAGGAAGGTACTTCTGGTAAATTCCCACCTCATTTACATTATGGAATGTATAAATTCAATGGGCGAACTGAGTGGGCATTTGACCCATATCCTTCTCTAACACAATGGGAAAAAGAATCAAGAAAGAAAAAGTAAGATGATCTTGTTTAGGTTGTTCCAAATTATTGGAGCAGCCTTTTTATTTTGGAAATAGGGATTTATGTAAATATTAAATTTATTTATGAAAAATTTAAATTCTCCTGTTGACACTACATAGTAAAGTATGTTAAATTTATCTCGAATTAAAGATAATGTACTTCGAACTAATTGTAAATCGAATGTACAAAATTTGTTTGTGTTTTGTAAATGTTTTGAAAGTAGTACTTCTACTTTCAGTATTTTTTTCTTATATATCTCGAATGCGAGATAAAAAATTAATTAAATTCGATGGGGGAATATTAAAATGGCAAAATTTACAGTGGATCAATCACACTCACAAGTAGGATTTGAAGTTAAACACATGATGGTATCAAAAGTAAAAGGTCAATTCGATGCTTATACTGCAGAAGTAGAAGCTGAAAACCTAGAAGATTTAACAACTGCACAAATCGCTTTCTCTTTTGACGTTGCATCTATTAACACTCGCAGCGAAGACCGCGACAATCACTTAAAATCAGGCGACTTCTTTGATATCGAAAAATACCCTGCAATTACTTTCAAGTCAACAAACATTGAAAAAGATGGAGATGACTACAAAGTAACTGGTGACTTAACTATTAAAGATGTAACAAAACCTGTAACTTTTGAAGTTGAATTTGGTGGTAAAGGTAAAAACCCATGGGGCGTAGAAGTTTATGGATTCGAAGCAGAAGCGAAAATCAACCGTGAAGAATTCGGATTAACTTGGAACGCTGCTTTAGAAACTGGTGGCGTACTTGTTGGGAAAGACATTAAAATTAAAGTTGAATTAGAAGTAAATCCAGCAGCTTAATTTTATATATTATTGAGAAGTCAATTAGTGCAGTTTGCATTGATTGACTTTTTTTATTTCAAAGAATTGACAAGTGCTTCTATTGATGATATTATTATCTCGAATTAGAGATATCTAATTTCGAATGAATTTTGACTTATTTTAATGAAATACTAAAGATAGTGTGGAACTATCTTTTATTTTTAAAAATATATCTCGATTTCGAGATAATAATATATGGAGGATTTAAATGAACGAATTAAAAGGATTACATCACATAACAGCAATCACAAGTAGTGCAGAAAAAATTTATGAGTTTTTCACATATACATTAGGGCTTCGCCTAGCTAAGAAAACAGTCAACCAAGACGATATTCAAACTTACCACCTATATTTCACAGATGATGTTGGTAGCCCAGGAACAGATATGACATTTTTCGATTTTCCTGGTATCCCTAAAGGAATTCATGGAACAAATGAAATTTCAAGAACGTCATTCCGTGTTCCAAACGATGCTGCGTTAGATTACTGGTTAAAACGCTTCAACCGCTTAGGAGTAAAAAACTCAGGGATCAAAGAACATTTCGGTAAAAAGGTGTTACCTTTTGTAGATTTCGATGACCAACAATATCAACTAATATCAGATGAAAAAAATGTTGGTGTTGCAGCTGGAACACCTTGGGAAAAGGGACCAATTCCAGTAGAGTTCGCTATAACAGGCCTAGGTCCAATCTTCGTACGTACATCTTACTTGGATTATTTTAAAGAAGTATTAGAAAAAGTGTTCTTAATGAGAGAAGTTGCAAAGGAAGATTCATTCCATTTGTTTGAAATGGGAGAGGGCGGTAACGGTGCACAAGTAATCGTTGAATACAATACAGTTCTTCCACAAGCTAGACAAGGCTTTGGTACTGTCCACCATGCAGCATTCTGTGTTGAGGACCGACAAGAATTAGACGCATGGCAGGAACGCCTTTCAGGATTTAGATTACCAAACTCAGGATTTGTAGAAAGATATTATTTTGGCTCTTTATATTCAAATGTAGCGCCACAAATCTTATTTGAACTTGCTACTGATGGGCCAGGATTTATGGGCGATGAGCCGTACGAAACTCTTGGGGAGAAACTATCGTTACCACCATTCTTTGAACCAAAACGTGATGAAATTGAAAAATTAGTTAGACATTTTGATACTGTTCGAAGCACAAAGGTATTTGAAAAAGAATACGAATAAATCATAACTATCATTGAAAGTCTGCAAAATCAATAAATATTATAATCTCGGAGGAATTAACATGGAAAAACATACAACAGGTATTCACCACATTACTGCAATTGTTGGCCACCCACAAGAAAATGTAGATTTCTATGCCGGTGTTTTAGGATTACGTTTAGTGAAAAAAACGATTAACTTTGATGACCCGGGAACTTATCATTTATATTTTGGTAATGAGGGCGGCAAACCTGGCTCAATTATTACATTCTTCCCTTGGGCAAATGCATATCAAGGAAGAATTGGTGATGGCCAAGTAGGTGTAACAACTTATGCTGTACCCGTTGGAACGCTTGAATTCTGGAAAAAACGCTTAGAGAAATTTGATGTGGAATATGCTGTAGTGGAGCGATTCGGTGAAACATTATTACAATTTGACGATCCACATGGTTTACATCTTGAACTTGTTGAACGTGAACAAGGGGAGTTAAATCCCTATGTATTTGGCGGAGTTACGAAAGAGGTTGCTATTAAAGGTTTTGGTGGAGCGATTCTTTATTCTAGTCGACCAGAAGATACAACAAAGGCTTTAGTAGATGTGATGGGTCTGGAAATTGTGGGCACAGAAGGTGATTATACTCGATTTAAAGCTTCAGGTGATATCGGTAATATCATTGATCTTAAAATGACAACTGGGGCAAGAGGAACAATGGGTGTAGGAACTGTCCACCATATCGCATGGCGTGCAAAAGACAATGCAGATCATCTTGAATGGCAAGAGCATGCTTATAATAATGGAATGCATGTAACAGATGTAAAGGATCGTAACTATTTCAATGCAATCTACTTCCGTGAACATGGGGAAATCTTGTTTGAAATTGCCACTGATCCACCAGGATTTGCCCATGACGAATCTCATGATACTATGGGTCAACAATTAATGTTACCATCACAGTATGAACATTTACGTGATCAGTTAGAAGTGAGATTAATTCCCATTGAAGTACGCCCACTTGACTAATGAAAGGGTGAATATGTTTGATTCCCATTAATCCTAAAGATATAAGTGAACGAGACAGCTATAAGTTAATGATTGGTACCATTATTCCTAGACCAATTGCATTTGTAACAACGAAATCTGAAGAAGGTGTCATTAATGGCGCACCATTTAGTTATTTTAATATCGTTTCTGCAAATCCGCCAATGGTTTCATTAGCTATTCAAAGACCAAATGGCCGATTAAAGGACACAGCTAGAAATATCTATCAGTCAGGTGAATTTGTCGTTCATATTGTGGATGAAGAAAATGTGAAGAAAATCAATGAGACAGCTGCATCTTTACCACCTAACGAGAGTGAATTAGAGATAGCAAACTTAACTCAAGTAAGTAGTAAAATAGTGAAAGTACCGGGGATTTCTGAATCTAAAGTGCGATTTGAATGTAAGCTTGTGAAAGCGATCCCGTTAAAAGATGAAAATAATCCAGGTAGTGATTTATTTATCGGCGAAGTTGTATTATTTCATATCGATGACTCAATTTATGAAGAAAATGGTCGAATTAATGTTCAAGAACTTAGTGCCGTCAGTCGTCTAGCAGGTTCTGACTATGCAACTATTGGGGACATATTTTCAATTGAAAGACCAAAGTAAGTACAAGGGGAGTGGAATCCATGCAACATATATTTAAAGCAGGAACAGACACAAATAAGCCAGTATTATTATTACTACACGGTACTGGTGGAAATGAAAATGACTTATTACCATTAGCAGATATTGTAGACCCTTCTGCTTCGGTTCTGAGTGTTAGAGGAAATGTATTAGAAAACGGCATGCCACGTTTTTTCAAACGACTTGCCGAAGGTGTATTTGATATCGAAGATTTAATTTTCCGTACGAATGAATTAAATCAATTTTTAGACGATGCAGCAAAAGAATATAAATTTGACCGTAACAATATTGTAGCGATTGGTTATTCAAATGGTGCAAATATCGCAGCAAGTTTGCTATTCCATTTTGCAGATGCATTGAAAGGTGCAATTCTACACCATCCAATGGTTCCAAGAAGAGGAATTGATTTGCCGAATTTAGATGGTAAAAACGTATTTATCGCAGCAGGTGTAAATGATCCAATTTGTCCTCAACATGAATCGGTAGATTTACAAGCGTTGTTAGAAGGTGCAGGGGCAACTGTAGAAATCAAATGGGAAAACTTTGGTCATCAGTTAACGATGAGCGAAGTGCAAGCTGCAAAAGCTTGGTATGAAAGTAAATTTAAATAAGTTTGAAAGAGGGACTACATCCGTGAATAATAGGGTGTAGCCCTTTTTTAGTTAGCGTAAATTTATTTAGTAAAAATGAAACTATTTTAATAAGGTAACCGTCTATTTAAAAATTTGAAGGAGGGGTGTTAAGTGAGTACAGACATAGAGCAGGAATTGCGCTTGCATTACTTAACCCTTATAAAACTTGCTTTTATATATGTGAAAAATAAAGAAATGGCTGAAGATATTGTACAAGATGTTTGTGTAAGAGCCATCGAAAACAAAAATCGATTTCGTGGTGATGCTACTTACAAAACGTACTTAATGAAAATGACAATCAATCGAAGTTATGACTACTTAAGAAGTTGGACATATCGTCAGGAATCAGTTAAATCCTTTGTTCACCAACTATTTAATGGTGAATCGGTTGAGCATCAACTATTAAAAAAGGATGAACGTGCCCAATTAGGTTTTGAAGTGTTTAAGCTAAAGCCGAAGTATAGAGAAGTATTAGTCTTGTATTATTATGAAGATTTTAAAATACACGAAATTGCCTCTCTGTTAGACATCTCAGAAAATACGGTGAAAACACGTTTGAAACGTGCGCGGGAGCAGATGAAACAAACACTTGATATGAAAGGTGTGAATCTTGATGGATAAAGAACTCAAGGATAGTTTAAATTACATTTTCGAAAAGGAAAAATTACATGGAAGTCAAATTTCATTTAACGGCAGAAGAAAGCCAGATAGAAATAAAAAGTGGATTCCTACATTTGCATCAATAGGTATAGTAGTTATCGCTATGTTATTATTCTTTCCCTTTGAAATGGATAGCCCTTCGAATGTGAATCATGGAAGTGATGTGCCTGGGACTAAGGTGGAAGAATCGGAAATATTTAAATTGAAAGGTGCGTATATTGGAGATGCTTCATCAGTTGGACAAATAAGTAAGTATGGTTTAGGGGATCAATCGACTTATGGTAATGGGATACAATTATATACCTCAAATGAACCTTACGGAATGCGCATTTTCCTGTTAAAGAAAATGGATCCTACAACAGATGTCGAAACCATTTTTACTACAGCATCATATCTTTTCACACTTATCCGTAATATTGAATTTGTTGAGTTTGAGTATGAAGACCAAGTTTATTCGATTTATAAATCTGATTTAGAAATGACGTTTGGCCTGAACTATTATTCATATGAAGATGAGGAATTATTGCGATCTTTCATTTCTGATATACTTTCGAATGAACAGACAAAAAATGCAATCTACCAATTAATAAAAACAACTCCTTCCTGAATGATTGAAACCGTACCTATTGCAAGGTACGGTTTCTAATTATCTCCATTTGGATAATTTTCTTTAACAAATAATTGAAAGCTTTTATTAAATAAATCAAACTGGTCTTAAGCTCATAAATGGATTGTGATTATAATAATTTATGAAAAAGGTAGAAAAAATTGGGGTGGATAATTTGTTATTTGAAACGTTGTTTTCAAAGGTGTTCTTCATTTTGTCAATCCAGTTAATGGTGACGACCATTGCTTGTGTTGGATTAATCCAGTACATTCGCTATTTGTATAATGTGAAAAAAGTTGATTGGATTGGTGCTACGTACATCGGCAAGGGAAAAGTAGATTTACATATTGACTTTAGATACATTTCAAAGTACTTTTGGGCACTGCTTATAGTAAATTTTTTAGTGTTTATAATTCTATTATTCAATCAGCACAATTTTGGCTTGGCAATGATCTTATTTACAATTTGGTCAATATTAACAGGGGTTGAAGTGGCACTTGCATTAATTGCTGTGGATGAAAATTTAGGAACAAAAGTCCTTGCCATCACAGCTTCTATCACATTTTTGACTGCACTCATTGGATTGTATTCAGGCATTGATTTTTCATTTATGGGTAAATTTCTACTCATTGGTTTAATCATTTTAGTAGTTATTAACATTCTACGAATCTTTATAAAAATAAGTGGAACAAAACGAAAAATTATTGCATTTTTCGGGGTAGCTTTATTTACTTTATATTTAATATTTGATTTTAACCGAATTACAAGATCCGAGAATAACTGGTATGAGGCGATGAATATTGCCATAAACATATACTTGGATATTATTAATCTTTTCTTATATTTACTAGATTTGCTTTCGGCTTTTAGTAAATAACTTGTGATACTAGTGGGGCTATTCTTCCAAAGAAGAATAGTTCTTTTTATTAGCTAAAAATTAATTCTTTTTATTGTACACTTTTATGTGGAAAGAGACTCTTTATTTATGAAGACTTTGAAAGGGGGAGCGATGAATTCAAAAATTTTAATGGAAATATACAATAAACAAGTACTTTTTAGATATAAGAGCTTTTTAGAGTTATTGCAAATGAGTATTTCCTCTGATCATCAAAATACTTTCAACAAGATAAGGATATAAAGATAGGAAGAATTCTGTGTTATGGAACCTTTTACGAAAGAAATCAAGCCACAAGTGGTCATCATGGGTGTTAAAGACCTTTTTCAAAGGAAATCAAGCCACAATTGGTCATCATGGGTGTTAAAGACCTTTTTCAAAGGAAATCCAGCCTCAAAAGGTCATCATGGGTGTTATGAAGACCTTTTTCAAAGGAAATCCAGCCTCAAAAGGTCATCATGAGTGTTATGAAGACCTTTTACGAAAGAAATCCAGCCTCAAAAGGTCATCATGGGTGTTATGAAGACCTTTTTCAAAGGAAATCAAGCCTCAAAAGGTCATCATGGATGTTATGAAGACCTTTTTCAAAGGAAATCCAGCCTCAAAAGGTCATCATGGGTGTTATGAAGACCTTTTACGAAAGAAATCAGCCTCAAAAGGTCATCGTGGGTGTTATATTACGGTCAACTGACCAAGCTATAAGGGAATAACAAACAAAAAACACCCTCACTTCAAAAAGTGAGGGTGCTTTAAAGCCTTGCTATACAATATGTATGGCAAAGCCGCCTTGCCGTAGTTATTAATAAAAAGTTTTAAACCACCACTCCTCAAAGTGGGTGTTCGCAGAAGCTATCCTGTATATCGTCATTCACCGCAGTGTGACGCTCGCCATTCCAACTTCGATTAAAACTCCCTATTACAGCTCAAAGGTTAAAACTTAATATTTGTACGAACAACGCAGCTTTAATGTTATATTAAACGATTCTTTTTATATGTGCAAGTAAGTACCTCCAAAGAAAAAAGTCAAATATTTAATATTGGTAAGTAATATAAAACGAAAAAATTTTTAAATAAAAAAGCCTTCCTGAATCGGAAAACTTTCTCGGTTTAAGTGGTTTTATTCAACACTTCATTTGTTAAATCAACAATATTTATTTGTGTATCTTCTTGCATAACATCATTTAGAATTTCGGTGCGGAAGTACTGTACACTCACTGGTAAAGGCATAGCTAAAAGCTTTGTTAAGGCTTGTTGATACATAATGACAAATTCCTTATCAGTATTCCCTCGTTTTAGTTCTGCAAAAGACTCATAAAACTGATCAAGTTTGTCAGAGAATTCTAGAAGACGTCCTTCGATTGTGGAATCCTTTCCTTCCTTCATCCGCTCTAGGAAAATTTCCTGGAAGTCTGTTGGTATTTCTTCCATAATGAACTTCTCCATCATTTTTTCCTCTACATGGGCAATCATTTGCTTTAGCTCAACACTTGCATGCTTTACTGGCGTTTTAATATCGCCTATAAAGACTTCTGCAAAATCATGATTGATTGTTTTTTCATATAGTGACTTCCAATTAATCGTAGCACCATTCATTTCTTCAATTGTACCAAAAAACATTGCATACTGAGATACCTTCCATGAATGGGCGGCAACGTTATGTTCTTCGAATTTAAAGCGTCCTGGTGCTCGAAAAATTCGTTCCAAATCATTTAAACTTGTAAAAAACTTATGGATTCCGATGGTGATCACTCCTTTTATACAAATCGAAGCAAAATGCCTCTAACTGCATAATAATCTTTTTCGTTTTCTTATTGTATGCATTATACCGCTTTTAACAATTACTTAATACCTATTTAATAAAAATTTAAAAGACACTTATAGATACTGGACTAATTTCAACAAATTAGAAAAAATGTCATTGTATTATCAAAATTAAGCGCTTTCGTAATGATATAATTAATTAACATGAGTTATGAGGGATGTGTACGTATTGCTGTTAACGATTTTTATATATATTCATGTCGTAAGTGCAGTAGTATCGGTTGGTCCGCTTGTAGCATTATTACCAATCCTTAATAAAATGGAAAAACAGATGAAAGTCAACTTAGTGGTTTTGTACAAGCTTTTCAAATATCGATTACTGTTGTCAAACATGCAGGGCATGTATTAGTACTTTCTGGGGTAATTTTGATTGGGATAAGTGCATGGACTTGGACTACTTCTTGGATTGTCATGACGATTGCTCTAATGGTGGGCTCAATCGTCTTTTTAGCAAGAGCATTTAAGCCAACTTTAAAAACTTTTGGGACAACAGAATTTAATAAAGGTACGTTTATTGCCAAACTACGTAAATCTACAATTATTTATATTTTCTTGTTATTAATTATGCTTTGGTTAATGGTAGCAAAACCAATACTATGGTAAAGAAAAAGGGCTTTGACAAATTGGTCAAAGCTCTTTTCTCATCACACAGATACGTCAATTACCGTACCCTTATGTGGATGTGTGGCAGCTGGTTGCGTTGGCATGCTTTTAAGCAATTCAACAGTTCCTTGTGTGCCTAGATTTAGGGTTTTGTCAAGAATGCTCATTTGCAAAGTTTGTTGAAGTGATGCAACTTGAGCTGACATAAATGAACTTAATTCCATAGGAAACCCTCCTTTATATGTATATCGACATTTGAAGTGAAATGATTAATTTACCTAATATTAGGTAATGCTACAATTTTCGACAAATTATTGAATACTCTTTAGTTGGATAGGAGATACTTTCCTTGAAAAGGAGGGGTAATAATGAAAAGGAATATATTGTTATTAGGTCTTAGTATCGTTTTCTTAAGTGGATGCAATTTGTTTGGAGTTGGACAACAAGAAGCTACTATACCTGTAGTTGCACAAGAGGCTTTACACGCTGAAGCAAAAATGATGGACACTGAAGGAAATGAAGTGGGTGAAGTTAAATTTGCTGAGAGTGAGGATGGCGTACTCATTTCACTTAATCTAAAAAATGTGCCAGAAGGTCAGCATGGTATTCATATTCACACAGTAGGTAAATGTGAACAACCGACATTTGAATCTGCAGGTGCACATTTTAATCCTACGAACAAGAAACACGGAATTGATAACCCAGCAGGTCCACATGCAGGAGATTTACCAAATGTAAGTTCAGAAAATGGAGAAGTTGTTTCTGAATTTGTTGCAAAAAACATTACGTTGGAAAAAGGAATGGCAAATTCCTTATTTGACGAGGATGGAAGTTCAATCGTTTTACATGAAAAAGCAGATGACTATGTAACAGATCCTGCAGGTAATTCAGGTGCACGTATTGCGTGTGGTGTTATTACTATAGCTGAATAAGAATAAAAAAGTAATTCACATTGGCCAATAACAATGGGCGTATTGAATTACTTTTTTATTTTTATAATATAATGTTATATAACAATACCATCCATCCGATGGATTATTCTAATATAGTTTTTGGACATAATGGTATTTTTATACTCAAAGTGTTGAAAACAAAAGGTTGACGTGGAAACGGTAGTGATATTGAAAAGGTTTATTAATATATTGAAAATTTTAAATATTTCAGTATAACATAACAATACTTTTTTGAGTTGTATTTATGCTTAAAAATACACTTTTAATCTATTGACTGAAATATAAAAAGATTGACACAGTTCTATTTTAATAGTTAAATATATACTGTACTGTAACAAATTTCGCTAGGAGGGGTTTATGTGAAAAACAAGAAATATTGGTTACTTACAGTATTGAGCGTAATGCTAATCATGGTATTGGCTGCGTGTGGTGGGGAATCTGCTACTAAAGAAAATACTGAAAAAGAAAACACAAATGGTGAATCGACTTCAACAGATAATGGTTCAAAGTCATCTGATATTGAATTCCTAAGTTTAGCTACAGGTGGAACACAAGGAACTTATTATGCACTTGGTGGTACATTTGCTGATTTAATTACAGATGAAACTGGAATTAAAACAACTGCAGAAGTTTCTCAAGCATCTGCTGCCAATGTAAACGCTTTAAAAGCTGGGGATGCTGAAATTGTATTTATCCAAACGGATATTGCTTACTATGCAAAAAACGGTGAGTTAATGTTCGAAGGCGATGCAATGGAAAACCTTGTTGCAATCGGTGGTTTATATCCAGAAACAGTTCAATTAGTAACAACTGCAAACTCTGGAATCAAATCTTTTGAAGACCTTAAAGGTAAAAAAGTATCTGTAGGTGCTCCTGGTTCTGGTACTTACGCTAACGCTGAGCAATTACTAGAAATTCACGGATTATCAATTAAAGACGATATCCAAGCACAAAATTTAGACTTCGGTGAGTCTACTGATGGTTTACAAACTGGTCAAATCGATGCTGCATTCATCACGGCTGGATATCCAACAGCTGCTGTTGAGGCTTTAGGCGCTACTGCAGATGTGGTAATTGTTCCTGTAGCTGCTGATAAAGCAGAAGCATTAATTGCTAAATATCCATATTATGCTAAGGATACAATTCCAGCAGGTACGTATGGTTTAGAGTCTGATGTACCAGCAGTTTCAGTATTAGCTATGATTGCAACTACATCTGATCTTCCAGAAGATGTTGCTTATGGTATTACAAAAGCGATTTATGCTAATGCAGAAAAGATTAGCCATGCTAAAGGTGCGTTTATTAAAACAGAAACTGCTTTAGATGGTATTGGAATTCCTGTTCACCCAGGTGCACAAAAATTCTTTGATGAACAATAATTAATGAGATGAAGGGCTTGAAGACACAACTGCTTCTTCAAGCCCCTTTTTAATAATAACTTAATCCATCATAGGTACGTATTTACAACTTAGACTGTTCATCCAAGAACCTTGACAGTCGCTTAATATTAAAATTGAGGCGATGAAATGAAACGTGTATCCCTCCTTATTTCTACTATATTAGTTATTGGAATCGTTATCATTTTTTTATTTATTCCAATCTTTAAAGTTTTTTCATTTACTGAAACAAGAACGAATAATCCACAGTTATATTACATAAATGTTTCAAATGAGACCTCGTTTCAATTCCGTTTTACACACTCTATTCATAGAACAGATGTGTTAGAGAATTACAAAATTACCAATTCAAATAAACTGAAACTTGTCTCAATGGAATATGAGGATGTATCGATAGGGATGCCTGCTTATGCAGAAGAAGGCCAATCCATAACCTATGAAAATGGTAAATATAAACTATATTTTGAAGAAAAAATCATAGATAACTTCACACTTTATGTGGGAGATGTTGACTATGATTTATTTATTCTTTATGACGGTAAAGAATACAATCTTAAACAGTCTTTAAAACGAGGTAATTCTTACCTATTTGAAGTAACGACAGTTTCTTTATATGACAAGCTGAAAGGAGTGCTATTAGGATATGAAAGATAAGGAAAACCAGCTTGGAACGGATAATATTGAGACGTTAACAGAAGAACAACAACAGGCACTATTAGAAAAGTTTGATGCTGAATCAAACGTACGCCGAATAACTGGGGTAATGAAATGGGTAATATTCTTTGGATTATTATCATTTTCATTGTTCCAATTATACACTGCCATCTTTGGTCAATTTACAGCTGTAATCCAACGTTCAATTCACTTAGGATTTGGTTTAACGTTCATCTTTTTACTATTTCCAGCACGAAAAAAGGGTTCTAAAACTAAAATAGCATTTTATGATTATATTTTAGCAATATTAGCTGCAATTACTTCTATCTATTGGACGTTTAACTATGAGCGACTAATGACAAGTTTAGGGACTATTAATCAGACAGACTTTATCATAGGTTTAGTTGTAATTGTCTTAGTAATTGAAGCGGCGAGGCGTGCAGTTGGATTACCAATTGCAATAATTGCAGTACTATTCCTTTTGTATGCATTCTTTGGTAGACAAATGCCAGATTTTCTATCTCATAGAGGGCAATCGTTAGAAAGTATTGTTAATTTAATGTACTACTCAACTGACGGTATTTTAGGTACACCAATTAGCGTTTCGGCAACATATATCTTTGCATTTTTACTATTTGGAGCTTTCTTAGTTAAGACTGGTGTTGGTCAATATTTTAATGATTTGGCAGTTTCTGTAGCTGGTAAGCTAACTGGTGGACCTGCAAAAGTTGCTATTTTTTCTTCGGCATTGCAAGGAACAATATCGGGAAGTTCTGTTGCGAACGTAGTAACTTCGGGTTCTTACACAATTCCAATGATGAAAAAATTAGGATATAAAAAAGAATTTGCTGGTGGTGTTGAGGCCGCTGCTTCGACAGGCGGTCAATTAATGCCCCCAATTATGGGTGCAGCTGCCTTCTTAATGGTTGAATTTATCGGACGTGGAATTACTTATTGGGATATTGCAAAAGCTGCAATAATTCCAGCAATATTATACTTTACTGGTATTTGGATCATGACTCACTTTGAGGCGAAGCGTTTAGGACTTGAAGGTTTAAAAGATGAGGATATGCCAAACCGTAAAGAAGTATTTAAAAAGATTTATCTATTAACTCCAATTATTTTAATCATTGTTCTTATGGTTTCTGGAGTACCAGTTATTCATGCAGCGTTATATGGGATTTTATCATGTATAGTGGTAGGGATTATTAATAAAGATGTAAAATTTGGTCCAAAAGAATTTATTAATGCTTTAGTTGACGGTGCACGTACTGCATTAGGAGTTGTTGCAGCTACTGCATGTGCGGGTATTATTGTTGGGGTTGTTGTAAAAACAGGATTAGGCTTAAGTCTAGCGAATACATTAGTAGACTTAGCTGGTGGAAGTATCTTATTAACGTTAGTATTTGTAATGATTGCATCCCTTGTTTTAGGAATGGGTTCACCAACAACAGCTAACTACGTTATTACATCTACAATTGCAGCTCCTGCAATTATTACGTTATTAGCACCTGATGTATCTCAGGCGATGATTCCTATAACAGTTTTATTATCAGCACACTTCTTTGTATTCTACTTTGGTATTATTGCTGATATTACACCTCCAGTTGCCTTGGCAGCATTTGCTGCATCCGGTATTTCAGGAGGAGATCCAATTAAAACAGGTGTAAACTCTGCGAAACTTGCAATTGCAGCATTCATTATTCCATATATGGTTGTATTTTCTCCGGAATTGTTAATGATTGATGTCACATTATTGCAAGTTATTTGGGTACTGTTCACTGCGGTTATGGGTATGATGGCAATAGGTGCAGGGGTTATCGGTTTCTGGTATCGTAAAATTAACTGGATTGAACGTCTAATATTAATTGCATCTGGGCTTGCAATGATCTATCCAGAAAGAATTTCAGATGTTTCCGGATTAGTTGTATTTGGCTTACTGTTTGTTTTCCAATTAACGACTAAAGATAAAGGGAACAAACCGAATGGACAAAATGTAACTCCAGCAAACTAAATTGAATGAGATGAAGTATAAAGGCTGTCTAGAAAGTAAACTTTCTAGACAGCTTATTTAATTTTATTAGTTACTTGTTCTACTGACGTAAAGATTCTGTAAAATTGTCCGAAATTATTTGTTTTTATTGGGTTCATTTCTTAGACTAGTAGTAAATACAGTAATTTGGGAGGTCATGTTCATATGAAGAGTATTGCAGTAGATATGGATCAAGTAATCGCGGACTTTATAGGAAAGGCATATAAGTCAGCAAATGAGAGATTCAATTTAAATATGACAAGAGAAAAGTTTGAAGTGACTAAGTTGGACGTCGAGTACCCACATTTGGCTAAGGATTTCTTTTTAATGATTAACGAGCCAGATTTCTTCCGTGACTTTGAATTATTAGACCCAGATGCTGTTCCAGTGCTAAAAGAATTAAATGAGCATTATGAAATTTACATTGCAACAGCAGCAATGGATGTCCCTGGTTGCTTTAACGCAAAATATGAATGGCTATTAGAACACTTCCCATTTTTAGATCCTAATCATTTCATATTCTGTGGGGATAAAAAGGTTGTTAAAGCCGATTTTCTAATTGATGACAATGTCAGACAACTTCATTCTTTTACAGGTGAAGGAATTTTATATTCTCAAAAGTACAATGAACATTGTAATGATTTTAAGAGAGTGCGTAATTGGAAGGAAATTAAAGAACTATTTTTACCAGTGCAATCAAAATAATTATGTTTTCCATGCTTAATAGAAGGTGAAAGAATGGAACAAATTGAAGTGCGAGATTATTTAATTGAAAGTATTCGTAAAAATAAAGATAAAGAGAATGCTAAACTGCCAAGTGAAAATGCATTAGCAAAAGAATTTTCTATTCCTAGAAAAAGAGTGCGAGATGCCTACATTTACCTAGAACAAATGGGCCTAGTCAAATCAAAACAAGGGGTAGGTCATTTCATCAAGCCTAAGCGAAAGCTGCTTGATATTGTGTTAACTGGAGATGTTAGTTTTAGCGAAAAAATGAAAAAACAAACAGATGATTATCGTTCAGTTATAACACGTTTAGAACAAATCGATCGAAATGATTCCTTATATCAGAATATAGAATTTGAAGGTAGCGACATATTATATATTGTTGAAAGATTAAGATTTATAGAAGGTGAGCCAGCTGCTTTACATCGTTCCTATGTGAACGCAACAATTTTCCCAGATATAAAAAAAGAGCAAAATAAATTATCGTCTATTTATCAATTTTATAAGCTCAATGGTATTCGTGATTTTGAAAGTAAATTTACAAGATTATCAACTACTTTTCCAGGTAAATATGAAAGACTGATGCTAGAATGTGAAAATCTAGTTCCTCTCATACAAGTGGAATCCGATAATTGGGACAAAGATCGACGAATTCAATTAGAGTATACTGAAATTTTATATAGGAGCGACCGTTTTTCGTTCCAGCTAAATGGCTAAAAAGACTGTCCAGAAAACTAAACTTTTCTGGACAGTCTTTTTTTGCGTTAGGTAGTACAAATAAAAAACTAACTCGACCTATTTGGGTCGAGTTAGTTTTTCTAATTTATTTTTACATAATCTTCACATTCCCTTAATGGTGTTGAACTTGGCGACAAGATACATTTACGAAGAAGGGAGTGTTAATAATGAACCGTGCATTACGAACAAAACTATTAATTGAAATAGGGCATAAAGAAGCATTGGTTATGGCAAACGAAATTGTTGAGCGCTATGAAGTTCAAGAAATCCAACCACCTAGACAAGGCCTTACAATGATCAAATTAAGAGAATCTGCAAAAAATTCTTTGTTTTATATAGGAGAAGTACTAATAACTGAAACGAAAGTGAAAGTCGGAAACAGCTTTGGTACTGGGATTGTTATGGAAGAAAACGAAAATTTATCTAGAGCTCTGGCCATTATTGATGCGGCTTATAAGGAGAATCTACCAGAGACAGTGGCCTGGTTACAGTTGCTTAAAGACCTTGAACAAAAACTTCAATATGAAATGGAAAAAGTAAAATGCTCAATTGAGCGAACTAAAGTACATTTCGACACGATGAAAATTTAGGAGGGTTATATATGATTTTTCATAGCACTCAGCTAGCTTTTAGAGAAGTATTAGAAGCTTTATCTTTTCCAGGAAAGATCAATCTTGTAGATGAATGTCCATATGATATGTCTCCACTTATTTCACAAACAGGACTTGTCTGTATGACTTTATTAGATAGTGAAGTCACATTTCATGTTTCAGACGACAATAACGAAATTACAAAAACGTTACATGCTTATACTGGAAGTCATACGATAGAGGCAAGTAAAGCAGACTTTATCATACTTCCATTATCAAGCTCGATGGGTGTGATATTAAATAAGCTTGAGCAAGCAAATATTGGGGACTTAGTAAGACCTCATAAATCCGCAACGATTATTTTTGAGGTGGAAAGTTTACAATCTGGATTTAAATATGATCTCAAAGGACCGGGTATAAAGGGGACGAATTTTTTAAAGTGCACAGTTCAGCCGGAAATATTAAAGAAAAGAAATGAAATCAATAAAGAATATCCACTTGGAATCGACATGATTTTTATCGACCTGCAAGGGAATGTTGTGGGACTACCAAGAACAACGCAATTAACAGAGGTGATATAGATGGGTTACGTAGCAGTAACTGGTGGGAAGGAAGCAATCGAAGCATCCCTTCAGCATTTATCTTATGAACGAGTGAAACATGGCAAATGGATTGACGTAGAGACGATTAAAGCGACAATGCGCGGTTTTTTAGATCAAGTCATGTCCGAAAGTAGTTTATATAGTGAAAATTTAGCCGCATTAGCAATGAAGCAGAGCGAAGGAAATGTAGAAGAAGCTGTTTTTCTATTGCGTGCACACCGATCGACACTGCCAAGACTCTATTATTCTACTGTAACAGATCCTAGAGATATGTTTGTGCACCGTCGGATTTCTGCAAGTTTTAAAGATATTCCAGGTGGTCAAATACTAGGTACTTCCCATGATTATTTGCACCGGCTACTTGATTTTTCATTAGTTGATGAAACAGAGGAAGAAGTATTGCAAAAAAAGGCGGATTTTGAAGAAGTCGAAGTTCCAGAAGAAAGTTCCATCCCTTTAGAAAAGTTGCCAAAAGTCATGGATTATTTACGAGCAGAAGGGCTAATTAATGAATTCCCTGTAAACGATGAAGAACCAGACGATGTTACGAAACTGAGTTTAACATTCCCGAGTAGCCGAAGTGAGCGACTTCAAATTTTAACTCGTGGACAAACGGGTGGCGTAGTTTCACTTGGGTATGCCGGTTTGCGAGGATATGGTTCTTCACACCCGAATGTAGGGGAAGTTCGAGTTGGCCTGCAACCGATTCATGTTCAACTAGATGGAGACGATGAGGAATACTATATTGGCTCCATAAAGTTAACGGAGGTTGAGTCATTCATTCCTGCAAATGTCAGTGAAAATGGAAAAGAAGTGCTAGAGTTTGATATTGGTTATGGAGCATGTTTTGGACAAAACGAAACAAAAGCTATTGCGATGTCGATTTTAGATCATGCTCTTGAAAATCCAGAAAATACACCAATTCATGATGAAGAATTTGTATTACTTCATGTCGATACAATCGAATCAACAGGATTTATATCACATTTAAAACTTCCACACTATGTTACCTTCCAGTCTAAGTTAGAGCAAATGAGAAAAATAAAAAAAGAGAGTGAGGCACGCAAATGAGTAAATTCCCATTCGCATTTTTAGATGAACAATCCAAAAAGGAAATCAGACGTGCGGTGTTAAAGGGTGTCGCAATCCCTGGTTACCAGGTGCCATTTGCCTCTCGCGAAATACCAATTGGACGTGGTTGGGGTACAGGTGGTCTTCAGATTACTCTTGCATTAGTAGGGCAAAACGACGTATTAAAAGTAATTGACCAAGGATCAGATGAGTCTGTTAACGCTGAAAATATTAAGAAACTAGTTCAAAAGACAACAGGGATTGAAACAACCATTCATACAAGTGAAGCGACATTGATTCAATCGCGCCACAGAATCCCAGAAGTCCCATTAAGAAGTGATCAAATTATGATTCTTCAAGTTCCAGAGCCAGAGCCACTAAGACATGTTGAACGTAGTGAGTTCAAAACTAAACAAATGCATGCAGAAAAAGAATATAGCGGTGCTTATTTGCTATTGTTTGAGCAAATTATGCGTTATGGACAAACGTCAGAGGGGGCCGACTATCCTGTTTATGTTCATAATCGATATGTTATGAATCCAAGTCCAATTCCTCGTTTTGATAATCCTAAAATCCATCAAAGTGATGCTTTGGTGCTATTTGGAGCTGGTCGTGAGAAGAAGATTTATGCAGTACCTCCTTATACAAATGTCGAATCACTTGCCTTTGATGATTATCCGTTTGAGGTAGAAGCATTCGAAGGAAAAGCATGTAAAGCAACAGGACTAACAAATGTATTCTTGGATGAGTTTACAGATGAAGAAACTGGTGAAACGTACTATTTATGTAACGACACAAGCTATATGCAAGAGTACTTGGAACAGAAAAGAGGGATATAAATGCATGTAGAACAACCGATTTTACAAATAAGAAACTTATCTAAGCAATACGGGGAAGGCTGTACGAATTGTTTGCAACCAAATGCAAAATTAGAAAAGAATTTCTGCCCAGTTTGTAAAACAGTATTTGCCTGTAAAGATGTGTCGATTGATCTTTATCGTGGAGAAATCTTAGGAATTGTAGGTGAAAGTGGCAGCGGTAAATCGACATTAATGAAAAGCCTATATTTTGATGAAGAAGTAACTACCGGTGAAGGCTACTTAGAAGATTTCAATAATGGGTCACTTAATATATTTACGCAATCAGGACAACAAAAAAGATATATTCGTAACTCGCTACTCGGAATGGTTTACCAAAATCCAATGCTCGGGTTAAAGATGAGCTTTTCATCTATTAGTAATATTGCAGAAAAACAAATCGCAGCTGGGAACAGACACGTTGGGCATATGGTAAGTCGAAGTAATGAGCTACTAGACCAAGTGAATATCCCTTTGAAAAGAAGTAAAGAGCCACCGAAAAACTTCTCTGGTGGGATGCAGCAACGTGTACAAATAGCCAAGGCCTTATCTAGTAACCCACCAATATTATTACTAGATGAAGTGACAACAGGTTTAGATTTATCTGTTCAAGCCTCAGTCCTGGATCTAATTAAAACTATACAAAGAGAACTTCAAATTTCAATGATTGTTGTATCGCATGATTTAGCGGTTATCCGAATGTTAGCAGACCGCACGATTGTTATGTTAAATGGTCAAATTATCGAGCAAGGCTTAACCGACCAAATTTTAGAAGACCCGCAACATGCATATACTCAACAGCTTGTGTATTCGCTACTTTAACCGAAAGAGGGAAGCTTATATGTACATTTTGACAAATGGAATTATTGTAACTGAGCATGAAATGTTAATAAATCATGCTGTAGTAGTTGAGAATGATATTATTACAAAAATTATTCATGAAAATAGAGTGGAAGAATTTAAAGAGGGGAAAATAATCGACGCAAAAGGTGGATTTATTACTCCTGGATTTGTTGATATTCATTCTGACTATATAGAAACGATTTTGTCGCCTCGTCCAAGTTCAATCATGGATGTGAATCTTGGATTAAGAGAAAGTGAGCGTATTTTAGCAACTCATGGAATTACAACAATGTTTCATTCTCTTTCTTACTATGGAGATGACAAATTTTCACATAAAGCGATTCGTAATCCTGAGAATGTGCAAAAAATTGTAAATGCCATTCATGAATCACATGATTCAAAACATTTAATTCGCCATCGACTACACGCTCGATTTGAAATTGATTGTATCGATCAAATGCCTATAATCATTGAAAATATCAACGACAATAAAGTGCACCTACTTTCCTTTATGGACCATACTCCTGGCCAAGGTCAATATCGAAATCTAGAAACCTATAAGGGGATAATGCTAGGTTACCGTGATATGACGGAAGAAGAACTGGATGGAATTATTGAAGAACAAATGGATAAAGACAAAATCACTTTTAAAGATATCGAAAGAATAAGTAAGCTAGCCATTGAGCGAAACATTGCAGTTGCCTCTCATGATGACGATGAAATTGAAAAGTTAAAGCTTGTTCAATCATACGGAACAACAATTAGTGAATTTCCAATTACTCTTGCAGTTGCAAAAGCAGCAAAAGAGCTTAACCTTCATACTATCGCAGGGGCACCAAATATTCTATTAGGTGGTTCTCATACGGGTAATTTAAGCGCGGCAGAAGCAATTCGAGAAAGAGTAATAGACATTATTTGTAGCGATTACTATCCACCAGCTATGCTCCACGGCATCTTTGAGATGTATAAAAATTATAATGAGGATCTACATTATTTATTCCAATTAGTGACGATTAACCCTGCCCGTGCAGTTAATTTGGGAGATGAATTAGGGTCTATCGAAGAAGGTAAAAAGGCGGATCTCTTAGTCATTGAACAGATGGATGATGGATTCCCAATTATTACATCTACTATGGTAGATGGAAAACTAATTATGCAAACAAATTACCGTTAAAAGAGGGGGATTTCCTATGATTCAAGTTGAGAATTTGCAAAAGGAATTTAAGATCCACCATATAAATAAAACTTTACACGCCATAAATGATATTTCCTTTACAGTTGAGAAGGGGAACTTTTTGGGGATTGTCGGAAAAAGTGGTAGTGGAAAATCTACCATTCTTAAAAGTATTTATGGTACTTATAAACCGCAAAGTGGCGCAATCTACTATAATTCAGAATCCTTTGGGAAAATTAATTTAGTGTGTGCATCACCGCGTGAAATCCTATATTTACGTAAATATGAAATTGGCTATGTATCTCAGTTTTTATCTGTGATGCCCCGAACAACAGCACTTGAACTAGTCGAGCAATCCTTGCTTGAGACGGGTGTGAGTTTTGAGGAAGCACACGAGGAAGCTGTGAGCACTTTGAAACATTTTGATTTAGATGAGTCACTTTGGAATAACTATCCGAATTACTTTTCTGGTGGGGAAAAACTTCGTCTAAACATAGCGAGAGCTGTCGTAAAAAAGCCAAGATTATTACTTTTAGATGAACCAACAGCTAGTTTAGATAATACTTCAAAGGTGAAAGTACGCGAATCCATTGAAAAGTTAAAAAATCAAGGGACTACATTAATCGGTATTTTTCACGATTTAGAGTTTATGGAAGGATTATGTGATGAAGTTTTTACAATGCAAAAAGTGGTGGTGAATTCAATTGAAACTTGACCTCCATTTGCATAGCACTTTCTCTGATGGCGCGGATACATTAGAAGTTCTATTTGAAATGGCAAAGAAAAAGGGATTAACCCATATTAGTATCGTGGACCATGATACAACACGACATGTTCAACCGGCAAAACTACTGGCTGAAGAATACGACATAAGGTTCATCCCAGGAATTGAAATTTCTGCTTATGATTTTAAACGTAATCGTAAAGTGCATATCCTTGGCTATGATTTCCGAGACGAAACGCCCCACATTGATGCAATATGTACACAACTTTTAGACAGAAGACATCAGCATTCATTATGGCAATTAGAAAAAATCCAACAAGCAGGATTAAATCTTCAGCTAGAATCGGCTATGAGTTACGTTACTGATGGTGGAATTTTATATAAGCAACATATTATGAATGCTTTGACCGATGCACCATTCAATTCAGTTGTATACCAAACACTCTATCGCAATTTGTTTAAAGGTGATGGTGTTGCGAAAGGGGATATTACATATGTTGATGCCTTTAAAGCTGTAGAAGCAATTCGTGCTGATGGTGGATATGCTGTTCTTGCACATCCAGGGCAACTAGACTCCTTTGATATAGCTGAAGAATTAGTTCCAGTTGGTTTAGGCGGTATCGAAAAAATTCATCCAGATCACACGTTGGGACAAGTGAACCGAATTGTAAATATTGCAAATACTTATGAGCTATTTACAACCGGGGGCTCTGATTATCACGGTAGGTATGGCGCGGTTTCGGTAACAGATGAATATTCTTTACAAAATGTTAAGAATATCCCATTTATTAAATGAGTGTTAAACATTGTTAAGCTTATTCCAAACTACTTTTCTCCTATTTTTTTTGTGATTAAATAGTCTCGTAGGAGCTTTAAAAAAAATCTAAGTACTAAGAGGGAGAATTATTAACATGAACAAAAAGTTATTAACACTGCTTTTCATAAGTGTTTTAGCAGTACTTGCTCTAGTAGGTTGTGGTGCACAGGAAAATGGCAACACATCTAACAACACAGATTCGAAATCTGGATCTGCTAACGAAGGAAAAAAAGCTGATACATCAAAAATTACGGTAGTTTGGTATCCAAACGAATCAGGTAATGAATTAAAAGGATCACGTGATGCTCTAGGTGCATTAATTAAAGATGCAACTGGTCGTGAAGTAGAACATAAATTAACAACTGACTATGCAATCGCAATTGAAACAATTGCAAACGGAAATGCACATGTTGCTTTCATGGGTGCTCAAGGATATATCGAAGCAAATAACAAAAGTAAAGACGTACAAGCATTAGTAGTACCTTCTGGTAAATCTGGTACATTAGATGACGCAGTTTACTATAGCTGGTTAGCAGTTCCTAAAGACAAAGCAGAAGAATATAAAACAAACGGTGAGTTTGACGTAGATAAAATTGCTGGAAAAAGATTTTCATTCGTTTCAGCTTCATCAACTTCAGGTTTTAAAGTACCTTCAACATCAATCATTAGTCACTTTGGTGCACAAGAAGAGTACAAAGATTTAACTGCAGAAGATCTAGCAGAACCAAATGCATTATTCCCAGAAGTATTATTTGGTGACTCTCACCAAGGTTCAGCTGTAAACATGTTAATGGAGCGTTCTGATGTATCTGCTTTCTGTGATACTTGTGTAAACAATTATGTTGAAGTAGTTGAAGGTAAGGCAAATACAGTTGGTGCTGTTTACCGTGTGAAAGATGATGCAGAAGCTCCATTCAATAACTTAGTAGGAAAAGAGTTTGTTTTAATTTCAGTAACACCAGTATTAAATGCGCCATTCGTAGTAAATGAATCAGTACTAACAGCAGATGAAATCGCTGCTATTGAAAAGGCATTTACTTCAGATGAAACAGCTAATAATGAAGAAGTCTTCGTTCCAAAAGGTTCTGACACAAAAGGTTTATTTAGTAAATCAGATGGTGGAAATGAGAGATTTGTAAGTGTTGAAGACGAATGGTTCGATCCAATTCGTGACCTTTCAAAATAATAAGTAAAAAAAGAGAGCTTATATTTAGATAAGTTCTCTTTTTTTAAAATATAGATCGTGTGGCCATTTAAAGTTTTCAAGTAGTGATTATTAGGGTTGCAATTAATGAGAGCCTAAATAAAGGAGTTTTGACAATGCCGACAATTCTAGCTGAAAAAACTGAGGTTTATGAAAAAAAGGGTAAGAATAAAAAAGAGTTTCAAAATAGCAAAACAATACTAAAAATTAAAGACTTATATAAAAGCTATAACATTAAAACACCTGTCCTTTCAATGATCGAAATGGAGTTAAAGCAAGGTGAGTTTGTTTCTATTATCGGCCCATCTGGTGCTGGAAAATCTACTTTGCTTCGCTGTATTAACCGAATGATTGAACCATCCGAAGGTAGTATTGTGTTCGATGAAACTGAAATAACATCATTAAGTAAAAAAGCATTGCGTGGCGAACGAGCTAAAATCGGTATGGTATTCCAACACTATAATTTAGTCTCTCGCTTAACTGTATTTGAGAATGTTTTACACGGTCGTTTTGGTTATAAATCAACGCTAAAAGGAATATTAAGCATTTTTACGGAAGAAGAAAAACAGTTAGCCCTTGAAATTCTAGATAAGTTAGGTATGAAGGAATTTGCTTACAAGCGTTGTGATCAGCTTAGTGGCGGTCAAAAACAACGTGTCGGGATTGCTCGTGCATTAGTTCAACAGCCAAAACTACTACTTTGTGATGAGCCAATTGCTTCACTCGATCCGAACTCATCAAAGGTTATCATGGATCATTTAAAAGAAATTTGCGAAACAATGGGAATTACAGTTCTTGTTAACTTGCACCAAGTTGATGTTGCAGTGAAATATTCAGATCGTATTATTGGGCTAAATAAGGGTCGTGTTGTTTTTGAAGGACTTCCAAAGGAATTATCAAACTATGCAATTCAGGATATTTATGGCTCTGAATTGGAAGACTTGATTGTCGAATAGGAGGGGCAAGAATTGAATGCACAATTTGATGTAATTAAGAAAAAGAGAATTCAAATGACTATCATTTTACTAGTCATGCTCCTAATCGTATTTGGTGCTAAAGTTTTAACTGATTTTAGCTTCATGGAAGGATTAGCATCTATTCCTGGTACGGTTTTTTGGATGTTTACAAATTTAATACCAACAGCAGAAGCGATGGAGAATTTCCCGAAAGTGATGGAGCGTTTGTGGGAAACAATCATACTTTCCATTTTAGCAACGACCACTGCGGGAATTTTTGCTTTATTCTTTGCTTTATTTGGATCAAAAACAACGAAAATTAATGGATTACTTGCATTACTATCTAGGGTGATTGCATCAGTCTTCCGTAATATTCCTGTCGTAGCATGGGCATTGGTGCTTGTTATTTCTTTTGGGCATAATGTTGTAACTGGTTATTTCGCTCTTTTCTTTACAACTTTTGGATTTTTAGTACGTGCATTTATGGAAACGATTGATGAAGCAAGTACGGATTCCGTTGAAGCATTAAATGCAACTGGGGCAACTTATTTCCAAATGGTATTTAGAGGGGTAATTCCTGATACATTGCCGCAAATGTTAAGTTGGGTATTTTTCATGATTGATACAAATATTCGTAGTGCTACTTTAGTAGGGTTATTAACTGGAACGGGTATTGGTTATATTTTTGATTTGTATTATAAGCGTCTAGATTACCCAACGGTTGGACTAATTACACTTAGTATTATTGTTGTGGTCATTGTGATTGAACTTATTTCAAATAAGGTAAGGAGGATGATTTTATAATGCAAATTTCAGAAATAGCTTCTTCCACGACTAGTAGCATAAAAGTGCGAAATGGGAAGATACAGATTAAAACCTTTAATCGTTCGAATTTTGTACTTCAGCTAACACTAGCCTTTTTAATCATTTTTACAGTAGTGGCACCATTCTTTTTAGATTATAAGTCCATTGATTTACAAACAGCGATTTTCTATACAGTAGATAATTTAAAAATGATGTTTTTACAACCTGCTCTAAATCAAATTACAATTGGTACGGCGTTAATCCAAATATTAATCACATTAGCATTAGCGTTTTTATCAACAGTTATTGGTGCTGTAATTTCCTTTTTCTTAGCAATCGCTTGTGCGAAAAACTTAGCTCCAACTTGGCTTTCAAATACTATCATTACATTTAATTCTTTCATTCGCGCAGTCCCTACAGTGCTTTGGGTGTTGATCTTTGCAATTGTTGCTGGACTTGGGAGTGTAGCTGCAATTCTTGGTATGACCCTTCATACTATTGCTTATTTATCAAAAGCTTACTCAGAGTCATTTGAAGAAATTGATGGAGGCATGATTGAAGCATTGCGTGCTACTGGGGCGAAATGGTGGCACATTATTGTTCATGTTGTCCTACCGCAAACTTCTTCTTACATGATTTCATGGACATTCTTACGATTTGAAACAAATTATGGAGTTGCCATAGCAATGGGTGCAGCAGCTGCAGCTGGTGGTATTGGTTTCGAATTATTTATGTCTTCTAGTTTCTACTACGATTTACATGAAGTAGGTGCAATAACTTACTTCGCATTAATCATTGCATTAATTTTAGAGGTAATTTCAGTCCAAATAAAAAATCGCTTAATTGGTTCAAGATAAGTAACTAAATATTAAGTATTAAGGGTTCTTTTATTGTTATTGACAATAAAAGAACCCTTTTTTTAGGCAAATTTCAATATGGGAATTTGCCGTTATCTATACACCCAACTTTATAGGCATAAGCAGTTAATAAGTTTATAATTAATATGTATAATAGAATAAGCAAAAATAATATTCGAGGTGCTAAATATGGGTCAAGTGCAAACTCACGAGGATGTCATCTTTGGTTGGTTCGATCATTTTCATGCAAATCCAGAAGTAAGCTGGAAAGAAGTAGAAACAACTAAAAAAATTGCTTCAATTTTAAGTGAAATGAATATACCTTATAAAACGTTTTCCAATATCACTGGATTGGTTGCTGAAATCGGCCAAGGTGAAGAAGTCATTGCTGTTCGTGCAGATATTGACGCATTATGGCAAGAAGTTGATGGAGTAATGAAGGCAAATCACTCATGCGGACATGATGCTAATATTTCGATGGTGTTAGGTGCATTATTAAAGTTAAAAGACGAAAAATTGAAAAAGAGAATCCGTTTTATTTTCCAACCGGCCGAAGAAACTGGTGGTGGGGCGATTGAAATGGTGAAAAATGGCGTAATCGACGATGTAACTCATCTGTTTGGCGTACATTTAAGACCTTTAGAAGAACTTCCGTATGGAAAAGTTACACCTGCTATACACCATGGTGCAGCGTTGTTTTTATCGGGATTTATTCATGGTGCAGATGCACACGGAGCAAGACCCCACCAAGGGAGAAATGCGATTGATATCGCTTTTGCAATTCAACAAATGCTAAAAAATATTTATATTGATCCATTTGAAATTTATAGTGCAAAATTAACGAAAATTGTTGCAGACGGTGGAAGTATGAATATTATTCCGGGGAATGCAACATTTTCGATAGATGTTAGGGCGCAAAAAAATGCTGTATTAGATGTTCTTCATGAACGAATTGAAGAGGGATTAAAGCAAATTCGCGAAATGTATAAGACAGATGTTCAATGGACTTGGTATGATAAAACACCAGGCGCTGAAGTATCTGAAAATGCTAAAGATATTGCATTGGAAGCTATAAAAGCGGAAATGGGCGAACAGTATCTTGAAAAGCCGATTATGACTCCTGGTAGCGACGATTTCCATTACTACACTGTTCTCAGACCAAATTTAAAAGCAGCAATGCTCGGTATTGGTGCCGATTTAACTCCAGGTCTTCACCATCCGAAAATGACTTTTAAAAGAGAGGCATTAATCGTAGGGGTAAACGCTTTAACTGCTACACTTCGAAAAGCAGCAAATCAATAAAACGAAACTTTTAATCAGTGGGGTATCCAATGAACAGGAAATGGGCAGCATTTTTTGAATTTCCCCACTGATTAATACTAGTACCCGAGATAAATAAGTCACCTTAGACAATGAGAAGGAAGTAATTAATAATGAAGATTAAGCAAATTGAAGTTTTTTCAGTTCATCTACCTTTAATTAAACCATTTATAATTAGCTATGCTAATTACCCACATATTTCATCGATTATAGTAAAACTTACGACAGAATGTGGTCTAGTTGGATGGGGAGAAAGTGTCCCAGACGAACATATTACTGGGGAAACGCCTGAGTCAACTTACGCTATGATAAAAAATACTTTTGCGCCGGTAATGATTGGGCAAAACCCAATGGAATTTGAAAAAATTCACGACTTATTGGATAAGGTTGTTAAACGTGCGCCAGCAGCAAAAGCTGCGATTGATATTGCGTGCTTTGATGTGACTGGAAAGAAATTGGGTGTTCCAGTATATCGATTACTTGGTGGACGCTACCATGAAAAATTCCCTGTAACTCATGTATTAAGTATTGGAAAACCAGAAGACATGGCAGATGAAGCTGAAGAAAAATTAAAAGAAGGCTACACTTCCTTTAAAATGAAGGTTGGTGTAAATGTTATGGACGACGTGAAGCGGATTAAAGCTGTACGAGCTCGTGTAGGTGAAGAAATAGCGATTCGCGTAGACGTCAACCAAGGTTGGGAAAATAGCGCGAATACGTTAAAGGCTTTGCGTCAATTAGAAGATTTAGGACTAGACTGGTTAGAACAACCTGTAGACCAAAACGACATCGATGGTATGGTGGAGATTAAATCAAAAACATCCATTCCTCAAATGATCGACGAAGGTCTAAAAGATATGAACGACATGCGTGAAATTATTGCCAAACGCGCAGCAGATAAAGTCAACATTAAGCTAATGAAATGTGGCGGTATTTACCCTGCGATGAAGTTAGCAAATATGGCTGAAATGGCAGGAATTGAATGCCAGGTAGGTTCAATGGTTGAATCATCGATTGGCTCAGCTGCTGGTTTCCATGTCGCATTCTCGAAAAAAATTATAAAAAGTGTCGAATTAACGGGCCCAGTTAAGTTCTCGAAAGATATTGGAGATTTAAAGCAAGACTACATCATTCCGTTTATTCAATTAAACGAACGTCCTGGACTAGGTGTTTCTATTGATGAATCAATACTTGCTGAACTAACACAAAAATCAGACGTCATTGAGTAGGTGAGTATTTTGCAAAATATTATTTATAAAGGCTTTCTAGCTAATAATCCATTTGAAGTAAAACAGTTGGGGACAAGCGATTTACATGAAATACTTTCATTACAGGAAGTTGTAATGGAAGCTTTGCCAGACAAAGATATTTTACAGCCGTTATCAGAAGAAGAATTCTTGTATATTTTAAATGGGAATGGTTTGCTTATCGGCGCATATGTTGACAAGCAGCTAATAGCATTTCGTGCTGTCGTTGTTCCAAAAATTGACGAACATCATTTAGGATATGATCTTGGCTTTGTCGAAGAACATGATCTAAAGCGTATTATGTATCAGGAAATTTCAAATGTGCATCCTTTGTATCGTGGACATGGCTTACAAAAAACTTTAGCAAAGGTTATTATGAGCCAAATTGATACATCGAAGTATGACTATATTTGTTCAACAGTTATGCCATACAATATTGCAAGTTTGAAGGATAAATTTGTACAAGGTTTCTATATAGTCGCTATAAAGCATATCTATGGTGGAAAACTACGATATGTATTTGCATTAGGCTTAAAAAATGAAACTCAGTATGAGAACGAAACGATTGCAATTTCGATGGGTGATATAGAAGGTCAAGAAGATTTGATCAAGCAAGGCTACGTAGGAGTTTCCATGAAACAAGTCGATGAAGATTGGTTTGTTCACTTTAAAAAACTAAAAACAATGTAAGTAAGGCGATACCTTCCAAAAGAGGGTATCGTTTTTTTCTTTGAAGTGAGTATGTGTACGCATGTTTTTTCATAAACCACAAATCCTAAGTCTACTTAAAATTACATATAAGGGCGGTGATACAATGATGGAATTTAAAGAATTTGGAAATATAAGAAATCCTAAAATTTTATTAATTCACGGAATGGCTACAACTTGGGATACTTGTTATAAGGCTACAATCAATGAATTGAAAGAAGACTTCTATGTTATTGTACCTGTTTTAGATGGACACAATCCGGAGGAACAATCAGAATTTTGCTCTATTCATGAAGCAGCAAGTAAAATTGAACAATATGTTTTAGAACGACATAATGGAAAATTGCATGCCGCAAGTGGTTTTTCAATGGGCGGGACGATTCTTATCCAAATTTTAGCGAATCAAATCTTGCATATTCATCGTGTTGTATTAGATGCTGCCTATTGTGCTCCACTCGGTATTTTTTCAAAGCTATGTACAAAGTTTTTATCTACCCAAATTGCAAAGGTGAAAGAAAATAAACCATTCCATTTTGCGTTAAGAAAAGTAATGGAGATCGGGAGATTTGACGAAGATGCTTTAAGAAAAGCATTTTATTCGAGCATTTCTTATAATACAATTTTGAACTGTTTTAGTCAGTTATTTGAATATAGAATTCCTAAAAATTTATGCTCGATAAAAGCAGATGTCACCTATTGGTATGGAAGCAATGAGACATATGCTGCAAAATCAGCTAGAAACTTAAAAAAGGCTTTACCAAATTTAGAAATTCGATCTTTTGAACGATATGGTCATGGTGAACTAATCACAAAATATCCAAAACAATGCGTGGCGGAGTTGAAACGAATTATTTTATAAATGGAAAAAATCGCTATTTACACAATGTGAATAGCGATTTTTTTTATAGCGCGAGAAGACCCTTTACTTCACCGGACAAAACTCACATGCTATTAGACCGGGGATATCTTTTGAAAAACAGCAACTTTTACGAACAGGTTTTCCAACAAGATCTACAGGGCTTTTGCCACCAGTATATTGGTAGAACCATGATTTGTTTGAAAAACTTGCCCACACTTTTGTATCCTCTAAAATTTCTAAATCCTCAAACGCCCGGTCTGCAAGTAGTGGATTTTGAAGTAATTCAGAATAATTCCAAAGCATATAGCCAAAAATATTTTCCCACAAAGTAAGGGGAGAGATGGTAGTCGTTTTTCGAAGTTGATTAATAATTTGATGAATTTGAAAAAGTAAGCTTGATATTACTCGTTCTCTTTCATTGTCTTCTACGTATCGAAAGTCTGTTGCAGTGATAAATGTACCGAGTGTATTAACGCCATATTCATGCACAAGACTGTACCGAACATCACGTTTATTTCCATCCCATATTTCATCGTAAGCTGCGAGCATATAAAACTGCATGGCCATAAACATTCCATAACGTCTTCCAAAATGAGAAACAGCCGCCGCCTCGGTTCCAGCTTGTGTGATTCCCATCATTAAGTTTCTAAAATCTTTTATAAAAAAATCTTTATGTAAATTTTCGAGTGTAAAAAGTGGTTTATCGGGATTTTCTGTAAAAATACTGTATGAATTTAGCATTCGTAATTGATCGTATGTTAATGCTGGCATACTCACCAATCCTTTCAGTAATACTATATCATTTTTAACTTCATTCAGCAGAAGTTTTCGACTTCCGTAAGAGGTGATCTAAATACGAAAAAATTACCGTTCTGTATATTGAAAGTTAAGCTGAATGAAGTAGCCTCCGGCGGATGCCACAGATTTTTAAAGGTATTTATCGAGTGTGCTCGATAAAATCTGGGCGCACGTGTTTTCAGCTGTGACGAAAGCTTGCGGCAGTCACAAATTCGCCAAGGCGAATTTGATAATATAAGTAAATTTAGTATACAAACTTAAAGGAGTGTAATAAACTATATAAAACAGATGAGAAAGGTGGGTATTATCGTGGCGCAAGTACAATCAATACCACGTCCTTTAGTAAGAGTGAATCAGTGGACTATTTTACTTTCCGTACTATTAACATGGATTACAGGGCAAGTATGGATTTTATTGATTCCTTTAATTGCAAATTTATCAGGCGTACTATTTAATTTTAATCCAATTATAAAGATGGCAAGAGTATTTATTATAAAAGAGGGAAAAAGTTATATCCCTGAAGATGTAGTACAACAAAAATTTAATGCATGTATCGCGTTATTTTGCTTATCAGGCGGTTTTATTAGCCTTAGTATAGGTTGGGCACTTGTTGGTTTCGTATTTACAATATTGGTTGCTGTAGCATCTTTTATTGCAATTTTAGGATTTTGTATTGGTTGCTTTATCTTTTTTCAATTTAAACAATATCAATATAGAAGAACGTTAAAACAAACATAAAAAGGACTTCACATTGAAGTCCTTTTTTGATGGCCAAAAGAATTAATCTACGACTGAACATCTACATAAATATGCTCTACCGGGATGTTTGTGTTTTTGGAAACAATTTGTTTAATCGCTAAATGGATATCATTTACGAAATTTTGTGTAGATTTAATACGTATCATTGTGTAAATTTCTTCCTCATTCACACACCACAACTTAATATCTTCAACTTCAACTTCGTTGTTATTCTGAATGACCTTTTTTATATTTTCAACAGAATATCCTTTTGGTGTACCTTCCATCAGAATATTAAATGCTTCTTTTGTTATTTTAATTCCGCCACGAATAATGATAATGGAAGTAATTATACTTCCGACGGGATCTAACCAGTTCAAACCATAAAACATAATAGCCAGCGAGACAATAACAGCGCTTAAACTTGTAATTAAGTCAGCAAAAACATGTAAAATTGCACTTCTCATATTTAAGTTGGACTGACCTTTCGAAAGAACAAACCCAACAATCGCATTGATGATTAACCCGATTAGTCCAACTACTAACATTTGAGTTGGGTTAATTTCAATGGGTGTAATCATTCGATTAATGGCTTCAAAAATAATGTAAAGAGGAACCAACACGAGAGTCAATCCATTAATAAATGCAGCAATTGGTTCAAAGCGTTTATATCCAAACGTTCTTTTATTTGTTGAAGCTCGAGTTGCAACGACAGCAGCAATTAAAGAAAGGATTAATGAAATTGCATCTGAGCTCATATGAATTCCATCTCCGATAATCATTAATGATCCAGAAATGAAACCGTAAATAATTTCTAATAGAGCGAAGAAAAGTGTTAAAGAAGCAGCTATAATTAATAGTTTTTTATTATTATTGGGTGTACTCGAAGTATTCGTACTCATGGAATCAGCTCCAATTTAGAATTGTTATAAACATATCATACACCTTATTTATAATAATTACAATGAATAATTGAGAATATTTATTTCTAATTGAGAATGATAATTGTAATCATTAGGCTTAATTAAAGGTTTATTGTCTAATTGAGAATGATTTCTATTTAGAATAATTTTAAATATAAAAAGGACGTAATTGATGTTGGGGAAATTTTTTTTATAAGTAGATTAATAGTTACTATTTTAGGAGATACTAATTTTAAATTAGTAACATAGTTAAGGAGCTAAGATGAATGAGAACAAAATTGATAGAGAGATTTTCGGTTTTCAGTAAGTATCAAGAGGGATCTGTTCAGTTATTTCTAGTTTATAACGAAGGTAATATTTTGGTGAGTAAGCTTAAAAAATCTGCGCAAGATGAACAAGAAGCAAAATTACTACACCAAGCTTATTATTCCATAATGATTGAAAGGGAAATGGCAATCTATGCTTTGACTTATCATTTAGCGAAAGTATTTAGTATCGAGCATAAAGGGAAAGACGTAAATGAGGTTGTTAAAATGATTATTCAAAAGGTAAAAGAATATGAAAAAGTAAAGAGTGTAGGAAGCTAAATTCAGCTTGAAATAATATGTGAGGTTATTAATCTTGGCAAGGGACTTATGAAGAATCTATGAAAAGATATACTCTATCGAAAAATAAAAAGCACTAATGGATTCAAGTAAACTAGCGAATTTATTAGTGCTCTTTTAGGTTTATTTTAAATTGGTAACTTCTTGTTGGTGTAAGCTACATGATAACTGTGCAAAAGCATCCCTATGACAATAATTGCAATACCTATTAACGAAATTGTCTCAGGAAGCGGGATGCTAAGTAATATCATTTCACCGATAATTGCAAATAAAACTTCAGTGGATTGTGTTGCTTCTACAGCAGCTAGCTTTCCTTGATTTCCTCGAACACGGTCAGTTGCTATGAAAAATAGTACTGTAGCGATCACTCCAGAACTAAGTGCCACAATTAATGATTGGATTGTTTGACTCATTGAAGGAAGACCAACAGTAAATAGGGCGATAATGGCAAGTACAATCCATGCAGGAAGAGATGCAATAGTCATCCCTAATACCCGTTGATATGAATCGAGCCTTCCGTCAACAACCTCCATCATCTTTCTGTTTCCAAGAGGGTAAGCAAAAGCGGCAATAAACACAGGCACTATTCCTAAAATTAATACTTCAAAGGATACAGATTGAGCTTGAGGCACTTGAATTAGTACAATTCCGAACAAGATAATGCAAGATATTAAAAGGGATACGATAGGAATCTTATGACGAATCGTCTGATCGCCTAGCTTTAAAACAAATAATGGAGCAAGTAAAACACCTGCAACAATCGTCAGCTGCCACGTCCCAGAAATGAGCCAGCCTGGACCAAAAGATGCCGCGAAGGTTAGTGGTGCATAGAACAATACGAAACCTACGAAACTCCAAAGCAACCATTTGGAAGGTTGAGTTTTCATTTCATGGGCAAGTGGCTTCCAACCCTTTCGGAAATGAACTAATAGGATTAAGAAGGGGAGCATAAAGAAGTATCGCAGTGATGCACTCCATAACCAGCTACCGCCTTCAAGATCCATCGAACGATTCAGGATAAATGTAACTGCAAAAAATAGTGCAGCAAAAATACCAAGAGCAATTTCTCTCAATCTCGTAACCTACTTTCTAAAAACAGTTATGATAGAGTAATGCTTTTAATTGTAGTCTAAATATTCTGAATTTAAAACTAAAAAGTGAAGCGAAGTAGGCTCAGAGGCTTACTCCGCTAAAAAATGTTAGTTTTGCGCTTCAAATAATTGAACGATTTCTAGTATTACTTTTGTAGCTTGTTCCATTGTTTCTGCAGATACATATTCATACTTACCATGCATGTTCTCTCCACCTGCGAAAATATTTGGTGTAGGTAATCCCATGTATGATAACTGAGAGCCATCTGTCCCACCACGTACCGGTTCAATTACTGGAGTAATGTTTAGGTTTTCCAATGCTTTTTTCGCAATATCAACGATTTCTTTTACTTCTAAGATTTTTTCACCCATATTGTAATATTGATCTTCGATTTCAACTGTAATAGCATCTTCGCCATACGCTTCTTTAATTTTTTTCTCAACAGCTAACATATGAGCTTTTTTAGCTTCGAATTTTTCGCGATCATGGTCACGAATAATATAGGATAGTTTTGCTTCTTCAATATGACCATTGAAATTCATCAGATGAATAAAGCCTTCATAACCCTCCGTTTTTTCTGGCACTTCGTTTTCAGGCATTTCATTTTGGAATTTGATAGCTAATGTAATTGCATTTACCATTTTGTCTTTTGCTGAACCTGGGTGAACGCTTGTCCCACGTGTTGTAACTTTAGCGCCTGCAGCGTTAAAGCTTTCGTATTGTAATTCACCAAGTGGGCCGCCATCCAAAGTGTAAGCAAAGTCCGCTCCAAATTTCTCAACGTCGAATTTATGAGGTCCACGTCCGATTTCTTCGTCTGGTGTGAAAGCCACACGAATCTTCCCGTGTTTAACTTCTGGGTGTTCTATTAAATATTCCATCGCAGTTACGATCTCAGCGATACCAGCTTTATCGTCAGCGCCTAAAAGTGTGTTGCCGTCAGTTGTAATTAATGTTTGGCCGACGTAATTGTTTAAATTAGGGAAGTAGCTTGGAGACATAACTAGCCCGTTTGGTAATTGAATGTCACCACCGTCGTAATTATCAATTCTTTGAGGATTTACGTTTGTGCCAGAAAAGTCTGGTGATGTATCTACATGAGCTAAAAATCCAAGTGTGGGTATTTCTTTATCTGTATTTGCTGGTAGTGTTGCAAAAAGGTAGCCATTCTCATCTAATGTAATTTCAGTTAATCCAATTGTTTCAAGTTCATCCTTCAAAAGGTTTAATAAGTCAAACTGTTTTTCAGTTGATGGAGTTGTTGTGCTTTCAGGGTTCGATGTTGTATCAACTTTTGCATAACGTATTAAACGTTCGATTACTTTTTCTTTCATTAGTAATTCCTCCTTGATATGGAAATTAGAATATATCTATTGTACACCTTTACTTTTAAATGCAGAATAATTAACTATACTTAATGCAATAAAAATTTGCGCACCATAATACGTAGACATAATTAGTTGGTGTGAGAATTCAACAGGAATGACAAATTTGTTTATGGCAAGAACTGAATCTGAAATGATAAATAAAAAAGCTCCTATTATTGCAAACTTTGAATTTGTTCGAAAAGAAGTCCAACCCATAGTTAAAATAACAGCAATATAACAGAAAACGGCTATGGCTAACACGTAATTGCCTGTTTGAATGATTGCACTAAGTATGAAAAATGCCATTACTAATCCGAAAATAATAAGTAGGATTTTGGCGGCAGATGGAGTTTTTTGTTCATTTGTTGATAGGAATGCCCTAATATAAAATAAGTGTCCTATTAAAAAGCTAGTTAAACCTATAATGAACCATTGTAAAGTGTAGTCTCCAATCGCACAGAAGATTAATCCGATCAAAACAATGAGTTTATAAAATTTTGTATTTGACGCATTGGACAATAATGCAATTAATAAAACAAGTATCATTGGAATTAACTTAAATACCATTTTTAAAGGTTCATCAATATAAGCGATGAAGAAAACATAATATAAACTACTAATGATAAATAATACAATCATACTATTTCGCACTGTCAATACCTCCGATTTTTGAAAAGGTAAATAATAGTATCTATGAAATTGAAGATTATTCTATTCAGTGTTTTCGATATAAAAAGAACTAGACACCAAATTTATGGTTAATCTAGTTCTTATGTGAAGTAATATAGTGAAGCATTTTTTGCTTTCGCTGTTTAATATGTTCTATTTTAAAAGCATTTAATTGAAGAAACTTCTCTTTAAGTTGTTCCAAAGAGGCAATTTCGCACCTGAATAGTTCATTTTGTTCATGACCAAAGATATATTCTAAGTGGAAAATTTGAAGCATTGCCACTTCTGGACTTTCTAAGTTGTATACAAACTTTACATTCCACACGGAAGTATAAGAAATGAATTGATTGATATATTCCGTTACTAGTCGATAGCGCTGTTTATCAATTTTACTTTCTATGCTCTTATGAATTTTAGCCAATTCTCCATTAATCTCAGCAATAGAACGATAAAAATGACGGACATGTTTAAGTTGAAGCTGCTCTATAGACTTCATAACAAATTTTTGTGTATTCATAATTATGCTTCCCTTCAATTGCAAGATCCTTCCCTTTATTGTAATCAAAAATCCATTATTCTTTCGGACCATTTTACAAAATAGTACATTTGAAGGACTCGCTTCAAACTTAGTAAACAAGTTTGAAAAGGTGAAGCAAATTTGTTTATTTCCAGTTAAATCCTTTAGTTGCTAAGAATTCTTTAATGTGGGGTCTACGTTGCTCAACTAAGAAATCTGCCATTTGTTTTGTCCAGTTAGCCATCTTTTGATTTGAGCTACGGCTTGCATAATAATCTTCCATAATAGAATCGTATTGATCTAGAATAACATCGTATTTTTCAACATTATAAGAGTTTTCATGGAGAACAGCATCTAATGGAAGTCTTGGTTTCGTTTCGTTACGTTTTGTAGGAGTTCCAATAGTCATTGCAAATAGTGGGAATACGTATTCTGGCAAGTTAAATAATTCGCTGATTTCTGCTGGGTTATTACGTGCACCACCAATATAACAAATTCCATATCCAAGAGACTCGGCTGCTATTACAAAGTTCTGAGCAAAAATAGCAACGTCTGCTGTCCCAACAAGTACGTTTTCTGCTGAATCTACAACAATATCTACGCCTTGTTTTTTTCCAGCTACTTGAAGACGTTTATAATCTACACAAAATAGAAACGAAGCTCCAGCTGTTGAGAATTGGAATTCATTTTTTGATAGTTCACCAAGCTTCTTTTTCTTTTCTTCATCTGTTACCCAAATAACACTATATGCTTGTACGAAATGTGAGCTAGCAGCCATTTGAGCAGTTTTAATAATTTCTGATACAGTTTCTTTTGAAATTTGTTCACCTGTATATTTACGAACAGATGAATGGCTTTGTAAAAGCTTTGTTACCTCGTTCATATTTTTCTCCCCTTAATTGCTACTTTTAAATGAAAAACCTTAAGGAAACATTGCTCCTTAAGGTAATAGTAGTATATTTTACTTTAAATGACAAAATAATGTATTAACATTTTGGCCTTCCCATGCATGGATTATTTGATTAAAATTTAAAATTATCAAACTATTTTAAAAATATAGTTGACATAGTAACTTACTATGATTTATAGTTAATTCAACGATGGAACATGAATCAAAATACTCTTATCTAGAGAGGCGGAGGGACTAGGCCCTGCGATGCCCAGCAACCGGCGTGATTTTACGCAAAGGTGCTAATTCCTACAGATTCATCGGGATCTGAAAGATAAGGGGAGGAAAAATTGCTCATTTGCAACCCTCTTCTTAACGAAGAGGGTTTTTTGTGGTTAATAACTGCACATTTAGTGAAAGACCGCATAATTTTTTCCATAAGCCTCCTCGAAACTACCGATTATCCATCGAAAACAAATTAGGAGGAAGAAACATGTCAGAATTACGTCCGGAAACATTATTATTACACGGTGGTCAAAAACCAGACCCAGTAACAGGAGCAATTGCAGTACCAGTATACCGTACAACTGCATATGCTTTTGAAAACACTGAACATGCTCGTTCATTATTCGCATTACAAACACCAGGAAATATTTATTCTCGTATTATGAATCCAACTGTTGATGTTTTTGAAAAACGTGTTGCATTACTTGAAGGTGGTACAGCTGCAGTTGCAGTATCATCAGGAATGGCAGCTATCGCATTCTCAATTTTAAATATTGCAGGAGCTGGCGATGAAATCGTAGCGGCTGGTTCATTATATGGAGGAACATACAATTTATTTGCTAACACATTACCTCGATATGGTATTAAAACAGTATTCGTTGATGAAAGAGATCCTGAAAACTTCCGTGCTGCAATTACAGATAATACAAAAGCAATCTTTGCTGAAACAATCGGAAATCCAAGCTTAAATGTACTAGATATTGAAGCAGTTGCAGCCGTAGCTCATGAAAATGGACTACCTCTTATTCTCGATAACACGTTCCCGTCACCATACGGTTCAAACCCTATTGAATTTGGCGCTGATGTAGTTATTCATTCAGCAACTAAATGGATTGGTGGACATGGAACAACAATTGGTGGAATTGTAGTAGATGCAGGTAAATTTGACTGGACACAAGGTCGTTTCCCTGGATTCACTGAGCCAGACGAAACTTACCACGGCTTACGTTATGGAATTGACACTGCTGCTGCAGCATTTGCAACGAAATTCCGAGTTCAACTATTACGTGACTTCGGTCCAACATTAAGTGCTGATGCAGCATTTAACTTCTTACAAGGTTTAGAAACGCTTCATTTGCGTTATACAAAACACGGAGAAAATACATTAAAAGTAGCTGAATACCTGGAGAACCACCCATCTGTGGAGTATGTAAACTATCCAGGAAAAGAAGATTTCCCTACACATGATCTTGCTAAGAAATATTTGAAAAACGGTTTTGGTTCAATTCTAACATTTGGCATTAAAGGCGGTCGCGAAACGGGCAGTAAAGTAATTGATAATGTTCAATTATTCTCCCATGTTGCAAACGTAGGAGATGCAAAATCATTAATTATTCACCCAGCATCAACAACTCACCAACAACTATCTGCTGAAGAATTAAAAGTTGCGGGTGTGAGTGAAGAACTTATTCGTTTATCTGTTGGTTTAGAATCAGTGGAAGATATTATTGCAGATTTAGACCAAGCGCTGACAAAAGCGGTTGCTTTAGAGAGTGTAACAAATGCATAAAAACTTTGGTTGTTAATAAAATGTTCTCAATAAGTAAATAATAAGCATGTTTCAATCATCATTTCGTTTGGGTAATAGCTTATTACAAATTTATTGAAAGCCATTCATTGGGCTACAACTTTTTATCCCAAAAGCTTCTAAATTATAGTTTTCAATAGTGTTCCCCACTTTGAATATAGCTTTAACGCTTACAGTAGCGGCCAATTCCCCTTGGCTGCTACATTTTTTATTTATACTAGGAGATAGTAAATTGTTCGATGTATGATTAGTGAAGGTTTAGTGACCTTCTTAGAAAAACAAATGTCCATCTTGGGAAGATTGTTCTTGAGTTCCACAACGTTATAAGATAAAATTTTTATATTGAACTTTTCAAATATTTCGGAAATAAGATTCTACATAAAAGATGGAGGCGGAATAATAATGGCGACTATAAAGGCGGCCATCTTAGGGTTTGGCACAGTAGGTCAAGGAATTTACCATATTTTAAATGAAAAACGTGAAGAACTAAAAAGTAAATTAGGTTTAGAATTAGAAGTAGCAAAAATACTAGTACGTGATACTTCAAAAGAACGAGTGCCAGGAACAGCGCATTTATTAACAGATAACATTGACGATGTTCTATCAGTTAAAGGGCTACAGGTGGTGTTTGAAGCAATCGTTAACGAAGAACCAGCATTTACATATTTAAAACGCGCAGTGGAGCATAGATGCCATGTTGTGACAGCTAATAAGGTGATGTTCGCAAAGCGTGGGCTTGAGTTGCAGGAGCTTGCAAAAAAGAATGGCGTATTTGTAGGATATGAAGCAACGACAGCTGGGGCAGTACCAGTTATAAAAACAATGAAAAATATATTACTAGTAAATGATGTAAGCCGTATCCAAGGTATTTTAAATGGTACATCAAACTATATTTTAACAAAAATGCGTGCAGAAGGATGGTCATTTGATGAGGCATTAGCTGAAGCCCAAAGACTAGGTTATGCTGAAGCGGATCCTTACAATGATATTTCAGGTCAGGACGCATTTAAGAAACTAATGATTCTTTCAGCATTAGCATTTGGAGAACAACCAAACTGGTCAGATGTAGAAGTAATAGGGATTGATGGGATTTCCTTAGAACAAGTGAAGGAAGCGATTGATCAAGGCCTTCGTTATCGTCATGTTGCAGAAGTGGAAAAATACCCAGATGGTACAATTACAGCAAAAGTTGGCCCGATGTTAGTCGATAAAGAACATCCACTGTATCCAATTGATGATGTGTTCAACGCAGTAACAATGGAAACGAATTATATTGGTACGCTAACTCTTGTTGGTCCTGGGGCAGGTATGTACCCAACTGCAAGTGTAATGGTAGAAGATTACGCAGAAATAATTGGTAAACGCGCTGGGTTCGTTGTGTCGATTTAAAAACTTCTTGAAGCGATTTTTTCGTTTCAAGAAGTTTTTGGTTGGTAAGGAATATTGTTCTGTAGGCGGGATTACTTGCAGATCTTAATGATGTGGCTCCTGATCTGATCACCCTTATTAATTTCCTAAATTCTAATCTTCATCTTTGACATCCGGATCTTCAGGAAGCGGAGTGTTACGCCAAATTTCGATTTCTTCCTTTATTCGTTCTAATTGTTCGTGATACATGTCAAATTGAGTGCTATTTATGAGAAATTGCTCACCGTCATGAACAGCTTTAATGCGGCCTTCATAAATGTAACGTTGTACTTGATCTTCAGGCATGGATAGATCCCTCGCTGTTTCAGCAATAGTTTTATACATCAATGAGGACCTCCTTTTTCGATTATTATAATGGTTTATTTCTTCTATCACTAGCATATATTTAAGAGATTGCTTACTTTATATATTCTTGTTCATGTAGTAGCGCGGAAATAGAAAAATTCACTATTTTTAGGGGATGAGTTTGTTGACTTTATTACCATACATTTTAGTACTATTTGCAGCAATGTTATGGGGAACTGTCGGAACAACGCAAACGTTTTTAGAAGAAGGGGTATCCTCTATTGCGGTAGCAGCTACTCGTTCTCTCGTAGGTGGAGGAATATTATTAATTGCCGCAATCGCAATGCGTAAGGTGAATTTTAAAAAGTGGTCGTGGAAATGGACCATTCTTGCAGCATTAACGATTGCACTTTTCCAATGTTTCTTTTTTACATCTGTTCGTTTTACAGGAGTTGCAGTGGGAACGGTTGTTACAATCGGAAGCTCTCCCGTTTTTTCAGGTATCATTGAATGGATTTTTTGGAAAAGAAAGCCGAGTAAAGTTTGGGGAATTGCAACCTTATTAGCTATTGTAGGTTGTATTCTATTATTTGTCTTTAAAGGTGAAGCGACGGTAGATCCAATGGGCATTGGGCTTGCTTTAAGCGCTGGGGTTATGTTCGCTCTTTATACAAATTGTAGTAAGCAGTTAACTGAAAAAGAAGAAACCCTTCCAGCAGTGGCAATGACTTTTACACTATGCGCGTTGATGTTACTGCCGTTTTCACAACAAGGTGTAACGTGGGTGCTAGAAGGCGGGAACTTGTTGCCGATGTTATTTATGGCGCTCGCTGCGACGAGCTTAGCATACATCTTCTATTTGGCAGGGCTAGAGAAAATCAGCTCATCATCAGCAGTTACTCTATCATTGGCCGAGCCCTTGACCGCTTCCTTACTAGGCGTCTTTTTAGTTGGCGAAATCTTGAGCCCAACATCGTGGATCGGTGTAGCCATGCTATTAGGGGGGATTATCGTTTTAACACTAGGAGGAAGGAAAAAGGTTGAGAAAAGTGAAGATCTTGCAGGTGATTTGAAGGATGTAGGGTGAGGTGGGGGGGAGACATGCTCTGGTTGGGGCGTGTTTTTTTTTGTTGTTGTTTAAGGACTTTGATGGATTAAGACCGTTTGAGCTGAGAGTTGGTTCGGAAAAGGTCATCATAGTGTTGATGAAGACCTTTTGAATCCGAAAATCAATCGGAAAAGGTCATGATAGAGGTGATGAAGACCTTTTGAATCCGAAAATCAATTAAAAAAGGTCATCATAGTGTTGATGAAGACCTTTTGAATCCGAAAATCAATCAGAAAAGGTCATCATAGAAGTGATGACGACCTTTTGAGCCTAAAATTCATTCAGAAAAGGTCATCATAGTGCTGGTGAAGACCTTTTGAATCTAAAAATCAATGAGAAAAGGTCATCATAGTGTTAATGAAGACCTTTTGAATCCGAAAATCAATCGGAAAGAGTCATCATAGTGTTAATGACGACCTTTTGAATCGGAAAATCAATGAGAAAAGGTCATCATAGTGTTGATGAAGACCTTTTGAATCGGAAAATTAATGAGAAAAGGTCATCATAGAGGTAATGAAGACCTTTTGAATCGGAAAATCAATGAGAAAAGGTCATCATAGTGTTGATGAAGACCTTTTGAATCGGAAAATCAATGAGAAAAAGTCATCAAAGTGCTGATGAAGACCTTTTGAATCCGAAAATCGATCGGAACAGGTCCTCATAGAGATTATGAAGCCTTTTTAAGCTAGATGATCGCCAAAAAAGCCTTCATAAGTAATGAAGGCCAATTTAGTGAGTTCAATATCAACCCGTAGCTAAATTAAATTCTAAAATTAAAGATAATATGTCCATTGATTGCAACCAACAATCTTAAAGTTGTCAATTAACACCTTACGTATTCTCCTCTTTGATGGAATTACCTGACACCAGTCATAGATAACATTTGTAGTAAGTTTCTCATTTCTAAATAATGTCATAAACTCATTAATATTACGCAAAATGGCAGATGAAGCAAGCTCTACATAACCACACTTAGTACATTTAATATTATGACCGGTAACAGAGACCGAAAACGATTTACAAATCTCACAAGAAATCCCTTTCCTAACTTGATCAAACTCATAACTTGGTAAATTAGAATATTTATTTTCCTTAATATTTAAGAGATGTAATGAAACCAACTTTTCCGCAAGCGCTTGATGTTTATTAGTTAATTTTGATGTTGTGCTAGATTCAAGTTTTTGTAAATAACTCTTAAGTTGAGTAGGTAATAGAAAAGGGCAATTCAGAGGTGCTTGATACAAGGTGAATTCGGGGTTAATGAAAACGATTATTCCCTCTACAGGGAGATTAATACCAAGGCTAAAAATTAATTGTTTTAATAGCGTTTCAGATCTACGGAGCTGGTTTAACGGATTTGTAATTTCAGTTTTAGGGAATTTATATAGTTTGTCTGCCTCGTAAATATGATCGCCTTCATAATTCTTAATTTCATAGAAGAAAATTTTGTTCGAGGAAATAATGAGAGTATCAATTTGGAAAGTTGTCTTATTGTGCCTCAATAGTAGATCATTCAAAACGAGTAAATCCGTTTCGAGTTTTCCTGTTAGTGAATCAAACATTATCCCTCCTTCAAATCCCTTTTTAAGATTAAGATAATAACTCTTCTCAGTTTCAGGCAATGCCATTCGTTTATCTAAGTACTCCAACACTAGTAATTCTTCAGGTTTCGACCGTGATTTGTAAAGCATAAATTCCTCCTAATTGACTTTAATTTATATATCCATTCTATCAATTCCCCTCTAGAAATTTAATATGACGAGCCAAACTTGTTATTTGGCACGAGCCCTTAGTGTGAAAACTTATTAATGAACATAGTAGCAAAGAAAAAAGGGAACAGACTCTCTGCTCCCCTGAGTATGTATGCCAAAATTTTGACGTCGTCTACTTATGTTTACTTTATTAATTCTTCTAATTTTTTATAAAGGACATCCAAGCCTTTTTCGCTTAGAACTAGTTTCCCATCTAGTAAACTGTGATTCTGGTTGGATACTTCGCCAGTAACAATACAAGTCATGGTAGGTTGGTATTTTTGAAGCACAATCAAGTTATCCTGTACAAATAGTTCTACAGGATCTTTTTCATCTATACCAAGATTACGTCTTAGCTCCATTGGAATGACAACACGCCCCAATTCATCCACTTTTCTAACAACTCCAGTTGATTTCATGAGATTACCTCCATCCAAAATTAATAATGTTATAACTTAAACTTAAGTCATTTTTTCTTATTGTTCAATACTTCTGTTTGACAAATTATTGAAAATTGGAAGGCCTCTGGAAACTGATCTCGATATCTAAGTACATGTAAATCTCTTTATATCACCCAATAAATAATGTAACATTTAATGGAAATCGCAATATAAACAGCACCAAAGCAAAATGTATATTTAACTAATAACATCTAAATCTTAAGAAATTCTTCAGAATTACCCTAAGTGAGTTTTAAGATTCTATGGTTAATATAAGATTATAAGAAAAAGTAGTGAGGTGAGACGGATGGAGAAGTTAACTGTGCTTGTTACTGATGATGATAAGGATATTCGTGATGGAATTGAAATTTATTTAAAAAATGAAGGGTATCATGTCCTAAAAGCAAGTGATGGTGTCGAAGCGCTGAATCTTTTAAAGGAAAATGAAGTCCATTTAATCATCCTTGACATTATGATGCCTAACATGGATGGGATCACGGCAACATTCAAAATACGAGCTGAACGCAATATCCCAATTATTATGCTTAGTGCAAAAGTAGAGGATACAGATAAAATTCATGGTTTATCTGTTGGGGCAGACGACTATATTACAAAACCATTCCATCCACTTGAATTAATCGCACGAGTCAAATCACAATTAAGACGATATGTTCAGCTTGGTACTTACAATGGACAAACTTCATCTACAGTCGATGTCAATGGATTATCACTTGATGCGGAAGCAAAAGAAGTTAAGCTCAACGGCGAACGAGTCAAACTAACACCGATTGAGTATAAAATTACGGAATTACTCTTAAAAAATGCAGGTCGAGTATATTCAATTAATGAAATCTATGAACTTGTTTGGAATGAAGAAGCTTATAATGCGGAAAATGTAGTGGCTGTCCATATTCGAAAAATTCGAGAGAAAATTGAAGCAGATCCTAAAAACCCAAGATACTTAAAGGTTGTGTGGGGAATTGGTTACAAAATTGAAAAGTAAGGTAGAGGATTTCGCTACTGGAACGTTTGTAATTGCCGCTATTATAGGTTTAATTTTTATCATTATTTATACATTTCACTTCGTATCTGAGCGTTTTATAGACACGATGAAAATGTTAGCTAGATTATTTTGAGGAGGAACATTATGAAAACTAAAGGGAAATTACTCCTCACACTTTTTCTTATAACGTGGGTGGCATTTGCCTTCACATCTTTTACAAATAAAGGCCAACAGTATATAGGTAAATCTTATTTTGATTCAAACGAATTTAAAAACACCGTTGAACAATATAAAGAACAACTAGGTCGACTAATTCTACTTCCGATTGATGCTGAAAAAGAAATTGAGAACATAACAGTTACAAAATCTGAAATTGACTCTTATCGAAATTATTATGGTACATTATCGGAACAAATTGAGAGTATACAAAACCAGTACAATGACCGAATAGCTGAAGCTGAAGCAGGTGGAAATGTTCAATTCAAAGAAGGATTAATAAAAGAACGGGATAATAAAATTGCTGATATTGAACAAAACTTTGCTAGTGATGAATATGTAGAAGAAAAAATTGTTAACCAAAAAGCGCAAGCAATTCGTTCATTTGTAAATGAGCAACAACGTCAGGCAAAAGATTTTCTAAATGGGTATCAATACTTTACCTATAGTTTTAAAAATGTTGATACTGGAGAAGTAATTGAAGCAAAAAAATACAATCAAAAGGATGCAACTGTTTATTCTGAAAAGTTCGGGAAACCAACACCATATTTCAACGTTGATAATACTATAAACATTAGTTCATATGATGGCTCAGTGCTCGAGGAGTTTTCTAATTATACTGTTCAAGGTGAGGGTGCTCAATTTGAAGGTTCAATAAGTATCCCAAAATCTTTAATGGCAGCATCCCATATGCAAGGTGAATATTCTAATTTTACTTTTGCTAAAATGACGTTTTATTTAATTTGGGTTACTGGGATTATAGCGCTTATTGCTCTATTTACCTTTGCAAAACCTACTTCGAGTCAATTTAGAAGCGTAGAGACTTTAGAGACAAGCTTTTCAAAGTGGCCAATTGACCTTAGAGCCATCTTTGTTCTCATATTGGCAAATATTTCGTTAAGTTTTATGGGTGCCATTGAAAACATGCTACAACATAATATGTATTACTATGTGAATTACTGGATGTCGTTTAATGTAAAGCTGATTACTTACGGAATCTTTGTGTTTATAACTTCATCAGTCACAATACTTGGGGTAGTTTGGTTATGGAAAACGGTCAGGGATGTAGAAGGCCTAAAAATTCAATTAAAGAATGCATATTTCTATCGAATGGCAGAAGGGGCTAAGGATTTATTATTAGATCGCTCCATAGCATTCCAAAGTATATTTGTATTAGGAGTTGCGTTTTTTGCAGGTATTGGTATCACAGGTGTAGCTTTATTTGGTGGGGAGTTAGTACTTATTTACTTAGTATTGTTTTTCTTTATTGCACTACCAGCTGTTCTCTCATTCCTAAATCGAATGGGCTATTTAAATCGGATTGTAAAGCAAACGGAAGATATGGCAGAAGGTCGCTTAACAACAGATATTAAAGTGAAGGGTAAGTCACCTCTTGCACAACATGCAAAAAACTTAAATCGTTTACGTGAAGGTGTTAAAAAATCAATGATCGAACAAGCAAAGAGTGAACGTCTAAAAACAGAACTCATTACGAATGTAAGTCATGACCTTAGAACGCCATTAACATCCATTATCACGTATACAGATTTATTGAAAAATCCTGATATAACTGAGGATGAAAGAAAGCGATATATCGATGTACTCGATAAAAAATCGGCTCGTCTAAAAACATTGATTGAAGACTTATTTGAAGTATCAAAAATGGCAAGTGGCAACATTGAACTTTCAAAACAACGAGTTGATTTAACGCAATTGTTTAAACAAGCAATTGGAGAACATGATGAGTCATTTAAAGAAATTGGTTTGGATTTGAAGGTAAGCACACCCGAACAACAATTATATGCCTATGTCGATGGCCAAAAAATATGGCGAGTGTTGGATAATTTAGTCGTAAATGCACTGAAATATTCATTAAAAGGCTCAAGAGTCTATTTAACATTAAAACAAAATGGAAGAGACGCTGAATTTACTGTTAAAAACATATCGAGCTATGAATTAGGTGATCATGTCGAGGAATTAACAGAGAGATTTAAACGTGCGGATGCATCACGCCATACAGATGGCTCAGGATTAGGCCTGGCAATTGCACAGTCCATCGTTGATTTGCATAATGGTCGTATGAGTATAGAAGTTGATGGGGATTTATTTAAGGTTACTGTAACAATACCTGCTGATTATTAGAATGGAGACACCGACTGTAAATGTTGGTGTCATTCTTTTGTTTATGTATATTTTATGAAAATGAAAATGAATATTTGCCATGTCCATGGTATACTTGAAAACGTATATTTGTCGTTGTAATTCGTTTGTACAAGTGATGTTTACAGCAAGAAATACATATTGTAATAGTGAAATGAAAGTTAAACCAAAGCATAACAAATAATATTAATATAGGAGAAATTCATTTATATGGAACTATTTGATTTAATAAAAGCCGTCATTCTTGGATTTGTTGAAGGGATGACTGAATTTGCACCTGTTTCATCTACAGGGCATCTGATTATTGTTGATGACATGTGGTTAAAAACCATGGAGTTTTTAGGAAGTGGGTCGGCAAATACATTTAAAATTGTCATTCAGCTTGGCTCGATTTTAGCAGTTGTCGTTGTGATGTGGAAGCGAATGCTGAGTTTAGTTGGTTTATATAAGATTCCTGGACAAACTAGTTCAAGAAAATTTAATCTTGGGCATGTATTGATTGGGATTATTCCTGCTGGTATTTTTGGTGTATTATTTGAAGATTTTATTGATGAAAACTTATTTACAACTGAGACTGTTATCATTGGTCTAATTATCGGAGCATTTTGGATGATCGTTGCAGATAAGTTTGGACCAAGAAGACCGAAAATCAAATCTTTAGACGATTTATCCTATGGAACAGCATTTAAGGTTGGGATCATTCAATGTTTATCATTATGGCCAGGGTTCTCTCGCTCAGGTGCGACGATTTCTGGAGGGGTAATGCTTGGGCTAGACCATAGAACGGCTTCTGACTTCACTTTTATTATGGCAGTGCCAATTATGGCAGGGGCTAGTGGATTATCGTTATTTAAAAACTGGGATCAAATTAACGTAGAACATTTCTGGTTCTATGTAGTAGGTTTTGTTAGTGCGTTTATCTTCGCATTAGTTGCGATTAAGTTCTTCTTAAAGTTAATTTCAAAAGTAAAATTAGTTCCATTTGCGATTTATCGTCTTGTTTTAGCGGCAGTATTAATTGTCGTATTATACTTATAATCTTATAAAACAGCTGTCTTGAAGCATGAAATTTCAAGACAGCTGTTTTTTATTTTAGAGGGTAATTGCACGCACTGCTTATTATAGGATAATAGACATTGATTTTTTCCATAATATATTATTTTTATTGACTTCTAAATAAAAAGTAACAGAATATACAAAAATTGAAAGTTCAGTAATACTTGAATATTGTAAAATAGAACTAAAGGAATATTATAACAATCTGAAATTTGGAAGGGGGCTTGACTATGTTATTCAGAACGAAAAGCAATAGAAATCAAAATTCACGTTCTATTTTCAATGAGAAATTTCAGGATATTGGAATTGAATTAACAAATCCTGAAATGTTACTACAATTAAAAATTATTGAATTAACAGAAGAAGATTTACAAGTAGCTCGAGCGCTAAAACCTCATATTGAAAATCGCGTCGTAGAAATCGTAGATGCTTTTTATGAAAGAGTTGAAAGTGTACCAGAGTTTAAAAACATGATTAAACAATACAGTTCATCGGAACGTCTCCATCAAACATTAAAAAAACATGTCATTGAAATGTTTGAAGGAAGAATTGATGATAAGTATTTAGAGAATCGTAGTCGAATTTCCATGATGCATGTAAAAATTGGTCTAACAACAAAATGGTATTTAGCTAGTTTCGAGAAGCTTGCTGTTGAAATTTATAATGTAATACTTGACCTAAACTTGAGCCGTGATGACATAAGAAAGGCAATCCATGCAGTTAATAAAATTATTAACTTTGAACAACAAATTGTTTTAGAGAAATACGAAAGCGTTGCAGATGAAATCGCCTTCAATAAACAAGAAAAGATTAGATTAGATGTAAAGGAAACTGTTGGTGGAATATCAAAGGATTTAGATAGACAGTCTCAACAAACAAATGAAGCAGTTATGGAACTCATTGCAAGTACGAAAAATGTTAATGAGTTATTACAACGTAGTATTGAAGATGCTCAAAAAACAAAGGATGCTTCCAGTGAAGGTTTTAAACAAATCTCTCTTTTAAGCGAACAAACGAAAGAAATACATAATAAAACCATCGATATGACTCACAATGTAGAGGCGTTAAATCAATCTTCTTCTGAGATTCAAGCAGTTGTTGAAATTGTAAAAAATATTGCAGGACAAACGAATTTATTGGCTTTAAACTCTGCAATTGAGGCTGCTAGAGCTGGCGAACATGGCAAGGGATTTGCTGTAGTTGCTAACGAGGTAAGAAAACTGGCTGATCAAACGAAACAGTCTGTTGAACAAATTGCGAATTTAATATTCTTATCAAGTGGAGTTACAGGTAAAGTAATTGATTCTATTGACCAAATTCAACAACTAATTGGAACTGGTTTAGATCAAAATGAAAAATCTCTAGAATCATTTGAAAAAATTTCACAAACAGTTGATTCGACGATTACAGACTTTGAAAATGTAGGAATTCAGATAGAAGAGTTATCAAGCATTGTTGAAAAAATCGGTGAATCTTCAGAAAACCTTGAAGTTGCAGCATCAAGACTAGAAAACACAATAGAAAAATTTTAAGTATGTTAAGATTTGATTTAAAGCGGTCTCAGGGGGGAGGCGGCTTTTTTATTTTTATAGTATTATTCAGAAGAATACTAGTTTTGCTTTTGAATGCATTTTCAATAGCATACATATACTTAATATAAAATAAGATAAAGAACGAACTAAAAAATGTATTATCGCAATCATCTTCCTATAAAACTCTATTTAAAATGTTAAACTTACTAGTTAAGATACTAAACTTCAAAACCCAAAATCTACTCCATTACATACCACAATTAAAACCAATAGTTCCCATTCGAGTTCTTCCCAGAAGAATTATTACTTTTCAAGAAATAATAATTCTGTAATATTTATTTTAGAAAAAAGAGGATTTAAGTAGAAAATGTCGAATATTAAAAGAATATTATTGAAGTTTTAATCAATTCAAGGAGGGTGTCATGGAACTGAAAAACTTTATCGGTGGTAAATGGATTGAATCAGATACACTTCGAAAGGTGCCTATAATTAATCCAGCTAATGAGGAGATTTTAGGTGAGGTACCGCTATCAACAAATAGTGAAGTAGAGTTAGCTGTTTCAGCTGCTAAGGATGCACAGAAAAGGTGGGCACTCATTCCGGCACCGAAACGTGCGGATTATTTATATGAAATTGGTTATAAGTTAAAAGAAAAAAAAGAATATCTTGCCCAAGTGCTAACAAAAGAAATGGGAAAAGTAATTGAAGAAGCTCGTGGAGAAGTGCAAGAAGGGATCGATATGGCATTTTATATGGCTGGTGAAGGAAGAAGGTTGTTTGGGGAAACAACTCCTTCTGAATTAGCAGATAAGTTTGCTATGAGTGTGAGAAGTCCAATCGGTGTTGTAGGCTTAATCACTCCTTGGAATTTTCCAATTGCAATCGCTACATGGAAGTCATTCCCTGCGCTTGTTGCTGGGAACACTTTTGTTTGGAAGCCTTCTATTGAAACACCAATGATGGCGTATGAGCTAGGGAAAATTTTTGAAGAAGTTGGCTTACCTGATGGGGTTGCGAACATAGTCTTCGGAGCAGGTACAGATGTAGGGACAGCACTTATTGAACATCCAGATGTAAAAGTGATTTCTTTCACCGGTTCAAATGCTACGGGTAGTAAAGTTGCTGAGCTTGGTGGTAAGCATTTGAAAAAGGTATCTCTTGAAATGGGTGGGAAAAACGCGGTCATCGTAATGGACGATGCAGATTTAAAGCTTGCTACTGAAGCGATTATCTGGAGTGCATTTGGTACTGCAGGACAACGTTGTACAGCATGCAGTCGAGTGATTGTCCATAAAGATGTGAAGAATGAACTGGAAGAACAATTACTTGAAGGTATTAGCAAGTTAACGATTGGGGATGGCCTAGATCCTACAGTAAAAGTTGGACCAGTTATTAATCGAGCTGCTTTAGAAAAAATTAGTCATTATGTCCAAATTGGTAAGCAAGAGGGTGCTAGGTTACTAGTTGGGGGTAGTGCACTATCCAATCCACCTTTTGATCAAGGGTATTACTTTGAACCAACAATCTTTACAGATGTGAAAAATGAAATGACGATTGCACAAGAAGAAATATTCGGCCCAGTTGTTAGCGTTATAGAGGTAAATAGTTTAGAAGAAGCAATAGAGGTTAACAACAGTGTGAAGTTCGGCTTATCAAGTTCTATATTCTCTCAAGATGTAAATAAAATATTTAAAGCTCAAAGGGATTTAGATACGGGGATTGTTTACATCAATGCAGGTACTACGGGTGCAGAAATACATTTACCATTTGGCGGAACGAAAGGAACTGGTAATGGCCATAGGGATTCCGGCCAAGCAGCGCTAGACGTTTATACAGAGTGGAAGAGTATTTATATTGATTACAGTGGGAAGCTGCAAAGAGCTCAAATAGATACGGAATAAACTACTTTAAAAGGGGATGTGTGTATGAAGGTTGTAGTATTAGGCGCTGGTTTGATGGGGAAAGAAGTAGCGCGAGATTTAGTAGCAAATGATAAAGTTGAAAAAGTGTTTTTAGCTGATATCGATGTATCAGTTGTACAAAATTTTGTACAACAACTAAATTCAGAGAAATTAGAAGCTGTACAACTAAATGCAAATAATGACGATGAATTGCGTGCATGCATGGCAAAAGGGGAAGTATGTGTAAACGCATTATTCTATGAATTTAATGAAAAAGTAGCAAAGACTGCTATAGAAGTAGGAGTACATTCTGTTGATCTTGGCGGACATATCGGAGAAGTTACAGATCACATACTAGACCTTCATGAAGAAGCAAAAGCCAAAAATGTAACAATCATCCCTGATTTAGGTGTAGCTCCAGGAATGATTAATATTTTAGCAGGGTATGGAGCTTCAAAACTAGATAAAGTTGAGTCTATCAAACTTTATGTAGGTGGTATTCCTACAAAACCAGTAGCACCATTAAACTATACAAGAGTTTTCTCGTTAGAAGGAGTTCTAGATCATTACACAGAGTCATCAAAAATCATTATTGATGGTCAATTAACTGAAGTGGAATCACTTTCAGGTGTTGAACAAGTTTATTTTGACCAATTCGGTGTAATGGAAGCTTTTTATACTTCTGGAGGGACTTCAACACTTATTAAAACGTTCCCAAATGTTAAGACATTGGAATACAAAACAATTCGTTACAAAGGCCATGCTGAAAAATTCAAGTTACTAAGAGATTTAGGATTTATCGATAAGGAAAATAAAGTACAGGTAAACAATAACGAAGTTAAAGTTCGTGATGTTGTTCGAGAAGCATTAAAGAAAAAGCTAGATCAGGGCGACCAGCAAGATGCACTACTTTTACGTGGTATTGTTTCGGGTGAGAAAAAAGGGGAACAAGTTACTTACGAATACGAAACAATTATTATTCGCAATCAAGATGACTATATGACAGCAATGGCTCGTGCGACAGCTTGTACAATTGCAGTTGTAGCTGTAATGGTAGGTTCAGGTGTAATCTCTGACCGAGGTGTATTTACACCTGAAACGATTGTTCCTGGTAAGGAATATATCGAGAAAATGGCCAAACGTGGAGTGAAAATTAAAGAAACGAAACACCGTTCAGCAATCGTGAAATGGTAAGGTGATGGGGATGAACTTCGACTTTTCAGAAGAACAACAATTACTAAGAAAAACAGTACGACAATTTGTTGATAACGAGATTATGCCTCATATTGCAAAATGGGATACTGAAGGTGGATTTGATCCAAACCTTTGGAAAAGACTTGCGGAACTAGGGTTAATGGGGGTTTGCATTCCTGAAAAGTACGGCGGCGCTGGAATGGATTACAATAGTTTAGCAATAGTTTGTGAAGAATTGGAGAGGGGCGATACAGCTTTCCGTACAGCTGTATCTGTTCATACAGGATTGAATAGTATGACACTTCTACAATGGGGGACTGAGGAACAAAAGAGAAAATATTTAATTCCTCAAGCAAAGGGAGAAAAAATAGGAGCGTTCGGTTTAACGGAACCAGGTGCAGGGTCGGATGTAGCTGCAATGGATTCGTTTGCAAGACGTGAAGGGGATTCCTATATATTAAACGGTCAAAAAACATGGATTTCATTATGTGATCTTGCAGACCACTTTATTGTTTTTGCCTATACTGATAAAACAAAAAAACATCATGGGATTACTGCATTTATCGTAGAGAGAACTATGCCAGGCTTCTCCTCAAAAGCGATTAAAGGGAAATACGGAATTCGTGCTGGGAATACAGGAGAGTTGTTCTTTGATGATTTGCGTATTCCAGTAGAAAACCGTTTAGGAGAAGAAGGAGAAGGCTTCAAAATAGCTATGTCGGCTCTTGATAATGGTCGTTTTACTGTAGCTGCAGGCGCGGTCGGGTTAATTTCGGCTTGTATAGAGGCGAGTGTGAAGTATTGTCATGAGCGTAAAACGTTTGGAAAACCGATTGGTGAACATCAATTAGTAGGTCAGATGATTGCTAATATGGAAGCGGGTTATCAAATGAGTCGTTTACTTGTATATCGTGTAGGCGAGTTGAAAAACAAAGGGGTTCGAAATACAAGGGAAACATCATTAGCTAAATGGCAAGCTTGTGATTTTGCCAATAAAGCTGCGGATGATGCGTTGCAAATTCATGGAGCTTACGGTTATTCCGATGAATATCCAGTGGCAAGATACCTACGCAATTCTAAAGCACCTGTAATCTACGAAGGAACTCGTGAGATTCATACAATAATGCAAGCCGACTATGTGTTAGGTCGCAGGGAAGATAAACCATTAAGTAAAATGCTTCCAAAATGGCCATCTGAAGAATAGTTTAAATTGAAAGGATGTGAAGATTCTTAGGAGTCTTCACGTTTTTTGTTTTGGTAAATCCGGAAACGCAAATAAAGTTCAACAATCCGCAAATAATTTAGCAAAACGTAAATAAAGTCCTGAAATATGCAAATAACCCATCCGAAAACGCAAATAAATTCATGAATATCGCTAATAAAATAAGAAAACCGCAAATGACCAAGCCCGAACCTCCTACTGAATATTCATAAAAATGGCAAATTTAATAACAGAATTTTGTAACTATTTTTAACTTCAAAGGTCTAATTGTTAAAGATACGACAACAAAAGGAGTGACAAAATGAAAAAGAGATTCTATGTAGGGGGTTTAATTCTCATCATAGCGGCAATTGTAGTTGGTGCTGTACTTATGCTTGGGAAGAAGGTTGAAGTAGAAGCAACATCAAAGGTTATGGTCAATCATCCTTACCTCATTCATTTTTCTCATGGTCTAAATGATGCGAGTATTGAAAAGAAACAAGTATATATAACAAATAGTGCTGGAGATAAAGTTGATGTTACGATGAAACTTCTAAATAACAATCAAACTCTAGCAATTTTAAATGCCAAATCAGGCAAATATACAGCACACATTGAGAAAAATGCGTTCAAGGATATTTTATCGAACTCAGAAAAGCAAGAGATTACTTTTGAAGTAGTTGACGAAATCAAACACATTGCGTCGAAAGAAGACTTGCAAAACTTCTTCTTAACTGCAGTTAAGAAGGAAAGACGCTATTTTACTGGTGGAGAAGCAGAAACAACAGCTGTATCTGAAAGTGCTGATATGTCAATGGCTGAAGCTAAAAGTGATAATGCTTCAGGTGGAGGATTAGACCACTCTACAACAAATAATCAAGTAGAGGGTATTGAAGAAGGAGATATTGTTGTTACGGATGGGGAGTTTATTTACTCAACTTATGATAATAACATTATTATTACTGATGCACGTGATCCTAAAAATATAAAACAAGTAAGTAAAATAGCATTAGATCAGTACAGCTATCCAATGCAAATAATGGTACATGATGAGATGTTAATTGTTATAAAGGACCAGTGGATTGAGTCGAAAGAGTCAAAATGGCCATATATGGATGGAACTAGTTTAACGACAGCTGCTTTTTATAATATTGAAGACCCAACCAATCCAACATTCATCCGTGAAGTAGGTCAGGATGGATATATGAGTGGGGTTCGGAAATATAATGACATTCTATATATCGTAACAAACAAAACACCAAATTATTGGATTTTATATGATACACCAGTGGAAGATGTTGAACTAAGACCTTACACATATGATAGTGAAGAAGATGAAAAGATTGCGCCTATGGAAATCGACCAGTTAACAATTTTACCAGGTGCTACAGAGCCAAATTACACAATCATTTCCGCGATCGATTTAAATAATTTCGAAAACAAAAAAGTAGAGACAAAAGGCTTCCTTGGTGGCAGTTCAAATCTTTACATGTCTTACAATGCAATTTACTTAACAGCTAATAACTACGAAATGCCAACAACATTGGAGATAGAGGTCGACGGGGATGCAGAAAGTAAAAAAATTAGTGAAGATGCAGCTCAAACTTCGATTGCACGAGACATGATTATCGCTCCAATTTCTACAAATACGGATATTTATAAATTCTCAATTGATGGAACGAATATTGCTTTTGCCGCTTCAACATCAATAGAAGGTACAGTTTTAAATCAATTCTCAATGGATGAATATGATGGACATTTCCGAATTGCAGTGACAGAAGGTCATTCTTGGGGTGCAGAGCCTACTTCTAAAAACCATCTTTATATATTTAATGATAGGCTAGAGAAAGTAGGAGAAGTAACTGACTTAGCAAAAGGTGAGCGGATCTATTCTGCACGGTTTATGGGGGATAAGGCGTATATAGTTACATTTAAAGAGGTGGATCCACTCTTTGTAATTGATTTAACGAACCCAAATGCACCTAAAGTTTTAGGAGAACTAAAAATACCTGGCTTCAGTAATTACTTGCATCCGTTAGATGAAAATCACTTAATTGGAATCGGATATGATACAAAAACGATGGTTGATAGTTACTCAAAACAGCCATTTACTGTAACTGGTGGTATTAAAATATCCTTGTTTGATATTACAGACTTCTCTAATCCGAAAGAACAGGATAACGTAATCATTGGTGGCCGTGGTACTTACTCGGAAGTACAATACAATCATAAAGTGTTATTTAGAAATTCAGAATATAGTTATTTTGGCTTCCCGATTTCTATATATAAAGAAAAAGGTGAATACGATATTCAATATCAAGGTTCTGGAGCAGTAGTATATGAAATTACAGCAGAGAATGGAATTCAACTTAAAGGTGACTTAGTTACTCCACCTGCACCTGGAGAAGAATATGAAAGCTGGGAATCTATGATTCAACGTATGGTATATATTGATGACACACTTTATACAGTTTCCCGTAATGGAATTAAGAGCTACGATTTACAGACATTTAATAGTTTAGGTAGTGTGAGGCTACAATAAAATAATAAAAAAATGATTGGCAAACCTAAAAGTTTGCCAATCATTTTTTAAATAGGTTGAGTTTTCTGACATAAAAAGCTAAAATTTGTCATTTGCATTGCGGAAAAAGGTAATGTTAATTTTGTACTATTTCACTTACTGTTACAAATTCATAGCCTTGATCGTGCAAGTATTTTAAAACACTGTCTAGCCCATCTGCAGTCGATTGGTGAATGTCGTGCATTAGGATTATTGCGTTATTATGCATATTCTTCTTAACCATTGGTAAGAGAGTAGTAGAGTCTCGATATTTCCAGTCCATTGTATCAATTGTCCACATAATTACTGGTAAGTCGATTACACTAACAACTTGGTTATTTTTTGCTCCATAAGGAGGTCGGAACACCGTTGGATATTCCCCCAATACATTTTTTATGGCATTATTTGTAGAATTTATTTGTTCTACTACTTGTTTAGAAGATAGTTCAGTTAGTTTAGCGTGGTTCCAAGAGTGATTTCCAATCTCATGGCCACGTTCCAATGTTTCAATAACGATGTCAGAGTATTTTTCAACACGATTACCAACAACGAAAAATGTCGCTTTTGCATCGTATTTTTCAAGCGTATTTAATATTTGCGTTGTAATAGTTGGGTGAGGTCCATCATCAAAAGTAAGAGCCACTTTTTTATCAGAACTATTATTCTTTGTTGGTGGAGGACTTGTAATCACTGAATCATTTTTTATTCCCGTTTGGAACTCTTTTGAAAGTAACGGATAGATTGATGACAAGGAAATGGAGGCAGTTGGTATACCAATACTACTATTACCTATTTCCCCTTTATTAAAATAGAAAACTAGTGCATCATTTTTAATAGAAAAACGTTGGAAGTAATTCCATTTTGCCACAGTGACATTCGTTAATGTTTCTTTATTAATATGCTTTTGATAGGATTGATTGTTTAATATAGACGCGCGAACTTTTTCTGATAAAGCTGTCAAATGATTAATATCATCTTTTAGAATTTGTTGTAAATCGACAATTTCTCCCGTTTCAATATTAAAGAAAAGGGTATAGATTGTTGTATCGTAAGTATTACTCTTTACCGCAACATTTTTAGTGAACACTAGTGAAAGATAGTGATCCTGGTGTGGAAATAATTCTACTGATATCTTTAAATTGTTTACTAGATTTGTAGATGGATCATTCTTATTCACTGTATCTTTTAAACGTATAATATTTTCGTACTGATTTTTTGAGTCAGATATGTATTTGTTTATTTGTATGTTTAGCGATTCGAAGTTTGTTTTAATATATTGTATTGAATAGGGTTTTGTTGGATCTTTTAAGTTTTCATTTACAATACGAATTCCGTCGAAATTTGTATTGACTATTTCTTGTGTTACGGAAGAAGAAATATCCGGGATATCTAATCCAGCAGTACCTGACTTTAGATCTGTTGGGTTGCTTGCAGATACATTTTGAATCTGATAATCATTATTCATAGTAGTGAAAATGATTATTAACACGGTAAGAGTGGCAATCGTGGTGATTAGGATAATATCAAGTAATCGACCGCCATATTTGCGATCATTGTTATTCATATGAAATCCTTACCCCTTTCAAAAAAATAGTCAATTATGTAAAAATTACTTGAATGATAATCATTTGTATTGAGATTTCTTTTTTTGTTCGATACTATGAGCAAGGAGAAAAAGGAGAATCACTATTATGACTAATAATGAAATCGATTATGAAATGGCCCTAGATTGCCTCTTGCTTGCAGGTCGAATTATGATTGAGAGTGGAGCTGAGACATATCGAGTAGAAGACACAATGATACGAATGGCCCGTTCTCTTGAAATAGAAGATGCGCAAAGCTATGTAACTCCGACAGGAATTATCCTATCTTTGGGGAGAAGACAAAAAACAAAAATAACTACTATATCAAACCGTATTACAGATCTTCACAAAATAGCACTAGTAAACAAAGTTTCTCGTAAACTAACTAATACTAATAAAATAATAACACTAGAACAAGCTTACCACGAGCTAATAAAGATACAAAAAACGAATTATTTTTTACCAATTCCTATGCAAATTTTAGCGGCTGCTTTGGCAAGTAGTACATTATCTATTCTATTCGGTGGATTGTGGTCTGATGTACCCGCAACTTTTGTCGCTGGTGCTGTTGGATTTATTGTAGTGATGGTATTACACGATCTGACAAAAGTTAAGTTTTTCTCTGAATTTATAGGAGCTATCTTCATAGGATTAGTCGCACATTTTGCTGTAAAGTTTCACCTTGGAACAGAAATCGACAAAATAATTATCGGTGGTGTCATGCCGCTAGTTCCAGGATTACTAATGGCTAATGCAATCCGAGATTTAATGGCAGGGCACTTTACTTCTGGAATCTCAAGGGGTGCTGAAGCCTTTTTAACAGCCTTTGCTATTGGTTCAGGTATTGCACTTGTTGTTGCTATTTAAGGAGGCTGTAAATTGGAATATTTAATACACTTTATATTGAGTTTTATTGCAACTGCTTGTTTTGGTGTGATTTTTAATGCATCGGTTAAGGCGATTCCAATTTGTGGATTAGTAGGTTCAGTTGGCTGGACTGTATATTATACGTTTATGCAAGTGAATGTGACAGAAGTTCATGCTACTTTTTTAGCATCCTTTGTAATTGCAGTTGTTGCGCAATTTTTTGCAAGATGGTTTAAAACGCCTATGATTGTGTTTTACGTATCTGGAATTATACCGCTTGTCCCAGGTAGTATTGCTTATAATACTATGCGAAGTATTGTTGAATTAGACTATACAAGAGGCATTGAATTTGGAATGAGAGCATTTATGATTGCTGGTGCTATCGCAATGGGACTTGTCTTTGCGGAGGTCATTATACAATTAATCTATCGTACATTAAACAAAGGCAAAACTTCCATGGAATCGTTTGCTAAGTTAAAACGTCCAAGAATAAAATAATTAAATAATAGGCTACTGATTTAGAAGTGGATCTCCCACTTTATCAGTAGCCTATTTTAATTTAAGAAACAATATTCTCGATTTCTTTTACGTTAACAGGTTTGCTAATTAAGTAACCTTGAATAAGATCACAACCATAGTTTTTCAAAACTTCTCTTTGTTCTTCTGTTTCAACACCTTCAGCTAATACGGTGATATTCATAGATTTACCAAACTGTACAATCCCGTTGACTAATTTTTGATTTTTCTCTGACATCATTAGTGAGTGAATGAAAGTGTGGTCAATTTTTAATATTTCAATCGGTAATAACTGCATATATCGGAATGAAGCATATCCTGTTCCGAAGTCATCTAAAATAAAGACAATTCCTTCGTTTTCTAACAATCTCATTTGCTTTATAATATTAGCTTCGGCCTCAGCTTCTAATGCAAATTTTTCTGTAATTTCAATCTGGATTAAATGAGCGGGACAACCTGTTTTAGAAAGTGTATTCAGTATCGTTTTTGCCATGTTTTTATCACGGAATTCGTGAACTGAAAGGTTAATACTTATTTTTAGGTCGAGTCCCTTTTTAAACCATTCCACAGCCTGTTTGCATGCTTTTTCAATAACAAAGGAGCCAATATTATTAATTAGTCCTGTTTCTTCAGCAATTGGTATTAACTCATCTGGAGAAACTACTCCGATTTCTTCGTCTTCCCAACGTACTAATGCTTCAACACCTATAATTTTCCCCTTTGAAAGGTCGAATTGTGGTTGGTATAAAACTTCTAAATGCTTCTGATCCAATGCAAGGAGCAATCGCTTTTCAATCATTGACTTACGATGTAGTGCTTTGTGCGATGTAGCAGAAAGTGATGATATATTGTTGCCACCAGCTTCACGAACAGTTTGAATTGTTTTTATTGAGGCTTTCATTAGTTCTGTAAAGTTTGACTGGTCTTTTGGCGAGTGTGTAATACTTCCGCTAATTGAAATTGGTACAGCCACATTTCCAATATAAATCGGATTTTGTTTTAGATAGTGTAAAAATCCTTGAATAAACCATTCACTTAGCGGTGTTAGAATAACGAACTCGTTGGAATTAATCCTCGCCATTGAACTGTCTTGGAAGTAAATTTTCATACGTTTAACAAATTCTGTTATGAAGTTATTTTCAATTTGTATATTATGTATTTCTTTAAGAGTATAAAATTTATCAATACTCAAATATACAAAGGAAAAGCTTAAACCATTTTCTATATTTTCATTTACGACTTGTTCTAAACGATAGTGATTCATTAATCCTGTTTCAGGATCAACATATGCAATTTTCTCAAGGCTATCTTTTAATAACTTCTCCTCGGTGATATCGTGTTCAATTAAATTATATAGAAAACGATTTTCTGTAGAAGAATACGTAGGAATTGCAATCAGATGAACCCAATAGGATTGTCCATCCTTTGTTATTTTTTCAACCTCACCATGCCAAACGTTCCCAGAAGTAATTGTCTTCCAAATTTTCTCTGCCGCTTCTTCACCTTCTTCGGTTTCAGGGAAGAGTTGCCAAAACGTTTTCCCAATAACCCTTTTTGGAGTCCAGTGGCTCGTTTTAAGGAATTTTTGGTTGCAATTAATAATAAAGCCTTCATCATCAATTGCAACAAACATATATGTTGAGGTAAGCCCTTTTTTAAGATCAATTAACTCCTGTGTGGATGTGTTTACTTTTCTCAATTCGTCATTTAAAAAGCATACAACTAGCGTACATAATTCCCCATCATAGCTTGAAGGAATAGTAATAATAGATGATTCTAGTAGATTTTCATCCTTTGTGAGTAGCTGAATATTCTCGAATTGATATTTATCTTGATGATCTGATAAAAGATTCAATAATTGCTCTGGTATAGTTGATAATAGGGTAGTTTTAATGTTATCAGTATCTTTAAATTCGTTAAAGGAGTGTTGAAATACATCCTCACATAATTGATTCCATAATAAGAGTTTATGTTGTTTGTTCATAACAAAAGAAGGAAAAGGAGAATTCAAAATTATCTGATCGTCGATACGATAATTGGTTTTTACAAGTTCCATTCTATTTTATCTCCCTTTTAAAGAATAATTTACTATTATTATAAAATTAAATCGTTATTTAGTCATTATTATAATAATGGATTATTTATGACAAATAGATAATTTGTGACTTTTTAACTATAACGAGCGTGAAAAGATTCAAAATTTAATAAGATTATAAGAATTTTTAATTTGCGATATGTCTGAAAATTGCATCACGCTCTCACAAGGTGGTAAAGGTTAACTGCAATGTAAATCAAATGTGTGAATGTTTAGAAAAATTGTTCTATACTAGTAGAATAAAATTTATATAGATATTTCGTAAGAACATAAGGGGGTTCTTACTGGGGTTTAGGGGGTAGACATGAAGACAGTATTTTCTTACGTTAAACCTTATTGGTTATCTGCATTAATTGCTTTTATATTAATGCTCATTGAATTAATGATTGAACTGGTTCAGCCGTTAATTATTGCGAAAATTATTGATGAAGGAATTGTTGTCAATGATTTTAGTTCAATTCAGTTTTGGGGGATTGTGTTAGTTATTTTAGCTATTGTGGCACTCCTCTCTGGAATCATTAACTCGTATTTTGCAGCACATGTTGCACATAGTTTTGGTTTCGATTTAAGAAATGCTTTGTTTAGTAGAATCCAAGCATTTACTATGGCTACTTATTTGAAGTTTCCAACTTCCGGGTTAATCACAAGACTAACAAATGATGTCACTCAAGTACAAAACGTCTTATTTATGAGTTTACGAATTTTAGTGAGGGCACCTCTTGCAGCATTTTTAAGTTTAGTAATGGCCTTTATCATCAACCCTAAAATTGCTCTGTTTTTATTTATTGGAGCGCCAATTGTTGTTGGGTTTTTGTATTTTATGGTGAAAAAGGGGATTACTTATTTTGCTCAAGTACAATGGCGACTTGACCGAGTTAACCGAGTGTTACAGGAATGTTTACAAGCTATTCGATTAGTGAAGGCATATATGCGTAACCAATATGAATCTAGTAGATTTCAACAAGTAGCAGATTCTCTAAGACTCGATACAACTAAGGCACTTCGTATTATGGAACTAATAATGCCGGTACTTTTGTTAATCATGAATGTTAGTTTACTTGCCGTTATTTGGTTTGGATCTAATGAGGTTCACGCGGGAAATGCACAGGTAGGTGAATTAGTGGCTATTATTAACTACTCGATGCGAGTAACAGGGAACTTTACGATGTTTGCCTTTATTATCATTGCGATTGCTCGTGCTAAAGCTTCATCAGATCGTATGAAAGAGGTATTAATAGTTGATGAAGGCGGGTTAGAAGAACAAAGTGATAAAAAGGAAACTAAAATAAATTCTTCTATAAACGAAATAGGAACTGTTCGTTTTGAAAATGTATCATTTACATATCCGAATTCTGAGTTACAAGTATTATCAAATATTTCTTTCGAAGTTAAGCGAGGAGAAAAGTTAGCAATAATGGGGGAAACAGGTGCAGGGAAAACAACCTTACTTAATCTGATTCCAAGATTTTATGAACCTTCAATTGGGAATGTTTTTGTAAATGGACGAAATATCATTGATTGGAGCATGGGGGAGTTAAGAGCAATGATTGGTTTTGTCCCTCAAAAATCTTTGCTATTCACAGGATCCATTTCTGAAAATTTAAAATGGGGAAAACAAGATGCGCTAGTTTCAGAGGTTCGTATCTCAGCAGAGCAAGCACAAATTCATGAAACGGTAGAAACTTTCCCCAATAAATACGAAACTCGTGTAGGCCAAAAGGGTGTGAATCTATCAGGTGGTCAAAAACAACGCCTTTCAATCGCAAGGGCACTTATTCGGAAATCAAGGATTCTAGTATTGGATGACAGTACAAGTGCTCTTGATATTAAGACAGAGGGAGCCCTTTGGGAAGCATTAGAAGATGAAAATGCAACGATGTTCGTTGTCACACAAAAAGTTCGAACAGCTAGATCTATGGATAAGATTTTGTTATTGCACGAAGGCAAAGTAGAGGCCTATGGAACACATGATGAATTGATTCAAATAAGCACACGTTATCAGCAAATTGTAGAGTCACAGGAAGAACAGGTAGGTGAAGAAGGGTGAATTATATAAGAAAACCGTTCGGCTATGAACCTATTCTAAAAAAGGAAGACTTAAATCGAAAGACAGAAAAGAAAAAAGGACCCCGTGCAAGTGATTGGAAAAGCACATTGCTTAGGATTTGGAAAATTGTCGATGAACAAAGAATTTTGTTAATTACTGTTTTCTTCATGGTTGTGATTAGTTCGATATTGTCATTAACAGGGCCGTTGTTAATTGGGATTATTATTGATGAGTATATACTAAAGAGCCAATTCCAAGGAATGGCGCCAATGATTATTGTTTTAATAGGGGTTTACATTATTTTGTCGATATCACTATTTTTACAAAATTACTGGATGATTGGTATATCACAGACAACGATTTTTAAAATGAGGACTGGACTCTTTAATCATCTCATGAAATTACCAGTTTCCTTTTTTGACAAAAGACAACATGGGGAACTAATGAGTCGAGCAACAAATGATATTGAAACGGTAAGTGCAACTTTAAATACATCGTTTATTCAAGTGTTTTCTAGTTTACTAACTCTAATTGGAACCGTCATTGTGATGATATATTTAAGTCCACTATTAACAGTTTTAACGATGTTAATAATTCCGCTTATGTTTATGGCGATGCGCTGGACTACAAAACGAACAGGGAAATTGTTTAAAGAGCAGCAAGCGGCAGTTGGGGCATTAAATGGGATGATTGAGGAAACGATTTCTGGTCAGACGATTGTCAAAGCGTTTTCACAAGAAGAACGAGTGATCGAGGAATTCCGAGAAAAGAATGCTAGATTACGTAGAACTGGTTTTTGGGCTTTAACCTATTCAGGTTTTATTCCAAAAGTTATGAACTTTTTAAATAACATTAGTTTTTCGATTGTAGCTGGAATTGGTGGAATTTTAGCATTTAATGGACTTGTAACAATTGGGGTAATTGTAATATTTACAGAGTATGCAAGGCAATTTACGCGACCATTAAACGATTTGGCAAATCAGATTAATACAGTATTATCAGCAATTGCAGGGGCAGAACGGGTTTTTTCAATCATGGAAGAAACGAAGGATATTGATGAGGGGAAACTTCCTGATAATACTCAGTTAAAAGGGGAAGTAGAATTTAAAGACGTGCATTTTAAATATGATTTAAGCGAAGATCAAGAAACATTAAAAGGGATTAGCTTCCATGTTAACCCGGGCCAAACAGTTGCTTTAGTAGGTGCAACAGGTGCTGGAAAGACGACAATTATGCAATTGATTGCTCGTTTTTACGATGTGGAGAGTGGTGAAATTCTGTTTGATGGTAAAGATGTGCGTGACTTAAAAAGAGAAACATTACGCAGCCAAATGGCATTTGTATTACAAGATCCGTTTTTATTTGAGGCATCTGTATATGAGAATATTCGTTACGGTAAATTAGATGCTACAGATGAAGAAATTGTGGAAGCTTGTAAAAAAGCGAATGCCCATGAGTTTATCATGAAGCTTCCGAAGGGATATGACACTATACTTGCTAGTGATGGTAGTGAAATTTCCCATGGTCAAAAACAACTTCTATCTATTGCTAGAGCACTAGTAGCAAATCCTGTAATTCTATTACTAGATGAAGCGACAAGTAGTATTGATACAGTAACGGAAGTGAAGATACAACAGGCATTAGAATTGTTAATGGAAGGAAGAACGAGCTTTGTCATTGCCCACCGTTTAAATACAATTCGATATGCTGACCTCGTATTCGTCATGCATCAAGGTGAACTAGTTGAGTCTGGCTCACAAGAAGAACTGATTGAATTTGGAGGGATCTATTCCAAAATGTTGGAGCAGAAAGATAGTTTTAGGGAATAAGTGAATTTTATAGTAAACAACACAAAAATTCGCGGTTGCACTTCATACTATGTAACTCTAAAATTATATGGAGTGTAAAAAAGAATTGGAGTTTAGCCATGAATTTTTCAATTATAAAAGCATCTTTTCCAATAGATACTGAGACATTTGATGAAATTAAAACTTTATGTGTAGAAGCAGGGAATGTTGACCGTGTAAGTTATTGTTCTTTGCTGAATTTGCGTGAAAGTAAAGAATTATATAGTAAAGGTTTTTTTGTACTAGCGTATGATGACGAACTAAACCAATTAGTTGGTGTAGCAAGTGCTATTGATATAATGGGACTTGAAACGTATGACTGGTCAATGGTCGTTTCTCCCATGTATCGACAAATTGGGATTGGCACAGCGCTATTTAAAGTGCTACATGAAGGTTTGTTTGAACGTGGTGCAGAAGGGGAGCTAGCCCTTGTTCACGAAAATAGCACCTTTGGTAAAAGGTTCTTAGAGCGTTTTGGTTTTATATATAGCTTTTCTGAAGCGACATTTGAGGCAAAGGCTCAGGTAGCAAATCCAGATAGTCCTATTTATATCAGACAATATTCTAAATTAGATCAAAATGCATTAGTTCAAATTTTTAGTGAAGCGTTTGGTGATTTACGTGAAGAATCTTTGGAACTAATTGATTATAATACTACGACCGAAGGAAGCATCCTATGGGTTGCTGAACTAAATGGAGATGTAGTTGGTACTTTAACTACTTCTAAAGAAGGCGATGTTCAAAAGGTTACCGCCTTTGCAGTTCATCCAGAAGTACAAGGAAAAGGAATAGGCACAGCATTACTTGATTGGTCTAGAGACTTTGCATTAAGAAATGGCGAAAAATACGTTATGTTAGATGTAGAAATTGAAAATGAACGTGCGCTATCTGTTTATGAAAAAGCAGGGTTTCAAAAATGTATGCAAGTGGATTATTACGTGTATAGCAGTGGCCGTGACTGATTTTAAACAAAAAGAGGCTGGGACAAAAGATAATTTTCAACCAAAAGTCAGTATTACGTATAATAAAAATCTGCTAACGCTATATTAGAAAGTCGTCGCTTCCGAGGCATGCGAAGACTCTCTCGAAAATGCTAAAGCATTTTCTCGTTGTGATGTTATTCAACGAAGCATTCCTTGTCCTGCAGGACGTAGAAGCAGTCATGAGACCCCGGAGAGCTTTAGCTCCCGGAGGCTCATGGCTTCCCCTGGATGCGCGAAGCATGCATCGGAAACGAACGTCTCTATATCAAAAAGGTACTATCCCAATTGAAAATGGGTTGTACCTTTTTACTTATGTCCCAGCCTGTTTTTAATATGCTCATGAACAAACAACAAATTGTTATTTCACACTTTTTGTGGATAATCTTTCATTCTCGCACTTATTAGAGAATTTGTTATAATGAATAGACGGAAAGATACATCAAACATTATGTTGATAAAAAATAATAGTAGTTTCAAATATTATTAATAGGAAGTTGAATTAATCAATGGAAGATATAAAGAAGGAAATAAGTCCTGCAAAACTTATGTGGAAGATGACACGTCCTCATACTTTAACAGCAACATTTGCACCGGTAATATTAGGAACGGTTATTGCATTGTATGATACAAACATTAACTGGTTGTTGTTTGCTGCAATGATGGTCGCATGTCTTGCGCTACAAATAGCGACAAATTTATTTAATGAATACTATGATTTCAAACGTGGTCTAGATACTGCAGAATCTGTTGGTATCGGTGGAGGAATTGTAAGGCACGGCTTAAAACCTAAAAACGTACTAACAGTTGCTATATTATTGTATGTATTGGCTGCAATAATTGGTGTTTACATTTGTGCAAGCAGTAGTTGGTGGTTAGTCGCTGTTGGATTGTTTGGTATGGCAATCGGATATTTATATACAGGAGGTCCACTTCCTATAGCATATACTCCATTTGGTGAACTTTTTGCTGGAGCGTTAATGGGATCGGGCTTCGTATTAATCTCTTATTTTATTCAAACAGGTACAGTAACGTTATTAAGTTTCATGATTTCCATTCCAGCTATGATTTTAGTTGGGGCAATTAATATGTCGAATAATATTCGTGATATTGAAGAAGATACAAGAGGCGGAAGAAAGACGCTCGCCATATTACTAGGTAGACATGCTGCAGTAATGGCATTAGCGAATTCATTTTTCATTTCGTATTTGTGGATCATTGTACTAATCATGATAGGGGATCTAAGTCCTTGGTCATTAGTTGTATTATTAAGCCTACCAAAACCGATTTCTGCTATAAAAGCATTTCAAAATGGTGTGAAAGAACCGGCGTTAATGCGAACTGCTATGAAATCGACAGCCCTTACTAATACTTTATTTAGCTTCTTATTATCAATTGGATTATTCATTAATTATTTAATAAACGCATAAAAAAAGAAGTAATCTATTCACACACGAATGTGGAAAGATTACTTCTTTTTTGTAAATTCGTGATTGTATCTTCATAATAAATCCAGTGAAGCCTGAAGTTTATTAGGAGGAAAATAGGAGGCGTTAGATACGAGGTTGTAGCGGAAATTAAAAGGAGAAAGGGCGACAAGCCTTTTCTCAATAATAGGAACTTAGAATTGATGTTGCAAACTTTTCACAACACGATTGTAAATTTCGTCGCTCGTCGTTTCTAATGAGAGTGCAAGTTCTGAAAATAGTATATTTTGAATGGACGTTAATAACTTCATATCTTGTGAACCTAGCTTTTTGCCAAGAAATTCATTGTCATGTTGTTTAACCATCAAAGTGTTTACTATTTTTGCAATTTCAAATCGATCACCATTTTTAATAGCTTCTGAGAAAATATGAATACGGTGGTTGTTTTTTTCAATCCAATCTACACCAGGATGCTTGAAGGAATCTATGATTTTCTCAGCAGTTGCTTTATTAACAACATCTTGTAAATTTATTTTATCGCTATGAATGGGTACATTTATAACAAGTTTAGAATCATTGATAGGATGCATTACATAATAAGTTTTTGTTTGGTTTGAAAAACTTTTTTCTGTAATATCGTCAATTTCACAAATGCCGTGGGAAGAATAAATGATTAAATCCCCAACACTATACATACAGTCGCCACCTATTCGGGTATTTTTTGTCAACTAAGTTTACAATACTAGTGTAACATGGAAATATAAAAATGTCAATTTGGTTGACAATAAAATGACGTTCTTCTATAGTAATAGTGACAATTTAGTAGAAGAGGTGCTCATTTTGACTGAACATCTAAATAATGTTGGTTTAGTAAACTTAATAATAGAGAAACACGAGTATGTACGACATATGATTGAGAGTTTGTGGGAGGAACAGAGTGATATAAAGATTTCACAAACGGAATGGTACATCATGCATAAAATTTATGGATATAAACCAACCATTTCAGATGTATCAAAAAATGTTACAATAACAAGACAAGCAACCCATAAAAATATAAAAAGTTTACAGGCAAAAGGCTTAGTAGAAATTAGCAATTCTGAAAATAGTAAGAGAGATAAATGCATAAGTTTAACCAAATTAGGGGTACAATGCTGCGATAAACATACAGAGTTAAAATCCAATTTTGAAAATAAAGTTGCTTTAATAATTGGTGAAGATCGATTACTTATACTAAAGGATATTTTGAAGGCAAACTGGGTAATATAGATGATTTTGCGAGAAGGATGGTCAATCCTCTCGCATTTTTTTATGTGTAAAATTCAATTGTGGACTATAAAAAAGGGGAGATGGACTATTAATAAGTCGAATAAGGTTGAAATAAAGTTTGAGCTTTATGCATTAGCTTATGGGGCGAATTTAAAGGTTTGCAAGACTATTAATCTATCCAAATTCAAAATATACTGCATAGATTTATAAGTTTTATGTCAATGTAGTTTACAATACTTGCAATGGACTAAAGTCGAATTGTCGACGGCATACAGTAAAATAGAATAGTTTCGTTGTATAGTTTTGTAACTATGTGGAATTTTAAAGTTTTCTCGTTAAAATCAATAGATTAGATAAATAGTATAGTTTTTTATGTCAAATCAGTTGACGGAATTATTATCGTGAGGTGCTAAAGTGCTAACTAAACGCAAAGGTTTGAGGTGTTATTTTACAATAGATATTTAAACACCATCAAATAATTGAAATCGCTCTAAAAACAGCTTTTACAAGAACAAGTTAATAACAATTTGTCAACGAGGTTTACAATAAAAGTATATTCAACAAAGGCTTTGTCGAATAAAATCAAACATTTATCGTTTTGCTACAAAAGATTATGCACCACTGTATAAATGTGAAAACCGACATTACAGTTGGTTTTGTTAATAAGGTCAATTAAACTTATTGTCAACTAAGTTGACTGAATAGTTATTAAATGGTTAACGAAATGTCGTTTTATTCAACATATTATTGTCGAAACAATTTAAACTCGAATTTTGGAATTGAAATGAATGAGTTTAGGTAAGTCTATAAAGTGGATATTTTAGAAGGTTGTTCGTTACAATTGAAATGATTAAGCAATTGTTTGGAAAACGAAAAGTATCAACAAAGGGGGAGTTCAATTGATGCGATTAAGCGTATTGGATCAAGCACCGATCACAAAAGGAAATACAGCACAGGACGCGTTAGCAAAAGCAGTTGAGCTTGCTATTGTAACAGAAGAATTAGGATATGAACGAATTTGGATGGCAGAACATCACAATACACAGGGATTTGCTAGTTCAGCCCCTGAAGTTACAGCAGCCTTCATTGCCGCGAAAACGAATCGTATTCGTGTTGGTACTGGCGGAACGATGATTATGCACTATTCACCATATAAAGTGGCAGAGAATTTTAAGACACTTAGCGCCCTTGCACCAGGAAGAATTGATTTTGGCATTGGAAGAGCACCGGGTGGAGATCAGTATGCTATGTATGCTTTATCAGACGGACGCAGACCAGAAGTGGAAAATATTTATGAAAAGATTGATGCTGCATTAGCATTTATTAATGAGGAAATTCCTGAAAATCCATATTATAAAAGAGTTACTGCTTCTCCAAATCATATCCCTCTACCTGAAGCTTGGATTTTAGGTTCCAGTGGAAATAGTGCAATAGAGACTGGTAGAAGAGGTGTGGGTTATTCTTATGCGCAATTTTTCAATGGTTTCATGAACAAAGGAATCTTTGATGCATACCGTCAAAGTTTTGTGCCCTCTGCATTTATGGAAAAACCAGAGATTATGGTTTCCTATTTTGTTACAGTAGGGGAGACAAGAGAGGAAGCGGAATTCGAAGCAAAACCTGCGGATATCTCTCGAATGTTATTTATGCGCGGGCAAGTCAATGCACCTCGTCTAACACCTGAAGAAGCAAAAGACTATCCGTTAACAGAGATGGACAAAATGTGGATTGAAGAAAATCGTAAATTGAATATTGTCGGTACTGCAAAAGAAGTTGGGGATTTTTTAAGACAAGAACAAGAACTATACGGCTTTGATGAAGCAATGATCTGTACGATTCCCCATTCACAAAAAATGCGATTGAAAGTATATAGGCTTTTAGCTGAGGAAATGCTTGGTTAAAATTTTTATTTAGAACTAGAGAGTAGTTTACCTTTCTAGTTCTTTTTTTAATTCAATCATGACAATATATAGAAAAAACAAACTTCTTAATAGTTAGCCTCGTTTATAAGGTGGAAAGGGGAGTGAGAAGTTGATGCAAGAGGAAGAACTGAAACAAATAATGCAGAATTACACTGATTTGTTGTTACGAATTGCCTACTATTATGTGAAAGATTTATATAGAGCGGAAGATATAGTGCAGGATGTTTTTATTAAATTCTATAATTACCAACACCATTATGAGGAACGTGGAGATTTAAAAGCTTTTTTATCAAAAATGACAATGAATAAATGCAAAGACTATTTGAAAAGTTGGTCCTATCGAAAAGTGCTATTCCAAAATAAGTTGTTCATGAAATCGGGGTGTAAAAGTAAAAGATAGCCTCGTTAGAAATGATGAAGAAAAATTAATTGAAATAGCGATATTAAACCTACCGATTAAACAGCGTGAACCAATTATGTACTATTATTTTGAGGAAATGCCGATTAAAGAGATTGCAAGACTTCTAAATATTACAGAGAGTACGGTAAAGACACGTCTAACAAGAGGGAAAGAACTGCTAAAGAACAAATTAGTAGAAGTGGAATGGGAGGTGCTGTTAAATGAATAAACAAAAAATTGAGAAGTTGAGAGATCTTTCGCAAAGTAAGGAAAAAGTTATTAGAAATGTTCTTCAAACTATTCAAGAAAAGCGAGTGAAAAAGGTAAGATGGCAATTTCCTATTTTAGCATTGATTCTAACAGCATCAGTAGCCTTATTTATTATTAACCAAACAGACTTTAGATCATATAATTTTCTAGATACAGGGATTGAAGCGAGTTCAAAAGTAATTGTCGAACCGCAAATCGCACCTCTAACAGATGAAGAATTTTCGTATGTTGGAACACACGAGGTACCTGATGCAACGAAGGATGACTTCCGAAAGTTTACTTTTACGTTTAAAGTGGAACATGGCCAGGATGTGATTTCAAGAGAAGTTGAGATGTTTCAAGGGTGGAAGGACTTGATGAAATCAATAGATGGTTTTGACCGATATTGGTTCGGTAGTGGATGGGAGCTCGACAACGACAGTGAAGATTATGCAGAGTACTACATGGAGTTTGTCCTCTATACAAAGGGAATAAGCGAAGAACAAATACAACAAACATTTGAAGCAGCCATTGTTCAGGTTACGTTGACCGGTGAAGAAGAAAAGGTTTTAAAGAAATATCGCGTCAGTGATTATTTAGAAATTGTAGAATAATAATAGGAGCTGACTCGAATATAAATGAGCCAGTTCCCTTTTCAATTTTTATTAATCATTCAAACGGTCTTGTACAAGGTCAATTGGAACAAACAACCCTACATTTCCATGTTCTTTATCATCAATCGTTGCAAAGACAACGCCAATTACTTCCCCATCCATATTAATCACGGGACTACCACTATTACCTTTATATACTGGCGCATCCATCATATAGACAGCATCTTTCCAATCAGAAAGTGCTTTTGTCCCTAGAATGCGTCCTTCGTTAGCAATACCCGTAAAGAATAGAGGATTACCTATAAAGTAAATTGCCTCGTTAAAGGTGAATTCATAGGTTTTTGCCAAATTTAAGTGTGGGAGGTTTTCCCCTTCAACTTGTATAAATGCAATATCAATTTCAGGGTAGCTTTCAATTACCTCTGCTTCGTATATTCCATCTTCGGGGAAGTAGACCGTTAGTGACAATGCATCTTCAATCACGTGAGCATTTGTTATTATTAACCCGTCTTTAGTTACTGTAAAACCGGTCCCTTTACTGTCTTGGGTTGAAATTTGTACGACTGACTTTTTATAATCTTGGATATCGCTTTGAAATGATAGTGAAGCTGATTTTTTTATGAACTCTACTGCAGGAATAGAAAATATTTCAAAAATCACAGCAAACGTGCTAAAAGCTAACATGATGGCAATCAACCAGGCTAGGAATCTTGCAAATGGAGGTTGTCGTTTTGGATTAACCTTTTCACCAGCCAACCGGGCAAGTCGTTCTTCCCGTGCTTTTTCTAAAGCTTCCTTCTGTGCTTCTAAAACAAGCTCTAGAAATTCTTCATCTTCGCTAATTGGCTCTGATTCATTTTGTTCGTATCGTTCCTTTTCATTTGACATGCCATCACCACCCACATTAATACTCTAAAACTATCATATCGAAAGTTTAAGAAGATTGAAAATTATTAAGAACACTTGAATCGTATTTGTGAATGTGCAATAATACAAATCAATTGGATAAAAAAGTTTTCTAGGGTTCCGCTCATTTGAGGTCTGGACCGAGAGAAAACGCACGTGTGACAACGTGTAACACGGAAGGATAAAAGCCTGGGAGATACTATTTATAGTAATCTCTCGGGCTTTTTTGTTTAAAAAAAGGAGGTACATGATGAATAAACATTGGATAAAACTGCTAGTTGCAGTAGTGTTAGAGGTCATTTGGGTAATTGGGCTAGCTCATTCTTACGATGTATGGACCTGGTCAGGAACAATTTTAGCTATTCTTGCATGTAATTACTTTTTAATTACAGCAACACAATATCTGCCGACGGGAACTGCCTATGCAGTATTTGTTGGACTTGGAGCAGCGGGTGCTGTTATCTCTGAAATTTTATTTTTCGGGGAGCCTGTACACTTTCTAAAATTACTATTTATCATTCTTCTACTTGTTGGAGTTATTGGTTTGAAATTAGTAACTGATCAGGAAGAAAAGAAGGCAGAGGTAGAGGAGGGACATGAGTAATGGCTTGGATTGCTTTAATATTTGCAGGATTATTTGAAACATTCTTTGTGGCAATGATGAATCAGTATAGTGTTAAACGAAACTGGAAACCGCTAGCATTGATGTTATTAGGATTTGGAATCAGCTTATATTTGTTACAATACGCCATGGAGACAATCCCAATGGGAACAGCTTATGCGATATGGACTGGTATTGGAGTTGTAGGTGGCACAATCGTAGGAATGCTCTTTTATGGTGAATCAAAAAATTGGAAAAGAATCTTTTTCATTGCAATGATCCTTATTTCTGCAATTGGATTAAAAATTGTGAGTGGTTAAATTGTTGGTTTGATGTGAATGATGAAACTAATTAAAGAATCAATTAGTAAAGGAATGACATTATGGCAAACAATCATCATTATTTCTTTGCCGTCAAATTACCATATGAAGTAAAAACTTATCTGAATCGTTGGGTTCAAATGCATGATGCGCATTATCCCTTTAAAAGATGGGTACATCCAGAGGATTATCATATTACATTAGCCTTTTTAGGTTTTGCAGAGAAAGAAATGCTAGATCAAGTTTTGAGTAAGGTTGCTGATCTTCTGAAAAATGAAGACTCATTTGAGCTAACATTAAACAAATTGGGGATTTTTGGGCCAGCAAAATCACCTCGTATTTTTTGGGCGGGTGTTAAAGAATCTGATGAGATAAATCTTCTGCAAAAAAAGGTATTTAAAGCATGTCTAGATACGGGTTTTAAGTTAGATAAAAAGCCGTTTAAACCTCATATCACTATTGCAAGAAAATGGGGAATTGAAAAACCATTGGAACATGAAAAATTACCCGAATTGAAAAACAGTGAAGGTGGAGATTTCTCTTTTACAATCAGTGAGGTCGCGTTATATGAAACGCATCTGGACCAATCTCCGAAATACAGGGAATATACACTTTTCTCTTTGTAACTTAACATTAAAACTTAATATTAATATTTGTAATTAGGGTGTCTGTGAAGTATTTATTTAAACTTCTGAGGCACCCTTTTACTAACAGTTTTTTAAAAATTTTAGGATTACTATAAAGGAAGAAAATATTTACATAATTATAGACAAATTTCAACAATTTTTACATCCAATTTACTGCCAATTAATAAATTTACAAAACCTTTACAATAATGTGGTTGTAAATTTACACATCATAATTATTCTAGAGTAGGCTAATTGATGTCTCATGTCTCGGAGGTATAAAAGTTATGTTAAAAACAATTAGAACGTTAGGATTACTAGCCCTTCCTTTAACGGTTTTATTATCAGCATGTGGACCATCGTCAGATGATGGTGAAACATCAAATGGTAATAACTATACTTTAGCAATATCAGGATCCACATCAGTTGGTCCATTAGCGGAAAAATTAGCAGCTAAATATGAAGAACAAGCTGAAATAAATATAGAAGTAAACCAAATCGGTTCTTCTGCAGGTATTACAAATGCAACGAGTGGTGTATCAGAAATTGGTATGTCCTCTAGGGATTTAAAGGAAGAAGAAATCGCCAATGGCTTAATTGATACGATTGTTGCCTATGATGGTATCGTTGTTGTGGCCCATCCAAGTAATAAAGTCAAAGATCTTACGGTAGAACAAGTAAAACAGATTTTTACTGGTGAAGTTACGAACTGGAAGGAACTTGGTGGAGAAGACTTAGAAATTGTTGTTGTTTCTCGAGAAGATGGTTCTGGTTCGCGAGATGCCTTCCAAGAAATCGTTGGTTATTCTTCCGGTGAACTTATTCGAAGCTCAATTGTTGCAAGTGGAAACGGGAATATTAAAACAACTGTTGCTACAAATAAGCATGCAGTAGGGTTTATATCTTTTGAATACATTGATGACTCGATTTCCCCGATAAAAATAAATGGGGTAGAAGCTACAGCTGAAAATGTATTAAATGAAACTTATAAATTGTCTAGACCATTCTTATTTGTCCATAAAGAAGAAAACCTAAGTGAGAAGGGGCAACAATTTATTGATTTCATTTTAAGCCCAGAAGGACAGAAGATTGTCTCAGAGTCAGGTGTAATACCGATTAAATAAACCATTAATATATTGAATAATCTTTAGCTGTTGTTTACTTAGTGATGTAAACAATTTTTGGAGGAATGAAGAATGTCAAGCCCGCCGGTTGAAAAAACAAATAAAAGAAAATATATTCTTGAGAAATTATCAGGCAGACTTTTTTTAATCTGTGCACTGTTATCTGTTATTAGTTTATTGTTAATCATTGGATTTGTATTCATTAAAGGGATTACTCCCTTTGTAGCAGAGGGATATAGTTTTATCGATTTTCTATTTGGAGACGATTGGGTCCCAAGTGAAGATAAGTTTGAAATTTTCCCTATGATAGTAGCATCTATCTATGCTACTATCGGTGCGCTAATTATTGGTGTTCCAATTGGATTATTTACAGCGATCTTTTTAGCTGAAATTGCACCTAAGAAGTTAGCGAAAATTATCTCACCAGCGGTACAGTTACTTGCGGGAATACCGTCTGTACTATATGGAGTTTTCGGTTTAGCTGTAATTGTTCCTTTTTTACAAAATAATCTAGGGTTAGCAAAAGGACAAAGCTTAATTGCAGTAATTCTTGTTTTAGCAATTATGATGTTACCAACTGTTGTTACAGTTTCAGAAACAGCTATTAGAGCTGTTCCCAAAACTTATCGTGAAGGCTCTTTAGCATTAGGAGTATCTCACATTGGTACTATATTTAAAGTAGTTGTACCAGCTGCTAAATCAGGTATTTTAACGGCAATTGTATTAGGTATGGGTAGAGCAATTGGTGAGACGATGGCCGTTATTTTAGTAGCCGGAAACAGTCTCATTATCCCAACAAGTTTAACAGACAGTGTACGTCCGTTAACAACAAATATCGCATTAGAAATGGGATACGCTGCAGGAACACATCAAGAGATGTTATTTGCGACAGGTATTGTGTTATTCTCATTCATTTTAATATTGAATTTTGTATTAGCAAGAATCAGTTCGAAGGGTGGTCATTAAGTTGAGAAGTTTTAAAGATAATGTATTACGTGGACTTCTTTGGTTATCTGCGCTCTTAACAATTGCCATTCTTGTAACGATTGTTGGGTATATTTTTTATAAAGGTATCGGTTTAATAAGTTTTGATTTTATCTTTGGGGATTATTCTCCAACAGGTGGTGGCGGAATATGGCCAATGATTGTTACAACGATTTATACAATCGTGATTTCATTAGTCATTGCTACACCAATAGGGATTTTAGCTGCTGTGTATTTACAAGAATACGCAAAACAAGGGCGTTTAGTAAGACTTATTCGCTTTGCAACAGAAAGTTTAACGGGGATTCCTTCGATTATTTATGGATTGTTTGGTGCTGTTTTCTTTGTAACTACTTTAAAACTAGGTATGTCAATTATCGCAGCGTCATTGACATTAACAATTATTATCTTGCCAGTTATTATTCGAACAACAGAAGAATCGCTTAAAACGGTTCCTCGTAGCTATCGTGAAGGATCTTTAGCATTAGGAAACACAAAGCTTCAAACATTATATAAAGTCATTCTACCTAGCGCGATGCCTGGTATATTAGCTGGTATCATATTATCAATCGGAAGAATTGTTGGTGAATCAGCCGCAATCTTTTTAACAGCAGGAACAGTAGCAGCATTACCAGAAAGCATTTTCTCATCAGCAAGAACGTTAACGGTTCACTCATTTTTAGTAACACAAGAGGCTGGGGACATTGAGCTTGCAGCAGCTGTTGGGATTGTCTTAATTGTAATTATTTTAGCTTTAAACCTAATAGCAACGCTAATTTCAAAAATCTTCAATAAGGCTAATTACTAAAGAGGTGATGATGATGACAACAATAATGGGTAAACACAATAAAGATATAAAGGAAGATCTACCACAAATGACAGAACAATCAAATGAAAATACAAAAATCAGTGTTAGAGATTTAAGTTTGTTTTATGGTGAAAAACAGGCACTTTACTCTTTATCGTTAGATATTAAGGAAAAAGAGGTTACCGCTTTAATTGGCCCTTCAGGTTGTGGTAAATCAACATTTCTACGAACTCTTAACCGTATGAATGATTTGATTGATGGTGTGAATATAACAGGGGACATTACGATTGATAATGAGAACATTTACCAATCTAATGACGTGATTAAGCTAAGAACGAAGGTTGGAATGGTATTCCAAAAAGCGAACTTGTTTCCAATGAGTATTTATGATAATGTTGCTTACGGCCCTCGAGGTCAAGGCATTAAAAATAAAAAAGAATTAGATAAAATTGTGGAAGAAAGTCTACGTGGCGCTGCAATTTGGGATGAGGTAAAAGATCGTCTTAAATCATCAGCACTTGGTTTATCGGGTGGTCAACAGCAACGTGTTTGTATCGCGCGAGCTATTGCTATGAAACCTGAAATCATTTTAATGGACGAACCGACTTCTGCATTAGACCCAATTTCGACTTTAAAAGTAGAAGAATTGATTGCTGATATGAAACAAGATTATACAATCGTTATTGTTACTCATAACATGCAACAAGCAGCGCGTGTATCGGATCGAACTGCATTCTTCTTAAATGGTGAGATTGTAGAATTTGATAAAACAGATAAAATCTTTTCAGTTCCGAAAGACCAAAGAACGGAAGATTATATTACTGGACGTTTTGGATAAAGATGAGGCTTGATTCTATTTATGAATCAAGCCTTTAATTTTTTATTCACTTCTGCAATCCCATTCATTTCATTCCCTAAATTTACGAAAAATAAAATAATAATTCACCTCATAGGGAAAATAAACCTTCAAATATAGAATATTTTACATATTGTAGCAATATAATATATGGAAAGGAGAATGATAAAATGAGGATGCCAGCATTGCCGCAATCTAAAGAATTAGAAACTGAGAAGAAAGTAAAGGGATCTTTTCTAAAAACGATTCGCAAATTTTTTTCAAACAAAATCGGGAAAAAACAAAAGTCATTTCGATTACCCCCAAGAGAGTAAAGCTGTTCTATTCACTATTGATAGAACGGCTTTTTCTTTTGGTTACATTCATCGCGCATTTGTTTAAAGTATTTGTGCTTTGAAGTGGATAACTACACCAATAAAAACGTCTCCTCACTCGGTCCAACTAAATATAACTCATGCATAGCTCTTGTTAATGCGACATATAATAGTTTTCGGTCAATTGGTGTATCGTTATACGGGAACGAAAAGGCAGCTACAATCACGGCATCAAATTCTAACCCTTTGGCTAAATGACTTGGCAAAACAAGAAGTTTCGATTGGCCAAGCTCGGAAGTTTCAGTTAGAAGTTCTACATCTAAGTTTTCTTCGATTAAAGTTTCTGCAAAATAAGCAGCTTCGTCAGATGTTTTACATATTAATGCAATCGAACGATGTCCATTCTTTCTAATCGCTTCATATATCTCACGTATCTTTGATGGATTAAATTCATCATTTTGAACAAAGGTTGGTGGGTTTCCATGTCGTACTACTGGCTCAACTAAAGGTAAGTTTTCATCCATTTTTGCTAACACTTTATTGGCCACTTCCATAATTTCAATCGTTGTACGATAGCTCTTTTGTAATGTGAAATAATTCGCACGAGGGAATAGCTTTAAGACTGAGTCCCATTCCGTCAGAGAACGGTAACTATGAATTCCTTGAGCTAAATCTCCAACCATCGTGAACATGTCTGTTTCAAGCCCCGTTTTTAACGCAGCAAGTTGGAACAAACTATAATCTTGCACTTCATCGATAAAAACGACCTTCATTTTCCACTCATCTTTAACTCCTTTAATTTGCGCGTGTAAATAATAGATTGCAGCCAGATCTTCCAATGCCCATTTTTCCCTTGCGTGAGTACGGATAAATTTCTCCTGTTCTTCAAATGACCATTCTGGTGCTAGTTCACGAAGCAATACACGATCAGTTAATAAGTTGCGATACATTGTTTTAATTTTTACTTTTTCAAATCGACGCATGTAGTTTGCAACAGTTGATTTTATTTCTGCTTTAATTTTAGGTATTCGTTCATCCCGTTCGTCAATAAACCGAGTTACGTTACGCTTTCTTTTCTCAGGATCTCGGAATCCATTCAAAGCCTTACCAATCATCTCATCATAGCGTGCATTTAAAGAATCGAGAACAGCCTTTGACTTCCGCTTCACTTCTGTTTGAACAACCTTCTTAATTCGTTCCAGTCGTTTTTCAATCGGCATGTATGCAAACTCTTCAAGGAAGAGTTTTTTTAGATGACTACCACGCATGATTCTATACTTTTCAATAAAGACATCCTCATCAAATAGGGATGCAAGATTTCGTTCATGGAGTTTAATGTATCGATCTAAGATTGTTTTATATTCCATAGACCCTTTCACTTTTGGAATGTTAAAAGTGGGGAGGGGAGCGTTATCTTCAATGATTTGTTCAAGCAGTTCATTTGGATCTTGTAGTTTTAGTTTTATGCCTGTTGCGTTTTGTACATATTCAGCATAGGTTGTTTGGCAAATTCGATCTACACCAAGTTCAGGTAAAACTTCACCGATATACTCTATAAATAATTTATTAGGAGCTAGAATCATAAGTTGTTGGGGGTTGAAGTGTTCGCCCATTGTATAAAGGAAATAGGAAATACGGTGTAGGGCGATGGTTGTTTTTCCGCTTCCTGCAGCTCCTTGGACAAGAATTGGTTGGCGCAAGTGAGCACGGATAATTTCGTTTTGTTCTGCCTGAATAGTTGCCACAATTTCCGTTAGTCGAACGTCAGCTTTACCAGAAAGTGCTTCTTGAAGAAGTTCATCGTTCGTAGTTAAATCAATATCTTGAAAACTCAATAGTGTCCCATCTTCTATTTTGTATTGTCTTTTGGAGTATAGGTGACCTGAATATACTTCATCTCTTACGCAGTAGGTTACATCCCCAAGCCGTCCATCATAATAGACGTTGGCAACAGGAGAACGCCAATCTACAATAATTGGCTCAAAGGTTTCACTATGAATGAGTGAAGTTTTTCCGATGTATAAAAATTCTTCTGCTTCTTCTGGACGTTGAAAATGGATGCGGGCAAAGTAAGGCTTTTGTCTAACGGCTTCTAAACTTTCCTTTTGAGTTCGGGCTAGTTCAAAAAAGCGGGAGTTCGTCAATATATTTATGAAACTATCACTGGAGTCTAAATATTCAACGTTTGCCATAGATTCTTTAATTTTCGTGTTAGCTGATAAGAGGTCTTCTTGTGACTTCCTTAAGATGTCTTCCATATAATTTCTAGTGTAATCGAGTCGTTCCACTTCCTTTTGGTAATCTGGGTGAAGTGAAAATGAATCCCTGGTATTTTGTTTTGTTTCAGACATTTACAAATCCTCCTATCATAGAAAGTTGTAGTTTCGAGCGGTAATCGTAAAGATAATCTTACTAAATATCCCAGATGAAGTGAAGTTTTAACATAATAAAAAATGTATTACACAGTAGTGAGTAAGAATGAAAACAACAAAACTGCGCCACATTAAAGTGACGCAGTTCAAAGATAGTTACTGAATACTGAACATGAGTGCTAAATAAGCGCAAATGACTAAACAAATACTCATTAGAAAAGAAAAAAGGGCTGGTGCTTTTTTCAAAAATGACAAAAGGCTTAAACCTAAGAATAGGATTGCTAGAATGATCAAGGTTAAACTCGTCATATTCAAACTAAGGGTTATGGCCATTTCAGGATAGACTTGTCCTTGATAAACTGTATTAAATAAAGCAGAGAAATTTTTGTCATTGAGCACAGTTTCTTTAGGTGGAGATTGTTCACTTAATGCAGCTGTCGCTGAAAATATGAATAGAGCAATGATACTTTCAATTTTTACCCAAGGTCTTGGGTTGAAGCTGAGAGATTGTTTTAATCTCCAGCGAATAAAGATACCATTTATTAATGCGTAAACAAGTAACGGGATAATGAATAAATGCTTCCACAATAAGGCTTGTCCATAAGGAACCAACCATGATTTTATGTATTCATTCCAATTTACCATGAAGTTCATGAGAAGGATTCCTGAGAGAGTTGTTACAAGCAAGCAAATGATGGCAACAGGTGTGTACCATTTTAAAAATTTTAACCAATTGGTAGTATTTTTCGAAAACCAGCTGACAACTATTAAAATCCCTATCCAAATACTTACTGCAAGTAGATGTAATGAATCTCCTATGAATCCCCAAACTCGATCGATAGTGCTAGCATGGCTCGACCATCCTAATGTCAAAATTAATACGATTGATAGAGCTAGTCCAACGAAACCATATAACTTATTTTTATAATTTCCGAACATAAGAACATATAAGAAAATTATAGTAGTTACAATTAATGTAAGAATCCAAGCTTTTCCGGTATGGAAATTTAGTAATACAGTTCGAACGGATTCACCAAATCCAATTCTAGAAGATAAAAATAAAATGTTCTGTAAAATTGGTAAAAATGAAAAGATGGCTATTCCTACAATAGCCATCATTAAAACTATTAACGGAACTATAATCTTTGGTTGGGCTGTTCTAGGAACAAAAGACAAAATGAAATAACCTATACAGAGTGCAACACATAGATATAACAAAGCTTGACTAGTAACTGTAATAACCAACATTACTATTTCTTTCTTCTCGCTAAAAATACTGCACTAAGAATCATGATGACCACTAATACACCTATGATAATAAACAGTAAATTTGAATTTCCTTCGTTTGAATCGGTGTCTGTGTTTTCAGATGGATTTGCTTGAACTACTTCATTTATTTCCTCGTTTGTTTGGGTAGTGACTTCTGTTTCACTTTCCTCATCTTCTGATGTGACTGTACTATTTTGTTCTTCAACTGTTTCAGCAGAAGAAGCGTCTATAGAGAAAGTGAAATTATCTTCAATAAGGTGTCCGTCTTCCCCGATGATACTCCAGTCAACTGTGTAATCACCATTCTTTAGAGGAGTGGAAAAGTCTCCTGTTAAAATATTTGCATTGACAGTAATATTTTCGACTGTGATTGTTTCACCATTTGCATTTTGAAGTGTAAAAATACTGCCTTGTTCAATATTTCCTTCAAATGTTAATGTAATTTGATCTAATTCCTCATTAATGACTTCACCATTTTGAGGATTAGAACTTTGTAACCCTGTATGAGCAAATACAGTACTCACAAAAGTAAATATAAGGACAACTGTGAAAAATGATATTTTCTTAAACATAAGAAACCTCCAATAATATTCGAGCATATTCATAACATATTCCATAAACAAAGGTATGTTTGAATAAACTTCAGCTATTCCATCATAAAATAATCAGCTAAATAGGACAATGATTCCAAAATGACAAACCAAGAACAATACTGTGAAGTGTTGTTTCACAACTTTATACATATTAAATGTGTGAATGTATACGTATTTAACATCTTTTCCAAAATCCTCCTCAACCATTCATAAAGGAATTTATAGATGGTGGGATTTGTGGATATAAATTAGTGAGTGATTCAGCAACATATTCAAATGGATATTTGACTGTTTGAGTAATGAGGTATATGATGATGATAACAATCAAATGGGTATTTGAATAATGGGGAAGGATAAAGTGTATGTTAGACACGATAGTCATATTAATTGGGCTAAAGGTTTTACTTCTAATTATTATTGGATAGAAATTAATGATGTAAATAACGGGTAAGGGATAATAGGTCATGAGCGTGGAATAACAAAGGATAAGGGGAAGATTATTTTAGATGGTGAAAAATATCCATGTAACCATCTATTCTCATTGGAATATATTAAAATAAATAATCAAATAAACGTTTGAATGTATGAGGTGAACAGAGTGGTAAAAGATATTGATGTATGTGAAGTGACGTGTGTAGATGAAGAAAAGGTAACACGCGTACAAAATCAATTAAAAGAAGAAAATCCTATAGATGTCGCGAAAATATTCAAGGCATTATCAGATGATACACGTATTAAAATTGCATACGCTCTTGCTTCTGTAGATGAGCTATGTGTATGTGATGTTGCCAATATAGTTGGTGCTACAACAGCAACAGCATCACACCACTTAAGACTCCTGAGAAATCTAGGTTTAGCCAAGTACAGAAAAGAAGGTAAATTAGTTTACTACTCATTAGATGATGACCATGTGAAAAAACTAATCGAGGTAGCTTTTGCACATCAAAAGGAGGGGGCGAAAGTTGAATGAAGTAAAAGAAGCTGCAAATGAACAAGTATTTCGTGTTGAGGGATTTTCCTGTATTAACTGTGCAGGTAAATTTGAGCGAAACGTCAAAGAACTTCCTGGTGTTCAAAATGCGAAAGTGAATTTTGGTGCATCTAAAATTTCTGTTATAGGGCAAACAACGATTGAAGACCTAGAGAAGGCAGGAGCGTTCGAAAAGTTAAAAATTATTCCAGAAAAAATCAATGGGCAAACGGCAGAGGCTCATAAGGATAAGGTTAAAGAAGTGAAAGTTCCGTTCGTAAAAAAGTATGAAGAATTATTATTTTCAACTTTATTAATCGTCTTAGGTTATATTTCAACTTATACGAATGGTGAAGAAAATCTCGTAACAGTTTTACTGTTCCTAGCAGCCATCTTAATTGGTGGATATTCTTTATTTAAAGTAGGATTACAGAATTTAGTCCGATTAGATTTTGATATGAAAACGCTCATGACGGTAGCTATTATAGGTGCGGCAATCATTGGAGAATGGGCTGAGGGTGCCATTGTTGTAATTTTATTTGCAATTAGTGAAGCCCTTGAACGCTATTCGATGGATCGAGCACGGAAATCGATACGTTCGTTAATGGATATTGCTCCAAAAGAAGCGCTTGTTCGACGACATGGTCAAGAAGTGATGATTGATGTTGGAGCAATTGCGATTGGCGATATTATGATTGTTAAACCTGGTCAAAAAATTGCTATGGACGGTGTTGTTGTAAAAGGCGGTTCAGCTGTGAATCAGGCAGCAATAACAGGTGAATCGGTCCCGGTATCAAAATCTCTTAATGACGAAGTTTTTGCGGGTACATTAAATGAAGATGGTTTACTTGAAGTTAAAGTAACGAAATTAGTGAAAGATACTACAATAGCGAAAATAATTGAACTTGTAGAGGAAGCACAAGCAGAACGTGCACCTTCTCAAGCCTTTATCGATAAATTTGCAAAATACTATACGCCAATTATTATGATTATTGCCGCTTTGGTAGCCGTCGTACCACCTTTATTTTTCAATGGAAGCTGGGAGTCTTGGGTGTACCAAGGATTGTCTGTATTAGTGGTTGGTTGCCCATGTGCATTAGTAATCTCTACACCTATTTCCATTGTGTCTGCAATTGGTAATGCTGCGAAAAAAGGGGTATTGATCAAGGGTGGAATATATCTAGAGGAAATGGGCGGTATAAAAGCTATCGCCTTTGATAAAACGGGGACGTTAACAAAAGGTGTTCCAGTTGTAACTGATATTAAAATTGTAAGTAAACAAGTGAATGAAAGTAAAGTACTCACCATTGTTTCGGCTCTAGAAAATCGTTCAGGGCACCCATTAGCATCTGCAATCGTGAAAAAGGCTCATGAACTTAGAGTACCTTATCAAAACGTGGTCGTTGAAAACTTTGAGTCCATTACAGGGAAAGGTATTAAAGGTTCTATTGGTGGAACTGTTTACTATGTGGGAAATCCAAGATTATTTCAAGAAATAGCCGTTAGTAAATCCATAGAAGAAAGTTTAGTTAATCTACAATCTGAAGGTAAAACTACTATGATTGTTGGTAAGCAATCAGAAGTCCTTGCAATTATTGCTGTAGCAGACGAAGTGAGAGAATCAAGTAAATCGATGCTAGATAGACTTCATAAGTTAGGAATAAAGAAATCGGTCATGCTTACAGGGGATAATGAACGCGCGGCTATGGCCATTGGACGTAAAGTAGGGGTATCAGAAATTCAAGCTGAACTGTTACCTGAAGACAAGTTACACACAATCAAACGGTTACGGTCAGAATACGGAAAAGTTGCCATGGTAGGGGATGGTGTCAATGACGCACCTGCATTAGCAGCTTCCACTGTAGGAATTGCTATGGGTGGTGCTGGAACAGATACGGCGCTCGAAACAGCAGACGTAACATTAATGGCAGACGATTTAACTAAACTTCCTTTCACGATTAAACTGAGTAGAAAAGCATTAACTATTATCAAAACTAATATCGCCTTTGCGTTAGGGATAAAGCTTATCGCGTTATTACTAGTTGTACCTGGATGGTTAACTCTCTGGATTGCAATTTTTTCGGATATGGGAGCAACTTTACTAGTTTCGTTAAATAGTATGAGGTTAATGAGGGTAAAAGAATAGTTAGTATGAAAAATCGGTGGGTGATAGCCTGCCGATAATTCATTTCCTACAATAAGAACTTTGTTAAACCAATAATCAATCCAATTAAACGAGGGAATCAATAGTTGATTCCCTTGTTTTTATGCTCTATTGATTAAATTAATATAGATAATTAATCCAATAGTTCCTGCAATAACAATAATTGTGTATATAATACCTATGAAAGAACCGATAAATTCTAAACCAATTGGTAGAAGAACTGTCAATACACCAATAAGCGTACAAAAAGAACCAACCGATTTTGCTAATTTCTCTTTGTCTCCCTTATAAGATTTTTCATCGTAGCCAGCTATTAACGAAAGTTGTTTCTTTTGCGCGATTAAATAACCAAAAAGGAAAAGTAGAAGACTTACAAGAAGACAAGTTATAAACCCACCCCAAAACATTGAAAACACCTCAATTAATGTTTATGAATTAATATTGATACGTCTAAACTGCACAATAAGTTTCAATATATAGTAATTGAGAGTTAATGCGTAACCAATCTCAAAATCCAAGCTTCAACATTACTGGATCAGTGCCTCAACTCTTTCCATAAATGTTTCATCTGTGACTAAATAACCTTTTTTATGATCATTAATGACGAGTATATTTTCATCTAGGAAAAGGTAGAGCTCAAAATCTCTGTTGGTTTTAGAAGTAATTCGATAATCTGCCTCTGAAAGACGATAAGTAGTGTCGGTTTTTCTTATATTAAGTTGGGTTAATAATGAAAGGATTTCTTGTTGAGATGATTTTGAAATATCGAGTGTAGTGTGTTCTGTACCGTTGACTTTTTCGATTTGTATAGAAGGCTGACTCACTAAAAAATCTTCTGATACAATGTCTGTAAGTTGTGAGGTTCTATTTGTAAAGATGGCAACTAATATGACTAGAGCTAAAACAACTGTAAGCATACCAAATACCATTCTTCTTATTCTCATGAATTCAGGTCTCCCTTCACAGGTTCGATTCAGTTCTAGTGTTGACTTAACATATTTATACAATATTAACGATTGGTAATATTAAAGTCAACAAACTTAAGTACTGAAAAAATTCATATCTATATAAAAGGCAGATTCCTAAATTTAAATCTGCCTTCTATGTTCGTTATGCTGTTTTCTTTGGAAATAGTATATATGACAAACTAATAGCACCGTCGATGATCAATGCAATTGACCATATTCTCCAAACATTAAATAAAGCTTCTGTGCTTTCTAGTCCAACATAAAAAATCATTAACCATAGAAGTACACTGCCAAGTATGTAAGCAATGACATGTCTTGCCCACATTTTTAGTTCGTAAATACCTTTTTCTCTACCCAGTAGTGTTCTTTTCGTTGAAGGTTTCTTTAAAAACCAAACTTGGAATTTCTCATCAGCCCAAGCAATCATCGACTTCCCATACGCCAAAGAGACCCCAATATAGATTGCCGCAATACCGTGGGCTGTTGTTGCAGTAGTTCCACTTTGTAGATCAACAGTTGTTAATAGGACTAAAGCTAAATCAATTAATGGTGTTAGTAAGAAAAAAAATAAACTTAATTTCTCTAACTTTAATACATAGCGGAATATAAGTCCTATAACAATAGCTATCCAAAAAGCGACTTCAGCTACAATTATCCAAATTACCATTTTAATGCCCCTTTATTTAATGCGTTTGTATTAAAATATTACCATGTGGATATTTGTTCTTAAAGAAGTAATTTTACTGGATGAAGATATAGTTAAACTTCATGCTTTAATTGATGGACTAATTATATAGATTATTGGACATTGTTCCGGTAACAGACGACCGAGTTCGCTATTTAGTTGAACGTGACCTGGAATGATTATTTAGATAATTATAAAAACATGCATTGATATATACTTAGAAATCGATGCGTTTCTTTTGTACTATTTATCATCTTCACTCATATACAAACCATAGATTGAAAATTTGTTAGTAAAAACTTTGGTAAAAAGGGGAATGTTCGAGTTGAAAATTTACGCACACAGAGGGTATTCTGCAAAGTATCCAGAAAACACACTGGCAGCATTTTGCGCCACTGCAATGTTACCTATAGAAGGAGTAGAGTTTGATGTTCATCTAACTACTGACTCCCGTGTGGTTGTTATACACGATGAGAAAATTGATCGTACATCTAACGGATCAGGGTATGTTAAAGATATGACTTTAAATGAGCTTCGCCAGTATGATTATGGCTCGTGGTTTAGTAAAGAGTTTGCAGGTGAAGCCATTCCCACTCTAGCTGAAGTACTTGAAGTGTTTAAAGACACACATCATCATATTAACATTGAGCTTAAATCAGATGTTTTTGTATATGCAGGGATGGAGGAAATGGTTCTAAGCGAAGTGAAAGCTCAGGGTATGTTGGACCGAGTTGTAATCTCATCGTTTGACCATGAAGCTGTAAATCGAATATCAAAACTTGCACCAGATGTGGAAAACGCAGCGTTGTTCGTGAATATGATTTTAGATGTTGCTAAATATCAAGAAAAACTCCCAGCAAAAGCATTGCATGTGTCTCTGCCAACAGCAGTACGTAAACCAGTGCTTGATGCAATATCAGAAGGTTCTATTGTCCGTGTCTGGACTGTTAATGAAACAAAATATCTTGAGCCGTTACTTCATATTGGTGTGGATGCAATATTTACAGACGAGCCTGAGAAAATGCTGGAGTATTTAACAAAAAGAGCATAAAAAGCTTTTGTAAAAAAGTAGTAGAGTGTTAGAACTCTATTAAATCTCGCCCAATTCGGAGTAGTTAGATTTTTAATAATCTTACTATTCTAAAGATTAGGGCGTTTTTTATTTGAGAAAAATTTAGTTTAATCGAGCAAAAGTAACCTTTGTTACCAATGTTTATAGGGTGTTTTGACTTCAATTTCGCCAAAATTCGCCATATTTATAAAAATTGTGTTGATTTTAATATAAATATGACTTATTATTTTGAATATTAATATTATTGGTATAATATTAATCTTCTATTAACGAAATAGAGTGAAAAGAAAAAATATTAGGGGGGCAAATGATGAAAAGAAAAGCATTTTGGGGAATTTTTCTATTTGTTATCAGTGCGATCTTACTAGTAGGATGTTCTGGCGGAACGTCTACAGGTGAAACTACTGATAATGGTCAAAAAGAGACAGACAAAACGACTGACAATGGACAAGTTGATAAAACTTTAACAATTGCTGTCGGTTCAGATATGGTTTCTTTCGATATCCATAACCACAACAACACTTCTACTGAAGCAGTCCATGTAAATATGTTCAACTACTTATTCAAAAAGGATGCAAGTGGCAATATTATCAATGAATTAGTAGAGGAATATGAAATTATTGATGATTTAACTGTTGAAATGAAATTACGCGAAGGTGTTACTTTCCACAATGGTGACCCACTTACTTCTGAAGACGTTAAGTTTACGTTAGAAAGAGTAGCTAAGGATGACAAGCTTAAAGAATATCCAAACTATAAGCAAATTAAAGAAGTACAAGTTATTGATGAGTTAACGTTTAGAGTTGTTACTCATGCTCCAGAACCATCTCTATTCCACCGACTTTCTCGTCTAGGATCTGGTATTCTTCCAAAGAACTATATCGAGGCAAACGGCTTTGATCATTTCCTAGCAAACCCAATCGGGACAGGCCCATACCAATTTAAAGAGTGGGTTCGTGATGATCATATTACTCTAGTTCCTTTCGAAAACTACTATAACGGTAAAGTAGAAGAATGGGATGAAGTTGTATTCCGTGTAATCCCTGAAAATTCAACACGTGTATCTGAACTATTAACAGGCGGAGTAGATATCGCAGTTAATATTCCTCCAGCTGACTGGGACCGTGTAAATTCAAATGAAGGTACAGCTATTGTACAAGAAGTTTCAAACCGTGTAATTATGTTAATCATGCGTGCAACTGAAGGATTACCAACCGCAGATGTTCGTGTACGTCAAGCGTTAGACTATGCAATTGATGATGGAACTTTAGCGGATATTGTTCTTAAAGGTGGAGCAGTTCCTACTAAGACAATGGTAGGTCCAGGAAACTTTGGTGATAACCCTGACCTTTATAACACTTTCAATTATGATGTAGAAAAAGCAAAAGCATTACTTGCTGAAGCAGGATATGCAGATGGCTTTGAAATGACTCTTCAAGCTCCACGTGGACGCTACTTACAAGATGCTGAAGTAGCAGAAATGATTGCAGGTATGCTTGCAGCTGTTAATGTAAAAGTGAATGTTGAGTTTTTAGAGTGGAGTAATTTTGTTGAAATGCGTAATGCAAATGAAAACAAAGAAGCTTACTTACTTGGGTTAGGAAATTCAATGTTTGACGGCGCGTATTCTGTAGACTGGTACCGTGCTGAACGTATGGCAGGTCATACAGATTACAAAAACGATAGAATTGAAGAATTGTTAGCGGCTTCTGCTTCTAATATGAATCCAGAAGAACGTGAAAAACAAATTCAAGAAATTTCTGCAATTGCAGCAGAAGAAGTACCATTCATTAAGCTTTATCAAGAAAAAATTAACATCGGTGTAAGCGATAAAATTGATTTCGCTCCAACATCAGATGAAATGATTAACGCTGCATCTATTAAAAGAAAATAAATAGAGTTATTAAAAAGGGACTAAGGAGTAATCCTTAGTCCTTTACACTAAGAGGTGAGAAGATGGGTAAATATTTGATTCGACGTCTACTGCAAGTTATTCCGGTTCTTTTCATTATTTCTTTTGTTGTATTTTGTCTAGTCTTTGTTGCCGGTGACCCGGTTGCACTGATGCTTCCAGAAGATGCAAGCCAAGAAGATATTGAACAGCTACGGGAATCGTTAGGTTTAAACGAACCATTCCACATTCAGTACTTTACATATATGGTAGGGCTAGTTCAACTAGACTTTGGAGATTCATTCCGTTATAACCAAAGTGCTTTACCAATTGTCCTTGAACGGCTTCCGGCCACACTAGAACTGGCAGCTGCTGCAATGATTATCGCAATAATTATTGCCATTCCATTTGGTATTTGGTCAGCTACGAAAAAGAATTCCCCAGTAGATTTCCTTGCTACAGGTGGATCTGTCTTATGGAAAGCAATGCCGAACTTCTGGTTAGGTATTATGTTGATTTTATTATTCTCAGTAACATTAGGTTGGTTCCCAGTATCAGGCCGAGGAACCCTTAGCCATCTAGTACTACCGGCGATTACGTTAGGTACTGGTATTGCAGCAGAAATGACAAGGCTAATTCGCTCAAGCATGCTTGAAATTTTAAATCAGGATTATATTAGAACAGCAAAAAGTAAAGGTATAAGAAATTTCTTTGTTGTAAATAAACACGCATTCCGCAATGCACTTATACCTGTAGTAACAATTACTGCACTACAAACCTCCACTTTAGTTGGTGGTACGTTAGTTACTGAAACAGTATTCTCTTGGCCTGGTTTAGGTCAGCTCCTAATCCAAGCTGTAAATACAAGGGACATGGCGATTGTTCAAGCAAGTGTATTTGTCATAGCTTTCATCGTAATCCTTATGAATCTATTAGCAGATATCCTTTACAAAATACTAGATCCAAGAATTAAGTACTAGAAGGGGGAGGACATATGTCGGTAAATTCACAGACTCAAAATCAAAATCAATCAGTTACAAGCACGGTCGAGAAAAAACAAGCACCTAATGCCTTTGTCCGTTGGATGCGTCTTTTGTTTAAAAGTAAAACAGGGACTTTCGGGTTTATTATTGTTCTTGCTGTAATTCTGGTTGCTATTTTTGCTAAATTTCTTGCACCGTATGATCCGAATATGATTAATCCCGCTGCAATGCTTAAACCACCTGTTTGGGTAGAAGGCGGATCAGCTGAACATATACTAGGTACAGATAATCTTGGTCGCGATATGTTAAGTAGAATTATATATGGTTCTCAAATTTCTCTACTTGTAGGATTATCAGCTGTTGCTCTTGCAGGAGTGATTGGTGTTTTTGTTGGCTTAGTAGCTGGATACTATGGAGGATTTGTAGACAATGTATTAATGCGCTTAGTTGACTCATTTTTAGCAATTCCAACGATACTATTTGCCCTAGTTATTTTAAGTATTTTCGGGCCAAGTGTAACAACATTAATAGTTGTGCTTGGAATCACGAACTGGGTTCAATATGCTCGCCTTGTCCGTGGGGAAGTACTATCTATAAAAGAACGCGAGTTTGTAAAAGCGGCAAAATCTATTGGTGTTCGTGATAATAAAATAATACTTAAACATCTTCTTCCAAATGTCATTTCACCTTTCATCGTAATTTCTACTTTAAGTGTTGCGACTACAATCATTCTTGAAGCTTCATTAAGCTTTTTAGGATTAGGAATTCAGCCTCCAACAATTTCATGGGGTGGAATCTTAAGTGACGGAAGAGATTACATTGCTACTAGCTGGTGGTTAGCAACGTTCCCTGGTCTTGCGATTACGATTACAGTGCTTGCGATTATCTTCTTAGGTGATTGGCTTCGCGATGTACTTGATCCTAGATCAACAAATTAATAAAAGTAACATATAAAAATATACTTGCAGTTGAGCAAGGAGAAAATGTGTACAAACATCCAGTAGATATGAAGAGGGGGTCTTGAATATGACAGAAGCTTTATTGGAGGTAAAGGATTTAAAAACCTACTTTCACACGGAGAATGGAGTAGTTCCGTCAGTAGATGGTGTTTCTTTTTCGATAAAGAAAGGGGAAACAATTGCTGTCGTTGGTGAATCAGGTAGTGGTAAAAGTGTGACATCGCTATCAATCATGGGACTAGTTGGATCTCCAGGTAAAGTTGTAGGTGGAGAGATTTTGTTTGAAGGGAAAGATCTTACGACAATCTCAAATCGTGATATGAGAAAGCTTCGCGGAAATGAGATTGCTATGATTTTCCAAGAACCGTTAACCTCTTTAAATCCATTATTTACAGTTGGCAACCAAATCTCTGAATCAATTAAACTACATCAAAAAGCAAGTAAGGAAGAAGCGAAGATTAAAAGTATCGAGATGCTTAGGAAAGTTGGGATCCCTCGCCCAGAAAAAGTTTATTCTTCTTACCCACACATGTTAAGTGGAGGTATGAGGCAGCGAGTAATGATTGCGATGGCACTTTCTTGTAATCCTAAACTATTGATAGCTGATGAACCTACAACAGCGCTAGATGTAACGATTCAGGCACAAATTTTACAACTAATGAGAAACCTTATCCATGAAAACGACACTTCCATTATGTTAATTACCCATGACCTTGGTGTAGTTGCAGAAATGGTTGATACAGTTATCGTGATGTACGCTGGGCAGGTTGTTGAGTATACCGATGTTTATACAATCTTTAAGGCGCCAAAGCACCCCTATACAAAGGGGTTGCTTGATAGCACTCCTAAAATTCATGAATTGAAGGATGAACTACAATCAATTGAAGGGACAGTACCTGCACCTGGTACGATTACTAAAGGTTGCAGATTCCAAACACGCTGTCCGCTTGCAACTAGCAAGTGTTTCAATGAGGAACCAGAGTTAAAAGAAATTCGACCGAACCACCAAGTTCGTTGCTGGCTCCATGAAGAAGGAGAGGTGACAATCTAATGGTACAAAACCTTGAACAAGTTGAAAAACAAGCAAAGAAAGAAGAATACTTATTAGAAGTTAAAGGTTTGAAAAAGTATTTTGATGTTACTGAAGGGATGTTTAAAAAGGAAAGACAATATTTAAGAGCGGTAGACAATATTGACTTCTTTGTAAAACAAGGTGAAACCCTGGGGATCGTTGGAGAGTCAGGTTGTGGGAAATCTACAACGGGTAACTTAGTCATGCAATTGTTGGATAAGACAGAAGGGGAAATTATCTTTGAAGGCGTCGATTTAGGAAAACTAAAAGGCGAAGCTCTACGCAAAAAAAGAGCTGAAATTCAAATGATTTTCCAAGATCCATTTAGCTCACTAAACCCAAGGATGAGAGTATTTGATATTATTGCAGAACCTTTAAAAACACATAATGTTGCGAAGGGTAAAGATTTAGAAAACCAAGTTTATGAATTAATGGATGTTGTAGGGCTAGATCGTTCTTATGCTAGAAGATATCCACATGAATTTAGTGGAGGGCAAAGACAAAGGATTGGTATTGCTAGAGCTATCGCATTAAAACCTAAGTTAATCATTTGTGATGAGCCTGTCTCTGCACTTGACGTTTCAATTCAGTCACAGATTTTAAATTTAATGTCTAAGCTACAAAAGGAATTTCAATTGACTTATATTTTTATTGCCCATGGATTGCCGGCCGTTAAGCATATAAGTGACAGAGTAGCAGTTATGTATCTTGGGAAAATCGTTGAGATCACGACTAAAGAAAAATTATTTGACCAACCATTACACCCTTATACAGAAGGTTTACTATCGGCTGTTCCGATTCCTGACCCAACACTTCGGGACCAAAAAGACCGAATTATTATTGAAGGTGACATGCCAAGTCCAGCAAATCCGCCTTCAGGTTGTCGTTTCCATACAAGATGCCCGTATGCTCAGGAAAAATGCCGTAATGTAGAACCGAATCTGGTTGAAGAAAAGCCTGACCATTTTGTTGCTTGTCATTTCCCGCTTGAGGAAGGACATGGAGTACTAATAGAAAAATAAGTATGTAAAGAATTTGGAGATGGTGGAAGTGGAAACTTTCGTATATGAGAAAAAAAATGAGATGCTTCAACTAATTGAACAACTCGTTAATATCGATAGTGGTTCTTACTATAAAAAAGGGGTTGACCAAGTAGGCTCAATCTTAAAAGAGAAGTATGAAGAACTTGGTTTTGTAGTTGATGTTAAAGAAGAAAAAGAGTTTGGAAATAATATGGTCATCCAGCATAAAAATGCAAAGGATCCGAAAATCATCCTAGTTGCCCATATGGATACTGTATTCCCAGAGGGTACTGTTGCCAATCGCCCTTTCCATATAGAGGGAAGTCGTGCATATGGACCAGGTGTAGTTGATATGAAGGCTAGCCAAGTTGAATTAATCTATGCAATTAAAGCTTTGCAAAAAATAGATTCAAAGAGTGTTGAAAATATTCAAATCATATTAAATGGAGACGAAGAAATCGGTTCGATTACTTCACGCCCATTAATTGAAAAACATTCAATTGGAAAAGAGTATGCTCTAATCATGGAGCCTGCTAGAAAAGATGGCTCTCTTGTTACAGCAAGACGCGGTGGCGGTCGTTATGAGATTGTTGTTAAAGGGGTAGCGGCACACTCAGGAATTGAGCCGGAAAAAGGTAGAAGTGCAATCGAAGAACTTGCCTATAAGATTATACAGTTGCATAAATTAAATGATCACGAAAAGGGTATCAGCGTTAACGTTGGGATCATTGAAGGTGGATCATCTGTCAATACTGTGTCAGCAAATGCAGTAGCGCACGTAGATATCCGAATTTCTGAAATGGAGCAAGCATCCTATTTAGAAGATAAGATAAAAGAAATTTGCTCTACAACAGTAGTGTCTGGAACTGAAATTCATCTAGAAGGTGCAATTAATCGTCCGCCAATGGTATTCAATGAAAAGACAGAACAATTGCTTCATATTATTGAGGATGTTGGTGGAGAGATTGGTTTAAAGGTTAAAAATACAGCAACAGGTGGCGGTGGAGATGCTTCATTTACATCGGCAACCGGGGTTGCTACAGTTGATGGCCTTGGTCCAGTTGGAGGAAATGCGCATAGTGAAGAAGAGTATTTAGAAATTGATACACTTCCAGAACGCACGCTACTTTTAGCAAAAACGATTAAGCGACTTTCCTAGTTAGGACTGTTAATAATTATTCTGATTCCTAAAAAATAAAAGGGATTGACTCCTCGTTTGAAAAACAGAGTCAATCCTTTTTTAACTATAGCAAGTATTATTCTCTCAAGCTTGGAGTCGATAAATGACTTCCTACCACTTTGCAACATGTTCTTCAATACAGCCAAGCATTTGTTGGATTAGGAATGTGCTTCCGTCGTCTAATTTCACTTGGCCGCTATAGTAGCCAACTAGTTGATGGACCTCAGATTGAACCACTTTCATTTCATTTTTTGCTACACGTTCGAAGAAAGGATGGAAAGTGAGCATGACTTGATCTGAAAATTTTGTTGTTATATACCAAGGCTTCTTAAAGTTAGCACGATCATAGGTAAACACAACATCTTCATGAATTTTAGTCATTTTACCATCAATGATGATTGCATTCTCGGTCATGCCTGTGCCGTCTGTCCATTGTCCTCCGAAATTTAAGCCAACACGATGATTTCGAACTTTTTGAGAAGCCATCGCCCAATTCCATACAACTTCTCGTGGCCAAATTCCACGTCCAAAATCTAAAACGGCAAAACATTCTTCCTCATTGAATTTATAAGTTCGGTTACCGATTTTAACAAAACCTGAAGTAGGTAACGTGTGGTGTTTTGCTGTGAATTGGAAATTTTTTCGGTTTCTTGGAATGACTACATTTAACGATTCGTCTTCTAATGGATGTTGGATAATTAACTCAGCTAGAAGTGCTTCATTTTCAAAATTATTGGTAGAAACAGATAAATAAGTAGTCGATTGTAAGTTTGTGATGCTTATTGATAATTCAGGATTGGAGAATTGAACGGGTTCCAGAACTTTTGTAGGCATTTTTAGCTTACCGCCAAGTGGAATAGTAATGGTTTTTTCGATAAAGCGCTGTGTTTCATATTCTAAGAAATAAATAAAACAAACCGCAGCATAATCTAAATGACTAACTGTCACTGAGAACAAAACTTCCTCGCCGTAAATGCACCAATAGTTCCATTTCTTTTTCCTCATAAAATGGCCAGATAAATTACAATCAATTAATGGTTTTCGAGCATAGCCGATCGCTAGCGGATTTAAATTCCCTTTGTTATCACATAAACGGGTAAGCTCCATAATTTCTCGTTCAGCGTGCTGCGCCAATTCAAAACACCCTTTCAAAACAATTCTAACTTACTTTTATATGCACCTTAAAATATGTTTTATATTAAGTTAATATATCATTATTTTTAGCAATAAAGGTAAATTTTATAGGAAGTTTTATGTTTCATTATTGTTACAAACAACCCCCGAAATTCGATTTCGGGGGTTGTTTGCGACGAGGATAGCGTAGTGACGCAGGAGCAAGAATTAGAATGAAGAATAAATTCAACAGGGTTCACTAATAAAGATGCGGCTATATTTTGGGTGATGTCTTGCGACGAGGATAGCGTAGCAACGCAGGTGTAATAAGTTCTTTAAATTCCTTAGTAAAAAACTAATGCAATTTTTGCAGATTGATTCTCATTGATGCATACGATGTTATGAGGAGGGGCGAAGATTCCAACAGTTTATAATCGTGAAGCAGCGGTACAATATGCTAGAACGTGGTGGGATAGTAGAAATCCAAGGTACCCGGCGTTTGGAGATGACTGCACAAACTTTATTTCTCAATGTTTGAGAGCAGGTGGGGCACCTATGACAGGTATGCCAAATCGTGGACGAGGTTGGTGGATTACAGATGGTTGGCAATCGAATAGACCAGGTCAATTCGCAAGGGAAACATGGAGTTATAGTTGGTCTGTAGCACAGGCATTTAAATTACATCTTGATAATTCGAAATCTGGGCTTACAGCAAGAAGAGTTGATTCTTATTCTGAATTAGAGATTGGCGATGTGATCTGTTATGACTTTGAAGGGGATGGGAGGATTAATCACACAACAATTGTGACAAGCATGTTCTACGGAGTTCCCTATATTCATGCGCATACAGTCAATAGTGCAGATCGCCTTTTCGATTATAAAAACTCAAGAGCGTATACACCAAACACGATATATTATTATTACAAAATCGACGATGTATTTAAATAGATAGTTCAAAAACAAGTAAAGTATAAGCTGATAGTTTTTGAAAAGTTCCATTATAATGTAATATGTATATGTCCAAGAAGTGAAACAATGTCTTTTAAGGAGAGAGCGCGAAAAAATGACACAACAATCTTTATCGATTAGAGAAGCTATCGTAGGTAGGCGTTCAATTAAGAAGTTTAATGGTCAACTTGTTGATCGTGAAAAAATTATGCAAATCATTGATGACGCAGTGTGGGCGCCAAATCATCAAAACCGAGAGCCTTGGAGAATGGTAGTCGCATGCGGTGATGAACTTAAAGACCTTCAGCAATTATTAAGGGATACAACAATTCCTAATTGGAAGGAATTATCTCCAGATTCGTTAGAAAAGCAAATGCAAAAATTCACATTGCCTGGCGCGTATATATTTGTAATTGTTCCTGAAGATGTGCGTCAAAAAATAAGGTTAGAAGATTATGCTGCTGCAAGCAGTATGATTCAAAACATACAACTATTAGCCTGGGATAATGGTATTGGCTCTTGTTGGAAAACACCTGAATTTCTAGATGCTCCATTATTCCGCTCAAGTCTGGGAGTAAACCCTGGAGAAAGAATTATTTCCATGCTTCAATTAGGATATTTCGATGATTTACCTAAGGCACGCGAACGTAAAAAGTCTATTCAACTAGTGACTAATTTTCGTTTAAAGCAAGAAACCGAGTGAATATATGAATAAGTTTCAGTGAAGACATTTATAAATGAGAATATAGTATAAATGAAAACGCTTATCCAATTATTAATGGATAAGCGTATTATATTCAAATTAATATTGGTGGATTTAAACTGCGTGAACTAATTCTCTTACTGGAATCTCAAGCTCTTGCATGAACCAGCCATCTTCAACTTGAGTCGATAAATTCACAGTTTCATAACCTCTTAATATATCTTTCACATTCGTTAAACCAATACCTCGATTTTTCCCCTTAGTAGAGTAATTTTCCTTATAAATATCATCTAAATTGAGCTTAAATTCTTCAATCGTATTATCTATGCAAATCATGATGGTATTGTGATTGGTATTCATAAAAGCAATATTAATTTGAGGAGACTTGCAATTTGAGCAAGCTTCAATTGCATTATCAGTTAATATACCGATAATACGAGTTAAGTCTATGATATCCATGTTGATGGATTCGATTGTTTCAGGAATCTCTATATTTAACTTAATTCCTAGATGGTCCGCATGAATAATTTTGGTTGTTAATAATCCTTTTATTTCTACAATTTTTAAATTATCTAGGTTATTAAAAGCTTCATTTTTGAAAAAGGTTCTTTGCTCTGCTTTTAAAATATGTGATTGGAAATAATGTTTTAACCCTTGTAAATTATCTGTCTCCAAGTATCCGCGAATTGAGAGTAAAATATTAGCGTAATCATGTTGGAATTTTTGCATTTCCTTGTTGATCTTCTCTAAGGATTGCATATATTCTATATTCTTTTTCATTTCTATTTCAAGTCGTTCAAATTCTTTTTTAACACGAGTTCTTTTTATAGAAGTTTGATATAGAACAAATATACAAATGAAATAAATAAGTTCAAGGGCAAGGTTAATTTTAAATAATAATAGTTCCTCGTCAAAAACAGGTAGTTGAATATTTATGTACAAAAGAAAAATCGTTAAGGATGAAGTAAAGATAATGATTGCTCTTGCTTTTGATGAAAAAGCCACAGTTGGATGGACTTTCATAATAAATCTTTTGTAATAGAAAGTGAAAATAGCAAAACTAACTAAAATAATTGAATAATATATGTATGAACGCTCGGGTAGTTCCATTATGAATAGGCTAGAAGTTCTGTAAGCAATATAATCTGAAATTAACCCAACAAATGCTAAAGAGGATAAATCGATAAATGTCCTTAAAGATTTAGTAAGGTAACTATAAAAAATTAAAGTGGAAATAGTTAAATAGCAAACAAATAGAAATTGAGCCCCAACCAATAGAAGACTGAGGGAAGGAAGGAAAATTAAAAATATCCATATCAAAGTGGTTTTAAATGTTGTTTTTAAATTTAATGTATAAGTAAGAGCTATGAATAAGAAACAAATTTCTATAAGGGGAAATAGATCATGGAACAATTAAATAACACCTCACATTCATTATAATAGACTAACTCTTTATAAGATTCAGAAAATTGAAATGACCAGTTAAAAAAATATGTATAAATGTACTAAGTTTGCATAAATTATATAAGAATTAACTCCATTATTATATTAACACGTTTTTCCAAATAAATAAACATTTTCTATTATACCATCATACTAAATATCTGAGTAAAACGAATTAAATAGATAGTAATTTACTATTTATGAAAAAAACTAATCTTTATATTAAAAATATAAATTATTAGAACGATAATATAGTGGGAAAAATCCCCAAACTCTAAATAGAGAGGGGATTTTCATTCATCCGTTTTTCAGGAACATATTCCATACTTTTGCCTGGTTTAATTTTTGTGAATTTTTTGCGCCAATCTTGATATAAGGATATCACTTGATCATACGCTCTACTATCTTCTTTACGAACATGAAGAATCATATCATAGTATACTTCTACTGCTTCACAAAATTCTTGTCCAAATAATTTACAACAAACCTCTTTATCGACACGTCCGTGTTGGATACCTGTAGCAATTGTTTTAAGATTATACAAAGCTTCATGTACATGAAAATCTTCACGAGTGGCCACTTGATCTCTTGTTAAAGGGTAATCATATCTAAAATTATGAATCCCTTTTACATCTGATACAAAAGAATTGTCATAGTATGCTAAATCAAACACATTTGCCTTGTACTTTCGTAAATGTGGAATAATTGTATCAGTAAAACGATCCGCATAAGTAATCGCTTTTTCTGTTGCATCCCGCTTATCCTTTACTAAATCGATTTTGACAAGTTTATTTAATCTTAGCCATACAATAACTAGCAAACAGACAGTAAATAATAGAATTGCCGTTTCAATAGGGTTTTGTTGCACTAATGTAATTAGTAGTTGACTCCAACTTTCCATAGTTTCTCACTCCCATTCAATGAAAATATATTTAGTTCTAGTATGTTTAGTAATAAAGGATTCTATTCTTCATATGCGAAAAAAATAGTAAATATGAGTAATAGTTTGCAATAAGGTGAAAATTATAGACCTTTTTCGATTGAAAATAGAAATTTGATAGTAAATCAACAATTCTAATTAAGAGATTTAAGTAAACGGTTTTATTTATGAGTATTTTTATGGTGCCCTTTACAAATGCAGTTTAATATGTTTTTCAAAAAGAATAATGAACAAATAACATAAATAATCTAGAAGGTTCGTAAATTACAGTAATACACGATAGGGAAGTTTAACTTCTTGGTTGGAGGACTCTATGAAGATTCTTATGAGAACTTATTTGTTAATGAGTCAGTTACTATATTTGTGGGCTTTACATGTTTGGGTAGATGGAGCTTTATTAGCTTACTTAGTTTTAGGTACTACTTCATATTTCGATTTTGTCTTATGGCTAATTTCTGTTCCAGTGTTTGCTTATCCTTTTCTAGTGACTGCTTGTTCGGTTTTCGCATGGAAGAATCATATCCATAAGCCCATTCAATCAGCAATCGTGAACTTGATACCGATGCTTTGGATAATTGCTTATTGGATTTTATGGTTAATGATTTATTAAATCTTTAAGAGGTGAAACGATAAGAATCTTTATGATCATCTATTTACTTGTAACGCAAGTGCTTTATGTATTTAGTGTGCCATTTTGGTGGGGGATGTGGCTAATATCAACGGGAAATGTAAATCGTGATAATTTAGAAATACAAGTATTAGATACAATCGTAATTTTCCTATACCCTATCATTATCATTGTCAGCGCAATTATTAGTTGGCTTTTTTATAGGAAAAAGTCAGTCACCGCATTCTTCATCAATCTTAGCCCAGTGATCGTAATTACGGGATTTATTGTTTATTTGAACTTTAGATTTTGGACATAATTAGGCGTATTTGAACTCTCATTTTAATGAGTGTTTAAATACGTTTTTTATATGCATTGATTTTTAACATACATGTCCAAGGTGAAACGTATAGTATATTATGATTCTTCGCTACTAGCTTGTGATATTACACTTCCTTGGGGGAGAACAATGAAACTGTATTTAATAACAACACAGATGGTTTATTATGTTGCATTTGTACTCTGGGTAATCTTTTGGGGAATGGCACTTTCAGCTATACTGCAAGTGCCAACATTCGAAAACATGCTCTTTTTTGCAATAACGACACTCTACCCAATCGCAGTGATTGTTTGCACTATATTTGCTTGGAATTTCCATATGAATAAAAGAAGTATTTCTATTGTGATTAATATTGTCCCCGCAATTTGGCTAATTTGCTATTATATCTACTTTTTCCATTAAAAAGGGTTTCGAGCTTGGAGATTAAAAATACTCCAATGCTCGAAACCCTATTTCATTAAATGTGCTCTTTTCTAACTAATAAAGCAACAGATTCAACATGTACAGTGTGTGGGAATAAATCCACTGGTTGAACAGTTACAAGTTCATAACCAAATGGCTCTAATTCTTTAATATCTGTTGCAAACGTATCTGGGTTACAAGATACATAGACAATACGCGACGGTTTTGTACGGCCAATTCTACGCATTACTTTTCCGCCTGCACCAGAACGTGGTGGATCAACTACTAATAAATCAGGAATACCGAAAGTTTCTAATACTTCAACTAATCCATGTCTTGCATCTCTTGCTAAGAAATACGTATTTTCTAATCCATTGTCTTTTGCGTTACGTTTAGCAGACTCAATTGATGATTCCACAATTTCAATTCCTGCAAGCTTACCAACTCGGCTAGCAAATGGTAGGGAGAACGTACCTACACCACAGAATAGGTCAATCATACTTTCTGTTTCTTTTGGTTGACCCATTTCTAATGCTAATTCAACTAATTTTTGAGCTTGAGTTGGATTTGTTTGGAAGAATGTATCAAACCATAGACGATATCGGTAACCTAACATTTCATCGTAGATAAAGTCACGACCAGCTAATACATGTGTATTTTCTGATTGAGTTCTGTCTGCCCAGTCTCTATTTTCAAGCCACAATAAGCTTTGTACTTTAGGGAATTTCTCTGTAATTCGAGCAACTAAATCTTTTACGGCGTTTTCTAATTCGCCTTCTGGAGCTTCAGTTACAAATAGGGCAAGCATAATTTCTTCTGTAACAAATGATTGACGTACCATTAAGTGACGAAGTAATCCTTCATGCTCATCTTTGTTATAGCCAGGAAGCTTGTGATCTTTAGCCCATTGTCCAACTTCTAATGCGGCTTCCACCATTTCTTCACGAGCGATTAAGCAAGTTTCAAGTGAAATGACATTTCTAAAGTTACCTTGTTCGTGTAAACCAAGTTCGCCATCTTTTGAAAAAGTAAACTCCATTTTATTACGATAATGCCAAGGGTTGTCCATACCGATTGTTTCTTTTACAAGGTTAGGGTCAAATCCCTGTGCTTCAACAACTTCTTTAACGTAATCTGTTTTTTGTTTCAACTGTCCTGAGTATTCCCAGTGCTGCCAAACACACCCTCCGCAAAGGTCGAAATGAGGACACTCAGCTCCGATACGTTCTGGGTGTGGTTGTATGATTTCATTTAAAGCTGCTACAACTCTACCTTTTTGACCATATTTTAAAGTAGCTTGTACTTTTTCACCAGGCAAGGTTTGTGGAATCGTCAATTTCAGCCTTTTCTGGTTTGGTTTTGCCTCATCTTTCTCCCGGTGCACAACCGCTTGTCCCGAACCCTTTGCATCTAGACGATGAATTTCTGCTTCTAAAACTTCTCCTTTAATATAGTGCAATTGTGACTCTCCTTTTCTAAATAACTAATATATAAAGCATGTAACATGCATAATTTCAAAGCGCATAGGTTCTATTATAACGAAATATGAGCGATATTGGAATATTTCAGATATTGGATAAGGTGGGGAGGGGTTGTGGTAGCTGGTGATGGTGTTGATTTGTATATGAGGTTGAGGGACATTTGGAAAGGCGATGTGGAGAAACTGTCGTTCAAAGCCGGTATGAAGGACATTTCACTTTGGTGATCTATAAAATGCCCTTCACCTGACTTACAATGTTTTAATAGGAAGCTTATTTGGATTTAATGTCATGTAAATGTCCTCAATACGTTCATTCCTGATCAAGAAACTAACTACATTACTAAGTTGGCCGTTTAAGTAGATGACAATCGCTGGTTGCCCGTTCACATTGCTTACTTCAACTGTAAAGTCTTTCGGCGCTTTCTTTAGGAGACCGATTATAAAGGCAGTAACATTTTGAAGTGTAAAAATGGGTCGGATCGCTGCACGAACGATTCCTCCACCGTCAGAGTAGAGTGTGACATCTTCAGATAACAGCTCAAGTAGAACTTCCGTTTTCTGCAACATAAAAGCCTCGATAAACCGGTTAACAATCGATTTATTCCGTTCATAATGGAGACTTTCATCCTCAATTCGGGAGATTTTAGATTTGGCACGGCTAAAAATCTTCCGACAGTTATCCTCGCTTTTTTCTACGATATTAGCTATCTCTTTATAAGAAAACTCAAATACTTCACGTAATAAAAGAACAGCACGCTCATCAGGTGTTAGATGTTCCATCATGCGTAAATAAGCGATACTTAACCCTTCTTTTTGGAGAAGTAATTCAGATGGATCATCTTCATTGGATTCAAATACTAGAGGCTCTGGATTCCAGGGCCCAATGTACTTTTCTCTTTTCAAACGCGCAGACTTTAGCACATCCAGACTTCGATTTGTGACAATCTTGCATAAGTATGCCTTTTTATGCTCTACATTTTCCATATCTACTTGATAGGCTTTTAAAAAGGTCTCTTGGACAATGTCTTCTGCTTCTGAAATAGAGCCTAACATTCGATAGCTAATCGAAAATAGTAAAGGTTTAAATTGCATGTAATCTTCATTACTAATTGGCAAAAGTCTCAACTCTTTTCTTTTTGGATGATTCCAATAGCAGCTTGCTGAGCGCTTGAGACAGCTGCTTCGGAAAGAATGGAGTAAGGCGAAGTCCAGTCCCCAGATAAATATAGTCCCGGTACGGCAGGTTTAGAACTTTCTAACCGCAATTCATCGCCAACCAATGGTAATCGCTCGTTCACCGTAATATATGGGATGAAGCGACTTGTAATTTCGTATTGTTTCCAACCGGGTTGAATAGTTTCTAAAAATTGTTCAAGTTCTAATTGGACAGATTTAGCCTCTACTAGTTCATCGGGCTGTAGGTATTTATAAACGTGTAAAATAACATTGTTTGAATGTTCGGAAAGCTGAGCATATGTTGAGTGAACAGAATAATAAAGTGGGGCATGAATACCCAATGCGAAAAGTTTCGATGGGTCAGGAAGTTTAGTTAATGCAACATCTAATGTTGCACCTTTAACTGGTTCCATTTGGGCGAAAAAATCTTTCATAACCGAAGGAGCGTATTCTCCAAGCATTTTGAGTAATTCTCGTGGTCCGGTTGTAGAAATGATATTCCTAGTGGAAATGCTTTCCCCATTAGCAAGTGTAATATCAAATGCCGTATCTTTTTCACTAAACATAGGAAGAATCTGTTTCACTGTTTGATGAGAACGGACTTCAGTACCTTTCATTAACGCTTTATTGTAAAGTTGGTCAATCATTGATTGCCAACCGCCATCTAGATAAATGACACCACTCATAACGGCTTTTAATTGAGTTACGATAACTTTTGCACTCACATGAGCGGGTGCGTGACAATAGGTTGCTAATCTGCCAAGTGATAAAAGAACAGTTTGTACGGATTTTGATGAGGATACACCTTCCACCCATTGTAAGAATGATTGTTGTGATATTGAATCTGTTTTTGTGTTCAGAATTTTAACTAGAGCCTTTATCCACTGCATTCTTTCCTTCCAATTAAAGAAGCAAGTTGTAAAAACGCCAATGGGATTGAAGGGTGCACTGTATTTGACTTTCTCATCGATTAATAAACCACCTAGTTTGGGAGACTTTCCATGAAGTTCAATACCTAATTGTTCTAGAATCGACTTTGCTTCTCCTTTTTTATAAAGTGCATGGGGGCCGATATTAAATAATTGGTTGTTAATGCTGTCTGTTCTCGCTCGCCCCCCAAACTTTTTACCTTTTTCTATAACTAAAACTGAAAGTTGCGATTGTGTTAGACAATTAGCTCCAACTAAACCTGATAATCCTCCTCCAATAATGACAACATCCCATTGTTTCGCCATACAAATAACCTCCTAATATTGATTTCATATTCATAACGAGGTGGCAATCGGTTTTGTGACACCAAAATAACCCGTAATTTGAAAAAGTAAAAAGTTGTTAATAATACTCTTTTATGATGAGGAATTATATTCATTGGAGCTAGTGTAGTTCACATTACATTTTCATATTGTTTTTAGAAATGAAGAAGGGAAAATGAGGTGGTTGGTTAATAGATAAAGTATTAGGAAAAGGAGGAACACATAATGGGCCAAGATTTAGCAAAACTATACGCACCTTATCAAATTCCCACTGAAATCGTAGAACTGTTTAAACTTGAAGCTGAATTGAAAAAGGATGAATTATCTCTAGAGATGATTGGACTTAGACCGATTTATGAGCCATATGCTTATTCAATTACTCCAGTTGATTGCATTCCTTTTGCTGAAACAGGTGGTGATGGAATTCATTTTGCTTTTCTAACGGAATTTGGAAAGGTTAATAGCTTGGAAGAAGCGCCAATTATCTGTATTAGCCCTACAAATGATCCACCAATTCGGTTGGTTGCGAAAAATATCCGTGATTTCTTTGATTTAGTAAGCTCTGTGCCATATGCAGAACTTTTAGAGAGTATTTGGGATTTTAATGATGAAGTAAAATTGAATGAACTGATTGAGGAAATGGAACAAGATACCCCTACTGATTGGAAAGAAAGACGTCATGCAATATTAAATAGGGTAAAACAAACATTTAGTGCCAAAGAAAAACAGGTCGTTACCTATATGAAAGAAATTCTGGACAAGCGTGAGAAAGAAACTGTTATTTCTACATTAGATAATTTAGGGATTATAGGTACTTTAAATCCACAGGCAAGTAAACAAAAGTTTCAATTCGAGCATCCTTTGAATCAAGCTCGCTTAAACAGCATGAAGCAGTTTTTGCACAATGCAAACACCGTTGAAAGGTTAGCATTCATCCGTGATGCAAATTATTATTATGTTGTCGCACCAGGATTCGATGAAGACATTTTACATTTGATATCCGATCTTTTGGTTGGTTTAAATCTTTCTGCTGAAAGGGAAAGATTAAATTGGAGAATATAAAAAATAGGAGCCTTGAATGACTATAGTAAACAGATTAGCTTCACAGTTAGATCGCCGTGATGAGGAACCGAATATCGAACTTGCCCATGAACTAGCAAGTGAAGAAAACAAAGTAGGGATAATAGAAATTATTGATAACCTTTCTAACAAAGATAAAAAAATTCGTCATGATTGTATCAAAGTGACTTATGAGATAGGACAAGTTAAACCAGAGTTAATTAGCGATTATGCAATAAAGTTTGTCGGGTTGTTAAGAAGTCGTGACAATCGGATGGTCTGGGGGGCAATGCAGGCGTTAGCAACCATTGCTCATTTGAAGGCGGATTTGCTTATGAAGCAATTACACGAAATTCAACTTGCTGTAAAAAACGGCTCAGTTATCACGGTTGATAAAGGGATAATAACATTGGCGAAAGTAGCTGCATCGAACAAAGAAAAAAATGAGCGAATATTTCCTTTCTTAATTGAACATTTAAAAAAATGCAGAACAAAAGAAGTGCCGCAGCACGCAGAAAGCACATGCATTGCTGTTAATGATGAAAATAAAGAGGAGTTTCTTCAAGTATTACGTGAAAGAGAACCATACATGACAGAGCCTCAAAGAAAGCGAATTGCTAAGCTTATTAAGTCGGTTGGATAATAATAAACACACATAAAAAGCGCATGGATTTAATTGTCCATGCGTTTTAAAGTCCCTAAAATGTTTCTATATGTAATTGAAGTTGTCGGAAAAAGTAATGAAATAAGTTCATTCAATTATCCCTACTCAACAAAATTCGATTATTTCCAAGGAAATATTTCAAATAACCATTACTGTTTGTCTAATGTACCCGAAAGCTCAAAAGCAAATACAAAAAGAGTCGACACTTCTAATGAAGGTCGACAAAGGGAGGTGTATGAAAGGGTTATAATAACTAATGAAATTTTTCCATTTTTAGAACAGCTTTTATCAAATATTCCGAGAGTAAATGAACAGCAATAAAGAAAGAATATTCACAGTGATTTCCCCGAATAAGACTTATCATTGCAAATGTCTGCATTTCTAAAATAATTTGTTCTAATTTTTGTATCATAGTAGTCTATTCTAAAGAAATCATGTTAACTGGGACATTTAATTAGTGTTTTTACGTATCTTGCTACTTAACTTTTAACTGTTAGAATTAAATACATATATTCGTGACAAATGCTAAGGTTGATGAATTGAACAACAATATAATATGAACTAGTAGTTTTATAAAAGGGGACATGAATTCATGGAATATTATAAATATCTAAGGCAATACGTAGGAACGAAACCTTTAATTTTACCGGGATCTGTAGTAATTATTCGGAACAATCAAGGGGAAGTATTGTTACAAAAAAGACCTGAGGGTAGATGGGGGTTGCCAGGTGGATTGATGAATCTTGGAGAAAGTTTTGAACAAGTGGCTATTCGAGAAGTATTAGAAGAAACAGGTTTACATATTCAGAGCTTAAGATTATTGGCGGTGTTTTCGGGTGAGGATACGTATGTGAAAGGTGCAAATGGAGATGAGTTTTACTCTGTAACTGCGGTATTTATGACGGATCAAACTAAAGGTGAAATTCATTTTGAAACACCAGAAACAGTAGATGTCCAATATTTTAAGAATGATGAACTACCAGAACAAATGGTTGGTAGCCATCGTAATTTTATTTATCAGTTTTTATTTGAGTAAAAAACTACAGTACCCAGGGTTTATTCTGAAAAAGTAAACTGCTACAAAAATAATTACCAAAGTGAAATATTGATGGCATAATAGGACAAGTGTCGATATGTGTATACACCCAAATAGGTAATAATGATAGAAATTCTTATTCACACAATGGGGAGGCAGTTCCCTAATTCAAAAAAATAATGTATTGAACATTTATGCCTGTCCACTTTTAGGATAGGCTTTCATTTTTATGTTCATGTATAATTGATTGAGAGTTACATTAAAAAGTCTATTAAAACTTGCACTGTTAAAGGAGTAACGTATGAATCTTAAAGAACAAATACAACATTATAACCCATATAACGCACAAGAGAAAAAGGACCAGGAAATCATCTTACGATATATGGATACTTTTGATAACTTGTTAACGAGAGAAAATGAATTTGCTCACTTTACTGCATCTGCATGGCTAGTAAATAAAGACCATACAAAAGTATTGATGGCTTACCATAATATTTATGATTCTTGGTCTTGGGTTGGCGGACATGCTGATGGAGACGATGACCTGCTTCAAGTAGCTATAAAAGAGGCGAAGGAAGAAACGGGGTTAGTTAACGTAGAACCTATTACAGACGCGATTTATTCTATTGAGATATTAGGGGTTCCTGCTCACGAAAAGCGCGGTCAACACGTGGCAACACATGTGCATTTAAATGTTACTTATTTACTCACAGCCGATGAAAATGATCTAACTCATATTAAACCTGATGAGAATAGTGACATTAGGTGGATGGAATTAGAAGAAGCGGTAGAAGCTAGTACAGAACGAGAGATGAAAGTTGTTTATCAGAAGTTGAATGATAAGTTAAAGGTGTACCAAGTAAACTAAATTGTTAAAGTTGATAACAACGTTAAATGTACTACTAATAATAGGAGATAAATAAAATGAAACTTGTTGGTATTTCTGGTGCTCTGGCCGGGTATAAAACTTACACAGTAATACATAAGGTTTTACAAGCTGCTAAATCTTTTGATTCAGATATAGAAATTGAATTGATTGACTTAAAGGATTATGATGTAGAGTTTGTTAAAGGAACACCGCTAAGCTACTATAACGCAGACACTGTAAAGGTAGTAGATACTATTCTCGCAGCAGATTGCATTGTTATAGGAACACCAATTTACCAAGCCTCCATTACAGGTGCTTTAAAAAACTTACTAGATCATTTACCTGTGGAAGCCCTTCTTAATAAAGTAACAGGGTTGATTGCAACAGGGGGAACAGATAAGCACTATCTTGTATTGGATTATCATCTAAAACCAATTCTATCTTTCTTAAAAGGGGTCGTTCCAGATAACAGTGTCTATGTGTTAAATGATCATTTTGATGAGGAAAATGAAATCCATGACGCAAATATCAATAGACGTATTAAGAAATTAGGAGAAGACATCATTCAACTTCAAAAACTAGTTAATGAAAAAAGCAAAATTTAAATTTCGATTTAAATAAAAACGCTTGGAAGATGGCTATAACCTAAAGGGGAAAGCCATCTTTCAAGCGTTTCTTTAGTATGCCTATAATGACTGTTTTGCTTTTACATCAAATAAGTATTTAAAATAATGCCAGTAGTAATAAACCAAATACCCATAAGCAAGACACATAGCAATGGCTAATAGTAAAAGTGACCAATCTAAAAATAAATGAAGCAATAAAATGTTAACGATAATGGCAGCTAATGCAACAAGTGTGAATACGACAAAACGATTGGCCAACAATAATATTCCACAAACAACCTCAAGCCCTTTTTCTGCAAATAACAAATATTCAAACTGGAACAAAGCCATTGCAGCAGGACTAGTTGGTGCAATTGGTTCAAAGCCAAAACCAACAACAAATCCATTAATCCCAGCACCTAAAAATACAAGACCTAGGAACACTCTCGCAATATGCATTAAAATTATTTTCAATTGGAAGCTCCCTTAAGAATTTTTATAAGTATATTAATGAGCACGGAAAATTATTTATCATCAGGCAAATATAAAAAAGGATCTGAGCTTAGCAGGCTCAGATCAAAGTGGCATTTTAACGAAATAAAGTTAAATATAGAAGGTTATTAAATTAGCGATCTAACGTGTATCCACCAACACTCATTGGTTTTACGATTGGACCTGGATCGATTTCATAAATTGATGCTTCCGAAGGTGAAGCTGTAAAAATTGCAAAACCAGAAACTAAAGCAAGTGCTAGAACTAACTTTTTCATTTTTTTAGCCATTGTTCTTTTCACCTCCCTTTAATAGATTTTCATATGCATCAAAGGCATATTTGTAAAGTTCATTACTTTTTTTATAAAATTTATTTTTTTCTAAAATAGCACCAAATTCTTTTGAGAAGAAGATGATTATTTCGTATACACGATTTTTAATTACTTGTGGAAAATTAGTGTTTAGTATGGTAAATATTTCATCCATATCTTTATATTCAGAAAATAATAAACAGCTTAATAAATTGTTTGAAATAACATATAGTTCTGGTGGGTTTGCTGACTCCATAACATGATCAGCCTTATTTAAATAAGCTTTTGCTTCTTTAAAATCCCCAATCTTATAATAAGTTCTCGCTAGATTTGATAGTACATTATAGTTTTCAGGTGAAATCTCTAAAGCAGATTGATAATACAATATAGCATCATGATATAAATATTGACACTCACTGGAATAGCCTAAATCATTATAAATCATTAATTTGTCAGAGTTTGAAGAGTTGTTCAACTGCTCAACAATACTAAGAGCTTGTTTATAATATTTAATTGCTACATCCCATTCATAAACATTGTTATAAGCTATTCCTAATAGAACAAGTGCCTTAACCATGTGTTGTAAATGGAAAACGTCGCTATATTCAGCTAATGCTTTTTTAGCATAGTCAATACATTGTTTGTACAATCGCACTCGTTTAAAGCAAAGGGCAATATGATAATACAAAGTACCATGTTCTTCTTTTGAGCCAAAGTTGAGATTGTGTTCTTGTGTATAATCTTCAAATACTTGAATTGCTTCTTCATTTTTATTTAAAAAGATAAAACACACAACATAGGCATTGATGAACATGAACTTTTCATAACTATTTAAACTAGAGAAAATACTGTAGACATCATCCAAGACTTCTTTCGCTTGTGCATACTCTCGAAGTGTTATTAAATATCTAGAATAGATGATCTTGTATTTAATGACTAAGCCTTGGTTGATCTTACTCTCAAGATTTAAATAGTGAGATAAATCTTTTTTTAACGGAGTTTTCTTTGTTAAGTGTTCATACCAGTCATCTAAATCATTCTCAATTTCAATTGAATCATAGATAACCTCATCGTAGTCCGCCCCAAGTTTACCAAGAAGCAAACGATAGATTTCTTCGTCTGGTGTTACGTGATTATTTTCAATACGACTTAAATAGGAATTGGTACAAATGCCGAGTGCTAACTCTTCTTGACTGATTCCTTTTTCAATTCGTTTGAATTTAATAATATCTCCAATTTTCATACCAAATTCCTCCGAATTAACCTCATTATTACATAAAGTTGGTAGAAGTTGAATGCTATTCAATGTTTTCACAAATACAAATTTTTTTACCACTTTAACCTATGTATTTTAGTCAAACTTTCATAAAAAACGAGTAAACTAGTCTCACTTTCCTCAAAGTTGATTATTAACTCCACTTTAAATGGGGGTCCCCAATAAAGTTTGTTCGATTTGAAAATTTCTGAAATATCCTATAATTAATACTAACAGAAAGCAAGATTGATATTAATACTTGCAGAAATATAAAATCAAATGTTCCTATATGAAATGGAGGGAAGAGTATGTTTGTAAAACTTAAAGAGAAAAAGATGAATAATGGGAATCTAGTCATTCAATCTAAAATAACTTCATTATTAAAAGATCAGCCAAGTAAAAAAGTTGAAGGATTGAATAAGGAAGCAAAAGTTGCTGCTAAATCAAATTGTACTAGATTATCCAAACAATCTATTTCCACTATTAACAGCACCTTGAATCGGTTATTTAACCAAGGACTACTCAAAAAGTTCCATTATAAAGAGATAGAGAGTGTTTTAATCATTACGAAAAACCTTTCAGAAGAAATTCAACAATGCATTAATTACGAGAAATATGCCTACGACATTCGTGTCATTCATATAGAAGAAATGTCACAAGTAGATTCTAATACAGATATAATCTTTGCTTTTGACTTCGTTTATGAAACTATTTTTTTCAATGAAATTTCTGAACAAGCTAGAGGTAAGAATGTACCGTTTATTCAATTTGAAATAGCAGATAAGAGTCTATATATGGGTCCAGTCTATTTTAACGCAAGAGCCAGTGTGATTGTTTGATCATAAATTTGTTGCTCGTTTGTGAAGTTTAATACAAAGTAGAAGGGGTGCTATTAATGTATAAAGGTAATTTAATTCATACTTTAGAGAGTGTTCCTATTAGTGTGATGAATAATCAGTTTCATCGATATATGGCCATAATAAAACAAAAATATGAACAAAGGATTTTTCCTGGCACAGGTTTTTCAATGGATTATCACGTTGCAAAATCTCATGCAGTGGGGGAAGCAATCGAGCGCTATTGTGCTGGTATTATGAACCCCTCAGGTATTAAGGAACAATCTGAAAACAACCTGGACTATCCATGTATAACTCCTTTGCAATTCAATCGATATACAAAGGAACAATATGCAAACCATATTAAGGTTGAACAATACGATGAAAAAGAAGCTCGTAATTGGGTTCTTTCCAATAACTATATAACGGGAGAAGAAGTTTATTTACCCATAGAAACAGTATATTTGTTAATACCAAATCATTATAAGAAGTTTAGAGATGTTGTATCAACGGGACTAGCATCAGGACCAAGCTTTAATGATGCAATTGAAAATGCATTAAATGAGTGTATAGAAAATGATGCGTTTATGCTGTTTTGGCTATTAAAGAAAGTGAATTATGAAATTTCATTGGAAAGTATTAATACTTCAAGAATAAAAAAATTAGTTACTTTAATGGAAGGTCTAAACTATTCCCTTAAAATTTACGATATCTCTCAACCTGATATAAATTCCTTTACCATCTTAACTGTCATCAAGGCAAAGGATTCAAAAGGATTTTTTATGACAGCTTCTACCAATCGTAATATACGTAAGGCAATAAAAAAGTCAATTGAAGAAGCAATAAGTGGATATGTCACTTTACAGGAAAAGAGTGTTTATCAATCGAATACAGATGCGGATATGACAAACGAAGGATCTGTTTATGATTACTTTAATGGATATGACGAGCAAGTATTAACAGATGTAATCAGTCCAGAAATAGAAGTGAAGAATTTGGAGTCAATTGAGCAAGAATATACGTTTTCGGAGATGGTTTGCTCTGTTGCAAAACAAACTGATATTTATTATAAAGATTTAACTACAGAAGATATAAGAGAATTGAACTTAATCTCTTTAAGAGTGGTTACACCGAGTTTTTTAATAGTACCTTATGAAAAACAAGCACTCTTAGAATCAGAGAGATTACGAAAATTTACAGACGGGGTAGAGTTAAATTTGAAACCACATCCGTTCCCATAACATTAGTAATAAAACCACTTAAAATAGCTGCAAACAATAAAAGTCGATTCCGTATATAAATGGAATCGACTTTTTAGTTTCGTTTTCATTTATAGTCTCAACACCTATATTAACTAACTATGGATAATTTTCTTAACACCTCTGTAAACAATATAACCCATCATTAAAATGAATAAAGTAATTAACAACAAGGTCCAAAGGTAGTGGTTCGTAAAAAGCATACCCAATAGTTCACCTAAGCTTGGAACTTCTAAGGCATCCATTATCGGAAAAATGATAAACATAAATAAGAATACACCTATAATGAAAAATATTGAAAAATACTTCATCCAAAGCCCCCTATAATCGTCTTTTTTTAAGAAGATTTACTTTGCAATTCTAGGTGAATCGTTCTAAATTTTTATATTTAATAAACTATTCTTCAAGAAATCTACTTTTTCCTTTTAAAATCCGAACCCCAACTAATAAATTTACTTAAGTAGGAATTTGCACATAGTCTTACAAGCTAGCCATATATTTTATAGAAGATAATTCTTTGAAAGGGGACCTCGGGTTTATTGGCAATTGTTATTCCGATTATTAATTTAAAGGGTGGCGTAGCAAAGACGACGACAAGTGTAGGACTAGCAGAAATGTTGACTTCGGATTTTAAGAAAAAGGTGTTGTTCATTGACCTCGACCCGCAAACGAATGCGACGGTAATGCTAATAGGGGAGCATAAGTGGAAGGATTTAAATGATCAAGGCTACACAATGGCTCGATTATTTGAAAGTGCACTAAAACCAGAAGAATTTACCTTTGATCTTAAAAGGACAGTTCAAAAGAATGTTTCGAACATAATTTCATGTGAAAATTTAGATTTAATCCCTTCAAGCCTCAATTTAATTAATATCCAAGATGACTTAACAAGACTTCCCCCGGGGAAATTTTATACGAATAATCCATACGATATATTACGGAAAGCAATCCAACCAACTATGAATAACTATGATTATATTATTATTGACTGTCCACCAAATTTAGGTGTAATTACCCTTAATGGCCTTCGCATTGCAACGGGCTATATTATTCCGACGATTCCTGATGTGCTTTCAACATATGGCATTCCACAGATTATTAATCGTGTGAATGATTTTGCAGGGGAAATCGGTTACCCAATAGAAACGCTCGGAATTGTAATTACGAAATATAGAGAAACCTCCAATGTTCACCAAACTAATCGAGCAAAACTGGAAAAAGAAATAGATGCCCCTTTGTTTCAATCAGTGTTCAAAGATAATAATCAAATGGCAAGTGCTGCAGACTTCACAATGGAATATGGAACGTTCCGACAAAAGTGGGGGTATAGTGGTCAATTTAATGCTTTCTATAACCTTGCAAAGGAAATTGTTGAGAGGTATGAACGAAGATGAAAATTGAGACCCAGTTAGCGCAACTGTTTGAAGTCATTATGCAAGAAGTACGGACAAATAACGTATTTGCTGAGAAAGTTAGGGGGATTTTCAATGGGAATGAAGAAGAATCTCATCAAATTAGTGGAAGTCGGGGAAGAAGAAAAGATAGAGCAATATCTACAATCAGCCCAGATGAAAATACGAGTGCCCTTCCTTCAAGCACTACTTCGAAAAAGTCTACCAGAAAGCGAAATGCAGCCCTTTTCAACCCGGAAACGTTATTAGAACAATGTGGAGAGAGTGAGCTTCTTGATTTGCTCAACCAATTAGAAGTAGATCAATTAAAGGATATTGTTTCCGAATACGGTATGGATCCAGGAAAGAGAGTTATGCGGTGGAGAAAAAAAGAAAATTTAGTGAATCATATTGTTGAAGTAGCGGATAATCGTTTGAAAAAGGGATCGGCTTTTCGAAAAATATAGTCTTCTGTTGCGATTCCGGTTGAAAATAATAAGAATAAATTTGTTGGAATGTATCTCGAAATTGGCGCATAAAATATGCATTGTGGAACAATATTGTAAAAACTGTCGAAAAATAGTATAATAAGGTTAAGATAATGAATAATAAAAAAGACTGCTTGATGCTGCAACATCAAACAGTCCGTATAATAGTCGGTCCCAACAAGGGATTGGCTCCAGAAAAAGAAGGAATTACCTAACCCATCTGAGCTACCAACTCAAAGGTGGGTTATTTTTTTACATTAAAAGACAGGATCGCAATGACTAATGTTGAAAATGAAATTGCCAACATTAGTGCTTCTGAGACTGTCATAGCACCACTCCTTTCTACTTACTGGAGTGAGCCAACCACCTTTGAGCCCAAAACTATTATAATTTAATTTTAGCACAAAGGTTCCTTTTTTTGAATAATTTAACAGTAGGTATAAAGAAGTAAAAAATAAGTTCATATATAGGTTGCAAGACATTGAAAGAGAGTCGAAAAGTAGGTCGAATCCAATAAAAACGGGTTCGGCCTTTTTTTTATAAATAAACAAGGATAGCAAAAAAATAATAATTTAACATTTTCTTAATATTTTAGATGACTTTTTAATTTGTAATTATTTGATATCGATAATAACTATTTAATAATCAGAAAATATTATGTTTTAAAATGAAAAATTTCATCTATGTAATATAGATGAAAATAATTTTTTCAATTAATTTCAATACCTATAACCCCTCTGAAAAGGTTTTTTGAATATCAGTTGAGTCGAAAACGATATTTTAGCCCCTTTATAAAATCCAAGCGAATTTGACAAAAATTTGGAATCTAATAAAATGAAGTTATCTTCAATACTACCCTTATCTCCCACGTTTCTTTTAAAAATTCTAAATGAAAAATGATTAATAATCCAAATGAAAATAGGAGGTTGAAAGTTATCGCTTCAATTATAGAAAATGTAAAATGTCCCAATTGCCAATTGATAGCGTTAATGGATTACTATTATAAATCAGATGAAGTATTTATTGTGTGTCAACGGTGCGGGTATAACTATAGTAGATACTACAAATTAGAAGAAAAAGAAGACGGTAAACTTTTCGAAGAGTTTATCGATGAAGAGCTAGAGGGTCATGGTGTTTATGTATTAGGAAAAAAAGATGGGTTTACGACAACAAACTTATTCAATTGCCATATTACAGATAAGCATATTGAGGAGTTTCACGAACTTTACCTGTCAGAAGAAACTGACCAAGAGAAAAGTTATCTTGTGCGATTTGAAAGAGGTGAATTCAAAGTCATTTCAGGAATGTTACCGGAAGACTTTTTTACAACGTGCGAAAATAATGTAAATCCCTTAATTTTAAAGCCGATATGGAAGAAGGTGGATATATGACTATTGATACACAAAAACTAAGTGAAACTAAAGTATTGATTGAAAAACTTGCTAATGGTGTAGATCCAATAACAGATAAACCGATTCAAGATGAGAGTTTTTTAAATAACCCCAAGATTGTACGCACATTTTATTTCCTCATTGATTATATCGAAACTCAAATAGAGCAAAAAAAGTTCCCACTAAGAAAACCAAAAAAATTTAAAATTACATATGAACAACTAGAAAAGGTCGAACTTCCTACTGGGAAAATTGGTGTTAATGAATTTGCAAAGGCAATTAACACAGTAATCGATCCACAGGTTAGCAAAAAAGTGACTGGCCAGATGATTAATAAAAAGTTAAAGGATCTGGGAATACTAAGCGAAACGATTGATGAAGATGGAAAGGTTATTACAATTACTAATGAAAACTCTGAAGGTTACGGTATCGAAAGTATCACAAAAAACTTTAACGGTCGCGAATACCAGAAGGTTGTATATAACGAAGTCGGGAAGGAATTTCTATTAAAAAATTTTATGGAATGGATGAGTGAGGGAGATTAAATAACTCCCATTCGATGTAAGATTATATTGCCGGGATTTTACTTAATTTTAGAGAAATACCATTTATCTTTAATACTTTCTAAATTGAAACCCGCACCTAACGAAGTAAAAGGAAACTAAGGCTGAAGAATGTATAGGTGCGGATATTTTTAAAAGTGAGTAGTAGAATACTAAATCTTTACAAACCAATTTTGGTTACAAGTGGCACTAATCTTTTTATGATTAATAAAATATTGAGCTATTACTTCGATCATGTCTGATTGAATTTCTTTTAGTACAGGTTTATCTTGAAACATTGGGAAATTCCCTGCTCCCGTTGCACGGTAACTGTTCATCACTACTTTAAATTGGTCATTCATTGACATGGGTTCGTTGTTCCAATGAAGTTTCGTCACACGCTGTCCAATTGGATTTGATATGGTGAATTCATATTCAATGCCTTCCCACATGTCGTAGTTATAAGGTTGAGATTTAGGGATTAAAAACTCAGGATTTACAACGAGCTCTCCGTCAGCAACGGCGAAGTAGGTTGCACATTGTTCTAAGGCGAGTCGAATATCATTTCCGCTTAGAAGTAAAACTTTTAACGTGTTTGGATAGATATAGTTATTCATGATGTCTCTCATTGTGACTCTGTAATTAAACCCGCCTTTTTCATTATGAAAGAGGGCTGTACTTGAAATTTGAGCACCACTTATCTCTAATTGGATATTATTTATAAATTCTACATAAGGATGATCTACTAACCTTGCTTGAAATGAATCTTCTATTAACATATTGCCACTCACTGTCCCAATCGGTTCATCAAGCCAGCTTTCTAATCTTTTTTGCAATGAAATTGCGTTGGTAAGACTTTCATCGTCCGTCTCTGTTAAATCATTTACATAAATTAATGATGGCTCATGAAATAATCTGTTTATATTTAATTCTTCATCGAGCTCTACTTTTACATCAATTTCAGCCATGCAAGTTCCTTTCGTTCCAGGCTGTATGACAGACTTCCCATTAAATTTCTTAGCAATTTCTCTATGTTGATGTCCGGTAATGAGGATATCAATACCATCTATTTCACTTATTTTATACCCCTGATTTTCTCCAGTATCAGCTTCAGCAAGGTCACCAGTTTCAAGGTCTCTCTCAATGCCTCCGTGATAACAAACTACAAGGAGATGAATATCTTCAGTTTTGCGAATCAACTGTACCCAATGCTTTGCACTTTCATAAGCGTCATGGAATTGAAGTCCTTCAATATTAGAAGGCTCCTCCCAAAGTGTTACAAAATGTGTTGTTACACCAAGGATTGCTATTCTAATTCCATCTATTTCTTTTATTATGTAAGGCTTACTGAGATGCTCTTTGTTTTCGTAATAAATATTTGCTGCAAGCCATGGAAAATGGGATTGTGCAATCACGTCTTTGAGAGTTGCTAGCCCGTAGTTGAATTCGTGATTTCCAAAAACCGCTGCATCATACTGTAAATCGTTCGCTGCAGTGATCATTGGATTTGGTTCATTATGAGAAAATTTATGATGGAAAAATGCCAATGGACTTCCTTGAATAAAATCCCCGTTTTCAACTAATATAATGGGTTTTTCTTGTCGTTTTTTCTTAATTATTGTAGCTAGTTTTGAAAGTCCTAATTGTGAAAAATCAGGATTTCGATAGATGAATTAAACTGGAACGTGATGTCATCATCTTCACCAGCAGGGTATATTTACCCAGCTTTATGGTTAAAAGAAAACTTCGGAAAAACAATTACAGATTTATCAAAAGTTGTACAAGTAGATTCATATGGTAGTGCTTTCGCTCGACTTGCAGCGGGTCAAACGGATGTATTAGTGACATATGCTGATGCACGTCGTGATAATGAAGAAAAATGGACTGCTGAATTTGGTCGTGAAGCTTCTATCTGGGAAGAAACAGATGTAGTAGGTGTAATGCCTGCGATCTATAACGATACAATTAGTGTAAGTAAAAACTCTGAAATTATGGATGAAGATTTAAAATCATCATTACAACAAGCGTTCATGAACATTGCTCAAACAGCAGAAGGTAAAGAAGTAATTAGTATCTATAACCATGAAGGTTACCAAATTGCTAAAGATGCTGACTATGATAACGAACGTGCAGCACAAGAAGCTGTTCAATAGTTAAGAAACAAATCTAATAGTTGTGAAATAAAAAAAGTGAGGACATTCAATTTTGATGTTCTCCTTTTTTCACGAATAGAAATGAAAGTTCAGACAAAAGATTGGAGATCACTATGATTGAATTTATAGATGTTGAAAAGCAATATCCCAACGGTTTGACGGCTTTAAAAAATATTAACGTCAAGATTGAACAAGGGGAATATGTAGCAATCATCGGGTTATCCGGTGCAGGAAAATCAACCTTCATTCGCTGCATAAATCGAATGCATGGAATTACAGAAGGTTCTATTTATATAAATGGAATGGATATACGCCTATTAAAAGGAAAAGGGGTTAGAAAACTCCGTCGTTCTATTGGTATGATTTTCCAATCATTTAATTTAGTAACTCGAACAACAGTCTTAAAAAATGTTCTAGTATCCTATGTTCCAGATCTACCATTTTGGAGAAAAATAACTGGGATTTTTACGAAGGAACAAAAAATAAATGCACTCACTGCCTTAGACAAAGTCGGCATATTAGATAAAGCCTATGTACGTGTCGATCAATTATCTGGGGGTCAGCAGCAGCGTGTTGCTTTAGCAAGAACATTGGCTCAAGCTCCCCAAATTATTTTAGCTGATGAACCTGTTGCTTCTCTTGACCCTGTTACAGCAAATTTGGTAATGGAAGATTTTAGGAAGATTAATAAAGAACTAAACATGACTGTGGTGATGAATATCCATCATGTTGAATTAGCACTTACATATGCAGATCGCATTATAGGAATCCGTAGTGGGGAAATCGTGTTTGATGGAAACGCTTCTGATGTGAATGATGAGGTACTTTCATTAATATATAGCGGTCAAGAAGTGGAGGATACGAGTGCCAATGAATCTACTATCTCCGAAAAAAATCCAGTTGCCTAATGGGAAAATGGTTGTCGAAAAAAGATCAGTAACACCACTCATCATCATTGTTTTGTTGCTTTTTACGATAGTCTCTATCAATATTACGGAATTTAAATTGGAAGTCATTGTTAAACAAATTAACAGGTTATTTGTCATCATAGATGAGATGATTCCGCCAAATGTGGAATATATGCCAAGTTTATGGCAACCACTTCTAGACACAATTAAGATGTCATTAATAGGTTCAGTTCTTGGGGCTATATGTGCACTTCCTGTTGCATTTTTTGCAGCTTCTAATATTACAAAGAATCGGTTAATCACGACTGTGGTGAAGTTTTTATTAAGTCTTCTACGAACACTACCAACACTAGTCGTAGCTTTAATAGCAACGTATGTTTTCGGTTTAGGAACAATGGCTGGAACAATTGCCATCTATTTATTCACCGTTTCATATGTTGGCAAACTTCTATACGAGCAGATTGAGAACGCCAATATGGACTCCTACGAAGCAATGCAATCTTTAGGACTTACATCGATGTATTCTTTCCGCTATGCCATAATGCCACAAGTGATTCCAAACTACTTATCTACAACTCTGTTTTGTTTCGAAGGGAATGTTCGTTATGCAGCCATTCTAGGATATGTAGGTGCAGGTGGAATTGGACTAATGATCAATGAAAGCATTGGGTGGCGAAACTATGCGAACCTAGGCATGATTATATTAATGCTTGTCGTCACGGTATTTATTATTGAAACAATTAGTGAGTACTGTCGGAAGAAACTAATGTAGGAGAGATCGAATGAACGCAATAGAACAGCAACTTCAATATGGAAAGAGAAATCGAATTTCATTGATTATAACGGTTATCACTATTTTCTGTTTGCTCGTCTGGTCTGCTACGGCAATCAATTTAGAGAATATGGCAGCAAATGGCCTTGATATTGCTAAAAGTATAATTTTAGGTATTTTAAACCCCGATTGGACATTGTTAACCGATTTTAAAGGTGGCATTCCTTATTTATTAATTGAAACATTGGCTATCGCCTTTTTAGGAACAATTATTGGAGCTATTATAGCAATACCTTTAGCTTTTTTTTCAGCTTCCAATATCGTACCAAAACCAGTAGCCTGGATTGTGCGCTTGCTTTTAATTTGTATACGTACAATTCCAGCGATTGTCTATGGTTTGATGTTTGTCCGTGTAACAGGATTTGGAGCGTTTACAGGTGTACTAACTATTGCATTCGTGTCAGTGGGGATGCTAGCTAAATTATTTGTGGATGTCATTGAAGATTTGGATCGCAGTGTGCTGGAATCAATGACTTCTATTGGTTGCAACATGTTTGAAAAAATCCGTTTTGGTATCATTCCTCAATTATCAGCACTATTTTTATCCATTGTTATTTATAGGTTCGATATGAATTTGCGCGATGCGTCCATACTAGGTTTAGTTGGGGCAGGTGGAATTGGGGCACCATTAATTTTCGCTATGAATTCTTATCGATGGACACAAGTAGGATCCATCTTAATAGGTTTAGTTTTATTAATTTTAATTGTTGAGTATTTGTCAAATAAAATCCGTACAAAATTAGTAAAAGGGTGAAGATAATTTTTCACGAATAGTATGATTCAAAATAATTCAATTATGTGTAAGAATCAATTGTTCATTCGACTAAGTATTGGCTAAATGAACTTTACATATTTCAATGTTAAACATTGAATACTATGCATAGTAAGTCAAGAAAATTGAATGAAGGGATGAGGCAATTGGCGAAACATTCAAGTGAAAGTTGGAAACAGGATCATCCAAGTACTTTATTTGGGAACTCTGTTCAAAGAGCAGATCGCGCGGTAAAACAAGCGATGTCACATCCACAGGAAATCGCAGTAGAGCATGCATTTAATTCGATTGAACATGCCGAAAATGCATATCAAAATGCGATGGAACATAATGAACATTTAGACATGGTAGAACAAAATAAGGATCATCTGGAGACGTTAAAACAACAATTAGATGAAGTTGATCAGATTGTTGAAGAAAAGCAATTTTAACATCATCTTCATCAGCGATATAAGAGGATGTATTAATACACAAAGCAGTTGTTTGCGCAAAGAAGCTTCCTTTTTACTCTGTAGTTATTTAACTACAGAGTTTTTTATGGTTAAATGTTTATTAAATTGATTGGTTTAGTACGTTAATGTTAGAATGTAAAAAAGAGGTGATTGTAAATGACAAAAAAAGTCTATGTAATTCACGAAAATGATGATTGGACAGTTCATTTAACTAAAAGGTTAGATGAGTTGAATATCCCTTATGAAACTTGGCATTTAGACGAAGGGATTGTTAATTTAAACGAAGCACCACCAGAAGGTATTTTCTACAACCGTATGAGTGCTTCATCGCACACACGTAACCACCGTTATGCACCAGAACTTGCGACTGCTGTTATTGACTGGTTAGAATTTTACGGACGAAAAGTGTTAAACGGAAGTAATGCACTTCGTCTTGAAATTAGTAAAGTAAAACAATATACACAATTAGAGAAATACGGTATCCGTGTTCCTAAAACAGTTGCAGCTGTGGGTAAAGAACAAATTATAGAAGCGGCTAAAGCACTAAATATAGTACCTTTCATCACAAAACATAATCGTGCATGAAAAGGGCTAGGTGTTCAATTATTCTTCTCTTTAGAAGCGCTGCAGGAACATTTAGACAAACCAACTTTTGAAGATTCGGTAGATGGGATCACACTTGTGCAGGAATATGTAAAATCACCAGACTCATCAATCACTCGCGTAGAGTTTGTTGGCGGTGAATATGTGTACTCTGTAAGAGTAGATACTTCTGAAGGCTTTGAATTATGCCCTGCAGATGCTTGTCAAATTGGGGATTTATATTGCCCGGTAGGTGAGGAACCAAAAGACCAAATGAAGTTCAGAATTTATGACAACCAACGTACTGAACTTATTGAAAAATACAAACAGTTCTTAAAAGGGAACAGTATTGATGTAGCAGGTATTGAGTTTATCGTAGATGAGGAAGGCGCAGTTTATACTTATGACGTGAACACAAATACAAACTATAACTCTGACGCGGAAGAACTAGAACAAAAATTTGGTATGCTTGAGTTAGCGAAACTATTGGGTAGAGAATTAGAGAGTCTTAACGAACGTGTAGAGAAATAAGTGACAATATAAAAGAGAAAACACAAAAACATGTGTTTTCTCTTTTTATGTGTAATGCGATTGATTTAAGGAAATACTAGCCTTTTATGTATAGCTTTTCGAGCAGAAAATAAAAAAATTATTGCAGAAGGTAATTGTAAAGCATAAACGAACATATATAAAAGATTAACTACTTATTTTCATATTATACAAAGGGGAAATGGATATGTACGATTTATGGAATGAGTTTAAAATTACACCGCTTTTTAATTATATTTGGGATAAAGCAAAAGAAGCTGGACTATATCCACTTTATGCAAAAAGTAAGGAAACCATGCAATTATTCTTAGACCATGAGCTACTTGAAGATCGAGCGATTCGCATAGGTGCTATACAATATGAAGGGATTAGTACTACGCAAAAAGAGCCACATTTAGTGAATTGGAGATTTGAAAGACGCCTTTTACCAGAGGATTTAAAAAACGAGTTGGAGATATTAACATCTTTTCGAAGAGATACAAATTCAGGTCCTGATATAAATCCTCATGCTCAATCGATTTCATTTAAGTTTGAAGAACTAAATGAACCTACCAAAGAGGCCATTGAAAATATTGTGAAAGTAATAAGTAAATATATAAAAAGTGTAAAAGAAAAATGACAGTTCAAGATTTACTGTCATTTTTTACTTTTATCTTACAGAAAGAACAATAGGCTAGAATTTTTTCGTGTAGGAGAAGGAATTTACAATCCATATAAAGAATTTGCTAGAGTTGTACAATAGTTTTTATAGAATTGGGGAAAGAGTATGATGATTAAAAAATTGTCTCAGTGTACTTTAGATGAAATACTAACGGCGTGGAATGATGGCTTTGAAGGTTATTTTGTGCAAATAAAAATGAATGCAGAAGTATTTTTGAATCGACTGGTGGGAGAGGGATTATCTCCGAACCATTCCATTGTTGCTTTTGATGATAACAAACCGGTTGGAATCGTGTTAAATGGTTTTAGAAATGTGGAAGGGAAAAAGATAGCTTGGAATGGCGGTACAGGAGTTGCACCAGATTATCGAGGAAAAGGTGTATCCAGAAGCTTAATGGAGGAAACATTAGCGATCTATAAACAGGAAAATGTGGATACCTCCACATTGGAAGTGATAAAAGAAAATGAAAGAGCCATTAAGTTATATGAAAAGTATGGCTATGAAATTAGTGATCACCTACTGTTTATCACTGGAGAATATGAATCGAAAATAAGTGAATCTCTTGGGGTAAAAGATGAATTACTAAGACCAGAACAGCTTCCTAGTTTCTCATTTTACAAAGAAGATGTACCTTGGCAATGTAATTGGTTGAGCGCAAAACAGGGAGAAGCGAAGATTTTTTATAATGGTAAGAATGAACCGATTGGTTATGCAATTTATCGAAAAGTTTGGAATGAAGATAAGAAACTAGATCGAATTATCCTCCATCAGATGGAATTGCTTGAAAAAGGAAATATAGAGGATATTCCTAAATTTATTGGGACGATTACTAAAGAAAAAGTTAATATTACAACGATTAATTTCTCTGCTTCCAATCCTGTTTCGAATTACCTGATTGAACAAGGGTTAAAGGTGACAACCGAACAATATCAAATGAAGAAGAAAATGAACCTATAAAGGCTATGAAAAGTAAGGGGTTCAAAGTACGAATCCCTTGCTTTTACTCACTTAAATGAGACAACTTTTCTGGAAAGCACAGAAAGTTGTCCAAAAACTCCCTTAATATTACATAGTCTTAAAATATTGTTCAGCTGTAAGTGAATAGTAACATTGACCTTCGAAATCACTTAAATTTTCCTGGAGATGGCTAATACGAAAATGATAATTCATGCCAAGATTCTCCAATAGTTTAAGAGAAGATAGGTTTCTGTAATCTGCAAAAGCCATAATCTTCTTTAAACCAATTACTTCAAATCCATATTTCATGGTTGCTTTTGCAGCTTCAAGAGCAAGTCCTTGCTTACGATATTTAGAGGAAATCCCATAGTAAATTTCTATTTCACCCATATTTAAGTCATCAGGTCCAAGACCGCAATATACAATGATACGGTTATCTTCTTTATGAATGATAGAAAGATTGAATTTATAAATTTTATCCGGTGTATTCTTCTTATTCTGCGCAATTGACCACTCGATAATTTTCCTCACACCGTCTCAATCTGGAATATCTTCAGGTATGTACTGATAGAAATCCTTTTCGCTGACCACCGCATAGGTTTGATCAATGTCATCTATTTGGTATGGACGAATGATTAATCGTTCCGTTTCTAATTTTGCGTTTAAGAACATGTAGTTTCCCCTTTATAGTAAGTTTGCAATTTTACTATTCTATTATTAATTGCATAATTCCTTTCTTGACCCTATAAGTTTTTGGGGGGAAGTGAATTATCCTAAGATTCAAATTGGCATTCTTTACTCTTTAATCCAATAGGAAGCTCCGTCGTTACTTCGATCCATAAAGCCATACTCAATTAAATGACGTCGTAACGATACATAATCTGCGTTGACCGTTTTTAAGATCGTGTTGACTTCCTTTTCTGTATACGATATTCCAACCTCAAATCTCTTTAAAATATGTTGAAGAATTATTAATTTTTTCTTTTCTTTACTTGGAATTGCATCAATTCCACCATCTAATCCACTCTTGAAATAAGTTTTTAATACCTTTTCTCGGTCCTCTTGTTCGATACTATATCGCTCATCCACTTGTTTTGCTCCTTTATGAATCATATATTTTTCGGGATCATTAACAAACTGCATTAATGCTAAGAAAAACTTTGCTTGTCGTTCCTTTTCGCGTAATTTGAAACGATGCTGTCTTACCGTAGAAATACTTTTTACATTGCTTCTGTCTACAATTTCTTGGTCAGGTGTTTGTTCATAGAAATGTTGTAGCATTTCAAGCTGGACGTCTGTTAGACCAGTTGTTTTTTTGTCTAGCTGAAGAATAGCGTGAAAAGGGGATTCGTGATGAGATAATATATGCCTTTTCATTCTTCCTTCGGCAGTTAGTAACTTTTCCTCGTAGGGGTAGATTTCATCGGAATGATATTTTTCACTACAAAATAAACAGTGATATTCGTAGTCTTGGAACTGATAGCCTTTTGCCAAATCCTCTATCGATAAATTTTGAATATTCAATACAACACCTCCATAAACATAATATCTCACCGTTTGTTTATTTGTAAACAATTTTTATATTTGTTTATATAATTGTGTTTTTCAACACATTTGAATAGAAGCAAACCAATCCTTTTAATTCGGCTATATTTATAGCTATTTATAGAAGGAGATTGTGATTTTTTGACGACGGGGCAATTGTTTAAATTATTGAAATATAACATTACTATTTATTTGTACAAAAAGATGATATATAATCGACTTATTAATTTTCGTAAATATAAATATTTCACCTAATATTTAGTTGAATTTAGCTAATATTTAGTTTAAAAAACGAACATTTAATTTAATTTTATTAATAATATTCGTTTTTTAAAAGTGAAAGTAAAAAGGAGATATTATATGGGAATGTTTGAGAACAAGTGGATTCGAGCAGTACTTCCTGCTTTATTAATTCACTGTAGTATTGGGACAGTTTACTGTTGGTCATTATTTAAAGGTGATATTGCCACTTACATCGGAAAGCCTATTGGTCAAGTGGAGTGGGCATTTAGTATCGCCATCTTTGTTTTAGGGATGTCTGCAGCTTTTGGAGGTAAATTTGTTGAAAAAGATATACATAAGTCATCGTTACTTTCTGCGCTATTTTTTGTCGTTGGGATGGCCGGAACAGGGTTCTTTATTTATCAAAAATCCCTACTAGGAATTTATATTTCTTATGGAGTTGTAATGGGGATTGGTCTTGGAATTGGCTATTTAACACCTGTAAAAACGTTGATGCTTTGGTTTAAAGAGCAAAAAGGGTTAGCGACAGGGCTTGCTGTTGCCGGATTTGGATTAGCGAAGGTAATCGCAAGTCCTTTAATGGAACAGCTGCTTGGTGAACGAAACAGTGAAGGAATACTAGTTAATGCTTCGAATGTATATACAATGTTTTATATTTTGGCGGGAATTTATTTGGTGATGATGGTTGTTGGTCACTTAATACTAAAGAAACCTGCAGGATCTGAAGTTGAAAGTGTACAAGCACAAAGCTTTAGTTACAGAAAAGTGTTAACAAACCGTACGTTTATCGGTATTTGGCTGATGTTCTATATTAATATTACATGTGGTTTAGCTTTAATTGCACAGGAGAAAGGGATCCTTGCATTCATTGGCTTTGGGGCAATTGGTTTAGTAAGTTCCTTAACAGCAGTTTTCAATGCTGGTGGACGTATTGCGTTCTCAGCATGGGGAGACCGCTTAAAAGACCGTAATTCAATCTATAAAATTATCTTTATTTCATCAATTTCAGCGATTTTATTAACTATAGTGTTTGATGGAATTAATAACTCAATCGCGATTCTAATAATCGCTTTACTTTGTATCGTTAACGCTGGTTATGGCGGTGGGTTCTCATCATTACCACCATTATTATCTGACCGCTTTGGAATTGATAGTATTTCTACAGTGCATGGATTAGCATTATCTGCTTGGGCAATTGCAGGATTGACTGGCAACCAGCTAAGCGCATTCGTACTTGAAAAAACTCAATCATATGACATGGTTTTATACGTTATCATGGCTTTATTCGCGGTTGCGACTTTAATTAGTATGTTTGTAGTAAGGCCTGAAAAAGTTCACTTTGAAAGTGAAGCATATGATAAAGAAGATGATATGGTAGTAGTAAAGTAAATAAAGATGAAAGGGATGCCTTGATATAGAAGGTGTCCCTTTTATTATGATTAATATTTATTTTATCGATTCTACTAAGTAATTTTTCATTTCTCTTATAGTAGTTGCAACTTCTTCACTTTTAATAGATTTTGAAGCATATTTTTTCACATCGTTAGTACCGATACATACGCTGAAAATAGCATTTTCAAACAAACATTGATCGTTGCTGTCGTTTCCAAAGGCGATGAAATCTGTAATTTGTAATTTCTGGAGTCCATAGACTTTATTTATACCTAAAGAGCTTAGATCAACTGCGTTTTCATTTTTATATAGCGTCACTGTAACGGGTAATTGATTTATTTCCTCTATAATTGCTTCCGGTGGGTTAAATAAAACTAATTTGCATATTTTTGATAGACTCGCTAATTCTCGATTTTGCGCGGTGCTCTGGTCGATATTCTTATAAATGGGATGATCCTTATTCCCAGTAAATGAATAATCCCTTTTTCCGTCAGCCAAATAAGCTAGATCATATGTATGTATTATATTGTGCAGTTGATCAACTAATTGTGGATCAAAATAGCTAGTTGTGATTTTTCCGTTGTCAGAAACAAAGCAACCATTACCGCCAACTAATTTGTTCTTTTTAAAATTCGATGGAAGAACAGGAATTAAATCTCGTATAGGTCTTGCAGACGCAAAAATAATTTCATGCCCTTCCTCTGTTAGTTCATTTATTGCTTCAATGATGGACAAGTCGATTGTCTTGCCATCAAAGCACAGTGTTCCGTCGATATCAAATACAAAGTTCAATTAAATCGCCTCCCTATAATGAGTATAACTTAGAATTTCAAAATATTGTAAGAGTGAAATCGTTACTTTACTTCACCTGATTGAAAGTAGAGTCTATGTTTAACAAGATGGATATAAAGATAGATCGCAAGTAATAATCCAATAAATGCGAATATGCTTGTGACAGCTTGTACAGAATACCATTCTGCAATGAGTCCAATTACTAATGTAAAAAGGATTTGTAGAATGCCTTGTAATAGGTTAAGTGAACTGCCGAATCTCCCCATTATTTCAGTGGGGATAGACTTTTGATAAAGTGTCGCATAACCAGTGTTTCCAAATGCCATGAAGAACCCAAGCGCGATGAATGAAATGATTGCTATCGATAGGTTTTGTGACATGTAAAAAATAAAGTAGCTTAATAAAGTTAATGAAAAACCAGCACCAATATAGGAAACGAGAGAAATTTTTTTAACATAGATTGCAGCAGCTGCCCCGCCTAATATTGCTCCTACTCCTGCAACACTTACAACAACTCCGTAGATTGTATCAGAAACAAGAAGATGGTCTTTTAAAAAGGTCATTTCTTGAGAATCTAGTGCGTGTGCGATCATTAAAGCGAGAGAATAGACAATGAAAAATGTCTGTAATAAACGATTTTCAAGAATAAAACGAAGTACATATAAAAAATCTGTCCGCAATATTCCTAATGTGATAACTTGCCTAGCTTTACTTTGGTTTGTTTCAATATTAGGAAGAAAAGATAAAGCAAGTGCACAGATGAAAAATGAAAATCCATTAATCCACATAGCAATAGACGTATTACTTAAAGCAATGATGGTACCACCTAAAGCTGGGCCTATCATGAAAGAACCCGAACTTAAAATACTATTAATAGCATTGAAGCGTTTACGGTCCTGTTCCTCTACAATTTTTGTAATCATAAAAGTACTACTTGGTCCGAAAAATGAACTAGCCATATTAGCTAGAAATATTAGTGTATAGATCAACCAAATTGATGAAACAAAGGGCATTATACAAACGATTAATCCTCGAATGACATCAGTCAAAATCAGAATTTGCTTTTTGTTAGAGCGATCAATTATGGATCCTGCAAAAAAACTACAAAGAATACGGGCAATTGGTCCAACTATATATATTCCTGCAACAGCTGCCGGCGAATGGGTTAAATGCCAGACAGCTAAGTTTAATGCAATGAGGTAAATCCAATTGCCGAGATTTGAAACGCCAAAACCAAATAAAAGTAAAATATAATTTTTAGGATAATTCATCGGGTTTCTCCTAACGAATCTGACTTGTGAATTCATCTTTCTAACTATGAATAGTGTTCAAATTATAATAGACTGAAAATTATGAAACTGTAAAGCGTTTAGAAGATTAGAAGGAGTGAGACTCATGGTGTCGATCCGACAAATATATTTAGAAGAATATCCGGTGGGGAAGAAGATAACTTTTCAATACACTTCCAAGAAGTATTACAAAGTCCATTCTGAAAAAACTGAGAATGGATGGAACTTTTCACTAGTGGAAGGAGCATTTGAGACACCATTTGTAAAAGAGATGGAAGAAGAAATCTTTGAGCCCTATAAAGAGGGTTCGGAAGTTTATGTTGCAGAAATTGAGGCGCAAGAAGCTGCAGTTATGGTGATTCAAAAAATGGAGTGGAATAATACGTTATTAGTTCATGACTTGTATGTAAAGCCCGATTTTAAGAACAGTGGTATTGGAACTAGATTAATAGAACAGGCTAAGAGTAGGGCTATTGAACTAGGAGTTAGACTCATTGCATTAGAAACGCAGACATCGAATTTTCCAGCCATTCAATTTTATTTGAAAAATGGCTTCGAGGTGATTGGGTTCAATACAATGTCATACACGAATGATGATGTGAAGAATAAAGAAGTAAGATTAGAAATGGCTTATATTGTAAATGATGGGTGCTGATCTAAACAAAAAACCCTCCACTCAATTTGAGTGAAAGGTTTTGTTAGTCTTAAAGTGCTTTTGCACGTATGATAAAGGATTTATTCTCTGTACTTTCAAGAGAAAATGAATTCCCCATCCCGTCTGACACATCGATGATGATCTGTAAGTGTTGCCAGTAAGAGAAGTTTGAGTTGTGCATAAAGTAGGGCACACCGACAACTTCTCCGATTTGTTCATCTCGGCTACCAAGATAGAAGTCACCCTTTGTCATACAGATCGGTGACGTTCCGTCGCAGCAACCTTCAGAATGAACGAAAATTAGTTCACCGTGCACACTTTGCAACTGTTGAATCAGTTTTGTAGCTGCTTCTGTTGCGATGACTTTTTCCATCTTAGAAGAAGCCCATTGATCCTTTGTTGTAACCAACTAGGATACATTTTGTTTGTTGGTAGTGTGAAAGCATCATTAAGTGGTTTTCACGACCGATACCTGATTGTTTGTATCCACCGAATGCTGCGTGAGCAGGGTATTGGTGGTAAGTGTTTGTCCAAACACGACCAGCTTGTACAGCACGACCTGCGCGGTAAGCAATTTCGCCACTGCGAGACCATACACCAGCACCTAAGCCATATACTGTGTCATTAGCAATTTCGATTGCTTCGTCGAAGTCTTTGAATGTTGTCACAGATAATACTGGACCAAAGATTTCTTCTTGGAAAATACGCATGTTGTTTGTACCTTTGAATACAGTTGGAGCAACATAGTAACCTTCAGCAAGTTCGCCTTCTAATACGTTTTGGTGACCACCGATTAGAAGTTCAGCGCCTTCTTCATTACCGATTTCAATGTAAGATAAGATTTTATCTAATTGTTGTTTAGAAGCTTGAGCACCCATCATTGTTTCAGTGTCTAATGGGTTACCGATTTTAATCGCTTTAATACGTTCCATAACTCTTTCCATGAATTTGTCATAGATTGACTCATGTACTAATGCACGTGTTGGAGCTGTACAAATTTCACCAGAGTTAAGTGCGAATAATACGAAACCTTCGATTGCTTTATCTAAAAACTCATCATCTTGATCCATAATGTCTGGGAAGAAGATATTTGGTGATTTACCACCAAGTTCTAATGTTACAGGAATAATGTTTTCTGTTGCATATTGCATAATTGAGCGACCTACTACAGTTGAACCAGTGAACGCGATTTTTGCGATACGTGGGTTTGTAGCAAGTGGTTTCCCAACTTCAAGACCAGTACCTTGAACGATGTTTAAAACACCTTTTGGTAATAAATCTTGGATTAACTCGATTAATACAGACATAGAAGCTGGTGTCTGCTCGGCTGGTTTCATTACGATACAGTTACCTGCAGCTAATGCTGGAGCAATTTTCCAAGCAGCCATTAGTAATGGGAAGTTCCAAGGAATAATTTGTCCAACTACACCTAGTGGTTCGTTGAAGTGATAAGCTACAGTATCACCGTTGATTTCACTGATGCCGCCTTCTTGTGCACGAATAACTCCTGCGAAGTAACGGAAGTGATCCACGATTAAAGGTAAGTCTGCATTTAATGTTTCGCGAACTGCTTTACCATTATCCCAAGTTTCAGCAACTGCGATCATTTCTAAGTTTTCTTCAATGCGGTCTGCAATTTTATTTAAAATTTGTGCACGGTAAGCTACAGTTGTTTTACCCCAAGCGTCTTTTGCTGCATGTGCTGCGTCAAGAGCAAGCTCAACGTCTTCAGCTGAAGAACGAGGTACAGTTGTAAATACTTTCCCTGTCACTGGTGAGATTACATCTAAATATTGACCTTTAACTGGTGCTACCCATTCGCCACCGATAAAGTTTTGGTATTGTTCTTTAAATTGAACTAAAGATCCTTCTGTATTTGGATTTGCATATATCATAATTATTTCCCCCATAATTATATATTTAGCTTTCGTAGGGAAGTTCACGTTTTCGACAAATTTCCCTATGAATCTATCATGCCACATTTCCGACAAAAATGCAAACGCTTTCAATATATTTAAATATTAAGATTTTTATTGCAAATATTTAGAATAATGATAGAGATATTCGTTAAAAAGCTACATAATAAGATTAATGGCTTTAATTATTTATACTAGTAATCGCAAAAGGTGAAGGGAGAAGTTATATGAGAAAAACATCATTTGCTCTAATTGGAGTTGGAGTAGTAGGAGAAAGAATTATTAATCAACTATTAAATAGTGAAACATGTGAGATTATCTCAATCTATGATGAAAATAAAGCGAGATTACAAGAAGTGGCTACTAAATATGAACTACCGGTAGCTCAATCTGTTGATGCACTTTTTGAAACGAAACCAGATTGGGTGTATATAGGGACACCACCTGTGAGTCATGCTAGTTTAGCGGAACAGGCGGCAAAACATGGATTAAATATTCTTTCTGAAAAACCGCTAGCTCATAATGTGGAAGACGGAGAGAAGATGGTTGCATCAGCGACAAAGGCAGAGGTTCATACAGCTATGCATTTTCCTATGATGTATAGCCCTGTTGTTCATCAATTGAAGGAAGCATTAAGAGAAGATGAACTTGGAGAGATTGTAAGAATTGAGCTTCACACATATTTTCCTGTTTGGCCACGCCCTTGGCAACAAAATCCTTGGATTGCAACACGTGAACAAGGTGGGTTCATTCGTGAGGTCTTCCCGCATTATTTACAAGTAATGCACTATTTATTTGGTGATTTAACGATCCTTTCTCATGAAGTATCTTATCCTGAAGATGTAGAACACTGTGAAACTGGTGTATCAGCATTAGCGAAAACGACATCCGGTATACCTGTTTTATTGAATGGATTATCGGGAATTGGACAGAAGGAGCGACTTGAATTTAAGGTATTTGGTACAGCAAAGGTGATGACGATCCGCAATTGGTCTGAGCTTTGGGTGAGTGAAGTTGGACAGGAAGAAGTTCAAGTGATACCAGATGTAAAACCATTGTCACTAATTGACTCGTGTTGTGGATTATTGAGTGGTGAAGAAGTTCTGACGGTGCCGTTTGAAGAAGGATTAAAAGTTCAAAAGTGGATTGATGAGTTATTAAGTAATTAAATCGACAGTTATATAATTTACCCGCCTTAATTTTATTTTTGGGAAGCAAGGCGGGTTTTTGAATTATCTATTAAAAGTTTTATGTGATTCGTTAAATCCTGTGAAAGGATTCGGATTCTTTAAACGCTCAACGATTTTTTGTGCACAAATGGATAATGGTTCAACCGTTGTATTTACCTCAATATCATATACTTCTTGCTTATGAACAAATTCAAGCTGTGAAGTCGCTAGCCCGATGCGGCGATCACCTCTTAATTGCTCTCTACGATTTAGTTCTTCGGAAGAACAGTGTACCCCAACTAAAAGTATAGAATAGTCCCTTAAAGTTTCATAAAACGTATGCTTTGTTTTGGAATCATGAATGATTTGATCAAGTATCAAATTTACACCTTTGTCTGCAAACATTGCTACATTTTTATAATAAAAATACTCTGTTTCAATGGGAATCAGTCGATTATTCTCCCGATCTTCCATTTTTTCAATTACAAGATCATAGTCATCTATGCTAAAAGAAAAATAATCAGGTAGTAGTTTTGTTAGTTCCTTAGCTAACGAAGATTTGCCTGAACTTGAGACACCGTTAAGGACAATTATTAATCCTTTTTCCATATTTTAGCTCCCTTTAAGTTGATGAATTAATTTTAATTAATAGAGCAGTGTTGGTAAAGATATTATTAATTCTTTTATAGCTTGATGTAACGATGGACTTGTTTAATTGACTGAAATTGAAATCAAATGTCCAATATAAAAGTTTGTTATGGGAGAATAGAAACATTTTTTAAGGATTCCTCTCTACTGTTTAGGTCGAAGCATGTAAAAGATTGCAATCTCATTTATGCAGTGCTGTTTAGCTGAATTTATAATAGTAGGGAAATATAAAAATGTCTCTAAGTTAGAAGATTAGTAATACTAAAATTAATTTTATGTCAACTTAGTTTACGAAATTGAAGATAGCATGTTGTCGTTTTGTCGATAAGAAAGTGTCAATTTAGATATTTTACTAAGATATTTGTAACGAAGATTAACAAAATACAAAAATAAGGACAAAAGCTAATTTTATATGTTCTTAATGCGGTTTTTTTGTCAATTAGGTTGACTAAAATGTTATCGTAGTGATTTTCGAAGCTACAGAATAGCGATTATTTTATTTACTATTCAACTATAGAAAACAATTTAAAAAGGTTAACCTTAAATTCTGATTCAAAATTAGATTTATAACATCGTATGGTAAGTTATTTGTAAACCAAGTATACAATGTAAGTATTGTAGTCTAATGATTTGTCGAATATAGTAAAAAGTTTATTATTTTATTGCAATAAATTATACAGAAATGCATATTTTAATAAATCCTCATTATTCCTAAATCCCATGTATTTTCCACTTGAGTTTTTTGTCAACCTGATTGACAAAATTGTTGTTAAACTAAAAGTTATAAGTCGTAATATTCATTTTGTTGTTGTCGAAAGTTTTATAACTCGAATTTTGTTATGAAAAGAACAAGTGTAATTAAGTAATAAACGTCTAAGTTATTAGAGAATCCGACCATATACTAATTTGAAGAAATTTATGCCGATAGGTGGTGAATGTATATGGTGTACTATCCTTATGGGAACGGACCACGTTATCAAATGAATTCACAGAGGAATGGGTCAGCTGTACCAAATAGAAGACAAGATGAAGCTTATTTTTACCCTAGTGAAATGGCAAGACAGTATGAAGGCTACTATAATCCGTATCAGGTGAGAAGGCAGGACGAATATTATCCAAACCCTACGAGGGGAAGGGGAGAAGGGTATATTTACCCTGATCATAGAAGAAGACAAGAAGAAGTCTACTATTACCAAAATCAGATGAGAAGACAGGACGAAGCGTATTTTCATCCCAATGGAATGCCAGGACCCAACCAAGCTCCAATGGCAGGGCCAAACCAAGCTCCAATGCCAGGACCAAATCAAGCTCCAAACAGGCGACCTCCATCCCGATTACCAGAACAACTAAATTCTATCGCAGGACATATGGGAACAATCACACAGGGGATTAATATAATGAGGCAAGTAGGCTCGCTGCTAAGTATGTTTGGTGGTAGAAGGTAAAATAGTGTGAGTGCTAGGCACTCACACTATTTAAGTTCATTCTTCTTTATAAAATCGTTCGCCCGTTTCTTGGTTGAAATAAACGACGAGTCTTTTCTTAGTGGTTGGGTCAATAGAGACTTCATTTGTTCGTCTGAATCCAGGAGGTACTTGTTGTCCATGTTTTTTTGAAAAACGTTGATCCCAAATGAACCACGATCCAAAAACTAAAATAAGAAAGATAATAAAAGAGATGCCATAGATTCCGAAAATCCACTCCATAGCTTATACCTTCTCTACGATAACCGCAGTTCCATAGGCGATAATTTCACTCATGTTTTGACCGATTTCTCCAGAGTCAAAGCGCATCATAATAATGGCATTTGCGCCCATTGTTGTTGCATTTTTTACCATTCGATCAATTGCTTGCTTTCTTGCATCCTCAAGCATTTCTGTGTATTGATTGATCTCCCCACCAATTAACCCTTTTAATGATGCAACGATATCTTTTCCAAGACCTCTTGCTCGAACTGTTAGTCCAAAGACAGGTCCTAAAACTTCTTTTACCTCATAATTTGGTATCTTTTCAGTTGTTACAATGATCATAACTATCGGCTCCTTTACACATTATCCTACCAATTAATTATATGTTATATATAGGTTAAGATGCCATTTAACTATTGGTGCAAGGATAATAGAGCGGGTGATTTAAAATAGATAATAAAAAGCACGTATATAAAATATGTACTTAAAAAATTATTCAACAATATTAATAGAAGACCAAATAGTAAACATTTCTTAAGAATTTAATGACTAAAACTTACGATTTTGTTATTTTGTTATATACTAAAGATAAATTAGTAGAAAATTGAGTGAAATAATTATATTTTTGCATAGTTTGATATTTCATTAACAAGTAAGAGTTGGGTGTATTGTATGGAATTAGAAGAATTAAAATTATTGCAACAACGTGTTACCTCACTAAGAGCAGAAGGGAAATATAAAGAAACGATTGAAACAAGTCAGGAGCTTCTTAAACTCGGTTTGGAATGTAATGATTATAAATCAGTTCTAATTGCGCATTTAAATAAAGCAGCATCATTTTATTGTATTGGAGATATGGAAGAAGCTTTTCAAAGTATCGATTCATACAGTGAGGTATGTCTTCAATATGGAGACGATGTGGATTGGTTAAGCTTTTATAATGTTCGATTTTTGCTTTATGAATTTCAAAAGGATTATACAAAAGCAAAAGAAACACTATATCGAACAATTGATATAGGAAAGAAAATACATAAGTACAATATTGTTAGCAATGGATATAGCAATTTAAGCCATCTATTCTTAGTGGAGGAAAATTTTGAACAAGCGCTAGAGATGGCCAACTTGGGATTAGAAATGGCAAAGTTACATAAACCAAAAAGTGAAATTTTAGAAACAAGAGTTAAGTTAAATATGGCTAAATCCTATATTGGGCTTCAAAAATTTGTAGAGTCTAAAAGAATAATGGATGAGATTACTCGTTCCAATATTTTAGATTCATTTATTAGAGAAAAATCTCAATACTATGATTTACTGGGCATGTGGCATGCAAAGCTAGAATTATATCAGGAAGCATTTGATGCTTATACAAATTCGAAACAACTTGTCGAAAGTTATAATGATTTGTATCTATTAAAGACCATTCAAGAAGAAAGAATAAAGCTATGTGACCTCATGAATGATATAGAAAAAGGATATATCGTGCAAAAGGAATATATTAAATTGCTGGAGGATATAAATGACAGAGAACTTGCATTAACTGCTTTAAAGCTTGAAGTGAAGCATAGCATCAGGTCATTTGAAAAGAAGGCAAATACTGACTTTTTAACAGGGGTATTCAATCGTAATTATCTGGAGAGCAAGGTTAGTGAATTATTAAATCAAGCATCTGATAAACAAGAAAACATTGTTTGTATCATAATTGATATAGATGATTTTAAGTTGTTTAACGATGAGTATGGACATTTATTTGGTGATGAAGTGATTAAACAAGTTTGCAAAGCTTGTGAAGATATCTTGCAAAAAGATGAAATCATTGGGCGATTTGGTGGAGATGAATTTGTCATCATCACAAATGGTCAATCTCTTGAAGAAGGGAAGAACAAAGCTATGCAAATTGACGAAGCAATACGTAATATAAAAATTAATAATGGCGGCGAGTCTTTCTCAATTACGGTTAGTATGGGTGTAGCAGATAATCAAAAAGGTAAAATTACATCCTTCCAAGAGTTATTCCACCTCGCGGATATTGCTCTCTATGAAGCAAAAAACCGTGGAAAAAATCAAATCTATGTCTAATTAAAAAAACACTATCCCTTAGAATGAAATGGATAGTGTTTTTTCTATATTAGTTACGAATTAAATAATCAAACGACGCTAATGAAGCAGTTGCACCAGATCCCATGGAGATGATAATTTGCTTATAAGCACTGTCAGTACAGTCACCTGCAGCAAATACGCCAGGAATTGTAGTAGCACCACGCTTGTCAACAATGATTTCACCGAAACGAGAACGTTCAAGAGTACCTTCTAACCATTCTGTGTTTGGTACAAGACCGATTTGAACAAACACACCAGCTAATTCGATATGTTTTTCTTCACCTGATACTCGATCTACATATGTAAGACCATTCACTTTATCAGTACCTGTAATCTCTTTCGTTTGAGCATTAGTTACAACAGTTACATTTGGAAGAGTATGTAAACGATTTTGTAATACTTCGTCTGCTTTTAGACCATCGTTGTATTCAATAACCGTAACATGATTTACAATTCCTGCAAGGTCAATTGCAGCCTCAACGCCAGAGTTTCCTCCACCGATTACTGCAACGTCTTTTCCTGCAAATAGAGGACCGTCACAGTGAGGGCAGTAAGCTACACCTTTGTTCTTAAACTCTGCTTCACCAGGAACGTTAATGTTTCTCCAGCGAGCACCAGTTGCTAGAATAACAGATTTACTCTTAAGAACTGCACCGTTTTCTAATTCAATTTCAACAAGATCTTTCTTTTCTAAACGTGTTGCACGTTGTAGATTCATAATATCTACGTTGTATTGCTTTACATGTTCTTCTAAAGCTTGCGCAAGTTTTGGTCCTTCTGTTTCTTTTACACTAATAAAGTTTTCGATAGAAAGTGTATCTAAAATTTGACCACCAAAACGTTCAGCAACAATTCCTGTACGGATACCTTTACGCGCTGCATAAATTGCTGCACTAGCACCAGCAGGGCCGCCACCAACAACAAGAACATCGTAAGGTTCTTTATTAGAAAAGTCTTCTGCTTTAAGACCTGAGCCTAATTTAGCAAGAATTTCATCTACCGTCATACGACCGTTACCAAATTCCTCACCGTTTAAGAAAGCAGCTGGTACAGCTAAAATATCTTTAGCTTCAACTTCTTCCTTGAATACAGCACCATCTACCATCGTGTGTTTAATGTTCGGGTTAAGCACACTCATAATATTAAGAGCTTGTACAACTTCCGGACAGTTATGGCAAGTTAAGCTAACGTATGTTTCAAAGTTGTAAACACCTTCAATTGCTTTAATTTGATCGATGATACTTTGATCCACTTTTGGAGTTCGGCCACTAACTTGAAGTAGTGCTAATACTAAAGATGTAAATTCATGACCTAGTGGAACACCTGCAAATACGATACCTGTATCTTCACCAACACGGTTTACACTAAAGCTTGGTGTTCTTTCTAGTTCTACTTTTTCTACTGTGATTTTTGATGAAAGAGAAGCTAGCTCATTCACTAGAGCTAGCATCTCCTCTGAAGCTTTATCAGTACCTGTACTAACTTTAAGGACGATATCGTTCTCAAGCAGCTGTAGGTACTGACTTAATTGTGATCTAATTTCTGCATCGAGTGCCATTAATATCGCTCCTTAAATTTTACCTACAAGGTCAAGGCTAGGTTTAAGAGTTTCGCCGCCTTCTTCCCATTTAGCTGGGCAAACTTCACCTGGGTTTTTACGCACGTATTGTGCTGCTTTAACTTTGTTAATTAGAGTACTAGCGTCACGGCCAATACCACCAGCGTTAATTTCCATTGCTTGAACTACGCCATCTGGATCGATGATGAAAGTTCCGCGGTCTGCAACACCTTCTTCTTCGATTAATACGTCGAAGTTACGAGAAATAACGTGTGATGGGTCACCAATCATTGTGTAAGTAATTTTGCCGATTGCTTCTGAAGAATCGTGCCATGCTTTGTGTACGAAGTGTGTATCAGTTGACACTGAATATACTTCAACACCTAATTCTTGTAATGCTGGATATTGGTTTTGTAGATCTTCAAGTTCAGTTGGGCATACGAAAGTAAAGTCTGCTGGGTAGAAACAAACAATGCTCCATTTACCTTTTAAATCTTGGTCTGAAACTGAGATGAACTCTCCGTTTTTGTAAGCTTGTGCTTGGAATGGTAAAATTTCTTTTCCGATTAATGACATAATAAAAAACCTCCATATAGTTTAATAATAATAATTCTAATATAGTTATAATTCTCTAGTAGATGTCGACTTTTGTCAACTAATTGTATGTGTATATTGTATGAACAATATAGAAAGTATACTTTGGAGATAGATCCTTGGGTTAAGGTACGAGAAAGCGTAATAATTAATTTCCTTAGTATTTTAATAACTTTCTACGAACAAAGAGAATGATAACTATTAGGACCTAATAGAAAAAAATATAGATAAAAAAACATCGTTTTTTGTATTTCAATTTCTCAATTAGGTCTTGAACTTTATCTATTGTAACCATTGTTTCTACTGTTAATACTTCGATCTCGCCGTTGTCATGAATCATATTTTAAAAATAATTGGGTTTTTCAAATTTATGAGTATTTTGGTTTTATTTTCCTCAATCTAGTCTGTTATAATTAGTTCGTATTAGCTTGGTTCTGGGTAAAAAGAACCATAGGGATGCTTAACAAATGTTTTTGGGGGAACTGTTCATATGAAAAAAAGTATAAGAACTAAACTGATTGTTATATTAACATCTATTATTCTACTTATTAGTATTACAATCACATCAATTAGTTTATTTTCGAGCATGAAATTAGTAGAGGAGTCGGTTAGTCAAACAGCTGGTTCGATTGTTCAAAATGCAGTAAATGTTATAGACCTGGATAAGTATAATGAAATTACTTTGAATTCAGGTGAAACAGGGTATTACATCGAACTAAGAGAACAACTAAATGATATAAGAGAAACAGGTGGTTTAAGTTATCTTTATACCATGTCTCGTGAAAAAGTGAACGATACATATGAATATTATTATATGGTTGATGGTCTACCCCTTGAGGATGATAGTGCATCAAAGTTAGGAGATAAAGAAGAAAATATTGAGGAATTTGAAGCAATAGTCAATACATTTGAAGAAGGTGCTATGCAAATAGAAATGTCCTACACAGATGAGTGGGGCGGCATGGTATCTGCCTATTATCCAATTAAGTCTGAATCTGGAGAAGTGATAGGGCTAATTGGCGCTGATATTGATGTAACAAGTGTCTACGATAAAATGTTTTCAAGTCTACGAAACTTGCTTATCCTCATTATTGCGATTGTTTTAATAAGTAGTATTATTGTTTCCTTTGTCATTTACTACATGATCAAGCCTTTAAAGAGTTTAACAAAACAAGTGGAAATCGTCGGTAAAGGTAATTTGACTGAGAACATTGAAGTGAAACGTTCTGACGAAATAGGTGCATTGGCAAATGCAGTAAATACAATGCAACAAAATTTAAAAAATATGATTCATAACATATCTAAGGCATCAGATTCAGTAGATAGCCAAAGCGAAGCATTAACGGTTGTATCCCATGAAGTTCAACTTGCAAACTCACAAATTGCAGTAACAATGCAGGAACTTGCTTCTAATATGGAAAAGCAATCAGACTCGTTATCTTCATTAACAAATGAAATGAATACCTTTGCGCAGAAAATATCTGAAGCAAATGATTACGGGATGGAAGCTTCAGTAGATTCAAAGGAGATTCAAGAATTCACAATTGAAGGCAGTCACCTAATGGATACTTCAATGCAAAAGATGCAATTGATAAATCAAACGGTAAGTGAAGCTGTTAAACGGGTTCAAGAATTGAACGTTCAAACAAATGAAATATCCTCATTAGTTGTAGTAATCCAATCCATTGCAGATCAAACGAATTTATTAGCTTTAAACGCATCGATTGAAGCTGCTAGAGCTGGAGAACATGGAAAAGGATTTGCTGTTGTGGCAGAAGAAGTGCGAAAACTAGCCGAACAAGTGTCAAATTCGGTACAAGATATTCGGAAGATTGCTGAAAACATTCAATCCGAAACAAAAATCGTTGCACAATCTTTAGAAGCTGGATATGGCCTTGTAGAAGAAGGAAGTAATCAAATTCAAACGACTGGCGAAGCGTTTCATAAGATTCAAACATCCGTTGTTAGTATGGTAAACAAGCTTGAGAACATTTCAGGAAATCTAGGGAATATTACAAAAACCTCTCAAGTGATCAATCAAGCGGTTGAGGATATTGCAACGATTTCTGAAACGGTCGTATCTGGTGTAGAAGAAACAACTGCTTCAATCGAGGAATCTAATGCATCAATGAAAGGAATTCTTATTAGGGCAAATAATTTAGAACAATTAGCTGATGGATTGAATAGTGAAGTGAAGCAATTCCAGGTGAAGTGAATAATAATGTAAACAAGCCCAGCCTTAGTGCTGGGTTTTTTAGTTTTGTCATTTTAATAACTAGAGATGAGTAATCTTTTATAATTCTATAATTAATAATAACCACTTAAATAAACTGAACTCTACTACTTTTACTCATTATCAAAAAAAGATAAATTTCTAGAACAATCCATACATTTTCTGTAACTTTATGGTAAAATATTCTTAATATTTAGAAATATGAAATTTATTATAAATCTTTTAAATTTTAATTCTGAAAAATGAAAGGGAGTGGGGAAATGGATTATTTATATCATCCATTTGCAGCAAAGCGTAATACCATTTTTGCCAAAAACGGAATGGTGGCAACATCTCAGCCACTTGCAGCACAAGTTGGACTTGAAATCTTAAAAAAGGGTGGAAATGCCATTGATGCAGCTATTGCAACGGCAGCAGCTTTAACGGTTGTGGAACCTACATCAAATGGAATTGGTGGTGATGCCTTTGCTATTGTTTGGGTAAAGGGAGCGCTTTACGGTTTGAATGCTTCAGGACCTTCCCCAGAAAGTTTAACTGCTGATGCAGTAAAGGCACTTGGTCACGACCAGATGCCTAACATGGGGCTTTTACCGATAACAGTTCCGGGTGTTCCAGCAGCATGGGCTGCACTTTCTAAGAGGTTTGGAAAACTTTCTTTAAGTGAAACATTAGAACCTGCCATTCGATATGCGGAAGAGGGGTATCCTGTATCGCCGATTTTAGGTAAGTATTGGCAAAGGGCATATGAAGCATATAAAAAACAAACAGGAAAAGAATTTGAAGCTTGGTTTGAAACGTTCTGTATTGATGGACGAGCACCTGAAATCGGAGAAATTTGGCGTTCAAAGGATCTCGCAGAAACATTGCGGAAAATTGGTGAAACAGATGCTAGAAGTTTTTATGAAGGGGAATTGGCTGATAGAATCGAGAACTTCATGATTCAGCATGGTGGCTTCCTAAGGAAATCGGATTTAGCAGCCTATGAAGTGGAGTGGGTGAAACCAATTTCAACGAATTACCGTGGCTATGATGTGTGGGAGATTCCTCCAAATGGTCAAGGGATGATTGCTTTAATGGCATTAAATAATTATGAACAAATGGATCCTCCTAGATGGCAATCAGTTGAGACTATTCATCAACAAATTGAATCTACGAAACTCGCATTTGTCGACGGGAAGTCCTATATTACAGAGCAAGCTGATATGCCAATTAGTACGGAGTATTTATTGTCTAAAGAGCATGCATTAAAACGTGTAAAAGAAATTGGAGAAGTAGCGATTGAACCAAAACCTTTAGAGCTTGTGGCAGGAGGAACGGTTTACCTAGCGACAGCAGACAGTGAAGGTAATATGGTGTCCTTTATTCAAAGTAACTACAAAGGCTTTGGATCCGGAATTGTTATCCCTGATACAGGAATCGCTTTACAAAATAGAGGAGCAGATTTCTCATTAGATAAAAATCATCCAAATTTCCTGAAGCCAAAGAAACGCACATATCATACGATCATTCCAGGTTTCTTAACAAAAGGGGAAGAAGCAGTGGGACCATTTGGAGTCATGGGTGGGTTTATGCAACCACAAGGACATTTCCAAGTAATTTCGAGCACCATTGACTTCTTATTAAATCCGCAAGCGGCACTTGATGCCCCGAGATGGCAGTGGATTAGTGGGAAGAAAGTTCAAGTTGAACCAGAGTTTCCAAATTATCTAGTTCAGGCTTTACAACGAAAGGGTCATGAAATTGAAGTGATGCCTGATACGGGTGGGTTTGGACGAGGACAGATTATATGGAGAAACCCTGAAACAGGTGTACTTGCAGGGGGAACAGAGTCAAGAACTGATGGCATGGTCGCAGCTTGGTAATTTTGCATGGCGATAAGAAAAGGTAACTTAATTTATGTGAAAATCAAGGACTGAGAGATCAGTCCTTTTTTAATTCTAGTAAATTAATGTGAATATAAATGTAGGAATAATTAATCTTTATCAATTGAAAGCCCTAACAAAGTGTTTTTGTATACTATATATTTAGTATAATTTAGAGAAACTCTTTCAGTTAATCTTAAAAGATAGTTAAATCTAAATGTTAAAGGTTGTTATATATGTTTTCAGTACCGAGTTCAGAGAATATAACAATATTAGAAGGGCAATACTCAGTTCCTATTGTTGTATTATCAATCATTATTGCTTGTGCAGCTTCATACACAGCGTTGATTTTGAACCAAAGAGTGAAACGAAATCTATTATTTAACGAATTGTTTTGGATGTTTCTTGCATCTATTGCAATGGGTTTAGGGATTTGGTCAATGCACTTTATCGGAATGAGTGCATTTATGTTACCAATCCCAATGAAGTATAATGTATCACTTACGATAATTTCCGTTCTACCAGCCATTTTCGCATCCTTCATAGCCTTTTATTTTGCTAATAAAGAAAAACAAACACATCTTGCATCCATTAGAAATGGAGTCGTGATGGGACTTGGGATTTCTGCTATGCATTATATTGGAATGTCTGCTATGGATATGGAAGCTAAGTATTACTATAAACCGTCAATATTCCTTGCATCAATTGCTATAGCCATAATTGTTTCTTATGTGGCGATCTTAATCTTTACTAAATTACATAAGGGCAATTATTTAATTAGGGTACTATTTTCTATTTTAATGGGATTTGCCATTGCAAGTATGCATTATGTAGGGATGTTTTCTGTCGTTTTTTACATAGAGGATTCTTCCACACAAACTCATACACATGAGATGCATATTATGGATATGACGTTACTCATTATTATAGTAACCGTTGGAATATTTTGTTTGTTTGCATTATCAGGTTTAACGAGCTTGTTAGGCCGATACGCAGATTATCGGTTAAATTATTTCGATGCCATTACGAGATTGCCAAATCAACGACAGTTTGAAAAAGATTTAAAAAATACAAAGGTTGCAGAAAGTGTAGCCATTATTCAACTAATGCATTTAGAGAATTGGATTAGTGCATACGGATATTCTTTTGGCGACGAAATTATTAAGAGATTGAAAGACTCTTTTCATGATTTGAAGGGTCCACAGGCAAAAGTATATAGAATTGAATGGAACCGTTTTGCAATCATTAATACAGGGATTCAACAAGTTGAAAAAACGAAATTTTCGATTCAAAAAGTGCTAGAATGCCTAAAAGAACCTTTAGTCATTGAAGACTATCCGATAACAATTGGTGCTGTCGGTGCGTTTTCCCGTTCAAATGGAAAGACGAATGTGGAGGAATTGTTTGCTAATAGTATGGCAGTACTAGAGTATTCCTCCAATGAGTCAAACTATCAGGTTATTGAATTTAATCCTGAAGTTCATAAGTATAATTTTGAAAGACAAATAGTTGATGATATTGACTATGCTATGAAAAACAATGAATTGTTTTTAGTGTATCAACCAAAAATCAGTTCCAGTTCAAAAGAGGTAGCGGGTCTTGAGGCACTAATTCGATGGAATCATCCTACTTTTGGAATGATCTCACCAGGACTATTTATCCCTATATTAGAAGACAAAGGGAAAATATTCGATGTGACTGATTGGGTTATTCAAAAAGTTTGTGAGCAAATAGTCAAATTCCTTGAGGATGATATACAGTTTTCACATGTTTCGATTAATATTCCAGGATCCTATGTAACGTCGCCTCGATTGCTACAAGTGGTGAAGGGAAATCTTGCAACGTATAATTTAAAAAGCCGTTATATCGAGTTTGAAATTACAGAGACCAGTGTCATTCATTACATTGATAATGCAATCGCAGCAATAGACAAGTTTATTGAAATGGGTGTGTCAGTAGCTCTTGATGATTTTGGAACAGGATTATCATCATTGTCATATTTAAAAACAATGCCAATTTCCACAGTGAAAATTGATAAATCCTTTGTTGATGGGGTACCGATTTCGGAAAAAGATTCAGCTGTTTTAAAAGCGATTATTAAATTGTGTCACTCTTTAAATTTAAAAGTGGTTGTTGAAGGGGTAGAAACTGATGAGCAATTCAGATTTATTACCTCTCTTGGATTTGATGAAATACCTAATATCCAAGGCTACTATTTCTCTCAACCGTTAAAGGTAGATGAACTTAAAAGTTGGATGCAAGATAGAGATTAGAGAAAGCGAATGATGCTTTCTCTATTTTTTGTGCGCTCGGCATGGGCTTATAACTTGGTGGTGAAAGTC
>NZ_JPVN01000067.1 GCF_000772945.1 Ureibacillus manganicus DSM 26584
GCACAAACAAAAGAAAACATCATGAAAGCTGAACAAGCTACCAGGAAGAAACTTGGTGAATTAGGATTAGAAATTTCTGTGAAGAAAACACGCATTATTGATTTTCGCCATGATGATTTTGATTTTCTAGGTTTTACTTTTGGGCATTGGAGAAGAAGGAAAAAGGACGGTAGTCCTTACTATCTTGCACACCCTAAGAAAGAAACTTGGAAAGACTTCAAATTGAAAGTTAAAGAAAAGACTAAGAAATATCTGACGTTCAGTCAAGAAGTTTGGGTGAACCGTTTGAATCCAATCATTCGAGGAAAAGTTAACTACTTTTTAACCATTTGGAAAGCCGTTGAGGAAAACAGAAAGTATGGTATGAAAAGTCGCTGTTTCTATAACACATTTAAAAAATGAACTCCTAGCAATTGATGGATATATAAGAAGACGACTTCGTGTAGCTATGATTCACAAGCATCCTAGTCAAAGAAAAGG
>NZ_JPVN01000069.1 GCF_000772945.1 Ureibacillus manganicus DSM 26584
GATGGTAGTTGGGGGCTTCCCCCTGTGAGAGTAGGACGTCGCTTCGCAAATGACACCGCTGATTATTCAGTGGTGTTTTTTTATACCCAACTATCATAATGAACCAAAGGTTCGGCGCGTTTTGAGAAACAAATATTAAATACATAACAAAAAATAATATAAGTAACGATTCGAGAAGTGGGAGGACCAAGAATTTCAAGGAATCAAGGAGTGAGTAACGGAATGTACTATGTACATGAGTACCGCAGCGACGCAGGTGACGCAGAAATCCGCCGGTCATCGCGCTTCGAGCTTAGCGTCGATGGTAGATGGGGGGCACACCCTCTGAGAGGTAGACGATCTCTATGCAACAGGACACCACTGATTACTCAGTGGTGCTTTTTACGTGCGACGGGCAGTTGCACCATGTGCAATAACAGCACAGGATAAAC
>NZ_JPVN01000071.1 GCF_000772945.1 Ureibacillus manganicus DSM 26584
AAAGGACTTGAACCCTCAACCTACTGATTACAAGTCAGTTGCTCTACCAATTGAGCTAAGCCGGCATTGTAATATTATGGTGGAGGATGACGGGCTCGAACCGCCGACCCCCTGCTTGTAAGGCAGGTGCTCTCCCAGCTGAGCTAATCCTCCTGGGTATAAAGCCTAGCAACGTCCTACTCTCGCAGGAGGAAGCCTCCAACTACCATCGGCGCTAAAGAGCTTAACTTCCGTGTTCGGTATGGGAACGGGTGTGACCTCTTTGCCATTATCACTAGACCTATTAATTTGAGACAAGATTTATTATAACACTTTTAATTTGACTTTCAAGTGTTTTATTAAAATAATTTAATCTCGTTCTCTCAAAACTGGATAAAGACATTGTAAGCGTTCAAGTTTAATT
>NZ_JPVN01000072.1 GCF_000772945.1 Ureibacillus manganicus DSM 26584
TTTCTACCTTCGGTAAAAATTATGAACGTCGTTTTCAAGATACTGATATCTTTGAACAGATTTTCTATCGCATACTCAAAGAAATTGCGGATAAAGGTTTACTAAGTGCTGACCATGTTTTCATCGATTCAACTCATGTCAAAGCGAGTGCGAATAAACGTAAATTTGAAAAGAAAATGGTACGTAAAGAGACACGTGCATATGAAGCTAAACTTCAAGAAGAATTAAATCAAGATAGAATTAATCGCGGAAAGAAACCATTCTCAGCAGATAAATTTGAAAAAGATGAGATGAAGGAAATTAAAGAGAGTACAACGGATCCTGAAAGTGGCTACTATGTAAAAGATGAAAGGACTAAGCAGTTTGCATACTCATTTCATGCAGCGGCGGATCGG
>NZ_JPVN01000073.1 GCF_000772945.1 Ureibacillus manganicus DSM 26584
TGGTTTGGGACCAAGGGGTCGCAGGTTCGAATCCTGTCTTCTCGACCATAGTAAAGTAGTAAAGTATTGGGGCCTTAGCTCAGCTGGGAGAGCGCCTGCCTTGCACGCAGGAGGTCAGCGGTTCGATCCCGCTAGGCTCCACCAATATAAAATAGTCTTAATTTTGGCGGCGTAGCTCAGCTGGCTAGAGCGTACGGTTCATACCCGTAAGGTCGGGGGTTCGATCCCCTCTGCCGCCACCAACTGGACCTTTAGCTCAGTTGGTTAGAGCAGACGGCTCATAACCGTCCGGTCGCAGGTTCGAGTCCTGCAAGGTCCACCAATTAGAGATATAAAACGGAGGCGTACCCAAGTGGCTGAAGGGATCGGTCTTGAAAACCGACAG
>NZ_JPVN01000074.1 GCF_000772945.1 Ureibacillus manganicus DSM 26584
GGATAAATTACTATGGCATTAGCTTTATGAAAAAGTTCATTAAAGATATTGGAATGTGGCTAAATCACCGATTAAGACAACTTATCTGGAAAAGATGGAAGAAAACTAAAACGAAATATTACCAACTTAGAAGATTAGGTATCCATCATGAGGAAGCCTGGAAAGTAGCAAATTCCCGTAAGGGATATTGGAGAGTCTCAAGAAGCGAAACCTTACAAAAAGCAATTAAAATAAATACGCTCATTAAGTGGGGAATAAAAGACCCAAATAATCTATATGAGCAAAGATACTTAAGTTATTGAACCGCCGTGTACGGAACCGTATGCACGGTGGTGTGAGAGGTCGACTAGCCAAATAATGGCTAGTCTCCTACTCGAT
>NZ_JPVN01000075.1 GCF_000772945.1 Ureibacillus manganicus DSM 26584
CCTTCATCACTTACAGTGGAGCCTGAAATAAACTCTTTGAATTCCCCATTATCCATTGAAATTCGTCCTGTTCCTTCATTAAAGGTTGGGACGAACTGGCTGTTTCGGATTTCTCCATCTACTACACCACTAATGACAGGGGCTTGATTATCCACTGTAAACTTTACAGTTGTTTTGTTTCCTGCAGTATCTGTTACTTCAAGCGTATATTGACCGTTATCTGTAATATCAGTGCCAGATACAAATTCAGTACCTGGTCCACCATCCATCGTTAAGATAGCCGTTCCTTCATTAAAGACTGGGGCTACACTTTGATAATGCTTGCCGTCTTCAACCTCTGTGATGATTGGCGCAGTTTTGTCGATCGTAAATTGGA
>NZ_JPVN01000076.1 GCF_000772945.1 Ureibacillus manganicus DSM 26584
AACTAATTGCTTATTATCAATGTCGTTTTATCCAGTTTTCAAAGAACAATAATTTGGTTTATTGGTGGAGCCTAGCGGGATCGAACCGCTGACCTCCTGCGTGCAAGGCAGGCGCTCTCCCAGCTGAGCTAAGGCCCCTAAATAGGTATATGAATTATATGGTGGGCCTAAATGGACTTGAACCATCGACCTCACGCTTATCAGGCGTGCGCTCTAACCAGCTGAGCTATAGGCCCGTATAGAAGATTGTGATGAACCTTCAAAACTGAACACAAAACGTTAATGTTTTAAGCCAAGGGCTTAAATTCCGTTAAATATCCTTAGAAAGGAGGTGATCCAGCCGCAC
>NZ_JPVN01000008.1 GCF_000772945.1 Ureibacillus manganicus DSM 26584
AAGGTCTTCAAAATGAAAAGCATTTTGATGACCTTTTGTCGACAATCTGAAATGCCCACCTCACAGGTGGGCATTTTATTGCTTACACGGGGATAAAAAATATAGATGTGTAATTCTACATGTTGACCCTGGTAATTCAACTTTCATAAACGGAAAACTACCTAAAAATAAGTTCAACAACCATTATATTTAGACATAAAAGAAATGAGAAATATTTTATTGAAAAAACATGAAGAGTTTAACTCTTTTGAAGTAATTGATTGGAATACAAATGATAAATATTAAAAGAGTTGATAGGGAAACAGTTTGAAAGATCCTTAGCTAATAAATGAGAATAATTGTAGCGTATACATATGAAAATGGGGTGGTTATATTGAGCAAACAAATGAATTATGAACAAAATGATAAATTACTATGGAGCAATGAACGGAAGGGGGAGGGTTATAACTTGAAAAATTATCACTTAAGAGTAGTACGCAACCGTCTTATGATACGAGAAGCGTTCGGTGAATTACTAGAGCACAAAAATTATAACGAGATTAAATGAGGCTCTAGCGCGGTTGGTATGTAGTAAAGCTAGAACCAACAAAACAACTGAAAATTATGAACAATTTACTAATAATTTTAACTGTTTCTAAAACTTATATAAGTAAAAATTTATTTATCAATATATCTACCATTAGTAATGTGATAGTGTTATTTATAGGACTATCTAAGAATGACTAAGGAGAATATTATATTGAATTTTACAGCTAGAGATTCCGATTTACTTGGCCAAACACAACAACAATTATATTACGAAGTGATTCCTAATCTGACTAGTAAAGAATGGATAGTATTCTTTCATGGTCTTGGTGGAAACTGTAGTATTTTCAAAAAACAAATTCCACTCTTTAAGGAAAAATACAATCTGCTATTAATTGATTTACCAGGACATGGTGAATCAAATGATCTATCGAAAAAAGAAACTAGTACATTACTAGCTACAAGTCATCTAGTAATAGATATATTAAATAAAGAAAACATAGAGACTGCCCATTTTGTAGGAGTGTCATTAGGGACAATTTTGATGCAGTACATAGCAATCCATTATCCAAAAAGAATAAAATCTATGGTTTTAGCAGGTGCTGTTGCAAAATGGAGAACATGGGGAGAAATTATTGGTAGACCCACTTTAATGAAAGGTGTACGAAATCTCCTTCCATATAAGGTACCATATGTGGCTTTTGCCTTTATCTTAATGCCTAAGAGTAATCACAAGACTTCTAGAAAGATTTTTATAAGAGAAGCAAAGAAATTAAGCAAAAAAGCCTACCATCGCTGGGCACTTGTCGCAAGAGACGCTTACAAATTATACAATCAGCTAAAGGGTTTAAATAATAAAATTCCGAAATTATATATCAGTGGGAATGAAGACCACATGTTCCTAAAGGGAATTAACGCATATGTAAAAAATGAAGAATTTTCGGAGTTACATCTCATTGATAAGTGTGGACATGTGTGTAATATTGAGAAGCCAGTTGAATTTAATGAAGTTACATTAGAGTTTATACATAAGCATGCTGCTGCTGATCAGGTTTTGTATAAAAAGATTGTCTAAAATAGATTGGTTGAATTAGAGGCATTGATCTCCTAAAAAGAAGGGGAAATCAGGTCAATCATCCAGTCTGGTGAATGAATAATGAATAGCCGCTCATCCGTGCCTGCACACTCAAGGATGGGTTGTTTTTTTTGAAGTGACCTTATAGGAGACGTTCTTGAGAAAACCATAAAATTCTTGTATAATAAAGGTAGAAATTACGTAAAGTAAAAAAGACTACCGGATGCACCAACATCAAGTAGTCAAATATAATAGTCGGTCCCTACAAGGGGATTGGCCAAATAAGGTATAGTAACCCATCTAAGGCTGTCAACTCAAGGATGGGTTATTTTTTATGATTTGACGTAAGTACCGTTACAATTAATGTTGCAAATGTAACGTAAACATTAATGCATCAAATACTGTCAAAAGTGGCCCACACGATGTGGGTCATGCGGGTGTTTCCACAGGAAGTGGCGTTCTTAGTCTGCCCTCCCTTAAAAAGGAGTGAGGCAGCCACCATTATTTTTCATCTGCATAAAATACCTTAAATATTGTGAAATCTATTATTATCAAATCTAAGTAGCGAGTGCCTCGAGGTCAAGTGCAACCTGAACCCAAAACTGAGATCTAGATGTAGATAGACGGCATTGTAAAAGTTCTTCAATTTTTTCAATTCGATAACGTAATGTATTGCGATGGATATGTAGAATTTCAGAGGTTTTTTCTCTATTAAAGTTATTTAATGCAAGACACTTTAATGTTTCGTAAAAAACCTCTCCACGTTCAGTGAAAAATTCGGCTGGAAGAATCGCTTTACGTAGTTCAATCGCTTGATGACGATTAAATCCTTGATAAAGAAGCATTTCTCGACGTAATTCATCTGAGAAATATACACCTTCCTTATAGCAAATGGTCTTAACTATGGACATTAGAGACTTTATATCGTTATAACTCTGATTCAATGATTTCCATTCTGTTTTAATTCCACCAAACAGAATTGATATATTTGGTATCTGTGTGTTTTCTATTAAGTATGAATGCAGTTCATTCAAATACTGTTTCAATAGAAGATTATCAAAATCTGAAGAGATTAATAGAATCAATTGTTGTTTATAGAACTGACAAAAACCACTTACTTCTTCATTCGCTCCTAGCCAACTTTTGTAGGCATCACGTACTTGGGTTATTTCCTTCGAAGAGATGGATTGATTATTCAAATCTGGAAGGACTATTCCCATTATCCACTGTTTATTATGATAAAACCCCAGATTTCTCAACTTTACATCCGCATCGTTTAAATCGATTTCCGTTTTTTCAATAAGGAATTCCAACATTTCTAATTGTGCTAATTTTTCCTTGGCCTCTAATTGCTTTTGTTGTACAAAAATGTCTATTAATATTGAACTAAAGTATTCAAGAATCAACTGCTGGTTTGATTGATCTTTAGCTTGTCCTAAATTAAGTAGCCAAAGTATACCCCATATTTCGTTACCTATAAGTAATTGAACAGCAACTGAATTTGGAAATTCAGGATTTGATACACGAACTATATTCGGAAACGATTTAATTGATTTTTCTTCAGAGATAGTATTGTTTAGTTGATTAGACATCATTTTTACTTGGCGAGAAGGATTGAAAGGTTCTTGATAATCTACAGGAATTGCAGTTGTTAGGATCTTTTGATCAAATGTCGTTAATATTATAGGGCATTTTAAATAATTTGCTATAAAATCGCAAGTCTCTTTAATATCTGTAAAAGATGTTAATTGTTTAGTAAGGCCGGGGGAGATAGAGTTCATTAATTCATTCTTCCAAAATTGCTTATTCATAATGAGTTGATTAATCGCTTTTGAGATTTTAACAAATGGAACATCAAATGGCATTTCTAAAATGGGTATGTCATGGAACTCACCGAACTCTAATGCAGCAGGAGGACAGTCCTTTAGATAGTGCCCCGTAGCGAAAATGATGCCGGATATTTGGTGATTTAAGAGTGAATGAAGTAGTTTTTCTTCAAGAATTGGATCGTCTGGCCATCCTTTTCCACTCGTTAAGAGAAGCTCTCCACCTTCTAAAAAGTGCCCGATTTTATTGCCCCCCATTATATGTGTCCAACGAATTCTCCGTGACAATCCACCTTGACCGGAACGCACAGTAATACTACTTAATTCTGGTAAAAGTAAAGATTCCTCAACAGTAATCATTAGATTTCCTCCATTGTGCGTAATGTACAAAAGATTTCTAAAATCCATTTCACTTTTGAGCACAATTGTACCATAGATTCAAGTGATTGACGGTGATAAAATGTGAAATAACACAAAATTCAGAAAATGGGGTGGTGATAAAATACGTTTGAACATTACGTTTTACTTTTTGATAGGGGGAAGGAGAGACAATGAAACACCCAGCAATGAAGCTAAAAGAGCTTATTAAAAGTAATAAAATATTAGTAATGCCAGGAGCATACGATGCCTTATCCGCTAGATTGATAGAAAGGGCAGGTTTTGATGCCGTACAGGTTTCAGGGTTCGGCGTTAGTGCATCATATCTAGGAATGACAGACGCAAGTTTTACAAACCTAACAGATATTTTTATGATAACAAGAAATATTGTAAACGCAGTTAACATACCTGTGATGACAGATGCTGATACAGGTTATGGAAATGCAGTAAACACAGCTTGGACAGTTCGCCAATTAGGACTAGCAGGAGCAGCTGGAGTAAACCTTGAAGACCAAGTGTTTCCTAAAATCTGTGGTAATTTGGAGGGAAAAGCTCTCATTTCATTGGATGAAATGGTTGGGAAGATAAAAGCGGCCGTAGATCATAAAGTACATCCAGATTTCATCATTAATGCTAGAACGGATGCAGTTGGTGTTACAAGTGTAGAGGATGCAATTAAACGAGGAAATGCCTATGTAGAGGCAGGAGCAGACATGATTTATATTTCAAGTCCTCCATCAGTGGAAATTATTAAACGCTTAGTAAAAGAAATTAAAGCACCTATTAGTATAAATATGAAAGAAGGTGGGGTAACTCCGGATCTAACCGTAAAAGAATTTGAAGATTTAGGAGTTGCACGTGTAAGTGTACCGTTGACTACTATGTTTGCTGCTGCAAGAGGAATCGAACTCGCACTAGATTATTTGAAGGAAAAAGGCACAGCGGAACATTATGAAGGGCTAATGTCTTTTGAGGAACTGAATGATATTACAGATGAGCAGTTAGTACGAAGTCAAGAGATTAAATATGGGGTACAACGAGAGTCTTTATAGAGAATAAAACAGAAGTAAATCAATAAATTTTCAATAAGGTGGAAGCGTTTTCTTAAATAATATAGAGATATATCCAAAGTCGATAAAGATAATTTTAAAACTAAGTATATCAGGTTAATTAACATCAGTTAGTCTTAACCTTGTTCAAGGGGTGTGTCTTAGACTTTTAAAATGGGGAGAGATGCAATTGGAAATGACATTGAGTAGTTTGCAAGGGGATTTAGTTATTATAGGAGTTTTCTTAATCATTGGCTTTATTCTTAGGGAATTGATAAAGCCATTGCAGAAAATATTCTTACCGGCATCAGTTATTGGAGGTGTAATTGCATTAATTAGTGGACAACAAGTGTTAGGGTGGGTTGAATTACCCAGTTCATTTTCACAATTTTCCGGTGTACTTATTAATATAATTATGACTGCACTCATACTCGGTATTAGCCTAAACTTTGAAAAAGCGAAATCATATATGGATTATACATTAGTTTCGCTTGGTGTATATGGATTACAAGCTGGAGTAGGTATTTTAATTGGTGCTGCTTTTATTATCTTCTGGCCATTGTTACCAGAAGGCTGGGGTGTTATGGGCGTATTCTCATTCTTTGGAGGACATGGAACAGCGGGTGCTGCAGGTGCAGTTTTTGCAGACCTTGGAATTGAAGGTAATCTTGGAATCGGTATGATTTTAGCAACAATAGGTTTAATAAGTGGAGTAGTAATCGGAATGATCATTATAAACTATGGTGTTCGTAAGGGGTGGGCAAAGTATATACAAGATGCTAAGTCACGCCCGAATTGGTTTTACGGTGGGAGCCTACCTAAAGAACAGCAAAAGAGTATAGGGACAGAAAAAGTAACTTCAATGAGTATTAATGGCCTAGCACTTCAATTTGGTTTGATTCTAGTAGCAATGTTCTTGGGTAAAGTTCTAATTCAGTCCCTCACATTAATTTTACCATTTCTCAGTGTATTACCAGAGTTAACTTATGGAATGGTTGGTGCGATGATTATTTGGCCACTCATGGTTTTAACTAAATTAGATGTATATGTTGACAAGAAAACGATAAACAGTATAAATGGTTTATTGTTAGAAATTGTTATTTTAACAGCTATTGCGACAATAAGTATAGAGCTAGCAACAACTTTCTTTGTCCCACTTATGATTTATTCAATAATAATGGTTGTTTTAACAATATTTATTGCACTATATTTCTGTAAAAAGTTTTGTTCAACAGAATGGTTCGAAAAGGCAATGGCGATTTTTGGCGCAGGAACTGGACATGCAGGAGTTGCTCTTATGTTAGTTAGAACAATAGACCCTGATTCCAAAAGTAGTGCAGCAGAAGCATTGGGTGTTGCTTCAGGACTTACGGCATGGCTAAAGTTTTTCGTTGCATTACTTCCGCTTCTGTTACTACAAGGGATGGTATTACCATTAATAATGATGTTTGGAATGGGGATTGTTTCACTCGGTTTAGGATGGTTCCTATTTGCGAGAAGGGGAAGTAAAGGTGTAAAGGCTTAGTCTCAGAAGTAAGAAATATTAGTTAAGAGAATTTTCAACAATATACTTGCACCGTAACTAATACTCATACTTTAGTAGTTACGGTGTTTCTAAAATACTCCAGCAACTAGTAAGGGGGAGCAAAATATGACAGTAGAAATAGGGGGAAATATCGATATTCAACATTCAAGGGTATTATCTAATTTCTTAGCTGAAACACAGTTAGTAGATATTCCTAATGAGGTAGTTGAAAGAGCAAAGCTAACGATAGCAGATACGTTAGGTGTGGCAATTAGTGGGTCAGTTGAGTCTGAAATGCAACAGCTTTATGAAAGGTTACCTAAAGAGGGAGACGTTACTATATTAAAAAGTGGCTTTCCTAAAACTAACGATATCTCTAAGGCAGCCTTAGCAAATGCAACAGCAATCTGTTTTGTTGAGCTAGATGAGGGAACACCGCCAAGTGGGCACCCTGCTTTACATGTTTTGCCGCCAGCTTTAGCTATGTCACAATATTTGGGGAAGTCAGGATCTGAGTTCCTTGAGGCCTTTATTTTAGGTTATGAGGCACATTATAGAGTGCAAAAAGCTACTGAACTACGAGAAGAAGTGTATCCTCATGGTAATACTGGTCATATAGGGGCTGTTGTTGCAATTGGAAAATTACTTGGGTGGGATGCAGAACAATTTCGCCATGGCATTAATATTGCGGCGGGATTACCACTTGGGACATCGTATGACCCTTGTTTGAAGGGCTCTACAATTGCAAGTGTTTTCGCATCCATAGCTGGACCAATTGCTTTTATTGTTAAAGATTTAGTTGAAAGTGGGTTTACAGGATATGATAGTGCATTAAGTGATACATTTGGAAAAATATTGGGGGAAAACTTCAACTCTGAGGTTTTAACAGATCGTTTAGGTATTGATTTTGGAATAATGAATAATCATTTTAAATTTCACGCATCATGTGGTGTCATTCACCCCAGTCTAGAAGCCATCGCAGATGCTTTGAATTTTAGATTACAACATGAAGAATTTCCACCATATAAATCTGAGGTATTACTTAATCCGAATGACATTAAGAGCATCAAAATTAAAGGCAGTAATAAACGGCCTCAAAGGTTGATGTATATAGCTGAGAATAAAAAGTTATCAGCAAAATTTTCTCTGCCTTTTACAGTTGCAACATACTTGATAGCAGGAAACGCAAACATAGAAAGTTTTAATGATGAAGCATTAGCAAATACAAAAGTGAGAATGTTAGAAAAACTAGTAAGTTTAGAAATAGATTCAGATATAAGTTCTAGAAATTTATTAGCAGAGGTATCAATTGAATTAAAAAATGGAGAATTACTAACAGGAAAGTGCGAAAAGATTTACGGACGTATAGGGAATTCTTCGAAAGACATTGACGTATATAACAAATTCATGTCATTAACTAACGGAATTATAAATAATAAAACAAGTAAAGTAATTTGGGATCGTGTTATTAATTTAGAAACAGAAAGTGATATGAGAGAGCTTTTTAAATTGTAGATTGTAGCTTTAACTTAGAATAACCTCTTTAAAACAATGAGGATTTAAAAGGAGGAACTGAACCATGGCGTTTCGCCCTAAACAAAACCGGATTTTAGAAGCTATAAGGAATGGAAGAGTAGCTTTAGGTATGGAGGTTTATACGAGTAATCCATCATTAATAGAGATTATTGGATATGCGGGATTTGATTTTTATAAGTTAGATATGGAGCATACACGGATTAATCCTGAAACAATGGAACATTGTATACGTGCTGCAGATGCGGTTGGGCTTACTACATTAGTCAAAGTTCCTGATTTAAACCCTATAACAATCATGCATGCTATAGAGGCAGGGGCTCAAGCAATCTCCGTTCCTCATATTAAAAATAGGGAAGATGCACGTAAGGCGGTAAGTGCTGTTCGATATCCTCCGGAAGGAAACCTTGGCTCGTGTTCTTCGATTCGCTCCGCCAGTTATTCGACAAAAGGGTGGGATGAATATTTAAAGCATCATTCAAGTGAAACAATGTTAATGGCAGTACTTGAAGACAAGGAAGCCATCGACAATGTAGAAGAAATTTTTGCAGAATTGAAACCTGGTGTAGATGCAGTCTCGTTTGGCCGTGGAGATTTGGCTCAATCGCTTGCAAAACCAGGGGAAGAAGTGGATTGGGATCATCCATTTGTCATGGAGGCATATGAAAAAGTATTAGAAGTTTCAAAGAGGACAGGAATTCCAGTAAACGCAGTTCCCTGGCCAGATGCAACGTTAAGTAATGTCAAAGCAGCAATTGACAAAGGTGCACAAATTTGTCTGTATACAATCGATCAGCTGTTATTCTATGAGGCATGTCAAAATATTGTTAAGGAAATGGAAGGAATACTGAAACGATAAGATTAATATAGCCCACAGGTGAATTAATTACAGTAAAAGAGACCCATCTCAAGGATGGGTTATTCTATTTATATTGGTAAAGTAACCTATCTGAGGCGACAACTCAAAGGTGGGTTATTTTTTATGGTTAAATGAAAATGTTGATACGATTAATGTCGCGAAAGCAACTGCAAATATTGATAGTTAAAGTGGGGTAACTATGTTTAAATAACAAGGTCATTATTGGTTACATTCTTGTTCAAACCATAAACTTCTTGTATAATAAAGGGAGAAATAGCGTAATTTTAAAAAAGACTACCTGATGTTACAGCATCAAGTAGTCAAACATAATAGTCGATCCCTTCAAGGGGGATTGGCCCTTTGGTACAGTAACCCATCGAGCTCTCAACTCAAGGATGGGTTATTTTTTATGGATTGATGAAAGTATTGATACAATCAATGCCGCGAATGCTACTGCAAACATTAATGCTTCATATACTGTCATAGGCCTCACCCCCAATCTAAAAGAGGAGTGAGCCAACCACCCTTGAGTTACCAAACTATTACAATTAAATTATAGCACATATGTTCGTATTTTAGAATTCCGACTATACTACTAATTGTAAAATAGAGTTAGTTTACTAACTTCCAATTTAGAGAGGTAAGTGAATGAAAAAAGCTACTAGTCACGACTAGTAGCTTTTTTATTAAATAAATGATTACGCATATTGCCTAGCAGTTTCAATAATTTGCTCTCTAAAATCTATAAGATCAATCGGTTGTTGGAAATCTATCATCGTACGTTCCTTATCATTTGATGCATTATTTAAAACGATATAGTTTCTGTTTTCATTGAAATACACTCGTAGTATCCATTTCCGAATACTATCATCAATTAATATGTTGAAATAGCTTCGATTGTCACGATAGAATAAGCGATTAGGAGAAATTAAATCTTTTAAGATTACCTTTGCCACAGAATATGTTTCTAATTCTTCAAGGGTTGTATTAATAGCATTTGTTTCATCATTTTCTTTTTCGATTATTTTCTCATTGTCACTAGCCAATTCACCTTTTGGATCAGGTAGAGTTATATTAATCTTACTGTCACCAGTTGACTTTAGAGCTGCATTCAATTTATCATTTACTTTTTCGTTTACAATTTGTTTGAGCCCTTTTGAAATGATAGGTGTGAATTTATCTATAGTGTTTTTTGTTTTTACACCATCATAAATTTTGTTAACGAGAAATCTAATAAAGTCATCTCCAGGATCTTCAAATTGCTCAGATAAATAAAGTTTTAATGCATTTAAATACTTTAATTCCGAAGCTGCACTTGCAATGTTATCAACATCAAACGTTTCTTTTCTAAATTTAGCAATCTCTTGGACATGGCTATCACGTAATTCAAGAATATTGAAGATGAAGAATGGGGTAGCATCCATTTTATTTGACTCTTCTAAATCAGTAAAAAATTTGTATTCCACTCCATTTGTGAGAATTCCAAATTTTGCTGATGTAGTTCCGAAATACCGGAAAAGTTGTGAGTCATGTTTTGTAAGTTTCTCGTTTATACTTTTACATTCAATTAAAATAATAGGTTCTCCGTCCACTAAAATAGCATAGTCCACTTTTTCACCTTTTTTAATTCCTACATCCGCAGTGAATTCAGGACAGAATTCTAATGGATTGAACACATCATATCCTAACAGTTGAAAGAACGGCATTACTATTGCAGTTTTTGTAGCTTCCTCAGTTGTAATTGAATCTCTTAACGTACCACTCCTTTTTGCTAAACTTTTTAGCTGTTCCGTAAATTGCTCCATTATTAACCCCCTAAATTCAGTAATAGGCTCCATTTTGTAAAATTACTTCTAAACTACTAATTTCTCGTTAAATCTTATGGAAAATGTATTCCAATAGTACTTAATTTAGAACAATTCCAAGTCTTTATTTAATCAATCTTCTAACTTTACCTAGGGTTAAGAATAATATTTTCTGATATAAAAATTGAATATCGCTATTTACTTTAGATTGTTTATTTCCTCCCTCAATCTCACCTCCAAAAATTTTTTCCAGCAAAATGTCTCACTTTTAACCTCCCAGACCTATATAAGTAAGTGATAGGACAAAATGCCAAAGGAGAGATGAAGATGGAATATCAGGATTTGTTAGTTGTCACGACTTACCGGTTGGCGGAGACTTTTCAGTGCTCTGCTGAGAAGCTCATTTGGAATTTCCTCCAACACGAAGATCAATTTGTTGAAGGAGTTCATTATTATCAACTGAATGCCCAGGAGCTTGAATCATTGGAGTTGCGATACCCCCAAGAATTTACTGAATGTGTAAGCCCTTTTTTATGGACTTTGGAAGGGATGTACAAGCACGCACAGTTGCTAACGGGGATTGAGGCTTGGCGGGCGTATATGAATTTCGTTTACCTCCACTTTAGTGACTCTGAAGAACTGAAAGAAGCCGTCCACATACTTGAAAATGCTACGAAACAACTAGAGGCCCTTTATATTTACCGTATATGTGAAAAGGAGTGGAATGCACAATGAAAGATAAACTATTGATCCCTGAAGCACCTTTACAAACTTTGCCTACACTTGTTTTGAAACTAGGTCTAAAAGAAGCACTGATTCTACAACAGCTGCATTACCGGCTATTGAGTTCTCCTTATGAAAAAGATGGTTATACATGGTACAAACATACGTACACGGACTGGCAGAAGCAGTTACCGTTCTATTCGGAACGATCGATTAGTCGAGCGATTCTCAACTTAGAAGATGATAACATTATTGTTTCAACCCAAGAATACAATCCATATAAACTCATAAAAACGAAATGGTATCGAATCGATTACGAGAATCTTTACCACTTACTTGGGATTGAATATGACCCGCAAAGTCAAAAGGTAATTAATTTTAACGCAAAAGAAGTATTCCCGTATTACGTTGTAGATGTAGATGGCGTCCACGATTCATTAGATGATCCTGCCAATAACCCGCAAATTGGCAGTACCACTAACACGGGAGAAACGTCGGGTGCATGTCAAAGTGTGTTTACGCTGGATGACACAGATGGTGCATATATAAAAGAAGAATTAAAAGAAGAATATAAAAAAGGTATTGTCGAGAAGAATCTCGACGTTGCGGCTGAAATCATAAATTACTTAAACAAGAAAACAAATCGTAACTACCGATTGAATAGTCACTCTACTAGAAGGTTTATCAATGGCCGATTTAATGACGGTTATAAGTTTGAGGACTTTATAAGTGTCATTGATTTCAAAGTGAAACAATGGCTATATGATCCAAAAATGAATAGCTTCTTACGACCAAGCACATTATTTAGCCCTACAAACTTTGAAAACTACTTAGTTGAGTCACAACAAACTCCAATAAAGCGGAAAAGACGTGAAGTGAAACCAGTTGAATTGGATTTCACTTTAGGCGAGGAAGATTAAACGTTTGGAGGTAAGCGAATGGCTAATCAACTAAACTACGAACTCATGGAAAGAAGTCTTCTAGGAACAATGCTAAACGAAAACTACTTGATCCTAGATACAGATTTAACACCAGATATGTTTCAAACACAGATGCATCGCTCTATTTTTCGGGCGATGCAGCACTTAGCGTACCAGGATAAGCCCGTTGACTACATAACTATTTTGACAATAGTGGAACCAAAAGAAGTAGGGGGAGCCCCGTATTTAGCAAATCTACAAACTTTCGCTGACTCAGAGAAATTCGACGCTTATTACGAAATGGTCCTGAATGCTTGGCGGGAAAGGGAAAAACAAAAACTAGTATTCCAAGCGCAAAGTGGAAACTGGTCCATCGAAGATATACAAAACGCATTGGATCAGCTCCAAACCAACACCACAAGAATAGACACAAGCATTACAAATGATTTAGTAGCCATGTTCCCACTCCCCGAAAAGCCGATGGAAGAAATCGCTGCAGTACGAACGAAGATAAAACAGCTTGACCGCTTGTTAGTTGGATTTAGAAACGGGGAGCTCACCATCGTAGCGGGGAGGCCCTCTATGGGGAAAACAGATGTCATGAACTACTTTGCCTATACCGCGGGAATAGCTGGATTCCTCCCGATCGTGTTTTCACTCGAGATGGACCGCACGATGCTCATCAATCGTCTCGTAGCAACCACAGGTAAAATAAACCGATTAAAAATGCGAGACCCATACAAATATTTCTCAGAAAAACAAAAAGAAAACTGGGTAAATACGCTAACAGAAGTCGATCAAGCAAAAATCCATATCGACGACCGTGCCGGACTAACCGTTAGACAAATCCGTGCACAAGCGAGAAGCATTATCCGGTCTACTCCAGAGCGGAAACCGATTATCTTTATCGATTACTTGCAGATCATTTTCTCAAACGATACGCGCGGAGGAAATCAAACCTACATGATCGGTCAAATCAGCTGGGAACTAAAAAGAATGGCAAAAGAATTTAACTGCCCAGTCGTTTGCCTAGCCCAACTCAATCGAGGCGTAGAAACACGCCAAAACAAACGCCCACTCATGAGTGACCTTCGAGATTCCGGCAATATCGAACAAGACGCAGATGTCATTATCTTGTTGTATCGGGATTCCTATTACGCGGAATTAAAGGAAAAAGCGAGTGAAGAGTACGAATATGAGAGTGAGGAAGCTGATACGCAAGCGTATGTGGATAAAAGGGGAAATGAACCGCTGGAACTCATTGTAGCGAAGAATCGAAATGGCCCTACCGGAAGTGCCGTTGTTAATTATCGTAAAACAACGGGGCAGATTTCGGAACGAGTTGTTGGGACGTAGGGGGCGAGTATTGGTCCTTTGTGATTCTGGAGAATAAAGGAGGAGTAGGTGGAAATAATGAGCCAGTACGAAAACATAAAGGCGTTATACGAAGATGCCATTCTCTATGACGAGCCGTATACAGCGCATCTCATTTACTACCTTCAGAAAAAGGGGGAAATCAATTTACAAGATCCGGTTAGCAAACTCGATGAAATAATGCTTACGGACGCAGAAGAACTAGAGTTGAAAAATCTAAGAATTAAAGATGTGCTTAACATGCGGCCGGTGAAGATTTACGCCATCCAGTGTAGTGAGCGTTCTTATGCATTCTACCTTGCACAAAATGTACTAGATGCAAGGGAACTACATTTCAAACACTATGGCCAGTGGGTGAAAAAGGTGCACTGTTGTTACAATCAGATGATTGATAAGTCTCTCTATTGTCCTGAGGTAAAGCGGTATAAGAATTTTAGGGAGTTAATCGGGGAGGCGGAGGAGTTTCCTTGGTATGTGGGGGAGGTGAATATTCCCAAAGGTACTCATCATAATATAATAATCAAATAATTTAGGGTTCCAACAGATCACAATAGTTTATGTTCTAAATTGTTTTTTTTCGCTATATTTATTGTAAAAATTCAGCGAAGTGGTAATATATTGGTAATTATTATTCTCTATGGAGCATGGATTCAATGGTAAAAAGAATGATCCTTTATCATGGTAATACAGAGAAAGTTATTAATGAAATTATTGAAAAAGGTATGTTATTAGATAAATTTAAATCATTTGGAGACAAGCATTATTTAGGTGATGGATTCTATTTTTACAATGACCCAAAACAAGCAGAGCATTGGGCAAAAATGAAGGTAACACGTAGTAAAAAGTATTTCGGCCAAAACTGGGCAGTTCTAAAATGTTCTGTAACATATGATGGAGAGTACTTTCTTGATCTTGATTTTAGAGAGCAACAAGATTTCTTCTTTAATGAAATGATGCGCCTTGATAAGCAACTTAAAGAGAAGGAACTAGAAATCGATAAATATAGTGATGCTTATTTTTGTAACTATTTATCAAGAATACTTAATTTAGTTATGGTGTCTAAGACATTTGTATATAAAGATAAGCATAATATCTATCCGCCGTTATTTTCAAACAATAAATCATCGCCATATGTTATAACAAGACATTTCAGAACGGAAAAACAGTTTGTTATTAGAGATAAAAGAATTGTTACCCACTTATCAAAAGTAATGTGAAAGATGAGGTGAAAACAATTGAGTAAAATTGTGAAATGGATTAATCGAATGAATGATTATTATGATAATGCAGACGCAACAACGCTGAAATTAGACTTACAAGCTGCTGGATTTAACCACGAAATAGTATCACAGTACTATGATGAAGTTGCATGTACTATTGAAGATCATTCGCTAATAGAAATAGATAATAATGAAATTGCTGTAAAACTATAAATTTTCTAATAAACTTGTATAAAACTTTTACTACTCTTCCATCATGTTAATAAACATGTTGAGGAGTGGAAACATTGTTTAATAAAAAAGAAAAAGAAAATAAGATAAACAACTGGGAAAAGAAAATTGACCAGTACTATAAAAATTCAAATAAAGATAAGTTGAAAGCGGATTTAAAGAAATCTGGTTTTCAAGTAAAGGATAAATCGAAAGACTGAAAACCTTTTGGAAATTTTCATACATCTAGTTAATAGATAATCACGAAGAAATGGAACGAAACTATAACAACTACCCTAACATCAAGTAGTCATTAGAGTTCGTCATTCGGAAGGCTTGGCTCTTTGGATTATATATGTCTAACCCTCCATGTATAACAAACCAAAAGGAGGGGCTATTTTTTTTATGGGCTATTATATTTACTTTTTAAGATAATGCTCACTTGGTAATAAACTCTCAAACGTTTCGTATAGGAATAATTTGTGGATAGTAGCTAGGTAATTGGTAGTATATAATCAAATTAGTAGAGGTAAAAAATAATTTTAAGAATATTATGAGATATCCTTTTATTTATAATAACTCGGCAGTTAATATCTACTAAACATATACTATTGATAATAGGAAGTGGTTTATATGCGTGGTAAAATCTCAAGGTTCAAAAATAGCTTTATAACATTAGATCATTTAGAGCAGTTTGCAGAACATAATATATCATATGAGCAATTCGCCTTAAGTATTTTAGCTCTTGAAGAAGAGGGGGTCCTCGTTGCTGGAAAATCAACACATAGAAATCTCAAAGTCCCATCGTTAGCCTATAAATATCGTATTAATAAAGCTCTATTAAAAAAAGACGTTTATCAAGATATTGAAAAAAAACGATTTAAACTTCATAAACTCCTCATTCTCGATGAATATTTTCACCTACCACCAGAAGTGTGGAAAAATGATTATCCCTATATTGAAAAAATTAATACATATATTGAAACAAATGGTTTACCCAATAATGAAGTTCCTGCCCCTGAACGAAGTCTTGCTTTAGTAGGAGATGAAAAATGGATCCAAGAAAAAGGCGGACAAAAGATATTAGAAAGATTAAATATATGGGATGCACTTCAAATTACTCCTGTTAGTGACCCAGTAGCATTTATTATTAATCCCAAAAAAGTAACCAGTGATAAGCATCTCCATCTTATTGTTGAAAACAAAACAACCTTCGATGGATTGTCGACAGCAATTCTAGATACTCAGTTTACCACACTTATTTACGGACAAGGATACAAAATAACTAGTAGCATTGATTACTTCCATAAACAATTGCCACTGGACCGTGTTCACCATAAGTTCTACTACTTTGGAGATTTAGATTGGGAAGGGATTAAGATTTGGTACAAATTAAGACAAATAATTGATATTCATTTAGCTATTCCTTTTTATGCTGAGTGTATTGATAAAACACCTACGACATTGAAAACAAAACAAAAACCTTCCGAAGAAGCAATAGAGAAATTTCTTAGTTATTTTGACTCAATTCAACAAGAGAAGGTTAATATCACACTTGAAAATAAGAAATATTGGCCACAAGAAGTTCTTTCTTCGAAAGAATTAAAACAAGTTTGGAGGGAATCGAATTGGACACAGAGCTAAGTGAAACCATCGTAAAAGATAGTCGCGAACGTCTGAAACGTGTATTATTATTCGAACCACTTTTTGAACTAGACCGGAGAACTTTTAAGGATTTACATGAAAAACGAGTAGATCTACGTAGTTTTGGTTTATATGTATTACTATATTTTTTTGAAATGAAGCTAATACGTGAAAAACATATTGGTGTAATTGAAATTGCGCAATTTCTGAAAAGTATAAGTAAGGACACTTATGCTTTATCTGATTCGCAGTTAGAAGAAATCGTAAAAATAATTTTAGCAGTATTTAGACCAACCGGTGGGCAAAGAAAATCATATTCATTTTATAATTTTGAATTACAAACGGAGGATTCGATTGATTTCCATTATATAAAAACAAACGATTTTGATATTCAAACAAACCGACAATACTATGCACTTGATGATGACGGCTTGGAACTAGTGTTTGCAACAAAAGAGTATTTCCAGGAGTTTCAGTTATCCATTCACCAATTGATGCTGCGCAAACTTCTAGAAAAGGGAGAATTTGTTGGTGCCTTACGTCAAATTAATGAAATGCGTATGGATGTTGAAACGATTCATGAAAGAATGAATAAAATCGAACATGAAATTAAGCGTAATGTTGTTTCCATTGAAACGCAAAACAAGTTTATGAAAGTAATTGAAGATCGAAATTTCCGTTTAAATCGAGAGAATGAAGAATTTGAAGAACTTCACCAATTTGTCTATGAAACTAAACAAAACTACTATAACTTAGCAGATGAAACCCAGGAAGCCCGTGCATTTGAAATTCTTTTAAAAGTTGAGAAGGCTTTGCACCAAGTACACCACCAACACCAGCAATTATTAAATAAAAGCCTGCAGTTAAAAACACAAGTCCTACAATCGGCAGAAGAAGCTTTGTACTATATCGGTGTAAATTCTTTTAACTTTGATAATGAGGTGACATCCAAAATCGTGAGCACACCATATCCTCTTGAGTCTATGAAAGGGATTATGGCACCTTTCCTACCATTAGGACAGTTTAACACTTGGTCACTTCTCACAGTGTTCTCACCTCAATCATGGAGCGAGACAGAAGATGGACACACGAGTAAAACATTTGAAAAAATAATAGATGAAAAACAACAAGAACAATATGCTAGAATTATCCGAACTTACTATAAAGAAATTTTCCAAGATATGATGACTGCTTTTGAACCTGAATCTGAATGGACATTGAAGGAATGGATTGAAAAACTTCAATCTAGCAATGATCATCGCCTACTACAACGCCGATTTTATGATTTTTTCATCCTATGTCATCAAAAAAGCCCTGTTACTTCACAAATTGAGGTGCAATCAGAGGAATCCCTGCATTTACTTGCCGAGGTGATGGAACTACTACACGGAAGAACATTGATATGTAAAGAACTTCCTGATCGAATTCAAGTTAATGAGCGATTTGAAATTCAAAATATGCAATTTTCTTTAGTTAAGGAGGTAGCCCCAATTGAGATTTGATAGTCAAGAAGTAGAGCAAGCATTTGAACTATACCGTGAACTAGCGTTAAAAGGTGTCATTTCGGGAGATAAAGCAAATACGTATAAGGTGAATGAGGCCATCTATACATTAACGAACCAATTTGTAGATAAATTAGACGCAGATTGTATTACTGTTGGACATGAAGTTCATTTAATCCCTAGAACAAAACTATCTCCATTTCACATTAGTAACGAATATATTAAACGTCAATTTTTAGGGTCAAAATCATCGAACAGTGATATTTACTTAATGTATTTATGCAGCATTGTGCTAATTGGAAGTTTTTATAATAGCTATCAATCGACAGAACCAACGATAGAATTTATGACCTATGAAGTGTGGGTTCAGCAAGTAAACGATCGGATTGAAAGTTTAAAGAGACACGATCAAGAACAATTAGAGAAACTAGAAAAAGAGTACTCATACAGATGGTCTGCCATTATTGAAAAGTGGGAAACATTAGATGAATTAAAAGAATCCGCCTCTAGGCAAACAGGTCGGACAATGAGTAGATTAAGTTTCATCGATACAGTCAGACGTTTTTTACAAGAGTACGATTTAGTAGAATTCATAGGCCAAAATGAAGTGTCACTAACAGAAAAGACAAAGGTCATTGTTGGTAGGTACTTTATGGAACGTGAATTCAATAGGGGAATACTAGAATTCTTATATGGATTTGAGGAACAGGAGGATACACATGCCAGCTATTAGTAAAATTCGTCTAACAAATGTTGTTTACGAGAATGGACAAAAGCGCTATCACGATGAAGTTTTCTTATTTGATGGTTTGAATGGTGCCTTAGTTCTTGAAAATGGGGGAGGTAAAACTGTTTTCATCCAAACTGTTGTACAAGCTGTCATTCCTCATGCGACAGTTGCAGACCGGGACATTAAAGATACATTGTACTTAGAAGAAAGCCCTGCTCATATTGCGATAGAATGGATTATCAATGAAAACCCTAGGCGTTATATCGTAACAGCAGTTACTTTACATAAGAAACAAAATGGAATCGATTCCTTACGCTATGTGTATGAGTATGGAGAAAACGATGCACAAAGTATCACTGAAATTCCCTTTGTTCAAAAAACAGCACAAGGTATCCGACCAAGTGATCGCGGTGAAATGGCGGATTATTATGCATATATGGAGAAAAGCAATAGCTTAAATGCTAAAACGTTCTCAAAATCTATTAAAAGCTTTACAAATTATATAGAAAATCACTATCAAATCATCCATTCCGAATGGGAAAATATTATTAAGATTAACGGTGGAGAAGGAGATGTTGAGAAATTCTTTGATAAATGTAGTAAAACCGATGATCTAGTTAATCGTCTCTTAATACCTTCAATTGAAAATGCGATGGATGGCTTTAAAGAACATGGATTTGCGGAAACTTTCGAGAATCGACGGGCAGAGTTCAAAAAATACAAGGCGTTGAAAGAAACGATTGAACAATCCAAACAACTAAATCAAGAACTAAAAATCTATGTTGATTATTTCCGTAAAGTGGATGAAAAAGAACAAACCTATAACGAAGTTCGACAACATGCTAAGGGGTATATGCATTTATTAGCAGAGGAAATGAATGAAATAACTGGACAACTTACTTCTTTAGAGGAACAATGGCAACGATATAATCAGGATATGGAAGATTGGGAAAGAAAAAGTGCATCACTTGATATTATAAAGCAACGAAGAAAGTGGAAAGAGTACGCGGATAAGGAACAGTTGCTGCATGCACAGCTACTTGAATTACAGGATAGAATCGAGAAGAATCGCCAACTTTACTTTTCTCTTATGTATGCACAACATCGTGAGACTTCTAATCTTGAAAAAGCACAATTGACTCTAGTAGAGCAACAACTAGCTGAAATTGAGAAAACAAAAGATGTAGCTGATCTTCAAAGTCAACTGAACGTATTAAGTGGAAATATTCAATATGCCTTTTCTGTACAAAAACAACAACTTGATGAGCAAATATACAATTTATCGTATGAGCAACAACTAGTAGGTGAAAAGAAAACCCTGCTGGAAAAACAACAAGATACAAATGATGCAGAAATAGAAAAAGAACTTCAACAGCGAACAAAATCACAAACAGCACTTGATTATACACATAACCAAATGAAGGATATTAAATCTAGACTTGTAGCACGAGACGAAGAATCCATCGAGCAACTTTTAGAAGATTGGGTTTTGGAATCTGAAAAACTTGATCTAGAGAATGTGAATCTAAGCGGACGCCTTAAAAAAATTAAAGAACTTCAAAATGAATACAATCAACAAGTATTAGAGATAGAGAAGGACCATTCTGCTGAAGAATTAACAAAGGCGCGGATTGAGCAACAATTAGAACATATCACAAAACAAGAAAAGGTCTTATTAGCGCAAATGGCGACTTTGCGTGGGAATTGGAGTCATATTCAGTCAATTTATGAACGCGAGCAATCCTTTGTTGAACAAATAACAAGTCAAATTGAAAGACTTGAAAAGGAAAAAGAGGTAAAACTCATTCAAGAAAGAAGAACGAAGCGATTTATCGATGATTACGAACAGCAAGAGAGCTTCTTTGCAGATCCATTAATTGAAAGGAAAATAACAGATTGGGCACAGAATTTTTATGTTACTTCTGGGATTGAATTTATTCAGCAACATGAAAGTGAACTAAAAGGGAACAACTATCCATTTTGGGCATCGACTCTAATTACAAACGAAAAAGATAAAAACGCCCTAATTGATAAAGTAAAATCGATTCAGCATGAACTAACGTTACCAATCTATATTTTATCCTTAGATGAGGCGCGGCAAGTAGGAAATGATTTCTTACCACAAAATGCCGTCATTGTCCCTACTGGGTGGACTGACTATCAACAACAATCTGTTTTTCTTGAATATAAAAGAGAAATACAAGAAATCGCTATCCAAAGGGAAAATGAACGTAAAGGTACTGAAAAGGATTTACGTTCTTGGCAACAGGTATATCATTCCTTGAAGGAGTTTTTAGAGAAATATCCGTTTTCTTTGTTTAAGGAAACAGAGGAACAATTATTTACAATCAATCAAAGAATTGAAAACTATAAATACGAAAAAAGAAAAATTGCTAGCGAATTAGAAAAGCTAAAGATGGAATACGAAGCAAAACAGTCAACCTTTGCTACAAACACTTCTAAATACCAAGACTTAGTAAACAACCGCATTCCACAAGCAAATCAGTATATTCAGCTGTCTAGAAATATACCGATTCTCGACAATGAAGTGAAGCAATGTGAATCGAAAATACAACTATTAAAAGAAGTAAAGAACAACATATTAGAGGAACTTCAAAAGCTGATCGGTCAAATGGATGAATACAACCAAAGAATTATACAATTGCAAAATCAGAAAAAGTATCAAATTGAAGAAAATGCCCTTTATAAACAAACGGAATCTGTTCCACCTACTGAAAATAGCGAAAATCTAGAAGTCTTAAAACATCACTTCAAAACTATAGAAGATCAAATTAAACAAATACAAACGTCTCGTGGAGAACTATTGGAACGCCTCAAAAACTGCTTAGAAAAAATTGAGGCAGCAAAAGTAGCGATGAACGAACAATTAGAAGAATGGCCAAATCTAGACACAAAATACGCATTTCCTATAGATGGATTACAACAAATCTCGTCTCTACGTAAGATCTATTTAACGCTAATCCGTGAACAAAAAGAATTGAATGACACACATAATGCAGCCCAGGTGGCGGTTAACACAGAACAACGAATATTAGACCAATTGCAAGCACATTTTGTAGAAAGGTTTAAAGAACTGTGGGAATTCGAAGGGGATCTGGATGTTGCTTTGGTACAGTTAAAACAGCAAAAGCAAACACTTCAAAAAGAAGCCCGCTTTATTAAAGACCGAGAAAAACAATTAATCGAACAACAGGAACTATGCAAAAGTGTTGAGAAACTATTTGACCAATATTCGAGGGTTCATAGATTATTAGATCCAATGTTGATCCCTCTACCGTTAACAGAAACAGAGCAAAGTGACTATTTGTATAATAAACTCGCACTCACAAACAAACTAATGAACCAGTTGGAACAAGCACAACAACAATACAATAAAGCGCTAAATGTTTTGGCAGATGCCAAAGATCAGTTTATTGGATTTGCTGAAAAAAATGTGATAGATCCTACACTTCGTAAAACAACGATTGATGGAGTAAAAATGAAACAAACATTTGCTGAAATATTAGAACATGACCAACACATGAGTGAACGGATTGAAAATGTCATACAATTGGCTGAAAACACGATGCGTGATCATGATAAAGAGTTACAGCAATTTATTACGTATATTCACATGCATATAAGAAAATTACGTGATGATTTACATGAGCTACAGAAAAAAACAAAGGTAAAAGTAGAAAACGAGACAAAATATATTTACAAAATTGATGTACCAGACTGGGACGATGAAATCGCAAAAGAAAGAATTCAGGAGTATATTGATTGGATATTAAGTAAACTCGAAACTGTACATTATATAGATGAGACAGGAAAAGAGGATAGTGCAAAGGTTCAAAGGTTTTTACACGATTCCTTCAAAACAGTTCCTATTTTGCGAGTTGTAATGGGTAATCAATCAATAAAAGTAAAATGTCGTAAAGTGAAAAGTGCAACACACATTTCCAATACTTTTTATACGTGGGAAGAGTCGAATCGATGGTCAGGCGGAGAAAAGTGGAGTAAAAATATGGCTTTATTTTTAGGTTTGTTAAACTTCATAGCTGAAAAAAGCCAAAAGCTTGCAAAGAGTATGAAACGAAATCGAACAGTAATATTAGACAATCCTTTTGGTAAAGCATCAAGTGATCACGTATTAAGCCCAGTCTTTTTCATCGCAGACCAACTAGGATTCCAACTGATTACGTTAACTGCCCATGCAGAAGGAAAGTTCTTAAGCGATTATTTCCCAATTGTTTATAGTTGTCGTTTGAAATTCTTAGAAGGACAATCAAAACAAGTTTTAACAAAAGAGAAGATACTGCAAAAGGCATACTTACGTGACCATGCACCAGAAAGTCTGGAACGTTTAGGTGAAAGGCAGCAATTGGTGTTGTTTGAATGATTGAATGTATTTTATGGTTAATAGAGTGAAAGATATTGCCCTAAGAACGCAATATTATGATTTGTACAAAAATAAAATGACATTCTAAATTTCAACAATGCAAATTACCTAAACACTTTGGTCAATGCCAAAAGAATTGAAGCCATTATTGTTCAACCCATAAAATTCTTGTATAATAAAGGAAGAAATAGCGTAATGTAAAAAAGACTACCTGATGTTCCAGCATCAAGTAGTCAACAATAATAGTTGGTCCCTACAAGGGGATTGGCTACAAGATAGTACTAACCCATCCGTGCCTGCAAACTCAAGGATGGGTTATTTTTTATTTACTGACGAAAGTATTGATACAATTAATGCTGCGAATGCTACTGCAAACATTAATGCTTCAAATACTGTCATAAGGCCTCACCCCCATTCTGAATAGAGGAGTGAGCCAACCACCCTTGAGTTACCAAACTATTACATTTAAATTATAGCACGTACGTTCGTTTTTATGAATCCCAACTATATGACCAATTGTAAAAGAGATAAGTTTACTATTCTCCAATCTATAGAGGGAGAATCGGATCGAATAAAGAATAATTAATAATAGAAATCAACTAACAAGGAATGATCTCATTGCCAAATCAATCTACTAACAAAACGATAAATTACTATAATCAGAACGCATCAGCATTCACTTCAGACACTGTCGCAGTGGACTTCGATGAAAAGCAAAACGTACTCCTCAAATATCTTGCGCCAGGTGCACATATCTTAGATTTCGGTTGTGGTTCGGGAAGAGACAGCAAAGCCTTTCTTGAAAAAGGCTACAAAGTGACTGCCATGGATGGATCCAGTGAATTGTGTAAGATTGCAAGTGAGTATATTGGCCAAGACGTGCAATGTAAGAAGTTCCATGAGCTAGATGAAGTGGAAGCTTTTGATGCAGTGTGGGCATGCGCATCCATTCTCCATGTACCATCTGTTGAATTGCCTCAAGTAATTGAAAATATAGAAAGGGCATTAAAGTCAGGCGGTTACTTCTATGTTTCTTTTAAATATGGCGACTTCGAAGGCGAGCGAAACGGGAGATATTTCACAAATCAAAATGAAAAAAGTTTGAGAGAGTTATTGGAGCCTTTTACACAACTGGAATTGCTAGAAACGTCCGTCACACCTGATGTAAGAGCAGGGCGGGGAGATGAAATGTGGTTGAATGCGATTGTGAGAAAGAAATAGGAAATGAATGGAGAACGCAGTTAAATCTGAGAACCGATGAATCTTTGCAATCAATTCCTCTAGTTTCCGAAGTTGAGATACGACATATTCAAAGTTATGTGCAATTGCGCATAACTTTGAATATGTCGTATCTGGTTTTCGTCAGCTGAGGAATTTGAAGATTTAAAAGTAGCACTAAGTTTTACGAGCGAGAAATTTGTGTGGATGTTCGAATTTTTTTACTATTAATTCTCAAGTTTCCTTGCTTTCCGTTCAAAATATCGATGAAGTCGATAATCGCAAATTTCAGTCACCCAATGAAATAAAATCGATTCCATTTCAGTAGGGACCTCAATTTCGAAGGCAAACTCCTTATTACGGAATGCAACAAGCCCTTTGCTGCTGCCCGACCACTTCGTCATCGGCATTCGCTCGATAAGTGAAGTAACTTTTTTCAAATCATCATCAACTGGATCAATGTGCCTTCTTGCTTTTTCAGATAGGAACTCTTTGAAGAAGGGGACAACTTCCTCAGCTGTAATGGCACGTTTCCATTCCGATTTACCTCTCTCAAGCATCGCTTTCAAAACAACCATCTTATAGCTTTTGGACATAGCTGTCTTTTCAATTTCATTCAACAAATCCATAAATTGATTAAAAACCAAACTTTCCTCCGAAGTGAGTTCCTCAGCTTCCGCAAGCATCCCTACATAAGAGCCAAATTCACGAGATAGGTTCAACTCCAATACATTACTATTCAAGTGCATCTCCAAATAAGTCGGTCTGCGTCCCAACTCCATCTTCAACTCAAAATAAGCATCAATGATTTGTTGACGATAATTTCTATTTTTCTTCGTTAATTCTTCTAATAAATTAATTACTTCCAAATCGAAATGCAGCACACAATCCGTCATTGGTATCGTTTCAACTTCAGTTAACTTCAAACGTTCCGTTGGTTTTAGATCTGGTTTGAAAATCCGCAATTTGCGATCAGCATTCCGGTAATTCCCGATACAGTCGATAATGACACAGTGAGATTTTCCTTCGGCAATCCGCAAGCCACGACCAATTTGTTGTGTGAAAACTGAAATCGACTCAGTAGGGCGGATGAATAATAACGTATCTACAGCTGGGATATCCACCCCTTCATTAAAAAGATCGACCGTAAAAATAATCTCAAGATCGCCATTAGTAAAACGTTCGTGAATCGATTTTCGTTCATGTTTCGCATTCTGACCAGTTAAAACCTCAGCTTCAATTCCCTGGGATTTAAAGTTTTTACATAAATAAATTGCCTGCTTAACAGAAGAACAAAATGCAATGGTTTTTGTTTGCTTATGATTTTGCCACTCACGAAAAACTTTCTTAATAACGTCATCACGGAGCTGCTCGTTCAATAATTCTTCCTCATCATAATGCATACCGAACCAACGAATCTGAGAGTAATCAATTTCGTCCCTTATCCCGTAATAGTGGAAGGGGCTTAACCATTTCCGTGCAATCGCATCGAGGAAATGAATCTGTATGGCCACATTACCATCACAAAGACTATATACATCTTGGTTATCCAGTCGGTCAGGAGTTGCAGTAATCCCAAGTAAAAACTGAGGATCAAAATAATCAATCACTCGATTATAGGTTTTCGCAACTGCATGATGAAACTCATCAATGACAATTAAATCAAAGGCATCCTTTGAAAACTTGTCCAAATGAAACTTTTGAGAAATAGTATAAACCGATGCAAAAATCAGGTCACTCTCTGTATCCTTTTCATTTGCATTAAAATAGCCAGTAGATCGAGTAGGATGTACATTTTGAAAAGCACTCTTAGCTTGTTGCAAAATCTCATCCCTGTGAGCAACGAATAAAATACGTTTAAACTTTTGTGCAAAAAATGCAGCTAAATAGGTTTTCCCAAGTCCAGTCGCAAGAACAACAAGTGCCTTATCGTAACCTTGCTCCAATGTATCCTCTAATGCCGATAGTGCAAGCTTTTGAGCAGGGCGCGGCTGTATAATACCGTATTGCGCTGGTTCATCCATAACAATAGAAGGGGTAGCCCCGGCACCATACATTAATTCAGTAGATTCTGCTTCATTCCACATACTAGATAAAGGCGTAACTTTATTCGCCTCCAAATACTTTGTCTCATATAGTCTCAGGGACTCATCATTAACAGGAATTGTACTTTCACTATAGAAAACCTTATGAAATGCATCGATAGACTGTTCGAACGTCTCCATATCAATAGTATGAAGATTCCACTCAATTCCGCTCGTTAACGCCGACTTCGATAAGTTAGAAGACCCCACAATCACATGTTGCGATTGATTCCCCCTAAACAAATAAGCTTTTGGATGAAAAGACCTTCCATTCGACTGAAACATTCGAATCTCCGAATTCGGCAACTCTTTAATCAGCAATCGAAGCGCTTCTGGCTGCGTAATACATAAATAATCCCCAACCAAAAGCTGAATCTCACAACCCCTTGCATGTGCCTTTCGAAGAGTTGGCAGCATCAATTCAACCCCAGATTTCATGGCAAATGCAGTAATCCAGCAAATGTGGATTGCATCATCTGATAGAGTGACTAATTTTTGTATTAAGTTGGATGTGATTAGTTTCATAGTGGCTTCCTCACTGGAATAAAAAATTATAAACATAAAACAAGATAGTTTCTCTTTCTTTAATAATATATAATTGGAATATAAATACCAAATATTAAATTCACAAATCATAGAAAGGAATGTAGCAAAGTGGAACTATCCTTATTAATTCTAATTGTTATTTTTGTCGCAATGGCAGTACTAAAGGCAAAATACCCAGCCATTAAAGGTGCAGTAGGTGAACGCTTTGTAAATAAAAAACTAAGTGAACTCGGTACAAGCTACAGAGTGTTTCATGATCTCTATGTCCCGAACGATAAAGGTGGTACAACACAAGTCGATCATATTGTTACATCCCCGTATGGAATTTTCGTCATTGAAACCAAACATTATGACGGATGGATACTTGGTCAAGAAAATCAAAAATACTGGACCCAAGTCATCTATAAAAGAAAAGAGAAGTTATACAATCCCATCTGGCAAAACTATGGCCACATCCAAGCTATAAAAAAATATATAGGCAAAGAATACTTTGAACCAATCCACTCCATCATCGCATTTTCATCACAATCTACTTTTAAATTCAAAGAAACCTTTAAATCTGCAAAAGTCATCCAATTCCCACAACTATTAAAAGTCATCAAAGAATGGAATGAAATCAATATAAGCGAACTTGAGTTGCAAGAACTAAATCGAGCACTTGAGAAATTGATTATTGTTGATAGGAAAGTGAAGAGGCAACTTCAAAAACAACATGTCCAAACGATAAAAACGAATCTGAAAAATCAAAAAGTGAAAGAAACTGAAAGCGTGAAGCAAAATTTATGTCCTAAATGTTGGGGAGAGTTGTCTATTAAAAAGGGGAAGTATGGTTCTTTTTATGGGTGTGGTAATTACCCGAAGTGTAGGTATACGAGGAAAATATAAAACTACTAAAGGATATAGATTTCGTAATCAAATAAAAGTAAATTAATTAGAAATAACCTTACAAATTTTGTATATAATGTAATTAGGAATATTTTCCTATTAAAAATAATGCTACTAGCACTATGGAAAGGGGAATGTGATAAATGTACGAAGTAGAGATTCGGCATGATGGGCTAAACAAATACAGAGTTATAAAAGGATCAGATTTATACGTAGTGAATCAAAAAGCAGAAATGCAAGAGAGAGCTTGGGAAGAAATGTGGGAACGAAAACAAGAGCAAGATGCAAAGAAACAAGAAAGAGAAAGAGCTGCCCTAAAGAAAGAAGAAAAGAAGTCTTTAGCAGAACAATTGACAAAAGAAGCTGTTGAACAAATTGAAACAATTGAAAATATTTTAAAGCATACTTTAGATATAGATGACAAAATTGATTGGGATTCACTCAAAGATAAATCTAAATTTACTAAACCAAAACCAAAGAAAGTTGAGCCACTAAAAATTCCAATTGAGCCTAACAAAAGTGATATTAAATATCAACCTAAGCTTGGGTTAATTGACAAGTTAATATCTTCGAAAAAAGAGCAGAAAATTGAAGCATCAAATAAATTATATCAACTGGATTATGAACAATGGGAAAACGAAAAATTAAAAATAGAAAATTCAAATGAAGAAAACAATAATAAATACGAGGAAAAATTGAAGAAATGGAAAGATGCGGAGAAAAAATTCCTAAAGGAACAAAAAGAAAAAAATGAAGCTATCGAAACGCAAAAAGAGAATTATTTAAGAGGTGTTCCGTCCTCAATTATTGAGTATTGTGATATGGTTTTATCGAATTCCAATTACCCAGAAAGTTTTCCAAAGGAATATGATTTAGACTATAACGAGCTTAATAAAACATTAATTGTTGATTATTTATTGCCAGCTCTCGGACAAGTGCCAAGTTTGAAAGAAGTAAAGTATGTACAAACAAAAGATGAATTTAAAGAAATTCATCTTTCAGATTCAGCATTTAATAAAATGTTTGATGACCTGCTTTATCAAATTACGTTAAGAACAATTCATGAATTATATGAGGCAGATGATATTAATTCTATTGATTCTGTTGTATTCAACGGATGGGTAAAATCAATTGATAAGGGTACTGGAAAAGAAATAACTGCATGTATTTTATCAATTCAAACTGTGAAGTCAGAATTTGAAGAAATAAATTTAGCATTGGTAGATCCAAAAGTATGTTTTAAAAATCTAAAGGGAGTAGGAAGTAGCAAGCTACATAGTCTTGCACCGATAGCACCGATAATTAAAATTAATAAGGAAGATGAGCGATTTGTATCCTCATATGACGTAGCGGAAACATTAGATGAATCAACAAATCTAGCAGCAATGGACTGGCAAGATTTCGAACACTTAATAAGAGAATTGTTTGAAAAGGAATTTAACCAATCAGGAGGAGAAGTTAAAATCACACAAGCAAGTAAGGATGGGGGAGTTGATGCAGTAGCGTTTGATCCCGATCCAATAAGAGGTGGGAAAATAGTAATTCAAGCGAAACGATATACGAATGTCGTAGGCGTATCAGCAGTCCGTGATTTATATGGAACAGTAATGAATGAAGGCGCTACAAAAGGCATTTTAGTATCAACTGCAGACTACGGACCAGATGCATATAATTTTGCGAAAGATAAACCTTTAACCCTATTGAACGGAAATAATCTTCTTCACTTATTACAAAAACATGGTCATAAAGCGAAAATAGATCTTAAAGAGGCTAAAAAAATACTATCGGATAATCAGTAAATAAATATAATTGTAATTTATTAGTACATTGCTGAGCGCTGAGCTATGTCTGGGTAATAATAGTTGGAATATTACCGCTAGGGGTATTGTAAAGAATCAGTTAAAAATCGTACCCAAACTACAATCTAAAGTATACTGCAATCTCTTGAGACACCTATTAAAGCAAAAGGTGTCTTTTTATATAATATTAGTTAAGCTACAGATTATAATTAGCAAATTTAAGAACTACCGATTCTCGCACTAATTCCCATCCCTCCCTTTTTTCCACCAACCAACACCAGATCCAAACCTGTTATAATATTACAATAGTCATAGTACGATAGTAGGGAAAGGGGATTGAAATGCAATCATCATATTGGAATTTTCCGGCGGCGGCTGGTGGGACGATTAATTCTATCAACAATGCGGGGATTGAGACGTTTAAAGGGAATGAATTGGATTCGTTGACGCGAGAGATTTGTCAGAACTCGCTGGATGCGATAAAAGATGAAACGAAGCCGGTTGTGGTGGAGTTCAAAAGTTTCAAACTACAACGTAACCAATTTCCACAACGCGCGGAGTTATTAGAGGCATTAAACAAATGCGAAACGACTTGGAAAGGCAAGAATCCAAAATCGGAGCAGTTTATTGATCAAGCAAAATACATATTAAATGAAAATGAAATACCATTCCTACGAATTAGCGACTTCAACACTAAAGGATTAGAAGGTGCGCAATCTGGGGAGCTTGGTACGCCTTGGAGTTCATTGGTAAGAGAAGCGGGTTCCTCAAACAAAGGGGATAGTTCAGGTGGGAGCTTTGGGATTGGGAAGTCTGCACCGTTTGCGAACTCGAAGCTGCGTATTTTATTCTACTCATCACAAGACCAAACAAACTACCAATCTCATATTGGTGTAGCCAATATTATGTCGTTTGAAAAGCAGCCTGGCCATATTACACTAGGAACGGGTTATTTCACTAACAATCCAAACTCAACGGCAATTCCTGGGCTAATCAACCTAGATCCACAATTCAATCGTGCCGAAACAGGAACAGATATTTTCGTATCGGCTTTTGAACCAAAAGATAATAACTGGGTAGAAGCTGTACGTAATTCAGTAATTTTCAACTTCTTCATCACTATTTGGCAAAACAAACTTGTCGTAAAAGTGGAAGATGAGATTATCTCACATGAAAATATCGGGTCGTTCATTGCGCAGCTTGATGATGGTAATGAAGATTATCGTCATGTAAAAAATTACTTTAGACTTCTAACTTCTGAGGACAGCATCCAAATTCCATATCCAGCAAAATCTTATAAAAAGATTGGTAACTTCGAAGATGGCGAGGCAACACTTTACATAATGAAAGGTGAAGACCTAAATCGACGTGTTCTTATGACACGTAAAGCTGGTATGCGTTTATTTGAACAAAATCGCATTAGTGGAAGTATTTCATTCACTGGGATTCTAATTATCACTGGTAAGCACATGAACCAAGTGTTTAAGAAGATGGAAAACCCTGCGCACACTGGTTGGGAACCGAATCGATTTGAGGAAGCTCCGCGTGAGGCTGATACGGCGTTTAAAGACTTGCGGAAATTTGTTCGCGAAACTGTACAGCAACAATTCCAGGCTGAAACAACTGACACAATGGATGCCTTTGGTTTAAGCGACTTCCTACCAGACACAACGACAGTAGAAGGTGAAGGGGACGATAAAAAAGAATCTCTTACTCTCAAAATCAAATCTATCACCCAAAAGAAAAAAGAAAAGCCGAAAAAGAAACTGAAGAAAAAACAACGAAACCAAGACTTCGAAGAAACGCTTGAAGAAGCGGGCATTACTTCTGAAGGCGATCAAGCAGGCCATTCCGATGAAGAACGTGAACCAGGTCTTGGTGAAGGTGGCGGAACTGGCAATACACACGGAGAACAAGGACCTTCGGATGAGGGTGACGGTGGAGCAAAAGAAGGAAAAGGCGAAAAGGAAAAAAATAAACCGATTGACATGGAAAAACGTTACGTCTGTCTTCAAAAGAATGAAGGACTATATCGCATCAATATCAAACCCGATAAGAAATTTGAAAAAGGGAAACTAGAGTTCAAAGTAGCTGGTGAACAAAGCGATTACATCTTACCAATCATTGACGTTCAATCACCTGACATTGAAGTGACAAGTATCGATAAAAATGTTGTACGATTCATTAATTTAACAGGCAAGAAACCAAAAAACATTCAAGTAAAAGTAGAATACGAGCAATACTGCGTGTTGGAGGTGGACCTATATGAAATTTAATAATTCCTTCCCATACCCAGTGCTGTCAGTAGAGAACGACGATTATATTGGCTCGAAGTTTGAAACAAAGGTTGAAGCACAGAAAACATTTGGCCAACTTTATATCAATCTAAACTGTAATCTCCAAGACAGTAAGATTACGAACCTTATAAATGAAGGAAAAGCAAAGTATGCTTTGCATGTGGAGTGCCCACAAACGAGTTTCCGTAAAATCTATCAATCAAATGAAACAAAAATTGTAGCTGCGATTCCTGAGAACCTTTTGCGCGGAAAAATCGATGTGCATCCATTTCTCTTGGCTAATGAAACAATTGAAGGATACACGAATCCAAACCTGAATGAATTCTACACTGGTACATCCATCACCTACGAGAAGGGAAATATTCTAGCGCTTGGTGAAGCAGTAGAAGTCACTCTATTTGAAGATGACCTAGAATCACAAAACCTACCTTCAATTGTGACGATTCGCCGTTCAGAAAGTGCAAAGGAATTGGTCGTTTCACTCAACTCACCACAAGTTATTATCGAGTTGCCAAAGGCTATTTACGATCAATACGCAATTAATGCAGGTTCACGGTTAAAAGAAACGATTCTTTCTATGGTCATTTTGCCAAGTTTGATCGAAGTATTCTACACATTAAAAGAAGATAGCGCGGACTACAGCGAATACAAATGGTACCAAGTCCTTGAACAAATCTTTAAAAAGAACAACATTCCATTATCGCAAGTCATTGATGGAACAATCCCTGTTTTACGTGCAGCACAAATGGTCCTACAAAATCCATTAGAAAAAGCATTCAACGAAATCCAAAAACTAAACGAAGGGATGGAATAATCAATGAAAATCAAATTTTTATCTGAAGACGCCTTACAAGACCTTCGTGTAAACTTCGAAACCTATAAAGAGCACTACTATAAACGCGATGATGCATGGTTTGACGCTTATTTAAGTGAAGAAGGTAGATTGATAGAGTCGAGGATTGAGTTTGAGAAACCAGAGCTACATATAGGTGAAGATTACTTAGTAAGTGATTTTGAAAATGTGAAGATTGTCTATGAATCATTGAAAGATCTACCAGTATCTCTAGCAACTCAAGAAAAGCTCTGGTCCGGACTTGCTCACGTCTATTTCCGTGACTACATTTATTACCGTATTGCAAAAGACATTGAAAAGAAAAACGATACTCGAATCAAATCAGCCATGTTTTTTGAGAACGGTGCTAAACGTTCGTTGTTTGTTCATGCTTTAGCAAGATTATGGTGGGTAGGGTACATGACATATGACGAGAATAACCAAGAAGATCCTTACTGGCTGACAGAGTTTTTCTGTTCAGCAGATTTCTCTGCTAGATGTGTGGTGTTCTTCTCGAGTAACTTCACTTCTAATTGTGCGATTACTAAGGGGATATTACGGGCTCTGATTGCACTTCGTGAAGATGGTGTGGATATTAAGCGCGCTCATTTCGTTGAGTCAACAAAGTTCCTCAATATTTCTGGTGGTGCGATGGTACTTGATCTTTTAGAAGATGATGAAGTGAAAGAGATGGTGGAGAAGAGGTTGCTGAGGGTGTTTAGAGAACAAGTAGTATTTAATTAACAATATAAAGGGATATAAATCTAATAGAGAAGCATGTAGGAGTTTTAGAGATAGCCTAATGAAAGAACCTTGAAAAGTTACTTTTCAAGGTTCTTTTATGTTAATAATAATTCCAAAAATGTAAATTATGTGGGAGAATTAGGTGTGGAGAATCTAAGGAGGTTAGTATGAGTAGAAGATATCGTATTATTCTACTAACTTGTACATTTGTATTGTTACAAGTAGTTGGTTTAATTATTGAAGGAAATTTTATTAATTTATTTTCTAGTTTTTGGTATACTTCAGGGTTTGTTTTACTAATATTAATGTCTCTAGTTGATCAACCATTTTTCTCTAAAGACTCTAATATTTTTATGAATGCTATTACTGCTATTATGGCACTTTTACTAGTACCCATTGAAAATCACAACTTTGTTTATTATTTTTTTATTGTTTATACATTTTATCTAGTAATATCTAGTTATATTTTAATGATTATGAGGAGTAAAGAATTAAAGGAAGAAAATAAATTTATTCAATTTATTGCACGGTTTAATAGAATTATAGGAAAGCCCGACGCGATATTTTCAGCTTTCTTCCTTTGGGGAGCTGCAATACAATACACCACAAGTTCTGGAAAATTTAATGCCTTACTATTATTTTGGGTAATTTTTATGTTGTTGAATCTTCCAGAGCTATCAAAAGTAATTGAAAAGTTATTTGAAAAAACAAATATAAAGAGGCTAGGTATTGGGAAAATCTTTGGTGTTCAATCTAAAAATGTATTTTTAGTTAAAGTTGTTGGTAATTATGAAAACTTTGAACTATTTTCATATGTTGAAATGAAGTACTCAGTAGATAATAAAATTTATAGAGGCTTTATTTGTGAGATTATGCTCTTAGATAATGAACAATGGCTAAAAGTAATTGCAAATGAAGATATAAACAAACATTTCCATAATAGAAACATTATTGATTCTTATACTCAGGATACGGTGTATAAGATTGATAGTCCACAGTTTGATCATTTATTACATAAATTTGTAGGATTAGTTACGGAAGGAACAGTAATAAGTAAATTAAGATTCATTTACAATTCTATTATAGAAATTGAAGAAGGTAGTTTGTTGGAAGTAGGTATAAATGGTAAAAAGATTATTTATCAAATAGTACAGGGAAAAGTTGAAATTGAACAGTTAGCAAATAGGAATCAATCTGGTTATGTGTTAGGTGAAGCAATTCAATTGGGAATGTGGAATAATCAAAAAAGTCAATTTGACAAGTATGGATGGATTCCAGAAATAAACACCCCTGTTTATATTTCTAGTCCAATAGATGAAGTAATATTAGATAAAGATGAATTGATAGTTGGATACTTACCAGATTCAAATTATCCCGTAATAATAAATAAGACACTTGCTATTACACATCACACAGCTATTATTGGTGTAACTGGCACTGGAAAATCAGTATTTACTAGAAATTTAATAAGAGAATTATTGAATGATGACGTTAAAGTTATATGTATAGATTTCACAGGAGAGTATAAAAATAAATTTACTGATTTAAATCCTGTAAATATAATAAATCAAAATGAAGTGGAAACTATTTATGAATATATTGATAAGATAGAAGTTGAAGAGGCTAAGTTTGCTAATCAAAGAAATAATGATGCTCTCAAAGAATGGAAATCTCAAATGCATCAAATAATGAAGCAATCTATTGATGCATTTTTACGTGATGATACTAATAAAATTACAATCATTGAATTGCCAGAGGTATATAATACTTCTGGTGTAATGTACTATACAATGGCATTTATACGTACTCTTTTTTCTATTGCAAAAAATAATAGTTACAATAAAAAAATAAGCCTAGTACTAGAAGAGGCTCATACCATTATTCCTGAATGGAATTTTGCTGGTTCATCTGATAAAAATACGCAAGCTGTAATAAATAGTATAGCTCAAATTGCATTACAGGGTAGAAAATATAATATCGGTCTTCTTGTAATTGCTCAAAGAACAGCAAATGTATCTAAAACTATACTTACACAATGCAATTCGATAATATCATTTCAAGAATTTGATAAAACTAGTTTAGATTATCTAGCAAATTATTTTGGAAATGAAATTGTTGAATCTGTAAATAAGTTAAAATTTAGACAGGCAATAGGCGCTGGGAAAGCATTTAAGTCAAATGTTCCAATAATATTTGAAGTTCCAGAAATTAATGAAGATATTTATTTAAATGTAGAAAAAACAGTTGATGATTTTGAATTGATTGGATCAATTAGATAGCAATATTCAATCATAAAGGAATTTTTAAAAGGGACTGTTCTGGATCCATTCCATTAACAGTCCCTTTTTTTCATTCCTCAACCAAATAATGATAAACATCATACTGTACAGGTTGATCTAAAACCATATTCATAGTAACAACCTTATGTTCACCATCTTCGTCCACCAATTTTTCATTTTTTGCTGTTTGGCTAGCAACTTTAACTGGGCCAAGATAGTAGAAATCTTTACCTTCACCGTTATGTTTCTTAACAAATAAATGTACTGTAATACCTTTTTCAGCAGAATGAATGATTGGGGAGATATCTTTAGCATCTATTGTGCGTTTTTTTGTTGAGCACCATTGGAATAAGTCATTTGATAAAAACTCATCTAAATATTTAGCAGTAGTATCATCATTTTTGTGATAATTTACAAAGATAGGACAAACATTATCTTTAACTCTTCCCCCGTTAAGCGTACCTTCTTCGTTCTTAGCGTAATTAAGTAGTCTACAAGCATCTTTTCTGGAGTACTTTTCATATAGTGTCATAGCTTTTGTTTTATCATATTTTGCATTTTTGATGTACGCACATTTTATAGTATCCTCGATATATCCTCTGAAATTAGAGTCCCGAAGACTTTCTTGGATTTCCTCATTGAATTGATAATTTCCATTAACTATTTTAACAATTGGTTTCAATCCATACTTTTTAATATCAGTTTGGACGAAGAATTGTAATGAAAGGATTTTTTCGACTGATGTAATTGTATCCTCATCTATATAAGTACCGAAATCTTGAAGGTTTTGAATGTAATCCTCTTTATTAATAGAATCATTATTTAATAACGATTCTATTAATATTATTTCATGAATTCTCTTCCCATTTAAAAACTCTTTGGAAACCATTGTTATTACTGATTGTTCGTAATCAGTAAGTGATGGAATATCCTCATTCATTTTTAATAGAAACTTGTAGTAGTTATCCGCGTATCCAATAATCACTTCTGGATCTAGTGAGTTTTGAGTCATGAAATCATGTAATGTAGGGATTCTACCTAAACGATTTTTGACTTCTGTATAAGCATCTTTTAGAGTCTTTAATGTTGTTAAATTAGTATTATTAATTGCATCAAAGATTCGTTTCTTTGCAATTTCTTCAAAGTTAATAGTAGAAATACCACTAATGTAATCTGTATTTACTGTTCTACGGCGCACGTTATCTTTATTCATTGATTGATCACCTGATAATGCAATTGGGATCAAATAGTTATTTTTATAGTTTCCGATAAAATCGATGATCGTTACATAATCTTTTGAATCGTGTTTACGTAAGCCACGTCCAAGTTGTTGAATGAAAATAATGCTAGATTGTGTTTGACGAAGCATGACAATTTGGTTTAAGAAGGGGATATCAATTCCTTCATTAAATATATCCACAGTTAAAATGTATTGAAGTTCTCCGGTCTCTAGTTGACGGATTGCTTCTTCACGTTCTTCTTGTGAATTATCACCTGTCAAAGCAGTTGTTTTTAATCCTTCATTATTCAAAGCAGTTGAAAGATTTCGTGCTTCATCTTTAGAACTACAAAACATTAAACCTTTAACTCTATCACCAGAATGACCATAGTAGTTTATTTTTTCAATTATATGATGGACCCGTTCATGTGAAACGAGATTTCTTAAATCAGTCGCATCATCAACTAATCGACCGTCTTTCTCATAATCTAGAACTCCAAAGTAATGGAAAGGGCAGAGCATGTCATCTTCTAGTGCTGCTTGAAGACGGATTTCATAGGCAATATTGTAATCAAATAATTCGTAAATATTAAAGCTGTCTGTACGCTCTGGTGTTGCAGTCATCCCAAGTAGGAACTTTGGTGTGAAGTAGTTAATTACTTTTAAGTAAGAATCTGCACCAGCTTTATGAACTTCATCTATTAAAATATAATCAAACTGATCTTTTGCAAATTGCTGAAGATAGTTATCTTTTGAAATAGTTTGGATTGTTGCAAACAAGTATTTTGCATTAAGGTCCTTTGAATTTCCTGAAAGGATACCAAAATCATCTTCATGCCCACCAAGGATTCTTCTGTAGTCCTGCATTGCTTTTTTCAGAATTTGTTCGCGGTGAACGATAAACAGCATTTTTTTCGGTGCGAAGTTGCGAACATCGAATGCAGATAAATAGGTTTTCCCAGTGCCAGTCGCAGAAATAATCAAACCTTTTTCAGCACCAGTAGCACGAAGTTCTTTCAATTGTTCTAAAGCGACAGACTGCATTTTATTTGGCTTAATAGATAAACTTTCCGCTAGGGAATTGGTTAAATACTTTGTATTAAGCTCAAGTGCATTTGAAGAAACAGTGTTCACAAACGGTTGTAATTCATGAACTTGCTTGTAATCAGCAATCCATTCCTCTGTTAGGACAATTCCGTCATTCCAAGCTGTTTCAAATTGATTATTAAAATGTTGGATGATCTCGCCATTTTCTAATGATGTTAAAAATACATTCCACTCATAATTTGCTTTAAGTGCACTATCTGTTAAATTCGAGCTACCTACAATAAGGGAATAATAGTCTTGGTGTTCAAAGATATAACCCTTAGCATGGAAACCCTTTTCACCAGTTAATCTTACTTCAACGTTATCTAACTTCAATAATTCTTTAAACATTTTAGGTTGGTTAAAGTTTAAAAAGGTTGAAGTAAGAATGCGTCCTTTGATGCCTTTTTGTTTTAAATCATAAAGCATTGTTTTTAATGTAGCTAATCCACCTTCAGTAATGAAGGCAACAGAAAAGTGAAACGTCTTACAAGTTTTTAATTCTTGGAGTAATGTCGATAAGACAGATTCATGGTTCTTATTTGTTAGTAATTTTGGTTTAAATGTTGCAGAAACTGGTTTGTTTTGATCAATAAATCCTTTATGTAAGGAATTCTCAATTTTCTGGATCAGTTGCTGTTGATTCATTTGATAACCGCCATTTCCTCTAATTATTTTTCGTTTGCAATTTTCTCTACAGCTGGAATATCAGCAGGGGCAAAGTCCAGTTCACAAATCTCGTCTCGCGATACCCATTTTGTTTCAGCATGTTCTAATGCAATAGGTTGTCCGTCCACAAGTTTTGCCTTATATGTTTCAAGTCGAACAATCACTTTCTCGTACTCATATGTAGTGTCTTCAACTTTCTCTCCAACTTCAATCGAGCAGTTAAATTCTTCTTTAATTTCACGTTGTAGCGCTTGTTCTGGTGTTTCGTCTGCTTCAATTTTACCACCAGGAAACTCCCAATAGTTTGGTAAGGACATTTCTGGGCTGCGCAACGCACAGAAGATTTCATTTTGTTCATTTTCAATAATTGCTCCAACAACGTGGACCGATTTTTTCATTTTGTAATCACCTAAGTTCTATTGTATTTGTAAATGGTTTAAATTAGAAAAAATATAAATTAATATTGTGTATTCAGTTATAATTATACTAGAGGAAATTTATATTATAAGTCTTAAATGTTGAGGTTCATGTTTTTAATGAGAATTATTGAGATATAACGTACTAACCAAACTAGCAACCAAAATATAGTTGCTAGTTTATTTTTTATTCTCAATAATTAGTGGGGAAGGTGGTGTGGGTTTTGGAACGGATTCGACAAGTGAAAGCGGAGCTTGGCAGTTTGCAAATGGATCATATTGGTGAAAAGATCATTAAGAAAAGAGAATATGAATTAATTTCCTTATTTACAAAGGTTCTTGATGCAGATAAGAAGCAGCCAAAAAATGCAGAAGTACGTTACAGATATGCTCATTTTCTTATGCAAAAGAAGCAGTACTTAAATGCGATTCTTTTTTTCAAACAGGCACTGAAGATTAACGAAAATCCTGAATGCACATTTCCAATCAAAGAAGATCAGTTGATGAAAGCCCATCTTTATATTGGTTATTGTGCGGGGCAAATGCTAAAAGAGAGTTTAGTAAAAGCAAACGAATTAAATGTTGAACAAGCGCATATGAACTACTTGAATACAGAGGGCTTATCTCTAGATGAAGTGTTGGATAAGCTGAAAAATCAAACAGAGTTTTATGATGCATATGTTAATGGAGAGAAACGAACGATTAGTTTGGAAGAGTATTTGAAATATAAAGCAGGGCAATATGGGAATGTCATGTTAATAAGCTTTGTTGAGAATAGGGTATTCATTAAAGTGGGGAGCCAGCTTGAAGGAGAGTTACCACTTGGTATGGGCGAGCTACTAAGGACAATTCTTATAAATATAATACAAAAAGGTATCGCAACCTACGATGATATTCGTGAAGACTTCGACCAAGACTGGAGAACCATTACAAGATATATGTCTCGCATCAATTCGAAAGTGCGAGATGATGGAACTGGGTTAAGATTATTAAAGTTAACGCAAGGCACTTTCGAAAATCGTTATCCACAATCACTTGAGTTAGCTGCGGATAACTATATGATTGTTTTTCGACAAAGTGATTTTTATGAAGATGGAATAATTTAAAATAAATTTGGAGCAAATAGTCAACATTTGCTCTTTTTTAGTCCGTAAGTGTGCGCGAAATCGTTGATACTACTGATTTTAGAGGTGAGACAATTGCTGTCTCACCTCTTTTCTATAATTAGAGTATAAGTTCCCAAGTGGAACAAAAAATCGACGAGGAGCGGATTTGAAATGAACAAAATCTCAATGATCGAATTAATGGTGCGTTATGGAATTATGGTAGAGGAAACGATTGATGGCATTCTATGTATTGATTCCAATGTAGACAATCAGCAACATTTTATGAATGTGGTGGAAGTGTTAAAACAACGTAAGATTGATCTCCAAAGTGAAATGATGGAAGAAAAATTTATTGCTATTTTGGAAAGTTTCTTTGAGTCAACGGGGGAAAGTTTATTTCATCCAGAAGAACTAGCCATCCACACAGTAGATATTTATGTGCGTGGATTGGTGATGCAGTTGAATCGTTTAGGCCTTCCAACGACTTATAGCTGTGATGGTCATGGCAACCGCTATGCTCAAATTTATTTTACAACAGTTAGAGAAACAAGAAGTGCTAAGCAACTATTAGAACATATTGGAGTAACGTGCCGAATGGAGAACAGAGGATTGAGAATTTTAGATGACCGTTCTGAACTGCCTAAGATCGCAAGTGTTCTCGCAAAAATTACTGAAAGTGAAGCAAATGATTTAATAGAAGAAAATAGCACTCTAATGTTAGAGAATGAGTACTATCAATTATTAGAAGACTTGCTTTCAATCTATGGTGTAAGTGGGGAAGAAGGAGAGATTCGCCAATACGTTATTGAAACATTAAGCCCACTTGTTGACCACTATGAAGTGGATCATTACGGAAATGTGCTAGCTCAAATAAAGAAGGGCAATGGCCCGACAGTGTTAATCAATGCTCATTTAGATACAGTGTATGATTTTGTAGAAGGCCGTGAGCTATTGAAAAACGGCAACATTTGGTCTTCAAGTGAAGGGGTATTGGGGGCAGATGATCGTGCGGGAGTTTGTGTTGCTTTGGCAGTAGCAAAAACGATTCATAATACGGACTTTAATGGAACTGTGAAATTTGTTTTCACGGTGGAAGAAGAAATTGGGCTGCGCGGTGCGAGTCAAGTAGCGAAGTCATTCCTTTGGGATGTTGACATGGCATTCGTCATTGATCGCCGCGGCACTGGGGATATCGTGACATCTTGCGGTGGCTACCTTCCTTTCTGTTCAGATGAGTTTGCTAGAAAAGTAGGAAGTATCGGTCGAATCGTACATCCAGGGCGTTGGCAAACAGTTGCAGGTGGTAGTAGCGATACACGTATTTGGGCAGAACAGGGCATTAACAGTGTGAATCTATCAGCTGGTTACTATAACGAACATACAAGTGACGAAACACTAGATATTCAAGCGAACTACGGGACATATGAGTTTGTGATGTTACTGGTGGAGAAGAGTCGGAGTTTGATGGGGAGAAATCTTATGCGTAGGTAGGGACCTGTCACTTTCATAACCTTTAAGATGAAAATACTGAATTTTCTTATATAATGGAACTATTATATAGGGGGAGAAATTATGAACTTAGAGCGTTTAGAGAAACTATTCAATACATTCAATTCATATACAGATAGTGGTGAGGGGATAAATAGAATCGCTTATACCAGTATGGAAACATCGGCTAAGCACAGTTTAATGCGCTTATGTATGTCTAAAAATATGACAGTAAGAATGGATGAAATCGGGAATGTTATTGCTAGAAAAGAAGGGAAAAACCCACTACTACCCGCCATTGCAATAGGCTCACATCTGGATTCTGTATATAATGGTGGAAAATATGATGGTTTAGCTGGGGTCATTGCAGGGATTGAAGTAGTTACGATGTTAGAGGAAGAAAATATACTACTTGAGCATCCTCTTGAAATAATTTCGTTTGCTTGTGAGGAATCATCAAGGTTTGGTGTTTCAACAATAGGTAGCAAAGTGATGACAGGTTCGATTAATGCAAATGAATTGAGAAGGCTAAAGGATGCAAACCAAATTTCTTTTGAAAGAGCAATCGAAATCCAGAACTTATCCCTTGAAAATTTAGAATTAGCTCATCGATGGCCAGAGGAATTTAAGGCATTTATTGAATTGCATATTGAACAGGGACCTGTATTAGATTATGAAGGATTGGATATTGGAGTAGTTCAGGCGATTGCAGCTCCTATCAGATTTGAAGTAAACCTTTACGGTCAAGCAGCGCACTCTGGGACAACGCCAATGCATTATAGAAAAGATGCTTTAGTTGGGGCTAGCGAATTAATCCTTAACTTAGAAAGCCTGGCCTTGAAAGAAAGTGTCTATGGAACAGTGGCAACAGTAGGTGTACAAAATGTGAAACCCGGAGGTATGAATATCGTTCCTGGTGAAGTCTTTATGCTTGTGGATATAAGGGGAATCGATATGGATTCAAGAAAACGTGTAGTTGATGGATTGTATGATTCTATTGAGTTATTAAAAAAACGAAGAAATTTAGAGATACAAGTAGAAAAAATATCTGAAGAAAAATCTGTTTTAATGGATTCAACTATCATTGATAAGCTAGCTAGTGTATGTGAAAAACTGGAGTATAAACATATAAAACTAAGTAGTGGTGCAGGGCACGACGCAATGTATATGTCGAAATTAACGCCAACTGGGATGGTATTTGTTCCATCTCATTTAGGGATAAGTCATAATCCAGCTGAGCATACAACAATGGAGCAAATATGGAAAGTTATAAACGTATTAAAAAACTGCGTCATCATGATAGATCGTGAGGAAATTAAATAATAGGGACGGGGGTACAGATACACTGATACAGTGAGTTTAAGGACGAGGGACCTGTACCACTGTTCCTTCTCTCATTATCCATTTCGTATCCGTATACTCCATCGCCCAGGTTGTCCCTCAATTAATGGAAACACCACTTTATGAATATGTTATAATTTCCATAATAATAACAAATTCAGGAAGTGTTGTGACATCATGCAAACAATCGATCGAGCAATGGATATCATCAAAACCCTTGCTGCCAATTCGCAATGGTTATCTATTACTGAACTTTCTAAAGAATGTAACCTCCCAGTGAGTACCATGCATCGCTTGTTAAAATCGTTAGAAACGCACGGGCTTATTCAAAAAAATGAAAAAACAAAAGAGTATAGCCTTGGAACACTATGGCTTGAGTATGGCCTTCAAATGTACGATTCTATTGATTTTACAAGTCATATCCGAGCTGAAATGGAAAAATTGATGCACATCGTTAGTGAGAGCGTCTATTACAGCAAGCCCATGGGAACAGATGCGCTAATCATGGAAAGAATCGATAGCCCTGAAAACCAAATTCGCGTGGTTGATAAAATAGGTCTAAGAGTACCGATGAATATTGGTGCTGCGAATAAAATAATGCTCGCCCATATGAATAAGTCTACAGCAGACGAAATAATCAACGCCCTGATCCCAAAAGAAGAGCAAACACCATTCTATCAAAAACTAGATGAAATAAAAGAAAACGGTTATGGAATTAGCCGTGGTGAACGGACAGAAGGAACGATTTCCGTAGCGGCACCGATTTTTAATCATACTGGTGACATTGAAGGGGCAATTAGTATCGGTTGCGTTAGTTTTAATATGACCGATGAAAAGCTACAATTTCTCATAGAGAATGTCATTGAGAGTGGAAAGCGGATTTCTAAAAATTTAGGTTACAAAGAATAGCTAAAAAAAAATAAAAGAGACCAATGGATGGAGTTCTAGTCCATGGTCTCTTTAACGGTATAAATGAAAGGTGAAGAAGAAGCAAATCCGTGTATGGATTCTCATGAACGATCAAATTATGAATTCACTTTTTCTTGCTCCGTCTCTGTTGTTTTACCTGGCATTTCATTTTCGAATGGATTGAACGGTTCTTTCTTTTTACCATGCTCATGCTTAAAGTAATAGAAAAGGTAACTAACAACTAAGAAGGCAATCCCGATTATTAAACCTAGAATTTGAGTTGGGTCCGTAGCAATGAAAGCAAGTAGCCCTGCACAAATGATAATACATGCAATCGGAAGAACTGGATAAAAACGAATTTTATAAGTTAAATCTTCTAATCTACCGCCAGCTTTAATATATTTTTTTCTAAACATATATTGGGAGAGGGCAATTCCCATCCAAGAAATTGTGACGGAAATCCCTGCAATCGACATTAGGATGACAAACACTGTATCTGCCGCTAGTACACTTGTTAATAATGATAATAGAGAAAATACCATTGTGAAAACTAGTGCATTGAACGGAACCTTACGTTTATCTAATTTGCCAAAGACTTTCGGTGCCATGCCTTCATTTGACATGGACCAAAGTAAGCGCGTAGAAGCATAGATACAAGAGTTTCCAACGGATAATACTGCTGTTAAAATAACAAAGTTCATAATATCTGCTGCATAAGGAATTCCTACTAAATCCATTAATGTTACAAAAGGACTTTCTAATAAGCCAAGCTCACTCGCAGGGAAAATGGCAGATAATATAATAATAGAAGAAAGATAAAAGACAACAATTCGGAACAAGACATTTCGAATCGCACGTGGAATGTCTCTACTCGGATTTTCACTTTCACCCGCAGCAATTCCAATCAATTCAGAACCTTGGTAAGAGAAAATAACATTCATCATCGTAACAAAAATAATGGCAAGACCAGCTGGGAACAGTCCGATGGGTGCTAAATTTTCAAGCATTGGTGCTGGGCGATCTTCAAGTGGGACAATACCGACAGCTGCTGCTATCCCTATAATGATAAATAATATGACCGCAACAACTTTGATGCCTGCAAACCAATATTCGGCTTCACCAAAGGCTCTCGTTGTAAGGGCATTGATGCCAAATAATAGGGCAATAAAAAGTGCACACCATATCCAAATCGATACATCCGGGAACCAGCGTTGCATCAAAATCCCAGCAGCAGTAAACTCGACGCCGGCTGTTGTGGCCGATCCCACGAAATACATCCAACCGAGAGAGAACCCCGCAGAAGGGCTGATGAACCTGCTTGCATAGGTTTGGAATGAACCAGAAACAGGCATGTAAACGGCAAGTTCCCCTAAACAGACCATTACCATATACAAAATAAGACCACCAAAAATATAGCCGATTAATGCACCTCCAGGACCAGCCTGGTTAATGGTATACCCTGCGTTTAAAAATAAGCCAGTACCAATTACTCCTCCAAGAGATAACATAAATAAGTGACGACTTTTCATCGCGCGGTTTAACTGATTTGCTTGATTTTCCATTTTCACCATCCACTTCACACCTTTCATATTAAAATAATTAGGAAACACCGATTAACTCATTAATTCTAATATTCTGAAGGTCTATGTTGCATTTTTACTTCGCCACTTTGCTAGCGAACAGACTTTTAATTACACGTTCAATCAACATTGGTGTTTGAACGAAAGCACTTTCGATTGAAACCCGTTCTGTACTTTGGTGTGCATCCTTGCCAAAAGGCCCTATGTTTAAAACAGGCGTCTGAAGTTCACTCATCTCTTGGAAGGGGATATTGTACACAGCTCCCCAAGTCGGCGTGTTTTGTTCAAAGGTTGTCCATCCGTCTGATTCATCTTGATAATTCACATAACTTAAATCGCAAAGCCCATTAAAGTAATGGATTTGATTCACTTGCATACCAAACTCTTTTGATGCCGAGTCTGTCACTAATTGCACGGTTTCTTCTATAAGTGGATCATCAGAAGAATTCACAGCAGGATAGTAAGGGGGTGCAAACAATAATATAATTGCCGGTGCAAGTTCATTGCATCGAATGAGTAAATGATCTGCAGCGCGTAGAGACTTTTCCCTTTCATCCCATTCATCATTTGTTAGTACTTCATTGAGTATTTTTTCAACTTGATTCTTACCTAATTTCTTTTCTGCATAAGAAAGTAGTTCCTGATAGCGCATGACACGTACTTCACCAATTGGCTGAATCTGCTCACGAGCACAGATTGTTTTATAGGCTTCATTGCATTTTTTTGCTGCTTCCAATGCGACTTGTTCAAACAAATTCATAATATCTTGGGCCGTTCGTTTCATCAAAAAGACGTTATAAAGTGCGACTGCACGGTAAGGTGTTTGGGTTGAATATTGTAATTTTAAATCTTTTTGTTGCAAGGAAACGGGAAGGGGAGTACTCTCGCCACGGTCACTTTCACAGAAGACAGAGTTCCATTCCATACTTTGTGTTAAAAATGAAGCGATGTAGTTAGCTGTGATGCCTGCTAAAGGTTCGCCGACATGTGTTTCTTTTCCGTAAAAGAGCGCAGCTGGCATGATTTTCCCAATCGTTCCGCTATAAATATAGTAGTTTTCATCGCCTGGTTTTTGAGTGAAAGATGGCTCACCATTTAAAAATAACTTATAGGATATACTAAATTGGTTACGCAAGGATACTAATACCTTTACAGCAGCACGCATACCAGAGGAATTTACTTCTTCATCTGGCACTGTGACGAGTATTAAGTTGATCGGCCAGTTTTGCGCAATCGCTTTCTCAATCATAGACATATGCAGCACTAGTCCCATTTTCATATCCATTGTGCCTCGGCCAAATAAATAGTTCCCCGATTCCAAATCAACCCGTGCCTCTTGCTTTAAATCTTTCGAACGATTGAATAGTTCTTTCGTCAACTGTTCTGGATGAAAGGCTAAATGCTCTAAATCTCCATATTCTTCTGTTTGAACGGTATCAAAATGACTAATTAACACAATCGTGTCTGTTGCATTCGGATGCTTGTAGAGAGCAGTTACCAAACTTCTTCCGGCATCAGCCTCGTGAAGTGATAAATAATCAGGATGTTTCAAGAAATAATCATTTTCTAGTAACTTTTGTTTAAGTTTAAGAGGGAATTGTCGTTCTCCTTCTGTATGTGTACGGCTGTCCCAACTTACGACCTCACACAATAAGGAACGTAGCTGTTGGGGAGTATTCCATTGTAAATTGTTCAAAGGGCTCACCTAGTTTCTTTCATCATTTTGTCTATTTGAACATTTAAATTTGAGAATGAATGTGACTAAAATCGCAGAGATAAACAGCTTAATCCACCATCTTGTTTTTGGAACTCGGACATTTCAAGCTCGATTGTTTGGTAACCTGCTTCTACAATTTTTTGCTTTGTTTCATCGTATCCCTTTGGAAGGATCACATAGTCATTCACACGGATACAGTTAGCGGAGTATTCATTATCTTTAGAAACGATGATTTTGTCGTACCCTGAAAACTCTGGATGGTCGACAAATTCGCCAGCAACAACAATAGTATTATTGCCAAGATAGGCAATGCCTGTTTTTAAATGGAAAAACTCTTTTAGTTGAATGATTGTTGCATCAAATCCTTTAGATTCTAGAATCTCTTTCAACTGGCGAGCACCTTCTTCATTCGTACGGGCAGAGATCCCAATGTAAAAGTGATTGTCAATTTGTAGAATATCACCACCATCAAGTGTCCCAGGGGATTGGATATAATAAAAGTCTTCATAAAAGTCTTTTAGTACTTGTTCGATTTCTACGATTTCTTTAATTCTAGAATCTGCACCTGGGTTAGTAATAACAGCAAATTCTGAAGTGAGGACCGCTGTATCTTCAACAAAAGTGGAATCTGGAAATTCTTCACTCGCTTGTAAATGAGTGACCTCAACATCACATTGTTTCAATGCTTCTACATATGCGGCATGTTGAACGAGCAACTTTTCATAATCTGGTCTCCCTAAATTGGAAGTAGTTAACCCATTAATATAGCTTTTTCCTGGCGTTTTAACGATTGAATTTTTAAACATAATATCTTCCTTTCTAGTTAACTGAAATTCATCAATCTTGTTGAGAAGTCGTTTCCTTTTCTACACGAACAACAGGGGATGTTAAACATGTAGGCCCACCTGTACCTAAATAGCTGATTTCATATCCTTTGTATTCATAAACAGTTGCACCTGCATCTACCAGTTGCTTCTTAGTCCGATCGTTCCCAGCAACCATCACACAAACGCGCGGCGCTAAAGCAAGAACGTTACAACCTAGAGTTAAATATTCCTCATCTGGAACCTCGATTAATTTAATCCCACGTTTTATTAATAGCTGTCTAAAGAACACGGGCATTAAACGGGAATGAACAACTGCTAAATCATGGTCCACCATGCTGATAAATGACATGAGGTGAAGGCATTCATGTTCTCCCTGATCATGAGGAAGTTGTACAACAATGAATTCTTCGACGATCTCTTTTGTCATCTCTCTTAACTGGTCAATAGCTTCTAAGTTTGTCCGATAACCTAAACCAACACAAAGCGTTTTGTCGTCTAACCAAACTAAATCCCCACCATCACAGACCGCATCTCCCGTTAATTCACCTATAATGGGAATGCCTTTTTCTCTTAAATATTCTTTGTATACTTGGGCTTCTGGTTGCCGAAGCTCTTTTCCAGACTTTAGGATAATTGCTCCTTGCCTTGTGAATTTGACCGGATCATGGGCGTAAATTGAATCCAACCCCACTTGATTTGATTGCGGAAGAAAGTCAATTTCAGGAACATGTTTTTCCAGGATGGATAGAAACTCAGCATATTCTTTAAGGCTCTCATCAAATTTAGGCTCATCAATATAATTGAACCTTTTCCAGTTCTCATTTAAGTGCTCTTGGCTAATAAAAGCATCTTTTGGATGTTTAATAATCACTCTTTGTAATGAATTCACCATTGAAGAACTATATGTCGCATTTGTAGAAATTAGCATGAAAAGCACCTTCCTTTTTTCATTATGTGGAAATGCATTTTATTAAATGGAAAATATAATGCAAATTTATCACTCTCTTAAAATAGTGTCAATTTAATTTTCTCAATATTTCGTAAATTATAATTAGAATATAAATAGTTGTTATTTAACGATAATTTCTAGTTTATAAAATGCCTCTATTAAGTTATAAAAAAGACTCTTATAAAATATTAAGCTGCTAGCAAATCTCAGAACATTAATTACGAATAATGTTTAAGAGGGGATCAGAAGAAGTTGTTGATGGAGGATAACATCTTGTCTTCAAGTGAAGGGGTATTGGGGGCAGATGACCGAGCAGGAGTTTGAGTCGCTTTGGAAGTAGCAAAAACGACTCGTAATAAGGATTTTAATGGAACTTAAAAATTACTTTTACAGTGGAAATCGGGTTACGCGGTGCAAACTGGTGGACATGGTGAAAGTATGTCAAAAGATGATATACTATTTAGAACAATAGTAGGAGGTGTAATAATGAAATGGGAAAAAATTCGTGAACAATATCCAGAACAGTGGGTGCTTGTGGAAGCCATCTCTGCCTATTCAGAAAACTCAATTCGCTATATGGATGAATTATCGGTCATTTCAAATTTCCCTGAGTCAACTATTGCATGGAAAGAGTACAAAAAACTACATCTCGCAAATCCTTCAAGAGAATATTATATCTTTCATACTGATCACGAAGAAATTGAAGTTAGAGAACAGAAGTTTATCGGAGTGAGGAGGGGACTCCAATGATTATTAACATGCAGGACGGAGAAAACATTATGAATTGTTGAATTGTTCTATAAGAAATTTAACTTCTAGGGACTGTTCTCATCTAGTTTAAAACAGTTCCATATCTATAGTTATACTCATTGAGAGAATAAAGAAAGTAAAACAACCTCATTTGTCCAGCTTTTATTTCATCACTTTTCCCATCAAAAACACTATACCCCATAGAACGATATCCTTTCATTCTCTTTTCAAACATCACATTTAATAAGAGCTCCTTCTTATCGACGTAGTCAAATACTTTTACTACAGTCTTATGTTCATGCTGACTATGAAGTCTTACAACAAACTGTTGTAAAGTGCCCTTCAAGGAAATTTGCATAGTTAAAAATAATGTACCTAGTTTTGCATGGTCAAAACCTTCTCTAGTATATTAACCTGTCAGAATTATTAGTCGTTCTTTATTATCCGAAATCATTTAATCCAGATAAAAAAGATTTCTGGGATCTTATGGTTTAATTAAGAAAATATTATATGGATTTGATAATATAGGAAGTAACATAACACTCTTTGAGGAGGGATAATGTTGTTAGATATTTTACAAATTATTAAGGCTGGAGAAACTAATACTGTTGAATTTAAAAGTTGGATAAAAACCCCTAAATTTAAGGAAATGATAGAATTATTAGTTAAAGAAGCTGTAGGATTTGCGAATACCAAGGGCGGAACTATATTAGTTGGAGTAGAAGATGACGGAGAGATTACAGGATGTTCAAAATTTGACACTCAAAATATTATAGAAGCTATTTATGATAAGACAATACCGAAATTATTTACTGATATTGAGGTCATAGAATTAGAGGGTAAAGAAATTCTTTGTATCACGGTTGATAAATCTACTGAGATCATCTCAACTTCTAATGGAATAACATATAGGAGATTAGGGAAAAATACAAAGCCTTATTACCCATCAGAATATAGCTCAAATAAAATAGAAGGTTATAAAGGCGACTTTTCAGCAAAAGTCATCGGAAATTCTAGTGAAGATGATATAGACTTTTTAGAAGTTGAGAACTTGAAACGTAAATTACAATCGAGAGAAAAAGATTCAACTTTATATAATCTAGATGATTTGAGTTTTTTAAAGGATATAGAATTGATTAAAATAATAGACAATGAAGTGAAATTAACCGTTGCTGGTGTCTTATTTGTTGGAACCGAGACTGCAATTGCAAAATATATGCCCCAAGCTGAAATACTAGTTTTAACTTATAAAGAAGGTAAAACAGAATATCATAAAAGATTAGATTTAAAAATCCCCTTAGTAAGAGCCATAGATAGAATTCAACAATTATTTGAGGATCAAAATAGTATTGAAAATGTTCAAGTAGGATTATTTAAATTAGAGGTACAAGATTATCCAATAAATGTTTTCCAAGAAGCATTACTAAATGCTATGACTCATAGAGATTACGAAAATACATCTTCAATCATTATTAAATTTTATCCTACTGAAATAGTAATAGAAAATCCTGGGTCTTTTCCTGAAGGTATAGATAGTAAAAATATTATTAGTCATCCATCTACACCAAGAAATAAATTGATAGCAGAGATATTTCAAAAGTTAAAATACGTTCAGAGATCTGGTCAAGGTGTAGACATTATGTTTAAAGATATGCTAGCTTTAGGAAAGTCTGCTCCAGATTATACTCTATATAATAATGCTGTAAAATTGATTTTGCGTAGCAGTTTAGAAGACGTTGAATTTTTAAAGTTTATAACAAAGGAAGAAGAACGAATTGGTGAATTTACAGTTCAGGAAATCTGTATTTTAAAATATGTAAAAGAGTATAAAACAATATCGCTTCCAAAAGCGGCTGAGGTTGCCCAAATTAATAAGCAATCTGTGGCTTCAGTGTTGAGTAATTTAAGTCAAAAGAAAAATATACTCCAAAGAGAAAAAAGAAACAGTTACATGTTTACTCATCGTGTTTATGCTGAATTTGATGACCAAATTGAATATATAAAAGATAAAGATTTTGATGAAATTCAGGCCGAAGTAATGATAATCGATTATCTAAAGAAAAATGGCACTATCACAAGGGCTGATGTAGAGGTATTATGTGGCTTTTCTAATACAACTAGTAAAAGAGTATTAAGAAAACTAAGAAGTGAAAATAAAATTGAATTAGTTGGTAAATCAACTGCTAGTAAATATGTCTTATTTCAAGAGAATTAACTAAATAATTAAAGATGATAAATATTAGTTGATGTATCCCTAAACACCAACCCAATAAGAATTTGGCCCGAGAGACGTACGAAATCAAGAAGACATTTGGCCCGAGAGATGGGCCAACTCAAGAAGAATTTGGCCCGAGGGACGAACCTACCCAAGAAGAGTTTGGCCCGAGAGATGGACCAGATCAAGAACGGTTTTGGCCCGAGAGACGGACCAAAAGAAAAGGTCTGGCCCGAGAGACGGGCTAAACCAAAAGAGTTTTGGCCTGAGAGATGGACCAGATCAAGAAGGGTTTTGGCCCAAGAGACGGACCAAAAAGAGTTCTGGCCCAAGAGACGGGCTAAACCTAAAAGAGTTTTGGCCCGAGAGATGGACAAAAAACAGAGTAGTTCTTGGGTTTAAATCTCTGATTATATTGAAAATACATTTGGTAGGGCATAAAACATTGTTCAAAATGAAAGAGTTGATAATCTTTAATAAGATCGTCAACTCTTTTTTAGATAGACTAGTGTGGCATGTTAGATTACATGAATTACTCAATTTTAATAACTTATTTTTACTCTCCTATGAAACCTTTGTAATATATTAAAACAACCTCATTTGAGCTTCTGCTTTATCACTTTTCGCCTCAAACACACGGTACCCCATAGAACGGTATCCTTTCATTCTCTTTTCAAACATCGCATTTAATAAGGGCTCCTTCGTATCGACGTAGTCAAATACTTTTACTACAGTCTTATGTTCATGCAGACGATGAAGTCTTCCAACATATTGTTGTAAAGTGCCTTTCCAGGAAATTGGCATTGTTAAAAATAATGTATCTAGCTTCGCATGGTCAAAACCTTCTCCAATATATTTTCCTGTAGCTATTATTAATCGTTCTTCATTATCCGAAATATGCTTTAGTTTTTTTAAGGTTTCATCGCGTTCTTTTTGTTTCATCTTTCCAGTTAATAAGAAAATATTTTTCGCAAAACCTTGGAACTTAGATGCTAATGCTTGAGCATGCTCAACACGTTCAGTTAATAATAAGGGAGTGGCTCCTTTATCCAACGCTTTGAGTACATCATCAAATATCATATCGTTTCGATACCTGTCGTTAATAAGCTCTTTATACAATAATTGTATATTCTTTTCTTCCACGTTTATCTTACTTTTAAAGTTTGTATCCCTTGGAGTTAGGATGTAATTAAAATTTTTAGCTGCTTTACTGTTTTTAGCACTTACTTTATATCGAATAGGTCCTAGTTGCATATTCATTATTGGTTGTAGTCCATCCTTCCGAGTTGGCGTTGCAGTCAACCCTAGAATGTACTTTGCTTTAACTTTTTTCAAAACTTGTTCGAAACTAAAAGCGGAAGTGTGGTGACATTCGTCTACAATTACTTGTCCATATTGAGTGACCAGATCTTTTGTCTCACCTTTATAATTAAGGCTTTGAAAGGTTGCTAAATCTATGATTCCTGTCTGATTATTTTTCCCACCACCGATTTGTCCAATTTTATGTTCTTTTAAATCTAAGAAAGTGGATAAGCGTTCCTTCCATTGATCGAGCAATTGCTTTCGATTCACTAGAATGAGAGTACTAGTTTTACGTTTGGCAATTAATGAAGCTGCAATCACCGTTTTTCCAAAACCAGTAGTTGCTGATAATATACCGGTTGGATATTGCATTAGTTGATTTACAGCTACTTCTTGCTCGTTTCTTAAATGGCCAATAAAATCTACAGGAAATTGTAATCCTGAATTCGTAGAATCTTTAAATTCAACCTCTATTGATTGCTCATTCAGAAGTTTTACTAAATTCTCTTTACATCCTCGTGGAAGTACTAAGAAATGCTTGTCTTCATCATAGCAAGATATTATTCTCGGTATACCATGAGTCGAAACTCTTTTGGCTTGAGCTTTGTAAAATTCAGGATTATTAAAAGTTGCAAGTTCCATCAAGTTCAGAATTAAAGAAGATGGAAGGAGATTTTTATCAATAAATAACCCATTTTTTTCAATAACTAGAATCCTTTTAGGGATATCCTTATTTGGTGTGTTACTAGATTGTACTGAGTACTTTGGATTATCGATGTTTTCGTGGTATTCATGTACGATTTTTTGAATTTCTTTAATCGTTATCCGTTGTAAGCTACTTAAGTATTTCCACTGATCAGGAAAAGGGATTAAATTTTCATCAATAAACACACTATTCCCACTTTTCCTAGGACCATTTTGTAGTGGAAGCGCGATTAAATTTCCAAAACCCCCAATTGGTAAAGTGTCTTGATTTGGAAACATTCGATCAAATGAATCCATCCCTAGTTCGTGTCTTTTAGAAATGGTACGAGATAGGAGAACATTCCCAAGTTTCCTGACAAGTGATGCAGGAGTTGCTTCTTGCATGAAAACCCATACGTGGCATCCATTTCCCGATCTAGAGCGTTCAATACTAGCGGGAACCTGTAATTCCTTGCAAGTGGAGATAAAGGATTGTACATCTTGTTGCCAAGTTTTTTTATCAAAATCGACTGCCAAGAACCAACTAGTTTCATCTTGTAAAAGTGGGTAAAGTCCTATAGTTTGCTTACCTATAAGGTGGTCGTAAACAACTTGATCTGTTAATGGGAGAAGTAATCTGTGAGTACATTCTGAGCACTTAATAGCTGGTTTTTGACAAATGGGCTTTTGCCACTCATTTTTACAAGCTGGTGTATAGCCAGATTTTCCATTCTTTGTTTCATACCTTACAGCATATGTATCCGTTCTACCTTTAAAGAGCTGCTTAAATATTTGAATTCTTTCATGAATTATTTGGGTTTTCGACATTACAAATTCATTATTTTGAGAAGCGGGGGAAGATGGCAAGGAAATATTATGAGAATGTAAAATAGCCTTTAATTTTATATTTTCCTGTTTCAACTGCTCACATTTTTGTAAAGCTTGTTGTAGTTGTAATTTTATATTTTCCATATTATCACCTAACAATATTATCCCAAGATATTCTATTATTTAGTCACATTATACATAGAAACATAAAAAGAAGAGAGGTTTGTGTGATAAAGAAGAAAAAACGAAAAGAACAAAAGGAATTGTATCATGAACTAGTTAAACGGTGTAACATCAAAAAGTAACCTAAAATGCACTGGAGCCCCTATCTGGCTTTCAACAATGGGAAGTGGGGCAGTTATCATATGTTGAGTTAACGGATCAGATTCATGAATTATATAGGAAAAAACATGATAAATTTTAATTGTTATGGATGAAATAATAATCTACTAACTCTCGAAGAGAAAAAAGAATTTAGACTTTTAACAGATGAAGAAAAATTGTTTTTTATATTTGATAAAGAGGATTGAATATGTGATTATCTAACATTCTTAAACTTATCAATTTTACCTATTATTTTTTTACTCATTTTTAGCAATTGACTATCTTTAGTTTCTCTATTAGGTAAATCATCGGAAGGCTTACCTGAAAAAGGACTTTTTTCTTTTTATTTCCCATTTGTACATCTCCCAAATTACGTATATATTATTATTTTTAATATGGTCATAATTTAGAGGATTTAAACAAAAAAAGACAGGGATATCCTGTCTTGTCTTATAATTTCACTTCACCGTAACTGCTATCTTTTAATCGTTTAACTGCTTTGTTACTTCTTTCAAACAATTCTATTGTATATAACGAAGGAGTAGTTTGCGGAATTGTTTGAGCTGTCGTTTCCATTAAGAAAGGTGATCTAGTTTTACCTCTATTACTTTTTGATTCACGAGAGATATTTGCTTCTACTAGATGTTCTGACATAATCTTCTGTGATTCTATTAACTTGCCAGAAGTACTTATCAATCAGTTAAATGTATAGCTGATGATTCCATTTAAATAGAATTATTTTGGATTTTTACTGTGAACTATAGGTTATTTTGATACTGAACCTTTTTATTTAACCCACCAGAAACATTAATAGCTTCGCCCGTAATCGCAACGGATAGTGGTGAAGATAAGAAAGTAATCACATTAGCGATTTCCTCAGGTTTAGCTAACTGTCCGATTGAATTCGTTGTTTTAGCTTCTTCAACCCCTGTATAAACCGCATTCACCGTAATTCCGTATTTCGCTAGTTCAACTTGTTCATCGGCACTAATGCTTTCAACAGATTGGGTAGTCGGAGCATTGACATTAATGATTCGCCCCCAATTATTTTTCTTCATGTATGGAACAACTGATTGGATGCAACGAGAATAACTCCTAACCTGATCTTCAAAATCCTCGAGCTCACCATCACTTCCGTAGTTCACCAAGATATCAATACCACCCAATAGCTCTGCGGCTCTCTCTACTAGACTCAAAATAGAGTCTGGATCTCTAAGGTCAGCTGCGACTGGGTAAATTTTACTTCCTGGTACTGGGTAAAGATGACTTCCGGTTACCGTAAATAATTCTCTCGCAGTTTCTTTCAAAGTTGTAGCATTACTAGAGCTTATTACACAATCCACACCCTCTTGCGCTAATTGGCGAGCAACCGCCTTGCCAATTCCTTCACAACCGCCTGTAATTAGTGCCTTTTTACCAGCTAACTGCAAATTCATATTGCTACCTCCTAAATGATATTTCGCACATAAGCGACTTTTCACATGTCTTAACTATTTAAAAGAAATACAGAATTATAGTTTTCTGAATAGTTCTTCATTTGAATATACTATTCTCTATATCTAGGAGATATCCTTTGTTATTCAAAAAATAGATAGTAAGGCCTTTATATGAACAAAAAGTAGGAAAGGAATCGAGGGGTTAAGGAAGTCCATAGTGAAATACATTAAGTGTTTGAGAGGAGTGATGGTTTTCTGATCTTAATAAATGAAAAACGCGTATTTCAACCTACGACTTAATCAAAAATAAGTGCAAATTCGATTAACCGCTGAACCTGCACTTAATTACAGTTATGTCGTATCATCAAAATACGCGATTCCAAAAATCTCATTTTCGATAGCCACGCAAGAGGGCCGAACATTTCATTGACAGAAGTACTCGACGAAATCTAATCATCATCTCTAAAATCATCCGTATCAACAGTAATCAGGACTAAACTTGCTCCTTCAGGTATATTGATTTCCTTTGTGGGACTCGGCGGGTTAAAAGGGATGTTGTCGTCTTCATTTGTGGCTAACGTTTGGCCAAGTACATCCTCAGCCATTGTAATTGCTTCATGTAATGTATCGCCATCTGTAAATACATACTCTAGATCCGGAAAGTCTACGTTGTAGGTTTGATCTTCTTCACACCAATTTATAATGGAATAGTATTTGTATATTGCCATATTTTATCATCTCCTTGTACCTAAACATTATAACCAAGCCGTAAAGAAATCATAGCTGGATTATTTAGCAGTTCTCTCATTGGAAGGAAATCTAGATTTTGAAAGAGAAATAATATAAGAGTGATGGTACTAAAATCAGGGGGGATACTAGTGGATTGTAAAATGGTTAAAAAGGTCTTTCGAGTTGTGGGTATAAAAGGTAATGGACCGTATGCTAATTTTGGCGTCGAGGTTCCAAAGCTTGCCCAACAACTTCAATTGCGTAAAGGTGAAATTGAATATCATTCAGGGACTGAGATTGCACTTTTCGAACCTAAAAGAGATGAAAGTCATCTGGAAGGTCAGTATTTTGTAGGATTCACCGTAAATGAAGCGGGGCAAAGTGTTCCAGCTGGAATGGATTATATTGAAACTGCTCAATCCTATGTTACCACTAGGGGAAATATCAACCATCTTTCAAATCTTCATAACCAGTTATTGCAATGGGCAGATGAACAAGGGTTTAAAAGAGATTTAGAAGCTCAGATTGTTGAAACCTATCATCCAATAGAAAATGGGGAAGAAGTAGAAATCTATTTACCAATTTTGAATTAGACTTTAAAGGGGAGGTAGTAGAAGGAGGAAATGAATTTGGATACCAATCTAGACCTTAAAGAGTTCGATATAAAGATTGCTACAAAAGAAGATAGTAGTAACGTCATTAATATGTTAAAACAGATTGCCCAATGGATGAAAGACCATGAGATTAACCAATGGCGGTTTCTGTTAGAAGGCGGGGATGATGAGGAGATTGAACAAGCCATAGCCAACCAGGAGACCTATATTGTTTCAAAAGGCAACGAGTTGGTAGCAACATTTACACTTCTTTCGAAACAAAGTGAATGGGACAGTCATATTTGGGGGGAGGATCAAAGCTCAAAATCCCTCTACTTACACAGACTTGCAGTTGTTCCCACTTTGATGAATAACAATTTAGGTAGCAGCCTTTTGTCATGGATCGAAAACCATGCAGTTGATCGGGAATATCTTCGATTGGACTGTGTGGCTGACAATGTAAAATTAAATAACTTTTATAAGAATCATGAATTCGAACTTGTTGGAATAACGGATGGTCATAGTAAATACGAAAAACGGTTGAAATCTTAAAATCGGACGTTGACCATTGTGCACTATTACACTTAAACCCCGTTCTTAGTTTCGAACGGGGTTTTGGATTTTTATTAATTGTTATAGTCGTATCTTAACCTCTGAGCCGTCCTTCGCTTTGACATCGACTAGCACTAGCCCCTTATGTTTTTTCAATTCCTTGGCGAAAGGTTTTAATATTTTTTTGTCTAGTTGTGGGAAGATGAAGGGAATGTCTTGTTCTTTTCTTTCGGCATTTTCATGAATCATTTTATTTATTTTACGCTGAAAACGTTTTGAAGATAGAATGGAAATCGCAATATTAAAAAATGCATATGGAATTGGGATGGATAACCGAACTTTTTCTGATTTCACTTTTACATGCATCATAGGCTACTCACTATTCGATGAAGATTGCAACGGTATCACCGTTTGCCGATTTCACATCAACAATTTGGCCATCTAATTCGTTTTCGATTGCTTCCATGATGATCCCAATGTCTAGATCTTTTACGTATTTTTCTGATTGAGGAAGGGTAGATGCAATACTGTAGCCAGCCATTAATGCTACTTTAACAAGTTTGATAGGCAAGTTGACCGTGACATTATCATTTTGGGCAGATACTACACGAATCTTTAAAGTTTTATCTAAATATTTCGTAGGTTTTACAATAGTTTTCCCTGTATCTTCTTTCTCTTGTAACACTTGAATTAGTTCCGCTCCTTGATTTGCATCAATTTTGCCTTCTTGAACCATTGATAATACTCTTGTAATCTCATCTTTCATGAACAATCCTCCTATTCGTCTTTTAAAAGCTTAATGGCTTCATCTGCTGTGATTTCGCCATTTTCTAACATTGTGACAATCTTTTTCTCATCTACTTCATTTTTCTTCTTTTGTTCATAACCAAGGGCTGAAATGATGTCTGTTAGCTTGCCTCGAACGGTTGGATAGGAAATACCCAGCTCTTTTTCTACTTCTTTAATACTTCCTCTACAAGCTAAAAATACTTCCACAAACTGAAGTTGCTCCTTTGAGAGGGATGCAATCTTTGAAAGTTCAAACTCATTTTCAATCGTCGTGTGACAATGGGTGCACTGTAATTTTGTAATTTTTAATGTTTCGCTGCAGACAGGACATGTTGTGATTACTTTATAGGCCATAATCAAATTCCTTTCTTTAAGTTAATTTGATTATATAACAGAAAATTTAAAAAACAAGTAGTTGAACTTAATTATTTTAATTTAATTGTTAATAAAATTAATACCTAACTTAATTTTATTAATTTATTGTTTTTGCGTGTGCTTTTGGACATTGACCATTTCCTCGGCCAGTAGCCGAGTATGTTATAATTTTCACTGATTATATTGTAGGAGTGTTTTTATGCTATTTGAAATTCTTGTTTTTATTATTTCAATATTTTTAGCGGAAGCTATTTATAGATATGGATTATCTAAATTGAAATTTTTAACAAGTAAATCTGCGCTGTATCAAAAACGGTTTAAAAATTATACGATCGGGTTTATGTTTGTTTTCTTCATGTTACTAGCAGTGATTTTAGAGATAATTTAATAGTCGTTCATCACGAATGCTATTATTTCACGTGTTTAATAACCTTCATCATCATCTGTGCCGCAACTCGTTGCCCCCAAAACTGATTCGTCGTTCCAGTAAAATATAGGTCGGTCTTTGGATGGTAAAAGGCAAAAGACCCTGTTTGCCCCCAATGGCCGATCATTCCGTTTTTAAAGTCTTTTATAGAAATGGGTTGGTTGGCTATCCCCACACCATAAAAGAATGTACCTGGGAGAAAGATGAATTTCCATTCTTTTAGCTCATCCAAATATTCTTTTGGAAAGAGGCGTCCATTAATAAATGCTTTTAAAAAGATCATAGATTCCTTTGCAGTCGAGACAATGCCACCTTCAGGCCCGATGGATGACATATAAATTGGTAAGTGCATTTTCTTCTCTTTGTAATAGAAATCGGATGGTCGCGTATCATTGGCATCTTCATATAAGTACGTATTCTCTAATTGGAGTTCGTCGAAAATGAATTCCTTGAACACGGTGTGGATGTCTTTATTCGTGATGGTTTCAATAATTTTACCTAATAGCTGAAAGTTTGTATCTGAATATTGAACTTTTTGACCAGGGGCGAATTTAGGTTTCATTTGTTTCACTGCCGCTAGTTCTCTTTCGAAGCCCCAGCTCTGATCGTTTCCTGCTAGAAGTTCTTTTGTTGCGGTGGAAGAAAAGTAATCTGGAATACCGGATGTGTTGGACATTAAATGTTTGATGGTGATTTCTTTGGAGTAGTCTTTGCCTTTAAATAGGTGGAGCCCGTGGAGAATGTCATCAGAAAAGTAGTGGGAGAGATTATCTTGTAGGTTAAGACGATTTTCTGATCTTAATTTAAGTATGACTGTTGTGACGTATAATTTTGTAACACTTGCGATGAAATAGGGTTGATCTGTCGTTAGATTGCCAGCTGCGGATATGTAAGATAACGAATGATCTCCACTTTCAACATTGAATACAGTACCAAAAATGTTTTTCTTCGATACCGCTTCTTCAACTAACTCATCAATAAACGATGGCTTAATGGCTGTTAACAATTGGGTAGCCTCCTCTTCAATCTGAGAAATTTCACTCATTAAGAGTATACGATTGGTCGCTCGTTAAGTTTCGTAATTTCCCATTTGTGGTTTATAGTTACACAAAATCAGGACATGAGACCTGTCTTTTAATCCGCACTATGAGAATCGCTAATTTAATGTTAAAATGTACGAATTAATAATTTTGAATATTTAGTCTATCAAAGAATTACGATGAACTTGTACATAACCAATGCAATATTCGTGACTTAATAGAAAGCCTAAATGAATAGGAAAGGAGAGAGACGTGTGGGAAATATTTTGCGAATTGGGAGTGCCTTTATAGGGGTGATTGTAGGTGCTGGATTTGCCTCTGGGCAGGAAATTTTGCAGTACTTTACTAGTTTCGGAATAGCCGGAATTTTTGGCGCCATTTTAGCAACGGTTCTTTTTTCTTATCTAGGAATGATCCTAGTGTGGCTAGGGAGTCATACGAAAACAACATCTCATAAAGATGTCATTTTTCGAATTAGTGGACGATATCTAGGAACAGTAATTGATTACATATTACTCTTTACGTTGTTTGGGGTAGGGGTTGTAATGATTGCAGGCGCAGGTTCTAACCTTAGTCAACAATTCGGTCTGCCATACTTTGTTGGGACAACCTTGATGACGATTCTCGTGATTTTAACAGGCTTTTTGAAAGTGAACAAGGTCGTTTCTATTATCGGTAGTATTACGCCGGTTCTCATTATCTTTGTAGTTTTTATCGCGATTTATAGTCTTGTAACGATGGATGGGACATTTGCTTCCCTTAATCACGTCGCACAGTCTGTCCCGACAACGCTGCCAAACTGGTTTATTTCTAGTGTGAATTATGTTTCCTTCAATGTGGCGGTTGGAGCTTCAATGGCGATTGTCATGGGTGGGGCGGAAAAGAATCCTAGAACAGCAGCATTAGGCGGATTAGTAGGTGGTCTTGTTTTAGGGATTATGATCATGTTAATTCATCTAGCGATCTTTTCTAAAATCGAAGAAGTGGGCACTTTAGATATGCCGATGCTTGGGATTGTGAGTAATGTCTCACCGATACTGGGAACTGTGATGGCACTCGTTATCTTTGGCATGATCTACAACACGGCGATTGGAATGTTTTTCGCATTTACATCTCGTTTTGCAGAATCAGGAACAAAGAAATTTAAAACGATCATAGTTGTTACGATGATAGTTGGTTATCTGGCAAGCTATGTCGGATTCACTGACCTAATCAGCTATTTCTATCCACTAATTGGGTATATGGGCCTCTTTTTAATGTTTGCGCTCATTGTTGCACCGATTATTATTAAAAAGCAGGATGTATGAAATATAAAAAGCGCAAACCTTGAATAACAATGGTTTGCGCTTTTTTTTATAAATGTGCAAGTTCAAGCAACACTTATTTAAACAGATTAATCGTTGTAATAATAATTGGCATACCAAACACGTCGATTAGGAAGGCACCAACGATTGGAACGATTAGGTATGCTTTCTGTGATGGACCGAATTTGCCAACAGCTGCTGACATATTGGCCATCGCATTAGGTGTTGCACCAAGACCGTGACCAAGGAATCCAGATACCATGATTGCGGCATCGTAGTTTTTCCCAAGTGCGCGGAATAAGATAAACACCGCAAATAATACGATAAAAATAACTTGTGCCAAAATGATAACAAACAATGGTAAAGCTAAGTTCGCAACTTCCCATAACTTAATGCTCATTAATGCCATGGATAAGAAAATACCAAGTGAAATATCACCAATTAAGCCGATTTCTTTCATGTTGATTGCATGCGGGTTGATACGGTCAACGATGTTACGTACGATAACAGCTGTAAACATAGCTCCTACATACCCTGGTAATGCGAAATTTGTTAAGTTTGAAAACCATTCTCCGATAAACGTACCCAATGCCATACAGAATGTGATTAAGAATACTTGTACCATAAATGATTTTTCTGTAACGGGACGTTCATCTTTTTCAACGTATTCTTCTGTTTCTTCCATTGCTGGTTTTAAGTTAAATTTACGAATTAAGTGTTGTACAACGGGTCCACCAACAAGTCCTCCAGCAACTAATCCACATGTAGCTGCAGCCATCCCAACTGATAGGGCAGAGGAAACGCCAAAGCCTTCAATCGTTTGTCCGTAAGCAGCAGCAGCCCCGTGCCCACCTTCCATAGAAACCGCTCCTGCCATCACACCAAGTAATGGATGTAAACCTAGTACCTGTGCTAAAGAAACACCGATCACATTTTGCATTAGGGCTAAGAATCCACACGCTAACCAATAGATGACTAATAATTTTCCACCCAATTTAATCAGTTTGAAACTTGCACCAAGACCAACAGTGGTAAAGAAAGTAATCATGAAGATGGACTGTAGTGAAGTATCTAAAGATATTTCAACAATACCCATACTTTTTAAAGTGGTTGCTAAAATAGCGAATAATAATCCTCCAACTACAGGTGCTGGAATACAATACCGATTTAAAAAACCGATTCGTTTAACTAAAAATGAACCTATTAAAAATAATGTGACTGCTAGACATAACGTTGTAATTTGGTTTAATGCCATATAAATCCCCCTTTGTTTATTAGAAACTATTCATAATTACTTCATTGATAAAGTAAGCTCCTAGTTTAGCTGTGCGATTGTCTACATCAAGTGATGGGTTGACCTCGCAAATACTGAAGCTAACAGTGTTTTTGTGAGTAACCATTTGTCGTAAAATCTCACGAACCTTTATAGCGGATAGTCCAAATGGTGAGGGTGCGCTTACCCCAGGCGCTTCCGCAGCATTTAAAACATCCATGCAAAGTGTCACGAGTAGAACATCATGTGTATCCATAAAACTTTCTAACCTTACTTTGAACTGATCAGAATCCAAATCTTCATCTAAATGGTAGTCCACATGATATTGATCGGCGGTATTGAATAATGCAGTTGTATTTCCGTATTGTTGTATTCCACATACGAAATAGTCGGCATTTGGATCTATGTCTAAAATTTGTTTAAACATCGTTCCTGACGAAGGTTGTTCGTCATAGGCTCGCATATCAAAGTGTGCATCAATATTCAGTATGCCAATAAAAGCGTCTGGGCCAACAGCTTTACGTACTCCTAAATATTGTCCGTATGCAGTTTCATGACCACCTCCAAGTACAATGGCTTTACCATTTGTAAGGATTTCGGCAACTTTATCTCCCAGTTCTTGTTGCGCACGTTCTAATTCTTGGCCTTCACAAATGATATCCCCGAAATCTATAAGTGAATGTTGATCATCATCAATACGCCACGGCATGGATGCTAACTGCTGGCGCAAAGCACTAGGAGCTTCTTTTGCCCCAATTCGACCATTGTTACGGCGAACCCCTTCATCACAAGCAAAACCTATCAATCCAATTGATTGTTTGCTAGCCGTTTTGTCTAAGTTAATTATCTGATGATAACGAAAATAAGTGCTATCTGTAGCGTGGTCAACACGGCCTTGCCAAATTTCTGAATCTGCTTTTCTATACAATTTACTCGCCTACCTAAAGTCTGAAAATTTTATATTTTTATTATATAGAAATTGCATTTATAATAACAAATACTTATTTTTTATAATATAATAGTTTAAAACTATAAATGGGGTGGCTTTATGGATTTACGAAAGATGTATTATTTCGACGCAACGGTAAAATATCAAAGTTTTTCTAGGGCCGCAAAAGCTTTACATATTTCACAGCCTTCACTAAGCAATGCGATCAAATCACTGGAAGAAGAAATTGATGGACCACTCATTGAACGAACGACAAAACAATTTCGATTAACAGAATTAGGACAGCAGTTTTATGAACGATCGAAAGGGTTAATTGCCCAATTTGAAGTAATGGAAACGGAGCTAAAGGAGTTAGCAAAAGGGGAGAATTTAGAAATTCGATTAGGAATGATTGAATCAGCGAATTATTTATTTTCACAAGTCATCATTGCCTATCAAAAACTACACCCACATAATCAAATTACACTTATTGATACATTGTATAACCAGACCGTTCGCCAAGCGCTATTAGGCTTAAATGTGCATGGTGTTATTACGAACCAACATATTATTGATAATGAGATAAAGAGTGAACTTTTGTATAACGAACCGTATGTTGTGTTAATAAAAAAAGATCATCCATTTGCTAAAAAGGAAAAAATAACGTTAGCCGATTTTGCAAAAGAATCATTAATAATCGGTATGCCAGAGTTCCAAACGAGTGCACAAATATTAAGAGTATTTGAGCAGGAAAATATTACACCAAATATACAATATAAAATAGAAAGATTTGAAATGATTAAGGTTTTAGTAGAAAAGGGTTTAGGAATTGCCATCTTACCTAAAAACTATGTGTCACAAAATCTATCGGACAACTTACTAACATGCACAGTGCACAATGAAAACCTAAATCGTAATGTATATTTATGTACAATGAAAGATCGCACATTCCCTAAGAGTATTTTAACGCTATTTGAGCTCATAAAGAAAATGGGGTGAAAGAGGACTGAATTTGGATATTAGCAAGTAAAAGTAGACACTGTATGGTCGAGAGTAGATAACTCCTGAGGAGGGCTTTCCAATGTCCGAACAAGAACGCGAAAGACTTAAACTCAAAGAACAACGTAAAAACCCTGGTGGTGCTTTGAACGATGCTTGGGCTCAGGCGCATACAGGTTCACCAAGTAGTGGATGTTTAATAAATGTTGGTTCGATTGTAATGATTATTGTGTTTATTCTCATTGTTAAATCTTGTACAGGTTAATAGAGTTCTCAAAAGCTGCGTGGCAGCCTAGTTGAAAAGTGGAACTTATTATAGGGTTATCCGTATTTATTAACATAAGGGGAATAATGGGGGATTGAACTTTGGAAAAGAAAAAGTTTGTAACGGAACAACATGAAAAAACACGTACGACCTTTCGCGTACTTGGTCCTATATTTCTTGTAGTAGGGGCAATTTGTATGCTTATCGCATTTATAGACTTTTTTTCAGCTTTTAATGAATTTGAAGGACCGAAATACTTTTGGTTATTTTTCGTAGGTATGCCTCTGCTATTCGTTGGGATTGTACTAACGCAAGCTGGATTTGCTGGAGCTATTGCACAGTATGGAAGTCGGGAAATTGCGCCGGTTGCAAAGGATACCTTTAATTATTTAGCATCTGAAACGGCTTCCGGGGTAAAAGAAATCTCTAAAGCTATTCATGAAGGAACAAATTCAACCCATTCCATAACATGTGTTAAATGTAACGCGAAAAACTCAAGTGACTCAAAGTTTTGTAAACAATGTGGAGACAAGTTAGTGCAAGTCTGCCACCATTGCGAAAAGGAAAATTCGAGTGATGCTCGATATTGTAATTACTGTGGAAAATCGCTAGGGTGAACTAATAAGGAAGACGATAAAAGTCTAAGGGAGGATTTATTATGGATCAATTTATGGAACGTGCTGTAGAACTTGCAATTGAAAATGTCCGAGAAGGGGGTCAGCCCTTTGGTGCGGTACTTGTGAAGGATAACAGCGTTGTAGCTGAAGGAGTGAACGAGCTCCATAGAAAATTTGATGTTAGTGGACATGCAGAATTGCTTGCCATTCGTCGGGCACAAGAGCAGTTCCAAACAGATGATCTCAGCGGGTTTACGATGTATGCAAGTGGTGAACCTTGCCCGATGTGTCTAACTGCAATGTATTTCGCTGGAATAGATGAAGTTTATTACTGTGGATCTGTTGAGGAAGCGGTGGAAGTGGGATTAGGGAAATCAAAATTCATTTATGAAGAATTTAAAAGGGATAAAGCCGATCGAACAGTTTCGATGAAGCGAATGCCGTTAAAAGAAGGGCAAGTCAATCCGATGAAGTTGTGGAGTGAGAAGTAATAGCGTTATTAATGATTTGGCTAGATACAAGAAATCTCATCAATGAATCATAGTGAGATGTAACGAAAACTGTACTTATGAGACATCTCAATCCAAAACCGTTTGTGAGATGTCCAAAAAGTCAGAGATATTAGACATCTCAATCAGAGAAACTAAATGAGATGTCCAAAAAGCCAGAGATATTAGACATCTCAATCAGAAAAACACAGTGAGATGTCCAAAAAACCAAAGATATTAGACATCTCAATCAGAAAAACACAGTGAGATGTCCAAAAAGCCAGAGATATTAGACATCTCAATCAGAAAAACACAGTGAGATGTCCAAAAAGCCAGAGATATTAGACATCTCAATCAGAAAAACACAGTGAGATGTCCAAAAAGCCAGAGATATTAGACATCTCAATCAGAAAAACACAGTGAGATGTCCAAAAAGCCAGAGATATTAGACATCTCAATCAGAAAAACACAGTGAGATGTCCAAAAAGCCAGAGATATTAGACATCTCAATCAGAAAAACACAGTGAGATGTCCAAAAAGCCAGAGATATTAGACATCTCAATCAGAAAAACACAGTGAGATGTCCAAAAAGCCAGAGATATTAGACATCTCAATCAGAAAAACTCAGTGAGATGTCCAAAAAGCCAAAGATATTAGACATCTCATTCAGAAATTCTATGTGAGATGTCCTATAAATCTGGGTTATGTGACAACTCACCCTGAAAATCACTGTGAGTTGTCCCGAAAACCGAAGTAACGTGACAACTCATGCATAAAATCACCCCGAGTTGTCCCGAAAGTCGAAGTTACGTGAAAAATCCCCCCAAGTTGTCCCGAAACCCGAAGTTACATGACAACTCACCCCGAAAATCACTCCAAGTTGTCACGAAAACTCAGCATACGCTCCACTTCCGTGAACTCGCGATCCCTACTCAAACCCACTCACTCTCAAGCAATCCCCCAACACCAAAAAAGCCAGCAACTGTACCACAGCTGCTAGCACACTCACACCAATATTCATTTCAATTTCCCTCAGCCTTGCCCCATCAACCTTCTAAGTGCCGTAACATACACATTCACAGATTGTTGATAAAGCTCTGCAGAGTAACGAGCAACGCGTTTTTGAGCAACGGATGCGTTGACCTCTAATACTAATAACCCCTTAGTTGTTTCAACAATATCAATATTGCCAAAACGTAGACCCACTGCTTTTGCAGCGCGGATGGTTAAGTCATGTAATTGTTCTTTAAGATGCTCAGGCACATCTACTACACGTGCGCCTTTGGAAAGGTTGTTTTGTTGATTTGCACCTTTTGTTTTTCCATAAGACATTAACACTTCTCCGTCTAAATACGTACATCTGTATTCAATCGGAAAATCGTAGTAAGGACTTAATGCAATCTCCAAATGATCCTTTGATAAGTCTAAAATAGCAAAGGTTAGGTCGGAATCATCTAGTGCGAAACATATATTTTTCCCACCGCCACCGTTATTTTGTTTCACTACTAAAGGGAAGTTGTAATTCGATTTCACCTTCAATAATGTAACTTTCGCATCTTCCGTTGAAAACTTGTAATCATTCGGTTTCAACAGGAAATGCTCAATAGCAGGCACACCAGCCTCAAGTAAATAGTTGTAACACATTGCTTTGTCTTTTGCGATAAATGAAGATTGACTACTATTTAACCCCAAATCATAACCTAGTAACTCGTATCGTTCCGACGGGTTGATTGGGTTTGTGAATCGTACAATCCAACCTTCATATAGGAATTCCATCTCTAGACCTAATTCCTTGGCCGTATCTTGCATTACATTTTTAAACAATTCCTCATCTGATAAAAGATTAAAATCTGGCAGCGTTAACTGATGTGGCATTAATATTGTCCCTCTACCCTCATGTAGATTTTTAAAATTCGAAAAACTGCTTTTTCTCTTTGATTCTAACATGTCCTAAAGCAAATACAACACAAATTTTTCTACATAAATAATAATATTTTGTAACAAAAATAAGAGGTGGAAAATAGTATTTTCACCATAGTATGCACCTATATTTAAAGGATTTTTCAAGGCGTTAAAGAATTAATGAGATTGGGTAGCTCGCCATATTGTAAGTAGGGGAATTGTAAAAGTTTGTCCACGGAGTATGATGCTACAAACGAATAACTGTGTGAATCCTTGCATAGAGTTATATACTCTTTGCCTAGGTGAGATGAATATTGAACCACTTCCTTCTTTGTTTTGAAACTCTTTTAATAAGAAAGAAACCCGCAATTAAAGCAAGTAAACTTAGCGCATCACCGAAATTGATAGAAAAACTAAAGTGATTATTAACAGTCACTTCTTGTCTGTTTTTATCAGTATCTTTTGAGTTTATTTCTTTATTATCCAATGCTAGCCCTCCTATTAGTTTATATTTCTCTTAAATTTATACTTCCTATATTTAGAAATATATGAAAGAATTAAAACTTGTATGCTGATTGTAGAGAACCATTCCGCTTAAAGCAAAAATAGGTGTGTTTTCATTAAGAGGTAATCAAAATTTAGAATAAAAATGAATCGGGGTTTAGCTAATGTCTAGTAAAACTTTTCAAGTGAATCAAAGTTATATAGATTCCGAAGAAAAACAACAATCATTATATAAACGGACATTAATGGTTGTTAGTATTTCACAAATTTTTGGAGGTGCAGGGTTAGCAGCTGGAATTACAGTAGGTGCACTTCTTGCACAACAAATGCTCGGTACTAATACATATGCTGGACTTCCTACAGCTCTATTTACATTAGGGTCAGCAGGTGCTGCTCTATTAGTCGGGAGACTTTCGCAAATGTTTGGTCGACGTACAGGTCTAACCACGGGATTTATGCTAGGTGGGCTGGGAGCGATAGGAGTCATAATTGCAGCAATAGTAAGTAATATTTTTCTGTTATTTATTTCTTTACTTGTATATGGAGCGGGGACAGCAACGAATTTACAAGCCCGTTATGCAGGTACAGACTTAGCAAGTAGTAAACAAAGGGCGACAGCAATTAGTCTTACAATGGTTTTTACAACCTTTGGTGCAGTTGCCGGTCCGAACTTAGTTAATGTAATGGGTAATGTAGCTGTTTCTATCGGTGTTCCATCACTTGCTGGGCCCTTTATTTTATCAGCAGTAGCATATATTCTAGCAGGTTTAGTTCTATTCATAATGCTTCGTCCAGATCCATTATTAATTGCAAGGACAATAGAAGAATCCAAAAAAGTACAGAATGAAAAACTACATACAGCCGCTACTGAACAAGTAGGAAATAAAAAAGGCATAATTGCAGGTGCTACAATTATGATACTTACTCAAATTGTAATGGTTGCAGTTATGACAATGACACCTGTTCATATGATGCATCATGGACACGGCTTAGGTGAGGTAGGTCTAGTAATTGGGTTTCATGTAGGTTCAATGTATCTCCCTTCTCTAGTAACAGGGATCCTTGTTGATAAGTTAGGACGTACTGTAATGGCTGTTGCTGCAGGAATTACTTTGCTTCTAGCAGGTATAATAGCTGCACTTGCACCAGGAGATTCTATTCTTCTTCTAGTAATAGCTCTTTCTTTACTTGGATTAGGGTGGAACTTTGGTTTGATTAGTGGGACAGCACTTATTGTAGATTCAACTGAAACTTCAACACGAGCTAAAACCCAAGGGACAGTGGATGTTTTAGTTGCTCTTTCTGGCGCCACTGGGGGAGTCATGTCAGGAATGGTCGTTGCTGGTTCAAGTTACGCAACGTTATCGGTTGGTGGAGGGATTTTAGCCCTGTTACTTATCCCGGTCATGATTTGGTCTATTGGCAGTAAGAATAAAACAGTAAATTAATGATGCATTAAATAAAGGAAAACACTACTAAACTATTTGAGGTTAGTAGTGTTTTTTTATGATTGAATTGTTATTTAATCAACTCTAACAATTTCTCTAAGTGATCGATTTCATAAGTTGGTTTGACAGAAGTATGATTTTCCTTGTGGGCTGGATTGAAATAACAAGTATCAATCCCATAGTTAATGCCACCTTGCATATCGGAAGTCAACGAGTCACCTACCATTAGTACGCCTGCCTTATCCGTAATCTGAAGCTTATCAAACGCGTAATCAAATATTTCTCTTTGCGGTTTTTGGAATCCTGTAGATTCAGAGATAATAATATGTTCAAATGCATCCTTTAAAGGGGAATTATTAATTCTTGCTGTTTGTACATGTGCGAATCCATTCGTAATAATAGCTAGGCGTTTATGTGAGAGCCCCTTAATAACTTTTTCAGCACCTTGGATGAGGTGTGATTGTTCTCCAAGAAACTTTAAATACTCTTGATTGAATGAACTTGCATCAAAATTTAGTTCGTGTTCCACAAATAATCTCCGGAACCTCTCAGAACCTAGTTCAGCAAGGTTTATCTTTCCATTCTCTAAATCTCTCCATAACACTTTACTAATTTCTTTGTATCTCATTTTGTAAAGCGCTAAGTTATCTACTAAATTGTATTGATCAAAGACATTATAAAAAGCTGCTTGCTCTGATTTTGCAAAATCGAAAAGTGTGTCGTCTACATCAAAAAAGATAATATCGTAATGTTTCATTTGTCCTACCTCTACTAAGAATTCTACTTTTGTAAATCTTCTCACACAAACTATCGATATTCAAGAAAGGGTGGATGCGTGTGAATTAGGGTAAATTCCTATTACTGGAACTTTTATCCATCTTATTCGTATAGTAGATAGGGCAGAGGCAATCGAATCTTAAACAAGAGGTGAGGGGAATGGAAAAAACTCCAAAGAGACGATACATATTTTATTCTGTAATTGGAATAATTATTTTGGCGGTAGGTGCAGTGCTAATGTCAATGAATCTACTCAATAAATCAGAAAATCAATCCGGAGAATTAGATCAGTTAGCCGATACACAGGATTCTGCAGACTCCCAGCAGTCAGTGGAACCTGAAAGCTTTCGTAAATTTGATGATCGAACAGTCAAAATTTTAAGATATGAGATGTTTCATAGAGATCCAGCTTTTTATTCGAATGAAGAAGTTGAGTATTATAGCTTAAGTGAAACGATTAAAATGTATTCGCTTTTCCACCATTTAGAGCAACATGGTCATAAGTGGGATGACGCCCGCCGCGATCAGATTCGCGAACGGATTCGAAGTGGCTATGAATATGACAAAAAGGATCCAGTTTTAAACGCGTATCTTAAGAAGATGTTTCATGTGCTTCGTATTACCGAGGAAGAATATATTGAACATTATTTATTAGTAAATAAAGAGTACGAGATGCTACATTGGGAAATGTTTAATAAAAATATTGGTTTGGATGAAGACGGTGGTTACGCGTTTATGGATGCGGAAATGGAATATAAAAAACTTGCAGGTATTTCACAATTACAGTTAATGAAACTTTCGGAGAGGATGCCAGAACGTCTAGAACCAATGGATCCACAGCCTGACTTACCATTTTTAAAAGATTCGTATCTTAGTGTGACTACAAATGATGAAGGAGAATATATTTTCGTAACTGCACGCCATATTCGAATGTTTATGAGCGAACAGCATGGAGATCTTTACTCTGAATTGAAATTTAATGTTGTAAATGAAGATTTAACCCGTAACACCTTAGAACGTTACAAGGAAGCAGTTGCATCCTACGAAAACGATGATCCGCAAAAAATGGAGACAGCAAAAGAACTCGGTCAAATTCTAGAGATTCTCGAGCGATCTATAAAAAAGAAATTGTTCTAGGTTTGGCAGTTATCCCAAAAATATAAAGAAGACATTAATCCAGCAGAAGGGTAATGTCTTTTTTTGTTGAAATAGAGAGTTAGGATAAAACTTGATCTAACATAAAACTGAATTTCCAGATCTTAAATATGAGTGGTAAAATCATTCAGAAGGTATGCAATAAATGGGCACTTTTTTTTAAGTGCAATCGCTATATTGTAAGGAGAATATTGATGTTATTAAAAATAATTTTTCCATTGCTTGCGCTAATTGGTGGAATGGTAATGGCTATCCAAGTTCAAATTAACGGTGGGTTAGGGAAGAAAATCGGTGTTATTGAAAGTGCATTTTTTAATTTTGCATTAGGAACATTGGTTTTATTGTTCATATTAATATTTGCTGGGAATGGTCAAATTTCGTCTATGGCTACCGTTCCTAAATGGCAATTAGTTGGTGGGATATTAGGTGCTTTTTTCGTCATCGTTCAGGTACTTGTTGTCCCAAAAATTGGCGTATCAACTACTTTACTAGCCATCATCGTTGGGCAAATTATCTTAAGTGTCTTAATTGATCACTTTGGTCTGTTTGGTGCAGAGCGTCGTCCAGTAGACACGAACAAAATCGCTGCCGTTGCACTAATGTTCATAGCTTTATATTTGTACAATAAAAAATGATCTGTATCTTTAGTTTTATGACCTAATCTGGAAACATTTTCTGTATGTATTTCGTTTTTGTATTATTGGTGTAGTTGTAGGAGGAGACATGGGAGAATTAGATATAATATACATAATTAAAATGATTATTATAGGGTTAGTTCAGGGCTTTACTGAACCGATTCCGGTATCTTCTAGTGGACACGTAATGATCGCCAGTGAAATTCTGGGACTAGGTGAACAGGGATTTACTTTTGCGATATTAACGAATACAGCTTCGCTCCTTGCAATTCTTTATATTTATAGAAAGGATATTGTAAGACTAGCGAGCAATTCCATTCAATATGTAAGAACGAAAAATCGACGTTATCTGAGTGACTTTCGCTTTGTTTGCTTTATAGTTATTGGTACGATCCCAGCAGGTGTTCTAGGGATATTATTAAGCGACTATATTGCGGAAAATGTTAGTATGACAACAATCGCTATAATGTTATTAGTTACAGGTATTGCCTTATGGTTAATTCGAAATATGAAAGGAACTAAAGGTGAACGTGATATTACTATAAAGGATGCGTTCCTTGTTGGTTTAGGGCAGGCAGTTGCCTTAACACCTGGGATTAGTCGCTCAGGTGCAACAATTATTTCAGCGATTGCTGTTGGTATGAAACAAGATACAGCGCTCCGTTTTTCATTTATGTTGTACATTCCAGTAAGCCTTGGAGGAGTAATTCTAGGTTTATCTGACTTCTTAAATGAGTCCAATAAAGCAGACTTAGCAATACCATATTTAGCAGCGTTTCTAGCAACTCTATTAATGTCCTATATTGCCATGAAGTGGTTTATGGGAATTATGAAAACTGGAAAGCTAGTTTATTTCACATATTATTGTTTCATAGTCGGTGCATTGCTTTTAATTTTCTTTTAATTAATCTAATAGTGTTGTGCTACGAGGGCGTTGATCCAAGAAGGATTAATGCCTTTTCTATTGATGCTCTTTAACTAAAGGGAGCAGGTTAGTTTAAAGTGGAATTGTTACTAACTATTATTAGTAGGTGTTAAAATTGTTTAGTAGTTTTGTTACTAATAATAAGAGGTGTTTATATGAGGTTAGAGGAATTTACAATTGGAGATGTATTCAAAACTAAACCATACAAATTAACAAAAGAGGATATTATGAGGTTTGCTGGTGAATTTGACCCCCAATATATGCATTTAGATGAGGAAAAAGCAAATCAGGGAAGATTTAACGGAATCATCGCTTCGGGCATACATACACTAGCAATTTCATTTAAGCTTTGGGTCGAAGAAGGTAAATATGGCGAGGATGTTATTGCAGGAACAAAACTGAATAATATCAGATTTATAAAGCCAGTGTATCCAAATAATGAATTACATGTCATTGTTGAGGTTATTGATAAGAAAGTTATAAAAAATGAAACGGGTATCCTCACAGTGTTATTATCTACTTTCAATGATAATGAAGAAAAAGTTTTTGAAGGTGAATTATCTGCATTGGTAAAGCAATGATCGTTATGTAAATATCATTCTTAACGGGGTCTTTAGTTAAATATTTGAATACCAAAATAATAAAGAAGTGCTTAGTTTTTCAATGAACTAAGCACTTCTTTGGGTGGTAATTATTGTTAATGATGTCAGTTGTTGTGTTAGTGTTTTCCTAATTAGAGTACGTTTTCGAATATTTGTTGTTCAATCAATGTACTGAACGAGGTACATATTGATTAGGTTGTGTTTTTTCTAAAACAAAAAGTCACCATTCGGTATCTTCAAGTGTGTTAGTAGTGAAAGGAGTGGAGGAATGTTGCAACAAGTAGTTTGGTCGGCAGAACTAGATGTAGAGCGAATTGTTGATACATATGGCAATATGCTATTTAGAATTTGTCTTGTTATTTTATGCAATGAGAAAGATGCAGAGGATGTCGTACAAGACACTTTTATTACTTATCTAACGAAATCTCCAACCTTTAACGATTCAGAACATGAAAAAGCATGGTTAATCACGATTGCAACGAATCGCTGCAAGAATATGAGAAGATACAATATTATCCGTAAACATATAGATATCAATGATTTACAGCTATATTCTAAGAATGATAAAAATCATGGTTTACTCGACCATCTAATGAGATTGCCAACTAAACCTAAAGTTGTATTGTTACTTCATTATGTGGAGGGCTATAAAGTCGATGAAATAGCGAAAATCCTTACCATTACTACGTCAGCGGTGAAAAAGCGGTTACAACGGGGAAGAGAGCTTCTTCGAGAAAGATATCGAAAGGAGAATGAATATGGACTTTGAGAAGATCAAAGATGCTGTTACTTCTATTGAAATGTCTAAAGCTATGGAAGATCGTGTGAAAGAGAATATAGGAAAGAAAAAATCGGTTCAAGTAAATTATAAAAGATGGATTTCGGTAGCATGTGCATTTGGAATCCTTTTATCTATTACGATAGGCATGCCATATATTAATAACAATGGAGAGTTCCAAGTTGCAAATTTTGCGATCACAGCTTATGCATTGAGTGATGATGGGAAACAGATTGATACAACGATTACATCAGAAAAAGCTACTATTGAATTATCAACAGAAGATAGACTAGGTGTTGTAAGTATGAGTGGGGATGGAGCTAATTTAATTTTTACAGATGTTAGATTCAATATAATAGGAGAACAGATCGACTTAATCACGTATACCATAAGCGAAGGAAAGTTTATTGAGGATGTTACATTTTCATTAAAAGAGTATAAAGACAGTGAATGGGTAAGATCGGAAAAGATAAATTTCATTTCTAATGAGCCTGGATCGGCTGTATATAAGGGTATAAAGGAAATTGGAAATTCCTACACAGTTAATTACAATGAACAGGATCAACATAAATATACACTTGCTATTCCTCATGATGGGAATTATGTAATCGTTGAGGATATCATCATCAACGTAAATGTAAAATATATAGATGGACACTCTGAACAACAAAATATTGTTGTAACTCAAGAATCAAATTCTATTTCACTAAAGCTTAATTAACGTAATTAACATGATGGTACCACAAGTTCTTAGTAGAAAAAGCTACATGATGAATCAAGAAACCAATATTCAAATAACGGGGGCGTTGATCCAAGAAGGATTAATGTCCTTTTTTGTTGAAGTTATTCAACTAAAGGGGCAGGTTAATCCAATTAGCCCATATACACTTGCATTGATATTTGTAATAAAATATCTATATCCAATAAGGTTTAGAAGGTAGGTTATTAATATGGTTTTACGCTTAAAAAAAGGAGATAAGATTGGGATATTTAGCCCATCTACTCCTGGAACAGTTACGGCATATCAACGTTATCAACGTGCTAAAGCTTTTATAGAAGAAAAAGGTTTTGCTATTGTAGAAGGAGAATTGACTGGGCAATCAGATGTGTATCGATCAGGCACACCCAAAGCACGTGCAGAGGAACTAAATAAATTATTACGAAACCCAGAGATTAAGATGATTATGTCTACTATAGGTGGTACAAATTCAAATAGTTTGTTGCCATATATTGATTATGAAGCATTTAAGGAAAATCCCAAGTTAATCATTGGATATTCGGATGCAACCGCTGTTTTACTTGCACTTTTTGCAAAAACAGGTATTACAACATATTATGGTCCTGCTCTTATCCCCTCTTTTGGTGAATTTGAACCTCTTGTAGCAGATACATATCGTTATTTTGAACAATATTTCCTGGAAGATAATAGGCTTCCATACGAAGTACCAATGCCACCATTTTGGTCTGACGAGGCAGTCAATTGGCTTGAAAAAACGACTGAGAAAAAAATTTATAGTAATGAGTGGATAACTGGGCAAGGCGGAGTAGCAGAAGGTAGATTAATAGGTGGTAATGTAAATGCAATGTACGGATTTATTGGTTCGCCTTATTTTCCAATAATTGAGGATGGCGACATATTACTAATTGAGGACTGTACAAAAAATGCCTCTGTTGTTGAGAAAAACTTTGCTATGCTCAAGTTACATGGTGTATTTGAAAAAGTTGCAGGCATTATTTTAGGAAAACATGAACAATACGACGATTTAGGAACAGGAAAAAGACCATTAGATTTATTGATTGAACAATTAGATGGAATAGACATTCCAATTTTAGCTGAATTCGATACATGTCATACCCATCCGATGCATCCATTAGCTATTGGTAAAAAAGTGAAGTTAGATGCAGATGCTAAAAAGGTAGTATGTATAGAAAACTGGATATAAGGTTGGATTACCAAATAAAGTAATAGCTCTTATTCAACTAACGGAGGCTTTAATCCAAGAAGGATTAAAGCCCTTTCTGTTGAACTTATTGTACTAACGGGGCAGGTTAGCTTAAGAAGGAAATGACCATAGGATTGTAGAACTCAATTTTAAGGGGTGGAAAGTCAATGAGTAAAAGTTTATTACCGTTATCGATTGTATTTTTGGGAATATGCATCCTTTTAGGTTCATGGTTCATCTCCCAATCTTTTACAATCAATCAGGAAGACAATAAAGAGACTGAAAATGAACAAATTAGATATGATTTTATCGCATTAACAAGTGATGTCTATGTCATCTTTGATAAACAAAAAGGGGAGTATTGGTTGAAATGGGGTTCTGATTCTGAGTGGAAAAAACAAGAATCTTTTTCAAGTTCAATAGAATAACCTCAATCTGTTATTTTTTGCCAGTTTGTTAAACTAACGGGAGCTTTAGTTCAAGAACATAGGGTTGCTGATGCAGCTCTTTTTTCTTATTCAACTATAGGGGCAGGTAAGTTAAGAAGGATAGAGTAATTACTTGAAATAATAAATAAAAAAAACAGACAGAATGAAATAGTACTAGTTCTGTCTGTTCTTAGTGTTAAAATGTATATGATTCGCCATCATTTGGAACTAACACATTATAGGCAATTTCTTTTTCATTGATAAAGTTCTTTAATTCTTCTCTCGATAATGTCCAATGATTTACTGCTTCCATGTGTACAGTAATAACTTTTGCCTCTGGTGCAGCCTTAACTACCTCAAAGACATCATCTTTCCCCATTACAAGAGAACCACCAACTAAGAATTGATTATCACCAGCATTAACAACAATGATTTCTGGTTTATGTGTATCGATAACTTCTTGTACCGCATCATACCAAACTGTATCGCCAGCAACGTATAATGTTTTTTCATCAGCATTCTTAAAGACAACACCGCATGTATGACCAGCATGCTCTAAGATTTCACCTCTTCCATGCTCAGCTTTTGTTTTAATTAATTGGATCCCTTCAAAAATTGTATCCTCTTGTAATACTTCTACATTTCGAAAACCAGTGTTTCTGATTACTGTTGCATCTTCTTCATTTTGTGAAAATAGTTTGAGGTCTTTTGACAATGCTTTAATTGCTGCTTCATCCCAGTGGTCAGGATGCAAATGAGTAACAATAACAGCATCAATATTAGATATAATATTGTCAATGCTAGTTGGTAAACTCACTAAAGGATTATTTTGGTCTTCTCTTGGTGCAGGGGGTAAACCAACACCAGTTCCAAATGGCGGCATAGTTCCTTTTTCTGCTAACATTGGGTCAATCAAAAACTTTTTCCCTGCGTATTCAACAACGATTGTTGCATTACGAATGTGGTTTATATTCATCCTATATTAACTCCTTTTTTTTTGAGAATTTTATTGAACAATGTATAGTCTATAATATGAGCCATTGGCGAATACATAGATTCAATAAAGTCTTTTGTCCCTTTGACTTTATTAATGAAAGGAGTTCAATAAATGTTAGACCATACAGATATGAAAATTATTGAAGAACTCTCCAAGAACAGTCGAATAAAAATGAAAGAATTGGGAGAGCTAGTTCATTTAACAGGTCCAGCCACATCGGCTAGAGTGGTTAAATTGGAGGAAAATGGGGTTATTGAAGGTTATACCATTAAAGTGAACCGAGGAAAATTAGGTTACAATATACATGCTTTTATTACGATTATTACTGAAAGTATTTTTCACCAACCCTATTTGTCATTCATCAAAACGAAAGATAAATATATAATAAATAACTATAAAATCAGTGGAGATGGTTGTTACATTCTCGAATGTCAATTTCCATCCACGGAGATAATGAATAAGTTTCTGGAAGAATTAAACGAGTATGCAAATTATAAATTATCCATTGTTATTGATAAATAGTAATTGATGCATACAAAGTTTGTGAATAAATGTACTTCAACTAAAGGGGGCGTTGATCCAAGGAGGGAGGGATTACCGTCTTTTTTGTTGAATCTTATTGAATAACGGGGCAGGTTAGTTTAAGAGTGTTGTATTTTTTGTTCAACAATCTGTCCAGATTGAGGAGCTAAAAGAAAATAATTAGCTTTTTACACATTGAAAAAAGGGGAGGAAATAAATTGAGCTACAAAATTATAACTTTACCAGCCTATCGGGCAGTAGGATTGAAATGGGAGGGAACTTTCTCTGAAATTGTACCAAATTTAAAAAACGTAATTCAACAAGCTAAAAACCGTGCAGATGAATTAGAGAATAAGGTGAATCCCAATGTTCAATTGGGTTTATCATATCATGTAATTGAGAATGGATTTGCACATTACGCGGTATATGAAGTGAGTGAGGAGCAGGGAATACCTGAAGGGATGATTGAAATAAGGGTTCCAGAATGGACTTATGTGATGACGACACATAACAAAGGAGAAGATGTACAAAAGACCTATACGGATTTACATCAATGGTTATTTGATAGTGAATATACAGCATTTAGAGAAGCTGGTGTAGATTACTTTGATCCTTATATGCCGATTAAACACGAATATTATCCAACTAATCAAGATCCGAATGATCCACATTTTGATATTTATATACCGATTGTAAAAAAGTAAAGGTAAGCAGATTGGCGTAATTATCCCGAGTCAACCAGATTTCTGTGGCTGACCTTATAGTACGAACGAGGGCGTTTCTGGTACAAAACAGGAACGCTTTTTTACTACTAACGAGGCAGGTTAATAATAAAATAGTAAAATATTAAATGAAGTATAAATGATAAAATGAAACTATATATTAAGGTTCTTATTGATTAGCGAAATACATTTTAAGGAGGGGTAACTTGCAAAAATGCGGAGAATGTAACTCATCATTTAGCTGGAGTAAAATCTTTAAATCGTATAAGTGGTGGGCATACAAACCAATTGAATGTGACAAATGTGATACTAAACATGAGATAACCTTTTTTGGTAGATGTACGGTTGTAGCCCTGACGATTTTACCAATGCAGTTATTTTACTCTTTTCTTTCTCCTTTCGATAACATCTTTATAACCCTTGGTGTAGGACTTCTTATAGCAATAGTCGGTTTTTTACTCTCGCCATATTGTTCGTTACAAAGAGAAATTGTGAGGAAATATACTTAAAGTAACGAGGGCATTTCTTCAAGAAGGAGAAATGCCTTTTCTTATTGAAGTAAAAAAGGCAGGTTAGTGCAATAAGGCATGCGGGGCGAAGTGATCATATGAATATATGGAAGAATATATTAAATGGTGAAAATTTCAGATTTCATTTTACCCTTTCAAAGGAGCATTTATATGAGTGATAGTAAACTGCTTATTAATTTTAAACATTCGCTTAATGATTATTCATTGGAACAATTAAAATATATCTCTGAAGAAGGGGTTTGGTCTATTGGGCAGATGTATGACCATTTAATTATTGTTGCCCATGAGTATCTTGATAATATGGAAACGTGTGCTGCATTAAATGAGGGACAATCCCTTCAGAAAACCCAGTTTGGTGAGGATTTATTTAGGAATGGAGGATTTCCGCCTATTAAAATAAGATTACCAGATGAACTAAATTCCCCACCTAATAATTCGGACAGCAAAGAAGACCTAATTAGCAGGATGGATCTGTTAATTCAAAGATACAGCCAATGGGAATCGAAAGTGGATTTTATTAACCCAAAAAACAAAGTCGAGCATGGAGGGTTTGGTTGGCTAAACGCAAGGGAGTGGTATAGTTTGGTAGGAATGCATTTTCGTCATCACCTGCGTCAAAAAGCTGAGTTGGAAAAGAAGATGTTGTGATTTAGCAAGTGGTTACGAAATATTATCAATCTCCAAATTTAGAAGAATTTTTAGAAGTGCAAAATTAATGAACATCATCTTCAAAAATAGAAAACAGGCACCCAAAAGATTAGATTTCACATTAACTTTTGGGTGCACTAGATTATACTAATTTTTCTTCCGTTCCCTTGTTCATACCGTTTCGCGAAGATACAAATACTGCAAACGCTGCTATAATCATCATCCCACTCAGAATAAGAAAACAGATAATTATCAAATCTGAAGAAATCATTTTCGTAAAAAGGGCAATGGCAAGTAATCGAAATAATAACCCGGCAGTTCTGAATAGACTATCTACTCTTCCGATGATCTCGTTAGGAATCTGGTCCATCATGAAAGAATTCCTGGCAACACGCGTCCCACTATTCCCAAGTGCAAGAAAGAACATGAGTGATAAATAGATGGGTAGTGAAACAAATACAATTAGCGAAATAGCAACAGAATATAAAGCGACGCCTACTAATATAGTAGATTCATTACCAAATTTTTTGGCTATGATCGGTATTGCCATTCCAGCAGTGATTGCTCCTATTGCATAGATCATATTCTCTAACGCATAAATGTCGCCTGACACTTTCAATACATCTGATAAGTACACGGGAAACAAGTAGTTTGTAATCATTACCCCTAGGAAGGGCATTGTAGAGAAGAAAAGGAAAATGAACAATGCGGGTCTTTCCTTTAAGTATAGTAAGCCATCCCAATCACCTTTACGGCTATTCACTTTCTTCATATTTTTCGTTCTTTCATAAGGCAAACGTACATAAAAATAGACTGCAGCTGCGTAAGACGCCACATTTAGCAATAAAATAAACTGCAACTCCCAATGGATGAGCAAGTAGCTAGCAACCGCACCGGCAATCATACTTGAAAGCTGCCCTTGTACTTCAATCGTCCCATTCAATGCCTTGTATTGACTCTTATCAAAGATTTCCTGGTTCATAGCAAACATTGTTGGATAAAAAATTGTGTAATAAAGACTCCCAATCATAAAAATCGCGGTGTAGTGCCAAATAGAATATGTTTGCCCAGCAAATCCTAATATAGCAAACATTAAGATTGCTAATAGACATAAAATTTCACTAATTAACAAAAGATTTTTTCGAGAAATTCGATCAACTAACGTTCCTACATAAGGTGTAATCATAAAATTTATTAAGGTCATACCTAAGGTGATAAAACCAAATAAAACATTTCCGTCCTCACTTGTTACTAAAAGCCAAGGAACAGCAATCATCGTAATTCCGGTACCGATCGATGATGCAATATTTGCCATAAGGATTAATCGGAAACGCGCATCAGTAATAATTCCTTTCATCATCTCAACCCTCTCCACAAGTTAAAAGCAACAATCCAACTACTAACTCAAATTGTATCCCACCTCAATATAGAAAGAGCTCAGTCAGAAGGCCGAACATTTCCTCGTAAAATAGACTGAAGGTGTTTCTTGAATAATTCCAACTACTAAAAGGAAAAAGAAAGACTAGTAATTTGACTGCTTAAAAGGGAAGATTACATTAGATGGATATCAGCGTTTGAGGGTGGAGGAGTGACTTTTATTGGATAAAAAATATTGCCCTATATGTGAATGGGAAAACGAATGTATGACGGGTGCTCGTGAGCAGGGAATCTGCTGGTGCTTCACAGAACAATTTCCTAATGAAATCTTTGAATTAGTTCCTGAAGAAAGTAGAAGAAAACGTTGTATATGTAAAAAATGCTTAAATAAATATAGGGAAGAGCAAAAAATATAGATCCAACGATTCGGGGAGTTGAACCAAGGGGGATTAGCAAACTTATGTTGTAGTTAATGAACTAATAGGGTCGGTTAGTTTAAGAAGGGGAGAGTAATTAATTGAAATAATAAAAAAACAGACAGAATGAATAGTTCTGTCTGTTTTTAGTTTTAAAATGAATATGACCGAGTTGTGAGGAAATTCTGTGATGCTCACGCTTCTTATTAGAAATTGTACATATCTAGATGGTTAACCCAATGCAATTCTTTAATAGAAACAAGTGCTAGCCTTTTGCTATGAATTTCAGATAAAAACAGGGGCCATTGTTAGAAATGAACCTTTAAATACTAAAGGAAAACCAGTGATTAAAATGTTTTTGGCTGAAATTTTCCCCATTCCTCCCTAAGAGCATCCCCCATGTTCAATCCGTTTCCTTTTCTGGTGGGGGCGGGGAAAAGTTGTGCATGTCTTCCTTCATTTCAATCAAGACATGCACAATCATAGCGAAAGGCTAGCACTTGCCATTGTCCGATGAGGATCTATAGCAGGATGGCTTTTTATTTGTTTGAAGGGAGTATTACGCATGATGGGCTAGCCCTATTTCTCTTTTTATATCTATGTTCAGAGCATTTAAGAAGGGGCATGATGAAATAACAATTTTTTATAGTAGTTAAATCAAGCATAGCATCTATAACGAGTTGTGTTTTCTCGCAATTCGGCCAAATTCACTGAAAGCATTTAGTAGACTTTGTGGCAGAGTTGAAAGGAAATTTCATGATGCCCTAATATTAATAAAACATAAGGATTTGGAGGAGTTGATTCGATGTTGATTTCATCGTGATCAACTTTTTTCAGTTATTAGAGAGAAATTAAGTGATACTTAATACACTTTGCGTTTTAGCGAAAAAATAATAAAAATGGTTCAATTTTGGTTACAAAATAAAAAAAAAGTGTTGAAAATATTCAGAAAACAAAATATAATCCGAATATAGGAACAATTATAAAAAATGTTCCTAAAAACGGAACAGGTTAAGTGAGGGCGATATGGAACTCAAAACTTTATTGAATTCTTTGGCGGTTCTTGAATTGTTTACAGTGAAAAAAAATTGGGGAGTTCGAGAAGTTGCTCGTCAACTAGGTATGAGTGTTACAGTAACCCATCGCATTATGAGTACTTTTGAAAAGAAGGAATATTTAATCTTTAATGAAGTAACCAAATTATATGAGATTGGGCCACAATTAGAAAAGTTCAGCTCGGAAATTAGGCATAAAGAATCTTTTTCTAAGGTTATAAAATCCCATATGAAAAAGTTGGTGTCTATTAGTAACGAAACAATATTTTTCACAATGCGAGAGGGTGATGTAGGGGAATCCGTTTTGATAGAGGAAAGTTCTAATAGTATACGTTTAGTTTTCGATGTAGGAGAAAGCCGTCCATTACATGCAGGAGCCTCGAATCAAGTGATTTTAGCTAATCTTTCAGATGATGAATTTGAAAAGTATATTTCTAGAAAACTACCAATGCGTACAGATAAAACTATAATTTCCTGCGAAGCACTTAAAAATAGGAGAAAGATAGTGAAAGAACAAGGCGGGCTAATAACACATGGAGAAGCAACTGACAATGTGACAGGAATAGCTGTTCCTATATTTGATGCAAATGTCGAAGTTGTTGGATCCTTAGCTATTGCAGGACCATCTTTTCGTATTTCATCTGAACAAGAGCAATTATATTTTACTTACTTGCTAGACGCGGTAAAAAACATACAATTGTATATCCATAAATACAACATAAAAAAAGCACAAATAAGAGAACTAATAGAGGAGGAGTAATATGAAAAAGTCTTGGATATTATTTTTATCAGTAATTATGGCTGCACTTTTAGTAGCTGCTTGTTCAAATGATGGATCCACTGAAACATCATCAAGTACTACTAAAAAGGATGGACCATTTGTTTATGTAGCGCAACAAGTAGTTGGCTCAATTGATCCGGCAAAACATACGGATGAAACAGAGTTAATCTCTATTCTTAACACATATGATCCACTAGTTTATCCGAAAATTGAAGAGGGGGTTATGGATCCAGGTCCGCATTTAGCAACAGATTGGACTGTTTCTGAAGACGGAAAAACATATACTTTTAATCTTCGTGATGATGTAACTTTCCAAAGTGGTAATAAATTCACAGCAAATGATGTTGTTTATTCTATCCAACGTATAATTGGAATCCAACAAGGATTTTCTTGGTTATGGAAAGGTGTTTTAAATCCAGAAAATGTAAAGGCTATTTCAGACACTCAGGTTGAATTTACATTAAATAATGCCTACGCGCCATTCGTATCAACTTTGACACAATTATTTATCGTAGACAGTGAGTTATTAAAGGAAAATTCAGTAGATGGTAGTTTCGGTGAGTTCGGTGATTATGGTCAAGCATATTTAGAAAACAATGTAGCTGGGTCAGGTCCATATAAACTTACAGAATGGAACCGAGGTTCTCACTTAAACTTCTCAAAAAATGACTCTTACTGGAAGGGTTGGAAAGAGGGCCAGTTAGAGGAAGTACAAATGAAAATTGTAACAGAACAAGCTACAGTTAAAACAATGTTAAATTCAGGAGATGCAGATATGGTTCACCAATGGTTAACTGTAGAAGCATATGAAGAGTTTAAAAAAGCTAGTGGAATTGTTGTAGAAGAAGAATCTAGCGTACAGTTACAACATATTCCGATTAATATGGCTAAGGCTCCAACTGATGATATTAATGTGCGTAAAGCGATTCTATACGCATTTGACTATGATGTTGCGAATGCTCAAATTTTAAATGGTGCAACACAAGCGATTGGTCCAGTTCCAATTAATGTAACAGGTCATAACAGCGATCTTCAACCGTATAAGCGTGATGTTGAAAAGGCGAAAGAATACTTAGCTAAATCAAAATACTCTGGTGATGAATTGACTGTAGAATTTATGTATTTGGCAGACACACCGTCACAACGTCAATTAGCACAATTAGTTCAAAATAATTTAGAAGAAGTAGGATTTAAAGTAAAACTAAATGGGGTTCCATGGACTACTGTTACAGAGACTACTACTAAACCTGAAACAACTCCGCATATGGTTGTTATTTCAGACACATTAAAATACCCACACTTAGATAGCCATACATATGGCATTTATCATCCAAGTGCTCATGGTAGCTACCGTTCTTCAAGTTGGTATGAAGATGCAGAAACTACTAAACTTTTAGAAAGTGCTCGTAGTGCAGTAGATCCTGAAGAACAATTAGCAAATTATATTCAAGCACAAGCATTAATTAACGAAAATGCACCTTCAATTTATGTAGCGAATCCAAATCATCGAATTGCTTACCGAGATTATGTGGAAGGTTATACGTATGTTGGTATTCTTGGTTATGATTTAGGTTTCTATTATTTATCAATCAAATAATTTGGTTAAGAAATAGAGGCGTTACTGCCTCTATTTTCTTAATAATGTAAAAGGATGTGAAGGAATGAAAGAGTTTTTAATTAAAAGGACTTTGCAAATGATACCAGTTTTACTTGGTCTTTCGATTTTAATCTTTGGCTTATCTCGAATTATGCCTGGTGACTCTATCCGGTTAAAACTCGGTCCAGAAGCAACGGCAGAGCAAATTGAAGCGTTTGAAGATTCTATGGGATTAAATGACCCAATTGTAATCCAATATGTAAATTATATCAAAGGTGTATTTACAGGGGATATGGGATTGTCATTGCAAACAGATCGTAATGTTGCGACTGATATTGTAGAAACATTTCCGGCAACTTTTGAATTAATGCTTGTTGCAATGTTTTTAGCAATTCTTATTGGTGTCCCATTAGGGGTTATTAGTGGAGTTAAAAAAGATAAATGGCAAGACCATTTAACTCGTGTAGTTTCACTTTCTGGTATTGCTCTCCCAAAATTCTGGATTGCTATTATCCTACAAATTATTTTTGCATATTGGTTCTCATTATTACCAGTTGTAGGTCGTGGGAATATAGTGCCTACTGAAATTACGGGATTACGTTTACTGGATAGCCTACTAACGTTAAATTTTGAGGCTTTTATAAACAATTTAAAACATATAATTCTACCTTCTATCGCGTTGTCTATAGCTACAATGGCTCAAATTATGCGTTTAACACGTTCAAATATGTTGGATGAGTTACATAAAGATTATATTGTTGCATCTACATCATATGGATTACCTAAATTTATGATTGTGTATAAGTACATGTTGAAAAACGCTTTTGCATCTACATTAACAATTATTGGTCTTTCATTTGGTGCGCTACTTGGTAATGCATTTTTAGTAGAAGCTGTATTTGGTTGGCCAGGAATGGCTCAATATGGAGTACAAGCTGTTATTTATAAAGATTATAACGCTATAGTTGGTGTCACATTGGTTATCGGTATTGTTTTTGCTGTAACGAATCTAATTGTAGACATATTATATGGATTTATAGATCCGCGTATTAAGTATGATAAATAGGGGGGGTTCTGATGAGTGCAGAAACGGTAACAAATGAAGTTGCTAAAGGAAGCAATTCAAGATTTGACTATAAACGTGCATGGTATAAGTTAAAGAAAAGTAAGTTAAGTTTAGTTGGTTTGTTTATTGTAGTTGGCGTAATATTTATGGCGATTTTTGCACCATGGATTGTACCTTATCCTGCAGATGCTACAGGTGCAACAATTGCCTTTGATAAAATGAATCAACCGCCGAGTTTAGAACACTTTTTTGGTACAGATGAAATAGGTCGCGATATTTTTAGTCGCGTTGTGTACGGTGCAAGAATTTCTTTAATGTTAGGTATATTGGTATTGGCTATTGCAATTGGCATTGGTGTCCCACTTGGATTGATAGCAGGTATTTGGGGGGGCAAAATTGGTGCTTTAATAATGCGTATTACTGATATTTTCTTAGCAATTCCTTCTCTTGTATTAGCTTTAGCTGTTGCAGCAATTTTAGAACCTACATTGATTAATATTATGATCGCTATTTCATTCGGCTGGTGGCCATGGTTTACCCGATTAGTCTATGGTGAAGTGTTAAGCTTAAAGGATGAGCAATTTGTACTAGCGTCAGAGGGTCTAGGTGCAAGCAAGTGGCGTATTGCATTTATAGAAGTATTACCTAACTGTACTTCTACTATTATAGTAAAAGCTACGTTGGATATGGGATTTGTTATCTTAACTGGAGCAAGTTTAGGTTTCCTTGGCTTAGGAGCACAACCACCAACACCAGAATGGGGAACTATGATTGCAGAAGGACGGGTATATTTACCTGAAATGTGGTGGCAAGCAACATTCCCTGGATTTGCAATTTTAGTTACAGTATTAGGTTTTAATTTATTAGGGGACGGGCTACGAGATGTATTCGACGTACGTCTAGATGGAGAGTGATGAATGATGAGTAAAGTTTTACTTAGTATTGAAGATTTGAAAGTTCACTTCACTTCCTACGAGGGAACGGCAAAAATTATTAATGGTGTAAATATTCATCTAAACGAAGGGGAAGTAATTTCTATCGTTGGTGAATCGGGTTGTGGTAAATCTGTTACAGTGCGTTCAATATTAGGACTCGTACCGACACCACCAGCTAAATATGTAGGTGGCGAAATTCTCTTTGAAAATCGCAATATACTAAAGTTTACTAAAGATGAAATGCAAAAAATGCGAGGACAAGATATCTCGATGATTTTCCAAGATCCAATGACTGCTTTAAACCCTGTTTTTACAATAGGTGAGCAATTAATGGATGTATATATGTGGAAAGGTAAAAAGCGAAATATCCTGTCTAGAGTAAATAAAAAACTAAAGCAAGAAGCGTATAGCAGAGCGATAGAAGTATTAGAAAAAATGCGTATTCCTGATCCTACTGCTATTATGAAACGTTATCCAGTTGAGTTAAGTGGGGGTATGCGTCAACGTATTGTCATTGCAATGGCTTTAATGCATACTCCGAAGTTATTAATAGCAGATGAACCAGGAACAGCACTTGATGTATCTGTACAAGATCAAATATTAATAGAGTTAAAACGCCTAGTTAAAGAAGAAGGAATCTCGATGATTTTCATCACGCATAACTTAGGTGTAGCAAGAATTATTAGCGATCGAGTTTATGTTATGTACGCTGGAGAAGTTGTAGAAGAAGGCGATGCTAAGACAATTTTTGAAGAATCTTATCATCCTTATACAAATGGTTTATTAGCATCGATACCAAAATTAGATGGTAGTATGGGCGATGGTATTGATGGTAGGATTCCTAATTTCTTGAATCCTCCAGTTGGTTGTCGATTCTATGACCGTTGTACAGAAAGAAAGAGCGTATGTAAAGACACAAGACCAGATTTAATAAACTTATTGAATAAACGTAAAGTAGCTTGTCATCTATATTCGGAAGGGAGAAATTAGAATGTCCAATAATATGTTAGAAATTAATGGATTGAAAAAATATTTCCCTATTAATAAAGGCTTTTTTAAGAAAAAAGTAGGTGATGTAAAGGCAGTTGATGATATTTCATTTACGTTAGAACGAGGTACAACGTTAGCGATTGTTGGTGAATCTGGTTCCGGTAAAACAACATTAGCTAAAACGATAATGCGTTTTTATGATCCAACTGAGGGAACAATTAATTTTGATGATAGGGATATAACGAACATTGATCAAAAAGAATTAAAACTTTTAAGACAACAGATGCAAATGGTGCATCAGGATCCTTCAACATCATTAAATCCAAGGAAAAAAATTCGCGATATCCTAGAAGCGCCACTATTAATTCATAAGGTTGGAAATAAACAACAACGAGAAGCTCGAATTCGTGAGTTAATTAACTTAGTAGAATTACCGGAAGAGTTCTTAAATCGAAATCCACACTCTTTGAGTGGTGGACAGAAGCAAAGGATTGGAATTGCTCGTGCACTTGCGCTAAATCCTAAATTAGTTGTGCTTGATGAACCTACATCTGCACTGGATGTATCTGTACAGGCAAAAATTATTACACTATTACGGGATCTACAAAAAAAGTTAAATTTAACGTACATATTCATCACACATGATTTAAGTTTAGTACGAAATTTTGCAGATCAAGTAGCGGTTATGTATTTGGGGAGTGTGGTTGAGTACAGTGACGTTGAAACGCTTTATAATCACCCATTAAATCCGTATACACAGTCGCTATTATCATCAATTCCTGTGGTAAATGAAAATGAATCCAAAATGCTGCCTAATAAGATCCCATTAGAAGGTGAGATTCCAAGTCCAACAAAGATGCCAGAAGGATGTAAATTCCACACACGCTGTCCTTATGCTACAGAAAAATGTAAACAAAGGCCTGAATTAGAGATTACAAAGTATGGTTCAAGAGTGAGTTGTCATTTTGCAGAAGATATTTCAGAAGGAAAAGTAAAGGCGGGAATTAGATGAAAATAGATGAGTTAACAGTAGAAATAGTAGAAGCTATAGTTTTAGGTGGTTGTATCTTAGGCGGTGGTGGTGGTGGCTCAAGAATAGAAGGTGAGGAATTTGGTAAACTTGCGTTTCAGATGGGCGAACCGAAATTTATTCAACTTGATAGCTTGAATAGTGATGATGTGATTTTAACTGTTTCAGGTGTAGGTGCCCCAGCAGCAAAAGATCAGTATGTAAAACCATCAGATTACCTACAAGCTATTGATATGTTAATAGATAGTTTAGAAAAACCACCAGTTGCTATTATGACAAATGAAAATGGAGGATTTGCAACTGTAAATGGTCTTATTCAGTCAGCTGTATTAAATATACCCCTTTTAGATGCAGCTTGTAATGGACGTGCACATCCTACAGGTATTATGGGTTCTATGGGTTTAAATGAACTGAACGATTATACATCAATACAAGTAGGTATTGGTGGGAAAAAAGGAACACCAGCACGTGTTGAATTGTTTGTGAAAGGCAGTTTAGAAACTTGTTCTAAAATGATTCGCCAAGGAGCTGTACAGGCTGGAGGATTAGTAACCGTTGCGCGTAATCCAGTTACAGCTAGCTATATTGAAAGGTTCGGAGCTGTCGGAGCTATCTCTCATGCATACGAGGTAGGTCAAGAGCTACTTAAAGGAGCGAATCCACAAGAGAAGGTTCAGAATGTTGCAACAGTTTTAGGTGGAGAAATCATTGTTGAAGGTAATGTAGAAAGCTTTGAACTTATTACAAAAGATGGCTTTGATTTAGGATCTTTCACTGTTAAAGCATCTGATGATGCGTATGATTTAACATTTTGGAATGAATATATGTCGATTGACCATAATGGCAAACGAATTTCTACTTTCCCAAATTTGATTATGACTTTTTCAAAAGAAACAGGATTACCTATTACTACTGCAGAATTAGAAGAAAATCATCCTGTTTATATTATCTCTGCACCATATCAAAACCTTAAACTTGGCCGAGGAATGTTTGTGGAAGATAATTATACAATTGTTGAAGAAGTACTTGGTATTGAAGTGAAAAAATATATCACAGAAATTTTTGAGTAGAAAAGGAGATTACTATGACACTTAAACAAACTTTAGAGGTAATAGATATTATTGATAATGGCTTTGTAACAGGGGCAGATGTGGCAAAGATTTTTGAAGGTTTTGAATTTGTTGAAACTAATGTACAAACGGTAAACGGAGAAAAAGGTTCTACGGATTTTATTAAAATTATAATTAGAGGGACAGAAGGTAAGTTAGTAGGTGGTAATTCCCGCACAATGGGTATCGTTGGACGTCTTGGAGGAATTGGTGCTAGACCATCGCGTATTGGTATGGTTTCGGATGCAGATGGCGCTGTGGCAGCAGTTAGTGCTGCTTTAAAATTAGCAGAGATGTCTACCAAAGGAGATCGTTTAAAAGGTGATGTAGTCATTACAACGCATATTTGTCCAGATGCCCCTACAGAACCACATTACCCAGTGGATTTTATGGGTTCACCTGTAGATATTTTAACAATGAATAGACATGAGATTACTAGTGATGTAGACGCTATTCTATCAATCGATACAACAAAAGGAAATGTTATTTTCAATCATAAGGGCATTGCTATATCTCCAACAGTAAAAGAAGGTTATATACTAAAGTTTAGCCCAGATTTAGTTCGTATTTTAAGTATGACTACAGGTATAAATCCAGTAACATTTGCAATTACAACTCAAGATATCACACCATATGGTAATGATGTATACCACGTAAATAGTATTCTGCAACCAGCTGTAGCAACAGATGTTCCAGTGGTAGGAGTGGCAATTACTACTGAGTCAGCGGTACCTGGATGTGGTACTGGAGCAAGTCATGAAGTAGACATTGCCCAGGCTGCAAGATATGTGATTGAAGTGGCTAAAGAATTTACAGGTGGAACAGCTGAGTTTTACGATGCTCCAGAATTTGAACACTTAGTTAATTTGTACGGTTCTATGAAGCATCTACAAACTCTAGGTAACAAGTATGAAGAAAAGTAATATTGGTGTTATTACAATAGGTCAATCTCCTCGAATTGATTTAGTGCCAGAAATGGAGAAGGTTCTTGGTACTCACTATTCTCTTATAGAAGCTGGAGCTTTAGATGATTTAACGTCTAGTGAAATACTTAAATTATTTCCAGACGAAGGTGAAACAACCTATGTTTCCAGATTGCGAAACGGTAGTTATGCAACAATGGGGAAATCAAAAGTAGTGCCTTTATTACAAGAAAAAATAAATCAACTATCTTCTAAGGTAGAAGTAATTATAGTTCTATGTACAGGAACCTTTGAAACGTTGGTTTCTGAAAAACCAATCATTTACCCAGACAAAATTTTGGATGGTGTTGTGCGAAGCCTCTTTAAAAATGAAAAAATAGGAATTGTTATTCCAATAGAAGATCAGAAACATTCAATACTAGAAAAGTGGGATGGGTGTAATGTTTGTGCAATTGCAGCGAATCCCTATACAGAAAATGATATCGAGGATACGGTAGCCACTTTGAAAAGCGAAAATATTCAATGTATTGTATTAGACTGCATGGGATATAACGAACAACATAAACAACAAGCAATTTCTGCCTTGGGCGTTCCTGTCTTTTTACCACGTACGCTAGTTGCTCGTGTGGCAATGGAAATCTGTTAAGAAATTGGAGAAACATATGAGTAAATTAACTGAGATTGTCCGAATGATATTAAAAAATAATTTCGACCTTGCACCAGATGCAAAAATGTTAGTGCTTGGAGATACATCTAAAAGTGAATTAGCAAAAGATTTTTATGAGGCGTTACTGGAGCTAAATAAACAAGCATTTTATGTTGAAATGGCTGACCGTGAACGTTCTGGTGAAGAACCGCCACCGGAGATTGTTGAACTTTGGATGAAGCATTCAATTATATTTTGCATTACAAAACATTCATTAACGCACACCAATGCTAGAAAAGCAGCTAATAAAGCGGGTATTCAAGTGATAACTATGCCTGGAATTACTGAAGATATGTTTTTGAATGGAGCAATGAAGGCCGATTATATCCGTGTAGAGGTAGAAACGTTAGAAATGGCAGACAAATTAACAAAAGCTACACGTGTAACTATTTTAACAGGTGATGGAAAATATAGTTTGGATGTGCCATTACAAGATAGAGTGGGTGTTCCGAGTACAGGTATTTTTAAATCAAGTAGTGCTTCTGGTAACTTGCCTTCAGGTGAAGCATATATAGCACCTATAGAATATCAAGCTCAAGGAAAGATATTAATTACTGGCTCTATTGCTGGCATTGGTCTTGTAAGAAATCCTGTCTTATTAACTATTGTTGATGGACGGTTAGTAGAAGCTAGTGGAGAACAAGGCGATAAATTATTATCAATATTAGGTGATGGTGACGGGAGAATTCTATGTGAGCTAGGTATAGGAACAAACCACGCTGCGCGTATCACAGGTCTAATTTTAGAAGATGAAAAAGCTTATGATAGCATCCATGTTGCATTTGGTTCAAACCATACATTTGGTGGTACAATCTCTACAAATGTCCATATCGATTGCGTAACAAGAGAACCAAAACTTATCTGGTATTAGTACTAATTACTTTTAATATAGTAGAACTAACAAAGGTGGGAAACCCTACCATGTTAGTTCTTTTTTATTATTGATTGTAAGATAGAAGGAATTTAAAAATCTATAGAAATATAAAATATAGGAATCAAACTGATCGAGACAAGGATCGATGGGCATGTGAGGCTTAATTAATGGAAAAAGGAGTTCTAGCTAATAAATAGCATGAACTCCTTTTTAATTTTATCTGGACTATAGTTAACCAGAAGCTGTTCTATGACCAATGGTTAACCTAGTTAAGATAGTTAACCTTTTCATAAAATTAATCTATAAACCTGCCTCTTTCAATGTCCTCAATTTGAATGTCTATTACTTTCAAAATATTTTGGTGATCCCTTTTTAACGTTTTTAGTTCTTTATAGATTTGATTGAGAAGATCCTTTCGTGGGTAGTTTGTTCCCTTTCTTTTGGTATCACTTTTGGTTCTTCTAGTAATGTTGCATAAATAGCGTGTATTTTTCCTTAGTGAATTGATTCCAGAGATGTTCTTTTTTCAGGTCAGAGGAAAATGTATTAATTCTCGTGTAGGGTTTTTCACTAATTCGTTAGTTTCTAAGCCTATGATTATTATGTCCGACAATTCAATGACAGAGAGTTGCTTCCGGCCCAAGTTTTTGCGATTAAATTTATCAATTGCATCCTCAATTTCACTTTTTCTTTCGCTAAAATCTGAAGGCACTTGATTCGTAGGCGACGTAATTTTTAGCAGAATTTTGTACTTAAACATCTTTTTATACACTCCTTTGTTCTTGTTTGTTATAAGCGTATGCCGAAAAGTGGTATCAGATAGAATCAAAGGATTAACGGATTGGTACCGAAGGGTTGAGCATGTGCTATATATCCTTAATATTCCAAAATGTTATAATATAACAAAACTGTATGTTGTTTGGTGGTGGCTTGATGTATTCTAAAATAACGGATATTTATAAAATGCAAAAGCCCGAAGCTGAGATTGTTACGGTAAAACTGAAGTAACGCTGGATTCATTTTTCGAAGAATTAAAGGAGCAGGTTAAGAAGGATTTTCTTTTGGTATTGATGAATGATTCTTTTATAGACGCTTTTTAGGAGTGGTAGATGAATGAAAAAAAATTAATTATCGGAATGCTTTTATTCACGTTACTATTAATTTTAGGGTGCTCTAATAAAGAATTAGATACGATTCATGCAGAAAAAGAACACTTAACAAATGAGATTTCTTATTTGAAAGAGCTTATCACTGATAAAGATTAGGAAATCAGTTATTTAGAAGAAGTTTATTCAAAGAAAATCAATGAGTTGGCTGTAGCGACTAAAACTATAGAGATGGTGAGATGGTCAGCCATTGCGAGACTGGGTGATTATGATCACTCATTTTATGAATTAAAAGATATTTATAAGATCCATTCCGACCACGAAATTAATGATGATTGGTATGTGATTAATGATGATTATTTTCAAATCGAATTATTAGAATTTGAAAATGCTAAGAAGGTAGACTTTTATATTTTAAGAACAGAGTCAGACGAAGGCATCAATTTAGTATTTTCTGATACTGACTTTTCGGATGGTTGGTTCTATACAAATGAAAATATTAACATGGTTATAAATAAACACAAGATATTATCTGGAAATTCTACGTTTGAACCTTATTTCATCATTTATACAGAAATCACGCTTGAGAATGGAGATGTCATAAGGACATCAAAGTTACCGATTTATAATAAGTGAAATACCTTGATAATTATTCAATTATAGGGGGCATTTAATAAGAAGGTGAACTGCCTCTTCTTATTAAAGTAAGGAAGTAGGAATGGAATAAAGTAAAAAGAATAGTTATATATAAATAGGAATATAAAGGGGCGACTGTTCGTGAAGAAATTGTTACCATATTTATGGAAGTTAGCCTGGGTTGTAGGTTTATTTTTATTAATAATCATCGGTTTTGATATTGAAAAACAAATACAATCGTACTCAGCATCCACTTTTAATATAGCACCTAATATATGGGGTTTTTTTATAATTCATTTTATTTGGGGTATCTACTTATCTTTAATTCTTATAAAGAAATGGACTTTTCAAATTAACCTACCTTTACTTATTTGCGTATTCTTGCCTTGTGTTCTCTTTTCGCTCATTTTACCAATATCCGCTATTACATCAATGCACTTCCCATTCGGTGTATGGTTTTTAAATGTTATTCCTTCTGGTGTGATTGAAATTGTAGCAGGTTTAACATTTATGCTAAGCATTTTTAATAATATAAAAAGTGAAAGTAATTAAGTCATTTTGAGGGAATATTATTGAACTAACGGAGGCGTTGATCCAAGAAGGATTCAACGCCCTTTTTATTGAACTAAACTTGTTTAACTAAAGGGATAGTAGAGTAAGAAGATAGGATTTTTGTTGTAGAAATATAGAACGGTATAAAAATTCAGAGGGGAGATTTGAATGGAGTTATACATTGAACATTATGTTACGATCCTACTCTTAATTTCATTTGGCTTTTTTATTGTAATTACATCATGGTTTGCAGGAACAATTGAACCTTATAGAGATTTGCTATTAACTATTGCAGTCGTTCACTTTGTTATGTCAAAACTGATAACTATAAAAAAGAATGAAGATAAACAAGAGAAATAGTTATTGAACTAAAAGGGCAGGTTAGTTGAATATTTGATAAAATTGTCTTGGTGATTATATGGATTATTTGATTGCAGTTGGATTGATATTATTTGGTTTTTTAGCTTTGTTTATAACGATATTTAAATATACAAAAACTGAACATGGAGATAATTTTGATAGTGGTAGCACTTTTAGTGGATTTGTCTTTAGCTTGATTTTATCTTTGTTACCCTGGTGGTTTACAAAGACAATACTAATTCTTATCAGTATAGGAGTAATCTTTATTGGGGTTATGATATTGATAACGATGTGATTTCCTCTTTACTTATCAGGACGTTGAACCATTAAAGGATTACCGTCCTTTTTTGTTGAATACTTTAACTAACGGGGCAGGTTAGTTGAACAATGTCGTATAATAAATGGGTATCTCTACTTAAAAAGGAAAATATTGGTTCTAGGGGGGATTGTATGTGGAGTTTTAGCACTTTTAAAGACAAACGTTATTGGATTCTTTTAATCCCAGCCATAATTTTTTTGGTCTTATTCTCTGTTTTTGCCTCTGATTTTATTCTTGAAAGACCTTATATTACACTAATTTTAATAATTATTTTTATAGCTTTATTTTGGTCGATATACCATATGTGGAGGTATTTTGGCGATAGAAAGAAGAACAATGCGGATGACAGTGGCGATTTGTAACGTGTTTGTTCAATTAACGAGGGTTTTAGTATGAATAAAAATTCTATATCAAATATTTTTTTGTTTATAGGCAGTATTTTGCTTTTATTAAAAATAGTATTTTCAATGGGTTACTTGAATGAGCTTCGAGTAGAATATGGTACTTATGTTGAAATATCGTATATGGCTTGTTTCTTTATAGGGGTTGTATTGAAGTCAATATCAAATAAAGAAAAGAAAAACAAAAATTAAATATTTACATAACTTTTATTAGATTCCTGTTCTTTAACTTTTTTCCTCCTAATTTGGATTCCCTTTTGTGAGTAATTCTACTTATATTAAACGGAAGGCTATTCTTCAAGAAGGACAATGCCATTTTCTTATTGAAGTAAAGGGGCAGAATACTTTAATAAGCCTTTGGATTCCATTATAAAAAGTTAGGGGGTGTGAGAATGAAAAAATTCATTTTAATCATCACAGTATTATTTTGTGTAGTAATACTAGTTGCATGTAACGAACCAGAACCCAATATCGAAATCGAAGTAATAATCTCCCCAATAAGTGAACATGAATACAGGAAAATAGACCAGACGAAAGGTTCAATTAATGACTTCAAGATGCTTGAGTTTGATTTTTATATGGAACATGATGATTCTGTTAAAGATAGGAAAATAATAATATCTGAATCTGACTTTTTCAATTTGTTTCGAGTATTAAATGAGATAGATGGTATTAGTCGATATATCGGTGGCGGAGGTTTTACTCAAGACAATCAAAGTGAAAACTTTGCCATGTATCATCAAGAAGCAGTAATTTATACAAAAGCTTTAAGTGAAGATGACCTTAAACGTGCATTAAGTGGTGTCAAAGTTACGGTTTCATGGATTAATACCAAAAATGAACAAATCGAAAGAGAATACATAGTTTCTGATTTTGTAGAGTTTAGTTCTGAACCGAAAACAAGGGATTAGTAAAAACCACCATGACTAGTGTATTTTTCTTGAACTAACGGGGCAGGATATGTCATTTATTATTGGGGAGATTAAAATGAATATTGTTTTAAAGAAAATGTCAAAAGAGGAATTCTCGATTTATTTCGAAGCTAAGGTTGAGAGATATAGCGGTATTCTATCGGAGAATGTGCATGAAGTAAGCAGCGAAGAACCATTATCTAAAGCACGTGTTCAGCTAAATAATTTACTTCCTAAAGGTTTAGATACAACTAATCATCATCTATTTAATATACACGAAGCCGACCAGTTAATTGGATTTGTTTGGATAAAAGTTGAAAAAGAAAAGAAAAGTGCTTTTCTTTATGAAATTTTTATTTTTGAAAAATATAGAGGAAAAGGTTTTGGAACTAGAGTGATGAAATATGTTGAGGAGTGGTTAGAACATGAAGGAATTTCTTACTTTAAGCTACATGTTTTCGGCAGCAATGAAGGGGCTAGAAGGCTATATAAGGAACTGGGATTTGAAATAGCGGGATTAAATATGTTGAAAACTATAAATAACATTTAGTATTTATCATATTGAACGAGGGCGTTGATTCAAGAAGGGTTAATGCCTATTTTGTTGAAGTTATTGTGCTAACGGGGCAGTTTAGTTGAACAAGGAAGATGGTCCTAAATTGTTGAATTAGATAAATATAAGATAAAAGGAGGAGAAACAAAGTGAATGTGAATGATTTAATAATTTTAAACTTTGAAGAAATTAGACGTAGAAGTATAAAGGTATGGAAAGCAATACCCAATAATATGTTAGATTGGAAACCTGATGAAGATGCAATGACTTGTGCCGAAATGATTAGACATATATTACAAGGTGAATTTCTTTACCATCAAGTTCTAATAGGAGGCGGAAGCAAAGCATTATCCAATATAACTAATCCATTTGATGGTAAGGGATTTACAACAGTGGATAATGAGATTATATTTGCCAAACCTTATCGTGAAGATTTCTTTGACTATATCAAAAAGTTAAGTGTAAGTGATTTAGAGAGTGTTGAAATAGACCGTTCTGATGTGGGTTATGTTAGAAAACTTGGGGATATGTTACTCCGTATTGCTTATCACGAATCTGTTCACACAGGTCAGTTATTAGACTATATGAGGACAATGGGGATTGAACGTCCAAAAATATGGGACTAATTTTTATTAAACTAACGGGGGCTTTAATCCAACAAGGGATTAAAACCCCTTTGAAGAAGGTTCCAGCTATGGCTAATGGAGCAAACTTTCCACAGTTTCCAAACAACGACAACAAATGAGGAAGAAATATCATATTTAGTAGACTATTCAGTAGAATCTATAATAGATGCTTTCATTGAAACACGGAAGGAACTTATTGGAAATATCTCGACAGTTGGCGAAGATGTTATATTTACAATAGGAAGTGGCAAAGGTAGTATTCAGGTAAAGTTTTATAAAAATTTTTGTGCAACACCCATCATTTTCAACAAACCTTTGTTTCTACTATTCAGTTTAACTCACTCAGTGATACAAACAATCGGTGGTTTTGGTAAAAGTTTGACTAAATTAACAACATCATTTTGGAGTTTTTGTCCTCCAGTTGAAGATAATGCGTTTTGCAGAACTTCCATGTTTTCAAATTCTAATTCTGCGATTAAATAGATAGGTTCAGAGGAATTTTGAGTTTGTATGACTCTATTAATACACGCGTTTTTAAGATTCGGCACTTCCTGTACCATAGGTAAATGTACTTCTTGATAATATTTTTCGAAATCATCAATGTTCGTAGGTCTTTCATACATCACCATTAACTTTGCCAAATTGCCATCTCCCTTAAAAGTTTAGAGTTACACAATCATTATATTTAAAATGCAAATTTATTATGTGAAAAAGGTTAACCGTTATAAATCAAAAATTTTAAGCATCAAAAGTTAATCTAAGAAAAATTAATGTCCTTTTTTGAAATTATTGAACGATCGAGGCAGCTTACTTGATAGAGAACATCTAATAAAGAGGAAATAAACATGCAACTTAGCTAGGCCATTCGCTCGCAAAAAATAGCGTATTCGAATTCGAATAATCTATTTTCAGGGGGTCAATAATTCAATTATTGCTATTTGGAAATTCTTGAGTGAAGTATACTACACCGTTTGAATCTTTAATTATTCGTTGTCCTGTTTTTTCAAACTCTAAAGAAATATTATCATCAAGAGTTACATAGTATTTTGAACCCTTTGTTTCAATCTTTCCTTTGTTATAAATTTTAAAAAGATTACTAGTTCCAGATTCAGCATTTTCTTTCTCAACAACTTCATCTATACTGCTCTTTTTAGTCTTTTCATGTGATAGTATCATTCTACTGCTAGCAACCAATATTCCATCTTCAACTAAAATGATAAGTTGTCCATATTTATTTTTAAATCCTGAACCCTCAAAGTCTGATACTTTTGCCTCTAGTGCAACGTCATTTTTTATACAAGCTGTCAAGAGCAAAGTTGTTAAAATAAACAAGATTATTTTTTTCATTTAATCCCCTCTGCTAAGTATTTCGAATTTTCAATCACCCTATATACGAATGACCTCCTTGATTGGATTCAAAGTTGATGTTCTATTAATATAAGACAAAGTTGAATAGCTTTTTATATTTGTAATATGTATTAAATATATAATAAGAAGATAAATAAAATAAAATAGAATAGGAGGGGAGATCTTTGAGAAAAACTAAAATTTGCCCTTGGACTGAAGATTGGGGTAAGGCATATAGTCAGGAAGAAAAATTATTAAAAGAAATTTTGAAAGATGAATTAGTTCATATTTTTCATATTGGAAGCACCTCTGTACCAACAATCGGTTACGCAAAACCGATCATTGATATTTTAGCTGTTGTGAAAGATATTGAAAGAATTGATTTATTTAATAAAGAATTATCGAGAGTTAGATATGAACCAAGAGGGGAGAATGGGATTACAGGAAGAAGATACTTTCAGAAAGGGAATGAAAATAGAACTCATCACCTACATATCTATCAAGTTGGTAATGAAAATATAAAAATACATTTGGACTTTAAAGACTATTTATTTAACCATCCAGAAGATGCTAAAAAGTATGGAGAACTTAAAATGAAATTGGCAAAAAAGTATCCAGAAAATCATTATGAGTATCAAGATGAAAAGCAAAAATATGCTGATAAATTAGTATTAAGGGCAAGAGAATGGGCGGGAAACAAGAATTTTTATTAAAGTATTCAGGGGGATTTGCATGGGGTTTGGGTTAATTATCATAGGTATTATCGTACTTATTCTCGGTTTATTTACTCCTGTTAGTAATTCGATGACGCTACTAATTTCAATTATATTTATTGGCTATGGAATCAGTCGAATATTAATTAAAAAAAAGAAATTCAGCTAACAAGGGCGTTAATCCAATGGAGGGATTAATGCCTTTTTTCATTAACAGGACAAGGACGTTTGATGGAAATTGGTAAATGTATCCCAATTAATAAAGATTAAATGTTACACTTAAAATGGATTTTTTACTCAATTGATGTCACCTAACGGGGGATGGTTAGTTTAAGACAGTCCTTGGCAGGTTTGGAATTGTGTGAGCCGAAGGAGGCTTAAGTAATGTTAGGTGGAAATTTTTATGAACAGGTACAAATGAAACGATTATTTTCTTTGATTATAAGTATTATTGCAATTGTTTTTATAACTGGTATCACATTCACTTTTGTAATACCAGGTTTAAAAGGTTTTGGATGGTTCTTCTTATTTATTGCACTTATATTTTATTTTGTAATTGCGAATATATTTGTAGGGTTATTTAAAGATCGGCTGTTATTGGTTTTTATAGTCAGTTTGGTATTTAGTACTTTAGGGATGGAATGGCGTTTATGGCTTGAATGGGGAGAGTTTAGTTTAGTAGAACATATGAATCCAGTTGTGTTAGTAGGTTATCCATGCATTATCGCATTTGTTATTTCATTAATGTATCAATTCTCCTCTAAATTAAGATGAAAAAGATAGTAATTACCGATAAATAAAACACATCCACTCTTCTTCAAAAAGTAAATGCTATTTTCTTATTGAACTAAAGAGACAAAGGATTGTCGAGGATTGAATATTTCTTGTAGAAATGGAGAACAGCATACTAATACAGAGGGGGAGAGAAATAAATGAAGTTATACATTGAACATTATGTTACAATCCTACTCTTAATTTCATTTGGATTTTTTTATGTTATTACATCATGGTTTGCAGGAACAATGGAACCATATAGGGATTTGCTATTAACTATTGCAGTCGTTCACTTTGTTATGTCGAAACTGATAACTATAAAAAAGAATGAAGAGGACCAGGGGAAATAGTTATTTGAATAAACGGTAAGTTATTGTACTAAAGGGGAGTGCAAAATTAAAAATGATTAAAGCAGCCATATTTGATTTGGATGGAACTTTATTAAATAGAGATGAGTCTGTAAAAATGTTTATAGATAGACAATACGATAGATTGCATAAACTAATAGGGCATATACCAAAAGAAACGTATGTAACAAGATTTATAGAATTGGATAACCGTGGTTATGTTTGGAAAGATAAAGTATATCAACAATTAGCCAATGAGTTTAATATTGTTGATATAACTTGGGAAGATTTACTTCAAGATTATATTTGTGAATTTAAGAATAACTGTATTCCTTTTCCCAATCTTATTAGAATGCTGGAGGAATTAAAGAGTAACAATCTTCTTTTAGGAATGATTACAAATGGATATGGTCAATTTCAGATGGATAATATTTTGGCTTTAGATATAGATAAATACTTTGATGTGATCTTAGTATCTGAATGGGAAGGTATGAAAAAGCCGGACCCAAAATTATTTAATAAAGCATTAGAGAAACTTAATGTTTCTGCAAATGAAAGTATATTTATAGGGGATCATCCAGAAAACGACGTGAAAGCTGCTAAGAATGTAGGAATGAAAGGGATTTGGAAGAAAGACTTTCAATGTGATCATGTTGATGCTGATTATATTGTGGATGATTTAATGGAATTGCCTTCAATTATTGAAAAGGTAAATAAAGAATTGACTAACTCTTAGTAAACTAATGGGAGCGTTGATCTAAAAAGTATTGGCACTTTTTTTCGAGGGAATAAAGCTAATGGGGAAGTATTGTTTAATAAGCATCTCCTTTTCTTCTTCAACTAACGGAAGCATTGATTCAAGGATTGATGCTTTTTTTGTTGAATTTATTAAACTAACAGGGCAAAAGAATTGAAGTTGACAGGCAAATTTTTATGGAGATGGTGTGATGAGAATGGAAACTAATATTGCAATTATCACTGATATTCATGGGAATAGCGCTGCATTAAAAGCTGTTCTAGAAAACATTGATAAAGATAAGCAAATAGAGCATATTTATTGTCTTGGTGATTTAATAGGAATTGGTCATGAAACTAATGAAGTTCTTGAAATTTTGTTTTCACGTGAAAATATATCATTTGTAAAGGGAAATCATGATGAAGCAATATTAAGAATAATCCAAGGGAAAGAACCAAGCAGTGTTGGTGAGGAAAGGGAACACCATCAATGGATTGCATCTAGATTAGATGAGAAATTTATTCCTAGATTATCTAGTGTTCCAAATAAACTAGAAAAAGTATTAAACGGAGTAAACTTTTTATTTGTTCATTATCATTTAAGGGAAAAAGATAAATTTTTATCAATTGATTATGAACCTAATACCAACAAACTCGACGAGATTTATAAAAACTCTAATGCAGACGTTATCTGTTTTGGACACCATCATATTATTCATCACTTTAAATCTAGTAAGAGACTTTATCTCAATCCAAGTTCGTTAGGATGTAACACTAAACCATTTGCACCATATTTAAAACTGCGTATTGGAATGGCTCGTCAAATAGAAGTTACTTTTTTTGAAGTACCTTATGATAATAAGGATTTTTTACTATCATATGAAAAACAAAGTGTTCCAGCTAGGGATTTTATATTGAAGGTATTTCATGGTGAACAGCATTTACAATATATCTAAATCCTTATTAAACGAACGAAGGCGTTTCTTCAAGAAGGAAAAATGCCTTTTCTTATTGAAGTAAGGGGTCAGGTTGGTGGAAAAGGTTAGGTTTGAGGAATAAATACATTTACTTTTTATTGGGTGGAAAGGGGGGAAAGTGTGATAGGCGTTAGCCAAGCAAAAGCAAAAACATTATTCTGGATTTTCTTCATCATTCTCGGCGGTATGAACACAGTTCTTATCATTTATATTATTGACCATTTGATACCATTGAATAAGACTGGAAAAACAATCATTGCTTTAGTCATTTTTATAGTCGCAATTATTCCATTAACCGGATTTTTAGCAGAAAAAGTCACCAAAATCTCCTTAAGACTTGGACTCGAAAAACGAAGGAATTTCATAATCTTCTTAGCGATAATTGTCATGATTCCTATTATGATGATTTTCAATGAAAATAGAGAGAAGGATCTGGATGAGGTCATTCAGTTCCAAACCAAGAATGTCGATTACATCATTATTGGTAATGAATTTGAAAACAGGACGGTTCAAGAAAAGCACGCAGTAGAGTTGAAGGAATTATTAAATCAATACAGAGTGAAAAAAATGAAGGATTCTGAATGGGATCCTGATGTTTCAAAGGAAAAAGGGTATTATATTACGATTTATTCAAAAGGAAAACCAATCATTGCTTCTATTTATGAAAATCGTATACTATCCGTAAATCGTGGAAATTATTATCATGTACTTAATGGACCCATTGATTTGACGTGGTTTGATGAACTTTATGAAGAATTGAGGCAAGATTAGAGTGATAGAAAAGACGTGCTTGTAACAGGCAAGTCTTCGTTTGTTTATTCAATTAATGTAGGTTTTCCAATCAAAGATGTTTTCCTTAACTAACAGGGCGTTGATCCAAGAGGGATTAATGTCCTTTTTTGTAGAAGTTATTGCACTAAAGGGGCACATTAGTTCAAAAACCTTTGGTAAAAGAATAATGTGAAAATAAAGACATACCTTCTTAATAAGAGGTGCTATGTATTCTTGGGAATCATTAGAATTATCATAGTGATTATTATTTTTGCTTTATATCTCTATCAACTGATTACTCAAAATTACAAGTTAATGTCGTATTTTATTTTGTTCTTCTGGGAATTTGTATTGATTACAAGATTCACCGAATTTCAGAAAGGCAGAAAAGGCTTAGGGTATATAACCATTGTTGTCTCTTTTTTGCTTTTCCAAGTTTCCATAAAGGGTTTCTTACTGAACTAACTGGGGCAATTGATTTCAAAATTAAAAATTATGGGGGATAAGAAATGAAAAAATTATTAACTCTATTAATTTTAGGTTTAGTAAGTTTCGTATTGTTCTCTTGTAATCAGACTGATGTGGCTAACCCCAATAAGGATTTGTATATCGGTCACATAAACATTGTGGAAGATACACTTATTTTGGATGAGGTTGAATGGATAACAGATGAAAACCAAGATCGAATAACAGAGTTAGGATTGTCTCAATCTGACATGCCTAATGGATATTATATAAATAATCCAAGTACAGACACAGTATCTTTTAAAATAGCTGAAGATACTGAATACAATTTTGTGGTATTACAATCTCTTTCATTTTATAAAGAAGGAGAAGATAGAAATTACAGTACAACAAAAAAGGAAGAATTCATGGAATTCCTGAACAACGTGTATTCGGATAAGGTTGTATTCTGGGTTGAAGTAAAAGACGGTTTTGTAGTAAGTATTAAAGAGCAGTTTACGAATTAACACACAAATGCTTATATGTTGTGTACATTAAAGGCAACAAGGTAGGGAAAAAAGAAAAAAGCATGAACTATTCCATAAGTGAATAGTTATGCTTTTTTTGTTGAAATGATAAAGTTATTTGTGTTTTGTGATTCAAAAGAGAGCGAATTAGATAGTTTCGGCTGTCCTTTAATATGGTCAACTTCTCAAATAATAGAGGATAATTTACTTTTTAGAAATTTTAGTGACTAAAAAGATATTTATATGCCATTTGACCATCTGTTAATTTTTTCCGATAACTGCTGTGGTGGATTTTTTGACTAGCTAGGTTGAGTCTTTCTCCACCAATAAAATTGCATAACGTCTAATCATATAAATCATCTCAATTCCCACCTTTCAAATTTTTTTAACAAAATTAATTTTAACGCATATAATTTTCTACTTTTCTTCGGCTATCTTCAAAGATTTTTTGCGCATTTTCATTTTGAAGTGCTTTCTCAAGAGAAACCTCACGTTTTTTAATAGTAATCGTGAGAGAAAAAATGTTTAATACCATGTCTTATCACCTCCTTAAATTACCCTGAGAAATGGAAAAAACCGCAGGGGGACTCCCCTGCGGTAAAAAAAGACACAAAAATACCGCAGGGGCACACATCTCCCTGCGGTATGGGTATGCTTAATTAATTACAAAAAAATCTTAAGCGATCCATTCCGATCTAGTCGAATGTGTGATTTTCATTTTTGATGAAGTTGTATCTACTAATTTAACGATAACGATCATTTCATTCGACCTCCTTAAGAATTTTTTATTTACTTTGTAATTATATCCATTTTCAAGCTGTTTGTAAACATTTTTTACCAACTTTTCTGAATTATGCTAATGGCTAGGAAAATTCTTTGCTGTTTTACAATATTAGATACCTGATTATATTATTACTAAGAGCCTTTTATGATAACAAAATTTGTGAAACCAGATATTTTTTATTGTCATAAGAAAACAAGCCCTTGAATCCACTTAACAGGACTCGAGTCTATTAACTTTTAATGGATAGCTTTATTTACTCATTTCATTCAATTCTTTATATAAAACATATTTCAAAGCAGAAATTTCATCTTCAGAAAGTTTACCTTCAATTTCGGATAGTATTTCTTCCTCACTAATTGAACCGTTTTGCGCTTGTTCCTGAATTTCAAGTATACGATTAACGCCCACTTTTGATATTATCACCCGTGTCGCATCTTCCTTCGTTTGGAAGGGAAGCGTATCTGGGTTTGTCGTTGCTGCCTCTTTTACTATTTCTTGAACCTTCGGATCGTTCTCTATATAGGATTTTATTTCTTCTAGAGTTTCGTTATCTAAAGAAGTTTTCATTGTTTCGATTATTTTTTCGGAAGCAATATTTGTCCCGAAATGCCACACAGCATAGCCAGCTGCTCCAACTAAAACAAGAATTATTGCGGTAATTGTTAAGAACTTTTTCATCGACTCACTCCTGACATTTTGAATTTAGCACAACTTCTCGAAATTACAAAGAAAAGATCTTTTTCCCTACTAATTTGAAGTTAAACTTGAAATGTACTATTATCAATATGTTAATAGTGTTAATCTATTATAACATGCGAGATTTTCAATTTGAACATCATGAAACTATTATAGGAGAGTCCTAAGATGAAAAAGAAAATAAATTATTTAATGTTACTTTTAACGATCATCTTTATGGTTGGTTGCACCGACGTAGAAGATGTATCCAATACAGATGTAGAAACTGAACCACAAGAAGTAAACGCAGTTGAAACAAATGAAACTAGCGATGTAGAAGAAACGATTCCTACAGTTGATGATGAACCAGTAGTAGAGGAAACACCAGCTCAACCAAATAATGAACTGTTCGCAGGATACAAGCTTATTGAAGTTGATGGTGGTGATTTGTCAGGATATCGTGAAGCTAACGTTGTTGTTAATATTGGTTTTGGGGACCGTGAATATTGGGCATTTACGAATGAATACGGGCAACTAGTGCGTGTTGTTGCAGACAAAATCATTCTACAAGATGACCGTAACGAACCTGTATTATCGACTGGCAGATACTACTCTGATGAGGCAAAGGTTCCTGGTGTTGAAAGTCCCGATTTAGATGAAGGACACGTCATAGCTGATTCTCTTGGGGGAGTATCAAATGCTTATAATATTACTCCACAAGAAAGTACACTAAACCGCCATGGTGATCAAGCTTATATGGAAGATGCGATTCGTAAAGCTGGTGGAGCCACAAATTTTGAAGCAATTATCACATATCCGAATACGAAAACACAGATTCCTTCAAGTTATAAATATACCTATACTATAAAAGGTAACAAAATCGTTGATACATTTGACAATGTGAACCCTGATAAAGTTAACGAATCACTCGGCTTAACAGGCAGTAAGCCATCCAATTCAACTAATACAAACAAAAATACAAATACAAATACAAACCATGATATTTCTACTGTTGATACAAACGGAAATGGTCAAGTGACGATTAAAGAAGCTAAAGAAGCTGGTTACAGTATGCCAATAACGAGTGATCATTGGTTATACCCTTATATGGATGATCGTGATGGGGACGGTATGGTAGGAGAGTAATGCTTTAGAATTTTGATGCATAATAAATGAACGATTTCCGCTTTGGCGATGTTGTGAATTAATGAAGACCTTTTGCGCGGAGAAATCAATTGCAAAAGGTCCTCATAAGACCGATGAAGACCTTTTGCGCGGAGAAATCCAGTAGAAAAGGTCTTCATAAGGCGGATGAAGACCTTTTGCGCGGAGAAATCCAGTAGAAAAGGTCTTCATAAGGCGGATGAAGACCATTTGTGCAAGGAAATCCAGTAGAAAAGGTCTTCATAAGGCAGATGAAGACCATTTGTGCAAGGAAATCGATTGGAAAAGGTCCTCATAAAACCGATGAAGACTTTTTGAGCAAAAGAACCTTCTAGAAAAGGTCGTCATACCGATGAAACCTCCAATAAATTTAGCGAAATATTGTACTAAAGTAACGAGGGCTATTCTTCAAAAGGAGAATAGTCTTTTCTTATGGAATTAATAAAGATACCTATAATCAAATATGGCATTATGCATTATTGACCCGTACAGATTCGGGCTATTGACAGAAAAACGCTCAGAGGATTAGGAGAATTGTGGATAATAGGAGTGTATGCAATTTATTTTCTGTTCGAAAGAAACTTTAGTAATACGAAACATAGAGTAAATAAAGTAAGGAATAGAATTGAGGAAACTCGTGCAATCGATTAAAGCTTTTTTTATTCATTTTTTAAGTGAACCATGGTGGTTTAAGTTATTAATCACCACCACTTTATTAATTTCAATTTTCTTTAGTAGCTTCATCTTCGAAACCCAACCATATTTACAAAGCTTGGCAAAGTTAGCTGCTGCCGTTTTCTTTTGTGCATATGGATATAAGTTTAGAAGAAGCAGAAAACACCTTAGAATATTTTCTTTCTTAGCTCTACTCTGCATTGTTCTAGCTATAGTAGAACTGTCGTGGTAACACAAGGTTCTTCATTCTTACTTTGAACCGAGGAGGTATGAAAGATAAAAGCAGCCATTTATAAATCCTATGGACCCCCAGAAGTCCTAGAGATAACAGATGTCGAAAGGCCAACCATCAAAGATGACGATAGAGTATTGATTCGAGTGCATAATGCTTCGGTCAATCAATATGACAATCTGTATCGAAAGGGATATTTCCCTACAAGGTTAGGGAATGGTCTTACAAAACCAAAATCGCTAATTCTGGGAATTGATGTTGCAGGTACCGTTGAAGCGGTAGGCAAAAATGTAAACAAATTCAAGGTTGGAGATCGTGTTTTTGGGAGTTGTGTTGGGTCACATGCCGAATTTGTCTGTCCTCGGCAGAGTGTTTTAAGTATAATGCCTAGGAACGCAACTTTTGAAGAAGCAGCTGCGATACCATGTGCTGCTCAAACAGCGCTACAAGCTCTACGGAATGTAGCACAGATTAAACAAGGCCAAAAAGTGTTAATCTATGGTGCTTCAGGTGGTGTTGGTCACTTTGCTGTTCAGCTTGCAAAATACTTTGGGGCTGAAGTAACAGCAGTTTGTAGTACATCGAATCTTCAGTGGGTTAAAGACCTCGGAGCACACTACGTGATCGATTATACAAAGGAAGATTTCACGGATAACGGAAATAAATATGATATCATTTTCGATGCAGTAGCTAAGAGGACCTTTTTTAATTGTAGGCGTTCACTAACTGAAAAAGGTGTGTATATTACAGAAAATCCAATTACCCCCATATACCACCCATTGCAGTTAATGATAAGTCCTTTATTTGGTAGCAAAAGAGCAAAGAACCATCTTGCAATACCTAATGAAAAGGATTTGGATTTCCTACGAGTGCTTATAGAGGAAGAAAAAATAAAACCCGTTATTGAGAAGTGCTATCCATTTGATCAGATTATTCAGGCTCACAGACATATTGAAAGCGGACGCACAAAGGGGAAAATTGTCTTGAAAATTAATATGGAGTGATTGCACCTCCTCCATATGGCATATTGAATTAGCGCGGGCATTGATCCAAAAAGGGATTAATGCCTTTTTTCGTTGCAGTAATAGTTATAAATTAAGCTGATCTTTTATATTTAACTAAATGGTTGAATATAAAAACTAATTCTGATATATTTAACCACATGGTTAACCATTATGAAGATAATTTAAATGATATTTTTCATGCTTTAGCTGATTCGACAAGAAGAGAAATGGTTCAGATGATGGCGGAAAGAGAAAGGACGGTTTCTGAATTAGCAGAGCCTTTTGATATGTCCCTTGCTGGGATTTCAAAGCATCTTAAGGTTCTTGAGAGAGCAAATTTAGTGGAAAGGAGTATCAATGGAAGAACTCACATCTGTCGACTAAATACTGAATCGTTATCTCAAGCTACTAAGTGGCTTCAATTTTATGAGCGATTTTGGAACAATCGTTTTGATCTTTTGGAAAGCGAGCTAATGAAAGCTAAGAAGAATGAAAATTAAATATCCCAAGGAGAATTTTATGACTAACATTTCAACGACAACTTTAACAATGAAAAGAGAATTTGGTGTACAACCTGAACGTGTTTTTGATGCATGGTTGAACCCATTAATGATGAAAAAGTGGTTTTTCACATTAGAAGGTACGAACAAGGTCGCACAGAATGATCCTAGAGTTGGTGGCACTTGGGAGATTGTAGACCACCGAGGGGGAACAGATTATCAAGCAGTAGGTGAGTATCTTGAAATCGCCCCTCCAAACAAATTAGTTTTCACTTTTAAAATGCCTCAATTTAGTGAATTACAAGATATCATCACGGTTGAATTAAAAGAAACTTCTACAGGTTGTGAAATGACTTTTACCCAGCTCATTCACGTTGCAGAAGAAGATAATTGGACAGAAGCGGATCTTGAAAAAGCTCTCGGAGAATATCGCGATGGTTCTGAACATGGTTGGAACTTAATGTTCATGGGACTGAAGGAATTAGCCGAAACTGGATCTATTAGCTACAAAGGTTAATTGCCTGAATAAGACATTATTAAAATCAATTAATGAAAGGTGGACATACAATGTCAAAAGTAACACCATTTTTAATGTTCCAAGAAGGAAATGCAGAAGAAGCGATGAATTTTTATACTTCATTAATAGAGGATTCAGAAATTAAAAGTATCATTCGCTATGGAGCAAATCAGGGTGGCGAAGAAGGGACTGTGATGAAAGCAGTCTTTTCATTAAAAGGGCAGGAATTTATGTGTATCGATAGTAATATAAAACATGAATTTACGTTCACACCATCGTTTTCAATCTTTATCACTTGCGATACAGAAAAGGAAATAGACCATCTTTATGAAAAGTTAAGCGAAGGTGGAGGCGCACTAATGCCAATTGGCGATTATGGTTTTAGTCAAAAGTTTGGCTGGCTTGTTGACCGTTTCGGCGTATCTTGGCAACTTGATTTACCTAAGTGATAAATAAATACCATTAGCAGTTTAAATTAAGACATCTCTTTTAGAACAAGACCATTAATCCAGAAGAAGGATTAATGGCCTTTTTTATTGAACTTATTTTACGAACGAGGAAGATTAGCAGACTAAAACTTGTATAAATTGAGATGAGTCTATTGTAGAAAAAACAAGATTAGGAGGTTGGTAATGATACTATTCATAATGGCAAGTAGATTTATTTGCGAAATATTAGCTCTAATCATTTTCGGAATGTGGGGCTTTTTGCAAGGGAAAATTGTTGGAGCCATTGGAGCGCCATTAGTGGTAGCTGTTATTTGGGCCATGTTTGGTTCCCCAAACGCACCTTATAAACTTCAAGGTTTTTATGGTTCAATTTTAGAGTTATTCATATTTTTAGTAGCAAGCTATATCCTATATAGTCTGGGACATACGTACTTAAGCTTAATCTATTGCATTATAGCTTTTGGAATATCGATACTTATTCATTTTATGGATATATAGTTTAAAAGTGAATCGTTGATGAAGGAACTTTAATTTTTACTGTTAATTAATAGCAGGAGGGATTTCATTGGAAGAAAAATTAAGGTTTAGACTAGCGACTGAAAAAGATTTAGAGCAGATTGTCTCATTGCTTGCAGATGATCTGTTGGGAAGTCAACGTGAGCGTTATGAGATTCCACTTCCTACAAGTTACATAAAAGCATTTGAGGCGATTACCGCCGACCCTAATAATGAGTTAGTAGTCGCTGATAACGGCAATGAAGAAGTAATTGGTGTCCTTCAAATTACGTTTACACCTTATCTCACACATCAAGGTGGATGGAGAGCCACAATCGAAGGAGTGAGAACATCCAATTCGGTGAGAGGAAAAGGTGTAGGATCGGAACTCATAAAATTTGCCATTCAGCGTGCAAAAGAACGTGGTTGTCATTTGGTTCAACTAACAACGGATAAACAACGACAAGATGCTTTAAGGTTTTATGAGCGATTAGGATTTCAAGCAACACATGAAGGGATGAAACTGAAGCTTTAAGTATTCAACACGTGGAGGGAATGCCATTATGTTTATACCAAAATATTTTCAAGTGAAAAATATGGATGAAGTCATAGAATTTATGAAAGACAATTCCTTTGCAACGATCGTTACAACAAGAAAAGGGAAGCCGATTGCGACACATCTCCCATTACAGCTTCAAAAAGAGGGAGAGGATTATTTCATTACTGGACATGTAGCCTATGGGAATCCCCAATGGAGAACATTTGAAGCGAATGAAAGTGTTCTTGTTATTTATCAAGGACCACATGCGTATATATCTTCTTCATGGTATGGCCATGAAAATGTACCAACATGGAATTATCAGGCAGTACATGTATATGGACAGGCAACTATTTTAAGTGAAGAAGAGTTAAAACGAGATCTAACGAAGTTGTTGGAAAAGTACGAAAGCAATCGTGAAAATCCAATCTTGTGGGATAAAGTATCTCCCGAATTATTAGAACGAGAGCTAAAAGGAATTGTAGGATTTAAAATAAAGGTGGAAGAAATTCAAGCTGCATATAAACTAAGTCAAAATCGAAATGAAGAAGATTATCACAATATCATTGAAAAATTACAAGAAGAAGATCATCCAAATTCAGTGCAAATGGCTGAAGTGATGAAAAAGAACATAATTCGATAACATACCGGACCTAAAAAGCACCAATAATGTCTGGTAAATAGTTGCGGTGAGTACATTTTAACAATAGAAGTAATTTTAAGTGACAAAAATGTAACGTTAGATCCTCAAATGTTAGATGAATCGATGGTTGCTTGGCCCTCTAACTTGCTATATTTTTCCTATAGAAAGGGGGATGAGTAAGTTGAGAAAAGTAATGTCAGTGATAGTAATCTTTTTTTGGATGAATGCTTTAATTCCGCAAGCTCATGCAATTTCAAATGATAAAATTCTTAAAATTGAACGATTTGTTGAGGAACAAATGGAGATTAGCAAAATTCCAGGGATATCGTTAGTTGTAGTAGAGAAAGGGAAAACCGTTTATCAAAAAGGTTTTGGGTACGCGGATGTAAAGGAGAAAAAACCTGTTACTAGTAATACTCTATTTGAACTAGCTTCAACATCCAAAGCCTTCACAGGTCTAGCCATTTTACAATTAGAAAAAGAGGGGTTATTAAAACGCACAGATGATGTAAGAAAATATATCCCATGGTTGGAGCTGGAATATAATAACGAACCGCAAACAATTACAATTGATCAATTGCTTTTTCATACGAGTGGAATCGCTTCGAATACGATTGTACAAATTCCTAAAAGTAATGCAGAGAACGCACTAGAATTAACAGTAAAAACCTTAGTTGATCAGCCATTAAATCGAAAACCAGGGAGCTCTTTTGAATATGCAACATTAAATTACAATGTTTTAGGTCTTGTCATTGAAACGGTGTCTAATCAGCCTTACGATGTTTATATTAAACAATTATTAGACCAAATCGGTATGAAAGATTCATATGTTGGGTTACATCAAGTGGGATCCAATGAGTTGGCAACTGGTTATAAAATAGGATTTAAGAAAGAACAAGAATTTACGCCACCGTTGTATCGTGGAAATACACCAGCTGGTTATATTATCAGTAATTCAAATGATATTGCAAAATGGCTGAATCTACAGTTAGGTTTCATACAGAACGATATAATTAGCAGACAAACGATTGAAGAATCCCAAGTCCCAGATCAATCCGTAGAACCTTTCGATCAGAACACCTATTATACTAGTGGGTGGAGCATCCTAGAAAAGAACGGCAAAAAATACATATTCCATGCTGGTGAAAACCCAACGTTTACAACTTATTTCATCATGCAACCTGATGAAAAAATTGGTGTGGCCATTCTATCTAACATGAATTCAACTTATACTACAGCAATCGGTCAAGGTGTGATGGATTTGTGGGAAGGGAATCCTGTTAATAGCAATCATTCTGACGGGTATCAAGAAATAGATAAGATTGTAACGATTCTATGTATTATTGTGGGCTGTCTAGGTTTAATTTTTAGCAGTTTATTGTTAATAAGCTTATGGAAGATTAAAAGAAAACAACGAACTTGGGCAGTTTTAAAAGGCATGAGGATATTTCTATTAGTGTTCCATTCACTCTTTGTATCAGCGATTTTAATACTTGTAATGGTGGCTCCTAAAATACTCAATATGACTTGGGACTTCATAAAAGTATGGGGTCCAACTTCTATCTCGGTGTTTTATTATTGCGGAATAGCAACGATCATCATCTATTATTTATTTGTATTATTGTTAATTCTGACAAAAAAGAAAGTTAAGTCAATTTTGTAAATTTCGACTCATTACTTGCCAAGGTCCTTTAAAAGGGTGCAGTTTTTTCCTTGTTTGAACGCAACGATTATTCATTCTATAATAGATAAAACAGGATATAGGAGTAAGTATCATGACTACTAAACATCGAATCTATACAATGAGTGTTGCAAGTGTCTATACACATTATATTACGAAGGCGGAGAAGAAGGGCCGTACGAAAGACGAAGTCGACGAAATCATCCGTTGGTTAACAGGATATAGCCAAGAAGAATTAGAAACGCTACTTGAAAACAAAACTGACTTTGAAACCTTCTTTGCCCAAGCGCCTAAATTGAATCCTTCACGTGCTCTAATCAAAGGTGTCATCTGTGGTGTTAGAATTGAAGAAATCGAAGACCCATTGATGAAGGAAATTCGCTATCTAGATAAGCTAATCGATGAATTAGCTAAAGGAAAAGCGATGGAAAAGATTTTGCGCGGTTAATTATATTAATGAAGAAACACTGATTCCAAAATGGAACAGTGTTTTTTATTTACCTTCCAAACATAAAGTTTCCTATATTAGACAGGAGAATCCCTAGCGAATCTTGAATATGGGATTAAAGCAGTGACCGAGGTGAATGGATATGAAAAAACAATTCTATAAAGATCTTCTCTATAAATGGTTCAGAATAAAACCTAGAAATGTTGGAACAACGCTATTTGCTCCAATAAAGATCATGCCTGAATATTTGATAGACACCGAAAAAGGACAGGTAACAGGTGTCGTAAAACATAATGAGAAGGTTTACTTAACGGTACATATAGATATCCCAAATAAAAAAACTGCGGTTAAAGGCAGTCTTAGAAAGATTAAAAAACATACCAAACCTTTTAAAAAACACCATTACATAGAAATGATTAAACACGAGGCTGAATATCTAATTTATAGGGAACGTGATAATTTATTGTAAAAATACAGCGACCAAAACTAAGAGGAGGTATATAAAATGGCGACTACAATTCTATCAGTCGTACTTACCATCAGTGTATTCGTTCTATTATTCGATGGCCATGCAATTAGAAAACAAAATGAAGAAATAAAATTGCAAAATGAAAAAATTTTAGCTGAATTAGAAAGTCTAAAAAATCGATAGAAGTATATAGTTCGAAATGAGAGAAGGGGATTGGATTGAAGAAATACATAAACAAAGAAAACGAAGGGAAGTTTTTTTATGCACATATTTATATCCAATTTTCGTTAGTATTTTTAACAGGGAGTATGGTCGTTAGGCGTCTTTTAGAAGGTAAGGGGATTAGTTATTTTTGGACGGGGGGTACAATTATAACGCTGATCTTCGCAATTGATGCAACTATAAAGTACAACAGAATGAAAAAAGACAATCTTACGTAATTCGCCAATTTATCATATTCAAAGGGGTTTGGAGAGAGAAAAATGGAGTTTATACCTATTAATTTAACTAAACATAAAGAGTGTGTTATTGCTTTTCGCAAAGATTCTTTTATTGTTAGTTTTGGTACAGATAAAGACTTTGGAGATGAAAATACATATGTGGATTGGTTACAGCAACAGTCAGTGAAATATCCAAAAGGATTTGTACTACTGGTTGAAAACGAGATACCAATTGGACAACTAGAACTAACTGTAAAGGAATATGAGGGGAAAGAAATTGGTTATGTTAATCTCTATTACCTTGTTCCCAACAAACGAGGGATGGGTTTAGGGTCACTTTTACACGAGTACGCTATTAAATACTTTAAAGACAATAATGTTACTGAATACCATCTTCGTGTATCACCAACAAATAAACACGCCATTGCATTTTATAAGAAAAACGGAATGAAACAGATAAAAACAGAATTTAATGGGAAAGTTCTCAGAATGGCTGGAACTATATAAAAGATTCTATTAAAGAAGGGGAAAGAGTGACTGAATTATGATTAGTTAGACACGGGGAAACTGATTGGAATTCATTGGGGAAACTTCAAGGAAGAAAAGACATTCCTTTAAACAATAATGGAATTTTACAAGCTGAGGAATGTCGAGAATTTCTTAAAACTACCCATTGGAATGTAATAATTACAAGCCCATTAAAAAGGGCTAAGGAAACAGCAGAGATAATAAACAATGAGATAAAATCTCCAATAATAGAAATGGTTGAATTTATTGAACGGGATTATGGTGATGCAGAGGGGATGACCGTAACAGAGAGGTTAACGGCATTTCCAAACAAAAATTACCCAAATCAAGACGATAGAAGGACGTTAACAAAGCGTGTAATAGATGGAATTCAAAAAATAAACCAGTTATACCTTGGGAAAAAGGTGCTATTAGTAGCACACGGGGGAGTTATCAATACAATCTTATCCCAATTTTCAAATGGTGAAATAGGTTCAGGTAAAACAAAATTGATAAATGCATGTATTAGTAATATTGAATTTAAAGAAGAAGTGTGGAAAATAAAAAATTACAACCAAATTAGTCACCTTTCCCAATACAGAAATGAAGGTAAAGTTTAGTTTCTTATTCAACTAAAGGGGCAGATTAGTTGAATAAGTAAATATGGGTATTTAGCTAAAATTTGGAACCTATTTCATTGTTAAACGTATTAAGATTAATAGGCTGACTATTCTGAAAATAGGAGGGGTAGCGGTGAAAAAGAAGTGTCTATTATTTACTGGTATTGTGTTTATCTTTTTGTTATTAACAGCTTGTGAAAATATTGACGATTCATTAAAGGCAAAGGCATCAGACTTTGAAGGTTCAGGATTTAGAAACGATAATTATAATCAATTTATAGTTTTAGTTGAGGATGGAATATTAATTTCCAGTAATAGACTGATTCTACCACATTTAAAGACTGAAGAGACTGAAAAGAGCAGTATAGATGAAGTTGTTGAGAGAGAAAATGCTGAATCTGGAACTAGTGATTTTTTTAAAATTTATCCCGAAGGTAAAATTGAAACGAAGGGTTCAAAATACTATGTAACTCTTGATGAAAATATTTCACTAGAGTTTGAGAAAATAGCATTACGAAAAATCAAAGATTCTAAAGGTGTAGAATACGTCACACAGAAGTATCCTGAATAGCTATGCATATGTAGAAAGTAATTGAGGGTGTTGATTAACCATCAACACCTATATTGTATTTAAATAGTAATTGTAACTAGTATTATTCCTGCAATTATACCTAAACTCATTAATGCTAATTTTTTATTTTTCATTATTTCACCTCATTATTTATTTACGAAATCTTGACTCTTTAATAATCTACTACTATCAGTAATCTTAATTTTGTTAAGTCGTTTCTTAATTTTCTTAACGTCAAGTAAATATTTATTGGGTATAGTTGATGAAGAAGGTGTGGAGTATTTCACTTCAAAATATCCTGAATAACAAGATTTAATTGAATTTAATTTAAAAGATTGTTCCTATTCAACTAACGGGGCAGGTTAGTGCAAGAGTGATTTGTCTGCAAAAAGGGGGGATTTCATGAAAAAGATAACTTTATCTGTTCTCATTTTACTTATCTTGTCAGGTTGCAATAGAAGTTATGGATCGCTGGAAGAAGCAGTACAAAGTCACTGGAAAACGCCAATAGAAATTGTGAATCAAGATGAAGAAAGGCAATTAGTATATTATTTAAACCATAACCAACATATCTTAGGTGTTTACCATTACGAGAATGGAAAGTACAGATATGATAATAAACAAAGTGTTGGAATTACGTTCAGTTCAGACAATCGCTTACCTTTTTTCGTCCAAGCAAATTATTTTGAAGGTATAGGTAAAATAATTCATGGTGCCATTAAGACGAATGAACATGAGGTAGAAAAATTTATTATCCTATATAAAAATGGAGAACAGCAGGAAATTATAGCAAAAAACAATACATTCATAACTGAATATCCACCAACTATAACAACAAGTATTGAGATGTTTCAAACAGAAATTAAAAATGTAATTGGATTTGATAAACATGGAGATATTGTAGAAAGTTATAATTAGTTTTACTTAAACTAAACGGGGCTTTACTTCAAGAAGGGGGAAAGCCTTTTTCTTATTGAACTAAAGGGCGGATTACTTTAAAAGAGATTATGAATTAATAAGGTAAAAATTAAAGAGGTGAATCATATGAATAAGATAGATGTTGCTATGACTATATATTTTGTTTTTATGATTGTTGCAACTTTTGTAAGTTTTAAATATGGTTCCACTATGATTAGGAAGACAGGACTGTTCTTACCACAAGCCATCATTGCAGGAACTATTAATTTAATATTAGGTTTATTTGCAATAATAGGTTGGTTTTTCTTCGCTTGGGGTGTAAATGAGTTTCTGCTAATTGGAGGATTACTTTTTGGTATAGTTTTACTAATTATAAGTGAAGCAGCTTTGTTTATAATCCTTTTGTTAAAAAGAAAGAAATGGGTACAACAATAGAGCTTTTATTTGAACTTATTGTACTAACAAGGCAAGTTTGTTCAATAAGAAAACACAAAAGGAATTAGCATTTATGGAGGTTTGTAATGTTATTTATGATATTTGGAGTTACTGCAATAGTAGCAACTTTTATAAATCTTAATTTGTATAAAGCAGGGAAGGATTATAAACTTGCTATGGCGATAGGACTATCATTTACAGCATTAACACTCTGTGCAGAATACAGTCTTGTATCTCGTTGGGTAAAAGTAGAAGATTGGTCAGCTATAGAGGATGTAGTACCTGGTATGGAAAGGGCATTATGGTTTTTGACAATTGTTTCTATCTTACTAAATATAGCACCTATACTTTTAGAACAAAAAGGTAAGAAATAATTATTTATTGTAACTTCATTTATATAATATGCAATTAAAGTGTAAGTCTTTATGGAATACTAAAGAAGGTATTTTTAGGGATGAATTATATGAATAAGATAGATGTGCTATGAATAGCCCCCACCTTACTATAGATGGGGGGCTTGTTGTATGACTTTGATAGTACTTTTAACATTCTAAGCGCAAAATAATAAATAAAGTAAGCCGTGTATTCGATTTTAAAAAAGGTGCACTCATTTTTATAATTCATGCTTACATCAATTTATTGACGCTTTTTAGTTTTCTTATTATTAAGTCTCTCTGCCGCTGTCAAGGGTTCATTTGCAAATTCATGATCAAACTCCCTTGATAAATTTTTCCTTACTGCTTGCTTATCACTAATGGAACCACTTACATTGCTCTTTCGGTTGTTAGTCACTATAAACACCTCCATGATTTTTGTTTGCCACGTGGTGTCCTTAGTATGAAATTTTATTAAGGTTTAATGCAAAAAATAAAGGGATTCAAATCAAACATTACAGCTTGAAAGTTGATAATCGCCCTACAAATCTAAAAGAGAGTGTAGTCAATCATTTACAACTTCCTTAAAAGTATAAACAGGAAATTTCTCCTCACAATATCTGTGGAGGTGAATAGCAATGGCTAATGATCGTAATAACCGAGAAAAGTTTTCAAACGTTAACCGTAATCGCAACCAAAACGTAAATAATCGTGAAGAATTTGCAGCAGAAGCAGACTTCAATAATAATACTCACGGGGCTGCAAGCGAACTTGAAGAACGTATTAATGAAGCTAATTTCAAAAGCAATCAAAACAACTGTAACATCCCTAAATAAAACCAAATTAAATAAATATATTGTATTAGCCTCGAATTTCTAAAGAATTCGGGGTTATTATTTAATATTGGCATTAAAAATATACTTTCTATTCGTTAACGAAATGGGGTGTTAATCTAAGAAGGATTAATGCTCTTTTTTGTTGAAGTTAAGCTAGGATAGCTATCATAGAAGTAAAAACAAGTTTGACAGTACCAAACAAAAGCAAGGAGTGAAGTTATGAAATTTCTGCTTACATCTGGAGGCATCATGAATAAAAGCATACACGATGCGCTGGTTGGCATGCTTGGCAAGCCGATTGCAGACTGCAACGCCCTGTGCATCCCCACTGCGATGTATGGACACCCATGGGTTGGCCCTGGCGTTAAAGCCTGGGAATTCATCAGTGGAAAAGAGGAAAATCCCATGGTCAATCTCGGTTGGAAATCCGTCGGTGTGTTGGAGCTTACAGCGCTTCCAAGTATCGACGAAAACCGCTGGAAGCCTCTGATTCAGGAGACAGATGTACTGCTGGTATCAGGCGGCGACGCCCTTTACCTGTGCCACTGGATGCGTCAATCCGGGATGGCAGACCTTTTACTATCACTAAACGCAGTCTATGTTGGTATGAGTGCTGGGAGCATGGTGATGGCACCTAACATAGGGGAATACTTCGTTGGCTGGACTCCACCGGATGGTAGTGATGTAACACTGGGATTGGTTGATTTTTCAATCTTTCCGCACCTGGATCACGAAATGCTGCCCGGAAACACTTTGGCTGCCGCACAAAGATGGGCATCCGGGATGAGGGGACCTGCGTATGCAATGGATGATCAAACCGCAATCAAAGTAATCGATGGAGTGGTAGAAGTTGTATCCGAAGGGCATTGGAAACTGTTTAAACCTTGAATATACTGTTAGGGGGTTCTATATTGATAAATTTTTTTGAATATAACTGGCAAGTTAGAGACGAATGGTTTGATTGGTGTAAACAACTATCAAATGTGGAGTTGTTAAAAGACAGGACTGGTGGAGTAGGAAGTATACTAAATACCTTATTTCACATTATTGATGTTGAATACAGTTGGGTTCGTGGTATTCAAGGTAAAGAAGATATCGTAGTTGAATTCGCTGATTATGATTCGCTTGAGAAGGTTAAATCTCTTTCAGATAGATTTCAATATGAAGTAGCTGAATTTCTAAAAAATTTAGATGAACTAAAAGAGAAAGTGGTTAGGGTTCCTTGGGACGAAGATACATATACAGTTGAAGAAATATTACATCATATAATTGCTCATGAGATTCACCACATTGGTCAACTCTCTATTTGGTCAAGAGAATTAGAACTCAACCCTGTACCTGCTAATTTCATTGGAAGAAAGTTAAAATCTAACCGCACTCAATCAACTAACGGGGGTGTTTAGTGAAATATATTTTAAGTGGAATGAACAGTGGTTAAAAAATCTTGCTATAAAATAACTATTCCTTGTTGCACTAACGAAGGCGCAAAAGGATTGAGTTAGGTACAATACCAAATTCAATCCTCCGAGGTTGCTTAAATTAAATACAGTGTCATAATTTTAGAGTTCACTTCAAAAGGGAGTCATTATCATTGGTTTTCATCTTCTATTTGTTCAGAAGGTTCTTCTGTTGGATCTGGCTCCTGTTCATCATTTGGTGTACCACACCCGAACAATAAAGCAGTAGAAAGGATTGCTGTAAACGTACCAAATATTAATTTTTTCACAATTTTCACCTCGTTTAAGTAAATATCATTCTCTCGTATTATTGTCCAATTTATTTTTACATATACGTTTTAACCAATTTAAACCTAATGATGGAAAACACAGAGTTAAACTAATAAGCATTGATATTCAAACGACCTATTTTGCGAAAACAGGAAAAATGAAAAAATAGAATAATACAATAGGCAATACTTATTAAACTGCCGTGGCATTGATCCAAGAAGGATTAAAGTTATTGAATTAAACGGGGTAGGTTAGTTGATCAACAATAGGAACTTTTATAAAAGTTTAAAGTATTTTTAGAAATGGAACTGATAGGGGGATGTATATGAAAAGATTCAGTATAAGTTCAATCGTCTTAATATTTATAGGGCTTCTATTCTTTATATTAAACTGGTTAATAGACGGTTATGTTGAACCTATTGTACTTACTGGAGTTATATTTATATTGTTAGGGGTTGTATTTAGTTTTATTGCTATCTCTAAAAGGGAAAAAGGAAGTTTGAAATATATATCAATTGCTACTTTTTTCATTATATTATTTTTAGTTACTTGGTTTGATCCAATTCAAGTTCTTCGAATGATGACTTGGTTTAAAAATATTATTTAACTAATGGGGCAGGTTAGTTGAATAAGAATCAAAATTACAAATAAAGGGAGATGATTAAAATTAAAAAGTTTCCTTGGATAGTATTGCTCTTAATGTTGCCAGTAATATTTTCAGGGTGTTCAGCATCTGAAGTGATTCGTGTGGGCACTCCTGTAAATGGAATGGAAGCAATAAAGTTTGATAAGGAGAATGAAATCAAGGACACGAAATCAATAGAAGCTTTGAGGGCAATCATTAGTGAAGTTAGGGAGATTGAAGAACCAAAAGACTTAGATAGTCAACCAGACACATTTTTTTCACTTGATAGACCCAAGGAAGGCATTGCTGAAATGTGGTTGTATGTTTACTATCAAGACGATGGTAGTTCAATTTTATATAATAACGGTGCAAATTTATACTTTGCCCTTTCTGAAGAGCAAACTAATGAATTGAGAAGCATATTAAAACAATAATATTTCTTACACTAACAGGGCGTTGATCTAAGTAGGGATTGATGCCTTTTTCGTTGTACAAATTATTTTAAAAGGTCAGGTTAGTAATTTGTTTCTTCTCTAACGGAGGCGTTGATTCACAACAAGGAACTAATGCCTCTTTTGTTGAAGTTATTGAACTAATGGGGCAGGATAGTGGAACGATTGAAATACAATAATTATGAAGTTTTGGGAATAATGATACTTAACAAATTTAAGGAGAATCAGAAATGAATAAATTGATTTTCAGCCTTATCCTCGTTTTGGTAATTTTCCCCTCACAAACACACTCTGAAAATAAAATGGAAGAGTTGCCACCTTGTTCAGCAATACTTGAACCAACAAAGAACGCACCTAAAAATGCCAGAGGAATAGCACTGATTTATAATATTGAAAGAAAGTTTAATGATGAACGAACAAGTTTAAGTGTTCTTGCACTCCATTTACCAAAACCATTAAGTTTCGGAGATTATGATGGTTACGAAGTATTAGCGTATATTCCAAATGAAATAAGTTGGACGTTTCCATTGTCCCCAGTAACTAACTATAGGGAAACTACTTGGGCTGGGAAATTGGATGAAGTTTCTCCTGAAATGAGACCTACTCGTATCAAAGTTCGCACAATCAATACAACGACAAAGAAAACGGGTCCTATTGTACTTGAAAAAATACTAAAACCTTGTTGAACAAACGCGGGCTTTAGTTCAATAAGTCATGATTAATAAAATCATAAAATCATCTAGGGACGCGATTCATCATAAGTGAAAAATTCCACCTTTTCAAAAGTGGAATTTTCTACTTTTGAAAAGGTGGAAAAAAATAATTTCTCCGATACCAAACTATTTAATAATTAGCATGAGCATTGTTGTTCTACCTAAAAGCCAATCCCCTTGTTTGAAGAAGTTTTAATTAAAGAATATTCATTTAACAGCTTATCTAGGCATTGGCTTAATTCAATTGTAACTGGATGGGTTAAGCCCATTTCCATACCACACTTTATCAATTTAGACCTAAGAGTTTGTATTTCTTTGAGAATAATTAATTCTTCTAATGTGTATTCCATATTAATATTATCTCTTTTCATATAGTCTAAGTCCTTGTTTTGGTATATATCTCGTTTAATTCGAAAATGTTTACAAATTATTAAAAAAATAGTCTCATTTGTGGATGGAAAATAGCGCATTAAAGTGAATTGCTGCAAAAAATTGTATGTTATTTCATTTAGTTTATAAACGGTTAAGATTCCTAACAATTATAACGAGTTGTGAAGAAATTCCGTGATGCCCCATGGTATAACGTCGATATCGAATACTTAGGTAATGGCTTTAAGTCCGACTACGCCAATGATAATTAACCCTACACTACAAATTCGTCCAATACTACGTGACTCTCCGAAATAAATCATATTTATAATTACAGCACCTGCAGTTCCCACTCCAATCCAAACAGCATACGCAGTACTCACTTGTAAAAAATTAAAAGATAAATAGAGACATAGTAATGCCAATCCAAAACCGCCTGCATATAAAACGAAGTTAATTAGCGATTTCTGCATACTATATTTTTTTAATCCAATAACAGCTACAAATTCGCTAATAGCAGCAAATGTTACAAGTAACCAACCCATGATCTTCACCTCGCAGTTGTTTGTTCTTTAGTATCAGAAATATTTAATCCAATCACACCAATCACTAAAATAAAAATAAAGAGAATTTTAAAAATGTTTAGTTCTTCGTTGAAGATAAACACATCCATTAACGTTGTTCCAATTGTTCCAAAAGCAGCAAAGACAGCATAAACAGTTCCTGTTGGGAGTGTTTCGCATGCTTTTGCAAGGAACTGTAAATCAGCGATTACCAGCGTCGCAATTATTATCCAATGCGACCAATGTGAGACAACATTTAAACCGAAAATCCAAAATAATTCAAATAAACTAGTGAGTATTACAAATATCCAACCTTTAGACATTTAAAACCCTCCTAATGAATGAATGTCATTCATTTTTATGTTAATAAAAAACGAGATGGAAAAATTATCTCGTTAGTGCTTTTTTTATAAATATTAATACATCTTTCTTATCTTGTAAAATTAAATTTTTTTCTTTCTCATCAAATAAATAGGCGCGTTCAGCAGCTGCTTCAATTAATCCCCAAAGAATCTTAGCTGTTTGTAATGAATCAATTACTAGGTGGATCTCGTTATTTTTATTAGCGGAATCTAGCAAATTAGTTAACCAGCTATAGTATGGTTCGTAAGCATCTACCCATTCATCTAAGAAGTCAGAAGCAGACAATCCTGCATAAATAATTCCTACTAGCTCTTTATGTTTTTCTGTTACCTCAAATACTGTGTCGATTAATTGTTCTATTTTTCCGAAAAAATCTAAATCAGTTGATACATTACTTCTAATAGATTGGATCATTTCGCTAATCATTACATCTGCAATAGCAGGCATTACAGATAATTTAGATGGAAAATATAAATAAAATGTACCTTGAGCGATTCTAGCTTCTTTCGCAATATCAGAAATTTTTGTATTTTCAATTCCTTTTTCACCAAAAAGCTTTATAGCTGCATTAATAATTCTTTCTTTTTTATCCATATAGATTATCACCACTTTTCTTCCAATAATAAAAGTTTAGCCTATATTATTCATTGAAACAATGGATAAAGATAAAGTTTAGATGATTCAGATAATAGATTGACAAATGAATCTGATTCATTTATTGTGTTTTTTAAGAAAATGAATTTCGTTCATTTTTAAGGAGAAACATATCAATATGGACAATATTCACAATAAAACGAGTTTGGAGTGGTTATTTTGAAAAAGACTGGATACATTTTTGACGAAAGTTTCTTTTGGCATGACAACGGTTCTGGTACCTTATATTTACCAGCCGGTGGATATTTAGAACCGGATGTTTTTGTAGAGGCTCCTTCAACAAAAAGAAGAGTAAATAACCTATTAAATCGTTGCGGATTAATTAAAGAATTAGAGACTATTGAGCCTCGTTCAGCTACAAGAGAAGAAATCGAGGAAGTGCACCTTCCTTCTTATGTAGAATATGTAAAACAATTAAGTGACACAACAGGAGGCGATGCAGGGGATCACGCGATTGTTGGAAGAGGGTCTTATGAAATCGCTTTACTTTCAGCTGGTGCAGCAATTACTGCGGTGGATTCAGTATTAACATCTAAGGTGAAAAATGCATATTCCTTATCCCGACCACCTGGTCATCATGCTGAGCCGGAAAAGGGAATTGGGTTTTGTATATTCAACAATGTGGCCATTGCTGCTAAATATGCTAAAAAGAAATATGGTTTGAAACGAATTTTAGTCCTGGATTGGGACGTTCACCATGGAAATGGGACAGAGAAAGTTTTCTATGAAGATGATGAAGTATTATTCATATCAATCCATCAGCATCTCAGTTTTCCAAATAATACTGGCTATGCTACTGATACAGGAAAAGGAAAAGCTGAAGGCTTTAATGTAAATATCCCATTACCTGCTGGAACAGGTGATGCAGGTTATTTAGAAGCTTTTCAATCAATTATTGAGCCGATTACTAATGAATTTAAACCGGAGTTAATAATCATTTCAGCGGGGCAAGATCCTGGAATGTTTGATCCTCTAGGTCGAATGAATATGACTGCAGCTGGCTTTGGTGCAATAACAAATGTCATGTTGGAACTAGCTAATATTCATTGTAATGGACATATCGTCTTTGTTCATGAGGGTGGATACAGCAATGCATATGTACCATTTTGTACATTGCGCATAATAGAGGAAATGTCTGGAGTAAAAACAGATGTGGAAGATCCATTTACAGGTTCACAAACGACTGATGTGGTAAATATAGTTCAACGACAAGCGATTGATGAAGTCATAAAAATTCAATCTCAGTATTGGAGAGCGTTTGAAGGTGTAATGTCAAAATAATTCGGAGGTGTTTTTATTGGCGAAAATTGAGGATGTTAGTCATGAATTTATTCCTCTTGAAAAGCGGAATAATAAAGCAAGTGAAATGTTTTTCACATGGTTTTCAGCTAGTACGGTATCTACAACACTGGTAACAGGGGCGCTAGCTATATTAGTAGGTTTAGATTTTTTATGGGCAACGATTTCAATTATTGTAGGTCATGCAATAGGGGCGGTTATTATGGCCTTGCATGCTGCAATTGGCCCTAAGAGTGGCCTTCCGCAAGTAGTTCAAAGCCGTGCGCAATTTGGATATTACGGAGCAATCTTGCCGATGGTTATCATTTTTACAATGTATATCGGATATGGCTCTACTAATACTGTAGTAGTTGGTCAAGGTTTGCAAGAAACGTTAGGGTTGAATTTAAATTTAATGGTTATTTTGAGTCTAATTCCAACAGTGTTAATTGCAATTTTTGGTCAAAGTATTTTACAAAAATCTTTGAAAGTCTTTACGATAATCTTTATCTTTATCTTTGTTATTTTAACAATTCTTCTTTTTGCGAATTTAAATAACACACAATTGATTTCAGGGGAGTTTAATTTGTCTGCCTTTATATTAATGGCTTCTATTTGTGTAACATGGCAAATAACATATGGACCGTATGTCTCTGATCATACAAGATTTATTAGACCTGAGGAAAGCAAAAAAACATTTTATTATAGTTATGCGGGCACATTTCTAAGCTCTGCGTGGTTAATGATTTTAGGGGCTCTTAGTGCGTCTATGGTAACCGACGGGAATGTAATGGGTCAAATTAATAGTTTAGGTACAATTGGATGGATTATTGCTTTTCTATTAACGATAGGGATACTTATTATTAATTCTTTAAATATTTATGGAGCCGGAATTATTTTGTTATCAATTATTAGTAACTTTATTCCATTTAAAACTACTGCAAAGTTACGTGTTATTGCATCTATAGCCATAGCTTTTACTATTGCATTAATAGCTACAGTAGGGGCAGGAAACTTTATGGCTAATTTCCAAATGTATTTAGTATTTATTTTATTCTTTATTATACCTTGGAGTACAATTACTTTAATGGACTTCTTTGTATTGGGAAGATCACACTATCACCATAGTGAATATGGAAAAAAGGATGGTATTTTCAAGGCGTTTAATACAAAAACAATTGCAGTATATCTAATCACAATATTGATCCAAGTTCCATTTTTAAACACTGAAATTTATGTAGGACCAATTGCGAAAGCTATGAACGGAGTAGATATAGCGTGGATTATTGGTATTATTGTGGCAGCTACACTGTATTATGTCTTAATAAAAATAACTGTACCGGTTCTTAGTAGTTCTAACACGCCATCTTTAGAAGAATAATAGAATATACCCCAATTTAAATAAGCCTAATAAATCAAGAAGTCCCATGTATTTTGATTTGTTAGGTTTTCTTTTGTTTTTTCATTAGCTTCCTCTTTTCAAATAAGATATTTAACTAACAGGGAATATTGGTAGAATAAGGGGATTAAGCAATTAAAAATTGCCAATTTCAATATGGGAATTACGCTTTTTTAGAATTAGAAATTTCCCTAACTTTGTATTTCCGCACTTACCTAAACTAAATCAAGTTGTATGTGAAAAGTATCGCTTAAAAAAGTGCAAAATACCTCCTGAAGCAACCCGTTCTAGGTTAGAACGGGTTAGCTTACTGAGGTTTAAAAATTAAATAGCTATATTGTCACTTTATATTGCTTCATTCTGCTAGCTAGGTTGAGTCTTTCTCCACCCATAAAATTGCATGTCGTCTTATGATCATATAAATCATTTTCAATTCCCACCTTTCATGTTTTTGTTATAAACAAAGTTAATAAGGACGAATATAACTATCTAGTTTTCTTCGGTTTTCTTCAAAGATTTTTTTCACTTGTTCATTATGAAGTGCTTTCTCAAGAGAAATTTCACGTTTTGTAATAGTGATTGATAAAGAAAAAATGTGCAATGTCATATATTTTCACCTCCTTAAAATACCCAAAAAACAGAAAAAAACCGTAGAGAGAATCCCCCTACGGTAAAAAAAGGCACAAAAATACCGCAGGGGCACACTTCTCCCTACGGTATGGGTATACTTAATTACAAAAAAATCTTAAGCGATCCATTCCGATCTAGTCGAATGTGTGATTTTCATTTTTGATGAAGTTGTATCTACTAATTTAACGATAACGATCATTTCATTCGACCTCCTTAAGAATTTTTTATTTACTTTGTAAGTATATCCATCTTTTAACTATTTGTAAACATTTTTTACCAAGTTTTTTTAATTGTGCCAATCCTAGAAAATACCTTGAGTTAGAACCTATAGATGGTGAGTATTCCGTTACGATTGGTTTGAGTGATCCTAAAACGGGGAAGTTTACTTGAATAGTGCTGAAAAAAATTAGTGCAACGATTGGGCCGATCTAGTCCATTTTTAAAAATCTAATATAAATACATTGTAATCATTCGTTCATTCTCTGTTCATTTAAGAATTGTATTTTAATGTTGTCAAAAGGAAATTGGAGGAATGAACGATGAATCTTGCATTTAAAGAAATAAAAAAGAATAAGGTAAGATTTTTAATCTTAGGGTCAATAATATTTCTTGTTAGTTTACTAACGTTTATTATTTCGGGTTTAGCAAATGGATTATCGCAGGATAATGCTTCCTTAATTAAAGATTTACCAGAAGGACAGTTATACATGAATGAGGATGCAGAAGAAGCTTATACTCTGTCTAAAATCAATAGCAGTTTACAGGAAGAACTTCTGACCGACTATAAAGACGCTACAGCATTATCAATTCAAATGGGAATCTTAAATGATCATAAGGGCAAACAACAAAGCGTAGTTTTTGTTACTTCAACCGAGTCGAAAAATTTTAAGGATGTTAAAGACGGTGAAATTATATTAGATCAGTCAATGAAAGAAAAAGGAATAGAAATAGGGGATACATTGACGAATCCTCAATTTAGTGGAGAGTTTACTGTAAAAGGCTTTGTTGACCAAACGAAATTCAGCCATGCAGCAGTTGCATTTATCAACATAGAGAACTACAAGGAAATCTATAGAGTAAATGAAATGCAATTAGTATTTGTTCCAAAAGATAATTCGCCTCAAGAAATTTCGGGGTTACGATCCTTTTCAAAGCAGGAATTTTTGAAAACAATACCTAGTTATAACGCAGAGCAGATGACATTAAACATGATTGTTTGGTTTTTAGTGGTCACAAGTGGTATGTTGTTTGCCATTTTCTTCTATATGATGAACGTTCAAAAGATTGGGCTATTCGGCATATTAAAAGCAATTGGTTTGAAGACAAGCAGGTTATTTACAATGATGTGGACACAGATGATTTTTATTACAACGACTTCCCTTGCACTGTCCATTGCAATAAGTCAAGGATTTAATTTAATTACTCCTGAAGGAATGCCATTTAATTTATCGATAGAAACAACATTGAGTTTATCCGTTGTATTCCTAGTCATCGCATTTATTGGTACAACCATCGCAAGCTTACAAATTAGAAAAGTTGAACCATTGCAAGCAATTCAACAAGGAGAGATATAATATGTCTTTATTTACACTTAATGAAGTGAAGAAAACGTTTAATAATGGGCAAATAAAGGAAGAAATATTAAAAGGGGTAAATCTCTTTCTTAGAGAAGGTGAAGTAACAGCATTAGTGGGTTCATCTGGATCAGGTAAAAGCACGTTACTGACAATAGCCGCAGGGCTGCAATCAGCATCAGATGGAGAAGTACTATTTGAAGGGAAAAATCTTAGTCAGATGGATGAAGAAAGTATTCGTAAAATACGGGCAACTGATTTTGGCTTTATTTTTCAATTTGCCCATCTTGTCCCTTTCCTTACTGTAGAAGAACAACTACTATTAATGTTAGACGTATCTGAATCGAAGTTGAAAAAACATGAACAAATGAGTGTAGTTGAGAGGATTCTACAATTAGTTGGAATGGAACATAGAAAAAATGCTTATCCATCTTCATTGTCAGGTGGGGAGAAACAACGAGTTGCTATTGCACGTGCAATTATCCATAAACCTAAAGTACTTTTTGCTGATGAACCAACCGCAAGTTTAGATTCAAAAAGATCTAAAGATGTGATGGCATTAATACGAGAAATTACGAAAAATTTGAAAATTACTACGCTATTTGTGACTCATGATGAAGAAATGCTTTCTTATGCGGATCATATTATTAAAATGAGTGATGGCTTAATTGTGCAACATAGTTAATTTATTCAGCATATCATTTAGCCCGGCTATTTATGCTGGGCTTTTTTCTTATTTCAATTGTCACCATTTAAGGAGCGACCACAATGAAAAAAATTATAGTTGTTGATGATGACATCCACATTTTAGAACTTTTATATATTCATCTATCAGAGCAAGGATATATTGTATTCAAAGCAAGAGATGGAATTAGTGCTTTAGAAATTCTTCATAAGGAAAACTGTCATATAGCCATTGTAGATGTAATGATGCCATTTATGGACGGTTATGAATTAACAAAGGTAATTAGGCAGCAGTTTAATATTCCTGTCATTCTCTTAACAGCCAAAAGTCAAATAGATGATAAAGAGAAGGGTTTTCAAGCTGGAACTGATGATTATGTAGTGAAACCTTTTGAGCCGAAAGAATTGAGCTATCGGATAAAAGCCCTTTTGCGGAGATATGACAATGTTACAGAAGAATCTATTATTCGTATGGGAAGTACAACGATTAATAGAAAAAGCTACGAGGTTCAGATTGATGATCGGATATTCCTTTTACCTTTGAAGGAATTTGAACTTTTATATTTTCTTATGGCAAATCCTAAACAGGTTTTTTCAAGAGATCATCTTATTGAACAAATTTGGGGGATTGATTATGAAGGGGATGAAAGAACAGTAGATGTTCATATTAAAAGATTAAGGGAACGCTTTACTCAGTTAACAGATGACTTTCAAATTAAAACAATACGTGGGATCGGCTATTCCCTTGAGGAAAAACGGTCATGAAATCTCTTTACGTAAAGTTTGTCGTCGTTACGGTTGGAATCATGATATTAAGTAGTATTTTAGCATTTTTAATATCAAATGCCTATTATCAACAAAAGTTAAAACCCGACAACGATAGTAAAATCACGAAAATAGCGGAGTCCGTTACAACTTATATTAATGAGAATTCAGATACTAATTTAAATGTGTACCTGGATCATATTTCCTCCATTGGTTATCAGCTTTACGTAATAGATGAAATGGGAGAAGAAGGTTACTGGGGTGCAGGATTTAGAGATAACAGTCTGCCAGTATCAATCAAAGAGCTTGTGTTAAATGGGAATACGTATCATGGAATTCTTAACTTTCCACAAGAAACTTTCGTAACAGGCTTTTTTGCTAATGAATTAAAAAATACAATAGGGGTTCCATTTACACATAACGAAAAAAAATACGCTCTTTTCATTAGACCAGATATTAAACTTCTTTTTAACGAAATGCATCTGTTATTTGGATGGTTACTAATTTTTACAATATTTTTGAGTATTGTTATGGTAATTTTTAGTACTAAATATTTGGTAAAACCCATTTCAAAACTAACTTCAGCCACAAAATCACTCTCGAATGGTCATTTTAATGTGGAACTTGATATTAATCGTAATGATGAGCTTGGAGAGCTTTCCAATAGTTTTTTAAGCATGGCTAGAAAACTAGAACAAATGGATGACGTGAGAAAGGAATTCATCTCGAATATTTCTCATGATATTCAGTCACCATTGTCTAATATAAAAGGGTATACAAAGCTTTTGGAAAATGGATCAATTAGTCAGCAAGAAAAAGAGCAGTTTGTTTCAATTATTCATGACGAAATTAGCAGATTATCAAATTTAACGAAACAATTGTTACTTCTTGCCTCTTTAGATCGTGGTGATGATATTTTAAAGAAAAAGTCATTCAATATTGGTCAACAAATAAAAGAATTAGTACGAAGTTATCAATGGCTAGTAGGTGAGGAAGGGATTATGCTTAGCTACACACTGCCAGATGTCACTGTATTTGGTGATCCATCTTTACTCAATACAGTTTGGGATAACTTACTTTCAAATGCCATTAAATATAATAACCCAGGCGGAAGTATTGTGATAACACTTGAAAAAAGGGAACATTCAATCTTTGTTCGGTTTAAAGATACAGGAATAGGGTTAAACAGTGTTGAAATTGACAGGATATTCGACCGGTTTTATCGTGCAGATACTTCTCGTACACGGACAATTGAAGGAACAGGATTAGGCTTATCTATCGTTTGGACAATTATCAAACTGCATGATGGTGATATACAAGTGGAAAGTATTGAAAATGAAGGGACTATGTTTGTTGTAGAGTTACCATTAAGTCATAACTGATTTTTTACCCTCTATTGACGATCTGAAATCGTCAATGGAGGGTATTTTTGTAATCTCTTATTCATCCTCTATTCATATTGATTAAGTAAATTATAGAAGTAGATAAAGAGGGTATGAAAAGGAGGAACTATTTTGAAGAATTATAGTCTAGTATTATTACGATTTGCTAGTGTTTTTGGTTTAATAGGAGCAATATTAGGTGCTCATATGGCAGGTGCAGGTTCTTATGCGTTTCGTCCCGTCCATGCACATATCTTAGTAGTTGGATGGCTAAGTTTATTTGCATGGGCTGTATACTATAAGGTTTTTCAGACAAAAAAAACGGTTACTGCAAAAATCCATGTTTGGAGTGCAATAATAGGTACTGTTGGCCTTACGTTTGGCATGTGGTTGTACATGGTAAAGCCATTTAATCTACCAGAAGTTATAACATTAGTCCTTTATATTGGTGGAGGAGTTACCTTACTTATAAGTTATATAATCTTTTGTTTCATTACACTAGTTTACAAAGAAGATAGATAATATATATAAATGGTTAAAGGTTAAAAACAGTGTATTTAATTTTTCTTATATAAATAATACCATTAAAGGTTTGTATCTAGAGAGGTCAGCAAAAGATTGACTAATCTCTCTAGTGGAATCTTGCCATATATAAATGAAATTTTTTAAGACGCTGCAATATTTTGCATGCGTCTTAAATTTTGCGCTAGTTAGGATTAAATTTTAATATTTATTTTTTTTTAGAATAATATTGTAACGAAATTTAAAAGCGTACGTCTATATCGTTTGAAGTTTAAAATGAATAGGAGAAAATAGATTATGAAAAAGCTACAGATGTTTTTTATGATAACAATTATAGGAGGATTGCTACTGGCAGGTTGTTCACAAGGCGCACCAAGTGCAGTTGAACCTGAGTTAACTACAACTCAAATGGTAGACGAGATGTTATCGAAAGTTGAGCAGCCGATGATGATGGAATTAACTGATAATCAAGTAAAGGATATATATAACATTGATTTAGAAGATCTTGAAGATTATGCCATTAGAATTCCAATGATGAATATTAAGACAAATGAAATTGCTATTTTAAAAGTAAAAGATTCATCTAAAGTATCAGCAGTGGAAGAAGCTGTGAAACAAAGAGCAGAAAGTGTGCAAAAGCAGTTTGAGACATATCTTCCAGACCAATATGAGAATGCTAAAAACTATAATCTAGTAACGAAAGGTAACTATATATTGTTTGTCATTTCAGAACAATCGGACGAGCTTATTGAAATATATGATAGTTTCTTTAACCAACAATAAACAATGGTTTTTAGCAGTATAATCTTTTTATTCTTATTCTTGCCAGCTGTATTAACACTTTACTATTGTTCGCCAAGAAGAATACGAAACTTAATTTTACTTTTAACGAGTCTGTTCTTCTATGCATGGGGAGAACCGGTTTACATTGTTATCATGCTAGTGTCTACTGTTACAGATTACTACTTCGGTTTGTTGCTAGATAAACCTGGATTAAGTCCCGTTAAACGAAAGTGCGTTGTTGCATTATCGATTGTTGTCAATCTGACACTGTTATCTTATTTTAAATACGCAGATTTTATTATTGAGAATGTAAATGGATTGTTCGGTACACATATTCCGTTAACAGAACTACCGCTGCCTATTGGCATATCCTTTTACACATTTCAGTCGATGTCCTACATTATAGATGTATATAGAGGGACAGTGAAGGCGCAGAGAAATTGGATTGATTTTGGAGCATATGTATCGTTGTTTCCACAGTTAGTGGCAGGTCCAATTGTACAATATAACACAATTGCCCATCAGCTTAATAACCGGTCAGAAAGTATAGAACTGTTCGCAGAAGGAATTCGTAGATTTACAATCGGACTATCAAAGAAGGTTCTACTTGCGAATAATATTGGCTTGCTCTGGGATATAATTTCGAGCTCCCAGCCAGAGTCGTTGCCTATGTTTACTGCCTGGTTGGGGATTATTGCGTTTGCCTTCCAAATTTACTTCGATTTTAGTGGATATTCTGATATGGCCATTGGTCTTGGGCTTATGTTTGGTTTTCGGTTTAACGAAAATTTCAACAAGCCATATAGTTCCCAGAGCATAACAGACTTTTGGAGAAGATGGCATATTTCGCTGGGGAGTTGGTTCAGAGAATATGTTTATATACCTCTTGGAGGCAATCGGAATGGTTTACTTAAACAATCGCGGAACATTTTGATTGTCTGGCTACTTACAGGTTTTTGGCATGGAGCAAGCTGGAATTTCATTTTATGGGGAATGTATTTTGGTGTCATCCTTATGTTTGAAAAATGGTGGGGGTTAAAGCTATTGGCGGCCTTACCACGATGGGTTCGGCATGCATATGCAATTGTACTTATTTTAATAGGATGGGTATTATTCGCATTTGAAACACCTACCTTAATTGTTGGTTACCTATCGGCTATGGCAGGTTTTAATAATCAACCGCTATGGAATGCTGAGACGGGATACTTTGTCTATACGAACGCTGTTTTATTGGTCGTATTAGTCATCGCCTCTTTACCAAAGAAACAAGCGTTTAAAGCCAATAAATTATCACTGTATCATCTAGTTTGGTATGGCTTTATCTTCTTATTATCAGTCGCCTATTTAGTAGACGCAACATTTAATCCATTTTTGTATTTCCGTTTCTAAGGGGTGAAAACTTGAAGAAGAATGCTGAACGACTATTAGTTGTTTTCTTTGTTGGCACATTGTTTCTGTTGTCGTTGTTATTTTTCTTTTTGCCACACCTCCGATTTTCTGAACTGGAAAACAGATTTTTACAGCGCCCACCAAAGATGACACTCGAAAATGTTTTGTCATCAAATTATGCAACAGAAGCTGAGAGCTATGTAACGGATCATTTTCCGTTTCGCGATCAATGGCTTTGGATAAAGTCGGTGAGTGAACAAGCCCGGCTGCAGCAGGAGAATAATGGAATTTATAAGGGGAAAGATGAGTACTTATTTGAGAAGTTTTTGCAACCTGATTATCATAAGCTTCAGAGATATATAGAAGGGGTAAATACTTTTGGAGATAATCATACGGATGTAGACATAACCTTTATGTTGGCGCCTACATCCGTAGGGCTTTATCCCGAGCGCTTACCATGGCTAGCCCCATCTTATTCTCAAGAAGATGTAAGTGAATTTGTCAGCAACTATCTAGATAACGACATAACGTATATGGATGGTTTTGATTTCCTTTCTCCCCATGCATCTGAATCTATTTACTATCGCACCGATCATCATTGGTCGACGTATGGAGCCTATTTGGCGTATGTTGCTTATATTGAAAAGAAGGGGTGGCAACCTCTTTCACAAGATGACTTTATAATCAAGGAAGTGAGCAATTCGTTTCTGGGTAGCTACCATACTAGAAGTCAGTTTCATGGACTATCTCCGGATATGATTGAAGCTTACCTACCTATTGAGCAAGTAGCAACCGAGATTTTTATAGCTGATACGAATGAAACACTTTCAAGTATGTATGATGAAAGTTTTCTTGGAAAAAAGGATCAATACGCCTATTTTCTAGGTGGCGTTCATGCACTAATGACAATTAAATCAGACCTTGATAAACTGGACATTAAACAAGATAAGCTACTCATTATTAAAGATTCCTATGCACACAATGTCATTCCATTCCTGACAAACCACATACCAGAAATTCATGTAATAGATATTCGGTATTATAATGGCAGTATTGGTGAGTATATGTCTGATAATGGACTGAAGGATGTATTATATATATTTAATATCTCCACATTTGTTGAAGATGCATCACTATTAAAGTTAAATAATTAGTTTTATTGTTGCATTAACAACTCTATCAATGTGAGTAGTATATGAATAAATTTTTCCAAAGAACGAACTGAAATATTAAAACCATCTATTAAATCTGAAACAATAGATGGTTTTAAATTACCCAAGGCGTTAATCCAAGAAGAAGGATTAATGCTTTTTTTATTGAAGTAATAACGGGGCAGTTTTTCTATACAATGAAAAGAAAAATCGTGAACATTGAAGGATTTAGCATATTGTTTCGATATCGAGGCTAAAGCTATGGAGGAAGTAGTATGTTTATAGTTAAAACAATTATTTTATGGATTATTATATCAACTCTAATTAATGCATATTTAATGTCATTACCCACACCTGTTTTACGAAAAAGAGATTATCCAGCTAGCTACCTTATTCAACAAAATAATCGAATAGATTTTCAGGACAATAAGGAATGTGCTGCATTTTCAACAGCGTATCTGTTGCGCCATTTTGGTATGGAGGCTGAGGGTGAAGCATTATATCGACATTTCCCTAGTAAAACGAGGACAGGCACTGTATATCCAAAGGGAATCCGAACGGTGTTAAGGGAAAAGGGCTTTAAAACAAACTATTATAAAGGGAATATAAATACATTAAAGTACGAGGTTAGTAAAGGAACTCCCGTAATTGTTTTTATTAAAGTGCGAGAGGGTTATAATAATTTACATTTTGTCCCTGTCGTAGGCTATGACGAGGAGTATATTTACCTTTCAGAATCATTAATGCATCTGGTGAATTATGATGATCACAAGAGCTTTAATCGAAAAGTTCCGATTAATGAATTTAAGAAACTATGGAATATAAAGAACATTCATATGCTTCTTTATAGCAATACTTACATAACTGTAGACGCTACAAAAATGAAGAAGTTATTGAACTAAAGAGTAGTACCAGTAGGATACTGTGAAAGTTTGAAATTAAAGTAATGGGGCGTTGATCTAAAAAGGATTAATGCATTTTTTTGAAATATTGAACTACCTGGGCTTTAAACATTGAAATAATGACACCATTAAAAGGAGGGAGAATTTTGGATAATTCACTTTTGATGAAGACTGAAACATCCTATACTTTGAACTTTTTGATTTACATACAAAATATTTTTCTCAATCAAAATACAAATAAAGAAAAATTAAAATTTCCTTATTTCTCAAACAGACTAACATTTAAAGAGAACTTTGAATTAAGGTATAAGGAACTGTGGATTGAATCATCACAAAGAATATATAGCGATGATGTTAACGATTTAAGAATATTTAATGATGAAAAAGATTTATTTTACCAAAAGCTATTTAAGATTCATCCAGATAGTTTGACAGATTTTAATGAAGTTTATCACTCCTTTCAAGTTTGGTGGGAAAGCTTTGCAGGGCGATTTTCGGTGGAAGGGTCTATCAATGAAATAGGTCAAAATTTATATTTGGAATTGGCAAATTCTATAAAGAATAGTGAAATCGAACCTCAAAAGCACTTAAATATAATTATAATTTATGATGAATGTTTATTAGCTAATAATGAAGTCTATTCATACTTTGCAATTCTTCCTATAAAAGATTTTTTTCTTAACTATAAAGAAGTAGTTTATAAATTAAAAGAATGTCTCTATTAAGCTAACGGGGGCATTGATCTAAAACAGATTAATGCATTTGTTTGTAGTTATTGAACGGAGCAGTTACTTAAATAAAGACTATACATTTTCTATATTCGCTGTAATATGTTTCAAGATAAAGAAATGGTCAATGATTATCTAGCTGGATTAAATGCAAGCTTAACTGGGTAGACAAATATCACTGCACAAACTAATAATGCTGAACTCAGACAGACATTAATACAATTGCGAAATCAAGATGAATCACGTCAACGAACTTTATACAGTTATGCCCTTCAGCGTCAGCTTCAGAAGAGGTCGTTCAGCAATTGCGAAACCAATTAATATCTGACATGCAAAACTAAGTTAGAAGCCGAACTTTGTATTAGGATTTTTATTTTACCTAACCCAAACTATAGAGTTGGAAGGCACAGATTAAAAAGTAGGCATATAATAGTACATCATTTTGCGAAAGGGTTGAAAAAATGTATTATCCTCCCAATGGGTATCCATATCAACACCCATATTACAGTAATGCATCGATGTATCATTATGGTGGAAACACAAACCAGTGGAATTCTTCATGGCCTGTTCTTGTAAACCATTTTGACTCATATCAAGTACTAAATGGTAATAATAGTTTGCCAATCAGGGATTACGGAAGAAATCCTTTTGTTATAAATATTAATGAGATAACGAAACAAAATAATACGTTTCGTACTGCATTGTGGACTGGAAGCCACCTACAGACTACATTAATGAGCTTGAAACCTGGAGAAGATATCGGTTTAGAAATGCATCCTGACGTTGATCAGTTTTTACGTATCGAACAGGGTCAAGGTATTACTCAAATGGGTAAAAGCAAGAATCAATTAGACTTTAGAAGAAGAGTTGAGGATGATTCGGCTATTTTTGTACCTGCTGGAACATGGCACAACTTAACAAATACAGGGAATATTCCGTTAAAGCTATATTCAATCTATGCACCACCAAATCATCCATTTGGAACGGTTCATTCAACAAAAGCAGATGCAATGTCTGCAGAGAAAGGGAACGCTCATCATAATGGAACTCCTAACATTGATGGTAAATCACCAGATGAATGGATACAATACACGAAATTTTTAGTCAACGAAGGGTTAGAAGATGTTAAAAGAGGAATAAATGCAACACACATTCTACAAGAATTTATACTCATGGGAGTTCTTGTAGGTAAAGGATATACTCCTGAAAAAGCATATGAACTGGTGGAAGAATGGGAAAAAACAGGGGTATCGAAACTACTGCAACAAAGCAAAAAGATGTAGAAGAATAAAGGGAAATGTGAAAAAACCACATTATAAGATAATGTAAACTATGGTTAAATATAGAGAAAGAATTAGTTTCTAAATTAGAACTATTAAAAGTAAAAGCTCTGTTTGGTGTTGACGGAAGTTTAGATGTACTAGAGGGAAAAGTAAAAGTTATCATTTAATGAAACGGTATGACTTTCGACAACTACATGGACTTGAAATTGAATTTTTAAAGATCATTTTCAGAAGCGAATTGATTTAGTCATATTGGATGATATTAAGCTGCTTTAAAGGCGAGTATCCTAAGGAGTAAATTATGCAGATGGAGCCTAAAAGGCCGGTAAAATTTTCCGATGAGAAAATTTTACCGGCTTAAATTTTTTTCAAAAAAACTTCCACAATGGTTGAAGCTCTTGTTGCTTGAATAGGTGTTTTGGATAACTAGTTTAATATTTTGACTTTTAATTGTTTTACTCCGAAATTGATTGCATCTTGTTGAGATGGAACAAACACATCGATACGATTACCTTTAATGGCCCCGCCAGTATCCCCTGCAATGGCTTCACCATAGCCTTCAACATATACTTTACTTCCAAGTGGAATGATAGAAGGATCAACAGATATGACTTTTACATTTGGATTTTCTTTAAGGTTAATTCCAGTTGCAGTAATACCTGAACATCCCTCACAGGTAGCGGTATAGGCTGTAGCCTCCACTGTTATTTCCTTTAAATCTGCTTTATTTGTTGATGGAGCAGTTGGCACAGTTTCTGCCTTATTTGTTGATGGAGCAGTTGGCACAGTTTCTGCCTTATTTGTTGATGGGGCAGTTGGCACGGTTTCTGCTTTACTAGTTGATGGAACAGTTGCATCAGACGTACTATCTGTTGAAGGAGTCATTGCTTCAGGTTCAGGTGTACTTTCCTTTGATTTTGATGATGCAGGTATCACTGGCTTTTCAGTTAAAGCCATTTTACTAGTCTTCATACCATCAAAGATTACTAGTGTTAAACCAGGTTGAATGAGATCCGTATGTAATTGGTTCCATTCTTTGATTTGCGAAACTGTAACTTGATGATCTTTGGCTATATCCCATAATGTGTCACCATGTTTAACTGTATATTGTTTTTCCGAGACAATTGTTAGGACATCCCCAGGGTGTATAAGGTCTGAAGTAAGATGATTAAACCTTTGGATATTTTCTACAGTTGTATTATTAGCACGAGATAAATCCCATAGGGTATCTCCTTTTTCTACTGTAATCGTTGCAGCTTGTACATTAGTACTTAAAGTTATCGTGAGTGCAGCTACTGGTACAATTGAGATCAATTTTTTAAACATAATTTTGCCTCCATATTCTTAGGTTGCTAATCTTTAACAATCGTAGCATAGAAATTTCTGAGGAAAAGAACAGGGAGGTGTTAATTTGTTTACGTCCATGGCAATTATATTGCAATAACATGTCTAAGGTGCAGGTTAATTTAACTTTCTTTAATAATCAGGCGCAATCATTGAATGAGAGTTTTTTCTACCTCAACTATAGGAAGTATTGACAAGAAAAGGATTTCAGCCTTTTTTTGTTGAAGTTAGAATGGCAGTCTAAGTATAGAAAAAAGACTTAATTAAATGGGAAAATTATTAAAACTGAGACTATGTTCAATCGCTTAGTAATAATATTGGAACGAGTCTAATAAATGCTCCGTTGATCCAAGAAGGATTAGCCCTTATTTTGTTGAACTTATTGTACTAATGGGGCAGGTTTGTTGAATAATATCAAATTTAGAAATTAGGGGGAGAAGATGAAGAAAAGAGACCTGAGCTTAATTGCTTTATTTATGTTAATCGGTACAATATTTGGCTGTTCAGCTAATAAAGGCGAATTTGATGATAAAAATATTATTTTTAATGTTATTAAAACTGAAACAGCCACTGAAAATAAATTCTATAAAATAGAAATATCAAACGAAACTGGATTTGATTTAACTCATCTTACGTTTAATTTAAGTTACCCAATAAAAACATCTAATGGTTCAAAGAGTAATCCTTACGTGGTAGAAGGAAAAACGGATGATATAAGACCGATAAATCTAAAATCAGGTGAGCCAATAACTTTTTCAATTTATACACCTATACAAGAGGTATTTGCCAATTCAAATTTACTTGATTTTGAAAACCCAGATATTGAGTTAGAAGGGTATTTTAAAGAAGGACAAGAGGAAATTCAATTTGGTATATATGGTGGATTGAGCGTTCTTGTTAATTAATATTCAAATTCGTTATTCAACTAACGGAGGGCGTTAATCCAAGAAGGATTCAATGCCCTTTTTATTGAACTTATTGTACCTACGGGGCAGTCTAGTGGAATAAGGATTCATTAATATAAATAAAGAAATATATATTATAATTCTAAAACTTCGGAGGGGTATTAATGAATAGACCTAAATTACGAGCAGAAGGGATCATATTTAATGACGATAAAACAAAAATTCTTGTGCAATGTGATTTAGAAGAAAGTTTTTATCGACTTCCAGGAGGTAGTATTGAATTTGGAGAAACATCTGTTTCTGCAATTAATCGAGAGTTTCTTGAGGAATTCGAATTGGTTCCAAATATTAGTGAACTCGCTTGTGTGAATGAGAGTATTATTAAAGTCAATGGGAAACAGATACACCAATGCACACTAATCCATTGGGGTTCGATTACTGAGGAGAAGATTATCGATCAATTAATTCATAAAGAGCATCCAGAAATAAAATTGATTTGGAGAACAAACGAACAACTACAATTAAAACCATTATATCCTGAAGGAATATTAGACATTATTGTATCCGATAAAAATGATATCTCTCATTTATTGATTGAAAAAAGTTATGACTAAAAGGGGTACACCCTAAAGAGGCGTTGATCCAAGAAGGATTAATGCCCTTTTTTGTTGAGGTTATTGAATTAACGAGGCAGGTTTATTGAAGAAGAATATAAAATAATAATTGAATAACTAAGAAACAATTAATATTGGAGGATACATATGAAATTTGTTCTTATATTTGGACCCCAAGCAGTCGGCAAAATGACGGTAGGACAGGAACTAGAAAAGAAGACTGAATTAAAACTATTTCATAACCATATGACCATTGATTTACTTGCACCAATCTTTGGCTTTAATTCGGAAATGTGGAGATTAGTAAATCTGTTTCGGAAAGAAATATTTGAGTCAGTAGCAAAGAGTGACCTGAAAGGTTTGATTTTCACCTATGTGTGGGGGTTTGATCTGCAATCTGATTGGGATTATGTCAACAAAGTTTGTGAGATTTTTGAGTCCAGTGGTGGTACTGTTTACTTTGTAGAACTTGAAGCTGATTTAGAGGAAAGAATTGAGCGAAATAAAAGTCCTCACAGACTTGAACACAAGCCTACAAAAAGAAATGTTGAATGGTCTGAAAAAGAACTAAAGGAGACAATGGAAAAACATCGATTAAACTCTTATGAAGGGGAAATAAAAAAGGAGAATTATATAAAAATTAACAATACCAATTTAACTGCAGTTGAAGTAGCAGAATTTATTAAAGAAAGATTTAATTTATAATTCTACCGTTTGTTATTCAACTAACGGGGGCGTTGATCCAAGAAGGATTCAGAGTTTTTTTATTGAACTTATTGTACTAACGGGACAGGATAGTTCAAGATAGGTAATGATAGTGTAGGTGGTGTTTCTATGAATAAATTTACTCTTACGTCAGGTGCGGTAGTTATTGATGAACATAAGAGAATTCTATTAAAAAAAGATCCTTACCGGGGTTGGGAGTTACCAGGTGGGATTGTGGAAGAAAATGAAAATATAAAGAATGCAGTAGTTAGAGAGGTTAAAGAAGAAACAGGAATAAACATTGATATTATTGGATTTTGTGGAATCTCACAAGAGTTAAAAAGAAATATATGTAATATGTGGTGGTTAGGAACACCTATAGATGGTAGTTTAAAAACAAGTAGTGAAAGTTTAGAGGTCGGTTTTTTTAGTATTGAAGAGGCGTTAAAACTGATAAAAAATGATGACTTTAAAGAGGAACTTTTAATATGTTTAGATACAGATAATCATCCATTTTTTATAACATTTTAAGTGACTATTTATTAAGCTAACGGAGGCAAGAGTGAAAGATTATTTTATAGATTAAAAGCTCTTTTATTGTTGTGATAACTATGTAGTTTACTTTAAGAAACCTTTGAAACTTTAAACTCAACGAGTAGACTAATTAACAAGGGGGTAAATATGAAAAAGAGATTTATTTTATTTACCGTAATTAGTTTTGCGTTAATAGGTTGTTCTCAAGTACAAAAAACTCAAACCGTTACAACAAGTAGTTCGCTTCATAATTATGATTTTGAGATGATCACAGAGGCTTTAAAGAATCATCCTGATTTTCCAAAATTAACTCTCAATGAATCCTCTAAAATAGAAGAAGTTGTCTATCAAAAAAATACATATAATGTAACTTACTCTTGGGAAACGGAAGTAATTTCACATGGATCAACAGTTGTGACTGACCCAAAGGATGAAGATATAGTAGTGTGGACAGAGGATTCATCAGCGGATTATTATATAACTCTAATAAAAGATTGGGAAACCGAAGATGGTAGAGTGAAAAGTTACTGGAAGTATAAATATATTCCCCACACCAACGAAATTGAATTAATTGAAAGTGAAGATAATGACTATAAAATCAACGAATAGAGAACTTTTCTTATTTCATAAGACACCTAAAGAAAGTAATTAGTAACCGAAATATTATGTTAAAGGATGATTATATGAATAATAGATTACAACAATTTTGGAATGATTATTGTGTAGCAACTCATCAGGAAGGACTTCAATATAAAGACGCTTTTCAATTTGGATCTTCTGCTGATTGGTTAGCTGATTTAGTTGTCGAAGGAAAGAAGACAGCAACAACTTCAGGTTTCGTATTTTATGAGTTAGAAAAGGAAGCTATACCTAGTGCTGGTGAACATTATATTGTTTTAGATGGTCGTGATGAGCCGGTCGCAATCATTCAAATTCAATCTGTTGAAGTGGTTCCTATGAATGAGGTAACAGAGGAATTTGCTTTAGCAGAAGGTGTAAAAGATTATCAGTTTTGGTGGGATGCACACGTAGAGTTTTTTACTAAATCACTAAAAAAATATGATATTGAATTTTCACCAAGTATGTTAGTAGTATGTGAACGGTTTAAAAAAGTATATCCAATATAAAGTAAGAAGGGGATTTTACAATTGAATACGATGTAAAACCCCTTTTCTCCAATTTAATCCAATTATATTTTCTCTGCACCTTCATTAGTTTCTAAGTTGACAACATCTTGATCATTAAGTTTTTGGAAAATCGGAATAAACCAGCAAACTATGGTAGTTAAAGCAATTAAGCACCCTAAGACAGTAAATAATATTGGAATAGAAAAAATTTGTGCAAAAAGGCCACCTAATGCCGCACCAAAAGGTATCCCTGCCTGAGCTAGTAAGATTCTCACTGAAAAAACTCTGCCACGTAAATGTTCAGGTACTCTTCGCTGATAAAGGGTCGTATTGTTAATGTTAAAAATAATGGCAAATAGTCCTTGTCCAAATGAAATAACTAGAGCAAGCCAATAAAATGGAGTCCAAGCTAAGCCCAAAAATAAAACCCCGTTAAGGAACAATGCCCCTAACATGACTCTTTTCCTGTTCTTTGGCTCTTTTAATGTTCCAGTAAGCAAAGTTCCAGCTAGCATTCCAAATGAAAAAGCTGAAGTAAATAAACCGTATTGAAATGCGGTGCCGCCTAATTCATCTGTAATATATGGTAAGAACATTGGTTGAGCTGCTCCGGAACTAAAATTAATTAACATCATCATCAATCCTACCCCTAGCAATACGGGGTAGACGCGGTAAAATTGTAGACCTTCTTTAAATTGAAAGTACCAACTTTCCTTTTTTTCTATTCGCCTTTTCTTAGAACTTGGATTCTTCATTAATAATGCACCAGATGCCCCTAGTGAAATAATGAGGATGAGTAAGACAGCTTCTATTCCAAAAAAGGAGATTAATAGTCCTCCTAATGTTGGCCCTAAAAGCATCATGACTTGCCCCGTACCTTCAAGAAGAGAGTTACCTTTTATTAGTTTTTCCTTAGGTAATATATCAGCAACATAAGCCATACTCGCCGGATAAAAGATCGGTTGGGCAATTCCAATAGCTATAGATACTATAAATAACTGCCATGCTTGTACTAGATTCAAAGATAAGAATATGAATAATATAAGAAATGTCGCTGCTCTTGACCACTCTGAAAAAATCATTACTTTTTTTCGGTCCCATCGATCTAAAAATGGACCTGCAAATAATTGAATAATTATATTAGGAAGCATAAATGATACCCAAACACTCCCCATAGCCACCTTTGAGCCTGTCATCTCATATACTAGCCAAGCTAAAGTGAATGTTGCAAATGTACTTCCTAATCCAGAGGCAGCTTGTGCTAACCATAAAATAACAAACTTTTTATTCTTAAATAATTCTTTCATAATACCTTACCCTCCTTGAATCCCTCCATCTCCAAGTTCATTCTCTACTTACCGGCGCAAATCCTCCTAGCATATGTTGATCAAAGCTGAACGATTGAGTCTCGCATAACTTTCTATTCTACTTATTCGCTGATAGAAGACTTTCACTAATTATTTTGTATGATTCGCCATACATGTTTAAGAGTTTAAAAATACATGGCACTAATATTCACCAGGTGGAGAAATAACAATTTTGACACGACCAGCTAGTGTTAGAATTTTTTTGTATCGAGTGGCAAGTTTCACTATTAGGATATGCCTGTAGAATGATCCATATATTCTGATAGGGACACGTTTCGTTAGAATGCTAGTAATTGATAGTGAATCATAATAGGTAATACTATTTACGATTATTATTAGATATAAGTTGTAAAACAGAGTCAATCTTTTGGAATTAAGTTCAAGGAATGAAATAATGTGTATCAAAAATGATTGAAAAATGTTAAGGGAAATTGATTTTGTAGGATAAAGTTACTAAAAAGTAAAGTGAACATACTAATCTATAGAATTTGTGTTGATATATTATATTCATTTTGTCGAAAAATGTTGGATATCGTCAATTGTAGGAATATAATAACGATTGTGAATTTTAAACTTGAATTTACTATACCTATTTTAATTTCAGAGAAGGGATTTTTAGTGCCTTTTTTTGAATTTTGATTGGTTATTTAGTATTAGTAAGCCGCAAAAGTATTTTAGGTAGTTTTTAATTACATTACGAGTTAAAAAATAATAGGAGAGGTTAAATGGAACTATTTAGCAGTAATAGAGGCTATAAAAGGCTAATTCTATTGATTTTATTGTAGGGCTTTTTACGAAAATAGAATAAAGATAGAGTTAAATAATACCGAAAATAAATTTAGAGTACATAGATTGGAAGGAATATTTAATGGTAAAAAAAGATAATGAAAAGAAGTCGAACTTGTTTTCTTGGATTAGAAATAGTATTTCAACAAAAGTAGCTTTAGCTCTTTTTATAGCTATCATCATTGTATTTTCAATTACAGGATTTCTAATTTACTCTTATACAAAATCTATATTAGTTCAAAGTGTAGAAGTAAATGTATCAACGAATAGTGACGCAATTGCTGATCAAGTTAATAGTATGTTTGCTGAAAAAAGCACAGTTGTTAGACAAATTGCAACAAACCAGGAGATAGTAAAATACTTGAATTCAGCCCAATCAAGGGATGAAGCAACGACAAATTCGTATTATGATGGGGTTTTAAAATCACTTGACGAGATTGTTAAAACAGATGATGCTATAGCAATGGCTTGGGTGGCCAGCAATAAGTCCAATTTTCTAGTTGGAAGTAATAACATACTATCTGATCCAAGTTTCGATATAAAAAGCAGACCTTGGTATAAACAAGCCATAGAGGAAGATGATGTATATTTTACTGAGCCATATATGGACGAAGTATTTGGAAAAATTATTTTAAGTGCTATGAAACCTATTAAAGAGGGCGAAAATACGGTTGGTATCGTTGCGATAGACATATTTTTAGATAAGTTACCCCAATTAATGCAATCTAATAAACTGGATGAAAGTGGATATTCATTTTTACTCTCCAACGATGGAACCATACTATATCATCCAAATAGTGAGTTAATACTGGAACAAAAACTTCAATCACTTTCTGGTGACATAGGAAATTTGGGTCGGAAAATGGTTGAGGGTGAAAAGGGTCTTGAATTAACAAATGTAAATGATCGCTTAGAATATATCGGGTATTCACCAGTTCCAACAACGAATTGGTCTGTTGGAACATCTATACCACAAGAGGTAGCATTAAGTAGTCTTAATACTTTTACCTACATGATGAGTTTATATTTTATGACTGCTTGTTTTATCCTTATTGTTTTAGTATTCTTCCTGTTAAAACGTATGTTAAGAGAAATACCTCATGTTACAAATGTAATGAAGCAACTAGCGTTAGGTAATTTAAGTCAGAAAGAATTACAATCAATATCTAAAGATGAAATAGGACAATTAGTAACATCTACAAACCAATTGAATCAGAACTTGCGAAATATAGTAAGTCAAATCAATATTGTTTCTGAAACAGTAAGTAGTCAAAGTGAAGAATTGACCCAATCTGCAAGCGAAGTAAAAATGGGATCAGAACAAGTGGCATCTACCATGCAAGAATTAGCAGCTGGTTCTGAAAATCAAGCCAATAGCGCGAGTGATTTATCATTTGGTATGAATAATTTTGCAGATAAAGTGCAAGAAGCAAATGAAAATGGTTACCGTATAGAAGCAAATTCAAAAGTAGTATTAAAGATGACTGAAGATGGATCAGAGTTAATGAAAAATTCAATTCTCCAAATGGAAAAAATTGTTGATATTATGCAGGATTCAGTCAAAAAGGTTCAAGGGCTAGACAAGCAATCACAAGAAATCTCTAAATTAGTAACCGTGATTAAAGACGTTGCAGATCAAACGAACCTTTTAGCTTTAAATGCCGCAATTGAAGCAGCAAGGGCTGGGGAGCATGGAAAAGGATTCGCCGTAGTAGCAGATGAGGTAAGAAAACTTGCTGAACAAGTATCTAATTCGGTAACGAATATAACTAGTATAGTAGGTAACATTCAAAAAGAATCGGGTCTAGTATCGGAAGTGTTACTAGGAGGCTATAACGAAGTGGAACAAGGAAAATCACTGATTGAATCAACTGGTGAGACTTTCCATGGAATTAGTGGAGCTGTAACAGAAATGGTTAATAGTATTACGACGATTGCCGAAAACTTAACTCACATTGCAGCAAGTTCACAGGAGATGAATGGAGCAATTCAAGAAATTGCATCTGTTTCTGAAGAATCTGCAGCTGGTGTTGAACAAACATCTGCATCTTCTCAACAAATAAGTAGCATTATGGAAGAAGTAGCCGGTAGTTCGAATCAACTAGCAAAATTAGCTGAAGAGTTAAATGAATTAGTCAAACATTTTAAGTTATAAGGTAATCAAAATTAGTCCAATAACACTCTATATTACAATTATTAATAATCTCTATTGATCATTTTACTACCTTTAAATAGCAAACAATCGACTATTAATGGGATTAAAAATATCCCTAGATGTTCAAGCAAAAACAGTTACATTTCTGCTACCGGTAGTATTACATTTAAACTTGGGATGATATTTAATTGAATTAGTAAAGAAGCTAAGAGACTTTTCCTCTTAGCTTCTTTGTTTAATTTATTGAACAAACGGGGAAGGATTGTTGAAGAACGGTATTTTCTGTGTAAGCGAATTAAAGTTTTAACCCAACACTACACGAATAAAGTATTGAAATAACAGGAACAAAGGAGGTATCAGATATGAAGATTAATAGAATAGATCATGTGAGTATAAACGTAAATAATCTTTCAGAGGCTAAAGCATTTTTTATCGATTTGGGACTAGAGGTAAAAGGGGAATGGGAAATGGAAGGAGATTTGATGGGTTATGCTGTTGGGCTTAATGGCGTTAAAGTTGTGTGTGTAGGATTGGGAATGCCAGATGGTCAGACATGGATAGAGCTGATCAAATTTCTTACGCCGTCAAATGAAGAAGATATTCAGCCATCCTTTGCAAATACACTGGGGATCCGACATATTGCATTTGCTGTTGAAGATATTGAAGCTGTTGTTGCCAAATTGAAAAAGAGGGGTACGGAAATCTTTAGTAAGATACAGCAATATGAGGAAAATTATAAGTTATGCTACGTTCGAGGTCCAGAGGGAATAATTTTGGAATTGGCGGAGGAACTTAGTTAACTTTAAGGAATTCTACTTACTGTCCAAGGGAAAATGATTATTGTATTTTGATTCGCTGTGATATAGATAAATTCATTTGAGCAAATCTAATAGAAAAGGTCTTCATACTGGTGAAATAGACATTTTGCGCCAGAAATCGATGGGAAAGGACTTGATAAGGTGGATGAAGACCTTTTGGGGTAGGAAATCGATTAGAAAAGGTCATGATAAGGTGGATGAGGGCCATTTGCGCCAGAAAATCGATTGGAAAAGGTCATGATAAGGTGGATGAGGACCTTTTACTCCAGGAAATCGATTGGAAAAGGTCATGATAAGGTAGATGAAGACCTTTTACGCCAGGAAATCGATTGGAAAAGGTCTTGGTAAGGTAGATGAAGACCATTTGCGCCAGAGAATCGACTAGAAAAGGTCATGATAAGGTGGATGAAGCCCATTTGCGCCAGGAAATCGATTGGAAAAGGTCTTGGTAAGGTAGATGAAGACCATTTGCGACAGAGAATCGACTAGAAAAGGTCATGATAAGGTGGATGAAGACCATTTGCGCCAGGAAATCGATTGGAAAAGGTCATCATAACGTCAATGAAGACCTTTTGCGCGTGAAAATCTACTAAAAAGGTCTTCATAAGAAAAGTAAAGTAACAAAATTTTTTATTTTCCTTTTTTTTGTCGATGTAGCTCTTTAGTTAAGTATTTAATCTGCTTTTTGAGCTCGCTTATTTCATCGTCTATATTGTTACTGTTATTGTTACTGTTACTGTTTTTGTTATTGTTACTTTGATTTTGTGTTTGTTGCAATTCTTCTAGCGCAAGTACTGCAGCATAGGTTGAGATGGCATCGCCAAGTGTTGCAAGAAAGCCCCCTAGTACAGCTAGTTGAGCAGCATTCATTTCATTATTTGATGAGTTATTAGCGTTACTTTTATTGTTATTTAAATTATTGTATGGATTCATTATTATAACCTCCCGTTCACGTGCCTCATTTATAGTTTATGAACGGTCCTCAAAAAAGTAACGGGCATTCAAATAGATAATAAGTACACTCTAGCTCACCACCTTTAACTTCATTAATAAGGTGAAGAGTTGCAGTGAAAAAGCCCATCTCCTCGATCTAGCTTTGAGAGGAAATGGACTATTCATAACAGTGTCGCCTTATGCTGACTTATTTATTTTTACGTAATTCTTTATTGATTTTCCGAAGTGCTTTTTTCGAGCCTCGTTCAATATCGTGATTTAGTTTACGTGTTCTATAGTCAGTGAATAGGGAGTCTAAATCATAACCTTCTGGATATAATTCTTCCGCTTTTTCCTCAAGCGTCAATCGTTTCTCGTTCACCTCAAGGAATTCCTTCTTATAAAATACAGTCACATTTGAATACTTATCTTTCTCTTTATATACAATTCCAAAGTCGTTGTAATCCAGCAGTTTCACACGATCGCCTTTTTGATAATCGACCAGGTTCTCCGCCACCTCAACAACTTCATTTGGAGTCCTAATTTTGCTCGCATTCAGTCGTTCTAAGCGATATTCTTTATTCTTCATATAATCTTCGGCTCTTTTTAACACATGTTCAGGGACACTCATTTTCCTCGAGATCCACAACGCGTTACTGTCTCCAGATTTCCCAATCAACAGTTTAAATAAAGGCTCCAATGTTTCATTGTTAAATTGCATGGCTGCATTCATAAAGTCACTATGCATTTCAGAAAAACGTTTGATCTCTCCATAATGCGTAGTTGCAACAGTAATACATCCTTTCAAATAAAACTCCTCTAAAATTGAGATGGCAATCGCAGCACCTTCGTTTGGCTCAGTTCCACTACCAATTTCATCAAACAGTAGCAGAGTGTTGTTGTTCGCTAGACGAAGAATTTCAGATAAATTCTTCATGTGAGAAGAAAAAGTACTTAGTGCATTTTCTAAACTTTGATTGTCGCCAATATCTACAAAAACATTATCAAATACTGCTATTTCAGTGCCCTTGGCTGCAGTAATATGAAAACCAGACATGGTTGCCAACGTAACAAGCCCGATTGTTTTTAATACAATAGTTTTCCCTCCAGCATTCGGACCCGTGATCACTAAGCTTCGATAGTCCTCCCCAATCAGAAACTGAAGTGGAACAACATGACCAGATAACAGGGGATGCCTGCAATCCCGCAGATGAATCTTTCCATAATCATTTATTTTCGGCTCAATTCCATCCACATGCCTACTAAATTTCGCTTTAGCAAAAATCATGTCGTATTGGGAAATGAGCTCAATATTTACTTTAATAGGGTGGAGATTTTCAAGAACGAGCCCAGTTAATGTAGCGAGAATTTGATATTCCACCATTGCTTCTTCCGATTTCAGTGTTGCCAGCTCTGCACTTAACTTTCCTACAACATTCGGTTCCATAAAGACCGTAGCACCTTTACCAGAAACCTCAACAACTGAGCCCTGAACATGGTTTTTAAATGATGCTTTTATAGGAATCGTATAACGATCATCTTTCAACGTGATAATGAATTCCTGAATATACTTGCTGTTTGCGCTACTATTTAAAAACTGATTTAACCGATCCTTAATTTTTTGTTCAGCTGTTTGGATATGATGACGAATTCGTTTTAGTTCACCACTAGCTGCTGAATCCACCTGATTGTTTTTAATGGAAAAATTGATTTCTTCTTCAACATCTAAAAACTCAGTCATGGAGCGAGCGTAAGATGCTAGGGTTGGTGCAGCGAATTCCTTGCCAGACATGAACGTCTTGATTCTACGGCAACCTCTTAAAAAGTCAGAGATACTTAACAATTCAGATGGATCAAGAATCATGCCTTTTTCTAATTTTGTAATGATATGTTCAATGTTAGACACACCTGAAAAGGGGACGTTCCCACCTTCATCAAGAATTGCGCGTGCCTCCGATGTTTCAGTTAAACGATGTTTAACGACTTTTACGTTGGAACTAGGAAGTAATTGGTTGATTAGTTTTTTCCCAAGTCCGCTCACACAATAAGATTTCACAATCTCTTTTAGCTCGTTATATTGTAATTTTTCAAAAGTATTTTCATTCATTCTTTTTTCTCCTCACTGTGATTTAAATCAGCAATGAAGAAACCTACTGCCCTAGGATTTCAATGAGATATTTAGACATAAAAAAGCCACGGCAGATACCGTGGCTTAACTTTTACAAGCATAAGGAAATAAACCCATCCATAAAGATGAAGTAGTGCGCTTGTTTATAAAGTGTTTAGGTAGGTATCTTCATAGTTGGAAATAAGTCCATAACAAAATAAGGGGTGAGATTCTAATGAAAATCCCCAGATGTTAACAATTCCTTATTTCCTATAATGTTTTCCTATTTAGAAACTACCGCACTCACAAACATGCACCTCATTTATTTAATTGATTTTCTCATTGAAATCAACTTTACAGAAATATTATACGTTGCCTAACAAGAATTGTAAAGAATGTCAAATGCCAATTGTGTCCACCAAACTTATAAACCATCATTTGTCCTTAGGGATGAATGGTGGTTTCTTTTTGTTTCGAAAAAAATAAATCCCGTTATGCAAATATTGGGGGTTTACCCATGAATTAGCCCTCCAATGGGTAGAAATAAATTGCTATGATGGTAGAGTTGTTTTTACTAGATTGATATAAAGGAGTTGGAGATTTGGCCAATAAAACAAAAGTGAGAATTCTACTTACTATCATTTTAGTATTTACATTAGTTAATAGGAACTCGCTAATATCAAGTGCAAATGGACTTAATCCCGTACCAATTGAAGATGTAAATTTAGGAAAAAATAGTAATGCCTATTTACCTGTATTTTATCCTTCCACTCAAATGAAAGAAGATTTTGTTAACGAAATCTCTAAATATGCAATGGAAGCAAATAAAAAGTGGGGGATTCCTGCCAGTGCTATTACTGGTATGGCAATTCTTGAAAGTGGATACGGAACTACAAGAATTGCAATAAATGCCAAAAATATATTCGGAATAAAAGTATGGGGATATAATCCCGATAATGCTTGGCAACTACAGGGGCAACCTGATGAAGATTATGAAGCAGTCCCTGTTTTAGCTAATTATGGAGAGAATCGAATTTTATACGATGAAAGCCAAAGAAGAGATAACTGGTATCGTGACTTTGATTCTTATAAAGAAGCGGTAGATTATTTAGCAGGGAATTTGTTATTAAATCAGAGATATCGTTTCGCAAAAACAAATTATGATGAAAGACTCAAAAGTGGATGGAGTTTTGAGCAGGCATCTAAACAATATCTTTATGACATTGCCAATGCCGGATATAACCATCTGGGCGGGGAATACTACAAAACTAAAATAGGTTCAATGATGGACCAATGGAATTTATATCAATATGACGATGAAAGAAGATTTATAGACATAGGTGGACATTGGGCTGAAAATGAAATCTTATTCTTAGCAGAAAAAGGTTGGATAGCTGGATATCCTAATAGAACATATAAGCCGAATGACACTTTAACAAGAGCGGAAGCCGCTAAAATTATGGATAACTTTTTAACGCTGACGCCAACGAATGAAAACATTTCATTTAAAGATGTTCATAATGGTTTTTGGGCATCTGAACCCATTAGTTTAGTTGCACAAAATAAAATAATGAATGGTACAGGTGATGGATATTTTTCTCCTAAGGCCATTTTAACCAGAGCGCAAATGGCACAAGTATTCTATAATGCTGGATTTTATGGTCAATCTGCTAATAATGTTATGAATTCATTTAAAGATGTAGGCGAAAATTCTTGGGCATATGTTGCCATTGAAACAATGAAACAAGAAGGGATTATGGCTGGTTATTTAGATGGTCAATTTGGTCCCAATGATCCGATTACTAGAGCGCAAATGGCAGCTGTTATTTATCGAATACATAGCAAAGGGTTTGATAGATAAAAATTAGTAAATTTTAAGAAGCACTTTAATAGTAAGGTAAGGCATTTCTTTATGAAGGAGAAATGCCTTTTTTTATTGAATTAAGCTATATCAGCCGAATAAGAAAAGAGAAAAGAGAGTGAACGATGGATACATTAATACAAGAAATTGTACGTTGGATTGAAGATTCTGATAAGAAGTTAGTTATTGGCATCTCTGGTCATGGTGCTGCCGGAAAGACGACATTTGCCCATAAGTTAAAGGAAGAGTTAAAGACTAATATAAACTATATTAATACAGACCCTTACATAGTAAGCTCAGCAATAAGAAAGCATGCAGAGATTGACTATACATACAATGGAACACCACATCGCTTTAAAATGACAGCATGCCATCCCGCAGCACATCACATCCCAGCCTTAGAAAGAGATGTTCAAATGTTAAAGGAAGGCATGGATTTGCGCACGATTAATACTCGTTATTTAAAAAGTACAATACTCACTTCACAAAACAAAATATCTATTGTAGAAGGTATGTGCGTAGCTTTTACGAACCCTGAATTATATGATCTTCTTATTTATTTTTACACAGACGGAGATACAGAACTTTCTAGAAGATTCGGTCGAGATATTGAGGAAAGAGGAATGGATGTTGAGTATTTAAAACAATCTCATAACGAGCGCCGTATTCAGTACGAAGTGTTCATGCACCCATACAGTAAGAATTTCGATATTGTTGTTAAAAGTAGCAATGAAACACTTACTATTGAAAGGGCTAGTATACTATTCAAGGAGTGGGATTAACATCAACAGATTCATTCTATTAAAAGGAGGATGAAATTGAAAATCAAGATAATGATCGGATTATTGCTTTCTGTCGTATTTTTAGTTGGCTGCTCAAATGAACTTACCTTTGAGGAATTCTTTCATCAAGAAATGAAGCGAATGTACAAAGATGCTAATAATTTTTCGTATAATCTTGTACATACAGAATTAAATGCAGTTCACGAAAACGATGCGATTGCGGTATTTAAAGAACATAACAGCCAAGGAGAACAAATTTTCATTGCCTATTTTGAGAAAATGGAGAATAGGTGGGAATGGAAACAAACAAGAGGCGCGGAGTGGGATACACCCCATAAATGGTCTGCTATGAACGAGATTCCATATATCTACTCCGGAGCAATTAGTGAAACTGATATTAAAGAAATCTATGCTGGAAATGAAAAAGCAAAAATAATCGATGTCGAAGGAAATAAAAAATATTGGTACGCAATCAGCCCTTTTAAAGAAGTTCAAGTAAAGTTTGTAAGAAATGACGGTACAGAAGAAATAGTAGAATCGATTGATGAAGAAATGTTGAAGGATTGGGGGAAATAACATACTATCGGGGTTTTCATACTCTATTGCTAGATATCAAGCAAGGACATTGAAGGATAATAGCCAATTACGCCTCGATAATAGACAAAACCAGGGGAATAATAGACAAACAAGGGCAGATAATAGACACTCATGCAAAGAGTGATAGGATAAAAGCCAATTACGCCCCGATAATAGACAAAACCAGGTGGATAATAGCCAAAATAGGGCAGGTAATAGACACACGAACAAAGAATGCTTGGATAATAGCCAATTATGCCCTGATAATAGACAAAATTAGGTGGATAATAGCCAGAATCAGGCAAATTATAGACACTCAGCAAAAGGATCAACGAGGTGCAGTTTTATGAACTTTATAAAGTCTATAGACATAATATTTATCTTCGCTTTTTCACTATTAATAGTTTACGATTTTTTCCCTAATACTCCTTTCGCTGACTTTATCCCAAGTGGTGTTCTGATTCCACTTATTTTAGTAATAATGTTGGTGAGTCTGATATTCAAAAAGTACAGGGAAACAAATAAAAAAGTGCTATTTAAATGGCAAATATTTATGATGATTTATATTATTCTTTTAATAGGTACTATGACGATTTTAGGTGGCCAATCCTCTACTGGTATAGCGTTTGATAATGAAGTCATGTGGATCATCTTTTTGATGTCACTCTTTAGTATGTATTCACAATGGAAAAAGCTAAGAAATTCAGAAGAATAAAGAGCGAGTTAGTACAAATGATAGGGGGCTAATCCTTGTTTTCATAGTCATCCATTTAAACCGCTAAGAAATCTATAAAAGGGGAATTACTATTGAAAAAAAGATTAGGATGCTTACATGCACATTACTCAAATATAGAATACATAGAAAACGCACTTTCTCCATATAACATTGAGTTAATTCATTTTGTTGACCCTGCATTAATGTATCGTGTTACATCAGATGAAAGTTTTCAAAACTCGGATGCCCAAACTAAAGTGAAAGAGCAAATCGAATGGATTGCGCAATGCAATGTTGATGCAATCTTGATTACTTGTACAAATTACATTGCTATTTTGCAAGGGGACCAGCTCTCAATATCAGTTCCCATTATTAAGATTGATGAACCATTCTTTGAATTCATTTGCAATATACAGCAACCTCAAATAATTCTTTTTACAAATCCTTCAACCGTTGAAGGGACAATGGAACGTCTCAAACAATACGCAAATCACCATCAAAAAACTTTGAACATAGAGGTTATGGTTATAAACAACACTTTTGAATTAATCATGCAAGGGTTAAAAGAACAATACAATCAGGAAATTACTAAATTCTTAGAACAAATCATGGATGATCAGAAGAAAGTGATCTCTGTTGCACAACTATCTATGGTTGATGCAGCTCAGCAGTTTGAAACTAGGACACCAACAACAATCATTAACCCCTTGAAACCCTTAGTATCATCCATTGTGAATCAATTAGGTTTGTGCGATAAAACTAGTTTACAATAGTTAAAAAATAATTTAGTGGGGGATTAATACAGATGTGGGCAAATAATGGGTTTTCAATTTCAACAAATAAAGATTATTTAAATCTATCAGTAATCCATCAATTTTTAAGTGAAGAAGCATATTGGTCTAAAGGGATTCCTAAGGAAACCGTAAAAAAGGCAATTGAAAATACAACTTTCTGTTTCGGTGTTTACAAAGGTGAAGTAGGTAGAGAAGACTTTGTTCAAGTTGGTTTTGCAAGGGTAATAACTGATTTAGCGAGGTTTGCATATCTTTGTGATGTGTTTATATTACCGGATTATCGGAAATTAGGACTGTCCAAATGGTTAATGGATGTGATTACAAACCACCCTGATTTAAAGGAAGTTCGTAGATTTATGTTAGCGACGAATGATGCACATTCATTATATTCAAAATATGGTTTTGAAAGCATCGAACATCCAGAACTTTTTATGCAAAAAGTCCGTCAAAATCCTTATCAAAAGTAAACATTCCAACATCAGTAGATTACCGCTTGAGCGGTCATTAAAAATAAAATAATATCAGGTATTACTTTAAATTAAAACAAAGTGAGTTCTTTCTGATAGGGGGGCGTCCCAAAGGTTTAACTGATTTGAGTTGAAATACATATATTAAAATCGACAAAAATGGCATTTCATAAAAAGGTGAAATGCCTTATTTTATTAAAGTTGAGGGGCATTAGTTTAGGAAGTAAATGGTATGATAAAAAAATATTAGTAAGTAAAGGAGTATTAAGTAATGATAAATTATAATGGACGCAACTTTGTTTCTATTGAAAATACGGAAAATGGAGAGGTTTCTTCACAAACTTTATTTAAATATAAACAAAAGGGGCATATCATCTCAGCAACATACAGTGGCGGAGAAATTGTGCAAGGGACATTAATTGGAATAGTCAGGGAAGACGGTTGCTTAGAGTTTAGATATAACCACGTTAACAACAAAAATGAAATTAGAGGTGGACAATGTATTTCTACTCCTAAAATCTTACCAGATGGGCGAATTAGGTTATATGAAAACTGGAAATGGCTTGATTCAGAAGGTTCTGAGGGACATTCAATTATTGAGGAAATTAGTATATAAAAACTATTGAACATACTATATCATCCTTATTTTGCTGTTCCGCATTCAGGAATTAATCGAAAAATAGGTGAACTTATGAAATGTTTGGATTGTGGGTATGACCATAGTGAACTAGAAAAGCAATGGACATACAGTGGGAAGAGTAATGATGGTGGATTAATATATACGATTCTATCTAATTTTTATGATGATGAAATATTAGGGGAGATACTAAACCATGCATTATCACTCCAAAAACCACCATATGATTTATTTTTAGATACAAATATTGTCGAAACACATGGATGTAACACTTGCACTATGGAACAAATAAAGAGACGACAAGTACGAAGGAATATGGAGAAAGAATTTTTTGAAAAACGAATAGCCTTACATGATTTCTTTTAGATCCAATTAACTAACGAAGCAGTTTAATGAGCTATCTAAAGTTTCTAAGGTAAATGTATAAATGATTATGATATGATATTACGATTTTATAGGGGGATATATATGGCTTTAAAATATAAATGTCTAATCTTAGACCACGATGATACAGCAGTAAAAAGCACACCAAATATTCATTATCCATCATTTGTAGAGGCTCTTGAATACTTGCGACCAAACGATAAACCTATTACTTTTGAAAATTTTGTTAGATACTGTTTTAATCCGGGTTTTTCCTCTTTGTGTAAAGACATCATTAAATTCACAGAGGAAGAACAAGAACATCAGCAAGTGGTATGGAAAAAATATACCGAATCAACTGTACCAGACTTCTATGAGATGTTTGTAGAGACTATTCAAGAATTTAAAAAACAAGGTGGAATAGTAACGGTGGTTTCTCATTCTGAAAGGAACCGAATTGAAAGAGATTATTCTATTCATTGTGGATTTGTGCCAGACGCAATTTATGGTTGGGAACTTCCTGAAGAACAGAGAAAACCACATCCATTTCCAATTAAGGATATTTTAAAACGCTTTAATCTTGAAGAAACAGAAGCACTAATGTTGGATGACCTAAAGCCTGGATTGGAAATGGCGAGAAGTTGTAATGTAGATTTTGCTGCTGCTGGTTGGTCACACAGTATCTCTGAAATTAAGCAACAGATGAAATTAGAATCAAAATATTACTTTGAAACAGTAGAAGAATTCAATCGATTAGTATTGAGTAAATAATAATGAACATTTTTCAATAACAAAGGCATTACACTTAAGAAGTTGAAATCCCTTCATAGTAACCGTATGTAGAATAATCTCAATAAATATCGGGAAACGTAAATGATAAGTTAATATTAGGTGGGTTTAAACTATGAGTATGCAAAACGAATTGAAACAGCTGATCAAAGAATCAATTTCACCTTTATTTAAAGCTAAAGGGTTTAAAAAGAGGGGAAATAACTTTGCAAAAGTATTTTCTGATTTTGCTTGGGTTGTTAATATCCAAAATTCAAAGTGGAATACAAAAGAAGAAGTAGAGTTCACCTTTAATATTGGGATATTTACTGATAAGTTGTTCGGAACGTTTTATGAAGTAGAACCTCCGAAATTTCCAACAGAAATATACTCTGTTCTACGACTGCGTATTGCAGAGTTGAAGGGTATTCAAGATGAGTGGTATAAACTTCATCTAACAACGAACCTAAATGAAATTAAAAGAGTAATTCAAAACGACATTGAAAATGTGATTTTCCCTCACCTTGAACAATTCCAAACAATAGAAGATGTAATAAACGAAATGAAAAGAAAAGAAGAACAAGGGTGGTATGAAAATCCACACTTTTTAACGATTCTTTATCAATCCTATGGTTATAAAGATGAAGCTCAAAAACGAATAAGTAAAATGTACGCTGAGCAAGATACATCACAAAAGGAATTTACAAAAGAACTTGCAGAACGATTAGGACTAGTTGTGGGTTGAATATTTTTAATAAAAGAGGTTCAAGTTCATACGCTTGAACCTCTTTATTGCAAAAACTACTTTTGACTCAATATCTTTCCATAAATTCAACTTTCCCACGGGATTCTTCTTCATATTTTCCTACAGATACCGTTTCAGGAGTTCCGATTGAAATTCTACCAACCTCTGATTTATTAAGAACTTCAAAAGATTTTATTATAGAACCTTCTTTTAGGACAACTAATACAAGTTCGATTCCAAGGAGGTCCACTCCATCTTCTTTTGATGCAGATATAAATAACAGTAAGAACAATAGAGTACTCGCAAATCTAGTATGCATTCGCATGTTTTCACCCTACTTAAAATATATAATGGGTATAACTCGTAATAACTTATTATAATAATGAATGATTTCCAATTGTTAAATGAGAGTGTGTGAGATTTAATGAAGAATTACTTAAAAGGGAGAGGGGAAAATGTCGCAATCGCTAATCTTTGACATGGACGGAACGCTATTTCAAACAGATAGAATATTAGAACTATCTCTTGAAGATACATTTAACCATTTACGCTCACAAAATAAATGGGATAGAGAAACTCCAATTGAGAAATACCGTGAAATTATGGGCGTACCTTTACCGAAAGTGTGGGAAACTTTGTTGCCTGGTCATTCCATTGAAGTAAGGGAGCAGACTGATCGTTATTTTCTTGAAAGATTAATAGAAAATATAAATAGTGGCAAAGGGGCATTATATCCGAATGTGCAAGAAGTCTTTAGTTATTTAAAAGAAAATGACTGTGCAATTTACATAGCGAGCAATGGCTTAACGGAATACTTAAAAGCAATTGTAGATTATTATCATTTGGATCAGTGGGTTACTGAAACATTTAGCATCCAACAAATTGAATCGCTGAACAAATCAGATTTAGTTCAAACGATTATAAAGAAATACAATATTACCAGTGGTGCAGTAGTTGGAGATCGTCTTTCTGATATAAATGCAGCAAAGGATAATGGCTTAGTCTCTATAGGATGTAATTTTGATTTTGCAAAGGAAGATGAACTTTCCCAGGCTGATATGGTGATAGATGATTTAATTGAACTTAAAGGAATCTTTATTAAAAGTAATTAATTAAAGGGGCGTATTGAAATAAGGTAAAGGGGATTGCTGATGGAAATCAATAGGGTGAACGGGCAACATGCTGAAGATAAGAGGATTTTTGAATCAGAAATGGAAGTATATGAATGGTCACATTCTTTGTATCCAGATATCTCAAATTACTTATGTCTTGAAGCGAGTTGGTTATGCAACACCAGATGAAAAAGTGATAACTCAATTAGGTGAACTAATCCCACAATGGGCAGATTACTTAAAAGTAAAGGTTGAAGTTCATAGAGAAAAAGTATTAGAAAATGGCAACTATGTCTACAGAATATGGACTTCCAAAGCAGTCTAAAAATCAGGGGAGGGATTTTAAAAATGAAAGCAGTAATACAAAATGAGTTTGGTGATATTAATGTACTTTCATATACTGATATTGACATTCCAAAAATAGCTAAAAATGAAGTTCTAATTAAAGTGGCGTATACAAGTGTAAATTATGCAGATATAAAGCAACGACTGGGTAATAAGGGGGAAGGGGCTTTTCCAATCATTCTTGGTTTGGATGTTTCAGGAATAATTGAAGAAGTTCCAGTTAATTCGTCGTTCTCAAAAGGAGATAGAGTCATAGCTTTTCCGAAAAACGGTTCATATGCTGAATATGTAGTTGCAAATGAACAATTAGTATTTAAAATTCCAGAAAAACTTTCATTTGAACAGGCGGCAGCAATGCCTACTGTTTCCATTTTATCTTATATACTTTTACACGAAATTGGACAAGTACAAAAAACGGATACTATTGTTATACATAGTGCAGCTGGTGGAGTTGGTTCGATGCTTGTGCAGTTAGCTAAATTGGCTGGGATCCAAAAAATTATTGGAACCGTGGGAAATTTAGAAAAGGCGAATTATGTAAGAGAATTAGGGGCTGATGTTGTATGCACCTATGAAACCTTTACTGAGGAAGTTTTAAAACAAACCAATAATATAGGGGCAAATGTTATCTTTGATTCCGTTGCAGGTGATGTTACTAGTGTGAGTCTTTCGTGCTTAGCTTTATATGGCACACTTGTACAATTTGGTAATAGCAGTGGTAAGGCTGGTACTTTTAAAACAAGTGATGTTCATAGTAGTTGTAGAAATATTAAAGGCTTTAGCTTGGGTACAACAAGACAACATAATCCTGAACGACTAGGCCCTGTTGCAAAAAAAGTGTTAGAATTATTTGCAACAAATCAAATTACGCTACCAATTGCACAGGTTTTTAATTTAAGTGATGCAGCAGAAGCACATAAATTAATCGAAAGCCGAAATTATGAAGGTAAAATATTAATTAAAATAAACTAACCAATTTAACTTTATTATGAGTTAGCATTAATTAACCGGGCATTAATCCAAGAAGGATTAATGTCTTTTTTGTGTGTGCCAGGCATGGCAACTATCTAGGTGGTGGAAGTCCACTGTGGGG